>NZ_JBHVHU010000001.1:298903-1822838 GCF_042799915.1 Microbacterium sp. NPDC057659 | reverse complement strand
TCCAGGATCTGGATCAGCAGCTCGCGGGCAACTGAGCCGCAGTTTCTTTGTGTTGAGGGGTCGACCGGTTTCCGGTCGGCCCCTCTTCCGTGTCGGCGGGATGGGTAGTTGTCCCCATCGACCGGATGATGCGGCGTCTTGTACCGTGGTGCAGTCGGGCCATGGAGTCCCGACGTGGATCGGAGGACAGCGTGGGTGACGGGGTCAAGCTCAAGTACGACGACCTGGACGAGTTGCAGACCGAGCTGAAGAACATCGTCGAGGAGTTCGAGGCTGCGGGCAGCCGGCGTCGGGACCTGTCCGGGGCAGTCGGACGGCCCTATGGCGAGGACGACCTGCAGGACGCCGCAGACGACTTCGAGGAGCGCTGGGACGACAAGCGCAAGACGCTGATGGACAACTGCAAGAAGGTGGCCGAGCACCTCGAGGGCGTGATCAAGGGGTTCAAGGACTTCGACGTCGAAGCCGCGAAGAAGTCCGAGAACAACGGGGGTAAGTGAACATGTACCGGATGATGCCCAGGACCTCGCCCGACGGCCACTACATCGAGGTCGTCACCGGAGAACCGGACGACATCAAGACGCGCGGCCAGCAGATCAGCGACCTCGCCGATGACATGCACCACTCCAGCGCGCTGCTGGAGCGCCTCGTCGACAACGGCGCCGAGATGCAGGGCCAGGCCATCGACAAGCTCGCCGAGCTGTCGAAGGACGTGTACGGCGATCTCAAGAAGGGCGCTGATCTGTACAGCGCCGTGGCGCCCTACATCAAGACCTACGGCCAGGAGCTCGAGGATTCCCAGACCGCGATGACGACGATCATCGGCGATCTGTACGACCTCTGGGATGAGTACAGCCGCAAGGCCGACGCGGCGGAGAGCGCCGCCAGCGAGCGCCCCGACTACCCCACCGGCGACGACGCCGACAATGAGACGCTCCGCAAGGACGCCGAGGATGCCAGGGATGAGGCGGCCGGTGCCGCGAACACCCTGGCGGTCCAGGCCAAGTCCGCGTGGGACGAGCGCGCCAAGGACTTCGACGACGAGTGGGACTCCTGGCACACCGCCTTCACCAAGGCCGCGAGCGGCATCCGCGATGACATGGCCGGCAAGATCGAGGACTCCTGGAGCGACGACTTCGGGGGATTCCTGCAGTTCATGTCGGATGTGCTCGCCGTCGCGGGCATCATCCTCGCGGTCCTCGCGATCGTCATCGGCGGTCCGATCATCGCCATCCTCGCGGGGATCGTCGCCGTGCTCACGCTCGCGGTCGCGCTGACTCGTGCGATCAGGGGGGAGGGCAGCTGGATCGATGTCGCTTTCGGCGTCATCGGCGTGATTCCGTTCATCGGACCCGCGGCCAAGGGCATCGGGACGTTCATCAGCCGTGGCGGCCAGGGCATGTCGTTCATGAGCCGGATCGCGCCGGCAGCCGGCTGGGGATCCTGGGCGGGTTCGACTCAGCGACTCACGGGCTTCGCCGACTTCTCCGCTCGGATGTTCGGCGGTCACTCGCTCTCGGAGTTCACGCACCTCACCAACGGCGCGGCGACCGGACTGGAGACACTCGAGATGGTCGGCAAGGTCTGGTCGCAGCAGTTCGCGATCGCCGGCGCGATCAAGGACACCGCAGGCGGCGCATGGCCCGGAGCCTTCGACCCGGATCAGAATCCTTTCCAGATCGGACGGTGAGCGCGCGAAAGGCGTGAGAGGCTGAGAGGATGAGCGATCTTCGTGCCGAGCTCCTCGGGCGCCGTGGCGCCGTGATTCCCCCGTACCGGATGCTTCTGCCTCCGGGATGGGAGGCGTACGACCTGAGCGACCAGGCCGAGAAGGAACTGATCGCGCGGGCGACTGCGCGCCTGAAGTCGGCGCAGGCCACGGAGGCTTTCACTCTCAACCTGACTCGCGGAGTCCGCGACGCGCTGGCATCGGTGCGCGCTCAGAACGGCTTCCTCTACGCGTTCGCGGGAGAGGCCTCGCCCACCTGGGCGCTGGGCCCCGCGAGCATGATCGGCATCAAGCGCACTTCGACGCCGGAAGCGCCGCTGACCTCGATCGTCCAGAGGATGATCACCGACCATGGCGGTGTGGCCGTCGGCGAGGGGCAGAAGATCGTCCGCTGGACGGATCGTCGCCCGGTGTCCCTCGACGGTGTCGACGCGGTCTCCTTCATGATCAACTACCTGATCCCGGTGCCCGGCTCCAAGCTCACCGAGGCCGTGCAGTGGACCGTGACCGTTCCGCACGACGTCGACATCCCCGAGGACGATGAGCTGATCGAACTCTGGGTCGCACTGTTCGATTCCCACGTGGCGACGTTCACCTGGCAGGCATGATGAGCGACATCTCCTTCGACTATCCGCGCGGCAGCGCGATCCCGATCGCGCACGACGACGGCACGCAGCAGACGGCCGCGGAATGGGCCGCTCAGACGGCCGCCGAATACGCCTCGGCGGTCACTGTGCCCGAGCAGTTGCGCGCACGTCTCGAGCACGCACTGACGACGCTCGCCGCGGAGTCGACGACGGGCACCAACCGGTTCCTGCTGGTGGGGACGGACGCTCTCGCTCTCGCTCCGTTCACGATCGTCGTCGCGCAGAACGAGTTCACCAGGGACGAGCAGGCGGAGTTCCTGTGGTCGCCGAGCGCGATCCTCCCGCCGGGTCAGGCGCGGATCGAGACCGACCACCTCGGCGCGGGAATCTCGTCGACTCTTGCGCAGCGCGAGGATGGTGCAGACTTCGCCACCACTCGCTGGCTGTTCTTCGGTCAGGGGCTCACGGTCGGCGCGGTGCTCGGTCCCGTGCCCCCGTACATGCTCGCGGTCGTCCTGCCGACCGCCGAGGAGATCCTGAAGCGCATGCAGGTGTCCGGATTCACGCCACTGCCTGGTGGCGAGGAGCGGGTCGACGAGCTGGTGGCGGCAGTGATCAGGGGTGGGGACGAGTGGCAGGCGTGACTCCGCTCCATTTCGACACCGCTGCGCTCCAGGAACCTTTCGACGCCGAGAAGGCGCACGCCGAGGCCGATGCGTGGGTGCGGAAGATCGCGGGCGAGAGCGGCCGCGCCGCGACGCGCACGCAGATCGTGTTCCGCTTCATCGTCCTGGTGGTGGGCGCGGGAGTGCTCGCGGGGCTCTTCGTCGTCATGGCGCAGTTGATCTTCGGCGGGGTGGGCGCGAACATCTTCACCTGGGTGATCGCCGCCATCATGGTGGTGCCGATCGCAGTCGGGTTCATCAGGGCGCAGATCCGTTCGCGACGTGATGAGGAGGAGCGCTGGTTCCGGCTCAGCCGGTTCGCGAACGCCAATGCCCTCGAGTACACGCCGTACCAGGAGGACCCGCCCCTGCCTCCGTCCGTGTTCCAGCGCGGCGGGTCGCGCGCCATCCGTGATGGCCTCGCCTCTCGCGCCGAGGGCGTGCAGATCGCCAACTACGGCTATGAGCGCACAGCGGCGCGCACGCGGATGCAGCACACCGCCTGTTTCCTCGCCTTCGACGCTCCGGCGACACTGCCGCCGATGACGATGGTCACCCGTCTGGGCGACGTGTGGGGGCAGCCGTCGGTGCCGCCCGCAGATCAGCGCGAGATCGAGGGCGTCCTCGGGGATCGCTTCCACCTCTACGGCGCTCCCGGCGACGAGGAGCGGATCAGGCAGGCGCTCACCGCCGACGTCAGTGACGCGCTCTGGCAGGTGGCCTCCCACTGCGATCTCGAGGTCGTCGGCGGGCGGATCTACGTCATCGCACGCCGCGAACTGACGCTCACCTCGTTGGCTTTCTGGCGGTGGGCCGAGGATCTCGCCGTCGTGGTGCGTTCGGTGCTCCTGGGGTCCGCAGCGGTCGATGAGGCCACGCGGACGGGGTGGCAGCAGCGGAGTGAGGAGCGGAACGCCATGTTCGCCGCCCCGCCGTCCGGGAAGACGTTCCTGATCGGATGCCTGCTCCCCGCGGTGTTCGGCGTGGCCGCCGCCGCGCTCACGGCGCAGTTCAGTTTCTGACCTGACGGGCCCTGGTCGGGTGGGGTGGGATGGGTAGTTGTACCCATCGACTGTTTCTTGTGGGTTCTCGTAGGGTGGTTGTTGTCGGGCCGGGTTGGTCCGGTCCATTCAGTTTTTACCGGAGGTGTTTTCGATGGCCGATTTCGGTGCGTCTTATGCGGAGATGGAGCAGGTGGCGTCGTCGCTGTCGCAGGCTCGTGATGACATTCAGGGTCAGCTGGACACTCTGAAGGGGCAGGTGGACAACCTGCTGGGTGAGGACTTCAAGACGCAGCACGCGTCGGGCAAGTTCGGTGAGGGTTACGGTGAGCTGACCACGGGTCTGAAGCAGGCTGTGGATGGTATCAACGACATGTCTGAGTCGCTGCTGGGCATGATGCGTGCGATCCAGGATCTGGATCAGCAGCTCGCGGGCAACTGAGCCGCAGTTTCTTTGTGTTGAGGGGTCGACCGGTTTCCGGTCGGCCCCTCTTCCGTGTCGTGGAGCTGAGCCTGCCGGATGGGTAGTTGTACCCATCGACTGTTTCTTGTGGGTTCTCGTAGGGTGGTTGTTGTCGGGCCGGCTGGTCCGGTCCAATCGATTTACCGGAGGTGTTGACGATGGCCGATTTCGGTGCGTCTTATGCGGAGATGGAGCAGGTGGCGTCGTCGCTGTCGCAGGCTCGTGATGACATTCAGGGTCAGCTGGACACTCTGAAGGGGCAGGTGGACAACCTGCTGGGTGAGGACTTCAAGACGCAGCACGCGTCGGGCAAGTTCGGTGAGGGTTACGGTGAGCTGACCACGGGTCTGAAGCAGGCTGTGGATGGTATCAACGACATGTCTGAGTCGCTGCTGGGCATGATGCGTGCGATCCAGGATCTGGATCAGCAGCTCGCCGGCAACTGAGCCGAGAGCGTTTCCGCACGGGCGGCCGGTGCCGATGGCGCCGGCCGTTCGTGGCATTCGAGGGGGAATGGCATGTCAGACGACAGTGTGAGGGAAGCGCTTGACGGGCTGCGCGTGCGCGTGCCCGAGACGGCGGAGGATGCCGCGGCGCTCCGCGCCGAGGTGCAGGCGGCGGATGCCGCGCTCGGCGAGCTGCTGCGGCGCACGGCGACGAAGGACGGGGGAGCGGCATGACGGACGTCAGGATGGATCTCGACCGGCTGGAGTCGACCGCGCACACCGCCAAGGGACTGGCGACGACCTTCGATGACGCCGAGGACTTCGCCGACGACATCGGCGGTCTGACCGGCCACGGCGGGCTCGCGAACAAGATCGAGGACTTCGGGGGCAAGTGGGACATCGCCCGCGAGGAGCTGCGCGACAACCTGCGATCGCAGGCCGACTTCATGCAGGCGATCGTCGACACATTCCGCGATCTCGACGACAAGATGGCCCAGGACGGGAAGTAGGAGTACATGAGCGTCCTTCCCGGCCAGCCGGCCGAGCTGACCTCCCGCGCAGCGGGTCTCGTCGCATCCGCCGAGGTCATCCTCAGCGTCATCCAGGACCTGCGCGGCATCGTGCAGGACGACGAGGGCAAGGCCGTCCAGGCCCTCTACGAGCAGAACGAGCAGATCTCCTCGGATCTCGAGCGGATCCATCCGCGCTACAAGGGCACCGCCGACGCGATCACCGAGTACGCGGTCGCCCTCACGGCCGCCCACGAGGATGCGCATCGCGCGCAGGACGACCTCGACGACGCGCTGGTCGCGCAGAGCCGCGCCGACCGCGCGCTCGAGGATCTCAACGATCGGGTGAACGCCGCGGACGATCCCGCGCCGTCCCTCACCGACCAGGTCCCCGGCGCCCAGCGCGCCGCCGACAACGCACTCGCCGACGTCGGCTCGGCCCGTGCGCGGATCGACGCCGCGCGCGAGGCCATGGATGCCGCAGCCGAGGCGGCGATCCGCAAGATCGACGCGGCGATCGACTCGACCAATGAGGGCTTCTGGGACAAGGTCGGCGACTTCTTCTCCGACATCGGAGACTTCCTCGCCGGAATCGCCGACTGGATCGACGACTTCCTGCAGGACGTCGTCAACCTGCTCAAGAAGATCGCCGACACCATCGTCGCGATCCTCGGGGCGCTGGTCGTGCTGCTCCTCATCGTCGCGATCGGGGCGCTGTTCGGCACGATCGGTCTCATCATCGGTGCCGTGATCGCCGCCGTGCTCGCCGGCTTCCTGATCTGGAGCGTGCTGTCGGACGTGCTGAAGGACACCCCGAAGGTGAGCGAGACTGATCCGTACGCGAACCCGGAGGACAAGCCGAACGATCCGACCCTGGCCACCGTGCTCAACGGCACCGGCGAGGTGGACGGGCTGGGCGGAGAGACCGACACGGTCGTCAAGATCACCAAGGTGCTCGGCCCGGACGGCTGGTACTACACCGTCACTCTGCCGAGCACGCAGGAGTGGCTGTCGCGCTTCGGCGACCAGGGGGCCGTGAACGACCTGGACAGCAACCTCGCGCTCATGCTGACCCCTGCGCTGCAGACGCAGTACGAGCGTGCGGTGCTGGAGGCGATGGATCAGGCGGGCATCTCCCCGGACGACCCGGTCATGCTCGTCGGTTTCAGCCAGGGCGGCATCATGGCCGGACACCTCGCGGCGTACAACTCGGACTACAACTGGCAGGCCGTGGTCGCCTCCGGCGCGCCGATCGATCACATGCCCATCCCGGACGACATCGACGTGGTGTCGGTGCAGCACAACGGCGACCCGGTGCCTCGTCTGGATGCGATCGCCGGTGACTTCGACAGTGTCGAGCACGGATCGAACTGGACGTCGATCCGGGTCGATCCGCCCGAGCCGAACCCCGTGCTCGGGGTGGACGCCGGAGCACACAACGCGGACGACTACTCGACGACCTATCAGAACCACATGGCCGAGGTGCAGGCGAACCATCCCGACCTGGCGAACTTCTTCAACGAAGATGGGTACGTGGACACGTCGTACTACCACTGGACCGAATGATGTCGAAGAGAGCGGGTGCTGCCGGGCGCGGGTTGTTCGCCGTCGTGCTGGCAGGATCACTCATGGGCGGCGCGTTGACCGGATGCGGCGTCCCCCAGCAGACCCCAGACCATTCAGAGGAGGCGACCGTGGACTTCGGAGACGTGTCGAGCGCGGTGACGGAAGCTGTGCCGAGGGTCGTGGCGGTCCGTGACCCCGCGCGGTCCAAGAACGGATTCGGGTACCGGTTCAGCCTCGGGCTGGTGACCGACTCCGCAGAGCCGTTCACCCCCGAAGAGCTGGACGCGGTCGTGGAGGCGATCTGGAAGTCGCTGCCGTGGGAGCCGAACACGATCAAGCTCACCGCGGGAGCAGACACGGCCGACGGGCATGAGATCGTCGACCTCCGGGCGGCAGCCGAGGAGCTCGGCCCGCTCCGTGCCAACGATGCCGGCCAGGCCGGCGTCAGCCTGACCGGAATGAAGTCCCGCTACGGCGCGTGGACGGCGCCGAAGTGACCGCCAGCGGATCGCCCGTGAGGCGCCGCCTCCTCGCCGTCGCACTGATGGGTGCACTGCTGAGCAGCGGACTCGTGGGGTGCGGCGTCCTGTCGGAGACCATCAAGGCGGAGAAAGGGCCGGCGGACTACGGCGATGTGGCGGCTGCCGTGACAGAGGCGGTGCCGCGCGTCGTGGAGGTGGATGACCTGGGACGGTCGCGCAACGGGGTCGGGTACCGGCTCAGCGTCGGCTTCGTCACCGACTCCGCTGAGCCGTTCACGAGTGACGAGCTGGATGCGGTCGTCGAGACGATCTGGCAGACGCTCCCGTGGGAGCCGAACACGATCGAGCTGATCGGCGGGACAGCTGACGGTGAGGGGGTCGACCTGCGGGCCGCGGCCGAACAGCTCAGCCCGCTGAGCTCCACCGAGGCGGGCCAGGCCGGTGTCAGCCTGACGGGCATGACCGACCGCTACGGTGACTGGAGGGCCCCCGAATGAGTCGCCCCGAACTGCGCTTCCGCCTGCCAGGGCGCTGGTTCTCCGTCGATCTCTCCAGCGAGGATGCCACCGCTGCATCCATTGGCCGGATCGCGAAGGATGCCGTCGGTGTCGCGGACGATCGCGCCGCCGAGCGTGCACGGGTGCGTCGCGGGCTGGAAGACGCCGCCGCGGCCGGCGCACAGGGCGACGTGCGGGCGATCATGTTCGCGACCGAGATCGCCGTGGGCACGCCGCTGCCGGTGACGCTGCTCGTCTTCGAGCCGGCCGACCTGCGGATGAGCCCCGCGATCGGCACCGCGCCGCAGACGGTGCTGAAGGTGATGGCCGAGGGGCTGAAGCGGATCGACCCGGTCGCGCACGCCTCGATGGTCGAGGTGCGCGGGCCATCAGGTCCGGCGCTGCGCACGCACCGGGTCGAACCCGTCCAGGACGGCAGCGAGGCCGACGGGACCCTGCGGCTGATCGCCGACTACTGGATCGCCGTGCCCGGCACCAAGCAGATGGTGATGGCACGTTTCTCCACGCCGCTGGGCGAGCTGGAGAACATGATGTGCGCGCTGTTCGACGAGTTCGTCGCGGCGTCGTACTTCAGTGCCGAGCATCCGCCGTCGCTGCGCGACGAGCTGCTCGCCACCGGGGGCTGACCGCGGTTCTCAGCGTCCCGCGTCGGCGAGGTGCCGGGCGTGGTGGTTCAGCACCTTCACCATGATGCCGCGGCGGCGCAGCTCGGCGACGGTGCGGGTCTCCTCGTCGATGTCGCGGCCCAGCGCGTGGATCGTCGCGACGACCAGCACGTCGCCGGGGACCAGGGTGTCGATCAGGCGGGCGAGGCGGTCGCCCCAGCTCTCCAGGATCTCGGGGGCCGGATGCCGGAACCCCTCGATCGGCACGCCGAAGCGGGTGAGATCGTCGCGCTGCTCGACCACGGACGGCATGCCGTCGCGGCTCACGACCAGGCCGACCAGCTTCGCCCCGTCAGGGCGAGCCGACCACCAGTTGTCGTTCTGCTGCAGCTCGGTGAAGCACTTCGGGCACTGAGCGGCCGCGTGAGGCAGATTCAGCGGGCTGGTCAGCGCGTCCTCGATCGCCGCCGGTCGCCCGGGGCTGCTCGTCACGTCGTCCATCGCCGTACCTCCTTCCCCTATTCTGCCTGACTCGCGAGGGAAGGTCCGCCCCTCAGAGCAGTCCGAGCGCGCGCACGGCCTCGCGCTCGTCTAGGAGTTCTGCGACCGAGGCGTCGATGCGCGTCCGCGACCGCTCGTCGATGTCCAGCCCCTCGATGACCTGCCAGCTGCCGCCGGTGGAGCGCACCGGGAACGAGGACACGAGACCCTCGGGTACGCCGTACTCGCCGCGGGACACGATGGCGGCGCTGGTCCACTCGGCGCCCTGCACCCAGTCGCGCACGTGATCGATGGTCGCGCTCGCCGCGGATGCCACCGAGGACGACCCGCGGACCTCGATGATCTCGGCGCCGCGCTTCGCGACTCTGGGGATGAACGTGTCGTCGAGCCAGGAGTCCACGTCGCCGACGCGCCCGGCCAGGGCATCCGTCACGCGGCGACCTGCGACGGTCGCATGCGAGATGTCGGGGTACTGGGTCGCGGAATGGTTGCCCCAGATCGTCACCCCGCGGATGTCGGAGACGGGCACGTCGAGCGCCGCCGCGAGCTGTGCTCGCGCGCGGTTCTCGTCGAGCCGCGTGAGGGCGCTGAACTGCTCTGCGGGCACGCCGTCGGCCGCGGCCGCGGCGATCAGGGCGTTCGTGTTGGCGGGGTTGCCCACCACGCTCACGCGCACATCGGATGCCGCGTGCGCGGCGATCGCGCGACCCTGCGGCGCGAAGATCCCGCCGTTCGCCGCGAGCAGGTCGCCACGCTCCATCCCTGGTCCGCGCGGACGGGCGCCGACCAGCAGTGCGAGGTTGGCGCCGTCGAAGCCGACCGACGCGTCATCGGTGACTTCGACGTCGTCGAGCAGCCCGAATGCGGCGTCCTGCAGTTCGAGGGCGGCGCCCTCCGCCGCTCTCAGGCCCTGCGGGATCTCCAGCAGTCGCAGCCGGACGTGCTCGTCCGGCCCGAGCAGATCGCCCGCTGCGATGCGGAAGAGCAGTGCATAGCCGATCTGTCCGCCGGCTCCGGTGAGGGTGATGGTGGTCGCCATGGATCGAGCCTATGACGTATGCGTGGCGCGTGGCGCGGGGTACGTTTTCAGCATGACGTTCAATCCTGATGCCGACATCTCCGGCAACAAGACGCGTCGGCGAGGGCGGACGACGGCGATAGCCGGCGGCGGCGCTGTCGGCATCGTCGCGATCATCGCCCTGCTCGCGGGGCCGCTGTTCGGCATCGACCTGTCCGGCCTGGTCGGCGGCCTGTCCGGAGGGGAGCAGCAGCCCTCGGCATCCGACGGCGGCACGCTGACCGAGTGCAAGACCGGAGAAGATGCGAACACCAACGACGACTGCCGCATGGCGGGCGCCGAGGTCGTGCTGAACGACTACTGGGCGCAGCACGTCAAGGGCTACGTCGCGCCGACGCTGACCGTCGTCGACGGGCAGACGGCCACTCAGTGCGGCACGGCGTCGAACGCGGTGGGGCCGTTCTACTGCCCGCCCGAGCAGGGCGTCTACCTCGATCCCACCTTCTTCCAGCTGATGAGGCAGCAGTTCGGGGCATCCGCCGGCGAGCTTGCGCAGCTGTACATCGTCGGGCACGAGTGGGGGCACCACATCCAGAACATCACCGGGACGATGGACAAGTACCCGAACAACGGCACCGGGCCCGCGAGCAACGGGGTGCGCACCGAGCTGCAGGCGGACTGCTACGCCGGCGCCTGGCTCGGCGACATCACCGATCAGCGCGACAAGAACGGCAACCCGTACCTCGAGAAGCCGACCGAGGCGCAGATCAAGGATGCCCTGAACGCGGCGTTCACCGTCGGTGACGACCACATCCAGGAGCAGTCCGGCTTCGTCAACCCCGAGAGCTTCACGCACGGCACCAGCGAGCAGCGCCAGGCCTGGTTCGCCGACGGGTACAAGAACGGCCTCGACGTCTGCGACACCTTCTCAGTGCCGGGGGACAAGCTGTAGCCGGGCTAGGTTGAAGAGGACGCAGTCCGAACGACCGGGGGGTTGAAGGATGGATCTGGACGCACTGTATCCGCCGATCGAACCGTACGGGACCGGCGAGCTCATCGTGGGCGACGGCAATCGCATCTACTGGGAGCAGAGCGGCAATCCCGACGGCAAGCCGGTGGTGTTCCTGCACGGCGGGCCGGGCAGCGGCACGTCACCGTGGCAGCGCCGGTTCTTCGATCCCGAGGTCTACCGGATCGTGCTCTTCGACCAGCGCGGATGCGGCCGAAGCACTCCGCACGTCAGCGATCCAGCCGCCGACCTCCGGTTCAACACCACCTGGCACCTGGTCGCCGACATGGAGCTGCTGCGGCGCAACCTCGGCATCAGCGCGTGGCAGGTGTTCGGCGGCTCCTGGGGCAGCGCGCTCGCGCTGGCCTACGCGCAGACGCACCCGGATGCGGTGACCGAGTTGGTGCTGCGGGGCATCTTCACCCTGCGCAGGCACGAGCTGGAGTGGTTCTACGAGGGCGGGGCCTCGGCGATCTTCCCCGATCTGTGGGAGGACTATCTCGCGCAGATCCCGGTGCTCGAGCGCAACCGGCTGATTCAGGCGTACCACCGCCGGCTCAGCGACCCCGACCCGGCGGTGCACGTGCCCGCGGCGATCGCGTGGACGCGCTGGGAGGCGTCGACGGTCACGCTGCGACCGGATGCCGCGCAGATCGCGTCGACCACGGAGGCGGAGCATGCGACGGCGTTCGCGCGCATCGAGAACCACTACTTCCTGCACGGCGGATGGATGCGGGAGGGGCAGCTCATCGAGGACGTCGACGTCATCCGGCACATCCCCGCCGTCATCGTGCAGGGCCGGCACGACGTGTGCACGCCGATGATGACGGCCTGGGATCTGCACAGGGCCTGGCCCGAGGCGGAGTTCGTCGTGGTGGACGACGCCGGCCACTCGGCGTCCGAACCGGGCAACGCCGCGGCGCTGCGCGCCGCGACCGACGGCTTCCGGCCCTGACAGACGTTGACCCCCACCCGAGGAGCTCAGCTTCGCATCCTGAGCGAGGAGCGCAGCGACGAGACGAAGGACGTCGCCCCTGATCTCAGGCGCGCAGCGCTGCCAGCAGCGTCTTCACGAGCGTGCCGATGCCGCCCTCGGCGCGGAAGCGGGTCAGGCCCTCGCTCACCGTCGCAGCCGTGCGGGCCGAGACGAACCACGGCGGCTTCGGCAGGATCGTGACGCGACCGCCGCCGTTCGCGACGGGCACTGAACGCGGGAAGGGCCGGAACGGT
Organism: Microbacterium sp. NPDC057659; assembly: GCF_042799915.1. Lineage (NCBI taxonomy): Bacteria > Bacillati > Actinomycetota > Actinomycetes > Micrococcales > Microbacteriaceae > Microbacterium > Microbacterium sp. NPDC057659. The sequence goes on along the minus strand of NZ_JBHVHU010000001.1, from coordinate 1,810,509 downwards.
CCCCGGACCACCGAGCGCTCCACGCCGTCGAGCAGCAGTGCGTTGTGCACGACGCCGAGCCCGCTGCCGACGTCCTCGATGGTGTTACCGGGGAACGCGCCCCAGGTCATCGTCGGCGTGATGAATCCGAACGCCGTCCAGGTGTTCACGGCGATCGAGCCGTAGTGCAGGTCGGCGATCGCGCGTCCGAACCCGCTGCCGAGCTTCTTCTCGGTGGCCGGGTCGATGATCACATTGGCGCCGAGCGTGCCCTGCAGCTTGTCGTTGGCGTGCGCGACCGCTCCGTCGAGGAATTCCTGACCCAGGCCGGGCAGCTCCTCCACACCCAGCACCGGGGCGAAGTACTCCGTGTTCTCCAGTGCCGTCGGATCGTCGTCGGCACCGATCTCGACCAGCAGCCGGTCGGCCAGCTGCAGTGCGTCGGGATAGTCCCCGGCGGCCTGCGACATCCGGGCATCCGAGTTCGGGTACCAGATCGGGCGATCCGGAGCCGCGGCGTACGCGCGGCGCAGCGCGGCGCGGAACTGCTCCTTCTGCGGCCAGTCCGCCGACATCAGCACGACCTGACCGGCGATGCAGTTGTGTCCGCAGTTCTGCAGTCGCATGGTGGCGACGTGCTCGGCCTGGAAGGTGAGGTCGGCGTCGGACCATTCGCCGGGCACGACGATGATCGGCGAGACGCCGCCGAGCTCGGCGGTGATCGGCTTCTTCAGCTGCGGGCGGTTCTCACGGCGGCGCCGCTTCGCATTCGGGCCGGTGCCCCACACGATCGCGTCAAACGTGGCCGCGGATCCGGTGATGTGCACGTGCACCAGGTCGTCGTGACCGGTGAGATAGGCGCCGGCCGCAGGGCCGCCGCGCACGATGCGCAGCAGACCCGGCTCGATGAGCGGCGCGAACGCCCGCTCGTACACCGGCACGAGGGCGTCCTGCGTGGGGTTGACCTTCAGCAGCGCGACACGGTTGTGCGCGAGCAGCTCGTAGAGCACGTCCAGCACGGGGATCGAGGTGATGTTGCCTGCGCCGAGCACCAGGCCGACGCCGCCGTTCTCGCCGGGGGAGAGCTGGCCGAGGCCGGCCTCGCGACGAGCGGCGTTGGGCGTGATCCCGGGCTCGAGCCAGACCTGCCCGGTGAAGCCCTGCAGCAGGAACTTGTCCATGCCGGTCAGCGGGAACGCATCGACCGCGACTCGGCCGCCCGGCGCGCGGCCGAGACGGATGCCGTCCAGAGCTCCGCGCCCTTCGGCGATCTTCGTGAGTGTGTCGATGTAGGCGTCCAGCGCGCCGAGCACGCTGTACGGGCCACTCAGCCACTCCTCGCCGCGCAGCGGATGGGCGGCGTTCAGGCCTTTGGACTCGGCGGCGATGAGCGCCCAGTCCTCGACGTTCGCGGCGGTGGCGGTGCGCACCGCGCGCAGCAGCGTCACGCGCTGCGCGACGGTGAGGGCGGCCCAGGTGCGGGATCCCGCCTGAAGGTCGCGGATCGCGGCGTCGAGTCGCTCGCGCTCGGCGTCGTCGAGGACGGATGCCGCGGTGGCTGTGCTCTTCGCGGGGGCGGGGGAAGTCATCATCGTCTCCTTCGGGGCCTTCGTCTCAGCCTACGCCGCAGTCCCGCTTGTTGTGAGACCGAGTTTCAGGATTGCGGTCGCCGAGCGTCCTTCGTCTCGTCGCTGCGCTCCTCGCTCAGGATCCGAGTAGCCGAGCCCCGCATCCTGAGCGAGCGAAGCGAGACGAAGGGCGACCACGAGTCGCTCAGATCAGCGAGAGCTCGCGCAGCTTCGACTCGACGTCGGCGTTCGAGGGCTCGACGTGGTGCGAGGCATCCGGGTAGAGGACCACGGGGATGTTGGTGCGGCCGGAGATCTCCTTGGCGACATCCGCGGCTGCCGGGTCGGCGACCAGATCGACGTAGGTGTACTCGACACCCAGCTCGTCGAGCTGCTTCTTGGTGCGGATGCAGTCGCGGCACCAGTCGGCGCCGAACATGGTGATGCTGTCGGATGCGGGAGTCGTCATGCTTCCAGCGTACGGCCGCTCGGCTGGGTGGGCGCCGTGCCCGCCCAGCCGCTCAGAGCACCTTGGACAGGAAGTCCCGGGTGCGGGCCTCCTTCGGGTCGTCGAACAGCTCGGCCGGCGCTGAGCTCTCCACCACCTTGCCGTCCGCCATGAAGACCACGCGGTCGGCGACCTCGCGCGCGAAGCCCATCTCGTGCGTGACCAGCACCATGGTCATGCCCGAGGCGGCCAGGTCGCGGATCACCTGCAGCACCTCGCCGACCATCTCGGGGTCCAGCGCGCTGGTGGCTTCGTCGAACAGCATGATCTCGGGGCTCATCGCCAGCGCCCTGGCGATCGCCACGCGCTGCTTCTGGCCGCCCGAGAGCGATGCGGGCCGGGCATCCGCCTTGTCGGCGAGGCCCACCCGGGTGAGCAGCTCGAGGGCGCGCTCGCGGGCCTTCGCCTTGCTGAGCTTGCGCAGCTCGGTCGGGGCGAGCATCACGTTCTCGAGCGCCGTCATGTGCGGGAACAGGTTGAAGTGCTGGAACACCATGCCGACGCGCTGCCGCACGGCGTCCAGCTCCTTGCCCTTCGCCGTGGCGATGTTCTCGCCGACGATGAGCACCTCGCCGCTGGTGACCTCCTCGAGGCGGTTCAGGCAGCGCAGCAGGGTGGACTTGCCCGACCCGGACGGGCCGATCACGGCGATGACCTCGCCGTTGGCCACGGTCAGGTCGATGCCGAGGAGCACCTCGTTCTTGCCGAACGACTTGTGCAGGTCGCGCACCTCGATCGGATTGCCGGTCGTGGAGACAGGACGCGTGTATGCGGGTTCGCTGTTCGTCATGGTCATCCCCTACTTGTTGAACTTGCGGTCGAACCAGTTGGACAGCACCGTGAGCAGCCAGATCACGATGAAGTACATCGCTCCGACGACGATCCAGATCTCGAAGGAGCGGAAGGTCGACGCGATCACGATGCGGCCCTGGTAGGTCAGCTCGGCGAAGCCGAGCACCGACAGCAGCGAGGTGTCCTTCAGGGTGATGATGAACTGGTTGATGAGGTTCGGCGTCATGATCTTGAACGCCTGCGGCATCACCACGCGCCGCATCGACGCGCCCCAGCCCAGGCCGAGCGAGCGCGCGGCCTCCATCTGGCCCGGATCCACCGACTGCACGCCGCCGCGGACGATCTCGGTGATGTAGGCGCCCGCGTTCAGCGAGAGCGTGATCACGCCGGCCGTGAGCGCGTCCAGCGGCTGCCCGGTGACGGCCGGGACTCCGAAGTAGAAGAAGAACGCCTGCACCAGCACCGGGGTGCCGCGGAAGATGTTCACGTATGCGCTGGCGAGGAACCGCACGAAGGCGTTCCCGGAGAGCTTCATGATGCCGAACAGGATGCCGAGCACCATCGCGAACACGATCGACAGCGCCGTCGCGAGCAGCGTCAGCAGCAGACCCTGCATGAGCGGCGGGAAGGACGCCTGCAGCAGCGTCCAGAACGAGTTGTCCGAGGCATCCGCGTCGTCGATCGCGAGGTAGCGATCGATGATCTGCTGATAGGCGCCGGACTCCTTGGCGTTCTTCAGCCCCTCGTTGAACATCGCGAGCAGCTGGGCGTTCTCGCCCTTCTTCACGGCGAAGCCGTAGTCGGCACCGGGCTCGGGATCGGTCACGATCTTCAGCGGCACGTTGCCGGAGGCGATGCCGAACTGCAGCACCGGGGCATCCTCGAAGGTCGCCGCCGAGTTGCCCGTCGCGACGTCGTTGTACATGTCGGCGGAGTCCTGGAAGGCGTTGACCTTGAAGCCGATCTTGGCGCCGAGCTCCTTGGCGAAGTCGTAGCCCACGGTGCCGGTCTTTACCGCGACCCGCTCGCCCTTGAGATCCTCGTACGAGCTGATGTCGCTGTCCTTCGCGACCGCCATCTGCACGCCGGAGGAGTAGTACGGATCGGAGAAGTCGAAGACCTGCTTGCGCTCGTCGGTGATGCTCATGCCGGCGATCACGCCGTCGGCCTGCCCCGCAGTGAGAGCCGCGAGCGCGGCGTCGAAGCCGAGTGTCTTGACCTCGACCTCGAAGCCCTGGTTCGCCGCGATCGCGCGGAGCAGGTCCATGTCGATGCCGACGTTCTTCCCGTCCAGCTGATAGATGAAGGGGGCGAAGGTGGTGTCGGTCGCGATGGTGAACGTGCCGTGCGTGACCGGGGTGTCGGTGGCGAAGCCCGGGTTCTTCGGCAGCTCGCCTGGCTTGCCCGGGTCGAGCTTCGCGTTGCCGAGGGCGGCCTTGCCGCCGCCGATGGTCTTCGCGTCCGGGGCATCCTCACCGAGGTAGTCGTCGAGGATCTTCTGGTAGGTGCCGTCGGCGATGACGTTCTTCAGGCCGGCGTTGAAGGCGAGGCGCAGCGCCCTGTTGTCGCCCTTCTTCACGGCCATGCCGTAGCTGGACGCCTTCTCCTGATCGGTGACGGTCTTCAGCGCCACGTTGCCGGTCGCGATGCCGTAGGCGAGGATCGGGTAGTCGTCGAAGGTGGCGACGGAGTTGCCGGATGTCACGTCGCTGTACGCGTCGGCCGCATCCTGGAAGCCGGTGACGGTGAAGCCGATCTCCTTACCGAGCTTCTCGGCGAAGGCGTAGCCCTCGGTGCCGGTCTTGGCCGAGACCGTCTTGCCCTTCAGGTCGTCGTACCCCTTGATGGTGTCGTCATCCGCGGCGACGGCCATCTGGATGCCGGAGTCGAAGTACGGGTTGGAGAAGTCGAAGGTCTTCTCTCGCTCGTCGGTGATCGACATGCCCGCCATCACGGCGTCGGCCTGCCCGGCGGTGACGGCGGCGAGAGCGCCGTCGAAGCCGAGCACGTCGACCTTGACCGTGAAGCCCTGGTCCTCGGCGACCGCCTTGATGAGGTCGATGTCGATGCCGCGGAGCTCGCCGTCGCGCTGGAACTCGAACGGCGCCCAGGTGGTGTCGGTGGCGATCGTGAAGGTCTTGCCCTTCACCGAGGCCGAGTCGTCGGCGGCTTTGGCGGCGCCGACCGCGCCGCCGACCGTGAACACCAGCATGAACAGGGCCATCAGGCCCGCGGCGGCGGCGAGACGGTTCTCCCTCCACCAGTGTGCGGATTGTCTGAGAAGCGTCATCTCGTCCTCGTTCGTCTTCGTGTACAGCGTGCGTTCCTTGGCCCGTGCCACCTTACACAGGCGGTCGTGACACCATGGAGTGCCGTATGCCCGCGCGACAGGAGGGGACGCTGTTGGCTGAAGCCGTCACGGTGATCGTGCCGACGTTCAACGAGCGCGACAACGTCGCTGAGCTCGTCGAACGCGCGACGCGCGCCCTCGAGGGGCGGACCGCCGAGATCCTCTTCGTCGACGACAGCTCCGACGACACCATGGCCGAGATCGAGCGGGTCGCGGCATCGGCGAGGATCCCGGTGCGCGGCATCCATCGCGAGCAGAACACCGGGGGCCTGGGCGGCGCGGTCGTGCTGGGCCTGCAGCAGGCCGCGCATGACATCTGCATCGTGATGGACGGCGATCTGCAGCATCCGCCCGAGCTGCTGCCCGAGCTGGTCGCCAGGCACGAGAGGGGTGACGCCGACGTCGTCGCCGCCTCGCGGTACGTGGGCGGCGGCGATTCCGACGGGCTGGGCACAGCCGTGCGCTTCGGTGTCTCGCGCGGCGCGACCTGGCTGACCAAGGCGATGTTCCCGCGCCGGCTGTGGCGCAGCACCGACCCGATGACCGGATACTTCCTCGTCGACCGCCACCGCATCGACGTCGACGAGCTGCGCCCGCAGGGCTTCAAGATCCTGCTCGAGATCCTGGTGCGCTCCGACGTGCGCATCGCGGAGGTGCCGATGTCGTTCGGTGAGCGGCGGCACGGAACGTCGAAGGCGTCGCTGCGGCAGGGGGCGACGTTCATCGCGCACCTGGCGCGGCTGCGGTTCGGCAAGATGAGCCTGTTCGCGATGATCGGCCTGCTCGGCGCCGTGGCGAACATCGGCATCATGTGGGTACTCACCCGGGCCGGGATGCCCTACATCTGGGCGGCGATCATCGGCGCCGAGGCCACGATCATCGGCAACTTCCTGCTGCAGGAGCGCTTCGTCTTCGCCGACCTGCGCGCCGACGCGCGCGGGGTGTGGGTGCGGTTCGCGGCATCCTTCGCGTTCAACAACGTCGAGGCGGCGGTGCGCATCCCGGTGATGGCCCTGATGGTCGAGAGCTGGCACATCTCCAGCGTGCTGGCGACGGCCGTCTCGCTCGTGGTCGCGTTCTTCGCGCGCTTCCTGTTCCACGCACTCGTCGTCTACGCGCCTCGCGGCGCGAGGAAGGCGGATGCCGCGGCATCCGAGCCCTCCACCGACACCGCCGGTCAGCGGATCATCCGCGCGATCGACGCCGAGGCGATGCGGCCGGGCGAGCTGTAGCCGCTACTCTGTCGCCGTGAGCGACACCACGACGACCCGGTTCCGGCTGAGCAGGATGCTGCCGCGCGACCCCGATCAGCCGCATCGCGCGGCCAGCTCGCTCGAGCTGTTCTTCGACCTGGTGTTCGTCGTCGCGGTGAGCATCGCCTCGGCCGATCTGCACCACCAGTTGGCCGAAGGGCATCTCGCGAACGGCATCCTCACCTACGTGCTGGTGTTCTTCGGCATCTGGTGGGCGTGGATGAACTTCACCTGGTTCGCCACCTCGTTCGACAACGACGACTGGTTGTACCGGGTGATGACGATCGTGCAGATGAGCGGCGTGCTCGTGCTGGCGGCGGGCATCGGGCCGGCTTACGAGTCCGGCGATTACGTGGTGCTGGTGCTGGGCTACGTGATCATGCGCGTGGCGATGATCTCGCAGTGGCTGCGCGCAGCGCGCGCGAATCCCGACTACCGGCGCACCGCTCTGTTCTACGCGGTGGGGATCGGCATCGCCCAGGTGCTCTGGCTGCTGTTCCTGCTGCTGCCGTCGGCATGGCAGATGCCGGTGTTCTTCGTGCTCGCCGGCGCCGAGCTCGCCGTGCCGGTGATCGCGGAGTCGCAGAACAAGACCCCGTGGCATCCGCACCACATCACCGAGCGCTATTCGCTGTTCACCCTGATCGTGCTCGGTGAGACGATCCTCGCGTCGGCGAACGCCGTCATCGGCGCGCTCGACAAGGTCGAGTCGACGTGGTCCCTGATCTCGATCGCCGCTCTGACGCTGATCTCGGCGGCGTCGATGTGGTGGATCTACTTCTGGCCGCCCCATCACCGGGCGATCACCACGCTGCGCGGCTCGATCCGCTACGGCTACGTGCACTACTTCGTGCTGGCCGCGGCCGCGGCGTTCTCGGTGGGGATCGAGCTGCAGATCGACATGCTCACCAAGCCCGGAGAGGCGGAACCGCTGGTCGCGGCGTTCGCCGTGGCGATCCCGATCGCGGTGTTCCTGCTGGCGATCTGGTGGATCGCGATCCGCGCGAATGCGGACCGGCTGGTGAACATCGTGGTGCCGGGAGGAGCGGTGCTGGTGCTCGTCGATGCCGTGCTGCCGCTGCCCGTGGCGCTGACCACGGTGATCCTCGTCGCCGTGGTCGTGGTGCTGGTGATCCGGCAGCCGGTGCGGCGCTGACGTCCCGCATATACCGTTCGCGAGAACCACCGTGCAGCGTGAGAAATGCCGTGCCGGGCGGTTTCTCGTGCCGGGAGGCGTTTCTCGGGGCTCAGGCCGAGCCGAGCACCCCTCCGACGGCGGCGTGCAGCATCGAGCCGCGGGCCTGGGAGTCGCCCCAGCGCACCAGGCTCTGCGCGTTCAGCCCGTCGACCATGCCCAGGATCTGCCAGGCTGCGGCAGTCGGATCGGGGGTGCGGAACTCGCCGGAGTCGACACCGCGCATGATCACGTCGCGGATCAGGTCGCGCCAGGCATCCATCTCGGTGCGGACGGCCTGCGCGAGCGGCTCGTTGCGCAGGCCGTGCGCCCACGCCTCGACCCACACCAGGGTGACGTCGTCGCGGGTGCCGTCGATCATCGTGTCGAGCAGCGCGTCCATGCTGGCCGCGGCGGTGTCGGGAACGGCGACGAGGGCTGCCACCTCGCGGCGCTCGTCGGCGACGATGCGCTGGAACACGTCGGCGACGAGCCGGTCCATGCCGTCGGAGTAGTGCGCGACGAGCGCAGGAGTGACTCCGGCGCGAGTGGCGACGCCGCGCAGCGTGACGGCGCTGATGCCGGCTTCCAGGGCGAGGGCGCGCGCGGCGTCCGAGATCTCGGCGGCGCGCTCCTGCGGTGCCTTGCGTCGGGCGCGGGGGCGTTCGGCGGTTGACATGATGCGGTCAGCCTACTACTGTCGCCTAAAGTTATTGATCGCACGATCAATAGGTCGAGGAGGACAGTATGGGTTGGCGGATGCCGCACGAGGGCGACCCCCACGAGCGCACCTGGATGGCCTTCCCGCGAGCCGGCGTCACGCTGGGCACGGGGGAGGAGCACCAGGAGAGCGGCTACCGCGCCTGGGCCGACACGGCGCTCGCCGTCGCCGAGTTCGAACCCGTCACCCTGCTCGTCGACCCGACCGAGACCGCCCGCGCCCGCCGCATGCTCGGCGGCGCCGTCGACATCATCGAGGCCCCGGTCGACGAGTTCTGGCTGCGCGACTCCGGGCCCACCTTCGTCGTCGACGATGAGCGACCAGGCGTGCTCGGTGCCGTCGACTGGATCTTCAACGGCTGGGGCGCACCCGCCTGGGCCGAGTGGCGGCAGGCCGCGCAGCACGCCCGGATCGTCGCCGGCGCGGTCGGCGCCGAGCTCGTGTCCAGCCTGCTCGTCAACGAGGGCGGCGGCATCCACGTCGACGGCGAGGGCACCGTGCTCGCCACCGAGACCGTGCAGCTCGACCCGAACCGCAACCCGCTCGCCGACAGGGCGCGCGTCGAGGCGGAGTTCGCCCGCACGATCGGTGCGGAGAAGGTCGTCTGGCTGCCGAGCGGCCTCACCGCCGACTACGAGGAGCTCGGCACCAACGGGCACGTCGACATCGTCGCCACCATCACCTCTCCGGGTCGCCTGCTGCTGCACTCCCAGACGGATGCCGCACACCCCGACCACGCCGTCACCCGTGAACTGCGCGAGCACCTCGCCGCCCAGACGGATGCCGCGGGCCGATCCTTCGAGATCACCGACCTGCCCGCGCCGGCCGCCCTGCGCGCCGACGGCGAGTTCGTCGACTACAGCTACGTCAACCACCTGGTCGTGAACGGCGGCGTCATCGCCTGCGGCTTCGGCGAGCCGCAGGCGGATGCCCGGGCCCGCGGGATCCTGGAGGAGGCCTACCCCGGCCGCCGCATCGTCACGGTCGATGCCCGCCCGATCTTCGCCCGCGGCGGCGGCATCCACTGCATCACCCAGCAGCAGCCGGCGGTGCTCCGATGATCGACGTCGTCGAGGCCTCCATCGCCGACCTCCGCGCCGCGCTCGAGAGCGGTGCCGCGACCGCGGTCGACCTGGTCGACGCGTACCTCGCGCGCATCGAGGCCTACGACGGACCCGGGACCGAGACCGCGTTGAACTCGGTCGTCGTCCGCAATCCCGCAGCGCGGGCCGAGGCCGCGGCATCCGATGCCCGGCGCGCTGCCGGCGAGGCCAGGGGCCCGCTGGACGGCATCCCGTACACGGCGAAGGACAGCTACCTCGTGGCCGGCCTCACCGCGGCATCCGGATCGCCGGCCTTCGCCGACCTGGTCGCCCAGCGCGACGCGTTCACGATCGAGCGGCTGCGCGCCGCAGGCGCGATCTGCCTCGGGTTGACCAACATGCCCCCGATGGCCAATGGCGGCATGCAGCGCGGCGTCTACGGCCGTGCCGAGAGTCCCTACAGCGCCGACTGGCTGACCAGCGCGTTCGGCTCCGGGTCGTCGAACGGATCCGGCACCGCGACCGCGGCGAGTTTCGCCGCGTTCGGCCTGGGTGAGGAGACCTGGTCCAGCGGACGCGCGCCCGCGTCGAACAACGCGCTGTGCGCCTACACCCCGTCGCGCGGCGTGATCTCGGTGCGCGGCAACTGGCCGCTCGTGCCGACGATGGATGTCGTGGTGCCGCACACCCGCAGCATGGCCGATCTGCTCGAGGTGCTCGACGTGGTCGTGGCCGATGACGCGGACGTGCGCGGCGATTTCTGGCGCGGGCAGCCGTGGGTGACGATCCCCGCGGCATCCGAGGTGCGGCCGGCGTCGTACCGGGCGCTCGCCGCGGGCGACCCGCGGCAGGTGCTCGCCGGCCGCCGGTTCGGCGTGCCGCGGATGTACATCAACGCCGACCCGGATGCGGGGTCGGGAACGACGATCGGCGGCCCGACCGGGCAGCGGATCGAGACCAGGGCATCCGTCATCGCGCTCTGGGAGCAGGCGCGACGCGACCTCGAGGCCGCCGGCGCCGAGGTCGTCGAGGTCGACTTCCCCGCGGTGACGAACTACGAGGGCGACCGCGCCGGAGCCCCGACACTGAAGACGCGCGGCCTTGTGAGCGAGCGGTTCCTGCGTTCCGAGATCGAGGATCTCTCGGCCTGGGCCTGGGACGACTTCCTGCGGGCGAACGGCGACCCCGCACTCGACCGGCTGGACCTCGTCGACGGCGCCCGCATCTTCCCGCACCCCGAGGGTGCGCTGCCCGACCGGTACACCGGTTTCGACGACGACATCGCCGAGTACCCGTCCTTCGTGCGCGACCGCCCGCACGCCGCGTTCACCGACATCCCGCACCTCGCGGAGGGCGTGCGCGGGCTCGAGGAGACCCGGCGCATCGACCTCGAGGAGTGGATGGACGGCCTCGGCCTCGATGCCGTGGTCTTCCCGGCCGTCGCCGACATCGGCCCCGCCGACATGGACGTGAACCCGGCATCCGCCGACGCCGGCTGGCGCAACGGCGTCTGGGTCGCGAACGGCAACCTCGCCATCCGCCACCTCGGCATCCCGACGGTCACCGTGCCGATGGGCACGATGGCCGACATCGGGATGCCCGTGGGCCTGACCTTCGCCGGACGCGGCTGGGACGACACCGAACTGCTCCGCCTGGCTGCCGCCTTCGAGGCCACAGGCGACCGCCGCACCTCACCGCCGCGCACGCCCGCTCTCCCTGGAGAGGAACTCTCATGACATCGCCGTTCCCCCGCCCCGATCAGCGACTGCAGATCATCGTCTCCGATGCCGATCCGTTCGCGCGCGGCGCCGACCGCGGCCGGCAGTTGCACGAGACCCTGCCCGGCACGATCGAGGCGTACGACCGCCTGTTCCGCCTCGGCGGCATCGACGAGACCGTGGTCCGCGACGACGCGGAGCGGCTGCTCGAGGCGATCGGCGCGCACCGTCCGGCGCTGCGTGCGCAGATCGAGGGCATCGCCGCGGGTGCGGGTGCCGAGCTGTGGCGCATCGCCGCACTGAACGGCCGCACAGAGATCCTGTCCCGCAGCGTCGCCGTGCCGCCGGGGGAGTGCTCGACCATCGTGCGGTCCATCCGCGACGAGCAGGGGCGCGCGCACACCCTCGGCGTGCAGACCTGGGACTGGCACATGGAGATCGCGCCGTACTGGCACACGATCGTCTCCCGCGGCGGCGTCCACGACTACGCCGGGCTCACCGAGTGCGGCATCCTCGGCAAGATCGGCGTGAACAGCGCCGGCGTCGCCCTGCACTTCAACATCCTCGGGCACCGCGCCGACCGGCCGGAGGGCATCCCGATCCATGTGCTCGCCGCGCTCGTCCTCGAAGAGGCCACCAGCGTCGCGCACGCCGTCGAACTGGTGCGCGAGGCGCCGGTGACGAGCTCCGGCTCGTTCGCGCTGTTCGACGAGACCGGGGACGCCGTCCTGCTCGACATCAGCCCCGAGGGCGTGTTCGAGGCCCCCGCGATCACCGACGGCACCTGGCTGCGCACCAACCACTTCCTCACCGCCGAGCCCGCCGCCGAGGAGAAGACCTGGCTGTACCAACCCGACTCCGGCCAGCGCTGGGACTTCCTGCGCGACCGGCTCACGGCCGGTGCCGCGCCGGCCGACGCCGCTCAGCTGCGTGCCGCCCTCGTCACCGGCGACGGCGAGCCGCCCGTCACCTGCGTGCCCGACCTCGCCCTGCCGATGGGGCAGCGCTGGGCGAGTCTCGCGACCGTCGTGCTCGACCCCGCTGCACGCCGCGCCGACATCCTCGACGGCACCCCCGCCGAGAACACCACACGCCCGCACATCGAGCTCGCGCTCTGACCGTTCGCACACCGATCGAAGAGGATCCCGCCATGACCGAGACCACCGTCTACTGCAACGCTGTCGTCTTCGACGGGCTGGCGGATGCTCCGCTCCGGTCCGCGTTCGCGGTCCGCGGCGATCGCATCCTCGCCGTCGGCACGGAGGCCGACGTGCGCGAGGCAGCGGGCGCGGATGCCGCGGTCGTCGACCTCGACGGCGCCTTCGCGATGCCCGGCGTGATCGAGGCCCACGCCCACCTGGCGATGTTCGGCCACGCGCAGGGCAAGGTGCAGCTGCGCGACTGCACCTCGGTCGAGCAGATCCAGCAGCGGCTCCGCGAGGCGCGTGAGGCGAACCCGGATGCCGCGATCATCGAAGGAGTCAGCTGGCTGTTCGATGCGCTGCCGGAGGGCATCACCCAGCCGACCGCGGCGATGATCGACGCGGTGATCGACGACATCCCGGTGTTCCTCGACGCGAACGATCTGCACAGCACCTGGGTCAACACGGCCGCGCTGCACGCCGCCGGCATCGACCGCGACACCGTCGACCCGATCGGTGGCGAGGTCGTCCGAGACGCGAACGGCGACGCCACAGGCTTCCTGCTGGAGACGGCCGCGATGGATCTGCTCGGGGACTACCTCGACGGCATCCGCACCGACGAGGAGGTCGACGGGCATCTCGACCGCGCCTTCGCCGCCTACCTGTCCGCCGGTGTCACCGGCGCCGCCGACATGGGCATGACCGAGCAGGGGATCGCGGCGCTGCGGCGCCGGCTGGATCGCGACGGGCGACTGCCCTTCCCGGTCACCGCGCACTGGTGGCTGAGCTCCACCGGCGACCCGGCAGCAGACCTCGCCCAGGTCGAGCGCGCCGTGCAGTTGCGCGACGAGCTGGCCGCGACGGGCACGCCCTGGCTGAAGGTCGTCGGGGTGAAGTTCATCCTCGACGGCGTGATCGACGCCTGCACCGCCGCCATGGTGCGGCCCTACGCCGACGGCTCGAACGCCGACCCCATCTGGAGCCGCGAGGCCGCCACGCCCGTCGCGATCGCCGCCGACCGCGCCGGCCTGCAGCTCGCGATGCATGCGATCGGCGACGCCGCCAGCGCCCTCGCCGTAGATCTCGTCGAGGCCTGCGAGCGGGCGAACGGCACGGCCACCGGCCGGCGACCCCGCATCGAGCACCTCGAATCGGTCACCCCCGCGACGGTCGCACGCATTCGGGAGCACGGCATCGCCGCGTCCATGCAGCCCGTGCACTGCGACCCCGCCATCCTGGACAACTGGATGGCGGTGCTCGGCGATCAGCGCGCCGAGGACGGCTTCCCGTGGCACTGGTTCCGCGACGTCGACGTCCCCGTCGCTCTCGGCACCGACGCCCCCACCGCACCCCACGAGGCTCTGCACAACCTGTTCATCGCGATGTCCGGCCGCTCGTCGATCGACAGCGCGCTGCCCGCCTACCATCCGGAGCGCGCGTTCACCGCCGCACAGGCGCTCGCCGCGGCGACCTCCGGTGCGGCCCACGTCGGCGCGATCGACGAGGCCTACGGGCGGATCGCCCCCGGCTTCTTCGCGAACGTCGCCGTGCTCGACATCGACCCGCTGTCCGCACCGACCGACGACCTGCTCACCGGCGCCGTGCTCCTCACCCTGGTGCATGGCGAGACCGCCTACCGGCGACCCTGACCCGACGCACTGAAACCCGAACCGCCCCCTGCAGCGACGCACCGGGCGACCACCTCGAAAGGCCTTCAATGTCCGAAGCATCCGCCGTTCCTCTCCTGCGCGACGCCGCGCAGGAGCCCGGAACCGAGTTCGTCGACGCGGCGAACACCCCCGAGACCCGCGGCATCGAGCTCATCGACGACGCGCAGCGCCACGGCAGGGCGCGCGACCTGTTCTTCGTCTGGTCCGCACCCGGCGTCAGCGTGCTCAACATCACGGTCGGCGCCTCGCTGACCCTCGTGCTGGGACTGGAGATCTGGCAGGCGCTGCTGGTCGTGCTGGTCTCGAGCGTCCTGGCGATCCTGCCGGGGATCGTCGCGATCTCCGGACCGGCCGCCGGCACCTCGGGGTCGGTGATCCAGCGCGCGATCTACGGCATCCACGGCAACAAGATCGTCATCGCGTTCTACGGCTGGTTCATCTCCGGGGTGTTCCTCGCGCTGAACTGGGTGGCCGCCTCGTTCATCGGCGGCGAGCTGCTGAAGCGCTGGGGCTTCCCCGACCCGGTCCTGGCGCCGATCCTGGTGGCTGTCGTTGTCTCGGCGATCACCGTGCTCGTCGCGGTCTACGGCCACGCACTGATCCTCAAGGCGTACATGGCGATCTCGATCGGCCTGTTCGTGATCTTCGCGCTGGTGATCGGCTTCATCGCACCCGTGCTGGACTGGGGCTTCGCGCAGCCCGCGCCGCTCGAGGGGATGCCGCTGTGGGCGAGCATCACCATCGCCTTCGCCCTGATGGCGTCGTCGCCGCTGTCGTTCAGCAACAGCGCCGACATGGCCCGCTACCTGCCGCGCGAGACGAAGGCCTCCGGCATCATCGGCGCGACCGCCCTGGGGCAGCTCTTCCCGGCCGTGCTCATCACCGCCTTCGGCGTCGTGCTGGGCGGCACGGTCGGACCGGAGACCCTCGAGAACGGCATCGAGTACTCGCTGCTCGAGAACCTGCCGGCCTGGCTCGCACCGCTGTTCGTGCTCGGAGTGCTGGTGAACTGCATCTCGCTGAACGGGATGACGACCTACACGGCCAGCATGGCGCTGCAGTCGATCGGCGTCCCGATCCGCCGCATCCCCTCGGCGATCCTCATCGGCGCACTCGGCTGCGCGTTCACGATCGTCCTCGTGCTGGCATCCGACCTGATCAGCGCCGTCAACCTCATGCTGCAGTTCCTGCTGATCATCTCGGTGCCGACGATGGGCGTCTACGTCGCCGACATCGTGCTGCGCCGCAACCGATACGACGGCGACGACCTGTTCGACGAGCGACCGGGCGGCATGTTCTGGTATCTCGGCGGGTTCGGCGTCGCGGGGCTCGTCTCGGTGGTCGTCGGCGGCTTCGCGACGGCGATGTTCCTCTCCACCACGGTGTGGTCCGGTCCGTGGGGCGCCGCGCTGGGCGGACTCGACCTGTCGGTGCCGGTCGGCCTCATCGTGTCGGTCGGCCTCTACGCCCTGCTCGCCGGCCGGAAGGTGCGCGCGCAGATCGGGGCCTGAACCTCCGGCATCCGCGAGAAACCACTTCCCCCTCGAGAAACCATGTGAGGCATGGTTTCTGAGGCCGGAGGTGGTTTCTCGCCGTGGTGGCTACGGGACGATGACGAGCTTGCCGTGGGTGTGTCCGGAGGCGCTGGCGCGGAAGGCGTCGGGGACCTCGTCGAGGGAGTACGTGCGGGCGATCTCGACCTGCAGACTTCCCTGCTCGACCATGGCGGCGAGGCGGGCGGTCTCGGCGCCGTCGGGGCGCACCCAGATGTGCCGGCCGCCGTGCGCGACCACACCGGGGTCGGCGACGGACACCTGCGCGCCGCCCACTCGCAGCACCGCGAGCGTCGTCTCGAGCTGACCGCCCACGAAGTCGGCGACCGCGTCGACCGGGCCGCCGGCCAGCGCCAGCACCCGCTCGGCGAGCCCATCGCCGTAGACCACCGGCTCCACGCCGTACGCCCGGAGCGCGTCGTGATTGCGCTCGGACGCCGTGCCGATCACCCGTGCGCCACGTGCGACGGCGATCTGCACGGCGAAGCTGCCCACGCCGCCCGCCGCGCCGTGGATGAGCACCGTGCGACCGTCGAGGTCGCCGAGCGCGTCGACCGAGCGCAGCGCGGTGCCGCCGGCGAGGGGGAGCGCGCCGGCCTGCTCCCAGGTCAGGGATGCCGGCTTGTGCGCGACCGCCCGCACGGGCACGTCGACCCGCTCTGCGAAGGTGCCGCCGCCGACCACGTCGGGGCGCGCGTAGGCCAGCACCTCGTCGCCGACCTTGAACTCGGGGGTGTCCATGCCGACCGCGACGACCACGCCGGCGACATCCCAACCGGGGATCACAGGGAACATCGTCGGCATGATCGGGTCGAGCCCGCCGGCCATGAGCTTCCAGTCCACCGGGTTCACGCCGGCGGCGTGCACCTCGATGAGGACCGAAGCCGGCGCCACCTTGGGCTCGGGCAGCTCACGCACCTCGAGTGAATCGAAGTCGCGGGTGAAGCGGTCATAGACGGTTGCGCGCATGGTGGTCCTTCCGATCGGATGCGTCAGACGGCGGCGGTGGTGCCCTGCAGGGCGTGTACGACGGGGGCGAGCTCGGGCTGCCCCTCGGCCTCGCCGAGGACGCGCTCCAGCGTCTCGTCGTGGATCGGATGCGCGCGCTCGTACAGCTCCTGCCCCGCAGGCGTGAGCTCCGTGTAGATGCCACGCCGGTCGTCGACGCACAGGATGCGGGTCAGCAGACCGCGATCCTCGAGACGGGTGACCAGGCGGGTGGTCGCGCTCGGGCTCAGTGCGGTGGCCCGGGCGAGCTGCTGCATGCGCATGTGCCAGCCGTCCTGGCGGTTCAGCGCGTCGAGCACGGTGTACTCGACGACCGAGAGCCCCTCGGCACCCAGCGCCCGCTCCAGTTCGACGTCGATGAGGTTGTGCAGGGCGGCGAGGGTGCGCCAGCCGCGCGCCCGGATCTCGACGGCGTCATCGGCGATGCCCATCATGCCTCCAAAAGTAGTTGCTTGCGCGGATTAGTTGCGTGTGCAATGATTGTGTTCATCAACGCAATATCCCGCGTTTGCAACTATCTTAGCAGGAGGCATCGGATGCCACTCGGACTTCTCGCTCTCGCCATCGGAGCGTTCGGCATCGGACTCACGGAGTTCGTCATCATGGGGCTGCTGCCCGAGGTGGCGGCCGACTTCGGAGTCACCGAGGCCACCGCCGGCTGGCTCATCTCGGGCTACGCCCTCGCCGTCGTGGTGGGCGCCCTCGGCATCACCGCCGCCACAGTCCGCCTGCCGCGCAAGCCCGTGCTGCTCGGCCTCGTGGTGCTGTTCATCGTCGGCAACGCGCTCACCGCGGTCGCCCCCGACTACGGCACCGCGCTCGCAGGCCGCATCATCGCGGCCCTCTGCCACGGCGCGTTCTTCGGCATCGGCTCGGTCGTCGCGACCGGTCTCGTCGAGCCCGCCAAGAAGGCCCGCGCGATCGCGATCATGTTCACCGGGCTCACCACGGCGAACGTCCTGGGCGTGCCGTTCGGCACTTTCCTCGGTCAGCAGCTCGGCTGGCGCTCCACCTTCTGGGCGATCTCGATCATCGGCGTCATCGCGTTCCTCGGCATCCTCCTCCTGGTGCCGAGCAGCGGTGAGGGCGAGGTGCAGGTCAGCCTGCGCCGCGAGCTGAGTGCATTCCGCTCCGGTCAGGTCTGGCTGTCGCTGGTCGTCACCGTGCTCGGCTTCGGGGGCATGTTCGGCGCCTTCACGTACATCGCCTACACGCTGACCGGGGTGTCCGGCTTCGCGGCATCCGCCGTCCCCTGGCTGCTGGTGCTGTTCGGCGCCGGACTCGTCGTCGGCAACTGGGCCGGCGGGCGCCTGGCCGACCGCTCGATCGACGGCACCATCGTCGCCTTCCTCGGCGCTCTGACCGTCGTGCTCGTGGCCTTCGGGCTGCTGGCCGGATCGCCGGTCGCGACCGCGATCATCCTGCCGCTCATGGGCGGCTTCGGTTTCGGCACCGTGCCCGGCCTGCAGAGCCGCATCATGAACTACGCCGGCGGTGCGCCCACGCTCGCCTCCGGTGCGAACATCGGCGCCTTCAACGTCGGCAACGCGCTCGGTGCCTGGGCCGGAGGCCTCGGCATCGCCGCTGGCCTCGGCTACACCTCGCCGATCTGGATCGGCGCCGCCTTCACCGTCGTCGCCCTCGCGGTGATGATCGTCGCCGCCGTCCTCGCCGTCCGCACCCGCCCGGATTCCGCTGACGCGGCCCCCGTCGACACCACCGCGCTCGCCGCGGCCCACTGAACCTCCATCGGAAAGAGAGAGCTCATGAACGCTCAGATTCCCCAGATCACCCTGAACAACGGCATCCGGATGCCGCAGCTCGGCTTCGGCGTCTTCCAGGTGCCGGACGACGAGACCACTGCCGCGGTCGCCGCGGCGCTGCAGGCCGGCTATCGCAGCATCGACACCGCCGCCATCTACGGCAACGAGGCGGGTGTCGGCCGCGCGATCGCCGAGTCGGGTCTGCCCCGCGAGGAGCTGTTCATCACCTCGAAGGTGTGGGTCAGCGACCACGGCTACGACAACGCGCTGCGCGCCTACGACGAGGCGCTGGAGCGGCTCGGGCTGGAGTACCTCGACCTGTTCCTGGTGCACTGGCCCACGCCCGCCAGCGGTCTGTACCCCGAGACCTGGCGCGCATTGGAGAAGCTCTACGCCGACGGCCGCGTCCGTGCGATCGGCGTCTCGAACTTCGAGCCGGCGCATCTCGAGCAGATCTCCGGCGAGGGTCGGATCGTTCCGGCCGTGAACCAGGTCGAGCTGCACCCCGCGCTGCAGAACCGGGCCGTCGTCGCGGCGAACGAGGCCCGCGGCATCGTCACCGAGGCGTGGAGCCCGCTCGCGCAGGGCGCCGTGCTCGGCGACGACGCCGTGCTGGCCGCAGCAGCCGCACACGGCAAGAGCCCGGCCCAGGTGGTGCTGCGCTGGCACCTGCAGCAGGGCCGCGTGGTGATCCCCAAGTCGGTGACGCCGTCGCGCATCGCCGAGAACCTGGACGTGTTCGACTTCGAGCTGACCGCCGACGAGCTCGCCGCGATCGACGGCCTCGAGCGCGACGGCCGCACCGGCCCGCACCCGGACAGCTTCAACGGCTGAGGTCGCGAATCGCCTGACGCGCTGCATCCGGGGGCCAGACAGCAGGTCGCGTGATTCGAAGGGGAGGAGGCGCGGCGCCTGTTGGCGCCGCGCCTCCTCGGCGCTCCGGCGCCACGACCCCGCCCAGGCTGTAGCGTCGAACCCATGGCATCCGAAGAGCTGGTGACCCTGCTGGACGAGACCGAGGTGGTCGCGATCGTGACCCGCAAGCAGAACGGTGATCCTCTCGCGACGCCGATCTGGTCGATGGTCGTGGACGGAGTGCCGTACATCCGCTCGGCGTACGGCGAGGCCGGGTGGTGGTGCCGTCATGTGCGCGCCGGGCGCCCGGCCGCCTTCGCGATGGGCGACGGCGCGATCGCCGAGGTCGACCGTGCCGCGGCGCTCGAGCTCCCGCGCGTGGACGTGACGCTGACCCCGATCGCCGCGGACGACGCGGTGCAGCAGGCGATCAGCGCCGAGATGGAGCGCAAGTACGCCGGCGCACCGCGCTCCTCGATCGACGTGATGCTGACCGACGGCGCTCTCGAAGCGACGTTCCGCGTGAGCTGAGTCGCGCGGTCAGACCGGCAGCGCGACCTCCGCGAGCCGGCGCGGCCCGGCGTAGGCGTCGATCGCGACCACCCGGTCGTCGAGCACCGAGAACGCCATCAGCGACACCGGCCGTCCGTCGACCGTGACGATCACGCCGGCGCGCCCGTCCACGAAGACCGGCACCAGCACGGCGTTCGGCGTCGCGAACATCAGCGCGTTGCCCGCCACGGCCGCAGCGCCGCGGACGATCGTCGTCGCCGAGGCACCGGAATCGGCCCGCAGCACCACGCTGGGGTCGAGCACGGCGACCAGCCGGTCGAAGTCGCCCGCGCTCGCCGCAGCGAAGAAGGCGTCGACCACGCGGCGCAGCACCCGCGGGTCGGTCGCTCCGCCCGGACGCTCCGCCCGCAGGCGCCGTCGTGCGCGGCTGGCGATCTGCCGCGTGGCATCCGGTGTCCTGTCCAGGATCTCGGCCACCTGCTCGAACGGCACCTCGAACGAATCGTGCAGCACGAAGGCGACCCGTTCAGCTGGCCCGAGGCGGTCGATGACCACGTCGAGCGCGCTGCTCACGGCATCCGTCATCTCGGCCGCGCCGTGCGGCGTGGCCCCGGCGGGCAGCACCTGCGGCTCGGGCAGGCCCTCGTCCAGCGAGCTCTCTCCCCGTGAGGACCGCGAGCGCAGCTCGGTGAGGCAGATCCGCGACGTGATCGTGGTGACCCAGCCCGCGAAGTTCTCGATGTCGTCGTCGCCGGCGCGGGAGACCCGCAGCCAGGCATCCTGCACTGCGTCCTCGGCATCCGCGTGGGATCCGAGCATCCGCTCCGCGATGCGGATCAGGCGCGGTCGCTCGGCATCGAAACGCTCTGCGAGAATTTTCTGCTCGGACATGTCACATTCCTCTCGGTCCCGGAGTCACCTTAGTGAGTGCCGATGACGCGGCGCCGGAACCACCGAGGAGACATCGTGACCGACATCATCACCACCCCCGCAGACCACGACGAGATCGTCGCGCACAAGGCCCGGATGCCGCACCCGGCCTTCCTGCTGGAAGGCGGGCTGGATGCCCTGACCGGGCTCAACAAGGTCGCCCGCACCGCGGGCGTGCCCGAGCCGCTGCTGCACCTGCTGTGCCTGCGGGCAAGTCAGATCAACGGATGCAGCTGGTGCGCGGTCGACCACACCCGCGAGATGATCGAGGACGGCGCGAGCCCCGAGCGCATCGCCGCCGTCGCGGCATGGCGGGATGCTCCGTACTTCACCGCCCGCGAGCGCGTCGCACTGGAGTTCGCCGAGGCGATCACGCGCCTGGCCGATCACCACGACCCGATCTCGGACGAGCTCTGGGGTCGCATGACCGAGGCGTTCGACAAGCGCCAGATCTCGGCGCTGCTGTTCGAGATCGGCGCGATCAACGTCTGGAACCGCATCAACGCCGCGATCCGCCAGCCCGCCGGCCAGCGCTGAGCGACCGGAGTCGGAGGGCTCGGGCATACTCGTCCTGACCGAGGAGATCTCATGCCCGCCGTCGACCTGAAGAAGCAGATCGAGAGCTACCGCGCCGTGCGCGGTCGGTTCAAGGTGCTCACCGTGCCGGCGATGAGCTTCCTCATGGTCGACGGCCATGGCGATCCGAACACCGCCCCCGAGTACCGCGACGCGGTGGGCGCTCTGTATCCGCTCGCCTACAGCCTGAAGTTCTTCAGCAGGCGCGAGCTCGGCCTCGACCACACGGTCATGCCGCTCGAAGCCCTGTGGTCGGCCGACGACATGGATGCGTTCACGAGCGCCAGGGACAAGAGCCGCTGGGACTGGACGGTGATGATCATGGTGCCGGACTGGATCACCGCCGAGCACGTCGAGATCGCGAGGAATGCTGCGCGCGCCAAGGCCACAGCCGCCCTCGACGCCGTCCGCTTCGAGACCTACGACGAGGGGCTCAGCGTGCAGACCCTGCACGTCGGTCCCTACGACGCCGAGGGGCCGGTGCTCGACGAGCTGCACAGCCGGTTCATCCCCGAGAACGGCCTGCGCATGACGGGGCGGCATCACGAGATCTATCTCGGCGACCCGCGCCGCGCGGCGCCCGAGAAGCTGCGCACGATCCTGCGGCAGCCGGTCGAGCGGATCGGCTGACTACAGCCCCTGCCCGGCCTCCCAGAGCCGCTCGGTCTGGCCGGCGAGCAGCGCGTCGAGCGACCCGGCCTGCGCGTCGGTGAGCGAGGCGACGTAGTCGATGATGCCGCGGCCGCGGGCCAGCCGGTCCATCCCGTCCACGATGCCGAGCCGGCCGTAGTCGTCGGTGGCGAGCTCCACCAGGTCGAGCAGTCGGCGGGGCGCACGCCGGGCATCCCGTGGGTCGTCGAGCCAGGCCGTGAAACCGTCGACCAGGCGCTCGAGCACGGTGGCCTGTCCGCGCTGATAGACCGTGAGGTCGGGGCGCTCCAGGATGAAGCGCTCGTGCAGGAACTTCAGCACCGCGACCTCGTGCCACGCGCTCCGGTCGAGGCTGACGTGCCCTGCGCGGATGTCGGGATGCCGGTGCACCTCGACGGAGGACTGCAGCCGCGCGATCCACTCGGTCGTGAATCGGGCCAGCACCCGCTCGCTTGCGAGCGAGCCGTCGAACGGCTCCGCAAGCAGTCCCTCGATGACATCGGACTTGACCTTCGCCACCGCGTCGCCGAACGCGTCGGCGTCGGCGATCCAGGCATCCTTCTCGCGCAGCCGGCGCCAGAGCAGTTCGAGCGAGTGTCCGGGAGTCCTCGTGTTCGCGGCGAGGGTCTCCGCGGGCAGGGTGCGCAGCGCGGCGAGGTCACGATGCCAGCTGCGGAACTCGGCGGCGAGCGGACCTGCGCTCAGCAGACCCGCTCGGTAGAAGTCGTCGAGATCGTGCAGCGAGTACGCGATGTCGTCCGAGATGTCCATGATCGAGCACTCGACGGTCTGCTGCCCTCGCTCGATCAGCGGGTAGGCGGACAGGGCTGCCCTGGCATCCTGCTCGTCGAGCGCGTAGAAGTTGAACTTGCTCGCACCGCCGCGGCGCGGTCCGCCCTCACCGCGCAGCCACGGGTACTTCAGCACCGCGGCGCGCACCGCGGCTGTGAGATTGAGTCCCCCTCCAGCCCTGTCGTGCTCGTCGAGACGGGTGATGATGCGGAACGTCTGCGCGTTGCCCTCGAAACCCTCGGCGAGGCCGAACCTGTCGCGCGCCAGCCGATCGAGCGTCTGCTCGCCGAGGTGCCCGAAGGGCGGATGCCCGAGGTCGTGCGCCGCGGCAGCCGCCTGCACGACGACGGGGTCGGCCCCGCCGAGTTCCGCGACGACCGCTCCGTCGGCGTCATCACGGGTGGAGAGGTGCATCGCGATGCCGCGCGCGACGGCGGCGACCTTGATCGAATGGGTGAGCCGGTTGTGCACGGCGAGCCCGGCGCCCGCCTGCGAGATCACCTGGGTCACGGCGGACAGTCGCGAGTAGTACGGCGAGAACCGGATGCGCTCCACATCGACCCGGAACTGCGGATGATGCTCCGCGAGCTGGAGCGCGTCGAGCGTCTCGGGCAGGCGTCGCTTTTGGCGCGGATCATCCGTCATCCGCCCAGTGTCGCATGCCCCGCCGGCATCGCCGTCGCCTGTCAGCATCCGCGATCTCCGCGGGTGGCGGTCGATGCAGCGGTGATGTCCGCAAGGTGCGGAGCATCCGTGTGAGTATCCTCGGCATCAGGTCAGGCATCCCGGAAGAGGGAGGAACGCATGAGCGGCATCGGCATCATCTGGAATCCGAGCAAGATCGACAGGTCGGATCTCGAGGCAGCCCTCGGTGAGGTGTCCGCGGCCTCGGCCGAGGACCTCGCGTGGTACGAGACCAGTGCGGAGGACGCCGGCCGGGAGGCCGCGCAGCGCGCTCTCGCCGACGGAGCGGAGCTGCTTCTCGCCGCCGGCGGTGACGGCACCGTCCGCGCGGTCGTCGAGCACCTCGCGGAGGCCGGAGGAGAGGCCGAGCTGGGCATCATCCCCCTGGGCACCGGGAATCTGCTGGCACGCAATCTGGACATTCCCATGAACGACCCAGGCGCCGCGTTCTCCCGCGCGCTCACCGGCACCGCGGAGCCAATCGACGTCGGCTGGGCGGACGTCACCGGTGCGGAAGGCACGATGCGGCGCGCGTTCGCGGTCATGGCGGGATTCGGCATCGACGCGCACATGATCACGGAGACCGATGACGATCTGAAGGACAGAGCGGGATGGCTCGCCTATGTCGAATCGCTGGGTCGGGCCCTCTCCGCGAGCGAGGTCATCGACCTGCGGGTCGGCGTCGACGGGGCGGAGGAGCACGAGAACGCCCACACCGTCATCGTCGGGAACTGCGGGATGCTGCAGGGCGGAGTGACTCTGCTGCCCGATGCCGACCCCGCGGACGGTGAGCTCGACCTGCTCGTCCTCCGCGCCGACGGCGTGGCCGGTTGGCTGGACACCATGAAGAACATGGCCTGGGACAACGGCCTCAAGCGTCTGCTGAGCGGCCGCGGCGACGTCGAGCGCGCCGAGAGCAGCGGATCGACGGCGCATAGCCGATTCCGGGAACTGACGATCGAGCTCGCGGAGCCGCGCGAGTTCGAAGTGGACGGAGACGAGCTCGGTGAGGTGACGCGGGTGGGGATCACCATCCAGCCCTCGGCCGTGCGAGTCAGGTAGGGAGTTCGTGTACTCCCCCGGGAGTACACGAACGGTCGCCCGCAGTCGGATGCCGCTGCGCGCGCCCCGCGATTAGCATCGGAGGATGTCGGATCCCCAGCACGTTCCCGCGTTCGGGGACGGTGCCGCCTGGGGGCCGCCCGCGCCGATCGGGCGACGGATGCGGCTGATCGGTCCGGTCGTGCTGAGCTTCCTGATCCAGGTGCCGGCGGCGGTGTGGATGTCGGCGCGTGCGGGGCACCATGCGGCGCCCGGTCTTCTGGCGCTGCACCTGCTGCTCGCCCTCGCCGGCCCGCTCGCTCTGCTCGCCGCGCGCAGACTCCCCGGCCCGACCGTGGCCGTCGTCGCGGCCTTCGCCCTGCTCGATGTGCTCACCACGCCCGTTCCCGGACCGCCGTACGTGGCCCTCGCGTTCGCGGTGGTCGGCGCCGTGGCACGGGGCGCGATCATCTGGGCCGCGGTCTCCGTCGGCACGGGCTGGACCGCCGCTCTGCTGATCGGCATGCTCATCGATCGCACCTGGTTCCCCGGAGCGATCGTCGGTGTGACCGTCGCCCTGGCGCTGTGCTTCGCGATCGGCACGATGCTGCGCACCCGTGGTGCTCGCCGCGCCGCCATGCAGGCGGAGGCGCTGCGGCGCAGGCAGAGCGCGGAGGAGCAGGAGCGGGTGCGCATCGCGCGCGAGCTGCACGACGTTCTCGGGCACGCGCTGTCGCAGATGAACGTGCAGGCCGGCGTCGGGCTGCACCTGTTCGACAAGGATCCGGAGCAGGCGCGCGCCGCGCTGCAGAACGTGAAGGACACCTCGAAGCTGGCGCTGGAGGAAGTCCGCGGCGTGCTGGGCGTGCTGCGCGACGGCGAGGCGCCGCTGGTGCCGCAGGCCGAACTCGCCGAGCTGCCGCGGTTGATCGCCGGACTGACGACGCCGGGCCTCGAAGTCGCCCTCGACGACCGTCTCGGCGCGAGCGCACCGAGCAGGGCCGCGCAGTTCGCCGCCTACCGGATCGTGCAGGAGGCGCTGACCAACATCGTGCGGCACTCTGGTGCGATCCACGCGAGCGTCGTGCTGGAGCGCCGTGACGCGCAACTGGTGGTCACCGTCGCCGACGACGGCCGCGGCTTCGGCGGCGCCGACCCGGTGGATGCCGGGCACGGCGGCGCGCTCGGCATGCGTGAGCGTGCAGGGCTGCTCGGCGGCAGCATCCGTTTCGAGGACGGCGCGGACGGCGGCGCCGTCGTCGTCGCCGAACTGCCGTGGGGGCGAGCATCATGATCCGGGTCGCACTGGCCGACGACCAGCTGCTCGTGCGGGCGGGGTTCCGCGCGCTGCTCGACTCCGAGGACGACATCGAGGTCGTCGCCGAGGCATCCGGTGGTGAGGAACTGCTCGCCCGCATCCGCGAGACGCCGGTCGACGTCGTGCTGATGGACATCCGGATGCCGCAGGGCGACGGCCTCTGGGCCACGGAGCAGATCGCGGCCGATCCTGCGCTTGCCGCGGTGCACGTCGTCATCGTGACGACCTTCGAGCTGGACGAGTACGTCGCCCGCGCGGTGCGCGCGGGCGCGGCGGGGTTCCTGGTGAAGGACACCGAGCCCGCCGACCTGGTGCGCGCGGTGCGGGCCGTCGCCGAGGGTGAGGCGCTGCTCTCGCCCGGTGTCACGCGCCGACTGCTCGACAGGCTGGCGGTCGGTCTGCGCGAGCCGGACGCCGGGGCGCTGGAGGTGCTCACGGAACGGGAGCGCGAGGTGCTGCGACTGGTCGGCCTCGGGCGCACGAACGACGAGATCGCGGCCGAGCTGTTCCTCAGCCCGCTGACCGCGAAGACCCACGTGTCGCGCATCCTGTCGAAGCTGCAGGCGCGCGATCGCGTGCACCTTGTGGTGATCGCCTACGAGACCGGGCTGGTCGCGCCCGGCTGGCAGTAGTACTCCCGAGGGCGTACCCGAAGAGACGCCCTGGGGCGGATTCGCCCGGAGCCCCGGATGACGAGGCTGGATCCATCGGTCGAGACACGGCCGATCGGATCGAAGGAAGGGCATCATGCTCGCAACATCGGCGGCCGTCGCCGCACACGCAGGCGTCTGGGGCGGGGCTCCGTTCTGGCCGTTCTTCTTCATCGGGCCGGTGATGTTCCTCATCATCGTGGGCCTGCTCATCACGCTCATCGTCCGCCGCCGTCGCTACTGGGGCGGCCCCTGGCAGGCTGCGCCCGGCGGGCACGCCCCGTGGGCACAGGCGCAGGGGCGCAGCGCCGAGCAGATCCTCGCCGACCGCTTCGCCAAGGGCGACGTCGACGAGACCGAGTACCGCGCCCGGCTCGAAGTGCTGAGGGCCAACCGTCCCGAGGCCTGAGCCGCAGACAGAGGATGCCGCCCCCGAGAGCTCTCGGGGGCGGCATCCTTCTTCGTGGTCAGTGCGTCGGAACCGGCTCGTCGGGGCAGGTCGAGAGCACGCGCGCGACCGCGTCGTGCTCGGCCGGCGTCACCCACAGGTCGTAACGGGCCTTCACCGCGATCTGCCGGGCGACGTATTCGCAGCGGAAGTCCTTGTTCTTCGGCAGCCAGGTCGCCGCATCGCCGTCGCGCTTCTGGGAGTTCGACGCGCCGTCGACGGCCAGCAGGTTCAGCGGATCGTTCGCGAGGGCGGTCCGCTGTTCGGCTGTCAGCGCCTGCGCGCCCTTCTGCCAGGCGTCGCTGAGGGCGACGACGTGGTCGATCTGCACCAGCTCCGACGTGCCCTGACCGCGGACGAAGTGGATCGTCGTGCCGGTGTACGGATCGTGGAGGGTGCCCGCCGTGACCTTGCAGCGGCCGTCACGGACGGGGTCGGTGAGCTGCGCGCCGAGGGTGTCGTTGCGGGTGTCGCATCCGTTGCGGTCGACGTCCTGCCAGCGGGGGCCGAACTGCGCCCGGTCGTAGCCGGTCTTCGCGGCCCGTCCCTTGACGGGGAGCGAGGCGAGCAGGTCGAGGGCGGAACCAGGGGTTGCCGTGGGAGCCGGTGCCGAGGGCTGCGTGGTGGCCGGCGCGGGCGGTGCAGGAGCGGCATCCGTCTCCTGGTCGAGGATGCCGGAGGCGAGCCCGATCACGAGCAGGAGCACGATCACGACGACGCTGACGAGACCCGAGGTCCGGCGGGCACGATTTCTCTGCGTCGTCCGTCTGCCCATCCGCTCCAGCCTATTCGCCCGGCCCACCGCCCTGGCCCCGGCACACCCGGCGGCATACGATGCTCGCGTCAGGCGTTGTGCCCAGTGACGGACGAAAGGACGGAACGTGGAGAACATGCAGAAGGTGGCCGTGCTCGGCACCGGAGTGCTCGGATCGCAGATCATCATGCAGGCGGCGTATCACGGCAAGGACGTGACGGCGTACGACATCTCGGACGAGATCCTCGCCAAGCTACCGGCGCGGTGGGAGTGGATGCGCGGGCATTACCGCACCGATCTCCCGGACTTCACCGACGAGAAGTTCGACGCGGCGATCGGCCGCATCTCCGCAACGACGGTGCTCGCCGACGCGGTCGGTGACGCGGATGTGGTCGTCGAGGCCGTGCCCGAGAACCTCGAGCTCAAGAAGAAGGTGTGGGCGCAGGTCGGCGAGTCCGCGCCGGCGGGAGCGATCTTCGCGACGAACACCTCGTCTCTCATGCCGAGCACCTTCGCCGACGCGACGGGTCGCCCGGAGCGACTGGGCACCCTGCACTTCGCGAACATGGTCTGGCGCTTCAACACCGGCGAGGTGATGGGGCATCCGGGTACTGACCCGGTCGTGCTGGACGCGTTGGTGCAGTTCGCGACCGAGATCGGCCTGGTGCCGTACCGCGTGCGCAAGGAGTCGCCCGGCTACCTGCTGAACGGTCTGCTCATCCCGTTCCTCGACGCCGGTGCGCGGCTGTACGTGAACGGCGTCGGGTCGGTCGCCGACATCGACGGCATCTGGCGCAAGGCGACGGGGTCTCCGCAGGGCCCGTTCGAGATCTACGACGTGGTCGGCTTCAACGTCGCCTACAACATCCAGGCGAACAACCCGCAGCCCAGCCCGTTCATCGAGGTGCTCAAGCGCGGCATCGACAACGGCAAGACCGGCATCGCCGACGGCGAGGGCTTCTACACCTACGACGCCGAGGGCAGGAACACCGGCGTCTCGTCGCAGTTCCCCGAGGTCTGGGGCAGCTGAGCGCGCTTCTCGCGAGGACGGATGCTGAGACCGAGAACTCTCGGGAGCAGCATCCGTCTCAGCGCCCATGCTGCGCAGCACTCCGTTGAGCACGCCGTAGTTCGCGTCGAAGATCCACAGTCAGAGGAAGCTGACGACGACGGCGGGCAGCACCCAGGGGAAGAGCAGCACGCTGCGCAGGGCGGCTCGGCCCCGCATCCGCTGGTTCAGCCCGAGCGCGGCGACCAGGCCGACGAGGTACGGCAGGATCGTGGCGGGGATGGAGAACGTGAGTGTCGTGACCGCCAGCGGCAGGAACTCGCCGGTGAGGGCGTCGATGACGTTCGCGAGTCCGACGAAGGTCTTCTCGGGGTAGAGCAGGCTGCTCTCGAAGAAGGCATCGCCGAGCGCGGCGAGGAGCGGGTAGATCAGGATCGCGACGAGGAGCGTCGCGGCGGGGGCGATGAGCAGCGGCGGGAACAGACTGCGCTGCCGGCGGCGCAGCGTCGTAGGGATGGCGACTGCCACGAGTCCTCCTTGACATCGGGTCGCGGTGATGGAGCGGCTGCGATTGGCGGGTAGTGAGTAGCACGATATACGAAATGCGAAAGCTGTCGACCTGTGGCAGGATTCCTCGTGAGAACGTGCCGGGCAGCGACCGGCTTGGGTGGAGGACGTGGCATGGGTGAACTGTTCAGCGCGAAGCCGCTGGTCGTCGACACGAAGGCGGCGCAGATCCGGCAGCAGCTCGCCGACGCGATCGTCAACGGCGAACTGCAGCCCGGCGATCGGCTCGTCCTCGACGAGATCGCGCGGCAGCTGGGCGTGAGCAAGATCCCGCTCCGCGAGGCCCTGTCGAGTCTCGAGGGTGCGGGGCTTGTCGTCACGACCCCGCACGCGGGCCCGCGCGTGGCACCGCTCCCGTTCCACGAGGTCCGCGGGATCTACCTGCTCCGCGAGTCGGTCGAGACTCTGGGGATGACGCTCGCGCTGGACGGGCTCGACGCTGATGTGGTGGAGCGGCTTCGCGACATCAACGAGCAGATGCGGCGGGGGTTGCGGCGTCCGGACGTGGTCGCGCTGAGCGATCTGAACGCCGAGTTCCACCTCGCCATCGCCGGTGCGAGCGGCTACTCGTCGATCGTCGAGGTCGTCGGCGACCTGCTGATCAAGGTGCGCCGCTACCGCGCTTTCGTGCCGGCGCTCGCTGCCAACTGGGAGCTGGCCGTCGCCGAGCACGATCAGCTGATCGAGGCGATCGAGTCGGGCGACCGTGACGCTGCGATCGAGCACATGCGTGCGCACGTGCACAACCAGGGCCAGCTCGAGGCGGCCGACGCGCTCGTCCGGGAGGCCGGCGAAGGGGCCTGAGCTCTACGACGCCCAGGTGCCCCGTGAAGCTATTTAGCTTGAGTGCTATATTGCGAATATGAGCGATGAGGTGAACAGCGTCTTCGAGGCGCTCGCGCATCCGACGAGACGGCAGATCCTGCAGGATCTGAAGGACGGCGAACAGGCTGCAGGCGAAATCGCGGCGCGGTTCGCCGTGAGCGGGCCGACGATCTCGCGGCATCTGCGCATCCTCCGGGGCGCAGGCCTTGTCGCCGAGCGGCGCGACGCGAACCGCATCCTCTATTCACTCGCCGAGGAGCGCCTTGCATTGTCGGTGGGGGACTTCCTCTCGACGGTCTGTCCAGAGCAGATCGTGCTGCGCGAGGTGCGGCGCCGGCGAGGCCCGGCGTCCGGTGAACCGGCGGCGGTGCAGCCATGACGGTGGTGCGCGGGGTGCGCGCGCACCTGCGTCGCCGGCTGCTAGTCAGCTACCGGGTCGACCCGGAGGTGGCGCGGACGATCGTGCCCGCGCCACTGCGTCCGCAGCTGGTGGCAGGTCAGGCGCTCGGCGGGTTCTGCGTGCTGGGCCTCGACGCGATCCGGCCCGGGTGGATGCCGGGGTCGCTCGGCCTGCGCTCGGAGAACACCGCGCACCGCATGGCGGTCGAGTGGGACGAGGACGGCCAGACCCGCACCGGCGTGTACATCCTCGAGCGGCACAGCACGGCGTGGCACGCGGTGCTGTTCGGGGGCCGGCTGTTCCCCGGCGTGCACCAGCACGCGCGATTCACGATCGATGAGAGCGGGGACCGGTACGCGCTGACGATGGATGCCGGCGACGCTCACCTCGCGGCCGACGTCGAGGTCGGTGGGGAGTGGGAGAGCGATTTCTTCCCTACAGTCCAGGCTGCTTCAGACTTCTACCGATCCGGACGGATCGGCTGGTCGCGTGGGACCGACGACAGCACTCTGGAAGCGGTCGCGCTCGCCGCGGACGGCTGGGTCGTCGAACCGGCCCGGGTCCACAGCGTGCGCTCCTCGTTCTTCGAATCGCTGCCGCCGGGGTCGGCTGTGCTGGACCACGTCGTGGTCATGCGCGATCTGCCGATCCGGATGGATGCCGCCTGACTGGCGGATGCTCGCGGCGTGCCGCGCGGAGCATCCGTCCGGTCGACGGTGGACGCTCAGAGGTCCCACTCCATGAACTGAGGAGAAAAAGGCTCAGTGCTGGTGCCCACCGCCGCGCGCATGCATATGGTGACGCGGGTCTGCGGCGTGATCAGCGCACTCACCCGCATGCCACCTCGTACGACCAGTTCGACGAAGCGCGCAGGAGAGTTCGCGGCCGCTTCGATCCTTCTCTTCAGATCCTCGATGTCCTGCCCGCGTTCGAGGACGAAGGTGGTGCCGTCGATGGACACCTCGGTCTGTGTCTCGAATACTGCCTCGTCCATACCAGGACTCTCACGCCGGTTCGGTGCACAGCAAATGGGGTTGAAAGACTCGGAAGATTCTGGAAGCGCTCCAGATCGTGGGGATCGTTCTATGGTTCAGTATGGGCAGGCTCAAGTACGACGGAACCTCGGGACCGATCACCGTTGACGATGTGACTCTGGCGCACGTCAAAGTCGTCATAGCGACGAAGCTCCGCAGGCAGGAGAGCTTCATGATGACGTGGTTGCATCCGGAAGGTGAACCCGATGCGCGCATCACGATCTGGATCCACCCCGCCATCCCCCTGCAGTTCGGTTTCGACAAGTCCGAGTTCCCTCAGCTGAGCACCAGCCGGATCAAGGCGATGATGGCGCGGCTCAATGCGACGGGCGAGCTCAATCTGAATCTGCTCGAGGACGAAGTCGACTCATGACCGTTCAACTGCTGCGGTGATAGCCGGGGTGCGGAGAATCCGCACCTGAGGGAGGCTGACCTCCGACCCGAACGCCGGCGAGGAATGCGATCGTGGCTGCGCTCCCCACCAGCATCCAGGTGATCCATCTGGGCACTGTTCAGCCGCCTGACGGGTTCTCGAGCGGCTTGCCGTTCTCGTCGGTCGTCTCCTCATCGAGCACCTTCCGCTGCTTGTGCTGCTCGTCGGGTTCCTCCGGCGCGCCGCCCGAGGCGACATCCGCCTGCTCGTCGGGGCCCGGGGTGCCCTGCGTGTTCGTCGGATCACTCATGCTCTCTCCTTTGCTCGGTCCGAAGAACGTAAGCGCGGGGGTCGGCACAGGGGAGGGGGTTGACCGCAGCGGCTCGGGTCCCGACACTGCGGTTGCCGGCGCACCTTTCTCACGCCTGAAAGCCTGGTTCGGGGCATCCGTCCGGTGGTGGACTGGAGGCATGGAGGCTCGCGACATCCCGATGGTGCCGGTGTACTTCTCCTCGAGTTCGTCGGGGATGGTGCGCAGCTTCGCCCAGCGTCTGCAGCGCCCCGTCTTCGACCTGACGAAGCGCGAGGTGAGGCAGTCCGTTCCGGACGGACCGTGGGTGCTGCTGACGCCGTCGTACGTCACGGGCAATCCGCTGAACGACACGATTCCCGAGCCTGCGCGGCGGTTCCTGTCGAGGCCCCGGACGAGGCGCCTGATGGTCGGCGTGATGGGTTCCGGCAACCGCAACTTCGGTGCGCACTACCAGGCAGCGTGCCGGTACATCGCTCGAGCGTCCGGGCGGCCGGTGCTCTTCGAGTTCGAGCTGCAGGGCACGCCGGAGGACGTGGCGGAGGCACGCCGCATCCTTGCGGAGCTGGATCGCCGGATGGCGGGGCTCACGAAGCCGGGACAAAGCCGAACCTCCACGAGGTAGAAGCAGCAGACGGAACCACGAACCTCGTCGAGTGTGCGCCGTCCCGGCTTACATTCGACGCGCCGTTCGTCGCAGATCCGACGCCGTTCGTCGCAGGAACGCGCATCGCCAGGCGGAGCCCGTCGCGCGTTCCCGGCCGGCATTTCTACGGTGACAGCACGCGATGTCGCACAGAGCATGCTGCGCGTCGTGCCGACGAACTCGAAGGAGAGCCAGTTGTTCACATTCCGTTCCTCCCCCCGGGCGATGGTCGTCGCCGTCGCCGGGGCCGTCATCGTCACAGGCCTTGTGACGACCAGTTTCCAGGGCGGTTTCGCCCCGGAAACGTCCTCCGCTCCGGGGCACTCTTCAGGCTCCTCCAAGAAGGTCCTGCAGACCGACGACGCCCCGGCCGCGATCGGACCCTATTCGCAGGGGATCGCCGCCGGGCGGATGGTCTTCGTCTCGGGACAGCTGCCCATCGACCCGAAGGTCGGGAAGATCGACAACAGCCAGTCGATCTCCGAGCAGACCGCCTTGTCGGTGAAGAACATCACGGCCGTGCTGAAGGAGGCGAGGCTCGACCTCGACGACGTGGTCAGCACGACCGTCTATCTGTCCGACATCGATGACTTCGCCGCATTCAACGAGGTCTACGCCGAGTACTTCGGCACCGAAGCTGCGCCCGCGCGAGCGACCGTCGAAGTCGCCGCCCTGCCGCAGGGAGCAAAAGTCGAGATCAGCGCGATCGCCGTTCGATAGGAGATGATCACCATGGAAATGCAGGACATGCAGACATCCGGATTCTCGCGCCGCAATGCGCTCAAGCTCTTCGGTGCCGGAGCCGGCGCTGTGGGCCTCAGCACTCTCGGCCTCGCCTCACCGGCGGACGCGGCGACCACCGTCGTCCCGGCCGCCAACGACGCAGCGTTCTGGCGGAAGGTCGAGCAGATGTTCGTGCTCGACAAGAAGATCCTCTACATGAACGTCGGCACCGTCGGCTCGCCTCCGCGCCAGGTTCTGGACGTCGTCGACGCCGTCCACCGGCAGGTGGCACGCGACGCCGAGGCTGCTTACAGCGACTTCGCGGATGTGCGCCAGGCCATCGCCGCCGCACACGGCGTCGACAAGGACGAGATCGTGATCACGCACAACACCTCGGACGGCATGTCCAAGGCGCTGCTCGGATTGAATCTGCGCGAGGGCGACGAGATCCTGACGACCAACCACGAGCACGGTGGCGGGAACACCCCGCTCGCGATGCTGCACGACCGTCAGGGCGTCGTGATCAAGCGCGTGGAGTTACCGATCGGGGACCAGCAGAAGGCCGAGGACTACGTCGCTCTGTTCCGCGCCGGAATCACCACCCGCACCAAACTGATCATGTTCTCAGCACCGACGTACCTCACCGGCACGATGCTGCCGATCAGGGAACTCGCTGTGCTCGCGCAGGAGCACGGGATCCCCACGCTGGTCGACGGTGCCCACATCCCCGGGATGATGAACTACAACTTCCGGGAACTCGGAGTCGACTTCCTGGCGGCCTCCGCCGCGAAGTGGCAGTGCGGGCCCGGGGGAACCGGTATCCTCTACATCCGCAACCGTGTGAACGCGGCGAACCCGAACCCGCTGCCGGAGTTCTGGCCCATCGTGTCGTCGGGCTACCCGACGGACGGGTCTGTGGATCTGCGCAATCGGGACCAGTCCCAGGACATCGGCAAGTATCTGCAGTCCGTCGGCAACGGTAGCAAGGCGCTCAACGCCGGCGTGCAGAAGGCCGGGGAGGTCTGGGACCAGATCGGGCGCCAGCGCATCCAGGATCACATCGTCGGCCTCGGCGATCACCTGAAGGAGCAGATCGTCGAGCGCTGGGGCGCCTCGGCGCTCTACTCAGCGAAGTCGGATGCCAGGCTCACGTGTGCGCTGACCGGATTCAACCCCTTCCAGAACCCGGCGGACGTGAAGAACTCGCAGAAGTCCGCCGATTTCGTCGCTCGCCTCCTGGACGAGTACAGGATCGAGATCCGCAACACCTCGGTGCCTGTCATCGGCGACGCGGCGAAGCACAGTCCGGTGCGTGTGTCGACCCATCTCTTCCATCAGAAGGACGACGTCGACCGCCTCGTCGACGCCGCCTGGAAGCTATCCAAGCGGATGGCCTGATCCGCCGGGGCCATGGCCGGCGCGTCCGCTCGACGGATGCGCCGGCTGCCCTATTCCCGGGCGCATGCCCACCCGAACACCCGAAACAGTCTCAAGGAGGAGAACATGACCTCAATCCCTGCCGCCGGCGACGGCGCACGCGCCGCGGAGAAGGCGCCTGACATCCCACCCGTCGCCGTTCCCGAGGCGGAACTTAAGCGCGATGCCCGCTGGACGCCCCTCAGGATCGTCGTGTGGGCGGCCATCGCCCTGCTCGGCGGTGTCGCCTGGACAATGCTCGCCTTCATCCGCGGTGAGACGGTCAATGCGATCTGGTTCGTCTTCGCCTCGGTGTGCACCTACCTCATCGGGTACCGCTTCTACTCGAAGGTCATCGAGAAGTACATCACCCGCCCCGACGATCGCCGCGCGACGCCCGCCGAGATCCGCGACGACGGCAAGGACTACGTCCCGACCGACCGACGCGTGCTTTTCGGGCACCACTTCGCCGCGATCGCCGGCGCCGGCCCCCTGGTCGGCCCCGTGCTCGCGGCGCAGATGGGATTCCTCCCCGGCACCATCTGGATCATCGTCGGCGTCGTGCTCGCCGGCGCGGTGCAGGACTACACCGTGCTGTTCTTCTCGATGCGCCGCGGAGGGCGCTCGATCGGGCAGATGGCACGCGACGTGCTGGGCAAGGTCGGCGGGACGGCAGCGATCATCGCGTCGCTACTCATCATGATCATCATCGTCGCGATCCTCGCCCTCGTGGTCGTCAACGCCCTCGGCGAGAGCCCGTGGGGCGTCTTCAGCGTCGCCATGACCCTGCCCATCGCGATCTTCATGGGGCTGTACCTGCGCTTCCTGCGTCCCGGCCGGATCACCGAAGTGTCGCTGATCGGCTTCGTCCTGCTGATCGCCGCGATCATCGGCGGCGGCGTCGTGGCAGGCACGGAGTGGGGACAGGCGATGTTCCACCTTGACCGCTCGGTGATCGCCTGGGGGATCATCATCTATGGGTTCATCGCGGCCATCCTGCCCGTCTGGCTGCTGCTGGCCCCGCGCGACTACCTGTCCACCTTCATGAAGATCGGCGTGATCGTCATGCTCGCGGCGGCGATCGTGATCGTGCGCCCGGAGATCACGGTGCCCGCGTTCACGGACTTCGCGTTCACCGGCCTAGGTCCGGTGTTCTCCGGGCCGCTGTTCCCCTTCTTGTTCGTGACGATCGCATGTGGTGCGCTGTCGGGCTTCCATGCGCTGATCTCCTCAGGGACCACCCCGAAGATGGTCGAGAAGGAGCGGCAGACCCGGTTCATCGGGTACGGCGGGATGCTGATGGAGTCGTTCGTCGCGATCATGGCGCTGGTCGCCGCGATCTCGATCGACCAGGGCATCTACTTCGCGATGAACGCGCCGACCGCGCTGACCGGAGGAACGCCCGAGGATGCGGTGGCGTTCGTCAACTCGCTGGGCCTCACCGGCGTACAGCTGACACCGGACATGCTCACCTCGACGGCCGCCGCCGTGGGGGAGGAGACCATCATCTCCCGTACCGGTGGCGCGCCGACGCTGGCCCTCGGCCTCGCGCACATCATGCAGCAGATCGGAGGCGGGACCGCCCTGATGGGCTTCTGGTATCACTTCGCGATCATGTTCGAGGCGCTGTTCATCCTCACGGCGGTCGATGCGGGCACCCGCGTGGCCCGCTTCATGCTGCAGGACTCGATCGGCGCATGGGTGCCGAAGTTCCGCGACATCAGCTGGCGCCCCGGGGTGTGGATCTGTACCGCCATCATGGTCGCCGGTTGGGGGTACATCCTCATCCTCGGCGTCACCGACCCGCTCGGCGGCATCAACACCTTCTTCCCGCTGTTCGGTATCGCCAACCAGCTGCTCGCCGCGATCGCGCTGGCCGTGGTCTTCGCCATCGTGGCCAAGCGGGGCCCGAGCTACGTGCGCTGGCTGTGGATCATCGGAGTGCCGTTGGCCTTCACCGCCGTGATCACGATCACGGCGTCGATGTACAAGATCTTCTCGCCGGTGCCAGCGATCGGATACTGGGCCAACAACGCCAAGTACCGGTCCGCCGAGGCGGCGGGCGACGGCAGTCTCGGCACGCCCGAGATGGTCGAGGCCGTGATCCGCAACACCGCGGTGCAGGGCACATTGTCGATCATCTTCGTCGTGCTGACGATCGTCGTCATCATCGTCGCGGCGGGATCGGCGATCATGTCCATCCGCCGGCATGCGACCGACGACGGCGAGGATGCTCCGGTGCCGTCCCGGCGCTTCGCGCCGGCGGGCCTGATCACCACCCGGTCGGAGCGGGAGCTCGAGGCGCGGTGGCAGGTGTACGAGGCCGAGAGCGGCATCTCGCGCGAGTCGGGGCACCACTGATGTCCGTCATCGGGACCTCGTCCGCATCCGCCGCGTTCGGGCGGCGGGTGCGGGCCGCCCTCTCGGGCATCCGTTGGTACTTCACCGCTCTGATGGGCGACCGTGCCTACGCGGACTTCGTGGCGCACCAGCGCAGGCACCACCCGGACGCCGCGGTCCCGACGGAACGCCAGTTCTGGTGCGATCGGATGGCGGAGCAGGACCGAAATCCGGGCGCACGATGCTGCTGACTCGGCCATAGGCTGAGGCACATGACCGACCAGGCGCTGGTGGCGGGCGCACTCGGAGTGGCCGCGGGGGCGATGATCGCCCTCGTGGCCCTCTGGGTGCTGCGTCTGGCGCGGGGTTCACGAGTCCTCGGCGGTGAGGCGGAGCGCGCGACGAGCCGGACGCTGCACCTCGCTGGGCTCGCGGCCGCCGAGCTGCGCGCGGATCGCGGGCCCGACCTGGTGCGCGCCGCCCGTCACCTGCGGAACCTGCTCGGAGTGCAGGCGGTCGCCTTCGTGACCGCGGAGGGAACCGTCGCCGTCGACGGGTCTGTCAGCGGGCTGGAGCACTCAGCGCAGCGGATCGCCGCCCGGGTGCGCGAGACGAGGCGTCGCCAGGTCTTCCCGCGTCGTCGCAGGGATGACGGCCCGTTCGAAGCCATCGGGGCGCCGATGACCGTCGATGGGGAGGGCAGAGGAGTGCTCATCGCCTTCGCGGAGACCGTCCGCGGCCCCCTCGTCCGCGCCACGGGAGAGGTCGCGGAATGGTGCGCGGCGCAGATCGCGTTGACCGAGCTGGAGGACTCGCGGGCGAGCCTGGCCGAGGCGGAACTGCGCAGCCTGCGTGCTCAGATCAGCCCGCACTTCATCTACAACTCCCTAGCCGCGATCGCATCGTTCATCACCACCGACCCTGAGCGGGCTAGGACGCTCGTGCTCGACTTCGCCGACTTCACCCGGTACTCATTCCGGCAGAAGGGGGAGTTCGCGACCCTGGCGCAGGAGCTCGGCAGCATCCGCAACTACCTCCAGCTCGAGCGCGCGCGATTCGGGGACCGGCTGGACGTGCGTCTACAGATCGCGCCAGAGACGCTGTCGACAGTGATTCCCTTTCTGTCGGTGCAGCCGCTCGTGGAGAACGCGGTGCGGCACGGCCTCGAACCTCTCGCCGCCGGTGGTCGCATCATCATCGCGGCTGCCGACGAGACAACCCACACCGAGATCTCGGTGGAGGACGACGGGGCGGGGATGGACCCGCGGCGTGTACAGCGGGCTCTCACCGAACCCGTGGGCACGTCCCATGTCGGTCTGCGCAACGTCGACACGCGCCTGCGGCGGCTGTACGGCGCAGAGGGCGGACTCATCGTCGAGACGAATCTCGACGCCGGTACCATGGTCCGGATGCGGATTCCGAAGTCGCAACCGCTGCATGAGACGGATGCGCCATGATCGTGGATGTACTCGTCGCCGATGACGAGGCACCGGCGCTGGCCGAGCTCGTCGCGCTGCTCGAGATGGATGCCAGGATCGGCGCGATCCACGCGGTGTCCAGTGGCGCCGACGCCCTGCGCACGCTGTCGATCGAGGCGGTCGACGCGGTGTTCCTCGACATCCACATGCCGGGCGTGGACGGGTTCGATCTGGCGCGCGCTCTGGACCGGTTCGCCGAGCGCCCGGCCGTGGTGTTCGTGACGGCAGACGATGCCAGTGCGCTCGAGGCGTTCGACGTCCATGCCCTGGATTACGTGCTCAAGCCCGTCCGTCCGGAACGCCTGCAGCGCGCGATCGACCGGCTGTTCGAGGACAGGCGGACCGGCGAGCCTGCCGAAGGTGCCGATGACGAGACCCTTCCGGTGTCATCGGGGCAGTCAGTGCGGCTCGTGCGGCGGGGCGATGTGCGCTGGGTGAAAGCGGAGGGAGATTACTCCCGACTGTGGACTGAGACCGGCGCCAGCCATCTCGTCCGCATTCCCATCTCCGAGCTCGAGGGACGGTGGTCGGCCGCCGGGTTCGTGCGCATCCACCGGTCGTACCTCGTGCAGGTGGAGGCCGTCACCGAGGTGCGACTCACCGGTCCCGTGCCGATGGTCGGACTGCCGGAGATCGAGTTGCCGGTGAGCCGGCGGCTGATCCCTTCCGTGCGCGCCCGGCTGGTGAGGGTGGATGCCTGATGAGCGAGAGCGCTGACGATGACCGGCCACGCCGGGTGCGCGTCGCGTTCGATCCGGACATCCTCGCTGCGGATGCCGTCCGCACACACGGCATCGCGCTGCCCGGTGCTCCAGTACGCGAGGCCGAGTCCGTCTTTCTGAACGACCTCATGCGCGCACAGCTCCGTCTGGCGTGCGCCTGCCTGATCGGCTTCGTCCTGGTGTCGCTGCTGCTCACGTCGGCGATCATGGTCCTCGCGAGCACCGTGGATCCGGTGATGTTCGGAGTGCCCATGTCGTGGCTCTTGCAGGCCTACGCCTACTATCCGGTCATCCTCTTGTTCGCCATCGTGTTCGCCCGGAACGCGGCACGCAACGAACGACGGTTCCGGGTGCTGACCGAGGTGGAGGGCGACGGAGAAGGGGAGGCGCGATGAGTGTCGTCCCCGCACTGGCCGCCGTCGCCCTGGTACTCGCCGCAACCGTCATCCTCGCCGTGATGGGCGTTCGCCTGAGTCGCACCACCGGAGACTTCTTCGTGGCATCGCGCAGCGTGCGGCCGGTGTGGAACGCGTCGGCCATCAGTGGCGAGTACTTGTCCGCAGGGACCTTCCTCGGCCTTGCGGGTCTCGTTCTTCTCGTCGGCTCTGACGGATTCTGGTTCCCGATCGGATACGCCGCCGGATATCTGCTGCTCCTACTGTTCGTTGCGGCGCCGCTGCGACGCAGCGGGGCATACACGATCCCGGATTTCATCGAGGCCCGTCTGGAGTCGCGCGCCGTTCGCCGGCTGACCAGCCTGCTGGTTCTGGTGATCGGCTGGCTGTACATCGTCCCGCAGCTGCACGGGGCGTCGCTGACATTGCAGGTGGTCGCGAACGTGCCGTCGTGGGTCGGCGCGGTCGTGGTCGCCGTCGTGGTGTCGGGCGTCGTAGCGGCCGGCGGGATGCGGGCCATCACCGTCGTGCAGGCGATGCAGTACTGGGTGAAGCTCCTCGCGCTGGCCATCCCTGTCGTCGTCATTCTCATTGCCTTGTCCGGGCGGCAGCCTTCGCCCGAGGCCGTGCTGGCGTTCCCAGTGCACCTGGGGCCATCAGCGACGGATCCGTACTCCACGGCATCCTTGATGATCGCGCTGCTATTGGGCACCATCGGCCTGCCGCACGTGCTCGTGCGTTTCTACACGAGTCCCGACGGAGGGTCTGCGCGGAGGACGACAGTGCTCGTGGTCGCGATGATCGGCTTCTTCTATGCGGTGTCGGGCACGCTCGGGCTGATTGCCCGGGTCGCGGCGAGCGACCTCGCTGAGGCCAGGATTGCCGACACCGTCGTGCTCGCGCTACCCGCGCGGGTGCTCCCGGAGCCGATCGCGACCGTGGTCACAGCGATCGTGGTTGCCGGCGCATTCGCTGCGTTCCTGGCGACGTCATCGGGTCTGGTGGTGTCGCTCGCCGGGGTGATCAGCCAGGACATGTTCGACGGTTCGGTGAGGTCATTCCGTCTGTCCGCGGTGCTCTGCGTCATCGCTCCGCTGTGCGTTGCGCTGGTCACAGGGCCCGAGGCGCTGGTCTCCAGCGTCGGCACGGTGTTCCTGATGGCGGCCACGAGCCTGACACCGGTGATCCTCCTCGGAGTCTGGTGGCGTCGGCTGACCGCACGAGGCGCGATCACAGGGATGCTCGTCGGCGCGCTCATCGTCGCCGGATCTCTCGCCGCCTCGACATGGCTGGGCTCGTCGGCTTCGCTGCTCGTGCAGCCCGCGGCCTGGGCGATCCCGCTGGTCACAGGGGTGATTGTGCTCGTCTCGCGCCTGGATCGACGGGGTGCTCCACTGCGCACGGAGAGGTATCTCACGCGTCTGCATCTGCCGGAGCGGAGTGAGGAGGCCGGCTGATCGCGCCAGGGCAAAGCAAAACCCCCGCCATGTAGAAGCTAGGCGAGGGTTTCTGGGACCGTTGTAACGACGGTCCTTGTGGCTCCGACCGGCATCGATCCGGTGACCTTTCGATTTTCAGTCGAACGCTCTACCAACTGAGCTACAGAGCCTCACGGCACATCATGATCTGCCGCGTCTTAGACGAAGAGCCTCCTCGAAAGAAGGCTCATCGCTAGGAGCGACCCTGACGGGACTTGAACCCGCGACCTCCGCCGTGACAGGGCGGCACGCTAACCAACTGCGCTACAGGGCCATAACTATTAAATTGTATCGGATGGAGTGACCCCAACGGGATTCGAACCCGTGCTACCGCCGTGAAAGGGCGGCGTCCTAGGCCACTAAACGATGGGGCCGGGCTGAACCCTGGGGTTCCCTTGCCGACGCTCAAGCATAAGCGAACTTCTTCCCAAAACGCGAATCGAGGGCGTGGCCTCTGTCACTCGGGCGTGTTTCGGGGCACCATGGGGGTGGTGAGCCGTGCCCGACGGCACCCGTCGGCGACCGCGACACCGGTGCCTGTCTGTTGCAGATGTGAAGGATGTTGTTAGTGTGGCACCTGTGAAACCGGCGAAAGGAGCCGTGTGAACGACGAGAGATACCCAGCCGACGCCACAGCTGACGCCGACTGCGGATGTGCTCCGACGCCCGCTGAGAGCCGCAGTCTCCGCGCGCCCGGCGGCGTCACGCGACGCAACGCCCTGACCATCGGTGCGCTCAGCGTCGCCGCTCTCGGCGTCTTCGGCGCCGGCGTCGGCGCGAGCGTCGCCCATGCGGCGAGCTACCCCAGCTGGGACGATGTCCAGAAGGCCAAGGCCAACCAGGCGGCGAAGGCCGGTGAGGTCACCCGCATCCAGGGCCTGATCCAGGGCCTCACCGCCAAGGTCGCGCAGACCAAGGCCGCCGCCGAGAAGGCGGGCGATGAGTTCTTCGTCGCCCAGCAGGAGTTCTTCGACGCCGCGCAGGAGGCGGACGACCTGCAGTCCCAGGCCGACGAACAGGCCAAGCTCGCCGAGGAGACCTCCGCGAAGGCGGGTCAGGTCGCCACCCAGCTCTACCGCAACGGAGGCGAGGACTCCGCCCTCGAGCTCTTCTTCAGCGGTTCTGCGGCGAACGCCGACGGGCTGCTCTCGCGGCTCGGCACGATGGACAAGCTCCTCGAGTACAACCAGTCGGTGTACGACAACGCCGTCGCCGCCCGCAACTCCGCGCAGTCGCTCAGCGACAAGGCGCGAATCGCGCGCGACGAGCGCGACCGGCTGCAGAAGGTCGCCGAGCAGAAGATGATCGCGGCCCAGCAGGCAGCGGATGCCGCACAGGCGGCGCTCGACGAGAGCGAAGCCAACCTCACCACGCTGCAGGCGCAGCTGGCCGCTCTGCAGGATCAGACCGCGAAGACGGTCGCCGCCTACGAACAGGGCGAGCGGATCCGCAAGGCGGCCGAGGAGAAGCGCCGTCGCGAGGAGGCCGCTCGTCGCGCCAGGGAAGAAGCAGCCGGTGGCGGCGGAGGCGGCGGTGGCGGTGGCGGTGGCGGACGGCCCACCGCCAGTGGCTGGGTGCGCCCGCACGGCGGCCACCGCGCGTCCGGGTACGGCCCGCGCCCGCGCCCGTGCCCCAGCTGCTCCGCGTTCCACCACGGCGTCGACCTCGCCAACGGCTGCGGGGCGCCGATCTACGCCGCGCACTCGGGCACGGTGGACGCCGCGTTCTACAACGGCGGATACGGCAACTACATCCGCATCCAGCACGGCGGCGGGATCGGCACCGGTTACGGGCACATCCGCAACGGCGGCACCGTCGTCAGGCCCGGTCAGCACGTCCGTGCCGGCCAGGTCATCGCCTACGCCGGCACCACCGGTGCATCCACCGGTTGCCACCTGCACTTCGAGGTCTACCGGAACGGCGCCGCCATCAACCCGATCACGTTCATGGCGGCTCGCGGCGTCTCGGTCTGAGCGCCCCTGACATACGAGAGATCCCCCGGCCCTCAGGACCGGGGGATCTCTCGTATGTCAGGACGAGGTGTCAGTGACCCTCGTTGGCGAAGCGCTCGATCGCCTCGTGCAGGATGCGGTCGGCCTCGGCCGCGTTGCCCCACTCGTCGACCTTGACCCACTTGTTGGGCTCGAGGTCCTTGTAGTGCTCGAAGAAGTGCGAGATCTCGGCCTTGGTGTGCTCGGGCAGGTCGTCC
This sequence comes from Microbacterium sp. NPDC057659, assembly GCF_042799915.1. Classification (NCBI taxonomy): domain Bacteria; kingdom Bacillati; phylum Actinomycetota; class Actinomycetes; order Micrococcales; family Microbacteriaceae; genus Microbacterium; species Microbacterium sp. NPDC057659. The sequence continues at coordinate 1,767,130 of NZ_JBHVHU010000001.1, read as the reverse complement.
ACGTCGTGGATGTGTGCCCAGCGCGGGTCCTTCGAGAGCACGGCCACGAGCTTGTCGTCGCCGCCGGCCTCGTCGCTCATCTTCAGCACGGCGACGGGACGCACGTTCACGACGACGCCCGGGTAGATCGGGTGGTCGAGCAGCACCAGCACGTCCAGCGGGTCGCCGTCCTCGCCGAGCGTGTTGTCGAAGTAGCCGTAGTCGGCCGGGTAGCCGAAGGTCGTGTAGAGCACGCGGTCGAGGTGCACCCGACCGGTCTCGTGGTCGACCTCGTACTTCACGCGGCTGCCGCGCGGGATCTCGATGACGGCGTCGTGTGCGCCCATGCGTTCTCTCCTTGTTATGACGGCATCTGCGGATGCCGGAAGACGGTGGGATGCCGCCGACAAGCCTACTCCGGGCGACCGGGCCACTACCGTGGGGATGTGGCAGAAGGATCCCTCGACCCCGCCGTCGCCGAAGTGCGCCGGGCCGTGCGCGCGGCACTCCCCGACAGCGGCACCGTGATCGTCGCGCTCTCCGGCGGCGCCGACTCGCTCGCGCTCGCAGCGGCCACCGCGTTCGAGGCGCGCTCGCGTGGCATCGAGGTGATCAGCGTCACCGTCGACCACGGTCTGCAGGAGGGCTCGGCGGATGCCGCGGCCACGGCGGCCGCGACCGCGGAGGGTCTCGGGATCCGTGCGGAGATCGTCCGCGTCGACGTCGACTCCGCCGGCGGCCCGGAGGCCGCGGCACGGGATGCCCGACATGCGGCCCTCCGCGCGGCCGCCGTGCGTGAGGATGCTCCGGTGCTCGTCGGCCACACGCTCGACGACCAGGCCGAGACCGTGCTGCTGGGCCTGGCCCGCGGCTCCGGCGCGGCCAGCCTGCAGGGGATGGCGCCGCGCCGCGAGGACGAGGACGGCACCGTGTGGCTGCGCCCGCTGCTCGGAGTCAGGCGTCAGACCACGCGCGCCGCGTGCGCGGCATCCGATCTGGAGTTCTGGGACGATCCGCACAACCTCGACCCTCGATTCACGCGCGTGCGGGTGCGCGAGCGGGTGCTGCCCGTGCTCGAGACGGAACTCGGGCCCGGCATCGCCGAGGCCCTCGCCCGCACCGCCGAGCAGCTCCGTGAAGACGCCGAGGCGTTCGACGAGATGATCCACGAGACCATCGAGGACATCGTGGAGCACGCCGAGGCAGGCATCTCGGTGAGCGTCGCCGCGCTCTCGGCGAACCCGGCCGCGCTGCGCAACCGCATCATCCGGCTGGTCGTCGACAGCGAGTTCGGTGTCAGCCTCACGCGCGTGCAGACCGTCGAGGTCGCGCGCCTGGTGACCGACTGGTCCGGTCAGGGCCCCATCGACCTGCCCGGATGCACCGCCCGCCGCGCGGGTGGGCAGATCGTCTTCACCGCCCGCTGACCCGGCATGCCGGCACCCGGATCCCGAGCGAGGAACGAGCGAGACGAAGGACGCGCCCTTCGTCTCGCTCGTTCCTCGCTCGCTCAGGACCCGAGGGAGCGTGACGCGTTCCTCGCTCGCTCAGGACCCGAGGCGACGTACTGACCTACTTCTTGCCGCCGAAGAGGCCGCCGAGGATGTCGCCGAGTCCGCCACCAGAGCCGCCCTGCGACCCGCCGCCGAGTAGACCCCCGAGGTTGCCCAGGATGTCGCCGAGTCCGCCGCCGGCGCTGCCGCCCTGCTGGTCGCCGCCGCCGAGCAGACCGCCGATGACATCGCCGATGCCGCCACCGCCCGCCGCCTTGCCCTTGTTCGCGTTCGCGATCAGACCGAGCACGATCGGTGCGAGCACGGGAAGCAGCTTGCCGAAGTCGATGCCGCCCGCCGTCTTGTCCGAGGCGTTCAGAGCCTGCGCGACATCCGACTCCTTGTCGCCGAAGACGTGCTTCACGATCTTGCCGCCGTCGGCCTCGTCGATGTCGTCGACCGAGGATGCTCCGGAGAAGCCCTCGTGCCGGCTCAGCGCGCTCTCGATCGCCGCGGAACCCTCATCGCTCTCCGCGTTCTTCGCGAGCCCGCCGAGCAGGGCAGCGCCGCCCTCCTTGACCGCCTGCGTCGCCACTTCGGGGCTGACGCCGAACTTCTTGGCGATGTCGTCGATCGGCACCTGCGTGAGGATGTCGTTGATGTCCATTTTCCTGCTCCCCTTGCGGGACGGGCGCCCGCATCACCGCTCACAGTAGTGCGGATGCCCCGGATCCGTCGCCTAAAATCGATCCATGCGCGCCAGCGAGATCCAGGACGACCTTTCAGAGATCCTCGTCACCGAGGAGCAGATCCGAGCGAAGCTCGATGAGCTGGCGGCACGCGTCGCCGACGACTACGCCGGCAAGGATCTGCTGCTGGTCGGCGTCCTCAAGGGCGCCTTCGTCGTGATGGCCGACTTCGCGCGCGCCCTGCCCATGCACGCGCCGATCGACTTCATGGCCGTGTCGAGCTACGGCGCCAGCACCAAGTCCAGCGGCGTGGTGCAGATCCGCAAGGACCTCGACACCGACCTGCACGGCAAGCACGTGCTCATCGTCGAGGACATCATCGACTCGGGCCTGACGCTCAGCTGGCTGCTGGAGAACTTCGAGTCCCGCGGTGCGGAGTCGATCGAGGTGCTCGCGCTGCTGCGCAAGCCCGAGGCGGCGAAGGTGCACATCGACTGCAAGTACGTCGGCTTCGACATCCCCACCGAGTTCGTCGTCGGATACGGGCTCGACTTCGCCGAGCGCTACCGCAACCTGCGCGACGTCGCCGTGCTCGCACCGCACGTCTACTCCTGATCTTTTCTCCGTTCGCGGTTCCTGAGCGAGCGGAGCGAGACGAAGGGCGCTCAGTACGGCGCTCGCTTCGCTCGCTCAGGGCGCGGGGTACGCCCACGGCGAATCCCAGCGGAAGCCACAGCTTCGGGCGGTACGCTGATCGGATCATGGATGTCAAGAAGGTCTCCCGGAACCCGCTGATCTACGTGGCGCTGATCGGCCTGCTGCTCTTCGGCGGCTTCCTGCTGATCTCGAACCTCAGCGCACCGCAGACGATCACCACCGCAGAGGGTCTGAAGCTGCTCGACGGCACCACCGTCACCAAGGTCGTCACCACCGACGGCGACCAGCGTGTCGACATGGAGCTGTCCAAGCCCTTCAAGGACGCGACGTCCGTGCAGTTCTACTACACGCAGGCGCGCGCCGACGAGATCGTCGAGGCCGTCAACACGGCCGAGCCGAAGGACGGCTTCAACGATGTCGTGCCGCAGCCCAGCTGGTTCAGCGGTTTCCTCTCGATCTTCCTGCCGATGATCATCCTCGGCCTCCTGTTCTGGTGGCTGCTGTCCTCCATGCAGGGCGGCGGCAGCAAGGTCATGCAGTTCGGCAAGTCCAAGGCCAAGCTGGTCAACAAGGAGAGCCCGACGGTCACGTTCGCCGACGTCGCCGGCGCGGATGAGGCCATCGAGGAGCTCCAGGAGATCAAGGAGTTCCTGCAGGACCCCGCCAAGTTCCAGGCGATCGGCGCCCGCATCCCGAAGGGCGTGTTGCTCTACGGCCCTCCCGGAACCGGTAAGACCCTGCTCGCCCGCGCCGTCGCAGGTGAGGCGGGCGCCCCCTTCTACTCGATCTCGGGTTCGGACTTCGTCGAGATGTTCGTCGGCGTCGGTGCCTCCCGCGTGCGCGACCTGTTCAACCAGGCCAAGGAGAACGCCCCCGCGATCATCTTCATCGACGAGATCGACGCCGTCGGCCGGCACCGCGGTGCAGGCCTCGGCGGTGGCAATGACGAGCGCGAGCAGACCCTGAACCAGATGCTCGTCGAGATGGACGGCTTCGACCCGAACGCGAACGTCATCGTGATCGCGGCTACCAACCGTCCCGACATCCTCGACCCGGCCCTGCTCCGCCCGGGCCGCTTCGACCGCCAGATCGGTGTGGACGCCCCCGACCTGAAGGGCCGCCAGCGCATCCTCGAGGTGCACGCCAAGGGCAAGCCGCTGTCGAAGAGCGTCGACCTCGAGGTCGTCGCCCGCAAGACGCCCGGCTTCACCGGTGCAGACCTGGCCAACGTGCTGAACGAGGCCGCGCTGCTGACCGCCCGCTCGAACGCGCAGCTGATCGACAACCGCGCCCTCGACGAGGCCATCGACCGCGTGATCGCCGGCCCGCAGCGCCGCACCCGCGTGATGAAGGACAAGGAGAAGCTCATCACCGCGTACCACGAGGGCGGCCACGCCCTCGCCGCGGCGGCGATGAACCACACCGACCCGGTCACCAAGATCACGATCCTGCCGCGCGGCAAGGCCCTCGGCTACACGATGGTGCTTCCGCTCGAGGACAAGTACTCGGTCACCCGCAACGAGCTGCAGGACCAGCTGACCTACGCCATGGGCGGCCGCGTCGCCGAGGAGCTCGTGTTCCACGACCCCACCACCGGCGCCTCGAACGACATCGAGAAGGCGACCAGCATCGCCCGCAAGATGGTCATCGAGTACGGCATGACCACCGAGCTCGGCCCGGTGAAGCTCGGCTCCGAGGGCGGCGAGCCCTTCGCCGGCCGTGACATGGGCCGCGGTCGCGAGTACTCCGAGTCGGTCGCCGAGCGCGTCGACGTCGAGGTGCGCGCGCTCATCGAGCAGGCCCACAACGAGGCCTACCAGGTGATCAGCGAGAACCGCGACATCCTGGATCGCCTCGCGCTGGCGCTGCTCGAGGAGGAGACCCTCGACCACAACCAGATCGCGGAGATCTTCACCGACGTCCGCAAGCTGCCGGAGCGCCCGCTGTGGCTCTCCAGCGACGAGCGTCCGGTCTCGGCTCTGCCGCCGATCGATGTGCCGAAGCGCTCCGAGGTCGGCATCGCCGCACAGGCCACGGCTCCCGCCGAGACGACGCGGCAGAAGCCGCAGGCGGGACACACCCGACCGGCGACGGCCTGACGTGACCGTCGACAAGTCCCGCGTCGAACGGCTCACCCGTGAGCTGCTCGAGGCGATCGGCGAAGACCCCGACCGGCCGGGACTCAGGCAGACCCCGGCACGGATGGCGGAGCTGTACTCGGAGTACTTCTCCGGCGTCCACGAGGATCCGGCGGCGCCGCTCGCGCACACCATCAGCGTGACGAGGGGCCCCGCCCCCGAGACGCTGCCGTCGGGCGCGGTGCTGCTGCGCGGCATCCGATTCCGCTCGGTCTGCGAGCACCATCTGCTGCCGTTCGCAGGGCACGCGCACATCGCGTACCTGCCGGGGGAGCAGGTGGTCGGGCTCGGCGCGCTGGTGAAGGTCGTCGAGATCCTCTCCGCGCGCCCGCAGGTGCAGGAGCGCCTCGGCGAGCAGATCGCCGACACGATCGCCGAGCACCTCGACGCCCGCGGCGTGCTGGTCGTGATGGATGCCACGCACGGCTGCGTCACGATGCGCGGAGGTCGCCAGCCCGAGGCATCCACGCTGACCATCGCCGCCCGCGGCGCATACGCCGATCCCGTCGCACGGACCGAGCTGATCACGCTGATCGGCGCGGGACCGGGACCCACCGCGTGGGGCGCCGAATGACCGGCATCTGGGGCATCCTCAACATCACCCCCGACTCGTTCAGCGACGGCGGGCGCCACATGGATCCCGAGAAGGCGCTGGCGCACGCGCACCGGATGCGCGCCGAGGGCGCGAACGTGATCGACGTGGGTGGCGAGTCCACCCGACCCGGCGCTGCGCGCGTCCCCGTGGCCGAGGAGCAGGCTCGGGTGCTGCCGATCGTCGAGGCACTGGCGGATGCCGGCATCCCGGTCTCGATCGACACGCTGAACTCCGAGACCGCCGTCGCCGCCGTGCAGGCGGGCGCCCGCATCGTGAACGACGTCTCCGGCGGTCTCGCCGACGAGCGGATGCTGACGGCCGTGGCGCCCACGGGCGCCGACATCGCCATCGGGCACTGGCGTGGACCATCCGCCGACATGTACGCGCGGGCCCAGTACACGCGGGCCGCGCGCGAGGTCGCGGGGGAGCTGCGCGAGCGGATCGCCGCAGCGGCCAGTGCCGGCATCGCGCCGTCGCGGGTGATCGTCGATCCGGGTATCGGCTTCGCGAAGAGCGGGGAGCAGAACTGGGAGGTGCTCCGAGGCCTCGACGAGATCGTCGCGCTCGGCTCGCGGGTGCTGATCGGCACATCGCGGAAGAGGTTCCTCGCCGAGACGCTCGGCGGCGATCCCGATCAGCAGCGCCGTGACCTCGCGACGGCCGTGACGAGCGTGCTGGCCGCACGCGCCGGTGTCTGGGCGGTGCGCGTGCACGACGTCGGCGCGACGCGCGATGCTCTCGCGGTGGTCGGCGCCTGGGACGGCGACGCGGGGCGCTGACGCCTTCCCACGGCTTTCGAATCGCGCAACTTGCTGCCTTTCGGGTCCAGAAGCAGCAAGTCAGGCGATTCGAAACGGGAAGAGCGCAGGACTCGTAGGCTGGGGGCGTGGACTTCATGGATCAGATCACGCTGACCGGGCTGACCGTGTTCGGGCGTCACGGCGTGTTCGAGCACGAGCGCAGGGACGGTCAGGAGTTCACGATCGACCTCACCCTGCATCTGCCGCTGCGGGATGCCGCTGCATCCGACGACGTCACCGACACGGTGCACTACGGTGAACTGGCCGAGAAGGTCGCGGCGATCGTGGCCGGTGAGCCGGTGAACCTCATCGAGACCCTCGCGGAGCGCATCGCCGACGCCGCGCTCGACGACGACCGGGTGCAGCTCGTGCAGGTCACGGTGCACAAGCCGCACGCACCCATCCCGCTGAACTTCGCCGACGTGTCGGTCTCGGTCACTCGGGGGAGGGCACAGGCGTGAAGCATCCTCGTCCCGACCGCACCCTGACGCAGCTCTCGGGCTTCCCCGACCCGCGGCCCGGCCGCGAGCCCGAGGTCGCCGTGGTCGCGCTCGGCTCGAACCTCGGCGACCGCGGCGAAGCGCTGGAGAGCGCGGCCGAGCGGCTGCGCCGCCTGCCGCTGGTCGAGGAGGTGCGCATGTCGGCGCCGATCGAGACCGTCGCCGTGCACCTGGACGGCCCCGACCCGGATGCGCCGCGCTATCTGAACGCCGTCGCTCTGGTGACCACCCGCCTCGCCCCCGAGGTGCTGCTCGGCATGCTGCACGCCGTCGAGGAGGAGCAGGGCCGGGTGCGCCGCGAGCGCTGGGGCGACCGCACCCTCGACCTCGACCTGATCGCCTACGGCTCGTTCGCGAGCGAGGAGCCGCACCTGCTGGTGCCGCATCCGCGCGCCGCGGAGCGGCTGTTCGTACTGGAGCCGTGGCTGTCGCTCGATCCGGATGCTGTGCTCCCGGGCCACGGGCGGGTCGCCGACCTGGTGGCGGCGCTGCGCGCGGATGCCGACGGTGACTTCGGAGACGAGGGAGCGGCGCGGTGAAGCGCACCTCTGCCGGCGTACTGGCCGTGCTCGCGCTGCTCGGCGCAGCGGCCGGCTTCGCGGTCGACCACTTCCTCACCGTGTCGGGGCGCGCGACGTTCACGCCGTCGATCTTCCTGCCCGTGCTGCTCGTGGTGCTCGCCGTCGTGGTGGTGCTGCTCGCCCTCCCCGTACGGCGCAGTGTGCGCGGCGGCACGCGCATCGACCCGTTCCGCGCGCTGCGCGCCGCGACCCTCGCGCGGGCCTCGAGCCTGCTCGGCGCGATCCTGCTCGGCTTCGGCGCCGGGCTCGGCGCGTACCTCTGGTCGCGTCCGGTCGCTCCGCCGGTAGGGTCGACTGTGGCGACCATCGCCGTGGTGGTCGCATCGATCGTGCTGATCGCCGCCGCACTCCTCGCTGAACAGTTCTGCACCCTGCCGAAGGACCCCGATGACCGAGAGCCAGACGACCCCGCCGAGTGACCAGAACGAGCCCGGTGCGCCTGTCCCGCCGGTGAGCCCGCCGGCTCCGCCCGCGCCTCCGGTGCAGCCGCCCGCTGCGGCGCCCGCACCGGCTGGACAGCCTGCGCCGGCCGCATCGCCTGCGGCACCGCCCGCGCCGCAGCCGGCACCGGCCGCTCCGCCCGCCGCGATCGTGCCGCCGACTCCCGTCGCGGATCCGGCGCCCACCGCACCGGCCAACCCCGTGTCCGAACCCGCCGTGCTCGACGAGGGCAACTACGAGGCGCTGCGAACACCGCGCTCCGAAGGGGCTCTCGCTCTGGACGGCACCTGGCACCAGATCTCGCAGCGCTACGTCGCCTCGCAGATGGTGCAGAACACGCTGTTCATCGTGCTGCTGGCGGCTGCAGCCGCGGTGCTCTCCTTCGCCTTCGAGCAGACCTGGGCCTGGATCCCGGCGGGTGTCCTGATCGTGATCACGCTGGTGACCATGATCATCCTGCCCCGCCAGGCCAAGGCGATCGGCTACATGCTGCGCTCCGACGACATCGTGTTCCGGCGCGGCATTCTGTGGCAGCGCATGGTCGCCGTCCCCTACGGTCGTCTGCAGCTCGTCGACATCACGCACGGCCCGCTGGATCGCGCCTTCGGCGTGGCTCAGCTGAAGATGGTGACCGCCGCGGCGACGACCGGTGTGCAGATCCCCGGCCTGAACCAGCCGGCCGCCGAAGCCCTGCGCGACACCCTCATCCAGGTCGCCGAGACCCGCCGGACCGGACTGTGAGCGCACCCGTCCCGCCTCCCGCACAGGGCCCCGCCCCGACGGTGCTCGCCCACGGCGGCTCGTCGACCCTCGCCGACGGCGAGTGGCACCGCATGCATCCGCTCACCCCGCTGCTCAAGGGCGGGCTGGTGCTCATCATCGCCGCGGGCCTGATCATCTCGAACATGCGCGACCGCGTCATCAACTGGCTGGTCGGCATCTTCGCCCCCGAAGAGGCGATCGGCGACATGCCGGACGGCGATCCGGTCGACTGGGTGCTGGCCAACAACCTCGCCCTGGTCGCACTGCTCGGCGTGCTCGCGCTCCTGATCGTCGTCATCGTGATCTTCTGGGTGATCTGGCGCTTCCACCAGTTCCGCATCACCGGATCGCACGTCGAGGTGCGCAAGGGCATCGTGTTCCGCTCGCAGCGCCGCGCGCCGCTGGATCGCGTGCAGGGCGTCAACCTCACCCGGCCGTTCGTCGCCCGCCTTATCGGCCTGGCCAAGGTCGAAGTCGTCGGCGCGGGAACCGACGCGAACGTCGAGCTGGAGTACCTCGCCACGGCGAAGGCCGAATCGGTGCGGGCCGACATCCTGCGCCTGGCATCCGGTGCGCGGTCCGCGCGCCTCGCCGCCGTCGCGGGCACCGCGCCCGCCGCACCCGCCGCTCCGGGCACGATGCGGCAGCAGTTCGTCGGCTCCGTGAACTCCGGCGTGAACGATCTGATCGCCGGGGTCGACCTCGCCGACGTCGCGCCCGAGAGCGTCGTGAAGATCCCGACCGGGCGCCTGGTCGGATCGCACGTGATCAACGGCATCGTCTGGCTGGTGTTCTTCGGCCTGATGTTCCTGGTGGTGATGGGATCGGTCGTCATCTCGTCCCTCGCCGACGGCGAGGTGCTCCGCAGCGCCGTGGTGCTCGGAATCGGACTCGCCGTGGGTGTCCCGATGGTCCTCGCCGCGGTCGGCATCGCGTGGGCGCAGATCTCGCGGTCGCTGCGCTACTCGATCGCGCCGACCGAGAACGGCATCCGCCTCACCTTCGGCCTGCTCACCACGGTGACCGAGACGCTGCCGCCGGGCCGCATCTTCGCCGTCGAGGTCGTGCAGCCGCTGCTCTGGCGGCCCTTCGGCTGGTGGTCGGTGCGCATCAACCGGATGTCGGGCAAGAGCGCCTCGGCACAGCAGTCCAGCACCGCCCAGCAGTTCAACATCGTGCTGCCGGTCGGGAAGCGCGCAGACGTCGAGCGGGTGCTCGCGCTGGTGCTGCCGGATGCTCCGCCCTCGGTCATCCCGCTGATCTGGGAGCACGGCGTGCTCGGCCCCGTCGCCGGCGACCCGTACCGCACGACGGCGCGTCGGGCGCGCTGGACGCACCCGTTCAGCTGGAAGCGCCAGGGCTACGCCGTCAGCGACTTCGCGCTGATGATGCGCCGCGGCGTGCTGTGGCGCAAGCTCGCGGTGTTCCCGCTGGCCCGGATGCAGGGGATCGCCGTGCACCAGGGTCCGCTCGCCCGCGCCCAGAGCGTCGGTGGAGCCCAGGTGCACACGGTCACGGGCCCGGTGTCGGGTCGTCTTTCGGGGCTGGAGCGCGAGGACACGATGCGGCTCGTGGACGAGGTGGCGCAGGCCGCTGTGGCCGCCGCGTCCCGCGACACCTCGCACCGCTGGGCGGAGACAGCGGGCTGACGCCGTTCGGTCCCATCCCCGGGTCCTGAGCGAGGAGCGCCAGCGACGAGACGAAGGGCGCTCGCTCAGGACCCGGGCAGGTCAGTCAGTCCAGCACGACCCGGCAGTGGTCGGTGACCCGGGCCGCCTCGCCCTCGGGCTTGCGGCCGGTCTCGCCGGCGACCCGCACGTCGATGGACTGCACGATCGGGTCGTGCAGTCCGACCATCCGCACGTCGCACACCAGTGCGCCGGCGCGGCAGGGCACGGTCCAGCGCAGCGCGGAGGCGTCGGCCGCCGCGACCACGCGCTCTTCGAAAGGCGCGGCATCCGCCAGTGGCTCGCCGGTCCGCTCGAGGGCGGCACGGAGCCGCGCCGCGCGCACCTCAGCGGGCACATCGCGGAGCACGTTGCGGGCGAGCGGGCCGGCCTGATCCCAGGCATCCGACCGTCCTGCGCGCAGCAGGTCGTCGATGCGGCGCGCGGCGGCGACCGTCTGGGGCCAGGGACGCACGCTGGCGGCCGGGGCGTCGACCCGGCCGAGCACGTCGTGCAGCACGGCGCCGGCGATCCCTCCGGCGCCGAACTGGTCGGAGTTGCCGAACACGACGACGCCGATCCCGGTGGCCGGGTGCCAGCGCATGTGCGACGAGAATCCGGGCAGGCCGCCGGCGTGCTGCACGATCCGGCCGAAGCGACGATCATGCTCGACGACCAGGCCGTACCCGTACCCGGCGCCGTCGAGATCGGCGCCCGTGAACTGACTGATCACCGGCGAGATCAGCGTGTGCGCGACCTGCAGCTCGCGCCGTGAGGCGGCGGAGAGCACGGCGTCGGCGGCATCCGGATCGAACCCCGAGCCGAGGAACTCCATCCACACGGCGATGTCCGCGACCGTGCTGAACAGACTGCCGATGCAGCCCAGCGCGCCGGTGCCGACGTAGGGCTCCGGCACGAAGGAGTCGCCGTCGTCGAAGGTGCGGAAGCCGCGCGCGAGGTCGGCTCCGGCGGGATACAGGTCGGCGGACGCCCTGGTGTCGGCGAGCCCCAGCGGGGCGAGCATCCGCTCCCTGATGACGTCCTCGACCGGGCGTCCGGTGACGGCCTCGATCGCGCGACCCACCAGCGACTGCCCGACGTTGGAGTACTGGTACTCGGTCGCCGTCGTCGCCGACAGGGTGAGTCCCTCACCGACGAGCGCGCCGATGAACTCCCGCGATTCGCCGAGGTGCTCGTCGCCCCAGGCGTTGTCCTCAGGCAGCCCCGAGCGGTTGCTGAGCAGCGTGTCGAGCGTGATCCGCACCGGGCGGCCGTCGTGGCGCGCCGCGGCGGCCTCCGGCACGTACTGCGCGATCGGCGCGTGCAGGTCGAGCAGGCCTTCGTCGCGCAGCGACAGCGCGGTCGCGGCGAGGAAGCTCTTCGACATCGACGCGATCCGGAACACCGTGCCCGGCTCGGTCGCCGCGCCGTCACGGCGCGGCTCGCCGTGCGCGTGCACCGCCACGACCTCGCCGTGCAGGGTCACCGCGGCGACGGATGCCGGGGATCGCCGCAGTGTCGCGGCATCCAGCCTCTCGGTCAGCGCGGCCGCCGCATGCGCGGCCAGCGGCTCGTGAGCGGAGCCGGTCATGCCCTGGCCGCAGCGGCTGCGCGCACCTCGGCGGCGAAGGCCGCGGCCATCGCCCGGCTCGCACGGGTGTTGACGCCGTCCACGGCCCTGGCCTCTGCGAGCAGCTCCGCGACGGGGCGGTCGCCCTCCGCGCGCGTGGTCGGCTCCTGCCAGCGGGTGAGATCCTCCGCGCCCACCTCGGGGTGGAACTGCAGCCCGCGCACGTGCGCGCCGAGCCGGAAGGCCTGGTTCTCGACCGCCGCGCTCGAGGCGAGCAGCACCGCGTCCGGCGGAAGCGCCGTGATCATGTCCTGGTGGTTCTCGATCATGTGCGCGGCATCCTCGAGCGCCGACAACAGGGCGTCCTCCGATCCATGGGGCGAGGGTGTGATCAGCGTCGCGCCGCGCTCCTTCGGTCCGAACGAGGCGCGCACCTCGCCGCCCGCGACGTGGGCGAGCAGCTGGCCGCCCAGGCAGATGCCGAGGGTGGGCAGGTCGGCATCGATCGCCTCACGGGCGAGCACGCGCTCCTGCGCCAGCCACGGAGCGCGGTCGTCGTCATCGGGCATCAGCCCGCCGCCGAGCATCACCAGTCCGTCGTAGCCGCTCAGGTCGGTGGGCAGACCGTCGGATCCGAGCACGGCGTCGACGGCGAGCCCCTCCTCCTCGAGCCAGTGGCCGAGTCGGCGCGGCCCGGAGGTCTCGGCGTTCACCACGACCAGCACCCGCGGCGCCTGGGCTTCGGTGCGCTGTGCGACATCCACCGACGGGGCGACCGACACCGGCTCACCGGCGGTGCCGGAGAGGAACGCCGTGTGGTCGGCATCCGACGCCTCGAGCACGCGCAGCACGTTGCCGTGCGCGACGGCCTCGAGGTCCTCCTGCGACCAGCCGCGGGAGCGAAGCTCCTCGAGCAGGTCCTGGTAGCGCGAGACGTCGTCGAGCCCGGTCGGCATCGACCCGGTGCCGTCGTAGTCGGCGCCGAGTCCGACCGCGTGCACGCCCGCGACGTCGCGGATGTGCTCGATGTGGTCCGCGACATCCGCGATCCCGACGAACGGCGGCTCGCCGTGCTCGCCCGCCAGCACCCACTCGCGTCGGGTCTGCGAGACGAACGAGGGCACGAACGCGACCATCACGACGCCGCCCTGGGCTCCGATCGCGGCCAGCACGTCGTCCGGCACGTTGCGTGGATGATCGCACAGTGCGAGCGCGCAGGAGTGCGTGACCACGACCGGACGGGTGGTCACGGCGAGGGCGTCGCGCATCGTCGTCGGCGCCACGTGCGCGAGGTCGACCAGCATGCCGATCCGGTTCATCTCCCGCACCACGTCGCGCCCGAAATCGGTCAGCCCGCCGTGCTGCGGCTCGTCGGTCGCCGAGTCGGCCCACGCGATCGTGTGCGACCAGGTGAGCGTCATGTACCTGGCGCCGAGACGCGCGTACTGCCGCAGCACCCCCAGCGACCCGTCGATCTGGGCACCACCCTCGACGCCGATCAGCGAGGCGATCCGGCCGTCGGCCATCGCCGTCCGCACGTCAGCGGCGGTGCGTGCGGCGGCGAGTCGGTCGGGGTATGCCGCGACCAGCCGATGCACGAAGTCGATCTGCTCCAGCGTCGCGGTGACCTGCTCGGCGCCGACGAGTGCAGGGTCCACCCACACCGACCAGAACTGCCCGCCGACACCGCCGGCGGCCAGCCGCGGCAGATCGGTGTGCAGCGAGGGCACCGGACCGTCGAGGCCCTCGGTCGTCGACCCGAAGCGCTCGCGGCGCTCCCAGGCGAGATCGTTGTGGCCGTCGATGACGGGGATCATCCGTCGCTCCTGTCCGTGTCGAAACTGCGGGAGGTGTTCTGCCGCACCCAGTCCAGGTCGACCTCGAAGCCGATCCCCGGGGCGCCGGGCACGGTCACCCGGCCCTCGTGCGCCGAGATCGCGGGAGTCACCACGTCGCGGGCGAAGTACTTGTCCGAGCCTGACACATCCGAGGGCAGGGTGAAGTTCGGCAGCGACGAGATCGCCACATTGGCCGCGCGGCCCACCCCGAACTCGTGCATGCCGCCGCACCACACCGGAACGCCGGCATCCGCCGCCATGTCGTGCGCGGCACGCGCCACCGACAGCCCGCCCATCCGCGACACCTTGATGTTCAGGATGCGGCCGGCGTCCAGCGCCAGCATGGTGCGCAGATCGCCGAGGTCGACCACCGACTCGTCGAGGCAGATGGGCGTGGCGATGCTCTGCTGCAGTCTCGCGTGCGCCACGAAGTCGCGGGGAGCGTAGGGCTGCTCGATCATCGTCAGCTGCGCGTCGTCGAGGGTTCGGAACACCGCGGTGGACTCATCGTCGTCGGGGTAGGCGCCGTTCGCGTCGACGTGCAGGTCGAGCTCCGGATGCGCGGCGCGCACCGCCCGCACGGGCTCCACGTCCCAGCCCGGAGCGATCTTGAGCTTGACCCTGCCGTACCCGGCATCCTGCTGGTGCTGCACCTGCACGAGCAGGTCGTCGATGCTGGGTTCGATGCCGAGCGACACCCCGGCGACCACCTCTTCGCGGGTGCCGCCGAGGTCCTCAGCGAGGGACAGGCCATGGCCGCGGGCATGAAGGTCCCAGCCCGCGGCGGAGAACCCGGCCTTCGCGAACTCGTGGCCGCGCACCCGTCGCCAGCTCGTCTCGAGCTGCTCCGGCGTCTCCCACTCGGCGCCGAGCGCGGCGGGCACCAGGTGGCGCAGCGCGATCGTCCACGCCGTCTCGGTGGTCTCGGAGCCGTAGAACGGGTCTGCGGGGGAGGCGATCTCGCCCCAGCCGACCCGGCCCTCGGCATCCGTCGCCTCGATCAGGATGTGGTCGAGGCCCGTCTTGCGGTGCGAGCTGGTCTGGAACCCGTGCACGAGCGGGAGCGAGACCTCGAACAGGCGCAGCCGATCGATCCTCATCCCTGCGGCTCCGTTCCCGCGGCCGGGCCGGTGAGCGGGCCGGGGTGGTACAGGCCCAGGTCGCTGCCGAACCGGTCGCGCACCGCCAGCCGGCGCCGCGCACCCTTGGCGCTCGCCGTCGTGAGCGTGGACAGCAGGTGGCAGACCGCGGCGACCGAGGTGGGGGAGTCGGCGTAGGACGCCGACCCGGTGTGCACGCGGATGAGGGCCGAGGCGACGGATGCCAGGGGCGCGTCCTCACTGTCGGTGATGACCACCAGCTGGCCGCCGGCCTCGCGGAACAGCTCGCCGAACCGTACGGTGTCCTCCCGGTAACGGCGCATCGAGAACACCACGAGCACGTCGCTGACGCGCACATCGGTGAGCACGGTCAGCGGCGTGAGCGCTCTGCCGTCGACGAGGAACACGTTCGAGAGGGTGGCCGAGAGATCGGCGCCGAGCAGCTCGGCGTATGCCGCAGCCTTGCCCTGCCCGCCGATGTACCGGCGCCGCGCGCCGAGGATCAGCGTCGCCGCGCGGGGCACGTCTCCGGTGCGCGAGAGCTCGTCGAAGGTCTGCGCCAGCGAGCGGGTCTCCGCCTCGATCACACGCGCCTGCAGCGCCTCGGCCGAGACGTTGGTGCGGATGCGCTCGCCGTATCGCTCCTCCGGCGAGACGAGTGTCCGGTCGTGGGCGTCCTCGTCTTGCGGGTGCTGGGCGGGGGGCCTTTTCGCGCTCACTCTTCCTCCTCGTCGAGGCGGCGCACCGCGAGATGCGCGGCGGTCCTGTCGTCGATTCTCGTGCACGAGACCAGCACGCGACCGTCTGTGACGATCTCTCGCAGTCCGGCACGCACTGTGCGGCACACGGCGGAGTCTCCCGGCTCTGCGGGGACCGGCAGCCAGATCGCGTCGTCTCCTGCGGGGACCTGCCGTCCCCAGTCGTCGGGTTCGAAGGCCGGGGGCTGCAGCGCCCGCTCCGCGGCGTAGGGGTCGTGGTGCCGGTCAAGCGCCCACTCCACGACGATGCGGTCGGTGCCAGGGCGGCCGTAGTAGTCGTCCTCGTAGCCGATGCCCTCGGCACCGAGGGTGTTGAAGTTGAAGTGCGCGTTGCGAGCCAGAGAGGGGTCGAAGGTCCACCGCATCCGGCGCTGCCCCCAACCCAGGGCGACGTCCCGCTGGGCGTACTTGAGCAGTCGTCCGACGCCGGCGCTCTGGTGCGCGGGGTCGACCACGGCGGCCTGCGAGTAGTGGAACTCGGAGCCTTCGCGGTCGCGGCCGGCGAAGCCGTAGGCGAATCCGATCAGCTCGCCGTCCTCGGTGCGGGCGCCGATCGCCGAGCCGCCGTTGCGCACCAGCGCACTGAGCAGGTTGGTGTTCAGGTGCAGATCGGGGGTGTCGTAGTCGAAGACGCGCGCGTAGAGTTCGGCGGCGGCGTGCAGCTCAGGATGGCTGCGCAGCGTCGCGCAATGGTACCGTCGCCCCGGTGCGTCGTGCATGATACGTATCCTATATTCCACTGGAATCTGATCGGAAGACCGAGGATAGCTGAGAAGTCCGTGGCGATCGATCATGCGATATGTTCCATAACAACGTACGAGAGGGGCGATCGTGACGGATGCTGAAGCAGACCGCGTGCTGGCGAGACTGCGCCGGCTGGTCGAGATCGAGTCCCCCTCGACGGACGTCGACGCGGCACGCGAGATCGCCGCGCTGCTCGCGCAGTGGTGGACGGATGCCGGTGCCTCGGTGCGTCTGGTCGATGGCACGACCGGTCCTCATCTCGTCGCCGAGGTGCGTGGCGAGGGTGCTCCGCTGCTGCTGGTCGGGCACACCGACACCGTCTGGCCGCGAGGCACTCTCGCCGGTGAGGTGCCCTGGGTGGAGGACGGCGACGTCGTCCGCGGTCCCGGCGTCTACGACATGAAGAGCGGCCTGGTCGCGATGATCGCCGCCGTGGAGCGGCTGCGGGGTCGCCGGCACCGGGCCGTGCGCGCGATCCTGGTCAGCGACGAGGAGATCGGCTCGCCGCACTCGCAGGACCTGCTGCGGGAGTGCGCGGCGGGCGTCGCGGGCGCGATCGGCTTCGAATCGCCGCATCCCGACGGCGCGATGAAGGTCGGACGGCGCGGCAGCACCCGGCTGCGCGTGCGGGTGCGCGGCCGCGCCGCGCACGCGGCGCTCGACCCGGATGCCGGGATCTCGGCGATCGACGAGCTCGTCGACCAGCTCGTGGCGATCCGGGCCGTCGTGGCCGATTCGGCACTGCAGTCGGAGGTGCTCTGCAACGTCGGGACGATCAGCGGCGGCGGGCGGGCGAATGTCGTGCCGGCGGAGGCTGCGGCCGAGATCGGGCTGCGCTTCCTGGACGGCGCCACCGAGGACCGGGTGCTCGGCGCGCTGCGCGCGCTGGTGCCGGTGCGTGCCGGTGCCGTCGTCGAGACCGTCGTGCTGAGCCACCGCCCGGCGTGGAGCCCCTCCGCGGCCGACGAGGGCCTGCTCGCGCTGGTCGCGGATGCCGGCCGCCGGATCGGTCAGCCGGTCGACGGACGACCGGCCGACGGCGCGGGCGACGCGAACCTGCTGGGCAGCCTCGGCATCCCGACGATCGACGGCTTCGGGCCGCGCGGCGGCGGAGCGCACGCCGTCGGCGAGCACGCCTCGCTGTCGTCGCTGGCCGCCCGCATCGACCTGCTCGAGGCTGTGCTCGCCGCGGTCTGACCGGCGGCTACCAGGCCCCATCGCCCGGAGCATCCGGCAGCTCGAGCCCGCGCGGGACGACCAGGTACACCGTGCGACGGCTGCGCGACCAGGTGGTGTCGAAGGCCGCCCGCGGATAGGTCCGCAGGCCCTCGGGACCGCCGGGGCTCGCCGGGTCGGCGACCAGCACGTCGCCCGACGGGGTGAAGCCGCGGATCACGACGAGGTGACCGGTGGGCGCCTCGTAGTCGGCGCCGGGGAGTTCGGTGCGGTCGGCGAAGCGGATCGACGAGACCACCGGGATGCCGGCATCCGTCAGTGCCCGCGCGTCGCGCAGCGACGGCAGCCGGGTCACCAGCGCGTCGAAGCCGAGGGTGCCTGCCACCGCGGTGTTGAACGACCAGTTTCCCGTGCCGACGTAGGTGGTGTCGTACACCGCGCGAGCCACCCACGGCACGTGCGGGTCCGTTCCGTCCGGGGCATCCGCGGGGGACTCCGGCACCTCGGCGCCCCAGGCGGTGAGCACCATCGTCAGCGACGTGGGGGAGCACCACACCGGACCGCCGCCGCCCAGGTCGTCGCGCTTCGGATACGCGCGCTGCGAGAGCGGCTGCAGCGCGGCCGCCGCGCCGACCGCACCTCCAGCCGCGTCGTCCTCGAGCGGGCCGGCGTCGGCCGGCGCGGTGAAGCTCACGGCGGCCAGGTGCAGGGGCGACGAGCCGCCGTCTCGCCCGTCGAGGGTGATGCGCAGCTGGGCGGCGTCGAACGGATGCTCCGGTGCAGCCTTCAGCACGTCCGTGTCCACGAACGGCGCGGCATTCGCGGCATCCGAGATGTCATCCGAGGCGTTTTCGGGGCTGCGACGCGCGCCCGCCTCGCCCCAGTCGGCGAGGGGGAGCCACTCCGACCAGGTAGCGTCGACATCACGTGCACGGATCTCGACGTGCGCCGCGACCCCGGCATCCGCGTTCCACGACGCGATCGCCTGATCGGCGGCGAAGCCGGGCTCCAGCACCGCGGACGTCCACGTTCGCCCCTCCCAGCCGATCTGAGGATCGGCGCGCAGGAGCCGGGTGCGCCACCTCGGCGTCGTGAGCGGGACGGTGGACGTGGTCGGAGTCGACACGGAGGCTCCCTAAAAGTTAAGACCGATGATCTGTAACGGATCATCGGTCGCTCGGTGGTGTGCTGTCAAGGCTGTGCCGATGGCCCAGTTCACATGATCGCAACGCTCCGGAAACCTGTTTCCCCAAGGCATGACACGTGTCGTAGGCTGTAGGCGCGTCAACGCAGCCGCCGAGAAACCGATCGCGAGAAGTCGAGGATGACATCGCGAGTCTCCCTTCGAAGGCAACGATCTGGTACGAATCTGTTGACCAGAGCGCTGGCGTGCGGTTCTATAACTGAATCCCCAGGGGCCGCCTCCCCACGGCTCCGCACCGAGAGAAGGACCCTGATGCGAACTCGTCACAGTAAATTCCTGGTCCGCGCCTTGTGCGTGGCGGCGGCCGCCGCGATGGTCGTCGCCCCCGCCACGGTCGCGAACGCCGCCGGCCCCGCCGGCATCCATGCCGCGGACTCCACGGCCTCGCCCTCCAAATCCGACGCGAAGACGCTGCGTGTGGCGACCTCGGGCTTCGTGGACTCGTTCAACCCGTTCACCTCGATCTACCTGACACCGACGAACATCCTGCGGTACACGTACGAGTTCCTCGTGCAGAACTCGCAGGAGGACGGCTCGCCCACGAAGGGGCTCGCCGAGAAGTGGGAGCCGTCCGACGGCGGTAAGACCTGGACCTTCACGCTGCAGGACGGCCTGAAGTGGTCAGACGGCGAGCCGATCACCTCGGCCGACGTCGCCTACACCTACCAGTCGATGATCGACGACCCGGCCCTCGGCGTCGCCAACGGCGGACTGCTCGCCAACCTCGACTCGATCGAGACGCCCGACGACAAGACCGTCGTGCTGAAGATGAAGGACCCGCAGGCGCCGAACCCCGGGGTCGAGATCCCCGTCGTGCCCAAGCACATCTGGGAGAAGATCGACAACCCCGCGGAGTACGCGAACGACAAGGACGTCGTCGGCTCCGGGCCCTTCCTGCTGGAGAGCTACAAGGCGAACCAGTCGATCGTGCTGAAGGCGAACAAGGAGTTCTGGAAGGGCGCTCCGAAGATCGACAAGATCCAGTACGTCTACTACACGAACTCCGACGCCCAGGTGCAGGCGCTGCGCTCGGGTGACGTCGACATGGTCACCGGGCTCACCTCGACCCAGTTCGAGGCGCTGGACGGCGTCAAGGGCATCACCACCCACTCCGGCCAGGGCCGCCGCTACACGGCGCTCAGCTTCAACGTCGGAGCGAAGACCCAGGACGGCACTCCCTACGGCAACGGCAACCCCGCGCTGCAGGACGAGGCCGTGCGCCAGGCGATCCGCCTCGGCACCGACACCAAGACGCTTCTCGACAAGGTGCTCGGCGGCTACGGCGTCGAGGCCACCAGCTTCATCCCCGCCTCGTACCCGAAGTGGACGCTGCCGGCGGACGACAAGGTGATCATGAAGTTCGATCCCGAAGCCGCGAAGCAGAAGCTCGACGAGGCCGGCTGGAAGGCGGGCTCCGACGGCATCCGCGAGAAGGACGGCAAGAAGCTCGAACTGCGCCTGTTCGCCGACTCGAGCGCACCTCTCGAGCAGTCCCTGGCCGAGTACTTCGTGCCGTGGATGAAGGACATCGGCATCACGATCAAGGTGGAGTCGTCCGACACCGACACGATCTCCGCCGAGACCACCAAGGGCAACTACGACATGTACGTCAGCGGCTGGAGCCAGGGCGCCGACCCCGACTATCAACTGGGCATCAACACCTGCTCGGGCCTGGCCACCAAGACCGACGGCACGGGCGGCACCTCGCAGGACGGCTGGTGCGACCCGGAGTTCGACAAGCTCTACCAGCAGCAGCACACCGAGGTCGACGAGAGCAAGCGCGAGGCGATCGTGCGCGAGATGCTGGAGATGAACTACACCGCGACCCCGCAGATCGCGACCTGGTACGCCAACAGCCTCGAGGCGTACCGCTCCGACCGATTCCAGGACTTCTCGCTCATGCCGAAGAAGGACGGCATCATCGCGAACCAGTCCGGCTACTGGGGCTACCTGACGGTCGCCGCCGTCGGTGATGAGGCC
The DNA here is from genome assembly GCF_042799915.1 of Microbacterium sp. NPDC057659. Taxonomy (NCBI): domain Bacteria; kingdom Bacillati; phylum Actinomycetota; class Actinomycetes; order Micrococcales; family Microbacteriaceae; genus Microbacterium; species Microbacterium sp. NPDC057659. Next base: position 1,746,458 of record NZ_JBHVHU010000001.1, on the reverse strand, counting down.
GCGGCTGCGGACAGCGGCCCGAACGTCGGCCTGATCGTGACCGGAGTGGTGATCGCCGTCATCGTGATCGGCGGCATCATCTTCCTCGTGATGCGACGCCGGAACAGCGCCGACGTCGAATGACACCCTGACCAGGATGGCGGGGGCCTGACCGGGCCCCCGCCATCTCGGCGACAGCAGAAGGAGACGCAGATGTCGAATGCGGTGCCGGCCACGGAGGCCGTCATCCTGGAGGAGCAGGGCGAGGCGCCGCGCGGCGTCCCCGCGCTGAAGTACGCGCTCACGAAGATCGGCGGTGCGCTGATCAGCCTGGCGATGGTGATCCTCCTCGGGTTCTTCGCCTTCAAGATCCTGCCCGGCGACCCTGTGGCGTCGATCGCCAAGGATCGCATCATGACTCCGGAGCAGATCGAGCAGCTGCGCCATCAGATGGGCCTGGACCAGCCGCTCTGGCAGCAGTTCCTGACCTATCTCGGAAACGTGTTCACCTTGAACTTCGGCGAGAGCTACGTGTACAAGCAGTCGGTCTCGTCGCTGATCGGCGAGTACTTCTGGAACACGATCCTGCTCACCGGCACGGCCGCGGTCATCGCGATCACACTCGGTCTCTGGCTCGGGCAGAAGGCCGGATGGCTGCACGGGTCGCGGTTCGACAAGATGACCACCGGCACCTCGCTGGTGCTGTGGTCGGTGCCGACCTTCTGGCTCGGCCTGCTGCTGCTGATGGTCTTCGGAGGGACGCTGCACTGGTTCCCCACCGGCGGGATGACCTCGCCGAATCCGCCGGATGATGTGATCGGCCAGATCCTGGACGTGATCTCGCACATGGTGCTGCCCGTGATCACCATGGTCGCGGTCGTCTACGCCCAGTACGTGCTCGTGATGCGGGCATCCGTCATGGAGGAGAAGAGCGCGGACTACCTGGTCACCGCACGGGCGAAGGGCCTGCGCGACGACCTGGTGCGCAGCCGGCACGCGGTGCCGAACGCGCTGCTGCCCGCGGTCACCCTGGTGTTCATGCATCTCGGCGGGCTGATCGCCGGCGCGGTCACCGTCGAGACGGTGTTCTCCTGGCCGGGCCTCGGCAAGCTCACCTTCGAGGCCATCCAGGGCCCTGACCTGCCTCTGCTGCAGGGCACCTTCGTCGTCTTCTCGGCGATCATCATCGTGATGAACCTCATCGCCGACTTCATCTACCGTGTGCTGGACCCGAGAGTGAGGCACGCATGAGCGCCCAGACCGCCACCATCACGCGCTCCCCGCGCAGCATGGCCTGGGCGCGACGCCGCAAGGCGTTCGGCGCCTTCTGCCGTGAATTCGCCCGAAGCCGCACCGGCATGGCCGGCCTGATCTTCCTCGTCGTCGTGATCGTCGTCGCGATCCTCGCGCCGCTCCTCGCGCCGGCATGGATGCTGGATGCCACGAAGCTCGTCGACGCGCCGCGCTTCGCGCCGCCGTCGTGGGAGCATCCGCTCGGCACCGACCACCTGGGTCGCGAGATCTGGGTGCGCATGGTGTGGGGCGCGCAGGTCTCGCTGATCGTCGGCTTCGCGGCCACCGCCGTGTCGATGTTCATCGGCACGATCGTCGGCATCGGCGCCGGGCACTTCACCGGCTGGACCGGCGGACTGCTGATGCGCATCATCGACTTCTTCCTGGTGCTGCCGTCGCTGATCCTCGCGATCGTGCTCTCCTCGGTCCTCACTCGCGGCGTGTGGACGATCGTCATCGCGATCGGCCTCACCTCGTGGGCGGGCACCGCCCGCGTGGTGCGCTCGCAGACCCTGTCGGTCGAGTCGCGCGACTACATCGAGCGCTCCCGGGTGCTCGGCGCGGGGCACTGGCACATCATCGTCAAGCACCTGCTGCCCGGCGTGCTGCCGCTCGTGCTCGCGAACACCACGCTCACCGTCGGATCGGCGATCATCGCCGAGTCGACGCTGTCGTTCCTCGGCCTCGGCGACACCACCATGCAGTCCTGGGGCTCGGTGCTGAAGAACTCGATGGACTACTCCGCGGCGACAGCAGGCTACTGGTGGTACGTGCTCGTCCCCGGCGTCGCGATCGTGCTGGTGGTGCTGGCCTTCACCCTGGTCGGCCGTGCCGTGGAGAACATCATCAACCCGACCCTGAGGAGCCGTTGAGATGCCGGATCTGACCTTCGACGACGTCTCGATCACGTACCGCACCTCGGGCCGAGGCGGCCGCGGCGAGGTGCACGCGGTGAAGAACATCTCGCTGAAGCTGCCCGCGGGCGGCACTCTGGGCGTGGCGGGCGAGTCCGGTTCGGGCAAGTCCACGCTCGCGATGAGCGTGTTGCGCCTGCTGCCGGCCAACGCGAAGCTCACCGGCCGCGTGCTCGTCGGCGACACGGATGTCACGGAGCTGAACTTCGGCGCGCTGCGCGCGCTGCGCTGGGCCGACGCGTCGATCATCTTCCAGGGCGCGATGCACTCGCTGAACCCGGTCCGCACCGTGGGCCAGCAGATCACGGAGGCGCTCGAGCTGCACGTCACGGACGCCTGGCGCACCGAGAAGGAGCGCAAGGCGCGCGTCGCCGAGCTGCTGCGCGTCGTCGACCTCGCGCCGCAGAAGATCGACTCGTATCCGCACGAGATGTCGGGCGGCCAGAAGCAGCGCGTGATGATCGCGATGGCGCTGGCCTGCGAGCCCGACATCATCATCGCGGACGAGCCGACCACGGCCCTCGACGTGATCGTGCAGAAGCAGATCCTGGAGATGATCAGCGCGCTGGTCACCGAGCGCGGCATCTCGATGCTGATGATCAGCCACGACCTGTCAGTGCTCGCGACCGCCTGCGAACGGATCGCCGTGATGCGCGACGGCGAACTGGTCGAGGTGGGGGAGTCTCTGCGGGTGTGCCTGCAGCCGGAGCATCCGTACACGAAGCAGCTCGCCGACGCGTTCCCGACCATCGGCGATCCGGCGTCCCGCCTGAACCCGGTGACCCGGCGCGAGCGCCCGGCGGATGCGGCCGAGAAGCAGGGGCTGACCGACGAGGTGCTGCTGCAGGCGAAGGGGCTGAACGTCACCTTCCACGGCCGCGGCCGGTCGCTGCGGGCGGTGAAGAACGTCGACCTCGAGGTGCGCCGAGGAGAGATCCTCGCGCTGGTCGGCCAGTCCGGCTCTGGCAAGACGACCCTGGCGCGCACTCTCGTCGGACTGCAGCACGCGGACGAGCCCTCGTCCGTGCGGTTCCGAGGACAGGATCTGCCGCGCGGCGGAAAGGCGCTGCGCGCGTTCCGCAACGAGGTGCAGATGGTGCTGCAGGATCCCACAGCGGCGCTGAACCCCAAGCTGAGCATCTACGAGTCCGTCGCCGAGGGGCTGCGCGTGCAGCGCTATCCCGGCGACGAGGCCGAGCGGGTCGCGCAGAGCCTGACGGATGCCGAGCTGACGCCGCCGGAGCGGTTCATGACGGCGATCCCGCAGGAGCTCTCCGGCGGGCAGCGTCAGCGCGCGGTGATCGCCGGGGCGCTCGCACTCGGCCCGCAGATGCTCGTCGCCGACGAGCCGGTCGCCTCGCTGGATGCCTCGGTGCGCGGCGAGATCCTCGCGCTGCTGCTGTCGCTGCGCGATCGCCTCGGGCTGAGCGCCCTGGTCATCACGCACGACCTCGGGCTGGCGTGGAACATCGCCGACACCGTGGCCGTGATGCTGGAGGGCGAGATCGTGGAGTACGGCACCACCGAGCAGGTGCTGCTGGACCCGCAGCACGACTACACCAGGCGCCTGCTCGCCGCGGCTCCGACGATCGAGCGGACCGGGGCATGAGCGGTACGGCCGTGGCAGCGGACCGGCACGCGTACCTGACCCAGGCTCCGCTACAGGCGGGGGACCGGGTGCACTTCATCACGCCCTCCGGCCTCGGTGACGCCGAGAGCCTGGAGCGCGCGGTGGGGTACTACCGCGACTGGGGACTCGAGGTCACCGTCGGCGAGCACGTGCTGCACCCGCATCCGCGGGCGAAGTACCTCGCAGGGCCGGATGCCGGGCGCCGTGACGATCTGGTCGACGCCTGGCTCGATCCGGATACCGCCGCTGTCGTGTGCGTGCGCGGCGGGTACGGGGCGATGCGGCTGCTGGACGGGATCGACTGGGACCTGATGCGCGGGGCCGCGCTGCGCCGTGACGGAAGGCCGAAGCTGCTCACCGGATCATCCGACATCACCGCGCTGCACGAGGCCTTCCGCGTGCACCTCGATGCGCCGACGCTGTTCTGCCCGATGCCGGGCAACGACGTGTTCCGCGACTCGGAGGTGATCCGCGACGACGTGCATCGCTGGCTGTTCGAGCCGTGGGGCGGGCGTGAGATCGTCGGGCCCGCGACCGAGGTGATGGTGCCGGGCAGCGCATCCGGCCGGTTCACCGGCGGCAACCTCGCCCTGCTCGCGGGCGCGCTCGGCGCGCCCGAGTCGGCGGTCGCGCCCGGCGGCATCCTGTTCCTCGAGGACATCGACGAGGAGCTCTACCGGCTGGACGGATTCCTGAACGCCCTGGTGCGAGCGGGGCGCATCGCCGCGGCATCCGCGATCGTGCTCGGCTCGTGGCACAACTGTGCGGAGCTCGACGGGGTGAAGGCGCTGATGACCGAGTACTTCGCCGAGCTCGGCAGGCCGGTGCTCTGGGAACAGGGCTTCGGGCACGACCCGAACGCGCTGAGCGTGCCGATGAACGTGGACGGTGCGCTGGAGGCCGGGGATTCCGGCATCCGGCTCGTCGTCGGAGAGGAACTGCGATGACGATAGAGCTGCCGGAGCTGGACGAGCGGGTCACCTGGTCGATCCGGGTCGTGGACACCGAGACCGGCGCCGTGCTCGCCGAGCACACGCCGGACCAGCAGTGCGAGACCGCGAGCATCGGCAAGATCTTCTTGCTGATCGAGGTGGCGCGGCGGCTCGCCGAGGGATCACTGTCGGCGGATCAGGTCGTGCCGATCCCCGCGGAGCACGTCGTCGAGGACTCCGGGCTGCTGTACCGGATGCGGGATCAGCGCGTGTCGGTGTGGGACGCGGCCCTGTTCGTCGGAGCGTTCAGCGACAACCTCGCCACCAACGCGCTGATCGCGCTGTGCGGGCTGGAGGAGGTGCGCGCGGTCGCCCCCTCACTCGGGTACGAGGACACCGCGCTGCACGACTACATCCGCTCCGAGCGCACGCCGGACCTGCCGTGGACGCCGTCCTTCGGCACCGGCGCCGAGCTCGCCGACGTGATGCGCCGGCTGGGCGCGGGCGACGTGATCTCGCCCGAGGTGAGCGAGCAGGTGCTCACCTGGCTCGCCGCGAACGCCGACACCTCGATGGTCGCCGACTCGCTGCTGCTCGACCCGCTCGCGCACGTCGAGCCCGAGTACCAGGACATGGTGCTGCGTCACAAGACGGGCAGCACGTCGTTCGCACGCATCGACACCGGGCACCTCACCGGCCCTGCAGCGACCGTGGCGTACGCCGTGGCCGCGAACTGGAAGGGCAGCGAGGCCGACCTGCGCGCGCCGGTGATCGACGCGATGCGCGCGATCGGCGAGCAGTTGAGGGCGCACGTCACCGGTCTGGCCCGCGACGACGCCGCGCTCTGAGCTGTGACCCACGGCGTTAGCATCGACGGATGACTCGGAACGGACGACTCGGTGTCGGCATCATCGGCGCGGGGCGGGTGGGGCCGGTGATCGGCGCCGCACTCGCCGGAGCCGGGCACGCGATCACCGGGATCACCTCGGGTTCGGATGACGACCGGGCGGCCGCGGTGCTGCCCGGAGCGGAGGTGCTCGAGGCATCCGAGGTCGTGCGCCGCAGCGAACTGGTCGTCCTCGCGGTGCCGCACGACCAGCTGCCCGACCTCGTCGCGGGTCTCGCCGCGACCGGCGGTTGGCAGATGGGCCAGCTCGTGCTGCACACCGACCCCGAGTACGGCATCGAGGTGCTCCGCCCGGCAGCCGAGCGCGGGGCGATCCCGCTGGCCGTGCATCCCGCGATCTCGTTCACCGGCACCACCGTCGACCTGCGGCAGCTCCAGGCGTCGTACGCGGCGGTGACCGCGCCCGCGGCGGTGCTGCCGATCGCGCAGGCGCTCGCCGTGGAGCTCGGTTGCGAGCCGGTCGTCGTCGCCGAGGAGGATCGCGCGGCGTATGCCGAGGCGATCGCCACGGCATCGGAGTTCTCCCGCTCGATCATCGGGCAGGCCACAGGGCTGCTGCGCGGCATCGGCGTGGAGAACCCCGGTGGCTATCTCTCGGCGCTCGTGCAGTCCACGGTCGAGCGCGCGCTGCGCGAGGCATCCGATCCCGCGCCGGACGTCAGGGACCTCTGATGGAGATCAGCCACCTCGAACCCGTCTCCGGCCTGGCCTGGAGCGTGTTCCGAGGTGGGCGCGAGGAGGTCCTGCGTGCTCTCGGCCGCGAGCATGCCGATGCGATCCGCGCATTCCGCGGCCTGCCGGGCGGCACCTGGGAGGCGCAGGTGCGCCGAGCGGACGGCATCGCAGAACGGCTCGACGCGGTCATCGCGTCGACGAGGCGGCTGCTGCCCGTCGAATCGCAGGAACTCGCCTGGATCGCCGAGGGCGCGGGCATCTCGGAGCGGGACATGTGGGCGCGCAATCTGCGCGGTGACCTGGGCAGGGACGGCACCGGATGCAGCGACCTCGCGCTGACCACGGATGCCGGTGTGCTGATGGGGCACAACGAGGACGGCGACGGCGAGCTGCACGAGGAGATCCGGCTGGTCACCCTCGACATCGAGGGAGATCCTGCGGTCACCGCCGTCTGGTACCCGGGGATGTTGCCCTCGAACGCCTTCGTCACGACGACGGCAGGTCTCGCGTTCGGGATGGACCACGTTCCCGTGGTCACTGCGAACACCGACGGTGCAGGACGGCACTTCGTCGCCCGGCACGCGCAGCGCCGGCACAGCGGTGACGCGGCACGCGTGGTGCTGTCCAAGGTGCCGTGCGCCGGCGGCTTCGCCTTCGACGTCGCGGATGCCGGCGGGCGGGCCGATCTCATCGAGAACGCCGGAGGCCGGGTGGCCCGCGCGTCGGGCGCCTATCGGCACACGAACCATCTGCGCCTGATCGACGGCAGTGCCGACGGTCTTGCCGTCCCCGACGACGACGAGTGGCTGCAGGAGAGCAGGAACAGGTTGGGCGTGCTGAACGGATGCGGGACACCGGCGACCGCGGACGAGGTGTTCGCGGCGCTGCGGACCCCCGGCGTCCTCGGTCGCTCCGATGACATCTGGACCTTCGTCACCGCGGTGGTCGACACTGCGGCTGACGAGGTGCTGCTCGCCGGGAGCGGGGAGCCGTGGCGCGGCCGGTGGAGCGCGTTCGCGCGCGGAGAGCGGGTGCCGCTGTGACGATCGGATTCGAAGAGCTGGAGCAGGAATTCCCCGGACTCGCCGTGTCGGCGCTCGCCGCGGACATCGACACCGGCGCGGAGCTGTTCCGGCACCATCCCGACCGCGTGCTCGACACGGCGAGCGTCGGCAAGATCTTCCTGCTGCACCGTCTGCTGACCGAGGCGGAGCAGGGCTCACGCAGCCTCGACGACCGCGTCACCCGTCGCCCGGTCGAGCAGTTCGACAACTCCGGCATCTGGTACCTGCTGCAGCAGGACACGCTGTCGCTGTACGACGTGGCGGCGCTCATCGGCGCGACCAGCGACAATGCCGCGACCAACACCCTGTGCCGGGTGATCGGACTCGACACGGTGCAGGCGCACACGCGCGAGCTCGGCTACGCGCACTCCGGGCTCGACGACGTCGTGCGCTGGCCGCTGCCTCCGGGCGCCCCGCGCACGCTGTCGCACGCGAACGCGGAGGAGATGGTGCGCTTCGTGACGCGCACCGCGCGGGGCGATGACCTCGACGCCTCCTCGCGCGACCTGCTGCAGCGCTGGCTCGGGGCCGGGATGGATCTGTCGATGGTCGCTTCGGCGTTCGGGCTCGATCCGCTCGCGCACTATCTCTTCGACCGTGACCTCTGGCTGTGGAACAAGACCGGCACGATCAGCACCGTGCGCGCCGACGTCGGCCTTGTCATGTCGCCGGAGCGGCGCCTGGCCTACGCCGTGCTGATCAACTGGGAGCGTGGCGCAGCCGCCCGCGATCGTGCACTCGAGGTGATGCGGCGCGCGGGCCTCGTGCTCCGCGCGGAACTCGAGCGCTGAGCCGAGCGGGGCCGGACCGGATTCCCGGCACGGCCCCGCTGCGGTCATCGCGCTACTTGACGACGGTCAGGGATTCTCCGGTGCATCCCTCGCAGCCGGTGAGCACGGCGCGCGCGGCCGATCCGTCGACGGTCAGGGCGACGGTGTTGTTCCGGTCTGATCCGGGCTTCGCGACCGGGCCGGTGATCCGCGCGGACACCGTGATCCGCACCGTGCCGTCGGCGGGGATGTCGCCGGTCCAGGTGGCGGTGGCGCCCTTCAGCGTCACCTTCCCGGAGCCGGCGCGCACGGTCACCGGGGCGGTGTTGTCCGACACATCGGACAGGTCGATCTTCACCGTGGCATCCTTCACCGCGGCATCCGACGCCTTCGCCGTGACCGTCCAGGTCACCGGGGTGCCGGGCCGGACCTCGGAGCCGGCCGCCGGCGACGACGATGCCTCGAGCGTCCACTCCGGGGTGCGAGGCGCCTGGAACACGGGTTCGGCGCCGAAGTACGGAGCATGGCCGAGGAACCGCAGGTAGGGATCGAAGGATGCGAACGAGTCGACCTGCTGCGGCGAGTTCCACACGGTCTGCGCGAACAGGCGCAGGCGCGGCATCAGGGTGTTCGTCAGCACCGATTCGGGCGCCCAGCCGTGCGCGTCGTCCCAGATGGGGAAGAACTGCCCTGCGACATCGTCGCGAAGCTCAGGCTTCGCCTCGTACGGAGCACCCCAGCCACCCGAGAAGGTGTACGGGTTGCTGTAGTTCTTCCAGGCGTACTCCGGCAGCGGGCGGTTGATGACCGAGCCGTTGCGGGTGTCGCCCGAGGTGAGGTCGGCGGTGCCCATGGTCGGCCAGAGGTCGTGGTACAGATCGGAGGAGGAGCCCACCACCTGACGGCCTTCCGCGAGCAGGTCGTTCGCGTCGACGGAGCCGTAGATCTCGGCCCAGAAGATGACGGTGATGTCCTTGTCCAGCGGAACGATCTTGTTTCGTCCGTTGAGCTGGTCGTTCCACACCATGGTGTGCCGGCCGGCATCCTTCAGTGCCTTGTTGACGTAGTTCAGGAACCAGGCGTACGAGTCACGGGTGGTCGCCGCGGCGTTCCCGGTCTCGGTGCGGATCCAGTCCTGCAGCACCGTCTGCGAGTCGAGGGCCATGAACTCGTCGGCCCCGATGTGCACGTACGGCGACTGGAACGTCTCGCCCATCTCGACGGCCACGTCGGCCAGTCGCTTGCGGACGTCCTCGCGGGAGTAGTTGTACGCCTCGCCGGCCAGCATGTAGCCGGGCTCGGGGAACACCTTCGCGTCGAGAGTCGCGTGGGCGGGCATGTCGAACTCGGGGATGATCGTCACGTGGTACCGCTTGGCGAATGACACCAGGTCGGCGATCTCGGCCTTCGACCAGGAGCCGCCGTCGGGCAGGTGATCGACCAGCTCGGGGAACACGTCGCTCTCCACACGGAGGCCCTGGCCGTCCTTCACGCGCAGGACCATGGTGTTCATGTTCGTCCAGGCGAGGTCCTTGATCTGGTCCTTCAGCCACGCGATCGAGTAGTAGCGCCGACCGGAGTCGACCTGCAGGGCGCGGAAGCGCATATCGGTCCAGTTCACCGCGGTGCCGGCGGGGAGGGTCGTCGCCCCGGTTGCCGCCTTGGTGCTCTGCAGAGCCTGCCCGAGTGTGCTGAACGCGTACAGCACTCCGGCCTCGCCACCGGCGGTGATCACGATGCCGTCCGTCGTGGACTCGATCGCGTACGCCTCGTCCGAGAGCTTCCGGGCGTTGGCCGGTGCGTCCGCGGGGATCGGGACGTCGCCGAGCTTCACGAACACGCTGTTCCTACCGGCGGGAGCGGTGCCGACCGTGAGTGTCGCGTCGTCGGTGACGCCCAGCTCGCGCAGGCTCGCCGTGCCGAGGTCCGCCTCGTCGGTGATCCTGTCGGCGGATGCCTCGTCCACGACGATCCGCTGCACCGAGCCCTTCCAGGAACCGTTGTCGGGGGTGAAGCTCTGCACGGCGGGGATCGTGACCGGGTATCCGTTCGCACCGAGCGGCGGGGCCTCCCAGCCGGCCGGCGCCTGCTGCGGCTTCTCGGCGGGACCGACCTCGGTCACGGTGAAGTCGTCGCAGTACGCGGGGGAGGTGTTGCCGCCCACGAAGCAGAAGGCGTTCAGCTCGGTGGTGCGCGGACCGGTGGTGATGGTCGTCTTGTATGTCGACCACTGGGTGCCTCCGCCGGGCGTGGTGATGCCCGCCGCGTACTCGCCTCCGCCGTCGCCGCGGGCCAGGCCGCGGTAGTAGGGCGCGTTCTCGGTGTCGAAGATGCCCCAGCGGATGCCCTGGCCCTTCAGCGCGACCGAGAACTCGTAGGTGGTGTTCGGCTTCACACCGGTCACCGTCTTGTTGACCATGCCGCGGTCGACCCCGGTGCCGCGCACCGGGAGGTTGCCGTCGATCGGGGTCTTGCTGGTCGCGTCGGCGTAGGCCAGGCCGATGCGGGCGGCCGTTCCGGTGCCGTCGGCGCCGGGAGTGACCAGCGCGGCGTGGTTGTGCTGGGTCTGCGCGCCCCATTGCCCCGACTCGAACCCGCCGTCGACGACGACCGGGCCTGTGCTGGCGTCGGCCGCCTGGACAGCGGCCGGGGCGATCAGCAGTGCTCCCGCCGCCGCGAGGCATGACGCCATCGTCAGAATCCGTCTCTTGTGCACGTCCTCGTACTCCTTCCGAGTGCCGCGGGCGCGGCTCGCCGGTAGATTACCCGGTTAAGTGAACAGGAGTAAAGGGCTCTTCCCGAACCTTTTCCGCGTCGCTTTCGAGTTCGCAGGCGCGCACGCTACATTCGCAGGGTGACGACGCCGGGACCACGCCAGCAGCGGCTCACCATGCGTGACCTCGCCGCGGAGCTCGGCGTCTCTCATGCCGCGATCTCCTACGCGCTCAACGGCAAACCCGGCGTCGGCGACGAGACAAGGGCGCGGATCATCGAGGCCGCGGGCAAGCGCGGGTGGCAGCCGAACATCGCGGCGCGGGCTCTCGCCGGGCAGGGGACGGGGTCGATCGGCCTGGTGCTCGCGCGCGGCGCCGACGAGCTGGCCAGGGACACGTTCTACCTGCGGTTCATCGCGGGCATCCAGTCGGAGCTCTCGCCGCGCGGTCTGACCCTCACCTTCCAGATCGCGGAGTCGCTGGAATCCGAGATCGACGTCTACCGGCTCTGGGCGGCGCAGAGCCGCGTCGACGGCCTGATCGTGGTCGACCCGCGCCTGGACGATCCCCGGCCCGAGGTGCTCCACGCGCTCGGCACGCCCGCCGCCCTCGTCGGAGGGCGCGAGCACGCGGAGGGCGACATCGCGGTGGTGGGCGCCGACGACGGATCGCCGATGGCGGCGCTGGTGCAGATGCTCGTCGCCCGCGGGCACCGCAGGATCGCCTACGTCGCCGGCCCCGCGGACTTCGCGCACGCGATCGTGCGCGCCGACTCGTACCGGTCGACGATGACCGAAGCAGGACTCATTCCGCTGTCCGTCATGCACACCCGCTACGGCGCCGACGAGGCGGCGGATGCCTGGCGGATGCTGCGCTGTGAGGACCCGACCGCGATCATCGCCGACAACGACCAGCTCGCGGTGGCCGTGCTCGGCAGCGCCCGTGCCGACGGGGTGGCGGTGCCCGAGGATCTCAGCCTCGTCTCGTGGGAGGACTCCCCGCTGTGCGAGGCGACGACGCCGCAGATCTCGGCGCTCTGGCGCGATCCGTTCGCACTGGGCCGGAGGGCGGCGGCGGCGATCATCGCGGAGATCACGGATCACGCCTCCGAGGTGATCGCGATCGAGCCGGCGGTGCTGCGTGACCGCGGCAGCATCGCGGATGCGGCGCCCTCGGCCTGACCCCGGTGGAGCCCGAACGGGCCCCGCGGGACGCACAGGGGTGCGCCGGTAGACTGGAGGGCGACTTTCGAGGAGCCCGCACATGACCGACGCGACCGCAGCCGCGCCCACTGACGACACCGCCGAGGCGGACGACACCTTCGAGCAGCGCGAGGTGCGCCTCGCCAAGCGCGACAAGCTGATCGCCGAGCGTGCGGATGCCGCCGGCGGGGCGTTCCCGGTCTCCGTTCCGGTGACGCACACCATCCCCGCGCTTCGTGCCGAGTACGGCGAGCTCGAGGCCGGCGCCGAGACCGGCGTCATCGTCGGCGTGGCAGGCCGCATCGTGTTCAGCCGCAACACCGGCAAGCTCTGCTTCGCCACGCTGCAGGCCGGAGACGGCAGCCGTATCCAGGCGATGATCTCGCTCGCGAACGTCGGCGAGGAGTCCCTCGCCGCGTGGAAGGAGCTCGTCGACCTCGGCGACCACGTGTTCGTGCACGGCGAGGTGATCTCCAGCCGTCGCGGCGAGCTGTCGATCATGGCCGACGACTGGACCATCGCGTCGAAGGCGATCCTGCCGCTGCCGAACGTGTACGGCGAGCTCAGCGAGGAGGGCCGCGTGCGCAGCCGCTTCCTCGACCTGATCGTGCGCGACCAGGCCCGCACCACGGTGCGCGCCCGCGCCGCGGTGAACGCCAGCCTGCGCGCCACGTTCACCAGCCATGATTTCCTCGAGGTGGAGACTCCGATGCTGCAGGTGCAGCACGGCGGGGCATCCGCTCGTCCGTTCATCACGCACTCGAACGCGTTCGACACCGAGCTGTACCTGCGCATCGCGCCGGAGCTGTACCTGAAGCGCGCCGTCGTCGGCGGCATCGAGCGCGTCTACGAGATCAACCGCAACTTCCGCAACGAGGGCGCCGACTCCACGCACAGCCCCGAGTTCGCGATGCTCGAGGCCTACCAGGCGTACAGCGATTACAACGGCATCGCCGACCTCACCCAGGAGCTCGTGCAGAACGCGGCGATCGCGGTCGCGGGCTCCACCACGGTGACCTGGGCAGACGGCACCGAGTACGACCTGGGCGGCCAGTGGGACCGCATCTCGATGTACGGATCGCTCTCCGAGGCGGCCGGTCGCGAGTTCACCCCGCAGGACTCGCTGGCGGACCTGATCGCGTTCGCCGAGGCGAACGAGGTCGAGCTGCCGCCGCACGCCACGCACGGCAAGCTGATCGAAGAGCTCTGGGAGCACTTCGTCAAGCCGGGCCTGGTGCGTCCCACCTTCGTGATGGACTTCCCCGTCGACACCTCTCCGCTGGTGCGCGACCACCGCTCCATCGAAGGCGTCGTGGAGAAGTGGGACCTGTACGTGCGCGGCTTCGAGCTGGCCACCGGCTACTCCGAGCTGGTCGACCCGGTCATCCAGCGCGAGCGCTTCATCGAGCAGGCCAAGCTGGCCGCGGGCGGCGACCTCGAGGCGATGCGCGTCGACGAGGAGTTCCTGCGCGCACTCGAGCACGGCATGCCGCCCACGGGCGGCATGGGCATGGGCATCGACCGTCTGCTGATGGCCGTCACCGGCCTCGGCATCCGCGAGACGATCCTCTTCCCGCTGGTCAAGTAGCGCCCGCCGGGCCGAGCAGCGCGGCGCCGGTCATCCGGCCCGCGCCGCGAGGCGCTCTCCGCGCGCCATCAGCCACATCGGCAGCAGCGCGGCCTCGAGCACGCGCAGCAGCAGGCCGGTCAGGCCGTGCTCCGGGTCGATCTGCTGCGACATCCGCAGGTAGGCGTCGGCGTGCGTCGACCTGCCCAGCGCCCACGACAGCCAGGCGGCGGATGCCAGGGCGCCGGGCTTCAGGTCGCGCGGCGCGCAGGCGACGGCGTACCGCACGACGTCCAGCGCCCCGCGCAGTCGGGTCGGATCGGGGTCGCCGGCGCGGCCGAGGAAGATGTCGCCGATCTCGTCCGGCGTCGCGGCACCGTGCTGCGCGTGCCCCAGTTGCGCATCGAAGGCGCGCATGCCGGTGGCATGATCGCTCGCCCACTGCACCAGCACGGCGTCGCGAAGCGCGGGGCGGTGCAGACACCAGAGCAGCGCGGCGCACGCGAACGGCGGCGGATCCTCCTCGCCCTCCAGCAGCATCTCGGCGAACGCGGGGATGTCGTCGAGCATGACCGCCGCGCCGATCGCCTGCGGGTTCTCATCTGCGCCGAGCTGTGCGCCGCCGCACCGCAACCGTTCCAGCACGGCGTCCAGATCGTGCAGCGCCATACCGACCCGCTGGCGTGCGGCGAAGTCGGCCTGCGGCAGCTCGGTGCCCGTGTGCTGGTCGGCCGCGACGTCGACGCCGGGCAGATCGGGCGCCGCGGGAATCTCGGAGAGCGGGTGCAGCGCGGGTTCCCGATCGAGGTAGTCGCTCCACCCCGACGGCAGCATGCACAATGCCTCGACGATGCGGAACCCCGCCTCGTGGGCGCTGCCGAGCAGATGCTCGACGAGCAGCGACTGCGGCAGCACGAGACCGTCGCGCGTGGGAGTGGCATCCTCATCGGAGTAGACGACCAGCGCGATCGCGTCGCAGCCGTGCACCTGCCCGATCAGGTCGAGCACCGCGTCGACGAAGTCGCAGGGATCGTCGCCGCCGGGCGGAAGATCCATCCGCAGCACTCCGGGTGCGCGGGTGCCGTGGAACGGCAGCAGCACCAGGCTGCGGGTCGGGGTGCAGCCCGCGAGCGCGGGGACGAGACTGAGCAGTTCTGCGGCATCCGATGCCTTGATGATCGTGTCCATCCCCTGAGGGTGCTCGGATGTGCGGGTCCCGCTTCGGCGTGAAGACCCGCCCTGTGCAGCATCCGCGCGGATACCCCCGGTGGGGAGGGAGGGTGGAACACGCGTACGATGGAGGGGTGGACAGCTATTGGACTGCAGTGATCTGGTCGATCCTTCCGACCATCGCCGTCTGCCTCGTGTTCTACTTCGTGCTGCGCGGCATCCTGCGCTCCGACCGCACCGAGCGCAAGGTGCACGCCGAGATCGAGGCGGAAGAGCGCGCACGGCGCGGCCTGCCTCCTCGCGCCTCCTGACGGCGTCCCAGCCAGCCGCTACGCTGATGCGAGCGACTGACGGAGGCGGGGGATGATCAACACCAGCAACTGGCCGTGGTGGATCGTCGCCGTCATCGCCGTGATCGACCTCGCGATCCGCATCACCGCGATCATCGTCATCCCGCGCAACCGCCGGCCCACCTCGGCGATGGCCTGGCTGCTGGCCATCTTCTTCCTGCCCGAGATCGGCATCATCCTCTTCCTGCTGATCGGAAACCCGCGCCTGCCGCGCGCGCGTCGCCGCAAACAGGCGCAGATCAACGAGTACATCGCCGACACCTCCAGCAACCTGCGCTTCGGCACCCTGCGACCGAACGCACCGGACTGGTTCCCGCCGCTGGTGCTGATGAACCAGCGACTCGGCGCCATGCCGCTCGCCGGTGACAACGGAGCCCATCTCATCGCCGACTATCAGGAGTCGCTGGACGCGATGGCGGACGCCATCCGCGAGGCCACCGAGTACGTGCACGTCGAGTTCTACATCCTGCAGGCGGATGCCGCGACCGACAATTTCTTCCGCGCGCTCGAAGAGGTCGCGGCCCGCGGCATCCCGGTACGCGTGCTGCTGGACTTCTGGGCCAACCGCGGCAAGCCGAAGTACAAGCAGACCCGCAAGCGGCTCAAGGCGATGGGCGCGGACTGGCACGAGATGCTGCCGGTGCAGCCGCTGCAGGGTCGCTGGCAGCGTCCCGATCTGCGGAACCACCGCAAGCTGCTCGTCGTCGACGGAAAGACCGCATTCGTCGGCTCGCAGAACATCACCGACTCGTCGTACAACCTGCGCAAGAACATCAAGCGCGGTCTGCACTGGGTCGACCTGATGGTTCAGGTCGACGGGCCGATCGTCGCGAGTGTGAACGCCGTCTTCCTCAGTGACTACTACGCCGAGACCGACCGCGTGCCGGAGGGCATCGACATCACCAGGGTCGAGACCGGCAGCGGCGATCTGGACTGCCAGATCGTGCCCTCCGGCCCCGGGTTCGAGGCCGAGAACAACCTGCAGCTCTTCCTCGGGCTGCTCTACGGCGCGAAGCGGAAGATCATGATGGTCAGCCCCTACTTCGTGCCCGACGAGGCGCTGCTGCTGGCGGTCTCGACCGCCTGCGACCGGGGCGTGCAGGTCGAGCTGTTCGTCTCGGAGGAGGGCGATCAGGCGATGGTCTACCACGCCCAGCGCAGCTACTACGAGGTGCTGCTGAAGGCCGGCGTGCGCATCTGGATGTACCGCAAGCCGTTCATCCTGCACACCAAGTCGCTCACGATCGACGACGACGTCGCGGTGATCGGGTCGAGCAACATGGACATGCGCTCCTTCGGCCTGAACATGGAGATCTCGATGCTCGTGCGCGGCGAGGAGTTCGTCGCCGAGATGCGCGCCGTCGAGGACGAGTACCGCAGCCTGAGTCGCGAGCTCACCCTCGAGGAGTGGGAGCAGCAGCCGCTGCGCTCCACCGTGCTCGACAACCTCGCGCGGCTCACGTCCGCCCTGCAGTAGCCAGGGCGGACGTCAGCGGATGCCGGTACCGTGAAGGCATGAAGAGCACGCGCATCCTCCACACGACCTCCGCGCTCGCCGCCGGCGTCCTGCTGATGGCGGGACTGGCCGGGTGCGCGCAGTCGCCCGCCGGACCCGCATCCAGCGCTCCGGCGCCGACGAGCACATCGGGCTCCTCCCCGGATGCCGGGGATGTGGAGGTGGCCTGGCTCGACGAGGGGCGCTCGTTCGCCGTCGTGACCTATGGATCGTCGACCTGCGTCCCGCAGATGCAGTCGGTATCCTCCGACGGGCAGACCGTCGAGGTGACGCTCGCCGATGTCGATCAGGAGGCCGCCTGCACCAGCGACCTCGCCCCGCGCGCGTCGCTGTCCGTCATGCCGGTCGAGGTCGACGTCACGAAGGACGTCGAGGTGAAGGTCGTGTACGGCGATCTCACCGACGACGCCGAACTCGACGCCCTGCCGGCCGAGCCCGCCGGGGCGACCTCGATGAAGCCGTCGGCCGGATGGTTCGACGACTCCGGGATCGCACTGCTCACCTGGGGTTCCTCGAGCTGCCCGCCGATCGTGTCAGGCGTCGAGCAGTCGGATGCCGGCGCGACGGTGACCTTCGCGGAGAGCGACCGCGTCTGCACGATGGACATGGCGCCGCGGGTGACCCTCATCGGACTGGAGCAGCCCGTCGACGACGACGCCGCGTTCGCGCTGACGCTGACCGGCGACAACCTCAGCGGCACCGTCGACGTGATGCGCTGATTCAGAACCGACTGGTGTCGTGCTGCTCCGGCAGCACCAGCAGCAGTCCGCCCTGATCGATGCGGCAGCGGATGCGCACGGCCTCGCCGAACTCGTCGCCGTCCAGCTCGATCGACGTCGGCTCGGTCATGGCGGCCTCCGCCGTCGCGCCGCGCAAGTAGCGGATCGACGTGTTGCGCCCGCGGCGCTCCAGCACCCGGCGGCCGGCGCGGAACCGGCGCAGCACGGAGTTGTCCCACCAGATGCCCCGCCACACACCCAGCCAGCCGAACGCTCCGGTGGGCTGGATGACTGCGACATCCAGGGTGCCGTCGTCGATCGAGGCATCCGGCACCAGCGCGATGCCCGCCGGCAGAGCGCCGCAGTTCGCGAACAGCATGCTCTGCACCTTGACGGTGTGCAGCCGCCGGTCATCGACCTGGTAGACCGTGCGGAAGGGCTTCGCTCCTGGCAGGGAGCGCGCCGCGCCGTCGACGTAGGCCACCCAGCCGACCTGCTTCTTCAGGTTCGAGTTCGTGTTCGCGATCATCGCGGCATCCAGGCCCATGCCGGCGAGCACGACGAACCCGTGCTCCGCGGTGCTGCCGTCCTCGCGGGTGAGGTGCGCCCAGCCGATGTCGACCGCGTGCGTCTTGCCGCTGAACACGGCGTCGATCATCTTCTCGGGGTCGCCCAGCGGCAGCTCGAGGTTGCGGGCGAACAGGTTGCCGGTGCCGCTGGGCACGATCGCGAGCGGCACGCCGGTTCCGGCGATCGCCTCGGAGACCGCGCGCACGGTGCCGTCCCCGCCCGCGACGAGGACGGTCGCAGCGCCGTGCTCGATCGCCTGCCTGGTGGCATCCTGACCGGCGTCCTCGACGGTCGTCTCGTAGAACTTCGGCGGCGACCAGCCGTGCCGCCGCGAGGCCGCCTTCAGCGCGACGTGCAGCCGCTTCTCATCGACCTTGATCGGGTTGAACACCAGCGCGGCGTGCGACTGCCGGGTGCCGTGGGTGCTCATGTCGCCACTCTAATGCGGTCCGGCGGTGGGACGTCGCCGCTCGCTCCGCTCGATCTTCGGCCGGGAGCCTCGCCGGTAGACTTGCTGAATGATCGACCTCGCTCTGCTCCGTGACGAACCGGACACCGTCCGACGCTCTCAGATCGCGCGCGGGAACGCGCCCGAATCCGTCGACGCCGCGATCGAGGCCGACCGATCGCGCCGGGCAGCGATCACGTCGTTCGAGGAGCTGCGCGCCGAGCAGAACGCATTCGGCAAGCAGGTCGCGAAGGCGCCCAAGGACGAGAAGGCCGCGCTGGTCGCGCAGGCCAAGGAGCTCGCCGAGCGCGTCAAGCAGGCGCAGCAGGCGGCGACCGAGGCTGCGGATGCCGCATCCGCGGCGCTCGACCGCATCGAGAACGTCATCATCGACGGCGTGCCCTCCGGTGGCGAGGAGGACTTCGTCGAGCTGCGCCGCGTCGGCGACATCCCGACATTCGACTTCACTCCGCGCGACCACCTCGAGATCGGCGAGCTGCTCGACGCGATCGACATGGAGCGCGGCGCGAAGGTGTCCGGCTCGCGGTTCTACTTCCTCAAGGGCATCGGCGCGCGCCTCGAGATCGCGCTGATGAACATGGCGCTCGACAAGGCGCTGCAGAACGGCTTCACTCCGATGATCGTGCCGACCATGGTGCGCCCCGAGATCATGCAGGGCACCGGCTTCCTCGGCGAGCACGCCGACGAGGTGTACCGCCTCGAGGCGCAGGACATGTACCTGGTCGGCACCAGCGAGGTGCCGCTCGCCGGCTACCACAAGGACGAGATCGTCGACCTGTCGAAGGGCGCCCTGCGGTACGCCGGATGGTCCACCTGCTACCGCAGCGAGGCCGGCTCGTACGGCAAGGACACCCGCGGCATCATCCGCGTGCACCAGTTCAACAAGCTGGAGATGTTCGTCTACACGACCGCGGAGGACGCCGAGGCCGAGCACCTGCGTCTGGTGGCGCTGCAGGAGGAGATGCTCACCGCACTCGGCCTGTCGTACCGCGTGATCGACGTCGCCGCGGGTGACCTCGGCTCGAGCGCCGCGCGCAAGTACGACATCGAGGCATGGGTGCCCACGCAGGACGCCTTCCGCGAGCTCACGTCGACCTCGAACTGCACGACCTACCAGGCGCGCCGGCTCGATGTGCGGCACCGTCCTGATCCTTCGTCGGGCTCAGGAACCGCAGGCAAGACCGAGCACGTCGCCACGCTGAACGGCACGCTGGCCACGACCCGCTGGATCGTCGCGCTGCTCGAGACGCACCAGCAGGCGGACGGCTCGGTGCGCGTGCCAGAGGCGCTGCGCCCCTACCTGGGCGGCCTCGAGGTGCTGGAGCCGGTGCAGGCATGACGGCCGCCTCGTTCCCCGCATCCGACGCCTGGCTCGTCGCGCTCGACGTCGACGGCACGATCATCCTCGAGGACGAGACGATGAGCCCCGGCGTGCCCGCGGCCATCGGCCGGCTGCGCGACGCCGGGCACATCGTGACCCTGGCGACCGGACGCAGCTGGGGCGGCACCCGCCCGCACCTGGAGGCGCTCGGGCTCGAGCCCGAATACGTCGTCTGCTCGAACGGCGCCGTCACGATGCGCCGGGTCGCCGGCGCCTGGGAGCGCTGGCACGTCGAGACTTTCGACCCTTCGCAGGTGCTCGGTCTGCTCGGCGAGCGGCTTCCGGATGCCCGGTACATGGTCGAGCTCGGCTCGGGCCAGCGTCTGTTCACCGAACAGCTCGACGACTGGACCCTCGACGGCGCCCGTCAGGTGCCGTTCGCCGAACTGTCGGCCGAGCCGGTCTCGCGTGTGGTCGTCGTCGCCCCCGGCCAGGACGAGCACTACTTCCACGACCTGGTCGCCGAGGTCGGTCTGAACGAGGTCTCGTACGCGATCGGCTGGACCGCGTGGCTCGACATCGCTCCGCAGGGCGTCGACAAGGGCACCGCGCTGGCGCGCGTGCGCGAGCGCCTCGGCCATGCATCGGAGCGGGTGCTGGTGGCCGGCGACGGACGCAACGATCTGGGCATGTTCGGCTGGTCGCTGCGCGGCGGGGGCCGCGCCGTCGCGATGGGCCAGGCCCCGGACGTCGTGAAGGCCGCCGCCGGTGAGGTCACCGTCACGGTGGAGGAGGGCGGCCTCGCGCTCGCCCTGGACTCGCTGCTGGTCGCCGCGCGCTGAGCAGGAGGCGGGTCGCTCCCCAGTGTTTCTCCAGGTGAGCACGGGAGAATGAACGTCGGCTCATCCGGCCTTCCGCGGAAACCGGATAGACTCGACGCCTGATCGTCCGGCTCCGGCCGGGATCGGGAGGGTTGTCCGAGCGGCCGATGGAGCTGGTCTTGAAAACCAGTGAGCAGAGATGTTCCGCGGGTTCGAATCCCGCACCCTCCGCACCAGACCGAAAGGGCACCGATTGAGCGAGTCGAGCACGTCGCGGCGTCCCCTTGCCCGTCACGGCCAGCAGGCGAGCCCGTCTTTCGTCGGTCAGCTGCTGAAGATCGTCGGCATCTTCGCCGTCGTCGTGCTGGTCAGCGGTTTCGCGGTGGGCGGTTACGTGCTCCTGGGCCTGACCTCGACGGTGCAGGCGAACGCGGTCGAGCTCGAGGGTCAGAAGGCGCTGCCGCCGGACATCGGTGCGTATGAGGGCGGATTCAACCTGCTGCTCACCGGTGTCGACACCTGCGAGGCCAAGTACGCGCATCTGTTCGGCAAGCGCTGCGACGGCCGTGAGGGCGACAGCACGCTCAACGACGTCAACCTGCTCGTCCACGTGTCCGCGGAGCCGCGGCGCGTGACTGCGGTCAGCTTCCCGCGAGACATGATGATCCCCATCCCGTCGTGCACCGACGAGTCGGGCCGCGTCAGCTCGGCGATGAGCAAGCAGCCGCTCAACTCGGCCTGGGAGTACGGCGGGCTGAGCTGCGTCGCCAAGACGATCTCCGAGCTCACCGGTGAGGACATCCAGTTCGCGGCATCCGTGACCTTCGGCGGCGTGATCGAGATCACGAACGCGATCGGCGGCGTCGAGGTGTGCCTGGCGAACCCGATCAAGGACAAGTACACCGGTCTGGACATGGCGGCGGGCAAGCACACCGTCGTCGGTCTCGAGGCGCTGCAGTTCCTGCGCACCAGGCACGGCGTCGGCGACGGCTCCGACCTGGGCCGCATCGGCAACCAGCAGCAGTACATGTCGAGTCTCGCTCGCAAGATGATGAGCAGCGAGACGCTGGGCAACATCCCCGTCATGCTGAAGCTGGCCGACACCGCCGTGCGCAACCTGAAGACCAGCACCACTCTCGCCGACCCGATGAAGCTGGTGCAGATCGGTCTCGCCCTGAAGGACGTTCCGCTGAACGACATCGTGTTCGTGCAGTATCCGACCGCCGAGGACCCGGACAACCCGAACAAGGTGGTGCCGGAGTACGACTCCGCCGAGCAGATGTGGGCGGCGATCTCGGCGAACAAGCAGCTCGAGATCACGCACAAGAACACCAAGAACGAAGGTGTCGTGGTCGAGGACGCGCCGAAGGCCACCACGCCGCCGGCGACCGCCGACCCCGGTGCCACGGCCGCTCCCGATGTGGCGCAGCTGCCGTCGTCGGTCAAGGGCAACTCGGCCGCGCAGCAGACCTGCTCGAACGGCAACGTCCGGCGCTGACCCGCACCACTGCGCGTGGGCCTGCGGGGGCTTCGGCGCACCCGCGGGTAGGGTGAGGGCTACCCTCCGACCCGGCGAGGGCCGCGACAGGGGGTGCACCTGGTGGGTTCGAGGAGACGGAAGCCGATCCAGCGGCATGGGCCGCAGCGCACGCCCCGGGCCTTCGGGCAGCTGATGTCGCTGGCCGGCATCGCCGTCGCGGTGCTGCTGGTGAGCACCATGGGGGTCGCCGCGTTCGTCGTGACACATCTGGCGGGCACCGCCGCGGCCAACAGTGTGGCACTCGACGACCCGGGGGAGCTCCCGCCCGACATCGGGGCGTACGAGGGCGGCTTCAACGTGCTGCTCACCGGCCTGGACAAATGCGAGAAGGATGTCGCGCACCTGTTCGGGAAGCGGTGCAGCGACAAGGAGCAGTCTGGCAAGCTCAACGACGTGAACCTGCTCGTGCACGTGTCGAACGATCCTCGCAGGGTCACGGTGGTCAGCTTCCCGCGCGACATGATGGTGGCGCAGCCGGAGTGCACCGACGAGAACGGCACCGTGCACGGGAAGACCAGCCGGGCGGCGATGAACCAGGCGTACGGCCGCGGCGGACTGAACTGCGTGGCCAGGACGGTGGCCGAGCTCAGCGGCCAGAAGGTCACCTTCGCGGCATCCCTCACGTTCGGCGGCGTGATCGAGATCACGAACGCGATCGGCGGCGTCGAGGTGTGCCTGGCGAAGCCGATCGACGACCCGAACACCAACCTGCACCTGACGGCGGGGACGCACTCGCTCAAGGGGCTGGACGCGCTGAACTTCCTGCGCACGAGGCACGGGCTGGTGGGCGGCAGCGACCTGAGCCGCATCGGCAACCAGCAGCAGTACATGTCGAGTCTGGTGCGCAAGGTGACCAGTGCCGAGGTGCTGGGCAATGTGGGCACCCTGCTGCACCTGGCACAGATCGGGGTGCAGCGCTCCGAGCTGAGCGACAATCTCAACCCGATGCGGATCGCCCAGGTCGGTCTGGCGCTGAAGGACGTGCCGCCGTCGGACTACGTCTTCCTGCAGTACCCGGTGTTCGACGATCCGAGCAACAAGTCCAGGGTGATCCCCGACGAGGTCTCCGCCGAGGCGATGTGGACGGCCATCGCCGAGAACCGGCCGCTGCAGGTCACGCACCAGCGTGGCGCGCAGGAGGGCGTGGTGGACGCCCCGGGGCAGACCACCGCGCCCACCGCCCCGGCGACACCCACCCCTGGGGCGACCGACGGCGCCGTCGACCTGCCGCCGAACGTCAAGGGCCAGAACGCCGACGCCCGGACCTGCTCCAACGGCAACGGACGCTAGGCCCAGCACGCGCAGATATTTGCGTTCCGATGAAAGCAGTTGCGTAAACTTGCGTCATGTCTAAGCGTCTGGCCGAGGTTGCTCGCAAGGTCGGTGTGAGCGAGGCGACCGTGAGTCGCGTGCTCAACGACAAGCCCGGCGTCTCGGATGCCACGCGGCAGGCCGTGCTCACCGCCCTCGACGTGCTCGGCTACGAGCGTCCGACGAAGCTGCGCGGTGAGCGTGCGCGCCTGGTCGGACTGGTGCTGCCCGAGCTGCAGAATCCGATCTTTCCGGCATTCGCCGAGGTCATCGGCGGCGGGCTGACCCAGAACGGCTACACGCCGCTGCTCTGCACGCAGAACGCCGGCGGGGTGACGGAGTCCGACTATGTCGACCTGCTGCTCGCCCAGCAGGTGTCCGGGGTCGTGTTCCTCGGGGGCAACTACACGCAGGCGGATGCCCCGCACGAGCACTACGCCCGTCTCAAGGCCGTGAACCTCCCCACGGTCATGGTGAGCGCACGGATCCCGGAACTGGACTTCCCGACCGTGTCCACCGACGACGTCGCCGCCGCAGAGCAGGCCGTGCTGCACGTGCATCAGCTCGGGCACCGCAGGATCGGGCTCGTCCTCGGTCCCGCCGACCACCTGCCCTCACAGCGGAAGGCCGCCGGCGCGCGTGCCGCTCTAGAGCGACTGGGCGGAAACCTGGACGAGGGACTGATCGCGCGGGGCCTGTACTCGCTGGAATCCGGGCAGGCCGGAGCAGCGCGGTTGATCGCCGCGGGAGCGACGGCCATCGTGTGCGCGAGCGATCCCCTCGCGCTCGGGGCCGTGCGGGCTGCCCGGCGCGCAGGGCTGCGCGTGCCGCAGGACATCAGCGTGGTGGGCTTCGACGATTCCGCGCTGATGGGATGCACGGAGCCGCCGCTGACCACTGTCCGCCAGCCGATCGAGGCGATGGGACGGGCGGCGATCGAGCTGCTGCTGTCGCAGATCGCGGGTGGCGCCGAGTCGGGCACCGAGCTGCTGTTCGAGCCCGAGCTGGTGCTGCGGTCGTCGACGGGGCCGGCCCGCGGCTGACGCACCTCGGAAGCGGCTCACACGCGACGCGGTGCCGGTGGTTCGTCGCGCCGTGACGCTGTCACGTCTGCGACCGTAGTCATCTATTTGCGTGATTTCATTCAAGTCTTGCAATTGCTCGTGGGGAAAGCTACATTCGGATCACCCGCTCATCGATGACGAGGAGTTCCGTGGACACCGAAGTTCCGCCGATCGCATCCGCCCCACCCGCGACCGTTCCTGAAGACGCCGGCTGGTGGCGCACCGCCGTGATCTATCAGGTCTACGTGCGCAGCTTCGCGGACGGCGACGGCGACGGCACGGGTGACCTCGCCGGCGTGCGGTCCCGCCTCGGCTACCTCCGGGACCTCGGCGTCGACGCCATCTGGTTCACGCCCTGGTATCCCAGCCCCCTCGCGGACGGCGGCTACGACGTGGCCGACTACCGCGACATCGACCCGCGCTTCGGCAGCCTGGAAGAGGCCGAGCTGCTCATCGCAGAGGCGCTGGATCTCGGCATCCGCACGATCGTCGACATCGTGCCCAACCACGTCTCGGAGCAGCACGAATGGTTCCGCAGCGCACTGCAGGCGGGCCCCGGCAGCCCGGAGCGGGAGCGGTTCTGGTTCCACCCCGGTCGAGGCGATGACGGGTCGGGCATCCCGACCGACTGGGTGTCCAGCTTCCAGGGCGAGACGTGGACGCGAACGGTCGACGCCGAAGGGCGACCCGGTGAGTGGTACCTGCACCTGTTCACCGCGCAGCAGCCCGATCTCAACTGGAACCACCCCGACGTGCGCCGCGAGCACGAGGACATCCTGCGGTTCTGGTTCGACCGTGGCGTCGCCGGTGTGCGGATCGACTCCGCGGCGATGCCGGTGAAGGACCCCGCTCTGCCGGCGCTGCCTGACGGCGCCGCTGCTCCGGGCACGCACCCGCACATCGACAGGGACGAACTGCACGACATCTATCGCGGCTGGCGGGCGGTCGCGGACGAGTACCCCGGCGAACGAGTGCTGGTCGGGGAGGTCTGGCTGGACGATGCTGCGCGCTTCGCCCGCTATCTGCGTCCCGACGAGATGCACACGGCGTTCAACTTCGACTTCATGACCCAGCCGTGGAGCGCGCGGGCGATGAGGGCGAGCATCGAGCGCACTCTCGCCGCGCATGCTCCCATCGGCGCCCCCGCCACCTGGGTGCTCTCCAACCACGACGTCACGCGTCCGGTGACGCGATACGGCCGCGCCGATTCGGGTTTCGCCTTCGAGCGCAAGCGCTTCGGCATCCCGACGGATCTGGAACGCGGGAACCGCCGCGCCAGGGCCGCGGCGCTGCTCGTCGCCGCTCTGCCCGGCAGCCTGTACATCTACCAGGGCGACGAACTGGGCCTGCCGGAGGTGGAGCTCCCGCGGGAGGTGCTGCAGGATCCGATGCACTTCCGCTCCCAGGGCGTCGACCCAGGACGCGACGGATGCCGCGTGCCGCTGCCCTGGTCGGGCACGGCATCGCCATACGGCTTCGGAGGCACGCCGTGGCTCCCGCAGCCGGGGGACTGGGGCGGGCTGACAGCCGAGGCCCAGCAGCATGACCCCGGGTCGATGCTCGCCCTGTATCGCGCCGCGATCGCACTGCGGCGCGACCTTCCCGACTTCGCCGACGAGGGGCTGACCTGGCTGGAGCTCGGAGCCGACGTGCTCGCGTTCCGTCGCGGAGAGTCGACCCTCTGCGTCACGAACCTGTCGGCGACAGCCATCCCGATCCCCGCTCATCGCGAGGTGCTGCTCTCCAGCGCCCCGACGGCGGGGTCCCTCGAACCCGACACATCCCTCTGGCTCGCGCTCTGAGCCGGCGCTCCCCGGAGCACAGCAGTCACAATCGCACACCCTGCAATCACCGGGAGCGCCGGAACCGGCATCCCCACCTCGGAAGGAAAGACGATGAAGTCAACACGGATCCTCGTCGCGGGCATCGCCGTGCTCGCGACGGCGGGAGCTCTGGCGGGATGCTCCGCCGGCCCCGCTGACAGCGGCGACGGCGGGCGCATCCAGCTGCGAGTCGCGACCTTCCCGCCCGGAGCGGATGCCGCGGCCTACAAGGCGTTCGCCGACCAGGAGAAGCAGTTCGAGAAGAAGTACCCCGACATCGACATCATCGGCGTCGAGTACGAATGGAAGGGACCGACCTTCGCCGTGCAGCTCGCGGGCGGAAGCCTGCCGGACGTCTTCACCGTCCCGTTCACGGACACCAAGACACTGCTCGAGAACGGGCAGCTCGCCGACGTCACCGACGCGATGAAGAAGCTCGGCTACGAGGACCAGTTCAACCCGGTGATCCTCGACGGTGTCACCGGATCCGACAAGAAGATCTACGGATTCCCCCGTCAGGCGTACGCGATGGGCCTGCACTACAACCGCGATCTCTTCACCGCGGCGGGACTCGATCCGGACAAGCCCCCGACGACGTGGGACGAGATCCGCGCCGACGCCAAGATCATCGCCGAGAAGACCGGAAAGGCCGGCTATGCGCAGATGGCGGCGAACAACACCGGCGGCTGGCAGCTGACCGCAGCGACGGTGGCGCGGGGAGGACGCACCCAGACCGACAAGGAAGACGGCTCGGCGACCTCGTCGATCGACAACGACGCCACGAAGGCGGCGCTGCAGTTCCTGCACGACGTGCGCTGGGAGGACAAGTCGTTCGGATCCAAGTTCAACCTGGACTGGGGCACGATCAACCAGGAGTTCGCCGCAGGCAACCTCGGCATGTACACCTCGGGATCGGATGTGTACACCGCGCTGGTGCGCGACTTCGGGATGAAGCCGGAGCAGTACGGTCTGGCCGTGGTCCCCGTCGAGGGCGACGACCCCGGCACGCTCGGCGGCGGTGACGTCGCGGTGATCAGCCCGAAGATCGACGCGGCGAAGAAGGATGCGGCGGTCACCTGGATCGACTGGTACTACATGCAGAAGCTGATGGACAAGGACGCCGCAGTGCAGGATGCCAAGGCACTGGCCGATTCCGACCAGGCCGTCGGCACCCCGGTGCTCCCGGTGCTGAGCCGAGAGCTGTACGAGGAGTCGTTGACCTGGATCGAGCCGTACATCAACGTGCCCCGCGACCAGATGACGCCGTTCACCGACAACATCTGGGATCAGACGCCGGTGGGCGAGCCGAAGAAGAAGACGCAGGAGGTGTACGCACTGCTGGATTCCGTGGTGCAGTCCGTGCTCACTCAGCAGAACGCCGACATCGACGCGCTGCTCACCAAGGCCCAGTCCGACGCGCAGGCGCTGCTGGACCAGTGAGGACGAACGGGGCGAGCCGGTCCGGCCGGCCCGCCCCGCTCTTCACCCGACAGACACAGCAGGAGAGGCACGATGGCATTGCTCGAACGGGCGCCGGCGGAGGAGATGCCGATGACGGCGCCACCGCGGCGCCGCACGCGACGGAACCCCGTCACCTGGTACCGCGGCGGCGGGCTGTGGAATCTGCTCTTCCTGCTGCCGATGATCGTCGTGTTCGCGGTGTTCAGCTGGTCGCCGATCGTGCAGTCGGTCGTGATGAGCCTGCAGAAGACCAACCTGATCACCTCGCAGTGGGTCGGCCTGGACAATTACGTGAAGGTGCTGTCCGACCCTCTGCTGGGCGAAGCGGTGCTGAACACGCTGTGGTTCGCGGTGCTGGCGCTGATCTTCGGGTTCCCGGTGCCGCTGCTGATGGCGGTGCTGATGAGCGAGGTGCGCAGGGCGAAGGGGTTCTATTCCGCCCTCGCCTACCTGCCCGTCGTCATTCCGCCCGTCGTCGCGGTGCTGCTGTGGAAGTTCTTCTACTCCGCCGACCCGAACGGCGTCTTCAACACGGTGCTCGGCTGGGTCGGCATCCCTCCGCAGCCCTGGATCCAGGATGCTGTGCAGGCCATGCCCTCGCTGGTGCTGGAAGCCACCTGGGCCGGTGCCGGCGGGTCGATCATCATCTACCTCGCGGCGCTGCTCGGAGTCCCGCCGGAGCTCTATGACGCGGCCGAGGTCGACGGAGCCGGAGTCTGGCGCAAGATATGGCACGTGACGCTGCCGCAGCTGCGCGGCATCCTCTTCATCATGCTGATCCTGCAGATCATCGCGACGGCGCAGGTGTTCCTCGAACCCTTCCTGTTCACCGGTGGAGGACCGGCCGGGGCGACGCGCACGATCCTGCTCTACATCTACGACAAGGCCTTCCGGAACAGTCTCGGCGGCGCATACGGCGAGGCCACCGCGGTGTCGGTGCTGCTCGCGATCGTGCTGGCGCTGCTCAGCTGGCTGTACTTCAAGCTCACCAATCGCTGGAGCAACTCATGACCACCGCCGTCGCACGCCGTTCCGAGCGCAGGTCCGCCCGCCGCGCGGCCGAGGACCAGGGCGAGCGCTCGATCGTCTCCGCCTCCGACCGGCGCAAGCCCGCGACACGGTTCGGGATGGGCGCCACCCACGTGTTCCTCACGATCACCCTGGTCATCGCGGGTCTGGGACCCATCCTGTGGCTGCTGAAGTCGGCGATCACCCCGACCCAGGACACGCTCTCGCAGCCGTTCGCCCTGTGGCCCAACGGGGTCGACTGGGCCAACGTGGCATCCGCCTGGAACGACGTGGGCATCTCGCACTACTTCTGGAACACGATCCTGCTCGCCGTGGGCGCCTGGTTCTTCCAGCTGTTCGTGGCGACGACCGCGGGCTACGGACTGTCGGTGCTGAAGCCGAGGTACGCGCCGATCCTGAACGCGCTCGTGCTCGCGACCCTCTTCATCCCGGGGATCGTCCTGCTCGTGCCGCTCTACCTCACGATCGTGAACCCGCCGCTGGTCGGCCAATCGATGCTGAACAACTACCTCGCCGTCTGGCTGCCGATGGCGGCGAACGCGTTCAACATCTTGCTGGTCAAGCGCTTCTTCGACGCGCTCCCGAGGGAGGTGTTCGAGGCGGCGAGGACCGACGGCGCGGGCCCGGTGCGGCTGTTCTGGTCGATCGTGCTGCCGATGTCGAAGCCGATCCTGGGGGTCGTGTCGGTGTTCGCGATCATCGCGGCCTGGAAGGACTACCTGTGGCCGATGCTCGTACTGCCGGATCCCGCGGTGCAGCCGCTCTCCGTGCGGCTGCCCGCCGTGCAGTCCCAGACCGAGCTCGACGTGTTCCTGGCCGCTCTCGCGATCGCCACGCTGATCCCGATCGCGATGTTCCTGATGTTCCAGTCGGTCTTCCTGCGCTCCGCGGGTCTCGGGGGAGCCGTGAAGGGGTAGCGCAGGCTCAGACCCGGTCCACGTACCCGGGGATCTCGGCGCGATCCACGCCGAGGGCCTCCACTGCGGCGACGTACTCGCGGGTGAGTTCCAGCATCCGCTGGTGTCGCTGCGGTGCGTCCAGCTGCGGGGCGACGACCGTGCCGCCCCTTCCGTGTGTCTCGACGAAACCGTCCGCCTCGAGCTCGCGATAGCTGCGCGCGACCGTGTTCGCGGCGAGGCCCAGTGACGTCGCCAGAGTCCGCACCGGAGGCAGCTTCGTGCCCGGGCGCAGCGCACCGCTCGCGATCCGATCGCGCAGTCCTTCGCGGAGCTGCTCGAACGGCGGCGTCGCCGAGTGCGGGTCGATCGCGATGTCGAGTTCAGGCATGGGGACCTCCTGAGCAGAACGTATCAGGAGTGCGATCGCGCCCATGCGAAAGGCCCCGAGGACTTCGTCCTGGGGCCTTTTCGCGTTGGCGGAGACGGAGGGATTTGAACCCTCGGTCCCCGTGAGGGGACTCCACCTTAGCAGGGTGGTGCACTAGGCCTGACTATGCGACGTCTCCATGTGCGAAGCCTTGACTGCGCACGTTCGTCAATCATAACTGCTGAACGGCGGTAGTCCGAATCCCGCCGCCGGATAGGTTAGGGAGGTGACCGCAACCGCTTCGCCAACCCCCGCTCCCGTCCCGCGGCCCGGTGCCGTCTACTTCATCGGGCGCACGATCCTGCGGCCGGTGTTCTGGGTGATGTACCGTCCCCGCATCGTCGGCCGGGCGAACCTGCCCGAGCACGGAGCCGTGCTGCTGGTGAGCAATCACCTCTCGTCGCTCGACACACTCATCATCCCGACGTCCGCGACCCGGCCGGTGCAGTTCCTCATCAAGGCGTCGTACTTCGCCGGCCGGGGGATGCTGGGACGGTTCAAGCGCTGGTTCTTCAGCTCGATCGGCGGCGTGCCGGTGCACCGGGCGACCGGGCGGGACGCGCGTGCCGCGCTCGACGCGGGCAGCAGCATCCTTCGTGCGGGAAGCGTGTTCGCGGTGTTCCCCGAGGGCACCCGCTCGCGGGACGGGAAGCTGCACGACGGACACGGCGGCGCGGCTTGGATGGCGCGAGACACGCGCGCGGCTGTCGTGCCCGTCGGACTGATCGGCACCGGTTCGGTGAAGCCGCTGAGCCACCTGCTGCCGGGGAAGCCTCGCGTCGAGGTGCATTTCGGGGAGCCGCTCGACCTGACCGACCTCGAGGGGATTCCCGACGGCAGGGCGCGTCGCGAGATCACCGAGCGCATGATGGCCGCCATCGCGCGCCTGAGCGGTCAGGAGCGCTCCGGAAGCGTGAACGCGACCTCGCGCGACTGACTCCCAGCCACCACCTGCTAGAGTGAGAGGTCACACGGCGTTGAGGGTCTCCCTCCGTCCCCACATACAGGGCCCACGAGGCGCCTGCCACACCGACTTCCTCTGCGGCCCACCAAAGATGGCGCGGATCGCGAATCACTGAAAGACTGTTACACATCTTCATCTCTGCAGCACCCGCTTCGGCGCTCTCCTGGCGCCAGGCCGATCACGACGTTCACGTCGCCACGCGCGACGGTGAGTACGCCGGCCATGTCGTCGTCGACTCCGACGACCACGTTCTCGTCTTCGGGCCCATCGGCGAGCACCTCGCCGCATCCGCTTCCCTGGATGCCGCGCGCAGCGCGCTCGAGGCCCACGCGACCCCTGCGGCGGACCACCTGTCCGCGCAGCTCCATACCCCGCGCCGGCGTCGCCGACGCGGTTTCACGGATCACTCCCGTGGTCCCAGACAACGAAGGAATGACGTCATGGCCACTGGCACCGTCAAATGGTTCAACGCAGACAAGGGCTTCGGCTTCATCGCTCCGGACGACGGCTCCGCCGACCTGTTCGCGCACTTCAGCGCGATCCAGGGCAACGGATACCGCAGCCTGGACGAGAACCAGAAGGTGGAGTTCGACGCAGAGCAGGGCCCCAAGGGCATGCAGGCGGCGAACATCCGTCCCCTCTGATCTCCGATCACTGACGCGAACGGGCGGTCGGACCTCGGTCCGGCCGCCCGTTCCGCATGTCGGGATCCATGCAGGTTGCGGCATGTGCCCCCGCGTACTGTGAGGGGAAGCGATCGGCAGCCGCCTTTGGCTTCGTCCCGATCGTTCCCGACGGTCGGCCACACCTAAGGCGCCGATCATCTCCATTGCATCCACCGTCGCACCCGCGACACTCGGACCCATCCGTCAGACCTACGCCCGTGCGGAGGACTTCCCGCCGATCACCCGTGCGTATTCGCACGTCTCGCAGGTCGTCCGCGAGACCGGTCTGCTGCGTCGAGCCCCCTGGTTCTACGCCGCGGTCGGTGCGGCCATCGCCCTCGCCTTCGGCGGTGCGATCACCGGCTTCATCCTGTTCGGCGACAGCTGGTTCCAGTTGCTCATCGCCGGAGCGCTGGGCGTGCTGTTCACCCAGGTCGCGTTCCTCGCGCACGAGGCCGCGCACCGGCAGATCCTGGCGACAGGTCCCGCGAACGACCGCCTGGCACGCGTGCTCGCGTCCTTCGTCGGCATCAGCTATTCGTGGTGGGACTCGAAGCACAGCCGGCATCACGCCAATCCGAACCGCGTCGGGAAGGACCCCGACATCGAGGTCGACACGATTTCGTTCCTCGACGAGGATGCCGCGCAGGCGAGGGGCCTCCGCCGCCTGATCACTCGGAAGCAGGGCTGGTTGTTCTTCCCGCTGCTCACGCTGGAAGGCATCAACCTGCACGTGCTGAGCTTCCGCCATCTCGCGGGCCGGGGTGAGGTCAAGGGGCGCTGGGCCGAGGTCGGGATGATCGCGGCGCGGTTCGCGCTGATCCTGACCCCGATCTTCCTGCTGCTTCCCGTGGGCATGGCTTTCGCGTTCGTCGGCGTGATGCTCGCCGTCTTCGGCGTCTACATGGGCGCCTCCTTCGCCCCGAACCACAAGGGCATGCCCGTCATCGACCGCGACGCGAAGCTGGACTTCTTCTCGAAGCAGGTGCGCACCTCGCGCAACATCCGCGGCGGATGGTGGGCGACCTGGCTCATGGGCGGTCTGAACTATCAGGTGGAGCACCACCTCTTCCCGAGCATGGCGAGGCCCCACCTCGCGCAGGCGCGGGAGATAGTGCGCGACTACTGCCGCGCCAACGAGGTGCCGTACACGGAGACGTCGCTCTGGCGGTCGTACGCGATCGTCATCGATTACCTGAACCGTGTCGGCCTCGCCGCTCGCGACCCCTTCGACTGCCCGATGGTCTCGGAGTTCCGCCGGGTCTGACCCTGAAACGTCGGGTCAGGGTGCGTAGCGGGCCAGGAACGTCTCCACGGCGTCGTCGGCGATCGCCGCGAGCCCGGCGGCGGTGGGGCGTTCGGCGCCCCCGGTCAGCGTGATGCGGTCGAGCGGGGCGGCGAGCACCAGCCAGGTGAACTGCTGTGCGGCCGAGGGCGCATCCGCGATGGCCAGGTGCCCGCGCGTGCTGAGCTCATCGAGCACCTCTGCGAGCTGTGCCAGATTCCGGTCCCAGCTGAGTCGCACGTAGTCGGCTGCGACCTCGGGCAGCCGCTCCGCTTCGGCGATCACCAGGCCTCGCATCCTCACGACGGGGACGCTGAGCACCCCCGCGTGCAGCACGTCGGCGAGTTCTCTCAGCCCTGTCCGCACGTCCGGTGCGGCGAGCAGGCGCTCCAGGTGAGGGCGCATGGCATCGCGACCGCGCTCGACCCAGTCCGCGACGACCGCGGCGAACAACTCCTCCTTCGACCCGAAACGGCGGTAGAGGGTCTGCTTCGAGATGCGGGCGGATGCGGCGACGGCGTCCATCGTCGCGGACGCGAAGCCCTCGTCCAGGAAGACCTCTCGCGCGGCGGACAGCAGCTCTGCGCCGTCGAGGCCACCGGGCCGGCCGCGACGTCGCAGCGGCTGGGCTTGTTCGGTCGTCGCCATCATCCTCAAATAGTACTGGAAAGTACGCAAATGAGGGTATAGCGTACTCTCCAGTACTAAAAGGAGATGATCCTCATGATCGGTATCGGCATCGCTGTCGCGACCATCGCCGCGTTCGTGCTCAGCACCGTCTACTACATGCTGGCCACGCCGCTCGAGCAGCGGATCGCCGGCGGCCGCGCGGTCGAGCGCGACCGCCCGGGGCCGCTGAAGATCGTCGCCGAGCTCGTTCGCACCGCCGTGCTCGCCTCCGGCTTCGCCTGGGTCGCCGCGCAGGCCGGGCTCCTCGACCTCCCCGGCTCGCTGCTGCTCGCGCTGGTGCTCTGGCTCGCGTTCCCCGTCGTGCTGCTCGCCGGCTCGGTCGGGTGGGATCGTGCGCCGGTGCCGACGGCCGTCCTGCACAGCGGGGACTGGCTGCTGAAGCTGCTGCTCATCGCAGTGGTCGTCGGGCTGCTGCACTGAATCGACGGAACCAGGGAAGGATACGAAGATGGACGCGAAGAAGGTCGGACCGATCGACGTCACGTTCACGGCGCCGCTCGTGACGAGTGACGCGAAGGGCGGGTGGACGTACGTGCAGATGGACGGCTCGGCCGAGTTCTTCGGAACGCGGGGGCTGGTCAAGGTGACGGGAACCGTCGACGGCGAGCCCTTCCAGAGCTCCTTCATGGCCCTCGGCGATGGCACGCACAAGCTGCCGATCACCGCCGCCGTGCGTCGGCGCATCGCCAAGGCGACCGGAGACGTCGTCACCGTGCGCCTGACCGAGCGGCGCGCCTGACTCGGAGTCCCGTATCTCCGTGACTTCACGGATGACGCGCGCTGCTCCGAGGGAGGACAATGTGCGTACGGTCGGATCGGCGGTTGTCGACGGGATCAGGCGCTATGCGCCGAGCTGAGATGGTGCCGCGGACATCATCTTTTGCAGATTGCGCGAGGCGTGCTTGAATCCATCCATGGGGCGGGGGCCTGGGGAACTGGAATCAGAGCGCGTGACACGCGTACTGCGGGACGACATCGTGCTGGGAAGGCGCTTGCCGAATTCGCGACTCGTGGAGCGGGATATCGCGGCGGAGCTGCACGTCTCGCGGCTGCCGGTGCGCGAGGCGATCAGGCGGTTGAACGTCGAGGGGATCGTGCTCTCGCGACCGCGCACCTGGGCAGTTGTACGCGACTTCACCGCGCACGACGTGCGCGAACTGGGGGTCGTGCGCATCGCGATCGAGAACGCGGCCTTCGCGGTCGCCGCCGAGAACTGGGAGGCGGACGGGCTTGCCGGAGTCGTCGCCCTGCTCGCAGAGGAGGAGGAGGCCGCGAGGTCGGGGGATGTCGTGCAGACGAATCTCGCTTCGGGACGCTTCCACCGCGCGGTGGTCGAGTTGTCGGGCAACCAGATGATCAACGAGGTCATGCGGGTTTTCGAGACCCGGTTCCGCCGCGCCTTCGGTCGCAACGCCGACCTGAGCGCCCACATCGGCGCGCACCACGCGATCGTCGAGGCACTCGCCGAGCGGGATGCGGCGCGCGTGTGCGAGCTGAACCGGGCCCATCTGCAGTCGGCCTGTGACGAGGCTGTCCTGCTCTGGGGCGGGGTCGTCACGGCGACCGACTGACTCGGGGCTGTCCCGACGTCGGACCCGCCGGGTACGCTCATGACAGGAGGTGTCGTGGGACGTACAGCGGATGCGGTCGCGGAAGGCGTCGCGATCGCCACATCGGCGGCGCGCCTCGCTGTGAAGAACCACATCCTCGTCGGAACGATCGCCCAGGGCGGCGCGTTCGACCTCGACAAGTACTCCGGCGATGCGCGCGATGTGCTGCGCGCGATGGCTGCCGAGTCCGACGAGGCGGCGGAGCACCTCG
The DNA here is from genome assembly GCF_042799915.1 of Microbacterium sp. NPDC057659. NCBI lineage: Bacteria > Bacillati > Actinomycetota > Actinomycetes > Micrococcales > Microbacteriaceae > Microbacterium > Microbacterium sp. NPDC057659. The sequence goes on along the minus strand of NZ_JBHVHU010000001.1, from coordinate 1,710,896 downwards.
CCGCGCTGCGCAAGCGCGCCAAGGGCCGCCACTCCGACCCGGTGGGAACCCACGACTACCGTGATCGCGACGTGCGCAATCTCAAGCGCCGGGCGCGCCAGTCCACCGCCGTCGCGCAGCGTCTGCGCGAGATGGCCGACGACCCGGAAGAGCTCCGCGAACTGGTCGAGTCGGCTCGAGCGGCGGCCTGGGCCGACGTCCGAGGCAACCTCGACCGCCGGCTGCGCGTCGAGGGCATGCGACCCGATCAGGACCCGCAGTACGCGTCGATGCGCGAGGCGCGGATGCAGGCGCTGAAGCTCGTCGACCTGCAGGCGCTGTCGTCGCAGCAGCGCAGTCGGCGCAAGCAGGCGGACAAGCTCGCCAAGGAGGCGGCGAAGGCCGAAGCCAAGGCCGAGAAGCCCTCGCGATGGGGCCGGAAGACCGCCGCGAAGAGCTGAATCGGCCCCGATTCGTGTTCCTGGGGAACCTGTTGTAGGCTTTTCTTCGGCCCGCTGAGGGCCGTGCGCCTGTAGCTCAATGGATAGAGCATCTGACTACGGATCAGAAGGTTGGGGGTTCGAGTCCCTCCAGGCGCGCACTGTGTTGAGACAGTATAGGAAGCCCCGGACGGTGTCCGGGGCTTTCGTCTTCCCTGGGGAGCTTCATGACCGAACAGCGCGTCACCGCCGAGCGTCTCGTGCGGCGGTTCGCCCGCGAGACCAATCTGCTGGTCGCGGGTCGTGCCTTCGCGGTGAAGGGTGACGACGCGATCGCGGACGAGCTTCGCTGTCTGATCCGCGCGCTCGGCGGGCACCTCGGCGACAGCGGTGTCACGTTCGTGACGGGGGAGACTCCCGTGATCGTCGTCGACGGCGCCCCTCTGCCGGCGCGCATCACGGCGGAGGACCGCGTCGACAGCGCCGGCGCGCACATGCCGGTCTCAACCCTGGTGGCCGCGCGGCTGCGCGACGAGGGTCTGGTGCGCGGCATCCGGATCGGCATCGCCATGGTGCTGGAGCCGAAGACCGCGCAGCTCGCGCTGCTGCTGCACGACGCCGGTGCCGAGGTGGCCGTCTATGCGCATCCCGACGAGATCGACGTCGACGTGGCCCGCGTGCTGCGGGACCGCGGCATCCCGGTCGACGGGGATCCGGCGCTCACCGGCGCCGCCGAGCGCGCCGCAGCCATCGCCTTCCTCCGGCGAGGGTTCGACCTGCTGCTCGACGACGGATCGCACCTGATCCGCCTCGCGCACGAAGAGGGGATCGCAGGCACCCTGCGCGGCGCGGCGGAGGAGACCACCAGCGGCCTCACGCCGCTGCGCGTCATGGAGCGCGAGGGGCTGCTGAACATCCCCGTGATCGCCGTGAACGACGCCGCCATGAAGACCTCCTTCGACAACCGCTACGGCACAGGCCAGTCGTGCGTGTTCGCGATCGCCGATGTGCTCGACGCCGCCGGGATCGGCGTGCGCGACCAGCCCGCCGTCGTGATCGGCTACGGTCCGGTCGGCGAGGGCGTCGCCGCGCATCTGCGCGCACTCGGCACCGAGATAGCCGTCGCCGAGACCGATCCGGTGCGCGCGCTGAAGGCCGCGCACGACGGCTTCCGCATCGGACCGCTGCGCGACCTCGCGCCCGGCGCGCTGGTGGTCTCCGCGACCGGTGCGCCGCACACGGTGGATGCCGCGACACTGCGCGCCGCCGGCATCGTGGCCGTCGCCGGCGGGGTGCCCGGCGAAGTCGACCTCGATCCGTCCGCGCTGATCCCGGCGGGGGAGCACCTCGATCGCGCCGGTGAGGGCGCCCTCCTCATCGCCCGAGGCGGCTGCGTGAACCTGGCCGCCGCCGAAGGCAACCCGATCGAGATCATGGACCTCTCCTTCGCCGTGCAGCTCGGCGCGATTGAGCAATTGCTCACCGCCGGACTCGCACCCGGCCTGCACCCGTTCCCGGCTGAGGCGGATGCCGCGATCGCCCGTGCCGCCCTCGCAGCCCGCGGCGACCGGATCGACGAGCGCAGCACGGCGCAGGTAGCGGCACAGGCCGACTGGCGCTCGCCGCGGTATCGAGGGGACCAGGCATGATCACCGTCTACTCCGCCGGGCTCGTCGTGCCCGTCACCGCGCCTCCGATCCCCGACGGCGCGGTCGCCGTGCGCGACGGGCGCATCGTGCACGTCGGCGAGCGCACCTGGGTGCTCCGATCGCTCGACGAGCGCGGCGCCTCCTACGACGAGGTGCACTGGCCGGGCATCTTGACTCCGGGCCTCGTCAACGCGCACACGCACCTGCAGTACACCGGTATGGCCGTCGTCGGACAGGGCCGGTACACCGGCTTCGACGACTGGGTCGCCGCGTTCAATCCGGTCTACGAGGGTGGCAGGGACTGGGCGGCCGATGCTGCGGCAGGAGCCGAGCTGGCGCTGCGCAGCGGCACCACGGCGGTCGCCGATGTCGTCACCGACCCGTCCGCGGCATCCGCTCTGCACGACGCGCGGCTGCACGGGATCACCTACTGGGAGGTGATGAGCTGGACCAACGCGGACTGGGCGCGCACCGGGCGCGCGCAGGTGGAGCAGGCGCTGGACGCCCTGCCCACTCCGCCCGGAACCGGCCTGTCACCGCACGCGCCGTACTCGCTCGACATCGAGCCGCTGCTGGAGATCCCCGACATCGTCCGCGAGCGCGGCGGGCGCATCCACATCCACCTCGGCGAGGCCGCCTTCGAGAACGAATTCGCCCACGAGCATCCGCAGGCCTGGCACACCGCGGGTCTGGCCAGTTTCCAGGAGCTGCGCCAGGCCGGTTTCGGCACCAGCGCCACCGAGTTCGTCGACCAGCTCGGTGTGCTCGGCCCGGACTGCCACATCGCGCACGGCGTGTACATGAGCGCGCGTGACCGCGCGATCCTGCGCGAGCGGCGCACCGCCGTCGCGCTGTGCCCGCGGTCGAACGCCGTGATCGGGCTCGAGGAGCCGCCGATCGCCGCCTATCTGCGCGAGGGCAGCCCGATCGCCGTCGGCACCGACTCGCTCTCGTCCAGCCCGTCGCTCGACCTGATGGCGGATGTCGCGGAGCTGGCGCGCATCGCGCGCTCGCAGGGCTACACCGATCGCGACCTGCACGCCCGGCTGCTGGGCGCTGCCACCATCGGCGGCGCGCACGCGATGGGCATCGACGTGGGGCCGGACCGCACCGGCTACCTCGCGGTGGGCGCGCTCGCCGACCTGACCTTCTTCGACGTGCCCGCAGGGCCCGACGCGATCGCCGAGCTCGTCGAGGCGGGCGCGGGTCACGCCGCGGCGACCGTCGTGGCGGGCGAGGTGCGGTATGCGGCATCCTCGTTCCCGCAGTCTGCGCGGTTCCTGAGCGAGGAGCGCAGCGACGAGACGAAGGGCGCTCAGGACCCGGCGAAGAAGGAGGACAGACCATGAGACCAGCGACAGCCGAACGCCTCGACCTCGCCCCGCATCCCGAGGGCGGCTGGTTCCGGCGCACCTGGACCAGCCCGATCGCCGTCGAGACGCCGAACGGCGCGCGCCCGGCCGGCACCTGCATCCACTACCTGCTGCAGCCGGACGAGAGCAGCGCCTGGCACGTCGTCACCAGCGACGAACTGTGGCTCTGGCACGGGCCCGGCCGGCTCGAACTGAGCCTGGGAGGCGACGGCGCGGAGCCGGCGGAGGCGACTCCGATCGTGCTCGGCCCCGGCGAGGCTGCGCAGGTGCTCGTACCAGCCGGAGTGTGGCAGGCCGCCCGCCCGCTCGACGACGCGGAAGTGCTCGTCTCGTGCTTCGTGTCGCCAGGTTTCGACTTCGCAGACTGGCGACTCGCCGCCGACGTACCCTTGAACCCGAACCCGACCTCTCTTCAGGAGTGAACCGTGCCCGTTTCCCGCACCCTCCGTCGTGCCGCGCTCTCCGTCATCGCGGTCGCGGCCGCCGTCTCCCTCGCCGCCTGTTCCGGCACCTCCTCTGCCGCGCCGTCGGCTGACGCCGGCGACGGCTCGCTTCCCACGGTCACCGCGGGCAAGCTGACGATCGCCACCGGCGAGCCGAACTACGAGCCGTGGTTCGTCGACGACAAGCCGGAGAACGGCAAGGGCTTCGAGGGCGCTGTCGCGAACGCCGTCGCCAAGGAGCTCGGTTTCGACGCGAAGGACATCGAGTGGGTGCGCACCGGCTTCGACGCCGCGATCGCGCCCGGACCGAAGGACTGGGACGTCAACATCCAGCAGTTCTCGGTCACCGACCAGCGCAAGAAGGCCGTCGACTTCTCGTCGCCGTACTACACGACAACGCAGGCCGTCGTCGTGCTGAACGACTCGCCCGCCGCGAAGGCCGCGTCCATCGACGAGCTGAAGACGATCAAGGTCGGCGTCGCCGCCGGCACCACCAGCTACACGGTCGCCAAGGCGCAGCTGGGCGAGAAGAACCTCAGCGTCTTCAACACCGTCGACGACGTCGTGCTTGCGCTGAAGAGCGGCCAGATCGACGCGATGGTCACCGACCTGCCCGGTGCGTTCTACGTGACCGGCGCGCAGATCGACAACGCCACCGTCTCGGGTCAGTTCGCCAGCACCGACGGCGGCGACGACTTCGCCTTCGTGCTGCCGAAGGGCTCCGCGCTGACCGCCGATGTCTCGAAGGCCGTCGACACCCTGCGCGAGAACGGCACCCTCGACGAGCTGCAGCAGAAGTGGCTCAGCGACGCGGTCGACGTCCCCGTCCTGAAGTGAGCACCACCACCGCCGACGCGACGTGGCAGCCGAGCGACCTCGAGCTGTCACGCCGCGCTCTGCGGCGCCGTGCCACCACGCGATCGGTCCTGATCGCCCTCGTCAGCAGCGTCGTCCTGATCGGCGTGATCGTCGCGATCCTGGTGAACACTCCCGGGTGGACGGTCGTGCGCGAGACCTTCTTCGATCCCGAGGTCGCGCTGGCGAGCATCGGCCCGGTGTTCCAGGGCCTGCTGGTGAACATCGTCGTCCTGCTGATCGCCGCCGTCGGCGTCGCGATCCTCGGCACCCTGCTCGCGGTCATGCGCACGCTGCGCGGCCCGGTGTTCTTCCCGCTGCGCACCCTCGCTGCGGCGTACACCGACTTCTTCCGCGGAGTGCCGGTGCTGATCGTGCTGTACCTGGTCGGCTACGGCATCCCGGCCCTGATGATCTTCCCGCGGATGCCCCCGGTGTTCTGGGGAACCATCGCCATCGTCATCAGCTACTCGGCCTACGTCGCCGAGGTGCTCCGTGCGGGCATGGAGGCGGTGCATCCGTCGCAGCGCGTCGCCGCGCGATCGCTCGGCCTCAGCCACGCGCAGACGCTGCGGATGGTCGTCATCCCGCAGGGCGTGCGCAAGGTAATCCCCGCCCTGATGAACGACTTCGTGTCGATGCAGAAGGACGTCGGGCTCATCTCGATCCTCGGCGTCGTCGACGCCGTGCGCGCCGCGCAGCTGCAGGTCGCCGAGACCTACAACTACACCCCGTACATCGTCGCCGCGCTGTTCTTCATCGCGCTGAGCTGGCCGATGATCCGTCTGACCGACGGCGTCACCGCACGCCTCAACAAGCGCGAGCAGGCCGGAGGAGTCGTATGAGCATCATCCCCGTGATCGAGGCCCGCGGCGTGCGCAAGCGCTTCGGCGACCACGACGTACTGCGCGGGCTCGACCTGGCGGTCACGCCGCATGAGGTCGTCGTGCTGATCGGCGCGTCCGGGTCGGGAAAATCGACGCTTCTGAAGACGATGAATCTCATCGAGCAGGTCGACGACGGCCAGATCTTCCTGCAGGGCGAGGACATCACCGACCCGCGGGTGGATGCCGACTCCGTGCGCGCACGGATCGGCGTGGTCTTCCAGCACTTCAACCTGTTCCCGCACATGACCGTGCTCGACAACGTCACGCTCGCCGCCCGTAAGGTGCACCACCGGCCGGCATCCGAGGCGCGCGCCCGCGGCCGCGAGCTGCTGGAGTCGCTGGGACTGGGCGCCAAGGCCGACGAGTACCCCGACCGGCTCTCCGGCGGACAGCAGCAGCGCGTCGCGATCGTGCGTGCGATCCTGACCGAGCCCGAAGTGCTGCTGCTCGACGAGATCACCAGCGCCCTCGACCCGCAGCTGGTCGGCGAGGTACTCGATCTGGTCCGTGAGCTGAAGCGCCGAGGCACGACGATCGTGATGGCCACGCACGAGATGTCCTTCGCCCGAGAGGTCGCCGACCGGGTGGTGTTCCTCAAGGAGGGCGTGCTCGTCGAGCAGGGGCCGCCGGAGCAGATCTTCGATGCTCCGCAGCATCCGGCGACGGCGGAGTTCCTCGCTCGCGTGCGCAGCCTGTAGAGCCTTTATCCCCGGCATAGGGTCGCCACAGGGTCCCTGACGGCGGGCTGCCGAGCATGGTCGCATGACCTCCTCGCAGCCGCCTCTCGACCTCGACCTCGACGTCGTCGTGCCCGTGTACAACGAGCAGGACACACTCGCGCAGTGCATCGCGCTGCTGCACGAGCATCTGAGCGAGGACGACTCGGCGACCTGGCGGATCACCATCGCCGACAACGCGAGCACCGATGCCACAGCGCAGATCGCCGACGACCTGGCTGCGACCCTCGACGGAGTCGTCGCCGTGCACCTGCCGCAGAAGGGCCGAGGCCGGGCGCTGAAGGCGGTCTGGGCGGCGTCGCCCGCCCGGGTGCTGGTCTACGTCGACGAGGACCTCTCCACCGACCTGCGCGCGCTGCGCCCGCTGGTCGCGCCGCTGCTGTCCGGCCACTCCGACCTCGCGATCGGCTCGCGTCTGGCGCGCGCCTCGCGGATCGTGCGCGGCGGGAAGCGCGAGTTCGTCTCGCGGTCGTACAATGCCCTGCTGCGCGGCACCTTCGGGGTGCGGTTCAGCGATGCGCAGTGCGGCTTCAAGGCGATCAGAGCGGATGCTGCGCAGCGCCTGCTGCCGTACGTCGAGGACGACAACTGGTTCTTCGACACCGAGCTGCTGATCCTGGCTGAGCGGGCGGGGCTGCGCATCCACGAGGTGCCGGTGGACTGGATCGACGACCCGCACAGCTCAGTCGACGTCATCCCCACGGCGACCGAGGACCTGAAGGGGATGGCTCGCGTCGGGCTGAGCCTCGCGCGTGGGCGGGTGCCCGTGGACGAGATCTACCGCGATCTCGGGCGGCATCCCTTCGAGCAGCCGCCGGTGCCGCTGCTCGCCCAGGTGCTGCGCTTCGGCGTGATCGGGGTGCTCTCGACCGTGGCCTATGCGCTCGTGTACCTGCTGTTCCAGACGTTCCTCACCGCCCAGGCGGGGAATTTCCTCGCACTGCTGACGACGGCGGTCGCGAACACGGCGGCGAACCGGCGGTTCACCTTCGGCATCCGCGGCAGATCGCGCGTCGCCACGCACCACCTGCAGGGGCTGGTCGTGTTCGGCATGGCGTGGGCACTGACCTCCGGATCGCTCGTGCTGCTGCAGGCCGCGGATCCGAACCCGGGTCCGCTGCTCGAGGTCGGGGTGCTCACCGCGGCCAACCTCGTCGCGACCGTGCTGCGCTTCGCGCTGCTGCGGCTGTGGGTGTTCCGCGATCGAGGCCACGGCGGTCCACCGCCGGAGACGCGCATCGAGACCCTGTCCACCAGACACCGGATGATCGCTCAGGAGGCGAACCGCTCATGACCACCGCATCATTCCCCGTGCCCGCCGGGTTCGCCCCGGCCCCGCCTGCCGCGGACGCGCTGCCTGCGGCGCGCATCCGCTCCCGCTGGGAGGCCCCGGCGTACGCCGGCGCTCTGCTGCTCACCGGCATCCTGTACGTCTGGAACCTCGCCGCGAGCGGCTGGGCGAACGCGTTCTACTCCGCCGCCGTCCAAGCCGGCACCCAGAACTGGGTCGCGTTCTTCTACGGGTCGTCGGATGCCGGCAATTCGATCACCGTCGACAAACCGCCGGCCAGCCTGTGGGTGATGGAGCTGTCGGCGCGGGTGTTCGGGCTCAGCTCCTGGAGCATCCTGCTGCCGCAGGCGCTGATGGGTGTCGCGACCGCGGCGATCATCCTGTTCACGGTGCGCAAGCGCTTCGGAGCGGGAGCCGCACTGCTGTCGACCGGCGTCTTCGCCCTCACACCGGTGGCGGCCCTGATGTTCCGGTTCAACAACCCCGATGCCCTGCTGCTCCTGCTGCTCACCGCGTCGGTGGCGCTCACGCTGCGGGCGATCGACGGCGGACGGCTGCGCTGGCTGCTGCTGGCCGGTGTCGCGGTCGGCTTCGGGTTCCTCACCAAGCAGCTGCAGGCGTTCCTCGTGCTTCCTGTGCTCGCCGGCGTGTACTTCGCGTTCGCGGGGGTGCCGCTGCTCAAGCGACTCTGGCACCTGCTCGCGGCGTTGGGTGCGGTGATCGTGTCGGCGGGCTGGTGGGTCGCGGTCGTCGAGCTCGTCCCGGCCTCGGCCCGTCCGTACATCGGCGGCTCGCAGAGCAACAGCTTCCTCGAGCTGACCTTCGGGTACAACGGACTCGGGCGCATCACAGGGAACGAGGTCGGCAGCGTCGGTGGCGGCGGGCGCGCCGGCGGCGGCATGTGGGGGGAGACCGGGCTGTTCCGGCTGTTCCTGAACGAGATCGGCGGGCAGATCTCGTGGCTGATCCCGGCCGCGCTGATCCTGTTCGCCGGTGCGATGGTGCTGATCGGGCGCGCACCGAGGCGCGACCCCCGGCGCATCCTGCTGGTCGCGTTCGCCGGCTGGCTGATCGTGACGATGCTCGCGTTCAGCTTCATGGCCGGGATCTTCCATGCGTACTACACGGTCGCGCTGGCGGCTCCGCTGGCTGGGCTGCTCGGCGCGAGCGCCGTGGTCGTGTTCGCGCACAGGGACCGGCTGTGGATCCGCATCCTGCTCGCCGCGACTGCGCTGATCACGGCCGGCTGGGCATGGGTGCTGCTGGAGCGCTCCGGCAGCTGGATGCCGTGGATGAAGGTCGTCGTGCTCGTCGTGTCCGTCGTCGGCGCAGCGCTCGTGCTGCTGCCGCCGCGCTCGCGGGTGCTGACCGCATCGGCCGCCGCTGCGCTGATCATCGGCGGTCTGCTGGCTCCGGCCGCGTACACGCTGCAGACCGTCGGCACCGGGCACTCCGGGTCGATCGTGACGGCGGGGCCGTCGGTGCAGGGCGGTATGGGCGGCTTCGGCGGTCAGGGTGGCCCCGGCGGAATGCCGAACGGCGGGGGCCAGGGTGGCTCCGACGGAACGCAGGGCGGTGCGGGTGGTTTCGGCGGCGGGTTCCCGGGCGGGAGCGGCACCGGTCAGAACGGCGGAACGCCTCCGACGATGCCCGGCGGCTCCGAGGGCGCCATGCCCGGCGGCTTCGAGGGCGGGCGCGGCGGCGGTGCCGGCGGTCTGCTCGAGGCGTCCACGGTCGATCCCGAGCTGCAGGCGCTGCTCGAGAAGGATGCCTCGCAGTACACCTGGGTGGCCGCGACCATCGGTTCGCAGTCCGCGGCCGGGTACCAGCTCGCCACCGGTGACGCCGTGATGCCGATCGGCGGCTTCAACGGCAGCGATCCGTCACCGACCCTCGCTCAGTTCCAGCAGTACGTCGACGACGGCCGCATCCACTTCTTCATCGCCGGGGGCGGCATGGGGATGGGCGGCGGGAACTCCGAGATCCAGTCCTGGGTCGAGGCGAACTTCACCGCCCAGACCGTCGGCGGCGTCACGGTCTACGACCTCACCAAAGCCCCGAGCGGTCGCTGAACCGCGATGGCGTTCGCGTGGACCGGCCACTGCACCTCAGTGACGGGTCGGGTCGCACTTCGTCCCGGAATCCGACGCCCAGAGCGGGACTAACTGCGACGCGAGCGCCATCGATGGCGACGCATTCAGCGGTGGTGTGCTCGTCTCGTCGCGGTCACCCGCGTACGTCGCGGGGCGACCGGGGCTGGGCCACGCGCTCAGTTGGCGATGCGCTCACCTACTGATGCTCTGGGCGCATCAGTAGGTGAGCGGACTGGAGGGTCGACGCGAGGTCGCGTCGAAGCCGGACGATGCGCGATCGGATCAGTCGAGCGGTCCGGGCGACGCCGCAACGGGACGAACTGCGACGGAGGCGCCGCTCGCGAAAGGAGAACGACGTGCGCAAGGATCAGGACATGACCATGGCAGGCGGTTCGCTCGGGCTCCCGCCGGTGCTCCGCGCCGACGGGAGCCCGGCGCGCGTGCTCGTGGTCGACGACGAGGTGCCTCTGGCCGGAGCCGTCGCGAATTCGCTCGGCGTCGACGGCTGGGAGGTGCGGGTCGAGAACCGCGGCCGCGACGCGCTGCTCGCGGTGCGCGAGTTCCAGCCCGACGTCGTGGTGCTCGACATCATGATGCCCGGCATCGACGGACTCGAGACGATGGACCGCATCCGAGCCATCCGCCCCGAGGTGCGGGTGCTGTTCCTCACCGCGCTGGACGGCCACGACGACCGGATCGCCGGCCTCCGGGCCGGGGGAGACGACTACCTGACCAAGCCGTTCGCGGTGCCGGAACTGCAGGCCCGCGTCCGCGTGCTCGCCCGCACCGCGGCCGCGATCGCCCAGCCCGCGGCATCCGTGCTGCACGTCGGCGACCTCTCGTTCGACAAGGCAGCCGTGACCGCCTCGCTCGCGGGCGAGCCGCTCGACCTGACCGCGACCGAGTTCGAGCTGCTGCTCCTGCTGGCGAACAACCCCGGCCGTGTGCTGCGACGCTCGCAGATCCTCGAGGCGGTCTGGGGATACGACTTCGGGACGGACTCCAACCTCGTCGAGGTCTACGTGTCGAGCCTTCGGCGCAAGCTCGCCGCGAGTGAGGCAGTGCGGCTCGAGACGGTGCGCACGGTGGGCTACGTGCTGAAGGTGGCGCCGTGAAGCGCGCCCGCAGCCTGCGCGTGCAGGTCGTGCTGATCGCCTCGGCGCTGGTCGCAGCGGCGAGCGTGGTCGTGGGCGTGGTGTCGGTCGTCTCGCTGAACGACTATCTGCTCGGGCAGCTCGACGACCGGCTGAACGGGGCCGCCCAGCGCGGTGCCGACATGGTGAGCGGGCTGCGCCCGCCCGGTGCGCCGCAGTCTCCCCATCGCGACGACCTGGTCGGCGCGCCGGGTCAGTCGCCGGGCACGGTCACGGCGGTGTTCCGCGACGACGCTTTCGCGGTCGGTGGCTGGATCGACGCGAACGGCACCAGACACGATCTCACGGCAGAGCAGCAGGACGAGCTGGCGTCTGTGCCGGCCGGTGCTGCTCCGCAGACTGTCGACCTGGGCGGAGACCTCGGCTCGTACCGGGTCGCGGCTCGTGCGGCATCCGATGACGCGGTCGTCGTCACCGGTCTGCCGCTGGAGCAGGTGACCGCGGCGACCAGCAGGCTCGGCCTCGTCGTCGTGCTGGTCGGCCTCGCCTGCATCCTGCTCGCGATCCTGGCGGCGGCCCTCGCCATGGGCCGCGCGCTGCGGCCGCTGCGTCGCGTGGCGAGCACGGCTGCCGAGGTGACGGACGTGCCCCTCGGCCGCGGCGAGGTGAGTCTCGCACCGCGCGTGGCCGACGCCGACATCGCCTCCACCGCAGAGGTCGGCCAGGTGGGCGCCGCACTCAACGATCTGCTCGATCACGTCGAGCAGGCGCTCGCGGAGCGCGAGGCGGGGGAGCAGGCGACGCGCCGGTTCGTGGCGGATGCCAGCCACGAGCTGCGCACACCGCTGACCAGCATCCGGGCCTATGCGCAGTTGTCCGAGCGCGCCGGAGCCGAACCGGACGAGATGCGCGGCAACGCCGCGCTGATCGACGCGGAGGGCACCAGGATGAGCTCGCTCATCGACCAGATGCTGATGCTCGCCAGGCTCGATGCGCTCCCCGCGATGACGCGCGTCGACGTCGACCTGCGGATGCTGGTCGCCGAAGCCGTCGCGGCCGCACGGACCGCCGGCCCCGACCACGCCTGGTCGATGGAGCTCGGCGAGGATCCGGCGATCGTCAGCGGCGACGCCGCCGATCTGCGCCGGGTGGTCGACAACCTGCTCGGCAACGCCCGGCTGCACACACCGCCCGGCACGACGGTCGGGGTGCGCATCGCGGCGGACGACGGCACCGTGAAGCTCGAGGTCGCTGACGACGGCCCTGGCCTGCCCGACGACCTGGCGGCGTTCGACCGCTTCGCGCGCGGCGACACCTCCCGCTCGCGCGGGGATGGCGGGGGCACCGGCCTGGGCCTGGCGATCGCCCGCGCCGTGGTCGAGGCGCACGGCGGCACGATCGAGGTCGTCCCCGGGGAGGGCGCGACCTTCGTGATCAGCCTGCCGACGGCCTGAGGTCCGGGCGAAGCCTCGAGGACCCCGCCCGGACATGAGGAGCCGATCCTTGGCTCAGCGGTTGCCGGCTCCGTTCGACGAGGGGTGCGGCAGTGCGACCTCGGTCACGAGCGGCATGTGGTCGGAGGCGAGCGTCGCGATGACCTCGGCTGCGATCGGCGTCACGTCGGCGGAGGTGAGCGCGTAGTCGATCCGCCCGATCGGGTTGTCGCTGTCGAACGTGTATCCCGGACCGTCACCCACGACCGGCCAGACGTCGGAAAGCACTTGCGTGAACACGTCGTATTCCGGTGTGCTCGGCTCGGCGTTGAGATCGCCGATGAGCACCGTGGGCAGCCCGGCGGACCGCGCCTTCTCGTTGAACACCGCGGCCTGGTCGAGACGACCCTGCTGGCTCTGGTGGGTCAGATGCGTGTTGTACACGCGCAGTTCGACACCGCGGACGCGCACATCCGCCTGGGCGAGGCCGCGCTGCTCGCCACCGGGCTGATTCGGCAGCAGGGTGTTCTCGCAGTCGCCCATGGGGTAGGCGGAGAGGATCGCCGTGCCGTACTGGCGTCGCTCGGTCCGGCCGGCCTCGGGGTCGAGGTCGAGATTGGCGGAGTAGCAGTACGACATCCCGAGTCGATCCGCCAGCCAGGCAGCCTGGTCGACGTAGTCGGAGCGGGCGCCGAAATGGCGGTCGACCTCCTGCAGGCCGATCACGTCGGCGCCGGACCTCTCCAGCACCTGCGCGATGCGCTCGAGGTCCAGCGCACCGTCGGCGCCCTGTGCGTGGTGGATGTTGTACGACACCACGGTGAGATCGCGGGTCGCCGGGGCGGGGAGGGGCGGCGTCGCGGCCGTCGCGGGGACGGCTCCGAACATGGCGATGCCCGCGACGACGCAGGCGAGAAGGGAGACAGAGCGTTTCTTCACGGAGGGATTCCTTTCGGCCGCGCAGGGGCGCGCGGGTGATCCCAGCAAAACGGTCGCTCGTGACGGGAGGGTTAACGCCCTGCAGCTCTCGATCTTCAGCCGACGCACTCATTCTGTTCGCAACGGTCGGTGCCGCGATCGGCGGCGATCTCCATCGTGTTCGCCGCTGGCTTCGATGGCAAGGCGATCGGCGCGTTCCTCTGAGTCGCGCCTGAGCATTCTGCTCGTGATATGTCACGCGTCACCAGCGGAGCGCGTACCCTGGAGAGGTGACTGCGTATGTCTCGGCTTTCGACCTGTTCTCCATCGGTGTGGGACCCTCGAGCTCCCATACCGTGGGCCCGATGCGGGCCGGAGTCGACTTCGCCGCCCGCCTGCGCGCCGACGGCCTGCTCGAGCGGGTGGAGCGTGTCACGTGCGAACTGTTCGGCTCGCTGGGCGCGACCGGTCTGGGACACGGGACGCCGGACGCCGTGCTCGCCGGTCTGCAGGATCTGCACCCCGAGACCTGCGATCCCGACGACGTGCGCGCCCTGTGGAGCACCTGGCCGGAGGGCCGCGACCTGCGGCTCGCGGGCGAGCGCAGGATCCGGTTCGCCAAGGACGACGTCTCGTTCGTGCCGCGCACCCGCCTGCCCGGCCACCCGAACGCGATGACCCTGCACGCGCTCGACGCGGACGGCGCCCCGGTGCAGGAAGAGACCTACTACTCGATCGGCGGCGGGTTCATCCGCCGCGACGGCGAGGAGGCGCGGGTCTCGCCCGCCGTGCAGCCCTACCCGTACGACACCGCCGAGGAGCTGCTCGCGCTCTGCGACGAGAACCGGCTGACGATCGCCGAGATCGCCCGTGCCAACGAGATGGCCGTGCGCAGCGAGGAGGAGGTCGCGGCGGGGCTCGACGCGATCTGGGACGCCATGTACTCCTGTGTCGACGCGGGCCTGCACAACGGCGGCACGCTGCCCGGGATGCTCAAGGTCAAGCGCCGGGCATCCGACATCCGCGAGCAGCTCGAGGGGGCCGAGTCCGACGGACACGCGCAGATCCCGGGCGATTGGCTGGGCGCGTTCGCGCTCGCCGTGAACGAGGAGAACGCCGCGGGCGGCCGCGTCGTCACCGCGCCGACCAACGGCGCAGCCGGCATCCTGCCCGCCGTCGCGATGTACTGGTGGCGCTTCCTCGCCGACTCCGGCCTGGGTGCCGGCAATGCGGTCACGCCCTACGGCGAGCTCGTCGGCAGCGCGCTGCTCGGGTTCGGCGCCGAGGCCTCGCTGGTCGCGATCGGCGCGATCGAGGACCCCGACGCCGTCGCAGAGGCCAACCGCCGCCGCGGCATCCGTCGCTTCCTGCTGACCGCCACTGCGCTCGGCTCGCTGTTCAAGGCGAACGCGTCCATCTCAGGCGCCGAGGGCGGCTGTCAGGCGGAGGTCGGTTCGGCCTGCGCGATGGCCGCGGGCGGCCTGACCGCCGTGATGGGCGGCACGGTGCGGCAGATCGAGAACGCCGCCGAGATCGCGATGGAGCACCACCTCGGGCTCACCTGCGATCCGATCGGCGGGCTCGTGCAGATCCCGTGCATCGAGCGCAACGCGATCGCGGCATCCACGGCCGTCACCGCTGCGCGGCTGGCGCTGCGCGGCGACGGGCATCACTACGTGTCGCTCGACGCGGTCGTCGAGACCATGCGCCAGACCGGCCTCGACATGTCGACGAAGTACAAGGAGACCAGCGAGGGCGGCCTCGCGGTCAACGTCATCGAGTGCTGAGCACCCGTTCGGCGAACGATCGGATGCCGGCGGCGAAGATCGCGGGCTCCACCACCACAGCGGGTGGCAGAACCGCGAGAGCGTGAACCAACCAGGGCCAGTCGGCGACGTGCAGCGCGACGCGGGTGCGTCCTTCCTCCACCTGGTCGAATTCGAGGTCCTCCCACGGCAGTGCGTCGCGCACGGCATCCGCGGGGCCCTGTACATCCAGCACCACCCGGGTGCGATCGCGCCTCAGCGCGGCGGTCAGATGCGCATCCGCGGACTCGTCGGGCAACGGCCGGGCGGCGAACCCGAACGTCGACACCTCGAGGTCGGACAGGCGATCCAGCCGAAACGTGCGCCAGGCCTCGCGATCGAGATCCCAGGCGAGCAGGTACCAGCGCAGGTGCCGGTGCAGTTGGCGGTACGGCTCGACCCGGCGTTCTCCGGCGATGGCGGCATCTCCGCCCCGGTAGCGGAACCGCACGATCCTGCCCCGGGAGATCGCATCGCCGAGTGTGCCGAGGATCCTGGGGTCGACAGCGGGGGTCTCCGGCCACGAGATGTCGACGGCATCGCGGAGCGCGATCGCCCGTGGGCGCAGTCGTGCGGGCAGGAACTGATCGAGCTTTGCCTGGGCGCGCGCGGTGCTGTCGGAGATCGTTCCCGGAGCGGAGTCCTGCATCGCCGCGACGATCGTCAGAGCGACCTGCGCAGCCACGGCTTCGTCGTCGTCCAGAAGCAGGGGAGGCATCGATCCCCCGGCGACCAGCCGATAGCCGCCGGCAGGTCCAGGTCTGGTCTGCACCGGATACCCGTAGTCGCGCAGCCGTTCGACATCGCGCCGCAGGGTGCGCGTGCTCACCTCGAGCAGCGCGGCGAGCTCCGGTCCGCCGTACTCGCGCCCGGTCTGCAGGGCGGAGAGCAGGTCGAGCATCCGCTTCGTGACGTCCGCCATGACTCGAGAATAGAGTGAATTGCGGACATGATCAGGCCGCAATGCGGCCTAGCCTGGCGACATGAGCGACATGATCAGCATCAGAGGAGCGCGCACGAACAACCTGCGCGGAATCGACGTCGACATCCCGCGCGGCGAACTCGTCGTTTTCGTCGGCCTGTCCGGCTCGGGCAAGTCCTCGCTCGTCTTCGACACGATCGCCGCCGAAGCCGGGTATCAGTTGAACGAGACGTTCCCGCCGTTCGCACGCAACCGGCTGCCGAAGTGGACGCGTCCGGCGGTGGACGCGATATCGGGCATCTCGCCGGTGGTGGTGATCGACCAGAGACGGATCGGCGGCAACGCCCGCTCGACGGTGGGAACCGTCACCGACGCCTGGACTCACCTGCGCCTGCTGTTCTCGCGGCTGAGCACGCCGCATGTCGGGGAGTCGACGGCGTTCTCGTTCAACGACCCCTCCGGCATGTGCGCCCGCTGCGCCGGCCTCGGCGAGATAGTGACCAGCGCCGTGGACCGGTTCCTCGATCTGGACCGTTCGCTCGAGCAGGGGGCGATTCTCGTGCCGGGGTTCGGGCACGGCGGCTACTTCTACCGTCTGTACGCCGACGCCGGCAGCTTCGACCTCGACACTCCGCTGCGCGAGTGGACCGAGGAGGAGCGGATGGCCCTGCTGTACGGCGGGGAGGCGATGGCCAGGCTCAGCAGCGGTGCGCCGAAGGACTACGAAGGAGTGGTGCCACGGTTCGAACGGATCCACCTGCACACTGGCGATCACATCTCCGAGCGCAAGGCCGCCGTGGTGCGCGAGTTCACCAGGGCCGAGCCCTGTCCGGACTGCGGTGGAGACCGGTTGAACGAGGCGGCCCGCACAGCGACCGTGCATGGCCGCACGATCGTCGAGCTCGCGAAGCAGGAGGTGACGGAGCTCGCCGCGTACGTGCGGGGGATCGACGAACCCGCCGTGGCACCCGTGTGCGAGGCGCTGGTGCAACGGCTCGACGCGATGGTCTCGATCGGACTGGGATATCTGAACCTCGGCCGGGCGACGCCGACCCTCTCGGGTGGCGAGTCGCAGCGGATCAAGACCGTGAAGCACCTCGGTTCGAGTCTGACCCAGATGCTCTACGTCTTCGACGAGCCGACGGTAGGGCTGCACCCAGCCGACGTGGACGCCATGATCGGACTGCTGCGTGACCTGTGCGACAAGGGCAACACGGTGCTGGTGGTCGAGCACGACCCTGCTGTGATGGCGGCCGCGGACCAGGTAGTCGAGATAGGCCCGGCCGCGGGGGAGGGCGGCGGCCGCCTGGTGTTCCAGGGCGGGTACGAGGCGCTCCTTCGTGCGGACAGTGCGACCGGCCGCGCGCTGCGCGCGCCATTGCCCGCGCCCGCAGACCGGAAGCAGCCGACGGGGTGGATCGGTGTCCGGGGCGCTCGGCGCAACAACCTGCACGACCTGTCGCTCGATCTTCCGGCGGGAGTGCTGACGGTGCTCACCGGAGTCGCAGGCTCGGGAAAGTCCAGTCTCGCGGCCGAACTCGTGGCGCAGCACAGCGCGGTCGTCATCGACCAGCGCCCCGTGGCCGGCAACCGGCGGTCGACGCCGATCACGTACACCGGAATCGCGACGCCCCTGCGCCGCATGTTCGCCGACGCGCACGACGTCGCCCCCGGCCTGTTCAGCGCGAACTCGGAGGGCGGATGCCCAGCATGCGGCGGACTCGGCGTGACCTACACCGATCTCGCATTCATGGAGGGGCAGGAGACACCCTGCGAGGCGTGCGGGGGCCGCCGCTATCGCCCGGAGGTGCTGGCTATGACCGTCGACGGCCTGAGCATCGCCGACATCGACGATCTGACCGTGGCGGAGGCTGTCGGACGGCTGCCGTCGCCGCGGATCCGCACCGCCCTCGCACATCTCGACGGCATCGGTCTGGGTTACTTGCGACTGGGGCAGCCGCTGAACACGCTGTCAGGCGGCGAGAGCCAGCGGGTGAAGATCGCGGCCGAGCTGAGGGATCAGACCGAACCTGCGCTCTACGTGCTCGACGAGCCGACGACCGGGCTGCATGCCGCTGATGTGGATACGCTGTTCCGGATGCTCGTGGCGTTGAAGGATCAAGGGCACACGGTGGTCGTCATCGAGCACAATCCGGCGGTGATCCGGCGGGCCGACTGGCTGATCGACCTCGGCCCCGGTGCGGGGCGGCACGGCGGTCGGCTGCTGTATCAGGGCCCAGTCAGGGGAATCACGGGGACGCCGACCGCGCGGGCGCTGGAACAGATCCGCGAAGCTTCCTTCGCCGGCTGACCGAGTCCCGGCAGCTTGCCCCGCCGCGTCACTTCTTCGCGCGGCTGCGGTTCCAGGCGACCCACACGGCGGTGACGATCAGGGCGCCCACCAGCGAGCCGATGATGCCGCTCGGCCGCAGCTCGAGGCCGTCGCCGCTGAGCAGGCTGATCAGCAGACCGCCGACGAAGGAGCCGATCAGCCCTGCGGCGCAGGCCAGCGCCCAGTCGACCTTCTTGCCCTTGCTGGTGCCGAGCAGCCACTGGGCCGCAGCGCCGATGATCATTCCGAAGAGGATGAGGCCGATGATGAGCATGAGCGCAATCCTATTGTGTTCGAGGCAGCCGCCCGGACGCGTAGGCGCCGGTCGCGGCAGGGGTCCGAGCAGAGGACGCGGCGCGGGTCATTGACCGGGGCGCCCGCAGGGCGCACTATTCACCCATGACGGATGCTCCGGCGGTGACGGTCGACGCCCTGGTGGTGCGGCGCGGGCGCCGCACCGTGTTCGACGGGCTGGACGTGGCGATCCCGCGCGGCGAGATCACCGGACTCCTCGGGCCCAGCGGATGCGGCAAGACCACGCTGCTGCGCGCCATCGTGGGCGTGCAGAAGGTGAAGGACGGCGCGGTCACCGTTCTCGGTGAGCCCGCCGGGTCGCGGGGGCTGCGCGACAGGGTCGCCTACGGCACTCAGGGCGCCGCGGTCTACAGCGACCTGACCGTGCGGCAGAACCTGCAGTACTTCGCATCCGTCCTCGGTGCCCCACGCGGCGACGTCGACCGGGTGCTCGACGAGGTCGGACTGCGCGACCACGCCAAGCAGCAGGTCTCAGGCCTCAGCGGCGGGCAGGCCGGGCGGGTGTCGCTGGGGGCGGCCCTGCTCGGCAGCCCGGAACTGGTGGTGCTGGACGAGCCGACCGTCGGCCTCGATCCGGTGCTGCGCAGCGAGCTGTGGGGCATGTTCCGTCGAATAGCGGATGCCGGGACCACGCTGATCGTGTCGAGCCATGTCATGGACGAGGCTCGGCGCTGCGACCGGCTGCTGCTCATGCGCGACGGCCGGCTGATCGCCGACACCACGCCGGCCGCGCTGCTCGAGGACACCGGAGAGCCGGATGCCGAGGACGCGTTCCTCGCCCTGATCGCGCGCGACGAGAAGCAGCATCCGCCGACGCGGCGCTCGCAGCGGGGAGCGGGCTCGTGACCCCCCGCCGGCTGCTCGCGACCGCCGGGCGCGTGCTCGAGCAGCTGCGGCACGATCCGCGCTCGATCGCACTGATGGTGATCGCACCGAGTCTGCTGGTGGGCCTGTTCGCCTGGCTGTTCACCGACCAGGACGGGGTGTTCGACCAGTTCGGCGGCGCGATCCTCGCACTGTTCCCGTTCATCGTGATGTTCCTGATCACCTCGATCACCACGCTGCGCGAGCGCCGCTCCGGCACTCTCGAACGGCTGATGTCGACACCCCTGGGCAAGGCCGACTTCATCCTCGGCTACGCGCTGGCGTTCGGCCTGATGGCGGTGCTGCAGGCCGTCATCACCGTCGCGTTCGCGGTGTACGTGTGCGGGCTCAACGTGGACGGCCCGCTCTGGCAGTTGGGCCTGGTCGCCGTCGTCGATGCCGTGCTGGGCACCGCCCTGGGGCTGCTGGCGAGCGCGTTCGCGCAGACGGAGTTCCAGGCCGTGCAGTTCATGCCGGTGCTGGTGTTCCCGCAGATCATCCTGGGCGGGCTGTTCATGCCGCGCGACCAGATGCCCGACGTGCTCTACGCGATCTCGGACTGGCTGCCGCTCAGCCATGCGATCGACGCCATCAACGCGGTGACCGCCGGCGACGAGGGGTGGGACGTCTGGCAGCCCGTGCTCATCGTGGTGGCTTTCGCCGTCGCGTTCCTGGTGCTCGCCCCGCTCACCCTGCGGCGGCGGACGCCGTAGCGCGCGAGGGCTGATTTCCGCCAGCATCCGCGGGGCTCCGCTGCTGGAATCGACCCATGACCGACCGGCCGCCGCTCCCTTCCGCGTTCACCCGCCTGTCTTCGGCGAGCGCCCTCACCCTCTCCGCCGAGCAGCTCGCCCTGGCCGCCGCGCCGCTCGCGGCAGTGGTCGTCCTCGGTGTGGGAGCGACGGAGACCGCGCTGCTGCAAGTGGCGCAGACGCTGCCGTTCCTGCTGCTGGCGATCCCCTTCGGACTGCTGGTCGATCGCCACTCGCCACGTCGCTTCCTCCTGGGTGCCGAGATGCTGCGCGCTGTCACCCTGCTGAGCGTCGTCGCACTGCTGCTGCTCGGCGCGCTCACGTTTCCTGCACTCCTCGCACTCGGGCTGATCGGGGCGATCGGCACGGTCGCATTCAGCGTGGGTGTTCCCGCGACGGTGCCGGCTCTGGTCGATCGAGAGCGTCTGGTCGATGCGAATCGATGGATCGAACTGGGGCGGAGCACCGCCTACATCGCCGGACCCGCGCTGGGCGGGGCGCTGGTGTCGTTCGTGGGCGCGAGTACGGCGTTCATCGTGGCGACGGTCGTGTGCGGCGCCGCCGTCGCCCTGCTCTCCCGCCTCGCCCTCCCGGTGCGTCCGGCGGCGAAGCGACGAGAGCTCGCATTCCGCAGCCTGGGCGAGGGCCTTCGCTTCGCACTCCGGCACGAGCTGCTCCGGCCGATGATCCTCACCTCGATGATCTTCAACATCGGGTGGTTCCTCGTGCAGGCGGTCTTCATGGTGCACGCGATCGACAGGGTCGGGATGACTCCGGCGACTGTCGGCATCGCACTCGGAGTCTCCGGCGCCGGGGGCCTGCTCAGCGCGTTCGCGGTGCGCTGGCTCTCGGCCCGGCTTCCGCTCGGCGCTCTGATGATCGTCGGGCCGATCTGCGGTCTTCTCGCGGCCGTCTTCCTGATGTCGACGCTCTGGATCCCGTCATCGCAGATCGTCTTCGCAGCGTTCTTCCTGTTCGGGTTCGGTCCGGTGCTGTGGGCGATCTCGACGACGGCGCTGCGTCAGGCGGTCACCCCGCTGCCGCTGCTCGGGCGGGTGTCCTCGCTGATGATCGTGTCGACCTATGGCGCGCGTCCGCTCGGGGCGGGACTGGCAGCGGTGACCTCCGCGCTCTTCGGGCTCGACTGGTGCCTGGTCGCGGCGGTCGTCGTGTTCGCCGCTCAGCTCATCGTCGCCCTCGCCTCACGGCTCCCGAAGATCCGTCGCCTGCCGCAGGACGCCCCGGAGCCGGCGAGCGCTTCCGGTGCCTCGCCCGCGCGGTGAGCAGGTGCTCATGCGTCAGGGCCGGTGCGAAGAGGGCACAGTGCATCCTCTCGCGACATCCTCCGAGCCGGCTTCGCGTCAGTCCCCGCGTGCCGCGCGATTCTTCGTGTGACGCGTCGGCGCAGCGGCCCAGGGGTCCTCGGGCCACGGATGCTTCGGATAGCGGCCGCGCATCTCGGCACGCACCTGCGCGTAGGGGCCGGACCAGAACGACGCGAGGTCGTCGGTGACGGCGAGCGGACGTCCGGCGGGGGAGAGCAGGTGGAACAGCACGGGCTCGCGTCCGCCCGCCAGGCGCGGCGTCTCAGCCCAGCCGAAGCACTCCTGCAGCTTCACCGCGACGACCGGCCGGGCGCCCTCGTCGTCGATCGGCGGGTACGCGATGCGGATACGGGAGCCGCTGGGAACCTCGAGCCGCTCCGGAGCGAGCACGTCGAACTCAGCGGCGGCCGGCCAGGGCAGCAGCCGGCGCAGAGCGGATGCCAGGTCGATGCGGCCGGCAGGGGCGCCGCCGGCGAGGGCGTCGATCTCGGGTCCGAGCCAGGTGTCGAGGGCGTCGGTGAGTGCGGCATCCGACATGTCCGGCCACGGCGAGCCGATCGCGCGGTGCAGCAGGGCGAGCCGGCGGCGCAGTTCATCCGCGGCATCCGACCAGGTGAACACGCCGAGCCCGTCGCGGTGCAGCGCGCGCTGCACGGCGGCGCGGCCCTCTTCGGCCGTCGCGCGCACCGGGACCGAGGCGCGCACGATTGCGCCGACCCGGCGCTCACGGCGTGCCGCGACGCGGCCCTTCACGAACTCCGCTTCGACGCGGTCGGTGATGAGGTGGTCGGCGGCGCGCTCCACCTGCGCTTCGGTGATGACAGCGGCGGCGCGGATGAGCGCCCCGGAGCCGGCGGCGGCCCGCCCCGATGCACGGGAGACGTCGGCGACCGCCAGCCATTCGGCTCCGGCGAGTGTGCCGCGCACGCCGGCGCGAGTGCCGGATGCCAGCCGGAACGTCGCACCCTCAGCCGTGCGGTCAACCCGCCGCGCGATGCGTCCGGGGAACGCGAGCCCGATCACGAGCCCCGCGTCGTCGACACCGCTCCTCGCGTCGGATGGTGGCGCGAAGCGCCGCAGGCGCCGTGCCTCCTGCGCCCACCGCCGGGCATCCGGACCTCGGCCGTTCCGCAGCGCGACGACGGCGGCGGCGACGTCGGCATCGGGCACGCGGATCTCACCGCCGAGCAGCGCCACCACCTCCGAGGAGAGTTCGGCTCCGACGAGTTCCGTGCCGTCGACCAGCGCGCGGGCGAGTCGCGGATCGACGGGGATTCGGGCCAGCCTGCGTCCCTCGGCCGTCGCCCGGCCGTCGTCGTCGGTTGCGCCCAGGTCGTGCAGCACGCTCCGCGCCTCGGCCAGCGCGTCGGCGGGCAGCGGGTCGATCAGCCTCAGCCCGGTGCCGCCCGGTGCGCCCCAGCAGGCCAGCAGCAGCGCGGCATCGGCGAGATCGGCGGTCGCGATCTCGGGAGCCGGGCGTGCGGGAGCCGCCGCGTAGGTGCGCTCGTCGATGCAGCGGATGACGGTTCCCGGCCCCTGCCGGGTCGCGCGGCCCGCGCGCTGCACGCACGACGACCGCGCGGCGCCGGCGGTGACCAGCCCGCTTATGCCGCGGGCCGCGTCGCGCTGCGGGAACCGCGACAGGCAGCTGTCCACGACGAGTCGCACCCCGGGGACCGTGAGCGACGACTCGGCGAGCGACGTCGTCACGATGATGCGCGGCGCGTCTTCCGGCGCGCGCCCGCGGATCACCGCATCCTGCTCGGCGGACGGGATCTGACCGTGCAGCTCGCGCACGTCGAATCCGCGGGCCTCGTCGCGCAGGCGGCGGGCGATCTCAGCGACCTCCCACGCGCCCGGCGCGAAGACCAGCGTGTCGCCCTCCTCGAGGTCGCGAGCACCGGATGCCGCGGTGCGCGCGACATGGTCGAGGAAACCGCGGGTGACGCCGCGCTCGTCCAGCCGGGGCACCGGACTCGGCGCCCAGCGCTCGGCGAGCGGATGCGCGGCGACCGTGTGCTCGACCACCGGAGCCGGCTCGTCGATCACCTCCGCGATGCGAGCGGCGTCGAGCGTGGCCGACATCGCGATCAGGACGAGGTCGTCGCGCAACTCCCGCACCTCGCCGAGCAGACCGATCAGCAGGTCGGTCTCCAGCGCCCGCTCGTGCACCTCGTCGATGACGACAGCGTCGACGCCGTCGAGGCCCGGGTCATCCAGCATCCGACGCAGCAGCACGCCGGCGGTGACGAACTCGACCCGGGTGTCGCTGCTGACCGAGCGCTCGCCGCGGACCGTGAACCCGGCCCTCGTTCCGAGCGGCGAGCCGTCGAGCTGCGCGAGCCTCCGAGCGGCCGCTCGCGCGGCGACGCGGCGCGGCTGCGTGACGATCACGCGTCCCCTCGCGCGCGAGGCGAGCAGGGGAGGGACGAGCGTGGTCTTTCCGGTCCCGGGCGGCGCGCTCACCACGACCGCCGTACTCGTGTCGAGCGCGGCGGTCAGGTCGTCGAGGGCGCCCGCGAACGCGAGCCCCTCACCGATCCTCGCCAGGTCGAAAGTCACCGGTCCAGTCTCTCGCGTCCCCGGCATCGGTCAGGAATCGAGAAGCCCCGCCTGAGCTGCGTTTCTAGCCTCGAAGCATGAACATTCACAGCATCACCATCGAGGTCCCGCAGGACGAGATCCTGGCCGCGGAGTCCTTCTACCGAGACGCCCTTCGCCTGGGTGACCGCGTCACCGTGCGGCCGAGCGGACAGCCGAGCTCCGGCTTCCGCGGCTTCGCGCCCTCCCTCATCCTCGTGCAGCCGGGTGACGTCGACGCGGTGTTCGCCCGTGCGCTCGCCGCGGGCGCCCAGGTCCTGAAGCCGGTCGCGAAGAGTCTGTGGGGTTACGGCGGATCATTCCGGGCGCCGGACGGCACGACGTGGCAGGTCGCCAGCGCCAAGAAGACCGCGACCGGACCGGCGACCGGCGAGATCGAACGGGTCGTGCTGCTGCTCGGCGTCGACAAGGTCAAGGCGAGCAAGAGCTTCTACCAGGAGCAGGGTCTGACGGTCGCGAAGAGCTTCCCCTCCTACGTCGAGTTCGACACCGGCGCCGTCAAGCTGGCCCTCTACAAGCGGGCGGCCCTCGCCAAGCAGGTCGGATGCGACGCCGCGGGAACCGGATCGCACCGCCTGGCCGTCGCCGCCGACGGGGCCTTCACCGACCCCGACGGCTATGACTGGATCCGGGCCCGCGTCTCCGAGCGAAAGGCATAGCCGCCGATCGTGACCGCCGCCTAGGACGTCCGGACACGCGGAGGGCGCGGATGCCGCAGCATCCGCGCCCTCCGTTGACGTGATCAGTCCTCGGGAACGACCTCGACGGTCTTCGCGGGGCGGAGGGGCGCCGCAGGAGCGGCATCCTCCGACGCCTGGGCGACGCCTGCGCCGAAGCCACGGCCGACGGCCTGGCCCTGGATGATCGCAGCGAGGTCGAGGCCGGTCGCGGCGTTGACGCTGTCGAAGACGGCGCGCATGGCCTTGGCGTTGTCGCCGCCGACGACGCTGGAGGCGCCGTCCTCGCCGGAGCCCCCGATGATCGACACGTTGCCGATCGTCGCGTAGCCCTTGGCGAACTCGCCCATGATCGCGGGCAGCACCTCGAGCACGCGCTGCGACAGGAACGCCTCCTGGTTCGACGCGATGGCCTTCGCCTCCGCCTCGACGGCGGCCGCGCGGGCCTCACCCTCGGCGCGGATGGCGGCGGCCTCGGCCTCGGCGCGCACCCGGCGGGCCGCGGCCTCCGCGTCGGCCTGGGCGCGCAGCGCGTTGGCCTCACCGGCGGCCTTCGCCTCAGCAGCGGCCGCCTCACCGGCCGCCCGGGCCTTGTCGGCCTGCGCCTGCTGCTCGGCGATGCGGGTGCGCGCCTCGGCCTGCTTGACCTGCTCGATCGCGGCAGCCTCGGCGGCCTTCTCGCGCGTGAACAGGTCGGCCTGAGCCCTCGTCTCGGCCTCGTAGCGCTGCGCGTCGGCGACGCGCTTCACATCGGCATCCAGCTGAGCCTGCTTGTTCTCGGCCTGCTGCTGCAGGACGGCCTGCTCGGCCTGCGCGCGGGCCAGCTGCTCGGCCTGCTCGGCCTCGGCGCGGGCGCGGCCGATGCCGGCGTTCGCGTTCGCCGTGTTGGTGTCGAGCGCGGTCTGCTCGATCAGGTTGGCTTCCTGGTTGGCGATGTTCTTCTGGTTGATCGCACGATCGGCGTTCGTCTGCGAGATCTCGGCGGACTGGCGCTTGGCCTGGATCTCGGGAGCGCCGAGCGACTGGATGTACCCGACCTTGTCGGTGATGCCCTTGATCTGGAACGAGTCGAGGATCAGACCCTGCTCGGCCAGCTCCTGGGAGACGTCCGAAGCGATCTGATCGGAGAACTTCTTGCGCTCGCGCATGAGCTCGACGACCGAGAGCGTGGCGACGATGCCGCGCAGCGCGCCCTCGAGCTGCTCGGTGGTGAACTGCTCGATGGCCTTGTCCTGCGAGGCGAAGCGCTCAGCGGCGCGGCGCACGTACAGCGGGTCGGAGCCAATCTTCACGATGGCGACGCCGTCGACGTTCAGCGTGACGCTGTCGAGCGACTGCGCCTCGGCGTTCAGCGACACCTGGCGCGAGCGCAGCGAGATGATCTCGTGGCGCTGCGTGATCGGGTTGACGACGGCCTTGCCGTTCACGATGACCGTGACCGGCGATTCCGCGAGCTCGGAGCTGGTGCTGCCGTCGCTGTTGACGACGGCCCGCTGCACCTTCTGCTTGCGGCCGGAGATCACGAGCGCCTCGTCTGCTCGCGCGACCTTGATCCAGCTGCGCGCGAAGAGCGCGACGATTCCGACCAGGACGACGACGAACGCGAGTGCGATTCCGACAGTGATGAGGATTCCGACGAGCGCGGCGATCTCCAAGGGGCCCTCCAGCCTGAACTCCCCAGTGGAGTCCCTTGCCGACCACCTTGCCAGATACCGGCGGATGCTGCAGATGGGGAGAACTCCCCGTGGATCACAGCCCGCGGAGCTTCTCCGTCAGGGCGAGCAGGGTGCGCTGCTCATCGGCATCCAGTCTCGACATCTTCTCGGCGATGGAACGGCCGTGCGAAGCCGCCAGCACGCGGAAAGTGCGTGCGCCGTCCTCGGTGGCGGTCAGCAGTGAGCCGCGGCCGTCCTCCGGATCGGCGGCCTTCGTGATCAGGCCGCGGCTGACCATCCGGTCGACGAGGCGCGAGACGCTGGGCTGGCTGATGAGCATGTTCGCGGTGACATCACGCAGCCGGGCGGTCATCTCACAGGAGCGCACGACCGTGAGCAGCACGTCGTACTCGGCCTGGGTGACGTCGGCGCCGTCGAAGTCGGTGATCATCTCGGCGAACAGCTCGTGCTGGGCGCGGAAGAGGCTCTCCCACGCCTGCAGGGCGAGCTGGCGATCGGTCATCATCACAGATTAGCGCGGACATGATTGAGGGCCGGTCGGAGAGGCTCCCGACCGGCCC
Organism: Microbacterium sp. NPDC057659; assembly: GCF_042799915.1. Taxonomy (NCBI): domain Bacteria; kingdom Bacillati; phylum Actinomycetota; class Actinomycetes; order Micrococcales; family Microbacteriaceae; genus Microbacterium; species Microbacterium sp. NPDC057659. The sequence goes on along the minus strand of NZ_JBHVHU010000001.1, from coordinate 1,683,875 downwards.
TTGTCCCTTGCACCAAGAGGTCCTGCAATCACATGCGGTGGATGCCACAGCAAACATTCACCGTGCGATCACTCTATAACGGCGAGGTAACGAAAAGCAACGGTTTGGTCACGGAAACATCGTGAGGATTCCGAATCGGCGCACGGGTGTCGAAACCGCCCATCGTCGTTCGTGGTCTTGATAACCGGACGAAACAGATCCGGACCGATCTGGAAGGGCTTCTCGCATGTACATGGATTCGATGGGAGCGATCCTCATCCACCGCCTCGAGACCGAGCGTGCAATGGTCAAGGCCGAACGACGCCGTGTGGTCGCCGAGCGCATCGCCGAGCGGCGTAGTACAGATGAACGATGACCCTCTATCAGGACAGCTCAGCGGACGCGATGGCGGCGATCACGCGCGTGCACCGGGAGGAGTGGGCGCGGATCGTCGCGGGGCTCACCCGGCGGTTCGGCGACCTCGATCTGGCCGAGGAGATGACGGCCGACGCGTTCGCGGCCGCCGTCGAGCACTGGCCGGATCACGGCATCCCGCCGAACCCGGCCGGGTGGGTGACCACCACCGCCAATCGCAGGGCGATCGACCGGCTGCGGCGGGAGGCACACCGGGACGACAAGCACCGGGAGGCGATCATGCTGCATGATCCGGAACCGGCCCCGCCGGTCGGCGTCATCGAGGACGATCGCCTGCGGCTGCTGTTCATCTGCTGCCATCCGGCACTTCCGCTGGAGGGACGCGTGGCGCTGACGCTGAGGATGCTCGGCGGGCTCACCGTCGCCGAGATCGCCCACGCGTTCCTCGTGCAGGACACGACTATGGGGCAGCGGATCAGCCGCGCCAAGGCGAAGATCACCTCGGCCGGCATCCCGTTCACGATCCCTGCGGCGGAGGACCTTCCGGCTCGCATCGACGGCGTCCTCGCTGTCCTCTACCTGGTCTTCAACGAGGGATACCTCGCCACAGGGCCGGACATGCCTCCGATCCGGCGAGAACTGACGGCCGAGGCGATCCGGCTCACCCGGCTCACCCGGGAGCTCCTCCCGAACGATCCCGAAGTGGCGGGGCTGCTCGCTTTGATGCTGCTGACCGAGGCGCGCTCCGCGGCGCGCGTCTCGGCAGACGGCGAACTGGTGCGGCTGGACGAGCAGGATCGCGGCGCATGGGATCGGGTGCTGATCGCCGAGGGCCTCCAGCTGCTGGATGCGGCGCCGAGCATCCGCCCCGGTCGGTACCTGCTGCTCGCGGCGATCAACGCCGTCCACGTCACGGCGCCGCATGCGCGTGACACCGACTGGGCCCGCATCGTGACGCTGTACTCCCGCCTCGAGGAGGTCGATCCGAGCCCGATAGTCACCCTCAACAAGGCCATCGCGATCTCCGAGCACGATTCGCCCGACGTCGCCCTCGCGATCGTGGACCGGCTCGCCGACAGGCTCGACGGCTTCCACGCCTACCACGCCACCCGTGCGGAACTGCTGCGGGCGACCGGCCGATCCGCAGACGCGCGGTCCGCCTACGACCGCGCGATCGAACTGGCCGGGAACGCCGCCGAGACCGCACACCTCATCCGCCGACGCAACCAACTCGCAACCCCGAATGGAGCACCATCATGAGCAGCAAGTACCTCGTCATCCACATGTCCGACCCGACCGGCACCGAGTTGCCGCAGGACGAGGACCAGGCGATCCTCGAGCGCTGGGCCGCCGAGGGGAACACCGCGGGCCGCCTCGAGATGGGCGCGCCGGTCGCGGGCGCCGAACAGGCGAAGTCCGTCGCCGTGCGTGGCGGCCAGACCCTCATCACCGACGGACCATTCCCGGAGTTCAAGGAGTGGTTCGCCGGCTACGACCTCATCACCGCGGACTCGATCGACGAGGCAGCCGAGTTCATGGCGAAGCATCCGGTCGCCATCAACGGCCGCATCTACATCCTGCCGCTGGTCAAGCTGCCCTGGGAGCGCGACTGAACCTTCCCCGGCGCACCGCACCGTGCTAGACAACGCACATGGGTCTGCGCGGGTGGTACCGATCGACCGGGGCGGATCTGCCGTTCCAGAGTCCGCTGCCCGCGCACCCCGGCGTCGCGATGGAGGGCTACTTCTGGCGCATCACGGATGCCACGAATGGCCGTGCGATCATCGCCCTGAACGGCGTCAATCGCGGTCCGCACGGACCTTGGTCGACGCTCGGGTACGCCGCGCATCCCGGTCGGTTCCTGCGAGTGGCCGAGCATCCGACGGCATATGCCGATCGTCGCGACATCGGAGCACACGCCGGTCACGCGTTCCACGGCAGTGACCGGTTCCTGCACGTCGACCTCGGGCCGGATGCCCGCCTCGACGTGACGATCAGCACCCCGCTGCGCTGGCCCCATCGGGCGTTCGGCGGGTCGAGCGTCTTCCAGTCCGTGCCGGCGCTGAACCAGTACTGGCATCCGTGGCTGCTCGGCGGGCGGGTGAACGGCACCGCGACGCTGGGGGACGAGACATGGGAGCTGTGCGACGCGCAGATCTACGCTGAGAAGAACTGGGGCCGCGAGGGGTTCCCCGATTCCTGGTGGTGGGGGCAGGCGCAGGGCTTCGCCGAGCGGGACGCCTGCGTGGCGTTCGCCGGAGGGCAGGTGCACGCAGGCCCCCTCCGCACCGAGGTGACGGGGCTGGTCGTGCGGCTGCCCGGCGGCCGCATCGTCCGGCTCGGCAACCCGGGCGTCAGCCCGGTGCGCGCCGTCGTCGACGACGAGCGGTGGATGCTGCACGGCCGGGGATTCGGGTGGACGATCGACGTCACCGGCACGGCGCCGCGCGGGGCGTCGTGCGTGCTGCCGGTGCCGCTGCCCTCCGAGGAACAGAACACGGCCGGTGCGCTCGAGCACCTCGCCGGAACCCTCGACGTGACCGTGCGCCGCAGGGGAGCCGTCGTGTGGTCGGGCAGCTCGGCGCTGGCCGGCCTCGAGCACGGCGGGCTCGACCGGGCGCGCGCCGAGCTCGTGCGGCGCGGGGTGGATCCTTCCGCGACCCACGCCGCGCCTGTCGACGGCTGACTCAGCGGACCGTCTGCCGTGAGCGGAATCGCTGGACAGTGCACCGCGGGGCATGGTCGCATCGAGCCATGGAGATCCTGATTCTCGGCGGTACTGCATTCCTGGGGCGTGCGATCGCGAGCGAGGCGGTCGCCCGCCGGCACGCAGTCACCTGTCTCGCGCGCGGCACCTCGCGCGCGCCCGAAGGCGTCGATTTCATCGCAGCCGATCGCGACGAGGAGGACGGGCTCGTTCGTGCGACCGGTCGGCGCTGGGATGCCGTGATCGATGTGTCGCGTCACCCCGGTCAGGTCCGCCGTGCTGTGCGGGACCTCGATGCCGGGCACTGGGTCTTCGTGTCGACGGGGAACGTGTACGCCTCATTCGATCGGGCCGAGCAGTCCGAGGACGCCGCGCTCCTGGACCCTCTCGACGGTGACGTGATGGAGTCGATGGAGGCGTACGGGCCGGCGAAGGTGGCATGCGAGCGCCTGATCTCGGGAGCCGCGTCCTCGGCGACGATCGTTCGCTCAGGTCTCATCGGCGGGCCGGGCGATGCCTCCGGCCGCACCGGCTACTGGCCGTGGCGCTTCGCATCGCCGACCGGCGACGACGTGATTGCCCCGGACGACCTCGACTTCCCCGTTGCGCTGATCGACGTCCGCGATCTTGCGAGCTGGCTGATCACCGCCGCCGAGCAGCGGATCGATGGTGTGTTCAACGCGACCGGGCCGATGACGACCCTCGGTGAGGTCCTCGAGACGTCGAGGCAGGTCGCACGCAGCGGCGCCCCGCTGAGACTCGTCCCGCTCGAGCGGATGGCTGAGCTCGGCATCGGACAGTGGATGGGGCCCAAGTCGATGCCGCTGTGGATCGCAGACCAGGACTGGCGCTGGTTCGCCACGATGGACACGGCCCGCGCCCGTGCCGCCGGGTTGGAGACGCGCCCGCTGGCGGAGACCCTCGCGGGCGCACTCGAGTACGAGCGGAGCCGCGATGTGGCACGGCAGGCCGGGCTCACAGACGAGGAGGAACGCGAGGTGCGCAGCGCACTCGACTCCGAAGTCTGAGGCGGATCCGATCCGTGCCGGTCAGCTCACCGGCACCGGATGCTGCTGCGGCGCAGCATCCATCAGAGCACGCAGCTCGTCGGCCGGCAGGTTCGCGCCGAAGGCGGGGTTGCCGGGCTGCAGCACGGCGCCCGCGGCGAGGGGCCCGGCCAGCACCGGGTCGAAGCCGAGGGAGTCGACGAAGGCGGCCACCGCGGCGACATCCGCCTGGTCATCGCCGGCGATCGCGATCGCCTTGCGTCTTGCGGCGTCGGCCGGCCGGGCCTCTTCGTCGAGGTCGTGATAGCCCATGTGGTTCAGGGCCTTCACGACGCGCGCGCCGTCGAGGAACTCCTGCACGATCTCGCTGGTCGAGGTGCGCGGGTCGCTGAGGTCGTCGCGGATGCCGTCGGTCTCCCACCAGTAGTTCATGGTGTCGATGACGAGCTTGCCGTCGAGCAGATCCGCGGGCAGGTTCTGGTGCTTGCCGAGCGGCAGTGCGAGCACGGCGACGTCGGCCTCACGGATCGCCTCGTCGGCGTGCACGGCGGTCGCGCCGGGCACGAGGACCTCGATCGTCAGCGCGATGCGCTCCGGGTCGCGGGAGCCCGCGATCAGCACGCGGTAGCCGGCCGCGACGGCCAGCCGCGCGAGCACCGTGCCGACCTTGCCGGCGCCGAGGATGCCGACGGTGCGGATGCTGCTGTCGGTGAGGTTCTCAGACATGGACTGACTTTCCGTCCTTCGTGATCTGGGCGACCGGGCGCCGGGTCAGGTACCAGTCTCCGGGGTCTTCGGTGAGGAGTTCCTTGACGCGCGGCGCGACCTTCTCGCCGAAGAGCCGGATGCTGCTCTCGCGCACCTCGCGGGGGAGGTGGCGCAGGTCGTACTTCAGGTCGAAGCGCGACAGGTGGTTCGCCCTGGCCGCGGCGGCGATCTTCTGCGCGACGGTCTCGGGCGAGCCGACATAGAGCGCGCCGGACTCGATCTCCTCGGCGTAGCGCTCCGGTGTCGGCGGGTAGAAGCCGCGCTCCTTGCTGATCTCGGTGACGACCGGCTGCCAGTGCTTCCAGTGCACGTTCTTCGCCTCATCGTCGGTCTCGGCGATCAGACCGAGCGAGTGCTGGGCGATCGGCAGCTCCTGGTGGCCGAACTTCGCCAGCGCCCGCAGATACAGCTCCACATGCCCGGCGAAGCGCTCGGGCCGGCCGCCGATGATCGCCATCATCAGGGGCAGCCCGTGCCTGGCGGCGCGGACGACGGAGTCGGGGCTGCCGCCGATGCCGATCCATGCGGGAACGCCGCCCTCCGGCATCCGCGGGTGCAGGCGGACGTCGTCGAGCGGTGCGCGGTACCTGCCGGACCAAGTGACGTGATCCTCATGCATGAGGCGCAGGAACAGGTCGAGCTTCTCCTCGAAGATCGCCTCGTACTCGGCGATGTCGTAGCCGAACAGCGGGAACGACTCGATCGCCGAGGCACGGCCGAGCACGAGGTGCGTGCGTCCCTCGGAGATGGCGTCCACGGTCGCGAACTCCTGGTAGAGCCGCACCGGGTCCTGCGTGGACAGCACGGTGACCGAGGTGCCGAGTCCGATCGTCGAGGTCGCCTGCGCGGCCGCCGCGAGGACGACAGGCGTCGCCGAGTCGACCTGATCCTGCTTGTAGTGCTCGCCGACGCTGAAGACGTCGAGGCCGACGGACTCGGCCAGCTGCGCCTCCTCGACGAGCAGGCGCACCGCCTCGGCATCGGTCTGCACGCGACCGCCGTCGGTGGCCACGTCTCCGAAGGAGTTCAGCCCGAACTCGAATCCTGACGCCTCGGTGGACATCGCCTCACGACCTTCCCTCGGCCGGAGCATCCGGCCCATCATCGAGGTGCAACACATGTATTGACGTGTCAATTCCCATGTTCGGCGGGATGCTCCTGCTCGCCTCCGCGACTCGCGTTCAGCCGGACACGGCCTCGTTGAGACGCTGCCCGTTCTCGACATGGAACAGGTGCACGCGGCCCGGCTTCGGTGTCGCGTGCACGGTGTCGCCGGCGTTCGGGTGCACCCGCCCGTCGACGCGGGCGATGACGTCGACGCGCTCGCCGTCCACGGTGGCGTGGCCGTAGAGGTAGCCGTCGGCCCCGAGCTCCTCGACCAGGTCCACGATCACGGTGAGGCCCTGGCTCGGATCGGACGTGATCTCGACGTCCTCGGGGCGCACGCCGATCATGACCCGGGGGCCGGCATCTGCGAGCACATCCCGCTCGATCGGGACGATCGAGGAGCCGAACCGCACGCCGCCGTCAGCGACATCCGTCGGGAACAGGTTCATGGCGGGGGAGCCGATGAAGCCGGCCACGAACAGATTCCGCGGGTGCTCGTAGAGGTCGCGCGGGGTGCCGACCTGCTGCAGGAGACCGTCGGCGAGGACGGCGATACGGTCGCCCATGGTCAGAGCCTCCACCTGGTCGTGGGTGACGTAGACCGTGGTCACGCCGAGGCGGCGCTGCAGCGACGAGATCTGGGTGCGGGTCTGCACGCGGAGCTTGGCGTCGAGATTCGACAGCGGCTCGTCCATGAGGAACACCTGCGGCTGGCGGACGATCGCGCGACCCATGGCGACGCGCTGACGCTGGCCGCCCGAGAGCGCCTTCGGCTTGCGCTCGAGGAAGGGCACCAGATCCAGCAGTTCGGCGGCTTCGAGCACGCGGGCTGCGCGTTCCTCCTTGCCGACGCCGGCGATCTTCAGGGCGAAGCCCATGTTCTCGGCGACGGTCATGTGGGGATAGAGCGCGTAGTTCTGGAACACCATGGCGATGTCGCGGTCCTTCGGCGGCACGTCGGTGACGTCGCGGTCGCCGATCAGGATGCGGCCGGCGCCCACCTCTTCGAGGCCGGCGAGCATGCGCAGCGTCGTGGACTTCCCGGAGCCCGAGGGGCCGACGAGAACGAGGAACTCGCCGTCGGCGATCTCCAGGTCGAACTTGTCCACTGCGGGGCGCGCCACGCCGGGGTAGGTTCGCGTCGCCTGCTCGAATGTGACAGTAGCCATCTCTTCTTCCTTTCACCGGCAGGTACGTGCCGGACGATCCGTTGTGAGAGAAAACGCCGCCGGATCGTCCCGGCGGACGCATGATGCTGCAACAATTGAATTGACGTATCAATTCCGGGAGGGTCGATGAGCGAGAAACGCCGCACCATGCCGACGCCTGAGCAGCTGCGGGTGTGGCGGGACTACGTCGAGACCTCTGAGGCGCTGCGCACCCGGCTGGGCGGTCGGATGCTGGCCGAGTCGGCGCTCTCGTCGGGGGACTACCGCGTGCTGCTCGCCCTGACCGAGGCACCGGGATTCACGCTGCGCTCCTCGGAGCTCGCGTCGATGATCGGCTGGGAGCGCAGCCGGCTCTCGCACCATCTCGGCCGGATGGAGAAGCGCGGCCTGATCGCCCGCACTCCCTGCGCCGACGTCGCACACGGCGTCGACGTCCTGGCGACGGATGCCGGACGTGAGGCGTTCCGGGCCGGGTCCGTCCCGCACCTGCGTGCGGTGCGGGAGCTGTTCATCGATGCGCTGAGCGCCGAGCAGCTGGAGCAGCTCGACGGGATCTCGGCGTCGCTGCGCCGCCATCTCGAGGTCTGAGGGCGGTCGTATCCTGAGGCGATGGCGACCATCGCTGATGTACGCGCTCTCGGCTCGACGCTGGAGCGGTCGTACGAGGTGCTCGTCCGCGGCCGGGTGAAGTTCCGGGTCGGCCAGCTGGTCTACGTCGCGTTCTCGGCGGACGAGCGCACGATGGAGTTCGGGTTCCCGAAGGAGATGCGCGAGGGGCTGGTCGGCGGGCAGCCGGACAAGTTCTCGATGCCGTCGCCGTCGGACATGCGGTTCCACTGGGTGCGATCCGACCTGGCGGCGCTGGACCCCGCCGAGGCGAGGGAGTTCGTCGTGGATGCCTGGCGCATGGTCGTGCCGCAGAAGCTGTCGCGTGCCTACGACCTCGCGCACCCGGACGGGCCGGGGTAGCCGCGGAACGCCCGAATGGGACTACGGTGTGTCACATCATGTTCCTCATCCTCGGAATCGTGCTCGCCGCAGTCGCGGCGCTGCTGCACGTGTACATCTTCGTGCTCGAGTCGGTTCGCTGGACGCACCCGTCCACCCGTCGCGTCTTCGGCGTCCCCTCCGAGGCGGACGCGCAGACGATGAAGGCGCTCGCGTTCAACCAGGGGTTCTACAACCTGTTCCTCGCCGTGATCACGGTGATCGGCATCGTCATCGCGCTCTCGGGCGGCACGGCGGTCGGAATCGCGCTGATGCTGGCAGGAACCGGAACCATGCTCGCAGCCGCGCTCGTGCTCATCCTCTCGGATGCGTCCAAGGCGCGGGCGGCCGCAGTGCAGGGCACCCTCCCGCTGCTCGCGGTGATCAGCCTGATCGTCTCCGCGACGACCTGAGCCGTCACGCGGTGATCGCGAGCGCCCGCGCGTCGATCGCGTGCGCGAGCGGCTCGTCGGCGCTCAGGCGCACCAGCTCGTCGCGCACGGATCGCGCCAGGCGACCGAGTTCCCGCCCCATCGAACCGGCGATGTGGGGTGTGACGATCGCGTGGTCCGATGCGTAGAGCGGGTCATCCGCGTCGAGCACTTCCGGCGTCGTGACATCCAGAACCGCGAAGATCTCGCCGGCCACCACCCGCTCCGTCAGCGCGGCCTGGTCGATGATCTCGCCGCGTGCGGTGTTGATCAGAGTCGCACCGGGATGCATCAGCCCGATCCCGCGACGGTCGATCAGGTCGATCGTCGACGGCAGAAGCGGGGCATGCACGGACACGACGTCGCTGGTGGCGAGCAGCTCGTCCAGGCTCACGCGCACCGCTCCGAGATCAGCGGCCTCGGCATCCGTCAGAAAGGGGTCGTAGACGACCACCTCGAACTCGAAGGCGCGCAGCCTCTCCAGCACCAGCCGACCGACCTTGGACGCGCCGATGATACCGATCCGGTTGCCGAAGTTGCCCATGCCGGGAAACGCGGCCTCGATGTCGAAGTAGGCGCGGACCTCGCGGTAGCGCGCAGCGATCGGCAGCGCGCGTTTGCCCGCCAGCACGATCATCGCGACCGCGTGCTCGGCCACGGGCACGGCGTTGGCGGCTGCCGCTGAACTGACCTGCACGCCGCGATCGAGCACGGCCTGGGCGATGTACGGCTTGACGGATCCGGCGGAGTGCAGCACCGCGCGCAGCCGCGGCGCGGCGTCCAGCACGGCGAGATCGACGACGGGGGCACCCCACCCGGTAACGATCACCTCGACCTCGGCGAGCACGCCCAGGGCATCCGCCGAATCGAATTCGGTGAGGATGCCGCGGATCTCCGCGATCTCGGCGATCGCCGCCTGGCGCTCGGGTGGGAAGACCCGCTCGAGCGACACCGCGGACATCGCGAACGCGACGCTCAGTCGTGCAGTCATTTCACGCTCCCCGCCGAGAGTCCCGCGCGCCAGAAGCGCTGCAGGAAGATGAAGGCCACCAGCAGCGGGAGCACCGACAGGAACGAGCCGGCGATGACCAGGGTGGAGAACTCCGGGTTCTGCGGCGCCTGCGACTGCCACAGGAAGATGCCGACGCTCGTCGGGAACAGGTCGCGGTTCTGCAGCATGATCAGCGGCAGCATGAAGTTGTTCCATACCCCGACGAACTGGAACAGCGCGATCGTGACGAAGCCGGGCACGAGCATCGGCAGTGACACCTTGAGGAAGGTGCGGATCGGTCCGGCGCCGTCGACGCGGGCGGCCTCGAGCACCTCTGCGGGCAGGTAGCCCGCGCTGAAGATCCTGGCCAGATAGACGCTGAACGGGTTGCACAGCGAGGGGATGATGATCGCCCAGATCGTGTTCGTCAGACCTGATGCCGCAGCCAGCAGATACAGCGGGATCACCGTGGCGGTGTTCGGGATAAGCACGCCGATCAGCACGGCGCCGTACAGGAAACGCTTGCCCCGGAACGCGAACTTGTCGAACGCGTACCCGGCCATCACCGAGATCAGCCCGCCGACGACAGCCCCGATCCCTGCGTACAGGATGCTGTTGAGCAGCCAGCGCAGGAAGATGCCGTCATCCGTGGTGACGAGCCTGCCGAGGTTCTGCAGGAACGCGCCGCCGAACGAGAACGCGTTTCCGTCGAACAGGCCGGATGCGGTCTTCGAGACCGCGAACACCAGCCACAGCAGCGGCAGGATCATGTAGGCCGAGCCGACGATCAGAAGGCCGTTGACAGCGACGAGACCGGAGGGGCGGGACGCTGCGTCGCGGCTCCCGCCGCGACGGTTCCGGCGCGGCGGACGGATGCCGGTGGCAGGGGAGGCGACCGGAGCGGCCTGACGATCGAGGACGGCGGTCATCGCTGACCCTCCTTCGCGGTGAACCGGGTGACGAACCAGGACAGGACGGCGGCGAGCAGCGCGAGGATGATCGAGGCCGCCGCGGCCTGGGGCAGGTTGTTGCGCACGAACGCCGCTTCATAGGCCCACATGTTCGGCACCCAGGTGCTCGTGACGTTCGTGGTCACCGAGGACAGGATCTTCGGCTCGGTGAACAGCTGCAGCGAGCCGATCACCGTGAACAGCAGCGCCACGCTGATGGCCGGCCACACCAGGGGGGTCTTGATCGACAGGGCGGTGCGGATCTCGCCTGCGCCGTCGACGCGGGCGGCCTCGAGCACCTCGCGCGGTACGGCCTGCAGCGCGGTGAACAGGATGACGACGTTGTATCCGGTCCACTCCCAGACCGAGATGTTGACGATCGACGGCAGCACCAGATGCACCGAGAGGAAGTCGATGGAGATGCCACCCGCGGCGAGCACGTTCACGATCGGACTCACGCCCGGCGTGTAGAGGTAGGCCCAGATCAGTGCGGCGATCACGCCGGGGACAGCGTGCGGAAGGAACAGCAGCAGCTGGAACATCCGCCGCAGGCGCGCGGCTGCGGCATCCAGCAGCAGGGCCAGCGCCAGCGCCGCGAACAGCAGCGTCGGGACGTAGATCAGGCAGTAGAGCGCCAGACGGCCGAACCCCTGCGTGAACGTGTCGTCGGACAGCACGGAGAGGTAGTTGCCGAGCCCGACGAATTCCGTCGTCGTGGCACCGAAGCCCAGACCGCTTCGGCGCTCGACGAACAGGCTCATCCCGATCGCGTAGGCGATCGGCGCGATCATCGTGACCGCGAAGAGCACCAGGAAGGGGGTCAGGAACAGGGCTGCCGTGCGTCCGCCGGTGCCCGGGAGCGACCGTCTGGCGGAGTTCATTCTGCGATGTCCAGCCCGAGTTGCTCCAGCCCGCTGACGGTGCCGGCCTGCGTCTTGGTGACGGACGCGGGGATGGCCGGCTCGCTCGTGACGGCGTTCTTCAACGCGGTCTCGGTGACCGCGTAGCTCGGTCCCCACGCCCACGGACGCAGACCCGCGTACGCCTCGTCGAACACCTGGTAGATGTCGTTCGCGTAGTAGTCGGTCGGGGCGACGGCTTTCGCGGCGTCGTTCAGGCCGGGGTAGGCGAGGTAGGCGGTTCCGACAGCGCCTCGTGCGGTGACGGACTCCTTCGTGGTCGTCAGCCACTTCAGGAACACGGCGGCTGCTGCCGGGTTCTTGCTGGTCTTCGGGATGGCGAAGCTCGTGCCGCCGTTCAGCGAGCCGCTCGCCTTGCCGTCTTCGGTGGGGGGAACCGCCGCGATCCACTTGCCCTGCTGGTTCGCAGGCTCAGTGCGGGTCTTCAGCGCCGAGGCGCCCCATGAACCGCCCAGCCAGCCGGCCACGACGCCCTTCTGCAGATCTGAGGTCCACTCGTCGTTGAATCCGGGCTGCTTCTTGACGAGGTCCTCGTCGATCAGGCGCTGCCAGAAGGCGGCCATCTTCGTCGTGGCCTTGTCGTCGATCGTGACCTTCCACTTGTCGTCCTTCGCGGCGAACCAGGTGGCGCCGGCCTGCCAGGCCATCGGCGCCAGCTGTGGTTCGGCGGTGAAGTAGCTGGTCAGGTACGCGTTCGGGTTCGACTTCTTGACCGCACGAGCGGCCGCCTCGAACTCGGCCCAGGTCTTCGGCGCGGAGGCCACGCCCGCGGCGTCGAGCACGTCCTGGCGATACCACATGATCATCGGCGGGGCGTCGTAGGGCATCGCGTAGGTGTCGCCGCCGAGGTGCACGAGCGACCGGATGTTCTTCGGGTACTCGCCGATCGTCTTCGCCGGGATGAGGCCGTCCAGCGGCGTGAGCTGACCGGAGGCGGCGAAGTCGGTGAGCCGGTTGTACTCGATGCCGACGACGTCGGGTCCGGTGCCGGATCCGATCGCTGCCGACAACTTCGTGTAGCCGCCGGAAGCGGCCTGGGGGATCTCCTCGAACGTGACCGTGATGTCGGGGTGAGTCTTGTTGAAGGCGGCGGCCACGTCGGCCATCCCGCTCAGAGACGACCAGAAGGTGACCTCGCCCTTCGCCTTCTCGGTGCTGGTGGGTGCGGAGGCGGGGGAGGGGGCGGACGAGCATCCTGCCAGCAGCGCGCCGGAGGCGAGCAGCGCCGTGGCGGCGATCAGGGTGCGGCGCAAAGACATGTGGGGTTCTCCTTTGAATCGGGACCTTGCGGTTCCCCATCCTGAGACGTGGCGACGAGGTCACAAAGGTGAACACCTGTTATCTAACAGAACCTAACATTCAGCGCACGGTCGAATCGCGCACATACAGGGTCGGCAGCAGCGTCATCCGCACGACGGTGTGTGCAGTTCCCGGCTGTTCGCGCAGTCGGTCGAAGCAGAGGCGCAGGGCGGAATGGCCCAGCTCGTGCTTCGGCGGCGCCACTGCGGTGAGTGGGACCGCGGCGAATGCGGCCACGTCGTCGTCGTAGGCGATCACGGCGAAATCCTCGGGGATGCGCAGGCCGCGCTCGAGCACAAGGTCGGTGAACGCCATGGCGTCGGCGTCGCCGAGCAGGATCGCCGCAGTGATGTCCGCCCGCAGGCAGTCGTCGAGCAGAGCCTCGAGCTCGCTCAGCACGACACCGTCGCCCTGCGGCGGGTCGGGGAGGCGCCGCTGCAGCCGGTGTCCGTCCGGGGCGCCGATCGCCGACATGGCGCGCTCGTAGCCGGTGATCAGACCGGCCGTCGTGGCCGCATCCCGTGCCGCCAGTGCGATGCGGCTGTGGCCGTTCTCCACGAGGTGCTTGACGGCGATCTCCGCCCCGTACGCGTGGTCCGAGCGCACCCACTCCAGGCGGCCCGCGACCGCGTCGTCCACTGATCGCTCCACGATCACGACGGGGATCCGAGCGTCTTCCAGCAGCGCTTGCAGCGCGCTCGCCTGGCGGATGCTGTCGTGCGGTGTGATCATCAGGGCATCGACCCCGGCGGCGATGAGGCGCTTCGCCTGGCGTCGCTCCTCATCGGGGGAGTAGTTCGTCGCGCCGACGACGAGTCGGCAGTTCAGCTCGCGCGCGGCCTGGCTCGCGCCCCGGATCACCGCCGGGTAGTAGTAGCGGATGTTCGGCACGATCATCCCGATCGTCGCGACCGGACGGGTCATCGTTCGCCCGCCATCCGGGGCGGCCGACTGCTGCTGGGCGACCGCCGGTGAGACGGCCCCGCCGTGCACGCGGGTGATCAAGCCGCGCTCCTCGAGCGTGACGAGATCGCGCCACAGGGTCATCGTCGTCACGCCCAAGCGCTCCGCGAACGAGGAGGTCAGGAGCGAGCCTCGCAGCTCGAGCTCTCTCAGGATCGCATCATGGCGCGCTGCGGCGTGCATGTCCCCTCCCGGGCGGGTGCTGCAACAATTCCTAACACCTTAGCCCTCGACGGCCCGGCTCACCCCGACCAGCAGCGCCGGCAGCGTCTGCCGCACGAACGGTGAACCGGCGAACGACTTCTCGTCGCCGCCCGACATGATCCACGACTCGAAGGAGCGCTCGTAGGTCAGGATGACGACGCGCACGCCGAGTGCTGGCTGCCATTCGAACTCGCGGCCGATCTGCGAGAGCAGCAGTTCGAAGGCATCGAGCAGGGCAGGCAGGAACGCGCGCTCGGACTCGATGACATCCTCGCTCCGCGCACCCGTGGATGCCGCCAGCTGGCGTTCCCGCAGCCGGATGGTGAGTGAGCTCCAGTCCAGCGGACGCGCTTCGGCCAGTGCGATCGACAGAGCGAGCACGAGGTCCTCACCGTCGTGTTCACGGGCGTCGAAGGTCTCCGCCGCGGATCGCACGCGTTGTGCGCACTCCTCGATCAGCTCCAGATCGACCGCGTGCAGCAGGGCGCTGTCGGTGGGGAAGAGGGTGCGGAACGCGCCGTCCGTCAGCCCGGACTCGGCGCGCAGCTCGGCGGTCAGCGCGGCCAGCGATCCGTCCCAGGTCGGCAGCAGGATGCGGGCGAGCGTGATGACCCGCGATCGACTCAGCCGGCGGGGCAGGTCGTGGCGTCGCGACGGTGTGGCATCCGTGGTCATCCGGTGGGCATCCTCTTCACGAACGGCGGGCCGTGTGCCGGCCCGGGGTGACGCCCCTGCACTGCCGGGGCCCTCACAGAAGCGTAGTCGCGTCGTCCGGAAAGGGGCTGGCAAAGTACTGGACGGTCCAGTACTATCGCGTCATGGCGACCGATGAGGACGGACGCACGGCGCTCAAGCGCCGACAGATCACCGAGGCTGCGCTCGCGCTGTTCCTGCGACAGGGGTACGCGAAGACGAGCATGGATCAGATCGCAGCGGATGCGCAGGTGTCGAAGCAGACCGTGTACAAGCAGTACTCCGACAAGGAGACGCTGTTCCGCGAGCTGGCACTGGGCATCATCGGCGCCTCGGACCGCATCCTCCAGGTGCTCTCGGCGGTGCTGGAACCGGCGCCCGAGACCACCGCTCAGCTGCAGGACACGCTGCAACGGCTCACCCGCACCTACCTGGACTCCGTGATGCAGCCGCAGGTTCTCGCATTGCGGCGTCTGCTCATCGCCGAGGCGGATCAGTTCGCCGACCTCGCGCACGAGTACTACACGTGGGGGCCGCAGCGAGCGATCGGAGCGCTCGCCGGTGCGGTGCAGGATTGGGGGGAGAAGGGGCTCATCGACGTGACGGATGCCTCTGCCGCGGCATCCCGGCTCGCCTTCCTCACCCTGGGGCCATCGCTGGATCGCGCAATGTTCCACCCCGGCTGGATCCCGTCTGTGCGGGAGCGGAAACAGCAGGCAGCGCAGGCCGCCGAGGCGTTCCTCGCCGCGCACAGGAAGCGCACCTGACCCATCGATCAGGGCACGGAGGACAAGGAGTTCGACATGGCTGTTGCATCACAGGCGGACGGGTTCGACCGCGCCGCCGCCGTCACCCGCTCGATGCTCGGGTGGGGCGTCGTCGCGGGACCGTTCTATCTGATCTTCGGGCTGATCCTGGCTCTCACCCGTCCCGGCTTCGCGCTGAACCGCGACGCGCTCAGCATGCTGCTGCTCGGGAACCTCGGCTGGCTGCAGGCGACCAACCTCGTGCTGGCCGGTCTGATGACGCTCGTCGCCGCCGTCGGGATGCTCCGCACTCCGGCGTGGCCGCGCACGGCCGCCGTGCTCGTCGCGGTCTACGGCGTCTGCCTCATCATGAGCGCGGTCTTCCCACCCGATGCGACGGCCGACTTCCCGCCCGGCGCGGGCGGTGGCGCGTTCACCATGTCGGGGATGCTGCACCTCGTCTTCGGTGGGATCGGCTTCCTCTCTCGGAGCGGCGGCGTTCGTGGCCGCTCCGTGGCTGGCGAGGAACGCGTCGGCGCAGGCCGCGCTGTGGTCCCGGATCGCCGGCGCCGTGATCATCGTCGCGTTCGTCGCGGGCGGGGCACTGGCACGATCGCCGTTCGGGGTCGGCCTGCTCTGGCTGGCGGTGTTGGCCGGGTGGGCGTGGCTCGCACTGGCGTCGGTCGCCGCGTACCGCGCGGTGCCGCATCCGGTTCTCGCGCGGCGCTGAGGTCGCCGGTGTTCCCGTCGCTCAGCCGGCGAGCAGCTTCTGCTTCGCCAGGTCGAACTGCTCGTCGGTGAGGTCACCGGCGCGATGCAGGCGTGCGAGCCGCTCGAGCTGCGCGGCCAGCGCATCGCCGCCGGCATCCGAGATCGTGACCCGAACCCCGCCGCGAGCGGCCTGGATCAGCGTCCATCCGTCGGGGAACCGCCACAGGTGGACGGGCTCGCCCGGCTGCGGCGCCTCGAAGGGCGCGAACGTCGCGCCGGTCGCGAGCCGGTTCACGATGATCTCGCCGTTCGCGTCGGCGACGGATGCAACATAGTCGGCGACCCCGCCGGAATCGGTCTGCGAGAGCTTCGTGGCGAGGATCCGGCCGACCGTCGCCGTCGCGGTGCTGCGCGCCGCGGGGTACTCCTTGCGGAAACGGTCGTTCGCGGGCTTGCGGGAGAGCGACCGGAAGTATCCGGCCCAGAGCGGGCCGAGGAACACCCACGGGAAGATCGTCCAGATCACGTTCCAGTACCACGGGAAGAACCCGTCATGGTCCCAGGCGTTGACGGTCACGACCCAGACGCCGCCGACGGTGATCGCGATGACCAGTGCCGTCTTGAGGAGCACCTTGGGCACTGAGGTGCTGCGGCCCACCCATGCCGAGGCGTCCTGCGGCAGACGGTCGGCCGGCTCGTCGTGCGCGACGACGCGCAGCACGGCTCGAGGGTCGGCCCGACGCTTGGCCTCGAAGACGGAATCCGGCAGCGCCACGTGTTGCCCCCTCAGATCGCACAGACAGCGCCTTCCAGCGTATCGGTCGAACTCAGACCCTCGGGCGCGGACCCAGTTCGATCTCGAGTGACGCGTCCTTCGCGCCGAGGGCCTGCAGGCGCTCGACGATCGCGCGCTCGGCGCGGCGGTACGGTTCGTCGCCGCCGTGCATAAGCGAGGTGCGGTTCGCCTGCGAGAGCAGCGCCTCGAGCTCGAAGCTCAGCTGCGCGGCGTCCTCCAGGCGCGGCAGATCGCCGTCGTCCATGGCCTGCGCGACCGAGATGTCGAGGTACGAGCGCCACAGGTGCATCGCCTCCGAGATCGCGTCGTGCACGGCGCCGGGCTGTGAGGCGAACTCCGTGGAGGCGGCGAGGAAGAAGCATCCGCCGGCGAACGTGCGGCCAGCGGAGTAGTCGACCCAGGCGCGCACCAGGGCGCGCAGTCGCCGCAGCCCGCGGGGGTGGATGCGCGCCGGGTCGACGACGACCTCGGTGAAGACGCGCTTGGCATCGGCGACGATCGCCAGCTGCAGCTGCTCCTTCGACCCGAACAGAGCGGCGACGCCGCTCTTGCTGGCTCCGGCCGCTGCGGCGAGCTGGGCGATCGAGACGCCGTTCAAGCCCTCGGTCGTGGCGCGCTGCGTACCGACCGCCAGCACTGCGTGGCGAGTGCGGTCTCCTCTGGCCCGGCGACCGTCGATCACGGGGGTTGTCATGTCTCGAATATATCAGTACGATCGTCCACATAACTAAGTGAACGGCCGTACGTATTGTTTAGGAGATCCGTGATGAGTACTGTGATCCGCTCGATCGACATGCTGGCCCCCGCGCTCGCCGCGGGACTCACCTACCCGGCCTACCTCGGGCTCGGCCCCAGGCGGCCGGTGCACGAGCGCGAGCAGGCGACGCACGACGCCGCTCGCCGCGAGAGCATCATCGTCGCCGGACGACGCGTCGTCGTCTACGAATGGGGCGCCGGCGAGCGCACCGTCCTCGTCGTGCACGGATGGCGCGGCCGCGCCGCGCAGTTCGCCGCCGTCGTGCGCGAGCTGCGGTCCGAGGGCTACCGTGTCATCGGCTTCGACGCCCCCGCCAGCGGTGACTCGCCCGGTCGCCGCACCCACGTCGGCGAGTTCCGCGCGGTCATCGACGCGCTCGCCCGCCGCGAGGGCGGCTTCCACGCGATCGTCACGCATTCCGCCGGCACCCTCGCTGTCGCAGCCGCGGTGGCGGATGCCGGGATCACCAGCCGCATCGTCGCCATCGCGCCGATCCTGCGAGTGGGATACCTCAGCGAGCAGTTCGCCAGGATGGCGGGTCTCGGAGGCAGCGCGATGCGACTGCAGGAGGCCTGGTTCGCCGGCCGGCTGCGCCGCCGCGGCTACGTGCTCGACGGGCGGTACGACCTGCTGGGCGGCGCCCTCTCGCCCGGGCTCTCGGTCACGATCGTGCACGACCGCGGCGATCAGATGGCCGACATCGCCGAGAGTCGCCGGCTCGCGAAGCAGAACCCGGCACAGGTCGCGCTGATCGAGACCGAGGGATCCGGCCACAGCCGGGTGCTGGAATCGGATGCCGCGCTCGACGCCGTGCTCGAGGTCGTGCGCCGCGAGATCCCGCCGACAGCCCGGGTCCCGCGTGCGACCCGCGCTCAGAGGGTGGGTCGCACGCGGGATGCCGGGGCTCGCGCCGATCTCAGCCCCGCACGCTGAAGTTGTCGCGGAACAGGCCGTCCGGGTCGTAGCGGCGTTTGACCTCGCGCAGCCGGTCGAGTGTCGCCGCCGGATAGGCCTGCTCCAGCAGCGCGGCATCCGATCGGGACTCGAAGCTGATGTACAGCCCCTCGAAGTGTGCGGCGAGATCGTTCCACGCCCGGTCGAACGCGGTGCCGGCTCCGGACGCCGTGATCGCGAAGTTCGCGGTGCGGTGCGCGTAAGCGGTGGCGTCAGCCGGCACGTCGGCCACCGCACCGCCGACCGATCGGATCTGGAACCAGTGCGTGCCGGGGGTGCGCACCAGCACGGCGGCGGCCGCGGCCACCGCCTCGTCGAGGTGGTCCACCAGGCCGGAGCGGAACAGGGGTTCGCCCTGGCCGTCGTGCGCCGCATCCGACGCGTTCGCCATGATGTACGCGTAGGGCGCGAGGCTCACCTGCTGCCCGACCAGCGGCGCCACGTCGGCGAACGGCTGCAGGCGCTCCACGATCGTGTCCGGCACGTCGGAGTCGACGACGCCGTACATCCGCCCGATCACCTGCGCGCCCTGGGTGTGCAGGATCACGAAGATCGTCGTGTCGCGCGGTGCAGTCTCCTGCGCTCGGCCGAAGCCGGTGAGGAACCCGGCGATCTCGGAGGCGTCGACGGCCAGCTGCGCCCAGCCCACCTCGCCGATCGCGTCGGCCTCGAAGTCGAAAGCGGTCACGACGCCCATGTTCGAGCCGGCGCCGCGCAGCGCCCAGAACAGGTCCGGATGCTCGTCAGCAGATGCCCGCACGCGCGAGCCGTCCGCGAGCACGACGTCCGCCCCGACGAGATGGTCGATGGTCAGGCCGTGCTCGCGGGCGAGGAAGCCGATCCCGCCGGCGGTGGCGAGTCCGCCCACCCCGACCCCGCCGTAGTCGCCGCTGGACAGGGCCCACCCGTGCGGGGCGAGCGCCTGCGCGACATCCGTCCAGCGCGCCCCCGCGCTTACGCGCACGCGGCGCGCGTCTTCATCGAGCACCTCGATGCCGTTCAGAGCCTTGAGGTCGATCACGATTCCGCCGTCGTTGGTGCTGCGGCCGCTGATGCCGTGCCCGCCGCTGCGGATGCCGAGCGGCACGTCGCGATGGTCGCGCGCGAAGCCGATTGCATCGGCGACCTGGTCCTCCGTGCGCGGGCGCAGCACGAGTCCGGGCGACCCGGCTCGCAGGTATGTGGACTTCACGGTGCGGTACTCGAAGTCGCCGGGTTCGACGGCGTGGTCGCGCAGCGAGGCGGGGATGGCGTCGTAGTCGATGCGCGGGCTCCGAAGGGCGAGCGCTGCGGCGCTGCGTGCTGATGCCGGGGCCGTGCCGCGTCGGGCGCGCTCGGCGGCGACTGCCTCGCGCACTGCGGGGATGATCTCCTCGGCATTGCGCTGCATGGCCGTCACGTCGTCGCCGACCAGGATGAAGGTGCTCACACCGTCCTCGATCGCGAGCTCGATGAGCCGCTCGGCGGGCAGGTCGCCGCCGACGTTCAGCATCCGCCGGATCTCGCCCGGGTCGCGGCCGGCGTCGGAGGCGGCGTCGTCGATGCGTGCGTTGCCCGCGGCCAGATCTCCCGGCTTCAGATAACCGAGCGAGGGCAACCAGCCGTCCGCCTTGCGGCCCAGCAGCCGCAGCATCCTCGGTTTCAGGGCGCCCAGCCAGATGGGGATGTCGTGCGCGGGCGCCGGGCCCCGCTTGGCGCCGTCGACCGGGTAGTACTCGCCGCCGCGGAAGTGCTCGCGATTGCCGGCATCCCAGATTCCGCGGATCACGTCGATGCCCTCGTCGAGCTGGTCCACCGCCTGGCCCGGCGTCAGCCGGCGTCCGCCCATCGCCTCGATCGCGTCCCAGAACCCGCCCGCACCAAGGCCGAGATCGAAGCGGCCGCCGGAGAGCAGGTCGAGGGATGCCGCGGCTCGCGCCGTGACCGGTGCCGGCCGCAGCGGCAGATTCAGCACGTTGGGCGCGATGTGGATGCGCGAGGTCGTGGCCGCGACGAACGACATCAGCGTCCACGTGTCGAGGAACGCCGGCTGATACGGGTGGTCCTGGAACGTCACCACGTCGTAGCCGAGGTCCTCGCTCGCCTGGGCGAGGCGCACCGGCTGCTGCGCATCGCTGTTCACCGGCGTGATGAAGGTGCCGAACCGGAGCTCGTGGCCGTAGTCCATGTCGCTGTCCTCCTCTGAACTGCGCGATCCTCACCGGGTGCAACCGTTCCGGAGCGACCTGCATTTCCGGCTCAGTCCGGTCTGGGGATGCGCACGCCCTCCGCGCGCAACCGTGCTTCGACCAGCGCCGCCAGGCGCTCACCGGCTGTGCCCTCGTCCGCGCCGAAGTCGCGCACGACGCGGTATTTGGCGGCCGTATCGGAACGCGCCTGCAGCCCGGTCACGATCTTCAGCTGCGCAGGATTGGCGAGATAGTGGTCCGCCAGTTCCTCGGCGAGGGCAGGGATGCGGGGATCGTCGACGCGCCACGCGGCGGTCTCGGCCACGCGTCGGCTGAGCGCGACGAACGCCGTGTCGGCCATGGCGGTCTCCACTGCCGCGAGGTGCTCCTCGAAGGCCTCGGGCACCAGCGCCTTGGCGAGGATCAGCCCCTCTCGTGCGGCGGTGATCTCCTCGGCGGTGAAGCCGTGTGCTGGCAGTCGCTCGAGCAACGCGGCGGCCCGCTCCGGGAGCAGCGCTCTATCGCCGTCCGAGAGACGGCGGAGTGTGTCCCGGCGCGCGATCAGTTCGTCGATCCGCTCGGACAACTGCTTTTCGACGCCGACGAGCGCAGAGGAGAACTCCGCGTCGTCGGCGTCGAGCAGTGGGGCTATCTCGCTGAGGGGGACCCCCGCGCCCGCGAGCGTGCGCGCCTGCACCAGCCGCAGCAGCTCCGAGGATCCGTAGCGGCGGTAACCGGACGAGTCCCGTGGCGGCTCATCGACGAGACCGAGTTTGTGGTAGTGCCGCACGGTCTTGACGGTCACGCCGGCGAAGGCAGCCGCCTGTCCGATGGTGAGTCCGGTGCTCATCCGCCCAGCCTGCCCGATCCTCGACGCTCAGCCGCGGAACACGGCGTCGACGAGCCGCTGTCCGCCCTGCTGGAACGGGATCGCCAGGGAAAGTGCCGCGTCGTCGATGTAGTTCAGCGTCGCGGTCATGCTGCGCCGCCCGTCCGGCGTGCAGTACATCAGGGCCGCGTGGCCGGCCGCCCCGCCGTTGTGGGTGATGACGGTGCCGTCCTCGCCGAGGTCCTGTACGAAGATGCCCAGGCCGTACTCCATGCCCGGGATCGGCGTGGCGCGGGTGGTGCGCATCTCGGCGAACAGTTCGGCGGGAAGCAGACGCCCCGTGACCAGCGCGGTGAGAAACGCCTGCAGATCGCGGGAGGTGGAGATCATGTCGCCGCCGCTCGAGATCCACGACGGGTTGTGCTCCGTGACATCGACGGTGACCTGCTGCCCGTCCTCGTCGTACCGGTAGTAGGCGTGCGCGTGAGGCTCGGCGATCTCGGTCGTCGTGGACGGCGCTGACGTGCCGACCAGGCCCAGCGGGGCGATGATCAGCCGATGCATCTCCTCGGAGACGGTGTGCCCGGTGACCCGCTCGATGATCAGCCGGACGATCACGTAGTTGGTGTTGGAGTAGCTCCAGTCGGTACCCGGCTCGAAGCGCGCCGGCTTCGACAGGGCCAGTCGCACCAGGTGTTCGGCGGAGTAGGTCGTGAACCGGTTGTCCACCCACTCCTTGCCGGCGGTGGTCGCAGCGATGCCTGAGACGACCGTGCCGTCGGGGTAGTACTCGCCGGTGAAGTTGAACACCCCGCTGGTGTGCTGCAGCAGCATCCGCACCGTGATCCGCGGGTCGATGCCGAACTCCGGCAGGTAGTCGGCGGCGGGCGCGTCGAGCGAGATCCGGCCCTCACCCACCAGTTGCAGCGCGAGCGCCGCCGTGAAGGTCTTGGTGTTGCTTCCGACGCGCACATGCCCGTCGACCGGCGGGAGCGCGTCGCGGCCGATCTCGCTCACGCCTGCGGCACCGGTCCAGTCGCCGTGCTCGTCGTGCACCCGCAGGGTGATCCCGGTGATGCCCGACGCGACGATGTCGTCGAGGATGCTCTGCAGTTCAGGGCGGTCCTGTGCGGAGGTGGTCGGGGAGGTCTGGGGGATGGTCATCGTACTTCTCCTTCTCGGTGTCGGCCGCCGTTCCGGTGGCGCTGCGGCGAGTGTGAACCCTGACCCAAGGTCAAGCTCAAGGGGAGTTCACGAGAGATCTTTGTATTAGTATCTGCGTATGAGTGCAGATAAGCGGCAATGCGGATACACCCCGGACAGCTCGTTCGTCGAGCTCGCCGTCGAGGTGTTCGGGATGCTGGCCGATGCGACCAGGGTGCGCATCATCCTCGCCCTGCAGGACGCCGGCGAGTTGTCGGTGAACAACCTCGCCGAGATCGTCGACAAGTCCCCGGCAGCCGTGTCGCAGCACCTCGCCAAGCTGCGCCTCGCCCGCATCGTCTCAACCCGGCAGGACGGCCAGCGGGTGTTCTACCGGCTCGAGAACGAGCACGCCTCCGAGCTCGTCGCCTCGGCGATCTTCCAGGCCGAGCACTCCCTCGGGGGCGTGCCGCGGCACCACCACGAGGAGCGGGCAGGCGCATGACCGCGACGCACACGCACGCGGAGCACGGCCACGGGCACTCGCACGATCACGGGCACGAGCACGGCCACTCGCACGGCCACGATCACGCGCACGAGCACCCGACCGGGTTCAAGGGATTCCTCTACGGTCTGTTCGTGCCGCACACGCACGACGCCGCCGACTCGATCGACGACGCCATGGAGGCCAGCAGCGCCGGCATCCGCGCTCTGAAGGTGAGCCTCGTGCTGCTGCTGCTCACGACCGTGCTGCAGGGCGTCGTCGTCGCGTTCAGCGGGTCGGTCGCGCTGCTCGCCGACACGATCCACAACTTCTCGGACGCGCTCACCGCGGTGCCCCTCTGGATCGCGTTCGTGCTCGGCCGCCGCGCGGCATCCCGTCGCTACACCTACGGATTCGGCAGGGCGGAGGACCTCGCGGGCCTGTTCATCGTCTTCGTCGTCGCGCTCTCCGCCGTGGTCGCCGCCTGGCAGTCGATCGATCGCATCCTGCATCCGCAGCCACTGGACAACCTCGGCTGGGTGATCGCCGCCGGCGTCATCGGCTTCCTCGGCAACGAGGCCGTCGCGATCTACCGCATCCGCGTCGGCCGGCGCATCGGGTCGGCGGCGCTCGTCGCCGACGGCGTGCACGCCCGCACCGACGGGTTCACCTCTCTCGCGGTGGTCATCGGCGGGATCGGCGTGCTGCTCGGCTTCCCCCTGGCCGACCCGATCATCGGACTCGTCATCTCGGCGGCGATCTTCGTGCTGCTCATCGGCACGGTGCGCAGCGTGGGCCGACGGCTGCTCGACGGTGTGGAGCCCGAGCTGGTCGACCGCGCCGAGCACGCCATCGAGCACGTCGACGGCGTCGAGCGCATCGAGCGGCTGCGGCTGCGCTGGGTCGGGCATCGTCTGCAGGGCGACGCGGTCGTGGTCGCCGCGGCCGGGCATCCCGATGTCGCGGCGGACGCCGAGCGCAGCGTGCGCGCGCACCTGCCCAACGTCGACGACTTCATCGTCGGGGTGCGCGCTCAGCTGCCCTGAGTCAGCTACCGTACGGCGCGAGGGCGAACCGGCCCCAGGCCACGAAGATGAAGGCCAGCATGTAGGCGGTGTCGCCGGCCAGGTAGGCCCATTCGCTGCGGCGGAACCGGGTGGTCGCGGCACCCGACATCAGCAGCGCCAGGCCGCAGGCTGCGATCGGCGAGAGGATCGGCAGGACGCCGACCAGCGGAGGCAGGACGAGCCCCGCGACCCCGATCAGCTTGATCGTGCCGATGGCCTTGATCTTGCCGGCGCTGAAGTCGTCGACCCAGTGCTGGCTCGGTGCGATGGCGCGGTAGCGTGCCTTGGTGAGCAGGATCTGGCTGGCGCCGCCGGTGCCATAGGCGAGGGCGAGTGCTCCGGTGAGAATCCACAGTGCGATGTTCATCTGCTTGCCTTTCTCGTTACGTCGGCCCCTCGGGGCTCGTCACAGTGATGACGGATGACACCGACCGGAGGTAACCGAGATGGATGAGAACGAACTCGCCGCCGACTTCGAGCAGCACCGCGCACGGCTGGTGGCTGTGGCCACGAGAGCTCTCGGTTCGCGGGCGGATGCCGAGGATGCCGTGCAGGAGACCTGGTTGCGGCTGGCCGGCCACGACGGCGACGAGATCGAGAACCTCGCCGGCTGGCTGACGAGGGTGATCGGGAGGATCTGCATCGACATGCTGCGCCGACGCGCGACGCGCGGCGAGCAGCAGCTCGACGACTGGTCGCGCGTTGAGCCGGTCGTCACTGAAGACCTCGAGCTGCCGGAGGATGCCGCGGAGACGGCCGACTCGCTCGGACTGGCGCTGCTCGTCGTGCTCGAATCCCTGCGTCCGGAGGAGCGTCTCGCGTTCGTGCTGCACGACATGTTCGCGGTTCCGTTCGCCGAGGTGGCGACGATCGTCGGCACGACGACGGATGCCTCGAAGATGATGGCGAGTCGCGCTCGCCGCAAGGTGCAGGGCACTCCGCGCCCGAACGGCGGACTGCGTCAGCGGCGCGCGGTCGTTGACGCGTTCCTGGCAGCGGCGCGGGGCGGCGACTTCGACGCGCTGCTGGGGCTGCTCGATCCGGATGTCACGTGGCACCGGCACACGCCGAGGGGCCACACTGTGCGGATCGGCGCCAACGAGGTGCTTGCGGCCGTCCGCCGTGGCGATCCCGACCGTCTCGAGGCGCGTCGGGTGAGCGTGAACGGCGAACCGGGCATCCTGGTCTGGGGCACGAACGGCAAGCCGATCTCTCTGATGCTGTGCACGGTGGCCGATGGCCGCATGATCGACATCGTGTCGATCATCGACCCGGCACGGCTCGCGACGATGCACCTGCCGGCGCGGACCGCGGGAGCATGACAGGGGAGGGGCGCATGAGTTCGTACTGGGAGCAGGGAGGGCTGCGAAGGCAGCAGCCGGTGGTCGCGGTGCGTCCGAACGACGACGCCCCGCCGCCGAGCGGAGAGTGGCCGACCAGCATCCCGGCTGTGGCGCAGGTGCTGCAGGACGGGATCGACCTCGACCCGGGCGTGACGTTCCTGGTCGGCGAGAACGGCAGCGGCAAGTCGACCATCGTCGAGGGGATCGCGATCGCCTATGGTCTCTCGCCCGAGGGTGGTTCGCGGCAGGCGCGGCGCAGCACTCGACCCACCGAGTCGCCGCTGTCGGACTGGCTGCGCATCCAGCGCGGGGTGGGCGCCGACCGCTGGGGTTTCTTCCTGCGTGCGGAGACGATGCACTCGTTCTACACGTACCTCGAGGAGAACCCTTCGACCGGGCTGCCAGACGTCCCGTTCCATGAGATGAGCCATGGTGAGTCGTTCCTCGCGCTGCTCGGTTCACGTTTCTCGGATCCCGGCTTCTACTGCCTCGACGAGCCGGAGGCCGCGCTGTCGTTCGGGTCGACGCTGAGCCTCATCTCGGTGCTGCAGCGCATCGTCGCCGACGGCGGCCAGGTGCTCTGCGCCACGCACTCACCGGTGCTCGCCGCGCTCCCCGGCGCCCGCATCCTCGAGGTCGGGGAATGGGGGCTGCGCGAGGCGGAATGGGGCGACCTCGAACTGGTGCGGCACTGGCGCTCCTACCTCGACGAACCGGGCCGCTACCTGCGGCACCTGCTCGACTGAGCGCCGGTGCTCAGTGTGGATGACCGGCGCAGCGGGCCTTCCGGGGTTACCTCGCCGACGAGCCGCCGATCGTGACGTGTGCCAGGGCACGCTGCGCGGCCTCGCACGTGACGGCCCCGTGACTCGTCGTTCGTGCGGCGGGGTCTCGTCGAAGGTGGAGCATGAGCTCACCGAGGCCGTTCGCACGCTGATCGCGGCGGGGCGACCGGTCCCCCCAACCGGGGCGTCATCGCCGACCAGCACGCCGAGCGCGACATGTGCCACGGCCGCGTTGCGCGGCCTGGGCGCGAGGGCGCGCTGGTCGCGGGCGATCGAACGCAGGGAGTCGACAGCCGACGCGTGCGCGCACACGGTGCGGAAGCCGCGTCTGATGCCGCGAAGGCGGTGGCAGCGGGTGAGGCTGATTCCGGTGCGAGGAGCGCCCTCGAGCTTCAGCGTCGGAGGACGCGGATACGCTGAGAAAGGCCGGGATCACCTCTTGTCATGCTCGTAGATATGTTCTATGGTAGATGTGTGAACGAGGTGTCGAGATTCGAAGAGCGGGACGCTCTTCTCGATGCCTGGGCTGCGTGCCGGCGCGAGATCGACCAGATGGAGGCGCGGGCCGCTGAACTGCTCGCTGCGCGCCAGGTGCTGTTCGACGCGGATGTCGCGGAGCACCAGTTGGCGCGGGAGTCGATCCATCGGTCGATGATCGCGGAGTTCTCCGCGACGGGGCACCTGGCCAAGGGCACGGTGGAGTCGGCGTTCGCCGCGGCGCGGGCGCTCACCGATCATCACCCGGCCGTGCTGGACGCGCTGCGGGACGGCCGGATCACGATCGGGCACGTCCGTCAGATCGTTCGGGCAGCCGAGGCGATCGATGAGGCGGTCCGCAACGGCGCGGTCGACCCGGCGATGACGGCGCTGTTCGATGCCGCAGTGCTCGCGTTCGCCGAGATGGACTCCCCGGCGCGCACCGGGACGCGTGCCCGCCAGCTCGTGGCAGCGCTGCTGGGTGAGACGGCGCGGGAGAGGCATGAACGGGCGGCGTCGGAGCGGTGCGTGCAGATCGTGTCGATCGAGGACGGCCTGGCGCGCCTGACAGCGGTGCTTCCTGAGCACCTCGCGTTCGCGATCTGTGATCGGCTCGACCAGCTTGTCCGTGAGGTCGTGCGCGCCGAGAAGGCCGAGAGCGCCGAGCCGGCGGCGAGCGACGAGGCGTCCGATGCCGGATCGTCGGATGCTGGAGCCGCGATCGATGACATCGACGACGGCGACGATGATCTCGCCGAGGAGAACGACGCCGGATGGGCGGATCGGCTGCCCGATGACCCCGACTCGATCGAGGAGTTTCTTGCCCGGGTGGAGGCGTTCCTCGCCGCGGAGTCCGTCGGCGGCCCCGGCGACGGGCCGGCCGACGTGGGCCGTCCGTTCTTCGGGCACCCCGACGACGAATGGTTCCCCTCCGACCCCGAGCCGGCCGAGGACCTCCTCGCCCGTATGGATGCCTGCCTCGCCGACCTGAACCGTGACGACGACGCGCACCGTGCCGGCGAGCGCACGCTGGATCAGATCCGCGCTGACCTGTTCGCCGACCTGCTGCTCGGCGCCGACCCGACCGAGCTCTCCGGCACCGGGCTCGACGGCATCACCGCCCGCATCCAGGTCACGGTCGCCGCGGGCACCCTCGCCGGAGCCGACGACCGGATGGCCGAGATGGACGGGATCGGGCCCGTGCATCCCGACGTCGCGCGGGAACTCGCCGGCCGAAGTTCCGGATGGGCGAGGCTCTTCCTAGATCCGACCGGCATGATCGTCGAGACCGATGCCTATTCACCTACCGACGGCATGCGCAGATTCCTGCGCGCCCGAGATCAGCACTGCCGATTCCCCGGATGCCGCAGACCCGCGGCCTCATGCGAGATCGACCACAACCACGACCATGCCCTCGGTGGGGCGACCGCGATCGACAACCTCGCGCACTTCTGCGCCGCGCACCATCAGCTCAAACACCCCTCGGTGCCCGAACGGTTCCGATGGACCGCGCGCATCGCCACCGACGGCGCCGTCATCTGGACCGCGCCCGACGGCCGCGACTACACCGACGCCGCACCCCGCCGGGTCATGTTCGTCTGAGCCCACCAGCCCGGGAACGAGTGTCCCCGCTCAGACGTGATGCGCCCAGGCGGCCGAAGTGTCGGAGACCCCGATTACGCTCGAGCCATGACCTCGTTCGGCCTGCTCGAGAGCCCCGTCGGCGTGATCGGCGTCGAGAGCGACGGCGCCTCGATCACCCGCGTCACCTGGACCACGAGCATCCCCGCATCCGGCGGCGACCCCCTGCTCAGCGCAGCGCTCGAGCAGCTCGACGCCTACTTCGCCGGCGAGCTGGCGGCCTTCGACCTGCCGATCGGCCTGGGCAGGCAGACGTCGGTGACCCGGGCGGTGCTCGAGACGCTGCACGACACGGTCGGGCACGGCGAATCCGTCACCTACGGCGAGCTCGCCGCGCGCAGCGGCACCGACGTTCCCGCCCGCGCGATCGGCTCGATCATGGGAGCGAACCCGATCCCGCTGATCGTGCCCTGCCACCGGGTCGTGGCCGGCGACGGACTGGGCGGCTACTCCGGCGGCGCACCGGGTGAGGGCCTCGCCACCAAGCGCTGGCTGCTCGAGCACGAGGGCGTGCTGCCCCGGTCGTTGTTCTGAAGGTCAGGCGCCGGCGGCCTTCCGCACCAGGTCGGTGACCTGCTGCCACGCCTTCTCGGTCGGATCCTGCATCGCGAACGCGGACGGCCACAGTCCGCCCTCGTCATCGAGCGCAGCACGTGAGCTGAACCCCAGGGTCGAGTACCGGTCCTTGTCCAACTGGCCGCTGCGGAAGAACACCACGACCTTGCCGTCCTTCGCCCAACCGGGCTGGCCGTAGTACAGCCGCGGCGCGAGCCCGGGCGCCGCGGCGGCCACGATCTCGCTCAGCCGTTCCGCCATCTGCCGGTCGCCGCCCGGCATCTCGGCGATCTTCGCGAGCTGGTCGGCCTTCTCGGCCGCGGCCTTACCGGCCTCCTTCTCGCGCTTCGCCTGGAGCTTCAGCTCCTGCGCGCGCTGCTTGACCGCCGCGCGCTCCTGCGCTGACAGCCCGGCGTTCGTCGTCTTACCGGCCATGTCGTCCTCCGTCTCTGTGAAGCACGCTACGGGAACGGCGCTCCGGGGTGTTCTCGATTCCTGATCAGTGCCGGTGGTCCTCGCTCTGCAGCCACTCGTCGAACGTCATGCGCCCCTCCATCCGAGCATCCGTGCCGCGCAGCGAACCCGAGGCCAGCCCGGCGCCGTAGCGTCCTGGCAGGCGCACCTCGAGCACGCGGCGGCGAATGCCGTCGTGCGCGAGCTGGCGTCTGGCGAGATCGGCGAGCACCTCATCGCACGGTCCGACGAGATCGGTGGCGCGCCCGGCGGGCGCGGCCTCGGCGACCGAGGCCAGGTGCGCCCCGACCTCGCGGGCGGCGACGGGGCGCATCAGCGTCTTCGGCATCAGCGCGACCGGCCCGCGCATTGCGGAGAGCAGCTGCCCGGCGAACTCGTGGAACTGTGCAGCCCTGGCGATCGTGTACGGCACGGCGCCTGCGGCGACGATGCGCTCCTGGGCGAGCTTTCCCGCGTAGTACGAGGCGTCGATGTCATCGATGCCGACGATCGACAGTGCCACGTGGTGGCCGACGCCCGTGCGCTGCTCGGCGGCGAGCAGGTTCCTGGAGGCGGTCTCGAAGAACGCGCGCGCCTTCGACGCCGACAGCGTCGTCGTGTTGCTCGTGTCGATCACGACGTCGACACCGGTGAGCGCGTCGTCCAGCCCGCTCCCCGTGATCAGGTCGGCGCCCGTCGAGCGCGCCAGTACCACGACCTCGTGTCCTCGATCCTGCGCGGCGGCCACGACGTGGCGCCCCACGGTTCCCGTTCCTCCCGCGATCGCGATCCGCATCGCGCACCTCCTCGTCCTGCCGCCGTGCGCGGCCTCACCAGAATGTCGTGGCAGAGACCCGAAATGTGACACACGCCGCCGCTACGCTCGGGGAATGCCTGCGCCCCGGCCCTCCGACGCCATCATCACCGCCTTCGGCGCGGACCCCGCGGCGGCGCGGCTTCTGCCCGGAGGGCGAGGGACCACCTGGCTCGCGGGCGACGTCGTCCTGCGCCCGATGGGCGATCCCGTGGAGGGGGACTGGCACTCGGAGGTGCTCGCGACGCTCCCGCATGACACAGGATTCCGCACCGCCCGGCCGATCCGCTCGACGAGCGGCGCCTGGAGCATCGACGGCTGGGAGGCCTGGACCCGGATGCCCGGCGCGGCAGACGAGACCAGGGTGCTCGACGTCATCGCCGCGGGCGGCGCGTTCCACCGCGCGATCGCGCACCTGCCCCGTCCCGACTTCATCGATGCTGCGGACGATCCGTGGTCGCGGTCGGACCGGATGGCCTGGCAGGAGGAGCCGCTCCTCGACGACCCCATGCTGAACAGGATCAGCGACGCACTTCGCCCCGTGGCATCCGCTTCTCAGCTCATCCACGGCGACCTGCTCGGCAACGTGCTGTTCGCCGACCCGGAGCCGCCCACGATCATCGACTGGGCGCCGTACTGGCGCCCGGTGCGCTGGGCCGCGGCGATCGCCGTCGCCGACGCGGTGTGCTGGCACGGCGTGTCGCTCGATCTGCTGGAGACGGCCGGCGACGACCCGGACTGGCCGCAGCTCGTGCTGCGCGCCCTCGTCTTCCGCATCGCGACGCTGCACCTGGCCGGCTGGTGGAACGAGGCGATGCGCGAACGGCACGAGCCCGTGGTCGCCGCTGCGCTCGCGCTCGCTGCGCGGTAGCGGTCAGAGCACGAACCGCAGCTTGTCGGGATTGCACACCTGACGGATGCCGCGGATGCGGCCCTCCGCGTCGAACTCGAGCGCGAGCACATCGGTGCGGCCGGAGTGGGTGAGAGCGATGGCCGGCTCGCCGTTCGCGTCGAGAATCGCGACCGAGAACGGATGCTCGGGGTCGTGCGCGATCGCCTTCTCGGTGACGCCGAGGAAGAAGCGGCGCACCTTGTCGGCGCCGAAGATCGGGTTCAGAGCCGCGCGCACGCGACCGCCGCCGTCGCTCCAGAGGATCGCGTCGTCGGTGAGCAGGTCCAGCACGGCGGAGATGTCGCCGCCCTCGATCGCCGTCACCAGGTTCGCGAGCGCGGCGGGGTCGGCGGGCGGCGCCTCGGCAGCATCCGCGTCGTCCGGCGAGATCCGCAGCCGGCGCTCGCCACGCGAGATCAGCTGCCGCACGGCGGCGGGGGAGCGCTCCAGGATCTCGCCGATCTCGACCGCCGACATCCCGAACGCGCGGTGCAGCACGACCGCCGCGCGGGCGTCGGGTGCGAGCTGCTCGGCGAGGTGCAGCAGTGCGATCGAGAGCAGCTCGCGGTCGGCCACCGCGTCCTCGGGCAGCCGCGAGGTGGCGACCGGCTCTGGCAGCCAGTGCCCGGTGTACTCCTCGCGGGACGCGGCCAGCGAGCGCACCCGGTCGATCGTGCGACGTACGCACACCGTGGTGAGCCAGGCCGGCCAGGAGCGCACCCGCTCTCCGGCGCGCTCCTCGTTCAGCGCCTCGATGGCCACCTCGGAGACGACGTCCTCGGCATGGCCGAAGTCGCCGAGCATCCGGTACGCGATGCCTATCAGCCGCCCCCGCTCCGCCTCCCAGGCGCGGGTGGCGGGGGTGGCTGCGAGGGTCATGCCCCCTAACGTAGCCGGGCCCTCAGACGATCGGGTGCTTGTCGTCGATCGGCGGTGCCATCGCCGTCGCGATGGCGATGCGGTTCCAGACGTTGATGGTGCTGATGGCCATGACGATCGCGCCCAGCTCGCCCTCGTCGAAGTGCGCCGCGGCGGCATTCCAGACCTCATCGGTGACCGTGTCGGGGCCGAGCTTCGTGATCGCGTCGGTCAGCGCCAGTGCGGCCAGCTCCGCCTCCGAGAAGAAGCCGCGCGCATGCTGCCAGGCGCCGACGGCGTGCAGCGTGCGCTGCGGGATGCCGCGGTTCGCGCCGTCGGTCGCATGCATGTCCACGCAGTAGCCGCAGCCGTTCAGCAGCGAGGCGCGCAGCTTGATGAGCTCGTACAGGCGCGGCTCGACGGCCTTGCGCGAGTACGCCTCCATGCCGATCACGGCCGCGTAGCCGAGCTTGTTGGTCCTGGACATGTCGATCCTGGTCATCGTCGTTCCTTCCGGAGCCGGTCGTTGCGGCTCTCACTGAAGGTGTCGGATGACGGGAGTGAAGTGTGACAGGAGATTCAGGGTTTCAGGAGTCCGGGTTGTGGAGAATGATTCTCATGCCCGGAAGCGTCGCCCTCGCGCACACGCACGACACCCGGCGCCGCTCTCCGTGGATCGGCGTCGGCGTGGGTGCCGGCGTCCTCGCGATCCTGCTGCTGATCGACCGCTTCGCGCCGTCCCTGTTCGCCGACGCGCTTCCCACGCGGATGCAGGACGGCCTGACCCTCATCCTCAGTGTGCTGATCGAGGCGCTGCCCTGGGTGTTCATCGGCGTGGTGCTGTCGATCGTCGTCCAGGTGTGGCTGCCCCCCGACGCGCTGCAGCGCTGGCTGCCCCGAAACGCCTGGGCGAGACGCGGGGTGCTGTCGCTGCTGGGCATGGTGGTGCCGGTGTGCGAGTGCGGCAACGTACCTTTCGCGCGCGGCCTCATGATGCGCGGGCTGGCTCCGGCCGAGGCGCTCACCTTCCTGATCGCGGCGCCGATCGTGAACCCGATCGTCATCCTCACCACGCACGCGGCCTTCGGCTGGGATGCCGGGATCCTCGTCGCCCGTCTGGTCGGCGGCTTCCTCATCGCCAACCTGATCGGCTGGATCTACAGCCTGCATCCCGACCAGGACGGCCTGCTGACCGACCGCTTCATCGCGACCTGCGAGCTGATCGACCATGAGCCCGGCAGCCCGGTGCGGCGCAGCCTCGCGCAGTTCCTCGTCGAGCTGCGCGCGGTCATGCCCGCGCTGGTCATCGGCTCCGCGATCGCCGGCGCCGTGCAGGTGCTCGTGCCGCGCGAGGTCCTGATCGCCATCGGATCGAACCCCGCGCTGTCGATCGTGGCGATGATGGCTCTCGCGATGACCGTCGCGATCTGCTCGAATGTGGACGCGTTCTTCGCGCTCTCGTTCGCGTCGACGTTCTCGCCCGGCGCGATCGTCGCCTTCCTGTTGGTCGGTCCGCTCGTCGACGTGAAGATGCTCGCCTTGCTGCGCACGACCTTCCGCTGGCGGGTGCTCGGCGTCATCGTCGCGGTGGTGCTGCTCGCCGCCTTCACGATCGGGATGGCGGTGAACGTCCTTGTCTGAGCTCGATCGCTCCGCACGCAGGCGCGCCCTCGGGTCGCGCTGGCTCGGCGTCGGCCTCGCCTCCGTCATCGCCGTCGTCACCCTGGGGCTCGCCATCACGGGCCGGCTCACGCTGTACATCAGCCCCGACACGGTGTGGTTCGCCGCGGCGGCAGCCGTGCTGCTGCTGATCGGCGCCGTGTGGACGTGCATCCTGCCGCTGGGTGCGGAGAGCGACCACGGTCACGATCACGGTCACGGTCACGACGAGGATGCCGGATACGCCGGCCGGCGAGCGCTGTCGCGGGTCGGGGCGTGGACCGCAGGCATCCTCGCCTCTGCTGTGGCGCTGGCGGCGCTGTTCCTGCCGCCGGCGTCGCTGTCCGCCGAGATCGCCATGCAGCGCGCGGGCGAGAGCACGGTGCTCTTCGCCGGCGCGGACGACGTCGCCCTCGGCGTCGCCGACACCACGACCTTCGGCGTCGGCGACTGGGCGAACGTGTTCGCCAGCGCCACCCGGCCGGAGAACTACGACGGCGCGACGGTGACCCTGACCGGGTTCGTCACTCCATCGGACGGCGAGAAGGGTGCGCTCGGGCTGACCCGAATGGTGATCACGCACTGCGTGATCGACGCGCGTCCGGCATCCGTGCCCGTCGACGCGAAGACCGGCTCGTACAAGACCGGGGACTGGATCGAGGTCACCGGCACGGTGAAGGCCGGCGCCGGCGGCGCCCTGCGCATCGAGCCGACCTCGGTGAAGCGCGTCGCCGAGCCGAAGGACCCGTATGAGTACTGACGGATCCGGGTCGGGGGACCAGCCGCTCACGCGCGCCCAGCTCCGCGCTGCGCGCGAGGCCGCTGCGCGTGCCGAGGCCGCTGCCCGTGCCGAGGATGCGGGCGTCACCTCGGATGCCGGACGTCCTTCTGTCCCGGTCTCGACGGATGCGGGTGCGAAACCCGCTCGACCCGCAGAGAGCGAGACCGGAGCGAGGGGAAGATCCCGCTCCCGGCGCTTCGGAACCGTGGTCGCGGCGGTGCTCGGCATCCTGCTGCTCGTCGGAGGATGCCTCTCCGCCGCGAGCCTGCTGCAGGGGCCCCGCATCGCGGCCGTGCAGGTCGACCCGAAGCAGGCGATCGAGTCCTCCGGCAGCCGCGTGATCCTGACCGCGAACCAGCCGCTCGCCGCGATCGACGAGTCGCAGGTCACCGTCGAGCCGGCGGTGCCGTTCACGATCGACGCGGCCGGTCGCAGCGTGGGCATCCGCTTCACGGTGCCGCTCGACGACTCCACCCGGTACTCCGTGCGGGTCGCCGGTGCCCAGCGCGCCGGCGGCGGGCCGTCCTCCGATCTCGCGACGGCGTTCACGACCCCCGACTCGCAGGCCTTCCTGCTGCAGCGCAGCGACAAGGACGACACGATCTTCCGCACCGACCTCACCGGCGAGAAGGGCGTCGCCGTGTTCAGTGCTCCGCGCATCGACGACTTCCGTGCCACGGCGACGAGACTGGTCGTCGCGGTCGAGGAGGATGACCGATCGCGGCTCCTCGTGATGAATCGCGACGGCTCCGGCGAGCGTGAGCTGAAGCTCCCCGGCAAGGGGATCGTCTCGACCCTGCAGGTCTCGGAACGAGGCGATCTGGTCGGATACACCTACTCCGATGCCGAGCTCACCGAGACCTCTGGCCGCGCGAGCCTGCTGGTCACCCAGCCGCTGTCCGGCAAGGGCGATCCGCGGATAGTGAAGGTCGCCGGCAAGGAGGTCGGCATCGACGACTGGCAGTTCGTCCCCGACACCTCGTCGCTCGTGTTCCTCGACTTCGACGGCGCACTGTCCGTCGAGGACCCCACCGGCGATGCCGGAGTGCAGCCGATGGGCACAGCAGCGCAGCTCCTCGGGGTCGCGCGGGGCACGTTCACGGCGATCGTCGAGCGCGCGACAGGCGAGATCGTGGAGCTGAACCTCACCGACGGGTCGGAGAAGCCGATGCCGAGCACGGACCCGGACTACGGTCCGCCCGCAGACGTCGTGCCGTACCCGGGTGGCGCGCTGCAGCTGGTCGTGCAGCGCGACGAGGTCGGCATGCCGATCGGGCAGAAGGTGATCACGGTCGCGCCGGACGGCGCGGCCGAGCCGATCCTCGAGCTGGGGGACGACGACGCCGTTCTGCAGACGTGCGTCTCACCGAGCGGTCAGTATGCGGCGGTGACGGTGACGCCCGATCTCACCGACAACCCCTACGACGAGCTGCTCCTGCCGCTGCCCAAGAAGGTGCACACCGAGCTGATCGACCTGCGATCCGGCAAGCCGCTGAGCACGCTGTCGGGATTCGACCTGTCCTGGTGCCACGTGGGGCCGCAGGCCTGAGCACGGGTGCGCCCCGGCCTGCAACCGAGCGTCAGGCCACCGGGACGGGGGACTCGTCCGCGGCATCCGGCACGGCGTCGTCGTCCGAGGCATCCGGCACGGATGACGCGCAGCGCACTCGACCGGGCCACCACATCCGATCCCCGATGACCGAGAA
The DNA here is from genome assembly GCF_042799915.1 of Microbacterium sp. NPDC057659. Taxonomy (NCBI): domain Bacteria; kingdom Bacillati; phylum Actinomycetota; class Actinomycetes; order Micrococcales; family Microbacteriaceae; genus Microbacterium; species Microbacterium sp. NPDC057659. The sequence goes on along the minus strand of NZ_JBHVHU010000001.1, from coordinate 1,647,706 downwards.
CAGCGCGGGGACGACGAGCGTCCTGACCACGAGCGTGTCCACGAGAACGCCGATCCCCACGATCAGGCCGATCTGCCCGAGCGTGACGAGCGGCAGCATCCCGAGGGCGGCGAACACCCCGGCCAGCACGACGCCGGCGCTGGTGATCACGCCGCCAGTCGCTGCGAGCGCGTTCACCATGCCCTCCCGGGTGCCCGCGACGGCAGCCTCGGTGCGAGCGCGGTGCACGAGGAAGATCGTGTAGTCGACGCCGAGGGCGACCAGGAACAGGAACGCCAGCAGGGGCACCTGCAGGTCGAGGGCGTCCCAGCCGAACAGCACCCGGCTGAGCCACGCGCCGGCGCCGATCGCCGCGATCGCCGTCACCGCGTTCACCAGCAGCAGCACAATCGGGGCGACCAGGGCCCGCAGCAGCAGCACGAGGACGACGAGCGAGACGAGCAGTACCAGCGGCGCGATCACCAGGAAGTCGCGCAGGTTCCCGGCGCGGGCGTCCAGTTCGGCCGCGCCCTGTCCGCCGACGAGGGCGTCCGCGCCGGACACGTCGTGAGCGGCATCGCGGACGTCCTCGATCAGTGCCCGGTTCTCGGCGGTGCCCGGTGCCGCGTCGCCGGTGACGACGAGCTTCGCGAGCTCGCCATCGGTGCTCTCACCGGCCGGCGTGACCCGTGAGACGCCGTCGACGCCCTCGATCGCAGTGGTCACTTCATCGGACGCCGTGGCATCGGCGATCACGATCATCGGCTGCGCGAGACCCGGCGGGAAATGATCGCCGAGCACCTCCAGTCCGGCGGCCGACTCGGACGGCACCCGGAACTTCTCCACCTGGCTGAGCCCGATCGAGGCGCCCAGCAGCCCGGATGCCATCACCGCGAGCAGAGCCACGCCACCGACGAGCGGAAGCCACGGCCTGCGCACGACGGACCTGGCGACGGTGCGCCAGGCACGTCCCTCACCCGCCGCGCGGCCGGGTCGCGGGATGAACGGCCAGAACAGTCCGCGACCGCACACCGCCAGCGCCGGCGGCAGCACCAGCAGCACGGCCGCGAGGGCGATCAGCAGGCCGACGGCTGAGGCGACACCGAGTCCTCGGGTGCCAGGGATCACGGCGAGCACGAGCGTCAGCAGCGACAGCACGACGGTCGCGTTCGACGCGAGGATCGCCGGGGCCGTCGCACGGTAGGCGGTGGCAAGTGCGGAACGGTGGTCATCGTCGCGCTGCAGCTCCTCGCGGTAGCGCGAGACGAGCAGCAGCGCGTAGTTCGTACCGGCGCCGAACACCAGCACGCTGACGATGCCGGTGTCGAACTGCAGCTCGAGGGCGTTGCCGATCGCCGCGGTGACTTTGCTCGCCAGTTGGTCGGCGAACGCGACGACGGCGAGCGGCACGAGCCACAGCACGGGGGATCGGTACGTGATGATCAGCAGCAGCGCCACGATCAGGATCGTCACGAGCAGCAGCGTGAAGTCGGCGCCGTCGAACGCCGCCGCCACATCCACACCGAAGGCCGGGCCGCCGGTGACCTGCACGGTCACGCCGTCGATCGGATGCTGCGCGACGACATCGCGCACGCCGTCGACGGCAGCCTCGGCCTCGTCATCACCCGCCGACACGGTCGCCTGCAGTGCGGCGGCCGCGCCGTCGTCACTGGGGATCGGGCCTGCGACGTCCTCCCCGGTCTCGGTCGCGATCGGGTCGGTGAGAGCCGCGAGCGCCTGAAGGTCGGCCGCGGTCAGGGCGCCGCCGTCGTCGCGACTCGCGACGACCAGGAGCGCCTGCCGATCCGCATCCGGGAACCGCTGCTCGAGCGCGGTGACCTGCGCCGATTCGGAGTCGGCCGGGGCGATGCTGCTGCGAGCATCGAGTGTCACTCGACCGAAGGCGCCCATCAGCGCGATCAGCACCAGGACGCCGGCGATGAGGGAGACCCACGCGCCGCGGCGCGAGGTGAGGGCTTGGGGGAGGGAACGAAGGAATCTCGGCACCAGTCCAGCACACCGGAGTCCGGCGGCGAGCGGATCGGGAATCCGATGGAGATGCTTCTCGATCGAAAGGTGGAGGCGAATCTAAAAAACAGGACTGTTGACTTTAGAACGGAGTGGGGTCTTCAATGGAAGAAGCAACCGAGGAGGGCCGTCATGACCTTGTCGCTGGCATACGCCGAGGAAGACGATGCGGCCGTCCCGGCCGAGGACAGAGTGCGGATACACGCGATTCCTCGCGCGATGGATCTGGAAGCCGCCGAGGTCGCGGCGTACGCGCTGCTGCGCGCTCTGGGCATCGACGCCGACGACCCCGACACCCCGGATCTGGCCCGCACCCCGAAGCGCTTCGCCGCCGCCTACGCCGAGCTGCTCAGCCCGCAGCCGTTCGACTTCACCACCTTCGCGAACACCGACCGCTACGACGAACTGGTCCTCGTCCGCGACATCCCGGTGCACTCGGTCTGCGAGCACCATCTGCTGCCGTTCAGCGGCGTCGCGCACGTCGCGTACCTGCCGGCGGACCGTGTCGTCGGGCTGTCGAAGATCCCGCGGATGGTCGACCACTTCTCCCGTCGGCCGCAGACCCAGGAGCGCCTGACCGTGCAGGTCGCCGACGCGCTTGCGCTGCACCTGCAGCCGCGCGGCGTCGGCGTGGTGATCGAGGCGACGCACAGCTGCATGACTCTGCGCGGCGCCCGCGCCGGGGGAGCGGCCACGAAGACCTCGGCACTGCGTGGCGTGCTGCGCGACGACGCCCGCTCGCGTTCGGAGTTCCTGGCGCTCGTCACCGAGAGGAGAGCATGATGACCATCGTGATCATCGGCGGCGGCCTGGCCGCCGTCACCGCCGTCACCGAACTGCGTGAGAAGGGGTACGACGGAGGGCTGGTGGTCTTCGCCGCGGAGCAGCATCCGCCCTATGAGCGACCGCCGCTGTCGAAGGAAGTGCTGCTCGGCAAGAAGACCGTCGAGGCCGCGCTCGTGCACGATGCGGACTGGTACGCCGCACACGACGTGCGGTTGCACACCGGGACTCGCGTGACCTCGATCGATCCCGCCGCGCACACCGTCACGGCCGGTGACGAGGTCGTGCACTACGACAGGCTGCTGATCGCCACCGGCGCGCAGCCCCGGCACTTCGACGTCGCCGACCGCGTCGCCGCGCCGGTCTACCTGCGCACCATGGAGGACAGCGCCGGACTCAAGGAGCGCCTCGTTCCCGGCGCGAAGGTCGTGATCGTCGGCGCCGGCTGGATCGGACTCGAGGTCGCCGCCGCGGCCCGCAACGCGGAAGCCGGCGTCACCGTCTACGAGGTCGCCGATCTTCCGCTGGTGCGAGTCCTCGGTCCCGAGGTCGCGACGGTGTTCGCCGACCTGCACCGGGCGCACGGCGTCGACCTGCGCCTGGGCACCTCGGTCACCGAGGACGAGATGGCCGCCGCCGACGTGCTCGTCGTCGGAGTCGGCGCCGCTCCGGACACCGGGCTGGCTGAGGCCGCGGGGCTCGCCACCGACAACGGCATCCTCGTCGACGCGACCCTGCGCACCTCCGATCCCGACATCTACGCGATCGGTGACGTCGCGAACCACGACCACCCGGTGCTCGGACGCCGCATCCGCGTCGAGCACTGGGACACCGCGATCGAACAGGGCAAGGTCGCGGCGCACAACCTGCTCGGAGCCGGCGAGCCGTACACGCACCTGCCGTACTTCTTCACCGACCAGTACGACCTCGGCATGGAGTACTTCGGCAGCGTCGGCCCGGAGGGGTACGACCGCGTCGACGTCGAGGGCGACACGGATGTCGCGAACGGCGGCGCCTTCCGCGCCTACTGGGTGTCCGGCGGCACGGTGGTCGCAGCGATGCAGGCCAACGACTGGGACGCCTCGGACGCCGTGCGCGACAGCGTGGGGACTGCACGATGACCGTGGAAGCAGGGCCGGCCACCGTGTCCGCCGGGGTGCGCCGCATCGGCGGACGCACCTTCGACTTCGACCGCCAGGTCGCGGTGATGGCTGTCGTGAACCGCACGCCGGACTCGTTCTCGGACCATGGCGTGAACTTCGCCCTCGACCACGCGGTCGCCAGCGCGCTGCGCGCCGCCGAGCTGGGCGCCGACTGGGTCGACGTCGGCGGCGTGCCGTTCGGCCGCGGACCCGCGGTATCGGTCGCCGAGGAGATCGATCGGGTCGTGCCGGTCGTCGAGGCGATCGCCGCATCGGATGCCGGTGTCGTGATCTCCGTCGACACGAACTCCGCCGCCGTCGCCGAGGCGGCGATCGCCGCCGGAGCTGGGGTGATCAACGACACCAGCGGGCTCGGCGACCCGCGCATGGCCGGAGTCGTCGCGGCGAGCGACGCGCACGTGGTGATCACTCACAGCGTCGGCCCGCCACGCGCCGAGAAGCCGGCCGCGCGCTTCGACGACGTGGTCGGCGAGGTGCGCGCCTTCCTGCTCGAGCGGGCGGCCCGCGCAGAGGATGCCGGGGTGCCGCGCGACCGGATCATCATCGACCCGGGCCACGATCTCGACAAGAACACGCTGCACTCGCTGGAGATCACCCGTCGGCTGCCGGAGCTCGCGACCTGCGGTTACCCGCTGCTGGTGGCGGTGTCCAACAAGGACTTCATCGGCGAATCGATCGACCGGCCGCAAGGCGAGCGGCAGGCCGGATCGCTCGCGGCGATGGTGGCCTGCATCCTCGCCGGGGCGCGGATCGTGCGGATGCACGACGTCGCTGAGACCGTCGACGCCGTGCGGATGACCGAGGCGATCCTGGGCTGGCGTCAGCCCGTGCGACTGGAGCACAACACGCATCCGACCCACAATGTCTGACATGGACCTGCTGTGGCCGGGAGCGGCATCCGAACTCGACGACGAGGCGCTGCTCGCGCTGACCGCGATGCCGGAGGGCCGCGACTGGCTGCGGATGAACTTCATCGCGTCGATCGACGGCGCGGCGACCCGCGATGGCCGGTCCGGTGGGCTGGGGGACGCGGCCGATCGGCGGTTGTTCGACCTTCTCCGCCGCCCGGCCGACGCGATCCTGCTCGGCGCCGGCACCGCGCGCGCCGAGGGCTACGGCGGGATGCGGCTCGACGACGCATCCGTCGCGTGGCGCGAGTCTCGGGGTCTCGCCGCGCATCCGGTCTTCGTGCTGATCTCGCGCAGCCTGGACCTCGACCCGGCGTCGCCGATGTTCGCCGAGGCACCGGTGCGGCCGATCATCTGCACGGTTGCCGGAGCGCAGGCAGGAGAACTCGCGGATGTCGCGGACGTGATCGCGTGCGGGGAGGGTGACGTCGATCCGCTCCGCGTGCGCGCCGAATTGGCCGCCCGCGGGATCCGGCACGTGCACGGCGAGGGCGGCCCGCACGTGTTCGCGTCGTTCGTCGCCGCCGGCGCCGTCGACGCGCTGCACCTCACGCTCGCACCGACGCTCGACGCGGGCGACGCGGGCCGCATCACGGCAGGCCACCCGGCTGAGCCGACCGGCATGCGTCTGGCATCTGTCCTCCGCTCCGGCGACGAGCTGTTCCTGCACTACGTCCGTACCGCCTCCGGATCCTGAGCGCTCTTCGTCTCGCTCCGCTCGCTCAGGACCCGAGACGAGACGAAGTGACGAAGGATGTCACGCGGCCTCGCCGCGCCCGGGATCCTGAGAGAATGGGGTTCCGCGACCCCGAGGAGTCCCCGTGCAGTTCATCTCCACCCGCGGCGGCATGGCGCCGCTGCCGTACTCCGAGACGCTGCTCGAGGGCCTCGCCACCGACGGCGGACTCGCCGTTCCGGAGGAGCTTCCCCATGTGGATGCCGGCACGCTGGCCTCCTGGCGTCGGCTCTCCTACCCCGAGCTGGCCACCGAGGTGCTCGGTCTGTTCGCCACCGACATCCCGCGCGACGACCTGGCCCGCATGACCGCGGCCGCCTACGCCGACTTCCCGGCGGACGTGGTGCCGCTGCGCACGATCGACGGCGGGCTCACGCTCGTCGGTCTCAGCGAGGGGCCGACGCTGGCGTTCAAGGACATGGCCATGCAGTTCCTCGGCCAGGTCATGGAGTACGTGCTCGAGCGCAAGGACGGCGTGCTGAACATCGTCGGCGCGACCTCGGGCGACACCGGGTCCGCCGCCGAGCACGCGCTGCGCGGCAAGGAGCGCGTGTCGGTGTTCATGCTCTCCCCGCAGGGCCGGATGAGCACCTTCCAGCGCGCGCAGATGTACTCGCTCGCCGACGAGAACGTGCACAACATCGCGATCGAGGGCGTCTTCGACGACTGCCAGAACCTGGTCAAGGCGCTCGCCGGCGACGTGCCGTTCAAGCGCACCTGGAGCCTGGGCGCGGTCAACTCCATCAATCTCGCGCGCATCACCGCGCAGGTCGTCTACTACTTCTGGGCCTGGCTGCGCGCGACCGATGCCACGGGTCCGACCGAGGTGTCGTTCACCGTGCCGTCCGGCAACTTCGGCAACATCCTCTCCGGCTTCTGGGCCAAGCGGATGGGGCTGCCGGTGCGCCGACTCGTGCTCGCGGCCAACGAGAACAACGTTCTCGACGAGTTCTTCCGCACCGGCGTCTACCGCCCGAGGTCCGCCGCCGACACCCTCGCCACGTCGAGCCCCTCGATGGACATCTCGAAGGCGTCGAACCTGGAGCGGTTCATCTACGCCGTCGTCGGCCGCGACGCCTCGCGCGTGGTCGAGCTCTGGGCCGACCTCGAGCGCCAGGGGTACTTCGACCTGTCGGCAGAGCAGCCGCGCTTCGAGAGCGAGTTCGGCATCGTCAGCGGCACGTCCACGCACGCCGATCGGCTCGCGACGATCAAGGCCGTGCACGAGACGACCGGCGAGATCATCGATCCGCACACCGCCGACGGCGTGCGGATCGCCCGTGAGCACGTCGAGGACGGCGTGCCGATGCTGGTGCTCGAGACCGCCAAGCCGCAGAAGTTCGCCGAGACCATCGCCGAAGCGATCGGCGTTGACCTGGACTACTCGCCGGAGCTGCAGGAGATGCTCGCTGCGCCGCAGCACGTCACCGAGCTCCCCGACGACGAGCAGGCACTGCGTGCCTTCATCGAGGCGAACGCGCTGCGCTGATCTGCCCGCCCTTCGTCTCGCTCCTTCGTCTCGCTCCTTCGTCGCTCGCTCAGGATCCGGGGGCGTCGTCGCTCGCTCAGAGTCTGGTTCCGGCTCCTGAGCGAGGAGCGCCAGCGACGAGACGAAGGACGTTCAGCATACCCCCAGGGGTATGCCTGATACCCTCGGGGGTATCGTAAGAGAAGGGCGGCGGACATGTGCCGAGCAGTCACGTGCAAGACGTGTGGAAAGACGACGTGGGCTGGATGCGGCCAGCACGTCGACAGTGTGAAGAAGACCGTGCCGGCGGCCCAGTGGTGCTCCGGGCACGACGACGAGTCGGCACCGGTCGGATTCTTCGGAAAGCTCTTCGGGAAGGCCTGACGTGCGGGTGATCATCGTGGGCGGTGTCGCAGGCGGGATGTCTGCGGCCACGCGACTGCGCCGACTCGACGAGAGCGCCGAGATCGTCGTGATCGAGCAGGGCGACTACGTCAGCTTCGCGAACTGCGGGCTGCCGTACTACGTCGGCGGCGTGATCTCCGACCGGCAGTCGCTGCTGCTGCAGACCCCGGAGTCGCTGCGTGCGCGCTTCGACCTGGACGTGCGCACCGGAACCGAGGTGGTCTCGATCGACCGGAGCGCCCGCACCGTGCAGGTGCGCGACGTGCGCACCGGTGCGGTCTCCAGCGAGGCCTACGACCATCTGATCATCGCCACGGGTGCCGCCCCTGTGAGCACCTTCGAGGCGGCGGCGGGCGGCCCCGCCGTCGCGACCCTTCGCACGATCGATGACGTCGATCACATCACGGCGGTGCTCGACGCGCTGCCCGCGGGAGCATCCGGTTCTGCCGTCGTCGCCGGCGGCGGATTCATCGGCCTCGAGGCCGTCGACAACCTCGTGCGCCGAGGACTCGACGTCACGCTGGTGCAGCACGGAGCGCACCCGCTCAGCCCGCTCGACCCGGAGATGGCCGCGGTCGTCGTGGACGAGCTGCGTGCGCACGGCGTCGAACTGCGCACCCGCACCACGGTGCAGAGCATCGACGCAGACGGGGTTCATCTCGACGACGGCAGCACGATCGCCGCCGACATCGTCATCGATGCCAGGGGCGTCCGCCCTTCCGGGTCCCTGCTCACGGCCGCCGGCCTCGAGGCGGGCGCCACCGGCGGCATCCGCGTGGACGGCCACCAGCGCACCGCCGACCCGCGGATCCTCGCCGTCGGCGACGCCGCCGAGAAGCTCGACGCCGTCTCCGGCGAGCCGACCCTCGTCACGATGGCAGGGCTCGCCAACAGGCACGGCCGCATCGCGGCCGACGTGATCGCCGCCGAGGAGGGGCTCTTCGACCGGATGCCGGTCGAGAGCGAGTCCGCCGCCGGCGTCGCCATCATCGGCGTCTTCGACCTCGCCGTCGCGATGGTGGGCTGGAGCGAGCGCCGCCTGATCGCCGCGGGGCGTTCGCACCGCGTCATCCACGCGCACCCGACCGACCACGCCGGGTACTACCCGGGCGCGGAGCGCCTGACCATGAAGCTGCTCGTCGACCCGTGCACCGACCTCATCCTCGGCGCACAGGTGATCGGTCGCCGCGGCGCCGATCGCCGCATCGACGTGATCGCCACCGCCATGCAGGCGGGGCTGACCGCCTCACAGCTGAGCCGGCTCGAGCTCGCCTACGCGCCGCAGTACGGCTCGGCGAAGGACCCGGTGAACATGCTCGGCTACATCGCCGACAACAACGCCACCGGTCTGACGCACTCGATCCAGTGGCACGAGCTGTACGAGGCGCTGGCATCAGGGGCGACTCTGATCGATGTGCGCTCCGCCGCCGAGAACGACGCCGGCGCGATCCCGGGCAGCGTCCACATCCCGGTCGACGAGCTGCGCACCGCCGACCTTCCGGAGGGTGACCTGATCGTGCACTGCCAGGTCGGTCAGCGCGGCCACACCGCGGCCCGGCTGCTCGCGCAGCGCGGCCGCCACGTGCGCAACCTCGACGGCGGCTACCTCACCTGGAGCGCCGGCGTGCAGATGACGACGAAGGAGTTCGCATGACTGCCATGGACCCGACCGACGCCGACCTGAAGTCGGCCCTGAACCGGCTCAAGCGCGCCCGGGGTCAGCTGACCGGCGTCATCGAGGCGATGGAGTCCGGCGCCGAGTGCCGCGACGTCGTCATCCAGCTCGCCGCAGTGGGCAAGGCGATCGACCGCGCCGGCTTCGCCGTGATCAGCACCGCGCTGCGCACCTGCGTGGCCGATGCCGCGGATGCCGGCGAGGATGCTCCGGACCTGGCTGAGCTGGAGAAGCTCTTCCTCACCCTGGCGTGAAGCACGCCCTTCGTCACTTCGTCTCGCTCCGCTCGCTCAGGACCCGGGTGCGAACCCACCCCGGTTCCCACCCCGGATCCTGAGCGAGGAGCGCCAGCGACGAGACGAAGGACCCCCCGGTTCCCACCCCGGTTCCCACCTCGGATCCTGAGCGAGGAGCGCCAGCGACGAGACGAAGGACCCACCCCGGTTCCCACCCCGGATCCTGAACGAGGAGCGCCAGCGACGAGACGAAGGACGTGCTCCCCGGGACGTACGATGGCCAGATGCCCGAAGTCCCGCCCCGCCCCGGCATCGCCGAGCGCCTCTCTCGCATGATCCAGCTGCCGACGGTGTCGGCCGAGCTGGATCGCCGCGGCGCCGAGCCCTTCGACGCGTTCGTCGCCCTGCTCGCCGAGCTGTACCCGCTCACGCACGAGCACCTGACCCTGGAACGTCATACCGAGTTCGGCCTGCTGTTCCACTGGAAGGGCCGCGCAGAGGCATCCGATGGACCGCTCGTCCTGATGGCGCACTACGACGTCGTGCCCGTCGACGAGACCGACTCGTGGACCTACCCGCCGTTCGAGGGCCGGATCGCAGAAGGCTCGGTGTACGGACGTGGCGCGCTCGACGACAAGGGCCCGTTGATCGTCGTGATCGAAGCCGTCGAGAATCTGCTCGCCTCAGGCTTCACGCCCGCCCGGGACGTCTACCTGTCCTTCGGCGGCAACGAGGAGACCTACGGAACTGCGGCGCAGGCGATCGCCTCGGCCTTCCAGGAGCGCGGAATCGTGCCGTGGCTGGTGGTCGACGAGGGCGGCGCCGTCGTCGACGCCCCGTTGCCCTTCGTGCCCGGCAGCGCGGCGATGATCGGCGTCGGCGAGAAGGGGATCGCCACGATCGAGCTGTCCGCCCGCGGCGACGGCGGGCACGCGTCCACCCCGCCGCCGGTCACCGCCGTGCGCCGCGTCGCGCGCGCCGTCGACAGGCTGGGCCCGTCGACGTTCCGCGCGCGCACGCCGAAGGCCGTGAGTCGGATGCTGGAGCAGCTGTCCGGCTCCGCGAAAGGACCGGCCCGGCTCCTGCTGCGCGCCCTCGCCGCCGCCCCATGGCTCAATGCCCGGGTCTTCGCCGCGCTCGGCGGCGAGCCCGCCGCGCTCGTGCGCACCACCGTCGCCGCCACCATGCAGTCCGGCGGCACCGCCGCGAACGTCATCCCGTCGCAGGCATCCGCCATCCTCAACCTGCGGATCGCGCTCGGCGAGACGACGGCACAGGCGGCGGACCGGGTGCGCCGCCGGGTCGCCGACAAGCTGGTCTCGGTGCGCCTCGTCGATGCGAGCGAGCCGTCACCCGAATCGCGCACCGACACTCCGGCCTTCGGTCTACTCGAGCAGGCGCTCGCGGTCTCGCATCCGGGCATCCCGGCCGTTCCGTACGTGATGATGGCGGCGACGGACTCGCGGCACTTCCACCGCTTCTCGCCCTCCGTGTTCCGGTTCGCGCCCCTGGAGATGTCGAGCGCGCAGCGCGCGGCGATCCACGGCGTCGACGAGAGCGTCCAGATCGCGGCCCTCGAGCGCGGGGAGCGATTCCACCGTGCGCTCATCGAGGGGTTACAGTAGAGCGCCCTACCCGAGGGCACGTACCTTTTCGAGGAGGCGCGATGTCGCGCACCAAGACTCTCGGCGCGCTCGCGACCGTGGTCGGCTTCCTGGCTTTCGTCGAGTTCACCAGCGGCGTCATCCAGGGCTATTACACGCCGATGCTGTCGGACATCGCCCGGCACCTGGGCATCCACGACGCCGACGTGAACTGGCTCGAGGGCGCGCAGCTGATGCTGTCCGCCCTCGTCGTCCCCGCGTTCGCGAAGCTCGGCGACATGGTGGGCCACAAGCGGATGCTGCTGATCTCGACCGCCCTCACCGCCGCGGCCGCCCTCGTGCTGCCCTTCACCGATTCGTTCGTCGTGTTCCTCGCGGGCTGGGCGCTGATGGGGTTCTACACGGTGTGGCTGCCTCTCGAGATCGCGCTGATCTGGTCGCGCTCTCGGCGGATGGATGCCCGTTCCGGGATCACCGCCCGCGCGGCGGGCCTGCTCGTGGCGGCGCTCGAGACCGGCGCGATCCTCGGTGCCCTGGTCGGCGGCGCGCTCGTCGATGCACTGCCGCTGATGGTGGTGCTGCTCGTGCCGGCGCTGATGGTGGTGCTGTGCTTCTTCGTGATCCTGTTCGGGGTCAAGGAGTCGCCCGAGCCGACCGGCGGCGTCTTCGACACTGTCGGACTGGTGCTGATCTCGCTCGCGCTGGTGGCGTTCACCGGCGGGCTCGGCCTGCTGCGCCTCGAGGGCGGGCTGGTGAACCCGTGGTCCTGGGCCGTCGTGCTGCTCGGCCTCGTGCTCGTCGTGCCGTTCGTGCTCTGGGAGCTGCGGCATGACGACCCGATCATCGACGTGCGGATGTTCCGCTCCCCGGCTCTCGGACCGGTCTTCCTCACCGCCGGACTGTTCGGAGTCAGCGTGCTCGGCGCCCAGGCGCCGCTCTCGACCTTCGCCCGCACCGACCCGTCGGTGTACGGCTACGGTCTGGGCACCACCGGCTTCGCGACGTCGCTGCTGATCGGCGTCTACCTGATCGCGATGATCGTCGGGGCCCTGCTGTTCCCGCTGGTGGCCCGCCGACTGACGCCGCGCATCACGCTGATCGGGGCATCGGTGCTGGTGGGCGTCGGGTTCCTGCTGTTCCTGCCACTGCACGCGACGTATGTGCAGGTCGTGACGAACATGGTCGTGGTGGGCCTGGGCTCCGGAGCCCTGGTCGCCGCTCTGCCCGCCGCTGCGGCATCCGCTGCCCCGGCGACGCAGACCGGCGTCGCCACCGGCCTGACGAACTCGGTGAAGACCGTGGGCGGAGCGATCGCCTCGTGCGTGTTCGGCATCGCGCTGCTGCATGGCGTCTCTGGAGCCGCCGTCGAGGGCACCGCGGGTTCCTTCGCCGGTTACGTGACGGTGTGGGTGGTGTGCGGTGCGACGGCGCTCGCCGCGGCGGTGATCCTCTGCTTCGTGCCGAAGCAGGCCTTCACCGACCGCGCCGAGGCCGAGACATCCGAGCCCGTCCTGAACTGACGGGCCCGGAGGTCACTCAGTCGCCCTTCACATTGACGAGCTGCCGCAGCGTGTGCCGGATCCGCACCAGGCTCGCGGCATCCGCCATCACCGTGTCGATCGGCTTGTAGGCCTGCGGGATCTCATCGATGAAGGCGTCGGTGTCGCGGAACTCGATGCCGGTCATCGCCTCTCGCAGCTGCTCGTGCGTGAACGTGCGCCGCGCGGCGGACCGGGAGTACTCCCGGCCCGCGCCGTGCGGTGAGGAGTTCAGCGACTGCGGGTCGCCGAGTCCCTCCACCACGTACGAAGCGGTTCCCATGGAACCCGGGATGAGCCCGGGCCGCCCGGCGTCGGCCTGGATGGCGCCCTTCCGGGACACCCAGACCTGCTTGCCGTAGTGCTTCTCCGACTCGGTGAAGTTGTGGTGGCAGTTGATCCGCTCCTGCTCGTCCACCGCGGTGCCGACGAACTCCGACACCTGCCGCACGACCCTGTCCATCATCTCCTCCCGGTTCAGCAGCGCGAACCGCTGCGCCCACCGCAGCTCCCGGATGTACCGGGTGAACTCGGGCGTGCCCTCGACCAGGTAGGCCAGGTCGGGGTCGGGCAGGTTGATCCACCACTGCTTCGCCAGCCGCTGCGCGACCGCGATGTGATGGGTGGCGATCCTGTTGCCCACGCCCCGCGAACCGGAGTGCAGGAACAGCCAGATCCGGCCGAGCTCGTCGGCCGACACCTCGATGAAGTGGTTGCCGGAGCCGAGCGTGCCCAGCTGCAGCCGCCAGTTGCCCGCGTAGGCCTCGGGGTCGAAGCCGTTCTTCTCGGCGAGGCTCTCCAGCTCCGCGATCCGCGGCTCGGCGGTGGCGACCACCTTGCGGTTGTACCGGCCTGCCGAGAGAGGGATGGCCCGCTCGATGGCCTCTCGCAGCGGGGCGAGATCGCGCTGGACGAGCGCGCTCTCTGTGAACTGCGTTCGGACGGCGATCATGCCGCAGCCGATGTCGACACCGACGGCGGCGGGGATGATCGCGCCCAGAGTCGGGATCACCGATCCGACGGTCGCCCCCTTGCCGAGGTGCGCATCCGGCATCAGCGCCAGGTGCGGGTGGATGAACGGCATGCGCGCCGTGGTCTTCGCCTGGTCGAGCGTCTTCTCGTCGATCAGCGAAGCCCACGACAGCAGCCGTGCGGAGAGCCTCTCCATGATTCCTTTCCTTCTGTGAGGTGTTCAGCCACAGGTCACGGGAAGGTCATGAAAAAAGCCCCGGACCTGACGGTGCGGGGCGGGGAACAGCGGATGCTGTCACACGGCGCGCGCCGGAGGGTACGACTCGTCGCGGTCATTGCGCTTCTGCGGGAAGGCAAGGACCGCGGGAAGGGCGCGCAGTGCAGTCATTCCGTCGTCTCCTCGGCTGGATGCTGCGCCGGTCGGCACAGCTTTGCAACAGTAGGGGATCGGATGCCGGGCAGTCAAGACTCGCGAGGCGGGTTGTGCATGAACTCGATGCGGATGCCGCTGTCGTCCTCGACGAACGACGCGTAATAACGGTCGTTGAACCGGGGGAAGAGCTTCGGCTCCCGCACGACGCTCCAGCCGGCGTCGACGGCGACCCGGTGCATCCGCTCGACCTCCTCGCGGGAGTCGACGGCGAAGGCGAGATGCTGCCAGCCCGGTCGCCCGTGCAGATGCGGGTCGGCGTCGTCGGCATCACGAGGGCCGAACACGATGATCTCGGTCTCGTCGTCCTTGCACCAGGCGGCGGACTGCTTGATCTGGCCCTCGTATTCGAAGCCGAGCGCGGTGAGGACAGCATCGAACTGGGCGATGCCGCGGGGGAGGTCGACGACGGTCACGCCGAGGTGATCGAGAACAGGCATGCGCGACAGTCTGCCGTAGCGCCGGTCAGCCCCCAGGCGTGTCGCGCGGCGGGTTGTGCATGAACTCGAAGCGGATGCCGTTGTCGTCCTCGACGAACGACGCGTAGTACCGCTCGGTGAACCGCGGGTACTCCTTGGGCTCGCGCACGGCGGTCCAGCCGGCATCCGTCGCGATCGCGTGCAGCCGGTCGACCTCGTCCCGCGAGCCGACCTCGAACGCCATGTGCTGCCAGCCGACACGACCGTGCACGTGCTGCCCCTCTTCGCGTGCCGGGTACAGCAGGATCTCGGGCTCATCCGTCTGCCGCCAGTAGGCGTGGTCGGGCGCGTTGTACGCGCGCGTGTAGCCCAGCGCGGTCAGTACCGGGTCGAGCTGATCGGATGCCTGCCGCACGTCCGCCACGGACAGGCCGAGATGATCGAAGGTCGCCATGCCGACAGTCTTGCGGATGCCGCCGACATCCTCGAGCACGGCAGACTGGCATCATGACCGCCGTCTCGCTCATCCGCGCCTCCGCGCTGTCCGATGTCGCCCAGTACGCCTACGCCGCGACGGCGCCGAAGGACGCGCGACTGATCTTCCTCGCCGGCGCCTGCCCGCTGAACGATGACGGGACCACTGCCGCGGTCGGCGACTACGCGGGGCAGGCCGCCACGTGCATCGGCACGATGAAGGAGGCGCTGGCTGCTGCCGGCGCCGGCATCACAGATGTGATCAGCACTCGGGTGCTCGTCGCCTCGACGCACCGGGAAGATCTCGGTGCGGTCTGGGAAGTGGTCCGCGACGCCTTCGGCGACCACGACGTGCCGAGCACGCTGCTGGGCGTCACTGTACTGGGCTACGAGGATCAGCTCGTCGAGATCGAAGCCATCGCCGCCGTCATGGATGAGAGCTGAGGGAATGCTCTCCCATCTCGCGCTGCGCGCTGCGATCTTCGACCTGGACGGCACGCTGCTCGACCATCGCACGGCGCAGAATGCCGCCGTCGTCGCGTTCGCCGCTGAACTCGGCATCGTCGACGACCGCGTCGTCGCACGCTGGGAGGAGATCGCCGACAGGCATTACCGGCGATATCAACTTCGGGAGATCGGATTCGAGGACCAGCGGCGCGAGCGGGTGCGCGAGTTCCTCGGCAGGGAACTGACGGACGATGAAGCGTCAGAGGTCTTCGCCGCGTACGGCACCAGATACGTGGCCGGACTGCAGCGGTTCGGCGACGCCGTGCCGTCGCTGATTCGTGCGAGAGAGGCGGGGCTGATCGTGGCGCTGCTCACCAACGGCGACCGTGCGCAGCAGCACGGAAAGATCGATCGCTTCGGTCTCCGTCCGCACCTCGACGTGATCGTGTGCTCCTCCGAACTGCCGGCAGGCAAGCCCGACCGGCGTGCCTACGATGCAGCACTCGAACGGATCGGTGTCGCCGCACCCGAGGCCGTGATGATCGGTGACTCCCTCGAGGCTGACGTGCACGGCGCGCTCGCCGCGGGGCTGCACGCCGTGCACCTCGTGCGCGACGGAGAGCGGACGCCCGATGTCACCGGCATCCGCTCCCTCGATGAACTGGAGTTCGCGGGCTGATCACTCCATGGCGTCGACCGACAGCATCCAGGAGATGCCGTACCGATCGGTGACCATGCCGAACCGGCCGCCCCACGGCGCGGACTCGAAGGGAATGCCGACGGTGCCGCCGTCGGCGAGCCCGTCCCAGATCGCCTGCGCCCGGTCGTCGTCCTGAGTGCTGACCGAGACGGAGATGCCCTGCGGCTCCTGGTACTCCATGCCCTTCGGAGTGTCGGAGCCGGCGAGCACCATGCCGTCCTCGGTCGCGAGCCAGGAGTGCATGATCTTGTTCGCGTCGCCCGGGTCCTGCGGCATCTGCGGGAACGACGAGAACTCGACCAGGTCGAGCTTGCCGCCGAGCACAGACTGGTAGAACGTCATCGCCTCGCGGGCATTGTCGCGGAACGAGAGATACGGATTGAGAACGGCCATGGGTTCGCCTTCCGGGTTGGTTGCCGGATGCCCGGCGCCGACCAGTATTCGCCGCCGCCGGGGCATCCGCAAGAGGCATCACTCACCGTTCACCGAGGCCCTGCCACAGCGCTGCCCACTGCTCCGGGGAGAGGTCGCGCGGCAGCGCATCCGGGGCGATCCCGGCTCGGCGCACCGCACCGGCGCTGCCGCCGAGCGCGCGCACGATCCGCTCCAGACCGCGCCCGCGCCCGGTGAAGACGTCTCGGACGAACCGCTCGTATCCGCGCTGCGCAGATGCCGGCAGCAGGGGTGAGCCGCGACGGGTGATCGACAGAATGCCGCCGTCGACCGAGGGGACGGGGCGGAACCGATGCGCCGGCACGCGGCTGTGCAGCTGAAACGAGTACCACGGCGCGGACTGCGCCGTCATCATCGTCGCCCCGCCGACACCGGCGCGCTTGCGCGCGACCTCCCACTGCGTGAGCAGGACGGCGTGCTGCCAGTCGCGCTGCGCCAGCAGCCGGCGAAGCAGGGGAGTCGTGATGTGGAACGGGATGTTGCCCACCACGACCGGGCGGTCGAACCTCACACGCAGCGCATCCGCGTGCTGCACGTCGAGTCCGGGATGCCGGCGGCGCAGCCGATGCACGCGATGCTCGTCGATCTCGATCGCGCGCAGGTCGCGGCCGAGCGAGATCAACTCGGCGGTGAGGGCGCCGTCACCGGGGCCGAGCTCGAGGATCGGACCGCGGGTCGCGGCGACGAGGTCGCGGATGCTGCGGAGGGTGGGCGTGTGGACGAGGAAGTTCTGGCCGAGTTCGTGCCGGCCGCCGTGAACGGAACGCATGGGTTGCTCCTGAAGAGTCGGAGCACCCGGAAGGGACGCCGATCGGTGACCGGCCCGCGGGATGCGAGAGACCGCGCTTCCGGGTGCGGGAAGGCATCCGGAGACGGCGCGCGATGAGTGAGCGTCAGCGCGCCGTCAGGCGCGGCGCTCGCGAATCATCTGCTGGGGCGCGCCGAACTGCGCGCTGATGATCAAAGAACCCATGCGCACGAGTCTAGGGGTTCGCCAGCATCCGGAGCACCTCGGGCCAGGCCGCAGTTCCGAGAGCGGCATCGGCCTCGGGCGTTCCGCCTCGCGCCATGCGGATGCCGCCGGCGGCGGGCGCCTCGCCCGGCAGCAGCAGCCGGTGCCCGGCATCCGGGTGCGTCACGACGGTCGTGCGCAACCCCGCAGCCGCTCGGTCGCGTTCGATGCTGTGGGCGAAGTCGACGGCCGGCCACACCAGGTCGTCGCCGCCGGCGACCAGCAGCACGTCACCGGCGATGTCCTCGACGCGGATGCGGGCGGCAGCCGCGTCCTCGGGGAAGCGGAGCAGGCTCGAGGCGTACAGCGGACAGAACGACGGCGGCTCGGAGTCCGGCGCCCAGTCCGGGTCGAAGCCGACGCAGGGGAGCGGAACTCCGCCGTGCGTCCAATGCGAAGACCACGCGCCGTCGGCGGCACCGGCCCAGACGACCGATGAGGGTGCGACGGCGATCACCCCGTCGACCGGCACGAGGCTCGCCGTCGTCAGCGCCGCCTCGGCGCCGAACGAAGTGCCGAAGATCACGACACGATCGGCCTCGGCTCTCAGCAGGTCGAGCTGCTCGGCGAACAGCTCGATCGGCACCTCGTGTGGAGCCGGTCGCTGACCTTCACCGCCGAACCAGCGGATGGCCCTGACCTGTGCGCCCTGCGCGGCGAGCAGGTCGGCCCGTTCGGCCTCGACGCGTCCGCTCGACCCGGCGAGCAGCAGCACCGCGGTGCCGGTGGGCTCTGCGGGGAAGGCGTCGTGTCTGTCCTGCGGGGCGATCGGATGCGGCACGAGTCCAGCCTAGGGAGCCGAGGGCTCAGTGGGGTGCGTGGTACTCGGCCTCGCCGCGCTTCCAGTAGCCCTTCACGATCGCCTGCTCGGACGGGATCCCCCAGCGCTCGAGCAGGGCGCGGCCCGGCTTCACGATCTGCTGCTCGGCGGCGATGAATGCGAAGGGGTCGTCACCGGGGCGGTCGGCCGCGGTCAGCCCGTTCAGGAATGCGATCAGCGCGGAGCCGGCGGGGGCCCCGCGGCGGTGCAGCCACTCGACGGCGACGGGCGCGTCGATCCAGACCTCGTCGGCCGCCGACGTCACCTCGACGACGATGCGGGCAGGGGCATCCGCGGGCAGGGCGCGGGCGAACCGACGGATCGCCGGGATCGCGGTCTCATCGCCGGCCAGCATCCACGAGTCCGGGGTGCCCTCGATGACCTGCGAGCCGCGCGGTCCGCCGACGCCGATCGTCGATCCCAGCGGCGCCGTGGCGGCCCACCGGGCCGCGACGCCCTCGTCGCCGTGCACGGCGAACTCCACCTCGAGCCAGTCCTCCCCCCAGTTCAGCGGCGTGTACTCGCGACTGGGAGCGGCGCGCATCTCCTCGACCGAAGACACCGGGCCGGCCGGGAAGAACAGGCGCATGTGGTCGTCGCAACCGGGGGAGTCGAACCCCTCCAGGTCGCTGCCGGAGAGGCGCACCCGCACGTAATCGGGGGCGATTCGCTCGCGAGCGGTGAGTGTGACTGAGCGGAACCGCAGGTCGAGTCCGTGGCGCTCGAGACGGAATCCGGACGATTTGACGGTCGGGGAGGTCATACTGCTACCTTAGCCGAGATAGGTAAGGCTTACCTATCTTCAACACCCCACAGCAAGGAGTCCCTCCATGTCCGTGCCCCGAATTCTCGCCGTCACCGGCCTGGCCACCGCGGCTCTGCTCGCGATCGCCGGGTGCGCCTCCGAGAAGCCCGCCGCCGAACAGAAGACTCCCGCAGCCGCGGCATCCGTCACGATCGAGGACAACACCGGCAGCCACGAGATCGCCACGCCGCCGGCATCCGTCGTCGCGACCGACAACCGCACCTTCCAGACCCTCGACGAGTGGGGCATCGAGCTCTCCGCCGCCGCCGTGTCGCTGATGCCCGAGACCGTCTCGTACAAGACGCAGGAGGGCCTGGTCGACCTCGGCTCGCACCGCGAGCCGAACCTCGAGCTGGTCGTCGCCGCCGACCCCGACCTGGTCATCAACGGCCAGCGCTTCACGCAGCACGGCGAGGCGATCGCCTCGCTCGTCCCGGATGCCACGATCATCGACCTCGAGCCGCGCGAGGGCCAGCCCTTCGACGCCGAGCTCAAGCGTCAGACCACCGCACTCGGCGACATCTTCGCCAAGCAGGCGGAGGCGAAGAAGCTCAATGACAAGCTCGACGCGTCGATCGAGAAGGCGAAGAAGGCCTACGACGAGGGTGACACCGTGATGGCCGTCACCACGTCCGGTGGCGAGATCGGCTATGTCGCGCCCAAGGTCGGCCGCACGCTCGGCCCGGTGTTCGACATCCTCGGCCTGACCCCCGCTCTCGAGGTCGAGGGGGCCACCGACGATCACCAGGGCGACGACATCTCGGTCGAGGCGATCGCGAAGGCGAACCCCGACTGGATCCTGGTCATGGACCGCGACGCCGTCTTCGCCGCTGAGGAGCCCGACTACGTGCAGGCCGCCCAGATCCTGGAGAACTCCGAGGCGCTCAAGGGCGTCACCGCGGTCAAGGACGCGCAGATCGTGTACATGCCCGTCGACACGTACCTGAACGAGGGCATCCAGACCTACACGACCTTCTTCAACGACTTCGCGAAGGCGCTGGAGAAGGCGAAGGCCTGACCACCCTTCGTCACTTCGTCTCGCTGGCGCTCGCTCAGTACGGCGCTCGTCGCTGCGCTCCTCGCTCAGGGTCCGTACATCCGGATCCTGAGCGAGCGAAGCGAGACGAAGGACGTCGCCAAGGTTCACGATGACGACCATCACCGCACCATCACCGCCCACCCGCACCACGCGCGGGCGGCTGTTCGACCCGGCACTGCTGATCGGCATTCTCGTCGTCGCCGTGCTGCTCGCGCTCTCGCTGTTCACCGGCGTCTACGATCTCGGCGCGGATGGCGGCGCCGAGATGTTCGCGATCACCCGCATCCCTCGCACGATCGCGCTCGTGCTGGCCGGCGCGGCGATGGCGATGTGCGGCCTGGTGATGCAGCTGCTCACGCAGAACCGCTTCGTCGAGCCGACCACCACAGGAACCACCGAGTGGGCGGGTCTCGGCCTGCTCGCCGTGATGATCCTGTGGCCGGGCGCGCCGATCCCGGTTCGCATGGCCGGCGCCGTGCTCGCCGCCTTCGTCGGCACGATGGTGTTCTTCCTGTTCCTGCGCCGGGTGTCGCTGCGCTCCTCGCTGATCGTCCCGATCGTCGGCATCATGCTCGGCGCGGTGGTCGGTGCCCTGTCGACCTTCATCGCGCTGCAGACCAACACGCTGCAGAGTCTCGGTGTCTGGTTCGCCGGCAGCTTCACTTCGGTGCTGCGCGGCCAGTATGAGCTGCTCTGGATCGTCGCCCTGGTCGGCGCCGCGGTGTTCGTCGCCGCGGACCGCTTCACGGTGGCCGGCCTCGGACAGGAGGTCGCCACCTCCGTCGGACTGAATCACGGCCGCATCGTGCTGCTCGGCACCGTGCTCATCGCGGTCGCGACGGGCGTCGTGACGGTGGTCGTCGGCAACCTGCCGTTCCTCGGACTGATCGTGCCGAACATCGTCTCGATGATCCGCGGCGACGACCTGCGCAGCAATCTGCCCTGGGTGTGCGTGCTGGGCATCGGCATCGTCACCCTCTGCGACCTCATCGGCCGCACCGTGGTCCGGCCCTTCGAGGTGCCGGTGTCACTGATCCTCGGCGTCGTCGGCGCAGCCGTCTTCGTCGTCCTGCTCCTGAGGCAGCGTCGCCGTGCTTAGGACCGTTGTTCCCGAAAGACGGATGCCAGGCATCCGCGGCTCCGGCCCGCTGTCAGCCCCCGGCGCGAGGCGCCGCATGATCATCGTGCTGGCGGTCCTCGGCATCCTCTCTCTGCTGTTCTCCTTCGGGCTGCTCGCCTACGGCAATCCGATGCCGGTCGGCACCGAGGGCTTCTGGCGCATCGCACGCCTGCGCGTGATGACCGTGGTGGTGCTGGCGATCGTCGCGGTCGCGCAGGCCACCGCGACCGTCGCGTTCCAGACCGTGACCGCGAACCGCATCATCACGCCGTCGATCATGGGCTTCGACGCGCTCTACGTCGCCGTGCAGACCACGGCCGTCTACGTGCTCGGCGTGGCCGGCGTCACCGCGCTGCGCGGCCCGTGGCAGTTCGTGCTGCAGGTGTCGATAATGGTCGGCCTGGCCGTCGCGCTCTACGGGTGGCTGCTCTCGGGGCGCTACGCGAACCTGCAGATCATGCTGCTGATCGGCATCGTGATCGGGGGAGGGCTCGGCGCCGTCTCCACCTTCATGCAGCGACTGCTCACGCCGAGCGAGTTCGACGTGCTCACCGCGCGCCTGTTCGGCAGCGTCGCGAACGCCGATCCGGCGACGCTACCCATCGCGATCCCGCTCGTGCTGCTGGCGGCATCCGGTCTCTGGGTGTCATCGCGAAGACTCAACGTCATGGCGCTGGGGGCGGATGCCGCGACCTCGCTCGGCCTGAACCACCGGCGGATGCTGATGATCGTGCTCGCGCTCGTCGCCGTGCTCATCGCGACCTCGACCGCGCTGATCGGCCCCATGGTCTTCCTCGGCTTCCTCGTCGCGACACTCGCGTACCAGTTCGCCGACACCTACGACCACCGCTTCGTGTTCCCCATCGCGGTGCTCACCGCGTTCACGATCCTCACCGGCGCCTACTTCGTCATGCGCCACGTGTTCTCCGCGCAGGGCGTCGTCTCGATCATCATCGAGCTGGTCGGCGGGAGCATCTTCCTCTTCGTCATCCTCAGAAAGGGGCGCCTGTGACCGCGCTCGCCATCGCCGGAGTCCGCAAGGACTACTCCGACTCGGTCAGCATCGGACCCATCGATCTGCGCATCCCGTCCGGCGGGATCACCGCGCTGATCGGACCCAATGGAGCCGGCAAGTCGACGCTGCTCACGATGGCGGGGCGGCTGCTGGGGATGGATGCCGGCACGATCGAGGTCGCCGGGCTCGACGTCACCCGCAGCAGGTCGAAGGACCTCGCCAAGGTCGTCTCGGTGCTGCGCCAGGAGAACCACTTCATCACCCGGCTCACCGTGCGGCAGCTGGTCGGTTTCGGCCGGTTCCCGCACTCCCGCGGGCGGCTGACCGTGGCGGACGAGGAGGCGATCAGCCGGGCGATCGAGTTCCTGGACCTCACCGAGCTGGAGACCCGATACCTGGACGAGTTGTCAGGCGGGCAGCGCCAGCGCGCCTACGTCGCGATGGTGCTCGCGCAGGACACCGACGTGGTGCTGCTGGACGAGCCGCTGAACAACCTCGACATGAGGCACGCGGTGCGGATGATGGCGCAGCTGCGCCGCGCTGCCGACGAGCTCGGCCGCACGATCGTGATCGTTCTGCACGACATCAACTTCGCCGGCCACTACGCCGACCGCATCTGCGCGATGCGCGACGGACAGGTCGTCGAGTTCGGTACCCCGGCCGAGATCATGACCGACGAGGTGCTCACCCGGGTCTTCGACACCCCTGTGCAAGTGATCGAGGGGCCGCACGGCCTGCTCGCGGTCTACTACTGACACGGAGGACGGGGCCGCGCGATCGCGCGGCCCCGTCCTCCGGCTCCGCTCAGCCCTCGGGGATCTCCTGCACGGAACGCATCTCGATGCGGCCCTGCAATGCCGCGGACGCCTTCGCGGTCCACACCAGAGCGGCCTCGTCGTCGGGCGCCTCGATCACCCAGAAGCCGCCGACGTACGAATCGGCGACGGTGAACGGCTCATCGAGCACCCGCACCTCGCCCGAGGTCGCGTCGACCGTCTTCGCGGTCGACGGCGGGTTCAGTCCGGCGGCGAACACGAGCGCGCCGGCCTCCTTGAGCTCGGAGTTGAACGCGTCCACGGCGGCGAGCACCGCCTCGAGCTCGGCAGGGTCGAACTCCTGCATCGATTCCATCGTCGGTTCAGTGGCCGTGTCGTGCGGCACGGTCAGGAAGTACTGCGTCATGATCGATCCTCTCGTCGGCGGCGACCCGATGTCACCCTCTGTTCAGACGTCGAACGAGAACACCGGGGATCGACACGACCGCGAGAAAAGTTCTGATCAGACCTCTTGGCCGTGGGACTCGTCGTTCACGCCCTGATTCCCTCCGCGGCGGGATTCCACGGCGATCAGCCAGATCAGGGAGACGAACACGGCGATCGCGATCCCGAGCCAGACGTTCTGCAGGATCAGTCCGAAGATCACTCCCAGTACGAGCAGCACCACACTGCCGCCCAGCCAGGCGAACCGGCCCCGTCGCTTGTTGTCCATGGGAGTCACCCTAGCGGCGTCGGTGGTCCTCGGGGGCGAGACGCGGACCCCGGCGCGGTTCGACGACGCCGCTCGCGAGGATGAGCCGCACGGCACGCTGCCGCTGGCCCGCCCACGGGACGAGCAGCTCGAGCATCCCGTCGTCGTCGGTGCGCGAGCCGGTGAGCGCGAAGCCGACGTGATGGGCGAGGTGGTAGTCGCCGACGCTCACCGCATCGGGGTCGCCGAGCGCGCGCTGGCGCGTCTCGGCCGAGGTCCACGGGCCGATGCCGGGCAGGCTGGTCAGCACCCGGTCGCGCTCCGGGCCGTCGGAGGCTCGGAGCACGGCGCGCTCGACGCTGTCGCCGCGCTCCGCGGCGCGCACGAGGGTGCGCGAGAGCGGCGGCTGCACGCCAGCACGATGCCAGGCCCAGGACGGGATGCTGCGCCACCCGGCCGCGGTCGGCGGGACGAAGAGCGGTCGCGGGGTGGGCCCGGGGGCGCGCTCGCCGAAGCGCGAGACGAGCTGCCGCCAGGAGCCGTAGGCCTGCAGGCCGGTCACCTTCTGCTCGAGGATCGAGCCCGCGAGTGCCTCGAACACGCGGTCGGTGCGGGACAGGCGCAGGCCGGGATGGCGTCTGGCCGACTCCTCGATGAGCGGATGCCGCGATGCATCGAACCCGGCGGAGTCGTCATCCGCCCCGCAGAGTCGGGGCACGGCGTCCAGTGCTTCCGCCGCGCCCGGCCCCCAGGCGGAGGCGTGCACCTCGCCGCGCATCGCCCGCAGCGCGAGGCTCGCGAGACCGGCATCCGTCCGCAGCGCGAGCCAGATGACGGCGCCGTCGATGGCGATCGTCGGATCCTTGTCGCCCCGCCGCAGCACGCCGACCGTGCTCATCAGGTCGAGCGGATGATCCGGAGAGTAGGTGGTCTGCAGCGGCGCGCGCTCGCGCGGTTCCGCTGTCAGGGTCATGCGCTCACTCTACGTCCGGCTCCTGACAGAGCCGGAGGTGAACGCGATCAGAAGCGGTCGGGCGAGGGAGTGCCGTGGCCGTAGCGGATCACGACGTCGGCGTGGCGGTCGAAGCGGTAGCCGACACCGCGCACGGTGCGCACGATGTCCTCGTAGCGGCCGAGCTTGGCGCGCAGCCGGCGCACGTGCACGTCGATGGTGCGCTCGCCGGGGGCGGCCTCCTCGTCGCTGGCCTGCCACAGCGCACCGACCAGCTCGGAGCGCTCGATCGTGCGGCCCTCGCGCAGCACCAGGTACTGCAGCAGCTCGAACTCCTTGTAGGTGAACGCCGCGGACTCGCCGTCGATGAGGACGCGCTTGCGAGAGATGTCGACGACGACGCCGAGCTCCTCGTCCTTCTCCTCCTCGACGGCGGCCTTGGAGCGGGCGATCGCGCCGGGCTCCTGCAGGGCGAGGCGGACGACGTCGAGGTCGCGGCCGCCGGAGCCGTGCGGTGCGAGGGCGACGGTGGCGTGGGTCTCGGCGCCCGGGGCGAGCTCGGCGAGCGTGCGGCGCAGCGCGTCGACGAGCACCGGCAGGCTCACTCCGGCTTCGGCGGCCTTGATCTCATCGAGGCCGACGTAGAGCGCGAAGCCGCGCGGCGAACGGACTGAGGGCAGATCGGCAGCGGCATCCGCGGGGGAGACGATGCGGACGGGGGCGGTGACGGGACGCTCGAGAAGGGCGGTGTTCGACATGATGATGGATCCTCAAAGGGGATGCGAGCCGATGGCTCTGATGCGTTGCAGAAAGACCGGGCGGAGCCGGAAAGAAAGGCACACGGGTGCGGTGCCCTGGCTCACGCCCCGCAGATGGCGGAAGAGGTGAGCGGAGAAGGGTGGTTGCGCCTTAGCAACACATTCGGCAACACATGCCAACGCGACCGGGCATCATCATCCCGGCAGTCCTGTTCGCCTCCTGGGCGGACAAAGAACGTGCGATGGTGGTCATGGGGGGATTATTGCTGATCATGACCCGTCATGTCAAAACGTGACCCGGAGCCAGGTTTGGTATCCCGAATCTGTAACACCCCGTCACGACTTTGCTCATGCGCGCTTCCGCAGGATTACGGTCAAGAACACCCACTCCCCGACACCGTGTTCGAAAAGGACCGCTCATGAGACTGACGAAGAGAACCATCCTCGCCCCCGCGGCACTGCTGGTGGGCGTCCTCGCCCTCGGCGGATGCGCCGCCACCGCCGACCCCGGGCCGGATGCCGGCAAGAACGACCTCAGCTCCATGAAGGACGAGTTCTACAAGGCGACCGACCCGAGCAAGAGCCCGGCAGCGGCCAACGCCCGCACCGACACCTTCGTCAGCACCATCAGCGCGCCCGGCGGCGTCTTCCTGCCCGGCTTCTACGACAACGGCTGGGACGGCAACGCCGTGCAGCCGATCTTCGCCTCCCTGGTCGTCACCGACAAGTCGGGCGAGGCGGTCGCCGATCTCGCCGACAAATGGGAGGTCTCGGACGACGGACTCGTTTACACGTTCCACATCCGCGACGGTGCGAAGTTCAGCGACGGATCGCCGGTCACCGCCGACGACGTGGCGTTCACCCTCACCCTGCTCAACGACCCGCAGTACGCGGGCGGCACCGACTTCAGCGACATCGTGATCAAGGGCACGGAGGAGTACAAGAAGGGCTCCGCCACCTCGCTCTCCGGCCTCGACGTCGTCGACAAGCAGACCATCAAGATCACCACCGAGAAGCAGAACCCCCTCGCGCTGCGCACGCTCGGCGGTCAGGTGATCTCGAAGGCGTACTACGGCAAGGGCTACGTCAAGGGGCAGCTCGACTACCTGAAGGCCCTCTACGCCAAGCCGCTCGGCGCCGGCCCCTACGCCTTCGACAAGTACGTCGAAGGGCAGGAGATCCGCTACACCGCGAACCCGAACTACTACTCGGGCAAGCCCTCCATCGAGCACCTCATCTTCAAGGTGGTCTCGAGCGACGCCGCACTGCAGAACTTCGAGAACGGCGACATCGACCAGGGCGGCTTCGGCAGCGACCCGGCCGTGCTGAAGGAGCTGCAGGGCCTCGGGTTCGCCAACATCCGCGCCGCCGTCGTGCCCGACATGGGTGAGATCTGGGTGAACAACAAGAAGCCTGCGCTCGCGTCGACCGAGGTCCGCAAGGCGCTGTACTACGGCCTCGACCGTCAGCAGATCATCGACGCCAAGTACAAGGGCCTCGGCCAGGTGGCCGACGTGTATGCGGCGCCCACCCAGTGGTCCTTCACGGACAAGGGCGTGACGAAGTACGAGTACAACCCGAAGAAGGCGGGCAAGCTGCTCGACGAGGCGGGCTGGAAGAAGGGCTCGGACGGCATCCGCGAGAAGGACGGCGTCAAGCTCAAGCTGTCGTACATCACCACGAAGGACGACGACCCTGTCATCCCGATCGCGGAGAGCACGTACACCAAGCTCGGGATCGACTTCGTGCCCGAGGTGCTCGACTCGAACACCGCCTTCGACAGGCTCTACAACGGCGACTACGACCTGGCCGGCTTCCGCACCAGCGGCCTGTCCGACCCCAACGACGCGGTGAGCGAGTTCGGCACCGACGACCCGGACATCAACGTCTCCGGATACTCGAACCCCGAGGTCACCAAGCTCATCAAGGAAGGCACGTCGACCTTCGATCAGGAGAAGCGGCAGAAGATCTACGCCGAGCTGTACAAGGTGCTCAGCGAGGATCCGCCCACGATCCTGCTCGACTACCGCAAGTCGATCTCGGCGTGGAACGCCCGGATCGAGGGCGGCGCGAAGTACTCCACGGGCGCCGATGACGCCGCGCTGGCGCTCGCGCAGCTGAAGATCGCGCAGTAAAACGTAGGATGCTTCCGGGCGGGGCGTGGACCCCCGCCCGGAAGCATTCCGTGCGTCCACGCCCCCGACACTCTGCGTGCAATGACCCGATACATAATCAAGAGATTCGCCGTGATGGCAGCGCTGCTGCTCGGCGTCTCGATCCTCGTCTTCTGGCTCTTCACCCTCATGCCAGGCGACTACTACAGCTCGAACCGCAGCCTCACACCCGAGAAGAAGGCCGAGCTCCGCGCCCTCGCCGGCCTCGACAAGCCCGTGATCGTGCGGTACTTCCTCTGGCTCGGCAACATGCTGCACGGCAACTTCGGCTTCTCGCTGGTGTACAAGCGACCGGTCGCAGACGTGCTCGGCCCGCTGATGTGGAACTCCTTCATCGTCGCGTTCGCCGCCTTCGTGCTCACCTGGATCATCGCGATCATCGCCGGTGTGCTGGCCGCGACCCGCCAATACTCCTGGTTCGACAAGCTCGTCACGATCCTGTTGTTCGCCTCGCTCTCGATCCCGTCGTTCTTCATCGGCCTGATGATGATCAAGATCTTCGCCATCGACCTGCACTGGCTGCCGGCCGGCGGTATGACCGACACCGGGAGCAATTCGACGGGTGCCGCGTATGTGTTCGAGGTCATGCGGCACATGGTCCTGCCCGTGGCGATCCTCACCTTCCTGGGCGCCGGGTCGCTGACCCGCTACTTCCGCACCGGGATGCTCGAGGTGCTGCGTGCGGACTACATCCGCACCGCGCGCGCGAAGGGCCTGAAGGAGCGCTCGGTGGTGTTCTCGCACGGCCTGCGCAACGCACTGCTGCCGGCGATCACGCTGCTCGCCTTCGAACTGCCGGGACTGTTCGCCGGAGCCATCATCACCGAGACGATCTTCGGCTGGCCCGGTGTCGGAAAGCTCCAGCTCGACTCCGTGTTCTCCAGGGACTACGACGTGCTGATGACCATCACCATGCTGCTCGCCTTCCTCACCGTGCTGGGCAGCTTCCTCGCGGACATCATGTACGCGGTCGCCGACCCGAGGGTCCGGCTCATCGATTCGGGGAGGGCCTCATGAGCGGCGGCGGAGAACTCATCGTCACGCAGGTCGCCGACCCTGGGCTCGGCCCCGCGGCCGAGGCGCCCGCGCCCGCGCCCCGGAAGAGGAACGGCAAGCGCCGCGGGCTGTGGGGCGATTCCTTCGCCCGCCTGCTGCGGATGCCGGCGGCGAGCATCAGCCTGGCCGCTCTGGTGTTCATGCTGCTGTTCAGCTTCGTCGGCCCGCTGCTGACCGGGTACACCGGCGACGAGATCAACCTGCGCATCGCGGACCACGAGCCGACGATGGACCACTGGCTCGGCACCGACAGCTACGGCCGCGACGTGCTGACCCGGCTCATGCTCGCGGGGCGCCTCTCGCTGACCATCGGCATCGCGTCGATGCTGCTCTCGCTGCTGATCGGCGCCGTGCTCGGCATCATCGCCGGATACTACGGCGGCCTGGTCGACTCGATCATCATGCGCGCGGCCGACCTGCTGATGGCCATTCCCGGTCTGCCCCTGCTGATCGTGATCGCGGCGGTGCTGTCCGCCAACAGCGTCGATCCCTCCACCCGGATCTACTACGTGATGCTGCTGCTCAGTCTGATCGGGTGGCCGTCCTTGGCCCGCCTCATCCGAGGTCAGGTGCTGTCGTTGCGCGAGGCGCCGTACATGCGCGCGGCCGAGGTGCTCGGCCTGAGCGCGAGGTCGCGCCAGTTCCGGCACCTGCTGCCGAACGTGATGCCGCTGCTGATCGTCGTGGCCACGCTGAGCACGGCCTCCGGCATCCTCAGCGAGTCGGCGCTCAGCTTCCTCGGACTCGGCGTCATGCCGCCGAACGCGTCCTGGGGAAACATGATCAGTGCCGCGAACAACCTGATCGACTTCCAGCAGCACTGGTGGCTGTGGGTGCCGCCCGGCGTCGCCCTGTTGATCACGATCGCCGCGATCAACGTGTTCGGCGACCGGATGCGCGACGTGTTCGACCCGAGGATGAAGAAGTGAGTGACATGGGAGACCTGCTCGTCCAGGTGGAGGACCTCTCGGTCCGGTTCCCGACCGAGAACGGCCCCCGCACCGTCGTCGACGGCGTGAGCTTCGACCTGCACGCCGGCGAGGTGCTCGGCATCGTCGGCGAGTCCGGCTCTGGCAAGAGCATCACCTCGCTCTCGCTGCTGAACCTCATCGACGAGCCCGGTGAGATCTTCTCGGGCAGGGTGCTGCTCGACGGCGAAGACGTGCTGAAGATGAAGGGCACCGCGCTGCAGAAGGTGCGCGGCTCCGAGATCGGCATGATCTTCCAGGAGCCGATGCGCTCGCTGAACCCGGTGTTCACGGTCGGCAAGCAGATGATCGAGACGATCAGGGCGCACGAGAGCGTGAGCGTCGGCGATGCGCACGACCAGTCCGTGGAGTGGCTGCGACGCGTGGGTCTGCCCAACCCCGACCGGATCATGCGGTCGTACCCGCACGAGATGTCGGGCGGGATGCTGCAGCGCGCCATGATCGCGGTGGCGCTGTGCTGTCACCCGCGGGTGCTGATCGCCGACGAGCCGACCACGGCGCTGGATGTCACCATCCAGGCGCAGATCATCGACCTGCTGCTCGATCTGCGCGACGAGACCGGCATGGCGATGCTGTTCATCACCCATGACCTCGGCGTGATCGCCGAGGTCGCCGACTCGGTGCTGGTCATGTACGGCGGGCACGTCGTCGAGCGCGGCGACGTGTTCTCGGTGTTCGAGAATCCGCAGCATCCGTACACCGACGCGCTGCTGAAGGCTCGCCCGATGCCGGGCCAGCGCCTGGACCGGCTCCCGACGATCTCCGACGAGGTGCGCCGACTGGCGCTCGCCGGAGCGGAGGCCTCGGCATGAGCGCCACCGTGACCGATGCGCCTCTCGTCGAGGCGACCGACATCGTCAAGCACTTCGTGTCGCGCGGTGAGGGGCGCGGCGCGCAGAAGCGCACCGTGAAGGCCGTCGACGGCGTGACCCTGCGCATCCGCGAGGGCGAGATGTTCGGCCTGGTGGGGGAGTCCGGCAGCGGCAAGACCACCTTCGGGCAGTCGCTGCTGCGCATGCACGAGCCCACCTCGGGGTCGGTGCGGTTCCGCGGCGAGGAGATCCTCGGCCTCGGAAAGAAGGAGCTGCGCAGGCTGCGGCCGAAGATGCAGTACGTCTTCCAGGACCCGTTCAGTGCGCTGAATCCCCGGCTGTCGATCGCCGCCGCGATCGGCGAGCCTATGCGCGCGCACGGCCTGGCGACGAAGCAGGACGAGCGCGACCGCGTCATCGAGGTGCTCGAGCAGTGCGGCATGGAGGAAGACGCTCTCGATCGCTACCCGCACGAGTTCTCCGGCGGACAGCGGCAGCGCATCGTCATCGCGCGGGCCATGGCGCTGCAGCCCGAGTTCGTGGTCGCCGACGAGCCCGTCTCGGCGCTGGACGTCTCGGTGCAGGGGCAGATCGTGAACCTGCTGACCGACCTGCGCGACCAGCAGCGCACCTCGTTCCTGTTCATCTCGCACGACCTCAGCGTGGTCGAGCACATGTGCACGAGCGTGGCGATCATGTATCGCGGGCAGATCGTCGAGCAGGGCACGCGCGACCAGATCTTCGGCGCTGCGCAGCATCCGTACACGCAGGAGCTGCTCGCGGCCGTGCCGATCGCCGATCCGCGACAGCGCGGCAAGCGCCGCGGCCGTCGCGCGAGCAGGGAGTGGGACGATCCGGATGCTCTGCGGCCGGAGCTCCGGGACGTCGGCGACGGGCACCTGGTCGCGCTCCCCGGTTCCTGAGCGCCCTTCGTCTCGGTCGCAGGCTCCCTCGCTCAGGATCCGCGAGAGCGAGACGAAGGGCCGATTTCGGACGTACCGTTGATCTGTGACGATCGACGCGCAGACCGAGGGTTTCCAGCTGACCGATGAGAAGGATGCCTCCCGCTACACGCTGATGCACGACGGCACTCTCGTGAGCGTGCTGGACTATCGCGACGACGGACGCACGGTTGCGCTGACCAGGGCCTTCACGATCCCGACGTTCCGTGGCCGCGGCTACGCGGCCGTGGTGACCGAGGGCGCGGTGGCCGACATCGAGTCGCGCGGCGACCGCGTGATCGATCCGGTGTGCTGGTACGTCGCGGACTGGTTCGAGCTGCACCCCGAGAAGCAGGCCCTGCTGCGCCGGCGCTGATTGCGGGGATTCCCGGCCGGCTCTGGCATCCGCGTGCCGGGCTGTGTGAGCATGGCGGGATGAGACTCGCCGAGGCATTGTCCGTCCGCTCCGATCTGCAGCGACGCATCGAGCAGCTTCGCAAGAGGATCGCGGACAGCGCCCGCTATCAGGAGGGTGAGGAGCCCGCCGAGGACGCGTCCGCACTGCTCGTCGAGGCGGATGCCGCGCTCGATCAGTTGCGCGACCTGATCCGCCGGATCAACGCGACCAACGGTCGCGTGACCGTCGGCGAGGGCACGATGACCGACGCGCTCGCCACCCGCGACGTGCTCCGCCTGCGGCACTCGCTGCTGTCGGATGCCGCGGCGGCTGCCTCCGGCTCGGATCGTGCATACCTGCGTCAGATGCGCTCGGAGCTGCGTCAGCTCCCGGCACTCCCCGTGGGCGAGCTGCACACCAGAGCGGATGACGTCGCGCGAGAGCTGCGCGAGCTCGACAACAGCATCCAGCAGGCGAACTGGGGGAACGATCTGGACGAGTAGAGCGGAAGTCGGTAGTCACGACGAAGCGGGCACACCCCCTTGACCGGCGGGGCAAGTCGGTCGACTCCGGGCGGAGGGCAGCCCATCGATTGCACGATGCAGCCCCGCACACCGCACCGGTGACAGCGCACAGCGCATGTCGTATCACCCCGTGCCGGTCGTCGTGACGAGGGTGGGTCAGGGGATCTTCCGCTCCTGTGCTCGGCATGCCTCGAAGGCGATGTCGGAGGCTCTCCGTACCTTGGGAGTATGCGAATCCTGCACACCTCCGACTGGCACATCGGGCGCACCTTCCACGGTCACGCCACGCTCGATGCGCTCGCCGCCGTGCTCGAGGCGCTGGTGGTGCAGGTGCGCGAGAACGACGTCGACGTCGTGATCGTCGCGGGTGATGTCTTCGACTCCGCGACGCCCGCCGCCTCGGCCTACACACTGCTCGACGACGCGCTGGTCGCCCTGCATGAGACCGGGGCGACGGTCATCGTCACGAGCGGCAACCACGACTCCGCAGCGCGGCTGGGGTTCCACTCGCGGCTGCTGCGCGAGCGCATCCACGTGCTGACCGATCCGACGGCGATCCAGACGCCTGTCACGCTCTCCGACGAGCACGGGCCGGTGCAGTTCTTCGGCATCCCCTACCTCGAACCGGCGATCGTCCGGCAGCACTGGCCGGAGGCGTCGCTGAAGAACCAGGCTCAGACCATGGCGCACGCGCTCGAGCTGGTGCGCGAGGGCATGGCGCAGAACCCCGGGCGCGCGGTCGCGATCGCGCACTGCTTCGCCGCGGGGGTCGACGCCACCGCCGGTCTCGAGCGCGAAGTCCGCCAGGGCGGGCTCGACGTCGTGCCCCTCGCCGTGTTCGACGGACCCGACTACGTCGCCCTCGGTCACATCCACGGGCGTCAGCAGCTCAGCGACCGGGTGCGGTACTCCGGCGCGCCGCTGCACTACAGCTTCGGCGAGCAGCACAAGGAGCGCGGCTCCTGGCTGGTCGACCTGGATGCGGATGGGCTGGCGTCGACGGAATGGCTGCCCCTGCCGGTGCCGCGCCGCCTGATCACGCTGACCGGCCCCCTCGACGAGATCCTCTCCGACGAGAACGTCGCCGCGCACGCCGATGACTGGGTGTGTGCGGTCTACACCGACACGGTGCCGCAGCTCGAGCCCATGCGGCGGCTGCGCGAGCGGTTCCCGTTCTGCGCGCTCGTGCAGCACGCTCCGGTCGGAGCCGACGCCGCGGAAGAGCAGTCCTACGCGCAGCGCCTGCACGGCGCCGTGACCGACACCGAGCGCATCGAAGCCTTCCTCGAGCACGTCCGCGCCGGAGCGGGGGCGAGCGAGCGCGAGGCGGAGCTGATCCGCGAGGTGCTCGACGACCGCGTGCGCGCAGAGGCGCTCGTGTGAGGCTGCATCGCCTGGAGGTCGAGGGGTTCGGCCCGTTCCGGGCACGTCAGATCGTCGACTTCGACGCGTTCTCCGACGACGGCATCTTCCTGATCGGCGGAAGAACAGGGGCGGGCAAGTCGTCGATCCTCGACGCGGTCTGCTTCGGTCTCTACGGCGGAGTCCCGAGATATGGAAAGGACGGCGAGAAGCGGCTGCGCAGCGACCACAGCCAACCCGATGAACCCACCGAGGTCGTCGTCGAGTTCAGCACCGTCGCCGGGCGGTTCCGCGTCACGCGCTCGCCCGAGTACCTGCGCCCCGCCAAGCGCGGCGGCGGGCTCACGAAGCAGGCGGCCGCGGTCTCGCTCGAGGAGCGGACGGATGCCGGCTGGGTGGGCCGCGCAGCACGCGCGGTCGATGTCGGGAACGAGCTCGCCGACATCCTGCAGCTCACCCAGGAGCAGTTCCTGCAGGTGATCCTGCTCGCTCAGAACCGGTTCGCCGACTTCCTGCTCTCCGACAGCAGCAAGCGGCAGGTGCTGCTGCGTCGGCTGTTCGGCACCGAGCGCTTCGAGGACTACCAGGCGCGGTTCGACGAGCGCCGCCGGATCGCCGAGAAGGCGCTCGGAACCCGCCGGGCGACGGTCGACGCCCGGTTGGAACAGGCCGAGGTCCTTGTCATCGAGGGCGGCTTCGGCGGCGATGCCGAGTTCGTGCAGGGCGCGGACACCGATGCGCGGATCGATGCACTGCGTCGCGCGCTCGCCCGCGGCGACTACCGTGCCGAGCGACTGGAGGCCGATCGTGACGAGGCCGAGAAGGCACTCGCGGCGGCGGATGCCGGCCTCGCAGGGGCCAAGGAGGTGCGGCAGGCGCAGGCCGAGCGTGACAGGGCGCGCACCGCTCTGGCCGCTCTGGATGCGCAGCAGGCCGAGATCGCCGATGCCGTGCAGCGACGTGACGGTGCGCGCGCCGCGGAGGCGCTGCGCAGCGTGATCCAGGCCGCGTCGCGCGCGGAGAAGGCCCGCGCCGTCGCAGCGGACGCCGAGCACGAGACCCGGACGATTTGGAATGCTCACGGCGTCGACATCATCGACGGGAACAACGAAACGGGCGAGGCCGCCGCTCTCCGCGCCTGGGCGTCCGCCCGCATCCGTGAGGTCGGGGCGTGGCAGCGCGCCGCTGACCTCGAGCAGCAGGGCGCGGCGCGCGCCGAATCTGTGGCATCCGCCCGTCACTCCGTCGCGGACGCGACGGACGCTCTCGCCGCCGTCGAGCGCGAGCGCGAGGAGCTCCCGGCGCAGCTCGCCGACCTCACCGAGCGCCGTGACGCAGCCCGCCGCCAGGGCGACCGCTTCGATGACCTGACCAGGGCGAAGGCCGATGCGGAGCGCCGCCGCGCCGCGGCCGTCGATGTCGAGAAGCAGTCCGCAGCGCAGGCCGAAGCGGAACGTGCGGTTCTCGAGGCCAGCACCGCGCACACCGCCGCGCAGAGCGCGCTCACCGCGCTGCGCCGGCGCCGCCTGGACGGATACGCGGGGGAGCTGGCCACCGCGCTCGTCCCCGGCGAGGCGTGCGCGGTGTG
This sequence comes from Microbacterium sp. NPDC057659, assembly GCF_042799915.1. Taxonomy (NCBI): domain Bacteria; kingdom Bacillati; phylum Actinomycetota; class Actinomycetes; order Micrococcales; family Microbacteriaceae; genus Microbacterium; species Microbacterium sp. NPDC057659. Next base: position 1,612,457 of record NZ_JBHVHU010000001.1, on the reverse strand, counting down.
CGGTTCCACCGAACATCCGAGCCCGGCCGAGCACGTGGACCCGGTCTCCGCAGACGACATCGCCCAGGCCGAGGCCGTCCGCGACGCCGCGGCAGCCGCCGAGCGAACCGCATCAGACCACGAGTCGAGCATGCGCGCCGCGCTTGCGGCGGTCCGAGAGCGTGCCGACGGGCGCACGGTCGAACAGGCCGTGATCGAGCTCGAGGCCGCGACGACCGAGCTCGCCGCCGCGTCCGCAGCCGTCGAACAGGCGATCGCGCTCGAGGGTGAGCTGCAGGCCGCGACGACCCGCCGTGACGAGAACGAGCAGCGTCGTGCCGACGCCGAGAAGCAGGTCTCCGCGGCGCGCGAGCAGCTCGCCCTCGCCGAACAGTCCGCGAGTGAGGCCGAGGTCCTCATCGCGCAGGCCAGGGGCGAGCATCCGTCCGTGGCCGCCCGCATCGCGCTGGTGACCGAGCAGGCGGCGGACGCCGTCGCCCTCGCCGACGCGGTCGATGATCGGGAGACACGCGCGACTGCAGCATCCGAGGCTCTGGCGGAGCGCAGCACAGCGCTCCAGCACTCGCCGTTCGACGAGGTGACCGCGGCCGAGGCGGCGCTGCTGGCCCCGGCCGAACTCGCCGCCCTCGAAGACCGCATCTCCGCCCACGCCATCGCGCTCGGCACCGAGCGGCAGATCCTGCTCGACCTCGAGCTGCGCATGCTGCCAGAAGAAGCCATCGACCTCGCCCCGGCACAGCAGGCCGCCACCGACGCCCGCGCAACCTGGACCGCCGCCGTGGATGCCGCGAACCGCACCCGTGGCACGGTCACGCAGTTGCGCGGCCTCACCGACACCGCGGCATCCGAGCATGCGGCCGGCGCCGAGCAGCAGGCCGAGTACGACGTGCTCCGTGGCCTCGCAGACACGCTCGCCGGACGCGGCGCGAACACGCACAAGATGAACCTCGAGACGTTCGTGCTCGCCGCCGAGCTGGAGGAGATCGTCGAGGCCGCGAACCTGCGCCTGCACGAGATGTCAGCCGGCCGTTACCAGCTGCAGCACTCCGACGCGCTGGCGTCGCACGGCAAGGCCTCCGGCCTGGGGATCGTCGTGTTCGACGGCTTCACAGGCCAGACCAGGCCGGCGCGATCGCTGTCCGGCGGCGAGACGTTCCTGTCCTCGCTGGCACTCGCGCTCGGGCTCGCCGAGGTCGTCACGGCCAGGGCCGGCGGCATCCGGCTCGACACCCTGTTCATCGACGAGGGCTTCGGCTCACTCGACGCCGACACCCTCGAGGTCGCGATGCGCACGCTCGACGAGCTGCGCCAGGGCGGACGCACGGTTGGCGTGATCAGTCATGTCGAGGCGATGCAGGAGCAGATCCCTGCGCAGCTCACGGTGCGCACCCTGCCCGACGGGCCGAGCGTGATCGACGCTCCGGTCTAGACCGGGTACTCGTCCTTCACGCGCTCCCAGAGCTGGGCGCTGCACGCCGCCACGACCTCGTCCCAGAGCTGCGTCGCGCCGTCCTGCGCGCGGTCCGAGACGGCACGGAGCACACGGATCGGCACGCCGAACTGCTGCGCGACCCAGATGTACGAGAACGTCTCCATGTCGACGAGAACACCGCCGAGGGAGCGGATGCGGGCCACGGCATCCGCGTCGTCGACGAAGATGTCGCCGGTCGCGATCGTGTGCCCGTCGCGTCCGGTCTCGACGTGCGACGGCAGCGAGACGTGCTGCCCGACGACGCCGTCCAGGTCCTGCACGTCGTGCTGGATCGCTGCGCTGACCTCGTAGACGCCCGATTCCAAGTCGTCGTCCACGGCGCCGGCCGTGCCGACCACGAGGATCTCGTCGTACGCGGCGGCGTCGAGCGCACGGGTCAGGCCGTAGGCGGCCTTGAGCTTGCCCGGCCCGGTGACGAGACGGTCGAAACCGGGGAGTTCTGCGGGGAAGGCCTGCAGTTCGGAGGCGAGTGCGGCGACGAGGAGTTTCACGCATCCATCCTCTCAGGTACAGACTGGATGCACCCATCGGAGGAGGACGCCCGTGACCATGCAGCAGCAGATCGCCGAGGCTCTCGGAGTGAAGCCCGAGATCGACCCGCGCACCGAGATCGACGCGAGGGTCGGCTTCCTCGCCGACTACCTTGCCGCAACGGGGGCGAAGGGGTTCGTGCTCGGCATCTCCGGCGGACAGGACTCGACCCTCGCCGGCCGGCTCGCGCAGCTCGCCGTCGAGAAGATCCGCGCAGAAGGCGGGGAGGCGTCGTTCCTTGCTGTGCGGCTGCCGTACCGTGTGCAGCACGACGCCGCCGACGCCGACGCCGCACTGGAGTTCATCGCCGCCGACCGCAGCGTCGAGGTGAACATCCAGAACGGCGTGGACGGCGTCGAGAAGGACATCGAGAACGCGCTCGGCGCCGATATCACCGACTTCAACCGAGGCAACATCAAGGCCCGCATCCGCATGGTCACGCAGTTCGCGCTCGCCGGTCACGATCGGATGCTGGTCATCGGCACCGACCACGCGGCCGAGGCCGTGACCGGCTTCTACACCAAGTTCGGTGACGGTGCCGCGGACCTGTTGCCGCTGTCGGGCCTGACCAAGCGTCAGGGGCGCGCGGTGCTCCGTGAGCTCGGCGCTCCGGAGCGGCTCTACCTGAAGGTACCGACGGCCGACCTGCTCGACGGTCAGCCGGGTCGTGCCGACGAGGACGAGCTCGGTCTGACCTACGACGAGATCGATGACTACCTCGAGCAGCGTCCGGTCTCGGACGACGTGGCGAGTCGCATCGAGGGCAAGTACCTGTCCACGCAGCACAAGCGGCACCTGCCGGTCACACCCGACGACGAGTGGTGGCGCTGACGAGAGGCGGTGTCCGACCCTGCCGATAGCCTCGGATCAGGCAGTAGAGAGGGGCTTCCGTGCGGGTCATCAGGACGGAGCAGAACGTCGCGACGAGGGTCGTCTGGAGCGCCAGCGACCTGAAGGCGGCCGCCGAGTGCGAGTTCGCCTGGGCGCGTGCGCTCGACGCGAAGCTCGGCCGCGTCCCCGCCGTCGAAGAGCCGGAAGACGCCACGCTGGCGCGCGCTGCGCAGCTCGGCGACGTGCACGAGCGTCGTACGCTCGAGCGGTACTTCGCCGACCTCGGCACGTCCGTCGACGGCGGCCCGGGCGTCGTCGAGCTGCCGAAGGTCTCGTCCACCGATGCCGAGGCGCTCGCCGCGGTCGTGGCCGACACCGAGCGGGCTCTGCGCTCCGAGGCATCCGTCGTGTTCCAGGCCGCTTTCGCGACCGACGAGTTCGTCGGCTTCGCCGACTTCCTGCTGCGCGACACCGACCTCCGCTGGCGGGTGCAGGACACCAAGCTCGCCCGCACCGCGCGGGTCACCGCCCTCATGCAGCTCGCGGCATACGTCGACCAGCTCGACCGTCTCGGCATCCCGCGGGCCGATGAGGTCGATCTGCTGCTCGGCGACGGCAGCACCAGCATCCATCGGGTCGACGACCTGCTGCCGCTGTTCCACGTGCGGCGGGCGCGACTGCGCGCGCTCATCGCCGACCGGCGCATCGAAGACGGTGCGGCCGGCGCGCCGCTGGCGTGGGGCGACGACCGCGGCGACCTGCAGATCACCGCGTGCGGCCGCTGCGCCACGTGCGAGGAGCAGGTGCTCGCGCACCGCGATCTACTGATGGTCGCGAGGATGCGCCCGGTGCAGCGGCAGCGGCTGCGCGCCGCCGGCGTACGCACCATCGACGACCTCGCGAGCGCAGCGGATGCCCCGGACGGCATGAACACAGACACGTTCCAGGCCCTGCGGGCGCAGGCGCGCCTACAGCTCGGCGTCGGGGACGACCCGAGCGTGCCGCCGCCGTTCGAGCTCGTCTCCTCGCACGCGATCGGCCTGCTGCCGCGGCCCAGCAGGGGCGACATCTTCTTCGACTTCGAGGGCGACCCGCTCTACACCGAGCCCGTCCGCGAAGAGGGCGAGAAGCCCGAGTGGGGCATCGACTACCTGTTCGGCTGGGTCGACAACTCCGAGCAGTACTCCGCGCTGTGGGCGCACACCTTCGATGACGAGCGGCAGGCGCTGCTCGACTTCCTCGAGTTCGTGAAGCTGCGCAGGCAGACGCACCCTGACATGCACATCTACCACTACGCGCCGTACGAGACCTCGCACCTGTCCGCGATGGCGGCCCGCTACGGCGTCGGTGAGGCCGACGTCGACAGGCTGCTGCGCGAGGGCGTCTTCGTCGATCTCTACCCGCTCGTGCTGCGGTCCGTGCGCATCGGGTCGCGGTCGTACTCGATCAAGAAGCTCGAGCCGCTCTACATGGGCGACGAGGTGCGCACCAGCGACGTGCAGAAGGGCGACGACTCGATCGTCAAGTACGTGCAGGCGCGCGCGCTGCTCGCCGACGGGCAGGATGCCGAGGCGCGCGGCATCCTCGACGACCTGGCCGACTACAACCGCTACGACTGCGTCTCGACCCGGCGTCTGCGCGACTGGCTGATCAGCCTCGCGAAGCAGGAGGGCGTGCTGCCGGCGCCGCCCGACGAGCCCGAGAGCCGCGCATACGAGCCCTCGCCGCTGTCCGTCGCCCTGATGGCCGATGCGGCCGCCGCGGCGGTCGAGACCGAGGCGGAGGTGTACCGGGTCGCCGCCGCGGCGATCGACTACCACCCTCGCGAGACGAAGAGCTTCTGGCAGTCGCACTTCCAGAGGCTGCGCGAACCGGTGTCCATGTGGGAGAGCACCCGGGATGTGCTGCGCGTGGACGCCGCGCGCAGCGCAGTGCGCGAGGACTGGGGCTTGGGCGAGAGTGGGCGCTCACTCACCCGGCTCATCGAGCTGCGCGGCGAAGTGGCACCGGGCAGCACGATCGGCGTCGGCGGGCGGCCGTTCGCGCTGTACCCGATGCCCGCGCCGTTCTTCCTCGAGGCGCCGTCGCGGGTGATCCAGGTGCCGCACGAGGTCGATGTCGTCGAAGTGCTCGACGACGGCTATGTCGTCCGTGAGCGCGCCGTGCAGGGGGAGACCTGGTCCGAACTGCCGATCGCGCTCACGCCCGCTTCGCCACCGAACGTCGGCAATCAGCAGAAGGCGATCGAGGAGTGGGCGGATGCCGTGCACCGCACTGCCCCGTCGTTCCCGCACGACGCCGCGAGTGACATCCTGCGCCGTACCGTACCCCGCACGCTCTCGGGGGCGCCGCTGCCCGAGGTCACCGGCGACGCCGACGACCGCACGATCGACGCCATCGTGCGCGGCATCCTCGACCTCGATCGCAGCTACATCGCCGTGCAGGGCCCGCCTGGAACGGGCAAGACGTTCACGGGGTCGCAGGTGATCGCGCGGCTGGTGCGCGACCACGGCTTCAAGGTCGGCGTCGTGGCGCAGTCGCACGCGATCGTCGAGACCCTGCTCGAACGCGTCGTGGCGGACGGCGTGCCGGCCGTGCAGGTGGCGAAGAAACCCAAGGACGACGAGGCCGATCCGTGCTACACGGTCATCCCCAAGGACGGGATGGCCGCGTTCATCGCCGAGCATCCGGAGGGATTCGTCGTCGGCGGCACCGCCTGGGACTTCGCGAACAGCCGCCGCGTCGAGCGTGGCGGACTCGATCTGCTCGTCATCGACGAGGCCGGTCAGTTCTCGCTCGCGTCGACCATCGCCGTTGCGGCGGGCGCGCAGCGCCTGCTGCTGCTCGGCGATCCGCAGCAGCTGCCGCAGGTCAGCCAGGGCACCCACCCCGAACCGGTCGACACCTCCGCGCTGGGCTGGGTCATGGCCGGCATGCAGGTCATCGACCCGGCGCACGGCTACTTCCTCGCGACGTCATGGCGGATGCATCCTGCCGTCGCCGAGCCGGTCTCCCGGCTGTCCTACGCCGGACAGCTCGCCTCGGCGCCTGGCACCGAGGGACGTCTGGTCGACGGAATCGAGCCCGGGCTGCACGTCGTACCGGTGCGACACCGCGGCAACGCCACGCAGTCGCCGGAAGAGGCCGACGAGGTCGTGCGCATCGTTCGCGACCTGCTCGGCCGCCCCTATGCCGACGGCATGACGGATGCTGCACCGCGCCCCCTCGAGCAGGAGGACATCATCGTCGTCGCGCCGTACAACGCGCAGAAACAGCTGATCCACGAGTCTCTGGCCGCCGCCGGATTCGGCCGGGTGGCGGTCGGCACCGTGGACAACTTCCAGGGCAAGGAAGCGGTCGTCTCGATCACCTCACTCGCCGCCTCGAGCGGGAGGGATGCACCGCGCGGCCCGGAGTTCCTGCTGTTGCAGAACCGCCTGAACGTCGCGATCTCGCGTGCGAAGAGCATCGCCTACCTGGTGCATTCGCCGGCCCTGCTCGACGACCTGCCCTGGACGCCCGAGGGCGTCGCCCGCCTCAGCGCCTTCGCCCGCCTCGTGGGTGCGGATCACGAGGGCAGTTAGATCACTGACGTGCACAGCGACGACGAGATCCTCCGAGCCTCCGCCGCGTGGGTGTGGTTCCCGCGGGGGAGCGAGCAGGAGAGCACCGAGCTGCAGCTCGTACGGTATCCCGCCCGGTTCGGCGGCGGGGTGCGCGCCTCGCAGGTGCGCTCCTCATCGGATGCCGCGGCGGTGGTCGACCACGCGATCGAACGCACCCGTGCCTGGGGCGAGACCCGCCTGACGTTCTGGACGAACCCGTCGGACCGTCCGGACCTCGAGGAGGAGTTCCGTCGCCGGGGCGCGGTCCACGACGACACCGTCACCGTGTTCGCGCGGCCGGTTCCCGGCGACCCGATCGAGACGCCGGCGGATGCTACGGTCGAGGTCGTCCGCACGCTGGCCCAGGTCCGTGACGTCGACCTGGTGAACGTCCCGGTGTGGAAGCAGCAGCCGCTCGATGCGGAGGGTCTGCAACAGGAGCTCGCGGAGGTCACCCACGCGCTCGAAACAGGCGAGGGCGCGCGAGTGGTCGCCCGTCTCGACGGACGTCCCGTGAGCGCGGGCGGCTGCACGGTCGTCGACGGCTTCGTCCGTCTCTGGGGAGCCGCCACGCTGGCCGAGTACCGGGGCCGCGGCGCCTACCGCGCCGTCCTCGCCGAGCGTCTCCGCGTCGGCGCCGAGCTCGGCGCGACCACCGCGCTCGTGAAAGGCAGAGTCTCGACTTCCGCCCCGATCCTCGCCCGCGCCGGATTCACCCAATACGGCGACGAGCGCAGTTACCTCCTGACCGTCTGAGGATCCTGACGGGGCGTCGCGCACGTCACCGAGCGCAGGAGATCCGCCCAGAACAGGACGAATGCACGAATTGCGTGCAGTTCTCGAAGGATCTCCTGTTCCGGGCGATGGACACGCGTTCCTCAGCGCCCGTCGAGGACAGCCCGCAGCGGCGCCCACAGCGCATCGAGTCGCGGCTCCCACGGCGGTGCCATCAGCCCGTCGCGCCAGCGCGCCTCGACGTCGTCGACAGCGAGCCACTCCGCCGCAGCAACCTCGACGGGATCGACCGTGACCACGACATCCGGCCCCGCCGTCGCGACGTACAGATCGATGAGCGCGGATTCCTCGGCGAAGCGCCCGACGAACTCCAGTGACTCGGCGGGCACAGCTATCCCCGTCTCCTCGCGCAGTTCCCGGGCAGCACCCTCGACGCTCGTCTCACCGGCCAGCACGCTGCCTCCCGGAAACTCCCAGTCCAGCGGGCAGTCCTTCGACGCTGCGCGCTGCGTCAGCAGCAGCATCCCGTCATCGCGGCGCACGCAGACACTGCCGATGACGTGGAATCCGCCCTCCGGCGGCCAACCGGGCGTCCCGCGCTCGAAGGTCGTGCCCGTGGGCACCCCGTCGGCGTCCGTGACATCCCACAGCTCTCCGGCGCCCAAGATCTTCTCCTTCGCGGCTCAGCGTTCTCGAGGACCGGACATCCGCCCGGGACAGGACGGATCCTCGCGGCGGGCCGGACTCAGACCGTGCCGTACAGCCGGTCGCCGGCGTCGCCGAGACCGGGCACGATGTAGCCCTTCTCGTTGAGTCGCTCGTCGAGCGCGCCCAGCACGAGGGTCACGTCGCGATCACCGACGAGCTTCTCGATCGCGGCGACGCCCTCCGGCGTGCCGAGCAGGCAGATCGCGGTGACATCCTTCGCCCCTCGGTCGAAGAGGAACTGGATCGCGGCGCCGAGCGAGCCGCCGGTCGCGAGCATCGGGTCGATCGCGAAGCACTGCCGGTCGCTGAGGTCGTCGGGCAGTCGCTCGGCGTAGGTGGTCGGCTCGAAGGTCTCCTCGTCGCGCACCATGCCGAGGAATCCGACCTCGGCGGTGGGGATGAGCTTGACCAGGCCCTCGAGCATGCCGAGTCCTGCGCGCAGGATCGGCACCACGATCGGGCGCGGCTCTGCGATCCGCACACCCATCGTCTTCGTGACCGGGGTCTGGATCTCGATCGGGGTGACGTGCACGTTGCGGGTCGCCTCGTAGGCGAGCAGCGTGACGAGTTCCTCGGTCAGCTGGCGGAACACGGGCGACGGAGTGCCCTGGTCACGCAGCACCGTGAGCTTGTGGGTGATGAGAGGGTGGTCGGCCACGTGAACGCGCATGGATACAGATTACTTTGCGGATGCCGCCGCGCGCTTCGCGGCTTTCCGCTCCCGCCACTGGGCGTTGATCCTCTGGGCGTTCGCGGCGACGATCGCCGAGCCGATGAGGGCCGGCAGCGTCATCATCATGATCACGAGGGCCTGTGTGCTGTCCATGTCTCCGACGCTACGCGTCGGCCGTCGCAGGGGCATCCACCCGTGGTCTGAACCCGGTGCCTCCGGCGTCCTCCCGCGGACGGATGTCAGACTTGTCCCGTGACCGCAGCCGACCTCTCCGCGATGGACCGCGCGCTCGCGCTCGCCGTCGAGGCGGGCGAGGCCGGCGACGTGCCGGTCGGCGCCGTCGTGCTCGACAGCACGGGCGCGATCATCGGCGAGGGGCGCAACCTGCGTGAGCAGACCCACGACCCGACGGCGCACGCGGAGGTCGTCGCGCTGCGCGCTGCGGCATCCGCCACCGGCGATTGGAACCTCGAGGAGTGCACGCTGGTGGTCACCCTCGAGCCGTGCATCATGTGCGCGGGCGCGATCCTGCAGGCCCGCATCGGGCGAGTGGTCTTCGGCGCCTGGGACGACAAGGCCGGCGCCTCCGGCTCGATGTACGACGTACTGCGGGACCGACGTCTGCCGTATCGTGCCGAGGTCGTCGGCGGCGTGCGGGAGGATGCCGCGACCGCTCTGCTCCGGGACTTCTTCGAAGCCCGCCGCTGACCGGCTCCCCGGCCGAAGCGTCAGAGCCGCTCCGCGAGCGTCGCGACGAGATACAGGAACGACTCCGCGCGCGGGTCGAAGTACCCGGGCTCGTCCGGCTTGTCCGTCGGGGTGTGCGAGGCGTGTCCGATCGTTGCGATCCCCTCGCGGCCGCCCACCGGTCCGCCATCGGACTCATAGACCACAGCCCCGGGAACCGCGCGCGGATCGATCGGATGCTGCGACATCCGCCCGAGCGGCGCGACCCCGTCGTCCAGCGACTCGGTCGCGTGGAACCGGAACACCTTCGCGTACAGGTCGGCTTCGATCGCGTCGGCGGCCTCGGCCGTGATCCCGGCCGAGGCGATCGAGAACAGGTCGTCGACGAGCCGTCCGCCCCCGCCCTCGATCAGCTCGCCGGCCATCGTCGACGAGTACGAATAGGCGACCAGGGCGACATGCGCACCCGGCGCGCGGTGCCGGATGCCGGCGAGCAGGCCGGCCAGCCGACCTGCGCCGACGGTCGCATGCGAGGTGCCGAGAGCGGTCAGGTGCGTGCCGGAGTCGTACCCGAACCAGGCGATCACCGCGACGGCGTCGTGCGGCACGTCCGCGGCGTCGGCCACCTGCGATCGGATCCGGCGTGCGGTGCGCGCCCACTCCGGCAGGTTGTCCAGGTCTGTGACGATCCCGTGCGCGAGCACGACGACCAGCCGCGCGGCGTCCGGGTCGCCGAACGACACCGCGGCGCGCGGGACGCCGCCGTCGAGGAACAGCGACAGCAGGTGCGCCCGCGCCGCACGGCGCAGCTCGGCGGCGACGCGTCCGAGCTGTTCGCGCGCCGCCGGCGTCAGCTGCTCCACGTCGGCCAGCATCCGCTCGAGAAGGATGCGGCAGGCGGCATCCTTGTCGTCGGCGGGGATGCCGTTGAGGTTCCCGTACACCTCCGGGGCGGTCTCGAGTGCGACGCGCGCGGGGCCGGCGTTCCAGTGCCCGGACGTCCCGGCGGAGGGCGCGCACAGCTGCGTCCAATGCTCGGCCGCGGTCGCCGGGTCGATCAGGCCGACGGTCTGCGCCAGGTCGGGCTGCTCGTCGAGCCGAGCGCGCACGCGCGAAGGATCCTCCCGGATCAGCCGTTCCAGGTCGTCGAGCAGCGGCTGCACGCCGTCAGTCCGCCGACTTCAGCACGAACGCGTCGGTGGAGGGCTCCGGGTCGAGCGAGGGACGGTAGATGTCAGGCTCGATGTAGATCACGCGGGCGACGGGCACGGCGGCCCGGATGCGCTTCTCGATCTCGTCGATGTCGTCGGCGGCCTCGCGGATGGTCTTGTTCTGGGTGAGTGCGATCTTCGCGGCGACCATCAGCTCGTCCGGACCCAGGTACAGGGTCTTCATGTGGATGAGCTTCTCGATCTCGGGACCGCCGTTGATCGCATCCACGATCTTGACGTAGTCGGCGTCGGTGGCGCCCTCGCCGACCAGCAGGCTCTTCGTCTCGATGCCGAGGATCAGTGCGATCAGCACCAGCAGGGTACCGATCATCAGCGTGCCGATCGCGTCGAACACGGAGTTGCCGGTGATCACGGTGAGGCCCACACCGAGCAGCGCGAAGGTCAGACCGGTCAGCGCGCCGATGTCCTCGAGCAGCACGACCGGCAGCTCGGGCGCCTTCGCGCGGCGGATGAACGAGAACCAGGACTGCCCCTTCTCGCGCACCTGGTTGCTCTCGCGCATCGCGGTGCGCAGCGAGAACGACTCCAGGCCGATCGAGATCACCAGCACGACGATCGGCAGCCACCACCACACCGGGTCGAGGGCGTGCGGGTGGGTGATCTTCTCGACGCCCTCGTAGATCGCGAACAGGCCACCGAGCGAGAACAGGATGATCGAGACGACGAATGCGTACACGTACCGCTCGCGCCCGTAGCCGAACGGATGCGAGCGATCGGCGGTCTTCTTGGCCTTGCGTCCGCCGAGCATCAGCAGCAGCTGGTTGCCGGAGTCGGCGATCGAGTGGATGCCCTCCGCGAGCATCGACGCAGAGCCCGAGAGCGCCCAAGCGACGAGCTTCGCGGCGGCGATACCCATGTTCGCCAGGAACGCCGCGATGATCGCCTTGCTGCCGCCGGATGCACTCATGGCACGAGTCTACGGTCCTCGAATGCGGGAGGATGGAGACATGGCTGACACGCTCCCATCCCTCGCATTCCTCGGCGCCGGCTCGATGGGAGGCGCGATCCTGCAGGGGGTCGTCGCCTCCGGCATCCGCACGGATGGGATCACGGCGACCAACCGCACCGCCGAGAAGGCGGCGGCGCTCGCCGCCCTGCCCGGCGTGACGAGCATCGCTCTCGCCGAGCGTCCCGAGGGGAACGCGGATGCCGCGGCGTCCGCCCGCATCCTTCTGGTCGGCGTGAAGCCGGTGATGGTGCCCGACCTGCTCCGCGAGATCGCGCCCTCGCTGCGCCCGGATGCGATCGTCGTGAGCCTCGCCGCCGGCGTCACGCTCGACACCTTCGCGAGCGTGCTCGGTGCCGACGCGCACGTGATCCGCTCGATGCCGAACACCCCCGCCACGGTCGGCAAGGCCGTGACCGGGCTCGCCGCCGGAGCCGCGGCGACGGCCGACGACATGGCGCTGGTGCGGCGCCTGTTCGAGACCGTCGGCGCCGTGATCGAGGTGCCCGAGTCGCAGATCGACGCACTCTCGACGATCTCGGGCTCCGGCCCCGCCTATGTCTTCCTGCTCATCGAGGAGCTCACGAAGGCCGCGATCGGCAAAGGCTTCTCCGAGGCGGACGCCCGCCTGATGGCCGAGCAGACCTTCATCGGCGCGACCGCTCTGCTCGACGCATCCGGCGAGGATCCGGCCGAGCTGCGCCGCCGCGTCACCAGCCCCAAGGGCACCACGGAGCGCGCGGTCGCCGTGCTGCAGGACGCGCACCTCGACGAGGTGTTCGCAGCGGCCACGGATGCGGCGCTGGCGCGGGCCCGCGAACTCGCAGCCGGAGCCTGAGCGTCAGCGGTCGAGGCCGGCGAAGCGCTCGATGTCGCTGTTGGTGCCCGAGACGATGATCAGGTCGTGGTTGGTCACCACGGTGTCGGCCTCCGCGTAGCGGAACGGCTTGCCTGGGCTCTTCACCCCCACCACGGTCACGCTGTACTTGGTGCGCACGCCGGACTCGTTCAACCGCACGCCGCGGATGAACTTCGGCGGGTACATCTTGGCCAGCACGAAGTCATCGTCGAAGCGGATGAAGTCGAGCATGCGGCCCGAGACGAGGTGCGCGACGCGCTCGCCGGCCTCGCGCTCCGGGTAGATGACGTGGTTCGCGCCGACGCGGGCGAGGATCTTGCCGTGCGACTGCGAGACGGCCTTCGCCCAGATCTGCGGGATCTTCAGGTCGACGAGATTCGCGGTGATCAGTACGGATGCCTCGATCAGCGAGCCCACCGCGACGACGGCCACCTGGAAGTCCTGCGCGCCGATCTGCCGCAGCGCGTCCAGGTTGCGGGCATCGGCCTGCACGGTGTGCGTGACGCGCTCCGACCACTTCTGCACGAGTTCGAGGTCGCCGTCGATGGCCAGCACCTCGCGGTCGAGCCGGTCCAGCTCGCCCGCGCAGGCGGCGCCGAAGCGCCCGAGTCCGATGACGAGCACCGGGGAGTCTCCCCGCACCATCTCAACCAACGATCGGCCTTTCCACGGGCAGCGAGTAGAGCTGCGATCGGGATGTCGCGGCGACCGCCGCGGCGAGAGTCACTGTACCAACGCGCCCCATGAAGATGGTGGCCGCGAGGATGTACGAGCCGGCTTCCGGCAGCGTCTCGGTCACTCCTGAAGTGAGGCCCACCGTGCCGAACGCGGAGATCACGTCGAAGAGCACGTCGATCACGTCGTCGCCGGTGATCTGAGTGATCGCGACGGTCGATATCGCCACGATCGTCGCACCCCAGGCGACGACGCTGAGAGCCACGCGCTGCACGTCGCTGGGGATGCGCCGGCCGAACACCTGCACGGACTGGCGGCCCTTCGCCTCGGACCACACCGCGATCGCCAGCACGGCGAGCGTGGTGACCTTGATGCCGCCCGCGGTCGATGCCGAGCCGCCGCCGACGAACATCAGCATGCAGGCGACCAGCATCGACGAGCCGTACAGGTCGTTCATGTCGATGACGTTGAAGCCGCCCGATCTGGTCATGGCGGACAGGAAGAACGCCTGTACCGTCGTGTCGACGGCGTCCATCGAGCCGAACGTCTTCGGATTGCTGTGCTCCAGCAGCAGGAAGACCGCGGCTCCGACGAAGAACAGCAGCACGGTGGTGACGATGGTCAGCTTCGCGTGCAGAGACCAGCGCTTGAAGTGCCAGTGGTGCTTGGCGAGCGAGTAGATGACGGGGAACCCGATGCTGCCGAGGAAGACGCCGGCCATGAGCAGGATCAACACCACGTAGTCGTCGGCGAACGCTGCCACGCCGCCGTCGTTCGGGGCGAACCCGGTGTTGGTGAACGACATGGCCGCGAAGTACGGCGCCTCCCAGAGAGCCGAGACGGGGTCGACGCCGGCCAGCACCAGTGCCGGGTAGAGCAGCACGGCGAGGCCGATCTCGATGATGAGCGCCGAGATCGCGACGGTCGTGAGCAGCTGACCGACCTCGCCGAGGCGCACGGTCTGGCTCTCGTTGACCGCACCGCCGTGCGCGCGCAGCGGGTTGGTGTCGCCAGCCGCCATCAGCTTGGCGCTGAGACCGAGCTTCTTCGAGATCACCATGCCCATGAGCGAGGCCAGGGTCAGCACGCCCAGGCCGCCGATGTTGACGCCGATGAAGATCACGGCGTGCCCGAACGGCGACCAGTGCGCGCTCATGTCGACCGTGGACAGGCCCGTCACGCAGATGGTGGAGACAGCGGTGAACAGCGCGTCGCTGAGTGCGGTGACCGTGCCCGCGGCCGAGGCGATCGGCAGTGACAGCAGCGTGGTCCAGAGCAGGATCAGCAGTGCGAAGACGACGATCGCGAAGCGCGACGGCGATGACGTGACGAAGTGGCGGAGCTGTGATCCCAGCCAGCGCAGGGAGACGTGAGAAGCGGATGCCGGCGCGCTGCTCGACATCGGACCCCCTCTCCGTCTGAGACCCGGGCGGCGGTGCCCGCCGGACCTCCGTCATGGTACTCCGTGGGGCCGCGCGGCCTCGGCAGGCTAGGCGAGGGTCACCCTGCGGGCTACCCTGAACACATGACGGACATCTTCGACGTGATCGCGGACGGCACGAGGCGCGACATCCTCCAGCTCCTGCTGCGCCGTGAGAACGAGGATGACGGCGGCACCAGCGTCACCGAGATCGTCAGCGAGCTCGGGGTCAGCCAGCCCACGGTCTCGAAGCATCTGAAGGTGCTGCGCGACGCCGATCTGGTCACGGTCCGCGAAGACGGCCAGCGCCGTTTCTATAGCATCTCCGTCGCACCGCTCGAGCAGGTCGACGACTGGCTGGTGCCCTTCCTCGTCGATGCGTTCGGCGACCAGGCGCCCGACATCGACCTCATGCCGCTGCCCGACGGCGCCGCGCACGCGGCCGAGGTCGTCGGCCGCGCCGCGGCATCCGCCAAGTACGCGGTGACCACCGCGCTCAAGCGGCTCGGCGCCTAGCGGTCAGGCGCGACGCCGCCGACCGAACAGCCACGCGCCCCAGAGTGCGGCGATCGCGATGATGGCGACGCACCAGCCGAGCGCCCAGACCGGCTGGGTGCCGAGGTCGGTGCCCATCAGCAGACCACGGATCGTCTCGATGATCGGCGTCACGGGCTGGTAGGTCGCGATCCACTGCAGCCACGACGGCATGGTGTCGATCGGCACGAACGCGCTGGACAGGTACGGCACGAACATCAGGATGAATCCGTATCCGCTGGCCGCCTCAGGGCTCCCGGCGGCGAGGCCGATCGCCGCATAGAGGTAGGTGATCGCAAGGATGTACAGCGCGATCACCGCGGTCGCGGCGATCCAGCCCGCGATGTTCGCGGTGGGGTGGAAGCCCAGCAGCAGCGCGACGCCGATGACCACGGCGGTGGCGACGAGGTTGCGCACCAGGCTGGCCACGACGTGCCCGGTGAGAACGGCGCCGGCGCGCAGCGGCATGGTGCGGAACCGGTCGATGATGCCGGTGGTCATGTCGCGCGAGACGTAGGTCGCCGTGGTCGCGGCGCCGAACCCTGCGCACAGCAGGATGATGCCGGGCACGACGTAGTCGACGTAGTTGCCATCGGACTGCAGAGCGCCGCCGAACACGAAGGTGAACAGCAGCATCAGCGTCACGGGCAGCATGATCGACATGCTCAGCGACTCGCCGTCGCGCAACGACTGGGTGAGGCTGCGGCGCACGAAGACGCGTTCGGCGCCGAACCCGCGGATGCGGGGGCGCGGAGCCGGAAGGGCGAGGGGAGCGGCGATGGCGGTCATGAGATCTCCTGGGGGATGCGGGCGTCGCTCCGCGGCGCACCGGTCATGCTGAGGAACACGTCGTCCAGAGTCGGGCGGCGCAGGGAGACGGATGCCGCGGCATCCGCCTGGTCGAGCTGATCGAGCGCTCGCCGCAGGCCGGCGACGCTGCCGTCGGTGGGGATCTCGCGGAGCACCTCGTCGTCGGCTCCGTGCAGCACGACGGTGTCGCTGCCGACCAGGGCCTTCAGCTGCGCGGGCGTGCCGGTCTCGACGATGCGCCCGCCGTCCAGGATCGCGACGCGGTCGGCGAGCAGGTCGGCCTCCTCGAGGTACTGCGTGGTGAGGAACACGGTGGTGCCGGCATCCGCCAGCGTGCGGATCACCTCCCACAGCTCGAGGCGGCTGCGCGGGTCGACGCCGGTGGTCGGCTCGTCCAGGAACAGCACCTCAGGGGTGACGACGAAGCTGAGCGCGAGGTCGAGGCGGCGGCGCATGCCGCCGGAGAACGTCTTCACCGGCTTCGACGCCGCATCCGTGAGCGAGAACCGCGTGAGCAGCTCGCCGGCGCGCTCGCGCGCCGCGCGGGGATGCAGGCCGGAGAGCCGCCCGAGCATCACCAGGTTCTCGGTGGCGGTGAGCATGTCGTCGACGGCGGCGCTCTGGCCGGTGAGGGCGATGCGCCTGCGCACCTCCACCGGTTCGGATGCCACGTCGTGGCCGGCCACGCGCACGGTGCCTGCCGTCGCGGCGAGCAGCGTCGTGAGCACGGAGATCGCGGTGGTCTTGCCGGCCCCGTTGGGTCCCAGGAGGGCGAACACCTCACCCGGCGCGACCTCGAGATCGAGACCGTCGAGCACGGTGTGGGTTCCGAACGAGACACGTAGGCCTCGGACGTCGATGGCGGGGTTCATCTCGGCATCCTTTCTGTGTATGGGTGAAACTGTGTATGACCGTAACATACCGTTTATGGCGTACACAACCATAGGATTGCGAGCATGACCGACGTCGAACCCGAAGAGCTTCCGCGCGGGATCGCCCTCGCCTGGGGCGTCGCCGCGAACCCCCAGCGCGGGCCCAAGCGCGAGATGAGCGTCGAGCGGATCGTCGACGCAGCGGTCGAGCTCGCCGATGCCGAGGGCATCGGCGCGGTGTCGATGGCGGCGGTCGCCGCGAAGCTCGGCTTCACCCCGATGTCGCTGTACCGCTACGTCAGCGCGAAGGACGACCTGCTGCTGCTCATGGAGGAGCAGGCGGTCGGGCTCCCGCCCGAGGATCTCCGTGAGATCGACGGCTGGCGGGCGCGACTGCGCGCGTACTTCGAGGCCCAGGTGCTCATCTATCTGCGGCATCCGTGGATGCTGTCCCTGCCGATCACCGGATCGCCGATCACGCCGAACAGCTCGGCCTGGCTGGACTCCGCGCTGGAAGCCCTGGACGGGACGCCGCTGAACCCGTCCGAGCGGCTGGCGGTCGCGCTCGGCTGCACCGGACAGGCGCGCTGGTACGGCACCGTGCTCGCCGGCTACACCGAGCAGGCGCGCACGAGCGGGCTGTCGGCCGACGAGATCACGGCCCGCGAGGCGGCGCTGTTCGATCGCGTCATCACCGCGGCCGAGTTCCCCGCGCTCCGCGCGGCCATCGATTCCGGAGTCTTCCTGCACGACGACGACCCGTTCCGGTTCTCGATCGAGCGCTACCTCGAGGGCGTGGAGACGTACATCGCCGGTCTGGACCGCGGCGGCGATCATGCGGATGCCGCGCCGTGGCTGCGCGACGACAGTGCGGAACTGAGCGCGGACAAGCGCGTCCGGGCTGCAGCGAAGCACGTGCGCGAGGCGGAGAAGGCGCTGCGCTCCGCGCGGAAGGAGGAGCGCCAGGTCCGCCGCGACGCCGCGGCCCGCCTCGCGTCCAGAACGGAGAAGTGACGCCTCCGCAGCAGCACAGGGGGAGATGGCCGCTGACGGAGGCGTCCGGCGGACCCGGGTCCGCCTTTCGGGGGGCTGGCCGCTTGGGAGGAGCGGCACTGCTCACAAGCGTGCCGCACCGCCCTATGCGTGCCGTGCGACGGCGGTGCGAGCGGCCTGGGAGCAGGCTCGACAATCCGTGTGAACGAACCCGCGCGGGGCGGTCACAGCGATCACACGGGTCACAGAGGTTTACATCCGTCGCAGCGCGCCTCTAGAGTGTGCTCAACAGAGAGGGGTATGTGGGATGCCCGATGTTCCTGACGTCCGATTCCTCACGGTGGCCGAGGTGGCCGAACTGATGAGGGTCTCGAAGATGACCGTGTACCGCATGGTGCACTCCGGCGAGCTGCCCGCGATCCGGTTCGGTCGCAGCTTCCGCGTGCCCGAGTCCGCCGTGGCCGAGGCGCTGCAGCGCCCCATCGCCGACGCCGGCTGAGCCTGCGTCACCGGCATGGCTGTCGGTTTGCTAGACTCGATCGGGGCATTTTTCCATGCCCGTTCCCGGGTGTCCGCAGAGTCGACGCCCAGCCCCTGACGTAAAGAGGTTCCCGTGGGTTCTGTCATCAAGAAGCGCCGCAAGCGCATGGCGAAGAAGAAGCACCGCAAGCTGCTTCGCAAGACTCGCCACCAGCGCCGCAACAAGAAGTAAGCGGCACGACACCGAGCGCTCCTCGACCTCCGGTCGGTGGGGCGCTTCGTGTCTGCGCCCGGGAAGGAAGCCATGAAGTCGATCACCGTCGAGCAGCTCGCCGCCGCAGGCGACACCCCGCTCATCGATGTCCGCGAGCGCGACGAGTTCGCCCGGGGACACGTGCCCGGTGCCGTGAACCTGCCGATGTCCGACTTGGGCAACCGCCTGGACGAGCTGCCCACCGAGGCGTTCAACGTGATCTGCGAGCTCGGCGGCCGTTCCGCCAACGTCGTTCAGGCGCTCGAGGCGCGTGGCTACGACGCCACGAACGTCGACGGCGGCACCGCCGAATGGCGCGCCCAGGGACGTCCGGTCGATCTCCCATGACCACACTCACGCTGATCGGCAAGCCCGACTGCCACCTCTGCGACGTCGCCTCCGAGGTCGTCGACCAGGTGATCGCCGAGATGCCGGATGCGGCGGCCGAGAGCATCGAGATCGTCGAGGCCTCCATCCAGGACGACCCCGCCCTGTATGAGTTGTGGTGGGAGAAGATCCCTGTCGTGCTGATCGACGGCGAGTTCCATGCGCACTGGCGAGTCTCGCCCGATCGGCTGCGCACCGCACTGGAGGAGAAGATCAGTGCTTGTACTGAGCGAACGGAGTGAGTCGAAGTGCTTGTACTGAGCGAACGGAGTGAGTCGAAGTGATCCGTCACGTCGTCATGTGGAAGCTCGCGAGCGAGGACCCCGCGGAGCGCGCCGAGCAGGCCGCCGAGGTGGCCCGCCGCCTGAACGCGCTCGACGGCGTCGTGCCGCAGCTGCGGGCCG
Source organism: Microbacterium sp. NPDC057659 (assembly GCF_042799915.1). Taxonomy (NCBI): domain Bacteria; kingdom Bacillati; phylum Actinomycetota; class Actinomycetes; order Micrococcales; family Microbacteriaceae; genus Microbacterium; species Microbacterium sp. NPDC057659. The sequence goes on along the minus strand of NZ_JBHVHU010000001.1, from coordinate 1,593,330 downwards.
TGAACGCCGGCGCGAACGCAGTTCCGATCGAGTCGAACTGGGACGTCGCGCTTGTGGCCGACGTCGAGAGTGCCGACGACCTCGAGGCCTATCAGGTGCATCCGGCGCACGTGGAGGCGGCCGGCTACATCCGCTCGGTCGTGGCGTCGCGCGTCGCCGTCGACTTCGAGGTCTGACTGCAACGTAATCGTGACCGATCGGTCAGATACCGATGTCACCGACTCAGGTTCGTCGTGTAAGGATGTATGCACCCGAGCACCGGGGAACCCGACCGACCCTGGAGTGACAATGAACCGTCGCCGCCCACTTCTCTTCGGCGCTGCCGTCCTCGCGGCCGCCGCCCTCGCCCTCACCGGCTGCGCGAGCAACCCCGGTTCCGGTGGCGACTCCGACAAGCCCGCGGCCGGCGCGGACTACGGTCTGGTGACCGACGGCACCCTCACCGTGTGCTCGGACATCCCGTACGCACCCTTCGAGTTCGAGGGCGGCGACAACGGCACCGGCTACACCGGCTTCGACATCGACCTGCTCGACGCGGTCGCCAAGAAGCTCGACCTCAAGCTCGCCGTGCAGGACACCGGATTCGACGCTCTGCAGTCCGGTGCGACGCTCGCCGCCGGCACCTGCGACATCGGCGCCTCGGCGATGACCATCACCGACGAGCGCAAGAAGAACATCGACTTCGCCGACGCGTACTACGACTCGCTGCAGTCGCTGCTGGTGCGCACCGACTCGGGCATCAAGAGCATCGACGACCTCGACGGCAAGAAGGTCGGTGTGCAGCAGGGCACCACCGGTGAGAACTACGCCAAGGAGAACGCGAAGGGCGCCGAACTGGTGCAGTTCCCGTCCGACGGCGAGCTGTGGCCGGCGATCCAGGCGGGCCAGATCGACGCGATTCTGCAGGATCAGCCGGTGAACCTCGAGCACGAGAAGGCCGACAAGTCGTACAAGATCGTCGAGACCTACAACACGGACGAGCAGTACGGCTGGGCCTTCGCGAAGGGCGAGAAGGACAAGCTGCGCGAGGACGTGAACAAGGCCCTCGGCGAGCTGCGCGACAGCGGCGAGTACGACAAGATCTACGACAAGTACTTCACCGCGAAGTAAGAGGCGGCGAGTAGTCGATGGCGCTGCGCAAGAGGACGCGGAGCAGGCTCTATCAGGGCACGGTCTATGTCGTGCTCGGCGGTCTGCTGCTGTGGATGCTGATCGTCACGGATTGGTCGGCGGTGCAGAAGCAGTTCGCGAACCCCGAGATCGCGATGCAGATGCTCCCCGGCATCATCACGATCGGTCTGAAGAACACGATCGTGTTCACCGTGGTCTCGTTCCTCGGTGGACTGCTGCTGGGCATCGTGCTGGCCCTGATGAAGCTGTCCAGCGTCGGGCCGTTCCGCTGGATCGCCACGGTCTGGATCGAGCTGTTCCGCGGCCTCCCTGCACTGATGACGATCTTCGCGTTCGCCTTCATGCTGCCCATCGCACTGAAGGTGCAGTTCCCGGGCGGCTCGGTGGGCGCGGGCCTGCTCGGTCTGATCTGCGTGTCGTCGGCGTACATGGCCGAGACCATTCGCGCCGGCATCCAGGCTGTGCCGAAGGGGCAGACCGAGGCATCCCGCTCGCTGGGCATGTCGCCGATGAAGACGATGTTCTTCATCGTGCTGCCGCAGGGCTTCCGCATCATCATCCCGCCGATGACGAACGAGTTCGTGCTGCTGCTGAAGGACACCTCGCTGATGTTCATCGCGGGGTCCACCCTGTACACCAAGGAACTCACCACCTTCGCGCGTGACGGCATCTCGCAGTTCGCGAACTCGACGCCGTTCGTGATGGCGGCGCTGCTGTACCTGGTGGTGACGATTCCGCTCACGCGCTACGTCGCGTGGCTGGAACGACGGATGGCGAGGCAGCGATGAGCACCGGGCAGATCGACACGAGCGCACCCGCGATCGAGGTGCGCGGGCTGGTCAAGACCTACGGCGACAACGAGGTGCTCAAGGGCATCGATCTCACCGTGCGGGCCGGTGAGGTGGTGTGCATCATCGGTCCGTCGGGGTCTGGCAAGTCGACGCTGCTGCGCTCGGTGAACCTGCTCGAGGAGCCCACCGGCGGCAAGATCCTCATCGAGGGCATCGACATCACCGACGAAGACACCGACATCGACCGGGTGCGCACACGCATCGGCATGGTGTTCCAGAACTTCAACCTGTTCCCGCACATGAACGTGCTGGGCAATCTGATGATTGCCCAGCGGCAGGTGAAGAAGCGCTCGAAGGCCGAGGCCGAGAAGCTGGCTCGCGAGATGCTCGAGCGCGTCGGTCTCTCGGAGAAGGCTGACGCCTACCCCAGCCACCTCTCCGGCGGGCAGCAGCAGCGCGTCGCGATCGCCCGCGCCCTGTGCATGAACCCCGACATGATGCTGTTCGACGAGCCGACCTCGGCGCTCGATCCTGAGCTGGTCGGCGACGTGCTGCAGGTGATGCGGCAGCTGGCCGACGAGGGCATGACCATGCTGGTGGTCACGCACGAGATGGGCTTCGCCCGCGAGGTCGGCTCGCGCCTGATCTTCATGGCGGACGGCAACATCGTCGAACAGGGCGACCCGCGCGAGGTGCTCGCGAACCCGCAGGAGCAGCGCACGAAGGACTTCCTCTCGCGCGTGCTCTGAGCCCGTCCCTGGCAGGAATCCAGGACGACCGGCGTCATGTTCCGCCGGTATCGGACTCTCTAGTGTATGGGGACTCAATCACGGAGTCGCGTTCTGGGGAGCGCGACCCGGAGATCATCGAGCTCGGCGCGGGCCGTGGTGCGCCGCGCTGCCGTGGTCGAACCGCACGTCCTACAGCGCAACGGAGCAGTGCGGCTGCTGCGCGAGCGCGGAGGTCTGCAGGTCGTGCACGGCACCGACTCGCTCGCGGGGCTGCTGGAGTGGATGCGGGGCAGGGACGAGAGGCATTGGCCGCACCTGCTGGTCGCCGAGCTGCTGCCGATCGCTCCTGCCGGGGGCGACCTGCGCGCGCTCGCTGCGCTGAGAAGGGCGGGGATGCGCGTGCTGCTGCTGTCGTCGCTCGACTCACGGCACGATGTGCGCGCGGTGCGTGAGGCCGGCGTGGATGGCCTCGTGTCGAAGACGGACAGCGAGGATGTGCTGATCGCCTCGGTGATGCGGGTGCTCGACGGCGAGCAGGTGGTCACCGCGGCCGCCGAGGCGGCCGCCAGGGACGATTCGCGCATCCCCGGACTCTCCCCGCAGGAATCACGGCTCCTGGCGCTGTACGCCGATGGATGGAGCATCTCCGCCGCTGCGGAGGAACTCGGCGTCCGGCCGGACACCGCGCGCAAGTACCTGTCGCGGATCAAGCAGAAGTACGCGGCCGTCGGGGTCGAGGCACGCACCAAGGTGGACCTGATCCGGACGGCCTGGCGTGACGGGCTCGCCGATCCGGAGGCGTGACGCAGGTTCCGTGTATTGACCCACGGTGTGGGTCAGGATCTCGGCCCGATTCGGCCCGGCCTGCCGTGCACACGCACGATGGTGGTGCGCACCCGACTGGGGCGGTGCGCATCACCATCACGATTCTGGGGAGGATCAGCATGGAGTCTTTCGCGTCTCTGGGGGGCCGAAACTCGAAGTCCGGAACGACACGGCGGACAGTGCTCAAGGGTGCCGCGTGGAGCATTCCCGTCATCGCCGCGGCCACGGCGGTGCCGTTCGCGTCGGCGTCCGAGGTGGGCGTGGTCATCGCGTCAGGAGGGAACGCCTGCAAGCTGCCCGGCAGCTCCTGCAAGGACAACGGCTGGACCAAGGGCTACCTGCAGCCGCTGACGATCGACAACCCGACCGGCGAGGCCGTCACCGTCACGATTCCGTCCACCGTGACGCTGGCGCTCAACGGCGTCGACGTGACCTTCACGGTCAGCCCGTCGACGTTCACGATCCCTGCCGGCGACAGTCAGCGGGTGCTGCTGAACATCGTCAACCAGGGGAACAGCCCGACGGCGACCATCACCGGATCCATCCCGTGGTCGCACTCCGCCGGTGGATCAGGGTCCGTCGTCATCAGCACGGCGGCGACGCCGCCGTGCGACAACTGCACGGCCTGATCCTCAGGACACGGAGAGAGGGCGGGATGCTGAGCATCCCGCCCTCTCTGTACTGATCTCTCAGCCGTCGACTTCGACGACTTCTGCTTCAGCGGCGTTGCGTCGCACCGAATCGATGCCGTTCATGGCACTCGCTTTAGACGAGTAGCCCTGGCCGGTGGCGATGACCTCGCCATTGCCGGCCTTCAGACGAAAACGCCAATCGCCGCCCTTGTCCGTGTAGAGCTCGAACTTACCTGCCATAGGGCAACCCCTCTCGTTCGGGTCCGAGGGAAGATCCCCTCACGGATGAACGTAGACCCGAATCCGCGCGGAGGGAAGCATCGGGCTCCACTCAGCGAGGAACGCGGTACTTGAAGCCGACGTGCGAGCCGACGTAGCCGAGGCGTTCGTAGAAACGGTGCGCATCGGTGCGTGCGGCATCCGAGGTGAGCTGGATCAGGGCCGCACCGAGCGCGGGCGCCGCGGCATCCGACACCCAGCGCATCACGGCGGAGCCGATGCCGGAGGAGCGCAGGGTGCTGCGCACCCGCACCGCCTCGATCAGCAGGCGCTTCGCGCCCTGCCGAGCCATCCCGGGTATCAGGGTGAGCTGCAGGGTGCCGACCAGCGCGCCGTCGAGGTCGACGACGAGCAGGTCGTTCGACGGCTCGGCGAGGATCTCGACGAGGGCGGCCGCGTAAGCGGGGCGGTCGGCATCGGATGCCTGGTCGCCGCGCGACGCGCTGATCGGGTCATCCGCGAGCAGGGCGATGATCGCGTCCGCGTCGTCCGGAGTCGCTCGCCGCAGCACGGCCGCGCCGGCACGGGAATCGAACGGATGCGGCAGGGGGAGGGCGTCGAGCATGGGTCCAGTCTCTCAGCCGGAGACGCCGAGACCCCGCGACGACGGGCGTCGCGGGGTCTCGGCGAAGGGATCAGGCCTGGGCCGGAGCATCCTCCGACTCGTCCTCCGGGACGAAGTCGACGCCCGCCTCGGCGCGCTGCTCGGGCGTGATGGTGCCCGGGGCCTCGGTGAGCGGGTCGAAGCCGTTGCCCGACTTCGGGAACGCGATGACCTCGCGGATCGAGTCGGTCTTGGTCAGGTGCTGCAGCACGCGGTCCATGCCCAGCGCGATGCCGCCGTGCGGCGGGGCGCCGAACTTGAAGGCGTCGAGAAGGAAGCCGAACTTCTCCTGCGCCTGCTCCTCGCTGATGCCCATGACCTTGAAGACGCGCTTCTGGATGTCTTCCCGGTGGATGCGGATCGAGCCGCCGCCGAGCTCGGAGCCGTTGCACACGATGTCGTACGCGTAGGCCAGTGCCGAGCCGGGGTCGGTGTCGAAGGTGTCCTCGAACTCGGGCTTCGGGCCGGTGAACGCGTGGTGCACGGCGGTCCAGGCGCCGGCACCCACTGCCACGTCGCCGGATGCCACGGCATCGGCGGCGGGCTCGAACATCGGGGCGTCCATCACCCAGGTGAAGGCGAACACGTCGGGGTCGAGCAGGCCGAGGCGGCGGCCGATCTCGACGCGTGCGGCGCCGAGCAGCGCGCGGCTGTCCTTGGTCGAACCGGCGGCGAAGAACGCGCAGTCGCCTGCCGAGGCGCCGACGAGCTCGGCGAGACCGGCCTGCTCCGACTCGGAGAGGTTCTTGGCCACGGGGCCGCCGAGCGTGCCGTCCTCGTTGAACAGGACGTACGCGAGGCCACGGGCGCCGCGCTGCTTGGCCCAGTCCTGCCAGGCGTCGAGCTGCTTGCGGGGCTGCGAGGCGCCGCCGGGCATGAGCACCGCACCGACGTACTCCGACTGGAACACGCGGAACGGGGTGTCGGCGAAGTACGACGTCGCCTCGACGATCGGCAGACCGAAGCGCAGGTCGGGCTTGTCCGAGCCGTAGAGGGCCATCGCGTCGGCGTACGTCATGCGCGGCAGCGGGGTCTGCACCTCGACGCCGATGGTCGCCCACATCGCCTTGATGACGGACTCCATCATCTCGATGACGTCCTCCTGGTCGACGAAGCTCATCTCGATGTCGAGCTGCGTGAACTCCGGCTGACGGTCGGCGCGGAAGTCCTCATCGCGGTAGCAGCGCGCGATCTGGTAGTACTTCTCGATGCCGCCGACCATGAGCAGCTGCTTGAACAGCTGCGGCGACTGCGGCAGCGCGTACCAGCTGCCAGGGTGCAGACGCGCGGGCACCAGGAAGTCGCGGGCGCCCTCCGGGGTGGACCGGGTCAGCGTCGGGGTCTCGACCTCGAGGAAGTCGCGTTCGTGCAGCACATCGCGGATCGCCTTGTAGACCTGCGAGCGCAGGCGCATCGCGGCGGCCGGCTCGGGGCGGCGCAGGTCGAGGTAGCGGTGCTTGAGGCGCACCTCCTCGCCGACCGGGTCGGCGCCCTCGAGTCCGGTGGAGACCTGGAACGGCAGCGGGGCCGACTCGTTCAGCACCACGACGTCGTCGGCGGTGACCTCGATCTCGCCCGAGGGCAGGTTCGGGTTCGCGTTGCCCTCCGGGCGCAGCGAGACCTGACCGGTGACCTTCAGGACGAACTCGCTGCGCAGCGGGTGCGCGATCTCCTCGTCGCGGATGACGACCTGAGCGATGCCCGAGGCATCCCGCAGATCGATGAACGCGACTCCTCCGTGATCACGACGACGATCGACCCAACCCGTGAGGGTGACGGTCTGACCGATGTGCTCGGCTCGCAGTGAGCCTGCCGTGTGTGTGCGAAGCACGGAGAATTCCTCCTGATAGGGGACGGGATATCAGTCCAGTTTACGTGAGGGGGAGGAAGCCGCAGAGCGGCCGATCAGTAGACTCGCGGGCATGCCGGCATCCCGACTGCACCTCGTCCGTCACGGTGAGGTGCACAACCCCGAACACGTGCTCTACGGCCGACTGCCGGACTACCATCTCAGCGAGGCGGGGCGCGGGATGGCGCAGGCCGCCGCCGACCATGTCACAGCCCTCGGCCGCCCGGTGAGCACCCTGCGCTGCTCGCCGCTGGAGCGCACGCAGGAGTCGGCCGCGCCGTTCGCCGCCGCCTTCGGGCTGGCTCCCGTGCTCGAGGAGCGCATCATCGAGCCCTGGAACTTCTTCGAGGGCAGGCGCATGCGCAAGGCGCTGCGCAACCCCCTGAACTGGTGGCAGCTGCGCGACCCGAACATGCCGAGCTGGGGCGAGCCCTACGAGTCGATCGCCGATCGCATGGTCGCCGCGATGGACGACGCGTGGGACGCCACGGACGAGGGCGACGTCGTCTTCGTGTCGCACCAGGCGCCGATCTGGATCACGCACCGTCGTGTGGCCGGGCTGAAGCTGCGGCACGATCCGCGCACCCGGCGCTGCGCGCTGAGCAGCATCACGAGCTTCGAGCGCGTCGGCGACGTCTGGCGCGAGGTGGACTACGCCGAGCCTGCGGCGGCGGGGATCGACCTCGGTGCGGTCTGACCACCACCGGTGAGCGCCTCGTGCGTCATCCGGCCAGCAGGGACTGCACGACTCCGACCGCGGCGAGCTGACCGGCCGCAGCCGCGGCGATCACCGAAGCCATGGGGCCCGGGAGCGCTGCGCGATGAGCCAGATCGCCCGCCGCCGACACCCCCGCGACGGAGGCGCGGCCGAAGTCGTCGACCTCGATCGCTCCGGAGTCCAGCGTCCGCAGGCCGAGTGACTCGGCGAACGGGGCGCGCTGGCGCAGCGAGCCGGAGGCGACGAAGACTCCGGCGACCTGCGATTCGTCCGCATCGGTCCGGACGAGAACTCCTTCGGTCGACGATGCGACCGAGCGGACCGGCCGATCGCTCACCCCGGCGCCGGAGCTCTCGAGCATCCGTCGTTCCGCCTCCGTGTACGGCGCGTCGATCGGGAACGCGGTCACCGATGAGGCGATGCGGCCGAGGAGGCCGGTCAGGTGCTCGGCGCGCGCCGCGGCGCCCAGCACGGCGATCGGCCGACCGGCGTGCTCGTGGCCGTCGCAGAACGGGCAGCCGAACGCGCGCACGCCCCACAGCTCGGCGAGGCCGGGCACATCCGGAAGTTCATCGGCCACGCCGGTGGCGAGGACGATGCGGCGCGCTCCGGCCACGGTCCCGTCGGCCAGGCGCACGTCGAACGCGTCTTCCGCACCCGTGATCTCCTCGGCCTTGATATTCCTGATCTCGATGTCGGAGTACGCGGCGAGCTGCGCCCGTGCGGTGGCGCGGAAGTCCGAGGGCGGGGTGCCGTCGTTCGCGACCACATTGTGCATGTGCAGCACCGTGCCGTTGCGGTACTCGCCGGAGTCGAGGAGCAGCACTGAGCGGTGCATGCGCCCGAGGGTGAGGGCGGCCTGCAGGCCGGCGGGGCCTCCGCCGATGATGATCGCGTCGTACATGTCCTGTCCTTCCGTCGGCGCGGGGTTGCGTTCGGCCCCAGTCTGTGACTTCATGTCGACATGAAGTCAAGCGCCGAACATCCCTGGTCCGTGGGCGAGGTCGCCGCTCGCTTCGATCTGCCCACCAACGTGCTGCGGCACTGGGAGGCGGTGGGGCTGCTGCGACCCGCGCGTGATGCCGCCGGGAGAAGGCGGTACGGCGAGGACGAGGTCGTCCGCATCGCCGTGATCCAGCGGAGCAAGGCCGCCGGGATGAGCCTCGAGCAGATCGGAGTGCTGCTCGACGACGGAAGCGCCGGACGGCATCAGGTGCTCCAGGCGCATCTGGACGACCTCGATCGCCGGATGGACGAGATGCGGCGCTCACGCGAGATGACAGAGCACGCCATGGGATGCCGCTCTCACGACATCGCCACCTGTCCGCGTTTCCGGGCAGGAGTCGCGGACGTGCTGGCCCGGTTCCCGGAGCCGTACCTTACAGAGCGTGCATAGGGTTCACGCGTACGATTCCCAGCGTGTCCCGCCCTGTACGTCCCCTGATCGCTGCCGCGCTCGCCGCGGTCTTCGCCATCGGATTGAGCGCCTGCACGGCCAATGACCCCGCCGCCGACGAGTTCGGCAAGGGCGACACCGTCTACAGCTCCAACGACGTGCGCGTCGCCGAGATCAAGCCCACCGAACGCGGAGCGGCGATCGAGTTCGCCGGCACCACGGAGGACGGCAAGAAGTTCGACAGCGCCGACACCCGCGGCGATGTGACGGTGGTCAACTTCTGGTACTCGTCCTGCGGTCCGTGCCGGCTCGAGGCGAAGGACCTCGAGAAGGTCTGGCAGAAGCACCAGGCCGACGGCGTCGAGTTCGTCGGCATCAACATCTACGACCAGGCCGACACCGCGAAGGCCTTCGCCGACAAGTACGGCATCACCTACCCGAGCATCATGGACGCCGACAGCGGCCAGGCCAAGCTCGCCTTCGCCAAGGTGACGCCCATCCAGGCTCCGCCGGTGACCCTCGTCCTCGACCGCCAGGGCCGCGTCGCCGCGCGCATCATCGGACCGATCGACGGTCCGTCCGTGCTCTCCACCCTCATCCAGGACGCCCTCTCGGAGAAGGCGTGAATCCCGTAGACGTCATCGGATCCGGCGCGCTCTGGCTCGCCGTCCCGCTCGCGATGCTGGCGGGACTGGTGTCGTTCCTCTCGCCGTGCGTGCTGCCGCTCGTGCCCGGGTACCTGGGATTCATCGGGGGAGCGGTGGGCACGAATTCCGCGGGTCCTGAGCGAGCGAAGCGAGACGAAGGGCGCTCAGGAACCGGATCTGCGAAGGGCCGTCTGCTGCTCGGCGTGCTGCTCTTCATCGCCGGCTTCACCGTCGTCTTCGTGTGCATGACCGTCCTGTTCGGCACCGCGGGCATGTTCCTGCTCGAGTGGATGCCGCTGATCACCCGCATCCTCGGCGTCGTGATCATCGCGATGGGACTGGTCTTCCTCGGCTTCTTCGGCTTCGCGCAGCGCGAGATGCGGATGCACGTGAGCTCGGCGACCGGCCTGATCGGGGCGCCGCTGCTGGGCGTCGCGCTCGGCCTCGGCTGGGCGCCCTGCCTCGGCCCGACGCTCGCCGCGATCTCGGCCCTGTCGGTGAACGTCGGCACCCCTGGGCGGGCAGCCCTTCTCGGCGTCGCCTATTCGCTGGGCCTCGGCATCCCGTTCCTGCTGATCGCCCTCGGCTTCGGCTGGGCGACCAGGACCGTCGGCTTCCTGCGCCGTCACGTGCGCACCATCAACATCATCGGAGGCGTGCTGCTCATCGTGCTCGGAGTTCTCATGGTGACCGGGGTCTGGACCCAGATCATGTCTCGCGTGGCGGCGGTGATGGGAAATGTCGTCCTCCCGCTCTGAGGTGAAGGACGGCGCTTCGGCCGCGACCGACCCGCTGCGCCCCTCCGACCACATCGACTCCACCGACACCGGCGACGGCGACATCAATCAGCCCAGGCTCGGCTTCACCGGCTGGATGCGCTGGGGCTGGCGCCAGGTCACCTCGATGCGCGTGGCGATCATCCTGCTGCTCGTCCTCGCGATCGCGGCGATCCCCGGCTCGATCTTCCCGCAGCGCTCCGCCGACCCGAACGGCGTGATCAAGTGGAAGGCCGACAACCCCGACCTGTTCCCCGTCCTGGACAAGCTCAGCCTGTTCGACGTGTACTCCTCGCCGTGGTTCTCGGCGATCTACCTGCTGCTGTTCCTCTCGCTCATCGGCTGCATCATCCCGCGCATCAAGCACCACCTGAAGGCGCTGCGCGCGCTGCCGCCGCGCACTCCGGCTCGGTTGTCGCGACTCGACGACCACCGCGAGACGGTGCGCGCGAGCGCGGACCCCGACGCCGAGGCAGGGCGCGCGGTCGACGTCGCCGAGAAGCAGCTGAAGGCGCTCGGCTACCGGGTGTCGCGCTACGACCGCGGCGCCGTGCGCTCGGTGTCGGCCGAGCGCGGCTACCTGCGCGAGACCGGCAATCTGCTCTTCCACATCTCACTGGTGGGCGTGCTGGTCGCCGTCGGCGTGGGCGGCGGGCTCGCGTACACCGGCCAGAAGGTCGTGATCGAGGGCCGCAACTTCGTCAACATCCTCACCGACTACGACTCGATCAACCGCGGACGCTTCGTCGGCGACGACGCGCTCGCGCCGTACCGGATGACGCTGGACTCCTTCGACATCAAGTACCAGCCCCCCGGCGCCGCGGGCGCCGGCCAGGCCGGCGACTTCGCCGCGAACGTCACGGTCACCGAGGCCGACGACTCCCAGCACAAGGGCGTCGTCAAGGTGAATCACCCGCTCGCCATCGGCGCCGACAAGGTGTACCTGCTCGGCAACGGCTACGCGCCGAGCATCACGGTGCGCAACGCGAAGGGCGACGTCGTCACCAGCGGTCCTGTCGCGTTCCTGCCGCAGGACAACAACATGACCTCGCTCGGCGTGCTGAAGGTGCCGGACGGGATGCCGGAGCAGATGGCGCTGACCGGGTTCTTCTACCCGACGGCGGGCAAGCTCTCCACCGGCGCGTTCACCTCGGCCTACCCCGACCTGTACGGCCCGATGCTGACCCTCGACGTCTACACCGGCGACCTCGGCATCGACGACGGCACCCCGCAGTCGGTGTACGTGCTCGACACCAACCCGATGACCAAGCTCACCGGGCGCGGCACCGACGTGAAGTCGATCCAGCTCGAGCCGGGCAAGACGGCCCAGCTCCCGAACGGCATGGGCTCCGTCACCTTCGAGGACGAGTCGCCCAAGGGCGCCAAGGACTTCACCCAATCGGTGAAGCGCTACGTCTCGCTGCAGATCCACCACGACGAGTCCGCGGTGTGGGTGCTGGTCTTCGCCGTGCTCGCCCTGGTCAGCCTCGCTCTGGCGCTGTTCGTGCCGCGCCGCCGGATGTGGGTGAAGGCGACCCCCGGTGACGGCGGCGTGACGCTGGAGTACGCTGGCCTCGCCCGGGGCGAGGACCCGACTCTGGCCGCCGCCGTCGACGACCTCGCCCGCGGACACGAGCGGCTGCTCGACGGCTCCGCACCCCGGAACACCCCCACCGCTCCTAAGGAGAGCTGACATGGCCGATCTGGAATCCCTCTCCGTCGTGCTGATGTGGACGGCGATCGCGATCTACGCGCTCGCGTTCCTCGCCTACGCGTTCGACCTCGCCAGCCGTTCCGCGAAGACGGCGGATGCGAAGCTCGAGACCGCGAAGGCGAAGCAGCTCATCACGGCCGGCGGCGGGTCAGTGGCGGATGCCGGAGACGTCGCGTCAGCGGCGTCCGGAACCGAAGAGGCGAAGCCGCGCTACGTCATGGCCAGGATCGGCACGTCGCTGACGGTGCTGGGCTGGCTGTTCCACCTCGGCGCCACCGTGACCCGCGGCATCGCCGACGGGCACGTGCCGTGGTCGAACCTCTACGAGTTCGCGATGGTGGGCACGCTGCTGATCGTCGCGGTCTATCTGATCGTGCTCACGCGACTCGACGTTCGGTACCTCGGATCGTTCATCATCGGTCTCGTGGTGGTGCTGCTCGGACTCACCTCGACGAGCTTCTACGTCGCGATCACGCCCCTGGCCGAGCCGCTGAAGAGCGCGTGGCTGGTCATCCACGTGTTCGTCGCCTCACTGTCGACGGCGCTTTTCGCCCTGGCGTTCGCGCTGTCGGTGATGCAGCTGCTGCAGATGCGCCGCGAACGGCTGATCGTCGAGGGGGCCGCGAAGACCGGACCCGGCTTCCTGCGCACGATCCCCGACTCGAACCGGCTGGAGAGCCTGGCGTACCGTTTCACCGTGGTCGGCTTCATCGCCTGGACGTTCACGCTGATGGCCGGCGCGATCTGGGCGCAGGACGCCTGGGGCCGCTTCTGGGGCTTCGACGTCAAGGAGACCTGGACGTTCATCATCTGGGTGCTCTACGCCGGCTACATCCACGCGCGGGCCACCCGCGGCTGGCGCGGTTCGCGTTCGGCCTGGCTGTCGATCGTCGGCTTCGCGGCGGTGCTGTTCAACTTCACCATCGTCAACGTGTTCTTCAAGGGCCTGCACTCGTACTCCGGACTGAGCTGAGCCAGTAGTCTGACGGCATGATCCGTCTGCTGCTCCGCGCCGCCATCTCGCTGGTCACCGTCGCGGTGGCCCTGCTCATCTGCCTGTGGCTGCTGCCCGGCTTCTCGATCGGCTTCGCGGGCTTCGTCGTCGCGGTCATCGTGTTCGCGATCGCGCAGGCCATCCTGGCGCCGCTGATCCTCAAGATCGTGACGCGTCACGCCGAGGCGCTGGTGGGCGGCATCGGACTGATCTCGACCTTCGTCGCGCTGCTCATCGCCTCGCTGTTCCCCAGCGGTGTGCACCTGCGGGGCATCAGCACGTGGCTGCTCGCTACGCTGATCATCTGGGTGGTCACCGCGCTCGGAGGCTGGCTGCTGGCGAGCTTGATCTTCAAGAAGAAGACGAACGAGGCGCGCGGTCGCTGAGGCCGCACATCCGGGCCGGGTGACCATTGCCCCGGAGCCCTGTTTGTCGGAAGTATGGGCATGATGACCGCTGCCGCATCTCGCCGCGGTCCGGACGAAGGAGCCCCCGGGTGAGTGCAGCATCGGACCTGGCGCCGCAGGCGCCCCAGAAGGGGTTCCTCAACTGGATCGAGAAGGTCGGCAACAAGGTGCCGGACCCGACGATCATGTTCCTGTATTTGATCGGGTTCATCGCGGTGCTGTCCGCGATCCTGAGCTGGGTGGGCGTGTCAGTCACCGACGAGGTGGCCACTCCCGTGGCCACCGATCAGATCGGGCAGCTGAACGACCAGTTCGGCTCGCACTGGGTGATCTGGGACACGGCGACGGGTGAGCCGGCGGACGTTCCCGAGTACGTCGTCGAGACGCGCACCTTCGCGGTGCAGAACCTGCTGTCCATCGAGGGCATCCGGTTCTTCTTCACCTCCTTCGTGGACAACTTCGCCGGCTTCAGCGTCGTCGCGACCGTGCTGATCGCGATGGCCGGTGTCGGCGTGGCCGAACACGCGGGCCTGATGGGCGCGCTGATCCGCCGGGTGGTCAAGGTCGCTCCCCGACGCTGGCTGGCCGCGATCCTGCTGTTCGTCGGCGTGCTCTCCTCCGTCGCCACGGATGCGGGCTACCTCATCCTCGTTCCGCTCGCCGCCGCCGCGTTCCTCACGGTCGGGCGGCATCCGCTCGCCGGGCTCGCCGGAGCCTTCGCCGCCGTGGGCGCCGCGTTCGGGGCGAACCTGATCATCACGCCGAGCGACAGCATGCTCACCGAGATCACCAACGGTGTGCTCACGGCTGCGGGCATGGCGCCGATCCAGGTCACGCACAACCTCTACTTCGGCATCGTCTCGACGTTCCTGCTCACCTTCGTCGCCCTCTTCGTGACGATGTTCGTCACCGAGAAGCGTCTCGGCGCCTACGACCGCGCCGAGTTGACCATCGTCGATGATTCGGCGTCGATCGACCACGACGCCGAGGCGCGCGGACTGAAGTTCTCCGGCTGGGCGCTGCTGGGCTTCGTGCTCGTGATCCTCGCGCTCACCCTGCCGCCAGGGGCGCCGCTGCGGGCGCCGTCCGACGGCGACATCGCCGGCACCTCGCCGTTCATGGCGAGCCTGGTGTTCATCATCTCGCTGGCGTTCCTGGTCTGCGGCGTCGCCTACGGCGCCGGGGCGAAGACGCTGAAGGGCGGATCGGCGACCGTCGCCGCGATCGCCAAGACCTTCGCGAGCCTGGGCGGTCTGCTGGTGATGTTCCTGATGATCGCCCAGTTCATCGCCCTGTTCAACTGGACCAACCTGCCCACCGTCGCGGCGATCTCCGCCGCCGAGGCGCTGCAGCATGCCAACGTGCCGGCGATCGTGCTGCTGATCGCCTTCATCCTGGTGATCCTGATCCTGGACTTCATCCTGCCGGGACTGGTGCCGAAATGGGTGATCTTCGCGCCGGTGTTCATCCCGATCTTCGCCTCGCTGGACGTGGCCCCGCAGACCCTGCTGGCCGCGTACCGTGTGGGCGATTCGCCGGTCAACGTGCTGACCCCGCTGATGGTGTACCTGCCGTTCATGGTCACCGTCGCGCAGCGGTACAAGAAGGATGCCGGGATCGGCACGATCATCGCGCTGATGATCCCGTACGCGCTGTGGATGCTGCTGGCCTGGGCCGCCCTCTACGTGGTGTGGTTCCTCACCGGGATCCCGTGGGGCCCCGGATCCCCGGTGCAGATCGGCTGACCACCGCCGTTTCTCGTCGTTCTCGACAACCAAGGAGAAGTCATGACTCGCAGTCCGAACAAGCTCATCCCCGCCGACTTCGCGACCGTGCCGGGGCTGGACGCCCTGGACACAGCCGAGGTGAGGGTCGGGCCGACCGACGGTGACGTCGGAGCGGTCGGCTTCGGCGTGCACACCGACGGCGACGTGCCGGCCGGACTCGGGTTCAGTCGGGAGGCGCTCGAGGCGGCCGGGTTCGACGCGAAGCCCGGGGCCACGCTCCTGCTGCCGCAGGCGGACGGGCCCGACCTTGTGGCTGTCGGTCTCGGCGCGGCATCCGATGTGTCGCCGGCCGCGCTGCGCGACGCCGTCGCGTCCTTCCTGCGCGCGGCCGCACGGCACGGCCGGCTGGAACTGCAGATCGATCTGGGCGATGCCGACCGGGCATCCGCTCTGACGGCGCTCGCCGAGGGCGCGCTGCTGGCGCGCTACCGGTACACGGTGCTGATCGGCGATTCGAAGCACGTGCCGCTCGCGTCACTGACGCTGGGTGCGGGTGCGGGCGACGCCGAAGCGGATGCCGCCGCTGTCGCAGCGGCATCCGTGAGCGCGCGTGCCGCGATCGTGGCGCGCGATCTGGCGAACACCCCGCCCGGCCACCTGACCGCGACCGACATGGCCGAGATCGCGGCGGTGCTGGGGGAGCGGTTCGGCTTCGAGGTGACCTCCTACGACAAGGCCGGATTGATCGAGCTCGGCTGCGGCGGCCTGCTCGGTGTGAATCAGGGCTCGGTCGAGGAGCCGCGCATGGTCGTGCTGCACTACAAGCCGGAAGGCGACGCGACCGGCAGGCTCGGGCTGATCGGCAAGGGCATCATGTACGACTCGGGCGGCATCAGCCTGAAGCCGAGCGACCCGATGCACCTGCTGATGAAGATGGACATGGGCGGCGCGGCCGCGGTGCTCGGCGCGTTCACCGGCCTGCGCGACGCGGGCGCGACGTCCGAGGTGTTCGGCTGGCTGATGTGCACCGACAACATGCCCTCGGCCACGGCCTACAAGCTCGGCGACGTGCTCACCGCCCGTGGCGGCACGACGATCGAGGTGAAAAACACCGACGCCGAGGGACGCATCGCGATGAGCGACGCCTTCGCGCTCGCGAACGAGCAGGACGTCGACGCGATCATCGACATCGCCACGCTGACCGGAGCGGCGCTGGTCTCGCTCGGCGGGCACGTGGCGGCGATGCTCGGCAACGACGACCGTGTGGTCGAACTGCTCAAGGACTCGTCTGCGTCGACCGACGAGAAGATCTGGCAGATGCCGCTGGAGCGCAAGTACCGGGCACAGCTCGACAGCAACATCGCCGACATCTCGAACCTGGGCGGCCCGTACGGCGGCGCGATCACCGCGGCGCTGTTCCTGGACCACTTCACCGGCGGCACCCCGTGGGGTCACCTCGACATCGCCGGCACGATGCAGGTCGAGAAGGACGACTCCTGGCGCACGCAGGGCGCGACCGGCTTCGGCGCCCGTCTGCTGCTCGACCTGGCGACGGACTTCACCGCCTAGCATCCTGAGCGCGTGAGAAACCACTTCCTGCGTGAGAAACCGCGCGCGAGGTGGTTTCTCACGCGGAGAATGGTTTCTCGCGGGCGGATGCTGTGAAGGGGAAGACCTCACGGTGCTCCCTGGCGGCCGAGTAGGTGACGAACTCGACCTCGGACACGGTCTCGACGGGCGGAGAGTCGTACTCGTGTCGGGTGTCGTCCGCGAGCGCGGTCCATGCCTCCGGCGTGAGCGTCTTCGCGTAGACGGCCGACAGGTGGAACGTCCAGTCGTCGAGCGGGAGCTCGCCGATCCGGCGCAGATCGGTGCGGTCGAGCGCGTCGGTGAGCGATGCGTACGCGTGCAGCAGGCCGCGCGTGCGCGCCAGCCTTGCGATCACGATCTGCCAGGGCGCGGGGAACGCGTCGACCGCTTCGAAGACCAGATCGATCGGATGCTGTTGTGCAGCCCATTCGCGCACGACCCTGCGCACCCCGTCGACGCGCTCCGGCTCATAGAGCCCGCGCAGGGTCACGTGTGCCGCTCCCGGATAGCGCACGGTGTCGCCGAGGCGCCGCCGTGCAGAATCCTGCACCTGGTCGAACTCGTGCATGACCGCGCCCGTGGGCCGCAGCACGATGTACTGCTGGCCCTCCAGATCGCGGAGCTGCCCCGGGTCGGTCATGAAGTCGCGCGCCATCCGATGACGTTACATCTCGGGGCACGGCGCTCCGGCGTCCGTGACATCCGCCTGCTCCGGTCTCAATGCCTGCGGGTGCGCGGCAGATGACACCCGCATCCAGTGAGACCGGAGCCGGAGAGGCGGCGAGATCAGGCGGTGGCGGTGGCGAGCACGGCCTTCGCGGAGGTCGTGCGACGCAGCGTGACCGAGAGGGTCGTGGCCAGCAGCGCCAGCACGCCCCAGACGATCAGCCCGGCGACCGCCGTGCCGCTCGCATCGATCAGGCCGCTCAGCGCGGGCGCGGTCGGCATGGCCGCACCCACGGATGCCAGCCAGCCGGGCACCGTGGAGACCAGGCCAGTCGCGACGGCGAGCACGCCCACCAGCACGCCGATCCAGCGTCCGATCCCGCCGAACAGGGCGATCAGCGCCTGGTTCACCGCGGCGAACGAGATGCCGGCGAGCACGGCGATGCCCGCGAACGACCACCAGCGCGCGGCGTCGTAGTCCGCCACGAACTGCACGATCAGCGAGACCAGCAGACCCTGCGCGGCGCCGACCAGCGCGGCGGGCCAGAACCCGCGCAGCGCCAGCATGATCGACGAGCGCCGCGAGGTGAGCACGCGCTCGGGCATCGCCCGCATCACGACGTACGAGGCCAGAGAGCCGAACCACAGCACGATCGCGACCAGCAGCGGGATGGCGGTCGCGCCGAACAGGCTCGAGGTCGCGACATCCGACTTCACCGGGTTCGCGACGACGGAGGCGAGCGAGGTCGACTCCTTCTTGCTGAAGGACGGCAGCGAGGATGCCGCGGTGTGCAGCCCGTCGGCGAGATCGCTCGTGCCGCCGGCGAGCTGGTCCAGGCCGGTGCCGAGCTGCGTGGCGCCGTCAGCGAGCTGGGTCGCGCCGTCGCCGAGAGCGGTGGCGCCGGTCGCGAGACCGTCGTTGCCCGCGGCGACCTTGGATGCTCCGGCGCCGAGGTCGCGCGCGCCGCCGGCGGACTGGTCGATGCCGCCGGCGATCTGGCCGAGGCCGGAGCCGATGGCGGAAGCGGCACCGCCGGCCTCCTTGAACTGCTTGGCGAGCTCCTTCTGAAGCGCCGGGATACCCGCGCTGACCGGAGCGGCATACGCGGCAGCGGTTCCGGCGTCGACGGCGGCGCCCTTTGCGGCGCCGGCAGCGGTTCCGGCGTCGGTCGCCGCGTCCCCGAGTTGCTTACAGAACTTCTCACCGGAAACAGCGGGGTCGCACGTCGCGGCCAGTTCGCCCAGCGACTGGGCGACACCGCCGATCTGTCCCGCCACGGTTGCAGTGGACTTCGCGGTGGCCTTGGTCGTGCTGTCGACGGCCTTCGCCGCCGCGACGAGGCCGGCCATGTCGCCCTTCGGATCAGTCAGCGCCGCCGCACCGCTGCTCAGCCCGGAACCGAGCTTGTTCGCCCCGGCCGCTACCTCACGGGTCTTACCCGCGATCGTGTCCAGCCCGCTGCCGAGCTGGCTGGCTCCGGCAGCCACCTGCCCCGCGCCGTCGCCGAGCTGGGATGCGCCCGAGCTCAGCTGGTTCGCGCCGTCGGCGAGCTTCGTGGCACCGTCCGGCAGCTTGGCGGCGCCGGTCGCGGCATCCTGAACGCCGTCGGCCAGCTTGTCCGCGCCGTCGGCCGCCTCGCCGATCTTCGAGCCCAGGGTGTCGAAGCTGATCAGCACATTGCTCAGCGTCGCCTCGGAGAGCATCGAGCTCATCGAGGATGCCGCCACCGAGGAGATCTGGCTGGTGATCAGGTCGTCCGCGACGCGGGCGTCCTGCGGGGTGGTCACCTGGATCTGCGCCTGCTGCGCGGAGCCGCCGCCGTCGGCGATCGCCTGACCGCCAGAGGTGGCGTTCTTCGAGAACTCCTTCGGGATGGTCACGACCGCCTGGTAGGTGCCGTCGCTGAGGCCGTCGGCGGCGTCTTCCTTGTTCGAGATGACCCAGGTGAGGTTCGAGTCGACCTCGTCGGAGCCCTCGACCAGACCGGAGGCCAGTTCGCGGCCGAGCGGCGTGTACTGGTCATTGATCGTGACGGGCTCGTCGAGGTTCACGATCGCCGCGGTCATGCGGTCGAGGTTCTGCGTCGGGTTCTGCAGTGCGGCGACGAGCAGGCCGCCGATGACGACCGGCAGCAGCAGAACGCCGATGATAGTCAGCCAGGTGATCGGCCGGCGGGAGCGGGCGCGTTCGATGAGGGTCATGCGGTCACCTCGGTGGTCGTGGCGGAGTCGGAAGCAGGGAGCGACGGCGCGGGCACGCGCACGTCGAGGACGGATGCCGCATCGCGGCCCGCATCGGCGAGCAGCGCCTTCGCGACGTAGGCGTCAGCGGCAGTGGTGAACACGGCCGCGTCGGTGTCGCGGAGCGCCGCGGCGATCTGGTCGCGGTCAGCGCCCGAGAGGCGGTCGATCCCGTCGATGACGACGAGTTCGGCCGCGCCGCGTAGCGCGGCAGCCAGCTCGCGAGGGGCAGATGCCGCGTCGTCGACGATCACGCAGCCGACGCTCCTGCGCACCCAGGCGGCGCGTCCTGGCAGCAGGTGCCCGGCGACGCGCAGTCGTCCGGCATCCGGCTTGACGCGGCCGGCGATCGCGAGGGCGAGGGTGCGCAGCTCACGGGCATCCGCTCCGGTCGCCACCAGCGCCCCGCCGGGCGCGAGACGGAGCGTTACGCCGGCGACGGCGGGCGTTCCCACGCCGAGTTCGTCCGCGGCCACGACACTGTCGTCGCCGGGCCAGGCTGCCAGGTCGCGCTCGCGCTCGACGGCTTCGCCCTCGATGTCGACGTGCGGCAGCACGCGCTCCATCCAGCGCGGGATGCGCCAGGCGCGGTCGCCCAGGATCGCCATCAATGCGGGGATCAGCGTCATGCGCACCAGGAAGGCGTCGATCGCGATGCCGGCGGCGAGGCCCAGGGCGATCGGCTTGAGCGACGAGTCGCCCTCCGGCACGAACGCGACGAACACGGCGAACATGATCAGCGCGGCGGCCGTCACCACCTTGGCCGAGCCGGCGAAGCCGCTGCGGACGGCGCGGATGGCGGCATCGCGTGCCGTGGCGGCGTCCTTGGGGCCGTTCGGGCGGCGGATGGCCGGGTCATGCACGTAGTCCTCCCGCATGCGCGAGACGAGGAACACCTGGTAGTCCATGGCCAGGCCGAACAGCACGCCCATCAGCACGATCGGCATGAACGAGATGATCGGGCCGGTGCGGGCGACATGCAGCAGGTCGGCGAACCAGCCCCACTCGAACACCGCGGCGACGACGCCGAAGGCGGCGACGATCGACAGCAGATAGCCCAGCGCGGCGGTGATCGGCACCCAGATCGAGCGGAACACGATCGCCAGCAGGATCAGCGACAGGCCGATCACGAAGATGCCGAACGGCAGCAGCGCGGCGCCGAGCTGGTCGGAGATGTCGATCGCGACGGCCGTGAAGCCGGTGACCTTCAGGTCGATGCCGTATTCGTCCAGCCACTCGTCGTGGTGCGAGCGCAGCTCGCGCACGAGGTCGGCCGTCTTCGGGTCGTCCGGTGCGGTGGTCGGCACGATCTGCACGATGCCGGTGTCGGCGGTCTCGTTCGGGGTGGCCAGCGGCACGGCGGCGACGCCGGGCAGATCGGCGACCTCGTCACCGAGGTCCTGCATGAGGTTCAGCGGGTCCTTCGAGGTCACGATGGTGCCGGTGAGGATCAGCGGGCCGTTGAAGCCCGGACCGAAGTGATCGGCGGTGAGGTCGTAGTTCACGCGCGCCTCGGAGCCCTGCGGCAGCTGGCCGGCGTTCGGCAGCGCGAGGTTCAGGCTCAGCGCGGGCACCGCGACGATGCCCAGTCCGAGCACGACGGCGATCGAGACGATGACCGGATGCTTGGTCACGCCGCCCACCCAGCGCTGCGAGAACGAGCGCCGCGGCGCGGCATCCGCGTCATCCTTCGTCTTCTTCGCCTTCTTGACCTTCTTCGGGCGTCCGGCGACGCGCCCCTTGAGGAACCCGAGGAACGCGGGAGTGAGGGTCACGGCGATCGCGACGGCGATCGCGACGGCGACGGATGCCGCGATGCCCATGGTCGTCAGGAAGGGGATGCCGGCGAAGCCGAGGCCGATCAGGGCGATGAGCACCGTCACTCCGGCGAACACCACGGCGGAACCTGCGGTGCCGACGGAGCGGGCCGCGGACTCCTCCGGATCGACGCCCGCTCTGACCTGATCCTGGTGTCTCGCGACGATGAACAGCGCGTAGTCGATGCCGACCGCGAGGCCCAGCATGAGCGCGAGCAATGGCGTGGTCGACGACACGGTCGCGAATGCCGTGGCGGCGAAGATTCCGGCCATCGAGATGCCGACACCGAGCAGCGCGGTGACGAGCGGGAGCCCGGCGACCACGAACGACCGGAAGGTGACGATCAGCACGAGCAGCGCGATGATCAGACCGACGGCCTCGGTGAGCGTGACGGTGGGGATGGACATCGCGAACAGGTCGCCGCCGAGCGCGGTCTCGGAGCCCTTGGGCAGTTCGTCACCGAGGTCGCTCACGACACCTTCCAGCTCGGCCTTGGCCTCGGGGGTGACGTCGGTGGACTGGCCCTCGAACTGCATGCGGACGATGGCGGCGCTGTCGTCGTCGCTGATCATGCCGTCGATGTTCTCGTCGTAGGGCGAGGTGACGGCGAGAACGCCGTCGACCTTCTCGAGCTCGGAGACGGTGTGCTCGATGTCGGCCTTGTACGGGTCGTCGGTGACGTTGTCGCCGTCCGCGGCGACCACGATGAACTGCGCGTTCGTGCCGCTGACCTGGGGGAAGGTGCGGGAGAGCTGCTCGAGGCCGGCCTGCGACTCGGTGCCGGGGATCGAGAAGGTGTTGTCGGTGCCCGCGCCCAGCACGAGTGCACCTCCGCCGGCGATGCCGAGCACCAGCAGCCATGACACGAGCACGCGCCAGGGGTGGCGGAACGACCAGCGTCCGAGCGAGGACAGCAGAGTGGACACGGGGCCTCCCCAGGCGATTGGATGCATTCGTGCACTCGATACAGAGATGTATTGAGTACGTCAATGCATCGTATTCCCAGATGTTCGTGAGAGCCTGTGTGCCAGGTGTGAAAGGAAGGTGCAGCGGTGACGACGATCGCGACCCGCAGCCGCGAGAACACGCGTGCCCGTCTGCTCGAGGCGGCGGCGCAGGTGTTCGCCGAGGTCGGCCTCGAGGGCGCGACGGTCGAGGTGGTGTGCGAGCGCGCGGGCTTCACCCGCGGCGCGTTCTACTCGAACTTCGCCTCGAAGGACGAGCTGTTCCTGACGCTGGCGGCGTCCGTCGGCGAGGCGCGGGTGAATGCGGTGCGAGAACGCGTGCAGCAGATGACCGAGTCGGGGGCGCTGGCGCTCGACGACCCGGTGTCGCTCGTGCAGCAGGTGATGGACTCGGCCGGCGACGACCGGCTCGGGGTCATGCTGATGAGCGAGATCCGCATCCGCGCGCTGCGCGACGCGGAGTTCGGCGCGGCCTATCTCGCCGGCGAGCGCGAGATGGTCGCGGGCATCGCCCGCATCATCACCGACATCGTCGACAACGAGTGCCTGTCCCTGCGCACGGATGCCGAGGAGACGGCGCGTCTGCTGATGATCGTGTGGGAGGGCATGACCGTCCGCGGCGCGATGGGGGGCGCGGACGACGAGCAGTTGCGCCAGACCGGCAGCTCCGAGCTCGGCCGCCTGGTGTCGCTGCTGCTGGAGCCGCAGTCCTGACAGACGGATGCGGGGGACGCGGAGCCCGCCCCACCCGCATCCGATCGTGCGGTCAGCGCTTGCCGGCGCTCACCGCCGCACCGACGTTGCCGCGGCTGTCGGCGGCGCGGGCCTCGACGAAGTGCGGCCCCGGGCGGGTCGACACCGTGACGGTCTCGCCCTCCGCGATGGTCGCCCATGCTCCGCCGTCGACGCGCATCTCCACCGCCCCGATGGTGCTGAAACCGTCCTTCGCCGTGATGACGGCCGTCAGGGGCTTCTTGCCCGTCGCCACGCCGTTCGGCGAGGACAACTGGACCCGGGTCACCGGGCCGACCGTGTCCACACCGACCTTCGCGTAGCCGGAGACAGCGGTGCCGCCCACGTGCGCCCGGTACTCGAGCAGACGCTCGCCCTCGCCGTCGATCGAGATGTCGCCGGATGCCGGGGCGGCCGTCCAGGACCCGCCGTCGAGGCGGTACTCCATTCCGGATGCCTGACCGTCGCTGCCCTGCGCGCGCAGATGAACGGGTACCGCGGCGCCGAAGACGCCGTCCGCATCGGGCTGCGCCGTCGTGGTCGCCAGAATCTCGGCGTCGGCTCCTGCCGGCTTCGGGATGGTCACGTCGATGATGGACAGGTACGGGCTCATGTTCTTCCCCGTCACCAGCACCCGCACATGACGGGCGCTGACGGCCTCGAAGCTCACCGAGTCCGCACGGCTCTTGCCGGTCGCCGCGGGCATGCCGGAGCGCTCGGCGACGGTGCGCCAGGTCGTGCCGTCGTCGCCGACCTGCACGGAGTACGCGCTGGCGGCGGCCGCCTCCCAGAGGATGTCGACCCGGTCGATGCTCTGCTTCGAGCCGAGGTCGATCGACAGCCACGGCTGCGCGATGTACGACGCCGACCAGCGAGTGGCGGGATTGCCGTCGATCGCGTCCGCGGCGGGAGTTCCCGCGGCCTCGTCGCCGGATGAGGTCGCCGTGGCGCCGGCAGTGAGCGGCGCGGGGCCGTAGATGCGAAGCGCCCAGGCGGAGATGGCGTCGCCGCCGCTCTCGATGCCGGTCAGGGCGACGTAGCGGGCCTTCGTGCCGCGCAGGTCCACGGCTCCTGCGCCGCCGGTCGCCTCGTCGGCGACCTGCCAGAACCGCCCGTCGACCGAGGTCGCCACGCGGAAGGACGCCGGCGCCGTTCCCGCCCAGTCGACCTCGAGGCGTCCCACGGACCGCGCCTCGCCCAGGTCGACGCGCAGGTCGGCGGTCTTCGCCGAGGTCGTCCAGCGGGTGAGGCTGCGGCCGTCCGTGAGGAAGGCGGGATCGCTGCCCTCGTCGGTCGAGCTCGCCGTGCTGGTCGCGCCGAAGGACAGCTCGCCGGGGGCGGCGACGCCGGTCTGCTCGATCACGCCGAGGTCGGGGCCGCGCCCGATGCGCGACACGTCGGTGGTGAAGTCCGCATAGGAGCGGGTGGGGTTCTTCGCCGTCCAGGTCTTCTGCGCGATCACGGGGAACGAATCGCGGATGAGCCCGTGCACGTCGAGCTCGGTGTAGTCGCGGTCGACGAGGTCGTTCCACACCGCGAACATGGCGCCCTCAGGGCCGCCGGCGGGGACGGTGTCCTGCGAGGAGAGCCGGTTCGGCTGCCAGGAGGCATAGAGGCTCGCATTGTTCAGGCCGCTGCCGTGGTAGTAGTCCGCGAACGGCACGACGTACAGCGTGCCGTCGTTCGTGTTGATGTACCGGTAGCCGTCGGCCTCGGCCGCCTTCATCCCGTACCAGCCGTCGTTCCAGGTGTTGATGATGACGTCACGGTCGTACCCGTCCGCGTTGCCGTTCATCACGGTCATGCTGCCCCAGGCGCGGGGCTGCTTGCCGAGGTCGCGGACGTGCGCGGCCATGGCGTTGAAGAAGTCGCGGTACTGGGTCGCGTACTGGCGCGGGTACTCGTCGGCGCCGTAATGCAGGTCGGGGCCCTCGAACCATGGGGTGAACTCGTCGAAGACGCTCTTGATCACCTCGGTGGTCGCGGGCTTCGTGAGGTCGAGGTGGTCGGAGTCGCCGCCGTTGAGCCCGAGTTCGGGCTTCCACTTGATGAACGCGAGGGAGTGCGCGGGGACGTCGATCTCGGGGATGATCTGCACCCGATGTGCGGCGGCGGTGTCCTCGAAGGACTTCCAGTCCGTGCGGGTGTACGCGCCGTCGTCGGAGGCGAGTCCTGCGAAGGCGGGATTGTCGGACTTCAGCCGGAAGCCCGCGTAGCCGTTCTGCCAGCCGGTCGACGGCCGCGAGATCTGGTTGTCGTTGAGGTGGATCTGGAAGTTGTTGAGCTTGTACCAGCTCATCATCGAGATGTAGTCGCGCACGAAGTCCGCCGTGAAGAAGCGCCGGCCGACGTCGAGCGCGAAGCCGCGCACCTCGTAGTCCGGCCAGTCCGCCGACTCGCCTCGTGGCAGGGTGCTCCGGGTGTCGGTGCCGGCGAGGATCTGCAGGACGGAGCGCGTGCCGTAGAAGACGCCGGTCGTGCTGGGCGCCGTGATCTCCACGCGGTCCGCGATCGCGAGGTCGTAGCCCTCCTCGGCGAAGCGCTCCCCGCCGTCCGCGTTCGTGAGGCCGGCGTCCAGGTCGAGCACGATGTCGCCGGCGCGGGCTCCGGAGGTCACGATCTCGGGGGACAACCCGGTGACGTCGTCGAGGTCTCCGGCGAGCTGTGCGGCGACGTCGGTGAGCTCGGGGTCTGCCACGATGCGGGTGGCGGAGCTGAGCCTCAGCGCTCCGGACCCGCCGGTCCAGGTCTTCAGCGCCGGCACCACAGCGGGTGCCGGATTGGAGTCGGCCGCGGCGGTGGCGGTCGCCGCGGATGCTGCCGCCGGGGTGATCAGAGCTGTCGCTGCGAGGGAGACGGCGAGCGCGAGTCCTACGGGGCCCGTGGCCGTCCTACGTCGTTGTAGGGGCATGATCTTCCTGTTCATTGTTTGTTAGCTATACAAACGAAACTGGTTCGATCGATACCGTACGGGAGCACGAGTGACCCGTCAATGATTCTTGATGATTGTTTTATTGCTCAGTGAGCAGAGAGCGGCAGCGAGAGAGGCGCTCCAGCCACCAGTCCCGGCGGTCCGCCGGTGCAGCCAGGCGATCCAGGGCCGCGGCGGCCGGCACGACGCGCGCGGCGCTGACCGCGCCGGCCACGGGGCGGGCATCCGCGACGTCGTCGGCGAACAGCGACGCGGTGCCGAGACCGCAGTCGTAGTCCAGCGTGGGCAGCGCGGACGCCAGCGCCGCGCCCTGGGCGAGTCCGACCGCGGTGTCGAGCGCGCTCGAGACGACGGCCGGCAGGCCGGCATCCGCCACGATCTGCAGCGCGCGCCGGATGCCGCCGAGCGGCTGTGCCTTGATGACGATCAGGTCCGCCGCACCGGCCTGCGCGACGGCGAGCGGATCGCTCGCCTTGCGGACACTCTCGTCGGCGGCGATCGGGATGCCCATGTACTTCACCCGCCGACGAAGATCCGCGAGCTCATCGACGGTGGCGCAGGGCTGCTCGGCGTACTCCAGGTCGTACTCGGCGAGGGCGTGCAGGGCGTGCTCGGCCTCGTCGACATTCCAGCCGGCGTTCGCGTCGATCCGGATGCGGCCCTCCGGACCCATCGCCTCGCGCACCGCCCGTATGCGGGCGACGTCCTCGGCGAGGCTCTGGCCGCGTTCGGCGACCTTGACCTTGGCGGTGCGGCATCCGTCGAATCGGGCCAGGACATCGGGCACTCGGACCGCCTCGATCGCGGGGACCGTGGCGTTCACCGGAATGCGCTCGCGGAGTCGAGCGGGCTGCTCGTGCCAGGCGAAGTCGATCGCGGCCGCGAGCCAGGTCGCGGCCTCGGCGTCGTCGTACTCGACGAAGGGGGAGAACTCCGCCCAGCCCCGCGGGCCCTCGAAGAGCAGGGCCTCGCGCACATCCACCCCGCGGAACCGGGTGTGCATCGGCAGGGCGACGACGCGGGCGGTGCTGAGGATGTCGGTGAGCGGCGGCAGCATGCGTCCATCATGCCGCGCGGGACGTCCTTCGTCTCGCTGCGCTCGCTCAGGACCCGGGGGTCTCGCTGCGCTCGCTCAGGACCCGGGGGTCTCGCTGCGCTCGCTCAGGATCCGGGGGGCTTGCTGCGCTCGCTCAGGACCCGGGGGCTTGCTGCGCTCGCTCGGCGGCCCGGCGTCAGATCCGCTTCTGCAGCTCGGCGAGGCGCGCGGTGGGGACGAATCCGAGGCGTGTGTTCACCGCCAGCATGTGCGTGTTCGACTCAGCGTTGAACGTGTAGATGCGTGGAGTCTGCGGCGACTCGCGCTGCAGCATCCACAGGTTGGCGAGCTTCACCCGCATCCCGAGTCGGTGCCCGCGGTCCTCGCGGCGCACCAGCGTGCCCCATTGGTACGCGTTGCCGTCGTCGCCCGAGACGACGATCTGGGTGTAGGCCGCGACGGAGCCGTCGGGGGCGACCGCGACGGTGCCGAACGAGGTGCGGTTCTGACGCACGAACAGCTCCTCGTCGGCGCGGAGGTCCTCGACGTCGGCCGTTGCCGCCTCGATGTCGAGGTCTCCCATCGGGGCCTCGGTGTCGAGCACGGCAACCAGCGCCGTCCATTCGGCGGCGAACTGCTCGGGCACCGGGCCGCGCCAGGCGTACAGCTCGTACCCGTCGGACTCCGGAGCCTCTGCACGCAGCCCGTCGATCACGTCGTCGGCCACAGGCAGGTCGAGCCGGCTCTGAAGATCGCCGATCGCGATCTCGTATCCGTGCCGACGCGCGAATTCCCGGTTGGGCTGCCCTGCACCGTCGTCCGGAGCGGATGCCGGCCACAGGATGTCCACCCGCATCGTCGTGCGTCCGGCGGCGACGGCTTCGGCCTCGACATACGCGAGCAGCGCGATGCCGACGCCCTGACGGCGATGCTGCGGCGGGACGTTCACGCCGATCGCGGCGGAGTGCAGGTTGTCCTTGAGCGACAGTGTGAGCGAACCGGAGCCCACCACGACTCCGGCCCGGCGGGCGACGTACGCGCGCACCTCGGTCGTGACCGGCGGCTGCTGCAGCTCGGCGCGGCGCTCCTCCCGTGTCCACACGAGGGCGTGCTCGCCCATGTCTGCGCGGCGGGCTTCGGCGTAGGCATCCCACCAGGTGTCCACGGCTGCGTCGTCGAAGGCGTCGACGGTCACGATCTCGAGCATCCCCTCATCCTGCCCTTTCCGCACCACACGATATCGGGGGATTGACAATAGTGTGCGTCACACAATATGGTGTTGAACATGAACGACAGCGAGTTCGACACCCATCTGCAGGAACTGCGGCGCGGCACCATCGTGCTCGCCAGCCTGCAGCTGCTGCGCGAGCCGGGGTACGGATACGGTCTGCTCGAGAAACTCGCCGAAGCCGGGTTCCCGACAGACGCGAACACGCTCTACCCCCTGCTGCGCCGTCTCGAGAAGCAGGGCTATCTCGACAGCGAGTGGAACACCGAAGAAGCGCGTCCGCGCAAGTTCTACCGCACCTCGGCTTCAGGCATCCGCCTCGCCGACACGCTCACTCAGGAGGTCGCGGTCATCGCCGCGGCCACGGCCGCCCTCATCGAAGGGGAGGACTGATCATGACCACCACTGCTTCCTACGCCGAGCGCTACCTCAGCGCCGTCGGCCGCGCCCTGCCCACAGCCGTGCGCCCCGAGATCCTCGCCGAGGTCGAGGCCTCGATCGCCGATCAGGTGGAGCCCCGTGTCGAACAGGGCGAGGGGCGCGACGAGGCCGAGCGGGCCGTCGTCGCCGAACTCGGCGAGCCGATCGCCTACGCGGCATCCCTGATCGACCGTCCGATGTGGCTGGTCGGTCCCCGCTATTACGCGGCCTGGCTGCGCCTGCTCCGCCTGCTGCTGTGGACGGTGCCCCCCGTCGCGACCGCCGGGGTCGTGATCGGGCAGGTCGTCGCCGAGGCATCGATCGGTGACATCTTCGGGCAGGCCATCGCCACCCTCCTCAGCGTGGTCGTGCACGTGAGCTTCTGGACGACGCTGATCTTCTTCGTGCTCGAGCGCACGGGATCGAGCGGCGACACCATCCTGGAGTGGAACCCCGACCAGCTGCCGCAGCCCAGCAACGACACCGCGGCCCGCGGCGACCTGATCGGGTCGCTCGTCATGCTCGGCATCTTCGCCGGCGCACTGCTCTGGGACCATTTCCGCGGCTTCGTGCCCGGCGACGAGGTGATCCCGATCATCAACCCCGACCTGTGGCCGTGGTGGATGGGGCTGCTGTTCCTGCTGATCATCGCCGAGGCCGTGTTCGCGATCGTCGTGTACGCACGCGGCCGCTGGACGCTGGGCCTCGCCTGGGTCAACTTCGCCATCGCGATCAGCGTGATGAGCCTGGGACTCACCGCCCTCGGGCGCGGGGTGCTCTACAACCCCGACTTCGTCGCCGACGTCTTCACGGTGAACGGCGTGACCGGCGAGGCGACGGCGGTGCTCGCCGCGCTGACCGGCATCGGCATCGCCGGCATCGGCATCTGGGACATCGTCGACGGCTTCCTCAAGGCGCGCCGGGCGCGGCTGAGCTGACAACGGCCGTCTGACAGAAGAACGGCACGGATGCCGGGAACTCGGGTTCCCGGCATCCGTGCCGTTCTGTGTGCAGCAGGTTCAGTTCTGGGTGACCGAGAGCAGGGTCACCGGGGTCTTGGGCGCGCCGTCGGGTCCGCCGTCGGCGGTGCCCGCAGCGCCGATTCCGGCGACGATCTTGGTGCTGGCGTCGTCGAGGTGACCGAAGACGGTGTAGTTCGGCGGCAGCTGGCTGTCGGCGTAGACGACGAAGAACTGGGAGCCGTTGGTGTTCGGGCCGGCGTTGGCCATCGCGAGCGTGCCCGCGCCGTAGGTCTCGGAGCCGTCCAGCTCGTCGGCGAACGAGTAGCCGGGGCCGCCGGAGCCGGTGCCCGTCGGGTCGCCGCACTGCAGCACGAAGATGCCCTGCGTGGTGAGGCGGTGGCACTTCGTGCCGTCGAAGTAGCCCTGCTTGCCGAGCGAGAGGAAGCTGTTCACCGTGCACGGCGTCTTGTCGGCGTCGAGCGTGACGGCGAGGTCACCCGCACTGGTCTTGACGGTCGCCGACACCTCACCGGTCGCGGTCGGCTCGGCGTCGGGCGCCGTGGCCTCCTTCGCAGCCTGGCCGTCGGCCGGGTACTGGCAGGTGCCGGATGCCGCGTCGGCGGTGGACGACGGCGCGGGGGCGGACGCCGGATCGGAACCCGGGTTCGAGGCGCAGCCGGCCAGCGCCAGCGCTGTGGCCGCGGTGAGGGCGAGAAGGGAACGACGGAGGAGAGAGGGAGTCAGACGCACGCCCACGATCGTACGTGACGTGGCTCTGAGGCCGCGCGGAACGGGAACGCCGGTGAAGCGGCAGAGAATAGGCTGGATGCCGTGACCGACGACTTCGTCTCCGACATCTTCGACCCGTCCGAGTGGGCGCTCGCCCCGGGCGCCGAGGGCTACACCGACATCACCGCGCACGTGTCGCGTGACGGGCGCATCGCGCGCATCGCGTTCGACCGCCCCGAGGTGCGCAACGCGTTCCGCCCGCACACGGTGGACGAGCTGTACCGCGCGCTCGACATCGCCCGGCAGGATCCGCGCATCGGCGTGGTGCTGCTGACCGGCAACGGGCCGAGCCCGAAGGACGGCGGCTGGGCGTTCTGCTCCGGCGGCGACCAGCGCATCCGCGGCCGTGACGGCTACAAGTACAGCGACTCCACGACCGAGGTGCACGACCCGGCCCGCGCCGGCCGGCTGCACATCCTCGAGGTGCAGCGGCTGATCCGCTTCATGCCGAAGGTGGTCATCGCGGTCGTTCCGGGCTGGGCGGCCGGCGGCGGGCACTCGCTGCACATCGTGTGCGACCTGACGATCGCGTCGCGCGAGCACGGCCGGTTCAAGCAGACGGATGCCGATGTGGGCAGCTTCGACGCCGGCTACGGCTCGGCGTACATGGCGCGTCAGGTCGGGCAGAAGTTCGCCCGCGAGGTGTTCTTCCTCGCCGAGGAGTACTCCGCCGACCGCGCGTACGAGATGGGCGCGGTCAACCGCGTCGTCCCGCATGCGGAGCTCGAGAAGGAGGCGATCGCGATGGCGCGGACGATCCTCACGAAGAGCCCCACCGCGATCCGCATGCTGAAGTTCGCGTTCAACGCGGTCGACGACGGCATGGTCGGTCAGCAGGTCTTCGCCGGCGAGGCCACCCGCCTCGCCTACGGCACCGACGAGGCCGTCGAGGGCCGCGACTCGTTCCTCGAGAAGCGCGACCCCGACTGGTCGGCGTTCCCGTACCACTACTGAGTTCATGACCGCCCTGCATCCGATCGACGGCGCCGACGCGCGTGCGGTGCAGGCGGCGCTGCCTGCGGCACTCGACGGCTCGCGGCCGCTTGCACTCGGGTTCGTGCCGGATGCCGGAGACACGGTGCCCGACGGCACGGCGGTCGTGATCGCGACATCCGGCTCCTCCGGCATCCCGAAGCGGGTCGTGCTGAGCGCGGATGCCCTGCGGGCGAGCGGCGAGGCGACCGCCGCGCGCATCGGCCAGGGCCAGTGGATGCTGGCGCTGCCGGCCGGCTACGTCGCGGGGCTGCAGGTGCTGGCGCGGTCACTGGCAGCAGGGGAGCGACCGGTGGTGCTGGAGGGGCGCTTCACGCCGGAGGCGTTCGTCGGTGCGACCGCCGCCATGCACTCCGGGCGGCGGTACACCTCACTGGTTCCCGCTCAGTTGCGCACCCTGCTGGATGCCGCTGACGACCTGCCCGCGGTGCGCAGCGCGCTCGCCGCTTACGACGCGATCCTCATCGGCGGTCAATGGCTCGAGCACCATCAGCGTGATCGCGCGGAGGAGCTCGGTGCCCGCATCGTCAGCACCTACGGCTCGAGCGAGACCAGCGGCGGCTGCGTGTACGACGGCGTTCCCCTGGATGGCGTGCGGGTGGCATCCGTCGACGGCGAACTGCGGATCGCCGGGCCGACCCTCGCGAGCGGATACCTGGGCGATGACGAGCTGACCGGACGCGTGTTCGGCACGGACGCGGACGCCGTGCGCTGGTACCGCACAGGGGATGCCGGGGGCGTGACCGACGGGGTGGTGGAGGTGCGCGGGCGGATCGACAACGTGATCGTCAGCGGCGGCATCAACATCTCGCTCGACCAGGTCGAGCGGATCGTGCGCACCGTACCAGGGCTGGAGGGCGCCGTCGTGATGGCGATTCCGGATGAGCGCTGGGGCGAGGCGTCCGAGATCTTCGTGGCTCATGGGGCGTTCGATCCGGAGCAGGCGCTCCACGAGGCGAGGGCGCGGGTCGCCGCCGAGCTCGGCAAGCATGCGCGCCCTGTCGGGCTGGAGTCGAGCCCCGAACTGCCGATGCTGGCATCCGGCAAGCCCGACCGCGAGATGCTCCGCCGGATGATCCTGGACTGAGTCCGCGTATCGCGCCGTCTCCTGCCTGCCAGACTGGCACGATGGCGACCTACACCCACGGGCATCACGAATCCGTCCTGCGTTCTCACAACACGCGCACCATCGCGAACTCGGCCGCGTACCTCGTGGAGCACCTCACCCCGGACGCCACACTTCTCGACGTCGGTGCGGGCCCCGGAACGATCACCGTGGAGTTCGCCGAGCGGGTCGCGCGCGTGACCGCGACCGAGATCAACGAAGACGCACTGGCGCTGTCGCAGAGGCTCGCCGCGGAGCGCGGCATCCGCAACATCGACTTCTCGGTGCAGGACGTGCACGCGCTGTCCTTCGCCGACGACACGTTCGACGTCGTGCACACGCATCAGGTGCTGCAGCACGTGGCCGACCCGGTGCAGGCGCTGCGCGAGATGCGCCGCGTCACCAAGCCCGGCGGCGTCGTCGCGGCGCGCGACGCGGACTACTCCGGCTTCATCTGGTTCCCTGTGCTGCCCGAGCTCGACGAGTGGCTGCGGCTGTACAAGGTCGCGGCACGCGCGAACGGCGGCGAGCCGGATGCCGGGCGCCGCCTGCTGTCCTGGGCCCGCGCCGCGGGGTTCACCGAGATCACGGCCACGGCATCCACCTGGTGCTACGCCGACCCCGAGCAGCGCGAGTGGTGGGGCGGCATGTGGGCCGACCGCATCCTGGAGTCGGCGCTCACGCGCCAACTGCTCGAGGGCGGCTACGCCACCCAGGACGAGCTGCAGCGCATCAGTGACACATGGCGGACGTGGGCGGCATCCGACGACGGCTGGTACCTGGTGCCGCACGGCGAGATCCTCTGCCGGGTCTGACTTCCGATTCGAAACGGTGGCGGGAGATACATCCCGCGACGGATGCCGCCGCTGGAGCCCTCGCGTAGCGTGGTGACGTGATCAGATCTGTTCCTCGCCGCTGGCTGGTGCTCGACATCGTCGGCTCCGTGTTCGGCTTCCTGGTCACCGCGCCGCTCGCGTTCATCATGGGCGCGGGGTCGCTGAGCGTCTGGCTGACTCCGGAATGGCTGGCGATGACGACATCCGTCGTCATCAGTGCCGCGCTGTGGGGCGCCGCGGCGATCAGCCGTCTGTCGCCGGCGATCGCGCTCGCCGTCGCCTGGGGCGCCTGCCTGCTGCAGATGCTGGCGGGACTGCCGCCGATGGCGAGCAACATCGCGGTCTTCGCGGTGCTGTTCGCGACGGCGGCGTGGGGCTCGCGCAAGGTGCTCTGGGCGGGCGGGATCTCGGCCGTCGTCGGTGGTGTGCTCGCCGGGCTCTACATCGGCGTGCAGCAGATCGGGCTGACCCAGAGCCTCGTGTCCGAGGGCGTCCGCGTGCTGCTCGTCGCAGCGCTCATGGGCTCTGTCGTGGGGCTCTCGCTCGCTCTGTCCTGGGGTGCCGGCCTGCTCTGGCGCCAGGTCGTGCGCGGGCGCGAGACCCGCGACGCCCAGCTGCGCGCCGAGGCCACAGCCGCCGAGGAGGCGGAGCGCGTGCGCATCGCCCGCGACATGCACGACGTCGTCGCGCATTCGCTGGCCGTGGTGATCGCCCAGGCCGACGGTGCGCGCTACGCCGCGGCATCCGACCCGCAGATCGCGCAGGAGGCGCTCGGCACGATCGCGCAGACCGCGCGCGGCGCGCTGTCTGACGTGCGGATGCTGCTCACGCAGCTGCGTCATCGCCAGGGCGACGGGCCGCAGCCGACGCTCGCCGACCTGGAGACCCTGTTCGCACAGGTGCGGCAGGCCGGTGTCGAACCGCGCGTCACGGTCGACCCGATGCCGCCCGGCGAGCCGCCGGCGGCGATCCAGCTCGCCGTCTACCGCATCCTGCAGGAGGCGCTCACGAACGCGCTCCGGCACGGCACCGGCGGGGTCGACGTGCGGCTGAGCTGGTGGGCGGATGCCGTCGACGTGACGGTCTCGAACACGGTGGATGCCTCGAAGACCGCGACATTCGGCGGACACGGCGTGATCGGCATGCGCGAGCGCGCGCAGCTCGTGGGCGGTACGCTTCAGGCCGAGCGCGACGGCGACGAGTTCGTCGTGAACGCGCGTCTGCCCATCGGTTCTTCGCCACGCTCAGGATCCGGAGTCTCATGATCAACGTCGTGCTCGTCGACGACCAGGCGCTGTTCCGCGCCGGCATCCGCATGCTGGTGTCCTCGCAGGCGGACATGACGGTCGTGGGCGAAGCGGGCGACGGACAGGAAGCACTGGCCGTCGTCGCGCAGACGCGTCCCGACGTGGTGCTGATGGACATCCGGATGCCGGTGATGGACGGCCTGACCGCGACTGCCGAGATCCTCGCGCGACCGGACGCTCCGCGCATCGTCATGCTCACCACCTTCGACCTGGACGAGGCGGCGGCCCGGGCCATCCGGCAGGGTGCGAGCGGCTTCCTGCTCAAGGACGCCGACCCGGAGTTCCTGCTCGCCGCCATCCGCACCGTGGAGTCCGGGTCGAGTGTGATCGCGGCGTCCGCCACACGCGACCTGTTCGCGCACTTCACGCCCGAGACCAAGCCGGTGCCGGCGTCGTACGGCGACCTGACCGAGCGCGAGCGCGAGATCTTCGCGCTCGCGGCGCGCGGCCTGTCGAACTCTGAGATCGCCGCGCGGGAGTTCCTCAGCGAGGCGACTGTGAAGACGCACATCAGCCGCATCCTCACCAAGCTCGCTCTGCGCGACCGCGTGCAGCTCGTGGTCTTCGCCTTCGAGCACGGGCTGGCCTGACCGCGCCGCCGATGTCGGCGGCAGGGAGCAGGATGTCGGCATGGACACCACCGAGCCCACAGTCTCCATCCCCGTCCGCCTCGACATCGACGCCGTCGCGCCCCGCTTCTCGAAGGCGCTCGCCCACCTCGACACCTCAATGGTGCGCGAGCTCGACGCCGCGGGCATCGATCCGCGGCTGCGCGAGCTGGTGCGGTTGCGTGCCTCGCAGCTGAACGGATGCGCCTACTGCGTCGACATGCACTCCTCCGATGCGCTGACCGCCGGCGACGTCGTGGCGCGCGTCAACGCGGTGGCCGTCTGGCGCGAGTCGCCGCTGTTCACCGCGCGCGAGCGGGCCGCGTTCACGCTGACCGAGAGCATCACGCGCGCCTCCGAGACACGGGTGCCGGATGAGGACTGGGCCGTGGCTGCCGCGGTGTTCTCCGCCGACGAGCTGGGGGCTCTCGTCGCGCTGATCGTCACGATCAACGCCTGGAACCTGGTCGGCGTCTCGACGCGGGCCTGGACCGGTTCCGACTGAGCCCGTCTGCGGATCATCCTGCAGATGTACGCGGATGCATCCGCAGGGCGATGACCGGGTGCGTGGCCCGGAAATAGCGTCGTAGGCATGGAGATCACGACTTCGGACCTCGGCCTCGCCGCACGCGTCCAGCACCTCACCAAGACCTACGGCGCGGGCGCCGCCGGCGTGCGCGCACTCGACGACGTGAGCGTCGGCATCCGCCGCGGCCAGTTCACCGCGATCATGGGCCCGTCCGGCTCGGGCAAGTCCACGCTGATGCACATCATGGCGGGCTTGGACGCGCCGACCGAGGGCCGCGTGTGGATCGGCGACACCGAGATCACGAAGCTCGGCGACCTCGAGATGACGATCCTGCGCCGGCGACGGGTCGGCTTCATCTTCCAGGCGTTCAACCTGATCCCGACGCTCGACGCGCTGGGCAACATCCTGCTGCCGTTCGAGCTGGACGGGCGTCGTCCCTCGGTGCTGGAGAGGGCTCGCATCGACGGCCTGGTCGAGACCCTCGGTCTCGGCGCGCGGCTGAAGCACCGCCCGCACGAGCTGTCCGGCGGGCAGCAGCAGCGCGTCGCGATCGCCCGAGCACTCGCCACCGCCCCCGATCTGGTCTTCGCCGACGAGCCGACCGGCAACCTCGACTCGGCCACCGGCCGCGAGGTGCTGCAGCTGCTCGCCACCGCGAGCCGCGAGCACGGGCAGTCGATCGCGATGGTCACGCACGACGCGATCGCCGCGAGCCACGCCGACCGGGTGCTCTTCCTCGGCGACGGCAGGATCGTCGCCGATCACCCGCAGCTGTCCGCGGAGCAGATCGCCGCGCACATGCTGGCTGCCGAGACGGCCGGCGCCGCACCGAAGGCGACCGGGGTGGCGGCATGACCGCCGTCACCGCGACGGCCGACCTGCGCGCGGCGCGTCCGAAGCGCCTGGCCTGGCTGAGCGAGCGGGGCATGGGGGCCAGCGTCCTGGTCGCGGCGCTCGCGGCGGGATTCGGTGTGATCCTCGTCGAGATCACCGCGTACATCGGGCAGGTGCTGCAGTCCGATCCGTACATCGGCGACAGCGGTACTCTCGCGATCGTCGTGATGATCCTGTCGGTGCTGCTCACCGCCGTCGCGATGTACGTCGCCGCGATCGTGACCGCGAACACGTTCACCACGATCATCGCCGGCCGCACGCGCCGCATCGCGCTGATGCGTCTGATCGGGGCATCCGCCCGCTCGCAGCGCGAGGAGGTCGCGAGGCAGGGGCTGGCCGTCGGCGTGCTGGGCGCGCTGTTCGGCCTGGGGGGCGGGCTGATGCTCGCGAACATCGGCGCGATCGTGGGGGCGCAGCTGCTGGGCGACGCCGCGCCGGCGACGTTCAGCACGCTGCAGCCGATGATCGTGCTGCCCGCGGTCGGCGTGGCTCTGACCACGTGGATCGCCGCCTGGGCGGGGTCGAGGAGGGTGCTGGACGTGACCCCGCTCCAGGCGATCGGCGGCGCCGTCGAGCGCAGCGGCGACGAGGTCGCGGCCCGGCCGCGACGGCACATCGGGGCGCTGGTGATGCTGATCGTGGGGGCGGCGCTGCTCGCGACCGGCGTGATGGTCGGGCTGGTGTCGCCGCTGGGTGTGATCATCGCTTTCTTCGGCGGGGTGCTCTCGTTCACCGGGCTGGCGATCGGGGCCGTGCTCGTGATGCCGCCGGTGCTGCGACTGGTCGGGCGGATGTTCGGCAGTGGTGCCACCGCGAAGCTCGCGGCCGAGAACGCGCTGCGCTACCCGGAGCGATCCAGCCGCATGGCGATCGGCGTCGTGATGGGGGTCACGCTCGTCACCATGTTCGCCGTCGCGCTGGAGTCCTCGAAGGTGCTGATGCTGCGGCAGGGCGCGGACGCGGACAGCTCGTTCGCCGTGATGGACTCGTTCGCGAACATCATGATGCTGCTGGTCGCCGTGTCGGCCGTGATCGCCGCGGTCGGCCTGGTGAACCTGCTGACGATCGGGGTCGTGCAGCGCAAGCGCGAGCTCGGACTGCTGCGGGCCATCGGTCTCACCGGTCGCCAGGTGCGCCGGATGGTGCTGCTCGAGGCGGCGCACATCACGATCGCCGCGACCCTGCTGGGGCTGGTGCTCGGGGTGGTCTACGGCTGGATCGCTGCGCAGTCGCTGCTCGGCTCCGTGCCGGTGCTGCCCGACTTCAACCCGGCCGGCTTCGTCTGGCCGGTGGTGCCGTGGGTGCCGGTCGCGATCATCGCGGCATCGACCGCCCTGCTGACGCTGGTCGCCGCGGTCACGCCGACCAGACTCGCGACGAGGGTGCAGCCCGTGGAGGCGCTCGCCGCGGAGTGAGCGGATCGGGTCCTGCGCGAGCGCAGCGGGACGAAGGACGGAGGCATCCCTCTACGCTGGAGGGATGCCTTCGCCGTTCGATCAGTCCCCGTACCAGGTGCGCCTCGAGTGGGGCGCGGAGGGGCTGGCCCGGCTCGCGCCGGCGGATGTCGTGATCGCTGTCGACGTGCTGCGGTTCTCGACAACGGTCACCCAGCTCGTCGAGGCGGGCGACGAGGTCGCGCTGGACGGTGCGCGGGCGTGGTCCAGCAACGGCGCGGATGTCGCAGAGGCGGCCGCTGCGACGGGGGCGGAGGTGCTGCTCGGCGGCATCCGCAACGCCTCGGCCGTGGCATCCGCCGTCATGTCGCTGCAGGAGCGCCGCGGCGACCGCACGTCGGTCACGGTGATCGCGGCGGGGGAGCGCGCGGCCGACGGCTCACTGCGCTTCGCGGTCGAGGACCTGCTCGGCGCTGGCGCCCTCGTCTGCGCGCTGATCGACCTGGGCATCGACCACACCTCGCCCGAGGCGGTCGCCGCCGCGGAGTCATTCCGCGCGCTGCGCCGCGGCCTGCGTCACCTGCTCTCCGCGAGCGGCTCTGGCCGCGAGCTCGCGATCGGAGTCGCCTCGACCGCGCGGATGGCGGATGCCGGCATCCGTCCCGCGACGCCGGAGGAGGCTGCCGAGCACGACGCGAGCAGCGCGGTGCCGCACCTGCGCGACGGGGTGTTCACGGCGTTCGCCTGACGCTTCCTCTCACGAGCGCGGCCCGCGTATGGTCTAGGCATGAGGTTCCTCCCCGCGCTCGTCCTCGACGCCCTGCTCGTGCTCGTCTTCGCGGCGATCGGCCGCGCCTCGCACTCGGAGGACCCGACGGGCTTCCTCATCACGGCGTGGCCCTTCCTCGTCGCGCTCGTCGTCGGATATGCGCTCGCCTTCCTGCTCCCAGGACGCCCGCGCCGGCCGTGGAGCATCCTCTGGGGCGTCGTCGTCTGGGTGGTCACGGTCGCCGGCGGAATGCTGGTGCGCGTGCTCTCCGGGGACACCGCGGCGGTGCCGTTCATCATCGTCGCGACAATCACGCTCGGGGTCTTCCTGCTGGGCTGGCGCGGCATCGCGGCGCTCGTGCGCCGACGCCGTCCGCACGGACCCCAGCTCGAGTAACTCTCAGCGCGGCGTCTGTGCCGCGAGCCGTGCGGCGGGAGTGATCTCGCGGTGCGTCCACGCGAACGCGAACCGCGGGTCGTAGGTGCGGGAGCACTTCGCACAGGAGATCGCCCGCGCCGGCCGGCGGTGCCGGTAGACGAGATGCCCCGACGGGCAGCGGCCGACCCACGGCGCGAGCTCTGTCGCCGTCTCACCGTGGTGCGTCGTGCCGCCGACGTAGCCGAGATCGTCGGCGATGCGCTTCCAGTCCCGGCCGTGCGCGGCAGCGGGGCCGGCCAGGGCATGCGCGACCTCGTGCAGCAGCACCTGGTGGATCTCGTCGTCCTCGAAACGGGCGGCGAGGTACCGCGAGACCGTGATGGTGCTGGTCGTGTAGTGGCAAGCGCCCGCACGGCGCTTGGCGTGGTCGAAGTCGAACGACCACGACGGGTCGAGATGCAGATCGATGAGGGCCTCGGCCCAGACGCGCACCCGCTTCAGATCTGCCATGGGCCCACATTAGGCCGATGCGCCGACATCACCCCGGAGGACGTGCTCAGATGGCGACGGGTTCGACGCTGCTGCGGCGCTCGGCGGCCTCGATGGCGAGCAGAGCGGTCTCGAGGTCGCGGTCCTCGGCCCCGGATTCGCGGCGCAGGAACAGCGAGCGCTTGAAGCTCTCCCGCGCCTGCTCGTAGTCGCCGGCGTCGTAGGCGTTCTTGCCGTGGTGCTGGTGGGCGAAGGCGGCGACCTGCGCCCAGCCCTGGCCCTCGGCCTCGGATGCCACGTGCCGGAGCTCCTGCTCCGCTGCGGCGTACTTGCCGAGGTACTGCATGATCGTCGCGTGCAGCACCCGGGCGCGCAGCAGATCCTTGCGGGTGCCGGCCATGCGGGCCTGGCGCACCGCCTCCTCGGACAGCGGCAGCGCGTCGTCGAGCCGGTCGAGCACCTTCAGCAGCCAGACGCGCTCCATCAGCGCGGGCAGGCTGCGCTGCGCCTCGATCTCGTCGAGCCGCAACTCGCACTCGCGCTGATCCACCAGTTCGCGAAGGGTGTCCGGGTCATATCCCTGGATCAGACTCATTGCTCGACTCTCCCTCCGCGACGGCTTCTGACAGTCTGCCTCCTCTCGCCGGGAACCTCCTGAGGCGCGCCCTGCCCGGTGCGACAACGACCTGCCTTCCACAGCGGACGGGAGGTACGTGTTAACCACATTCGTGGGCGGAACCGCTGGCCGGATGCCGGGGGATGCGGCATCCTGGCCCGAGGCGTGCACCCGATGCGCCCGAACGAAGGAGTCCTCATGCCCCCCGCATCCGACGCCTCCGCGCGCCGCAGGCGGCTCGCACCCGTTGTGGTCCTCGGCTCGCTGGCTCTCGCTGCGACCCTCCTGCCCGTGACGGCCGCGGCCGCCGACGACACCCCGCAGGTGTCCGTCACGAGCGACACCGTTCCCGGCACCACCACCATCAACGGGTACCGCAACGTCGGCTATTACGGGCAGTGGATGGCGAACGACCCGGCCACCTCCCTGAAGACCCTCTTCACCGAGGGCGCGCACCGCGGCTCGCTGACGCACCTGAACTACTCCTTCGGCAACATCGCCGGCAGCCAGGAGTCGCTGGACGCCGCCCGCGCCGCCGGCGTGAAGGGCCTCGACGGCGTGAAGCCGTACACCTGTTTCATCTCCGACGGGGTCGCTCCCGCCGCAGGCCGGACCGAGACGGCGGGCGAGGCGCAGACAGACTTCGTCCGCGCGTACACCGCCGACGAATCCGTGCTCGGCATCGCTGACACCAGGAAGCAAAAGCTCGCGGGCGCGATGAACCAGGTCGCGCAGCTGAAGAGGCTCGATCCCGACCTGCGGGTGCTGGTGTCGCTGGGCGGCTGGTCGTGGTCCAAGTCGTTCTCGAAGGCGGTCGCGACCGCCGAGAGCCGCACGTCTCTGGTGCGGTCCTGCATCGACGTCTACCTCGACGGCAACCTTCCCGTCATCGACGGCCGCGGCGGCCCCGGCGCTGCCGCGGGCCTCTTCGACGGCTTCGACCTGGACTGGGAGTGGCCGGGTGCGCCGGACTGGGCGCAGGAGGTCGGCAACTCGGTGGACCCGGTGAACGACAGGGCGAACTTCCTCGCGTTCGTGCGGGAGCTGCGCACCGCGCTGGACGCCCGTGAGGCTGCCACCGGTCGCGAGTTCGAGATCTCGGCGTTCCTGCCGGCGAGCCCCGGTGTGATCACCGCCGGCGGCTGGAACGACCCCGAGCTGTGGAAGAACCTCGACTTCGGCAACCTGCAGGGCTACGACCTCTGGGGCACCTGGGATCCGCGCACCGGTCACCAGGGCAACATCTACGGCGACCCCGACCACAACTGGGGTCTCGGTCTGGACACCATCGTCGCGACCTACAAGAACGCCGGTGTCCCCGCCGCGAAGCTGAACCTGGGCCTCGCCGCCTATGGCCAGGGCTGGAAGGACGCCGATCCGCAGCCGTGGCAGCAGTCCGGTGGCGGCATCGCCGGCGGGACCCGCACCTGGGACCAGCTGAAGACCGCGGGACTGGAGTACACCCACGAGCGCAACGCCGAGGGCGCGTTCAACGCCACCTTCGGCTACAACGCCTCCACCCGCGAGTGGTTCTCGCTCGACGACCCGACGGCCGTCGCGGAGAAGACGAAGTGGGCCATCGCGCAGGGCCTCGGCGGCGTGGACTACTGGCAGATCGCCGGCGACGCGAAGGGCGACCTGTCGAAGACGGGCGCCGACGCGCTGCGCGCCGCAGCTCCCGGCCCGGTCGCAGGGGATGAGAAGACCGTGTGCGCGGCGACGCCGATCTGGAACGCCGGACGCACCTACGGCGCCGGTGATCGGGTCACACTGGACGGCAAGGTGTTCGAGGCGCTCTGGTACGCGAAGGGCACCATGCCAGGGGTCACGAAGAACAGCCCCTGGCAGACGGATGTGGACTGCGCGGCGGACCCTGCCGCCGGGCAGCCCTGGTTCGCCGACCACGTGTACGAAGCAGGAGACGTCGTCGTCCACGACGGCATCCGGTACACGGCGCGTTGGTGGACCCGCGGCGACGCACCGGGCGGGAAGCACTCGCCCTGGATCGCCGGCTGATCGCTCGCTCTTCAGGGAGCGAGAGCGCTCAGCGCAGGAAGAGGCTCGCGTCGGGACGGGGGGATGCCACGGCATCCGCATCCGTCACGACGCGAGCCTTCTGCGCGAAGGCCGCGACCTCGGCACCCTGCGCGATCTTCGCCGGATGCGGGCCGGCGGCCAGCATCCGCGGCAGCCAGTCCGTCGGCAGGGGAGAGGCGGATGCCGCGATCACGAGGTTCCCGAACCGGCGGCCCTTCAGCACCTGCGTGTCGGCCAGCACCGCGACATCCGCGAACACGGTCTGCACACTGGCGACCTGCCGGCGCGCGAACGCGAGCCCCGGGCCGTCGGCGACGTTGACCAGCAGCACGCCGGTCGGAGCGAGCAGCGAGGACAGCTCGCGATAGAACTCGACCGAGGTGAGGTGCGCGGGGGTCTGCGCACCGGAGAACACGTCCGAGACGACCAGATCGCAGGCGCCGTGCAGCGCGGCGGGCAGCCTGCCGACGCCCTCGCGCGCATCGCCGATCCGCACCCGGATCGATGCGCCTTTCGGCAGCGGCAGCCGCTCGCGCACCAGCTGCACCAGCGGCGCCTCGAGCTCGATCACCTGCTGCCGCGAACCGGGTCGGGTGGCGTCGACGTACCGGGGGATGGTCAGCGCCCCGGCACCCAGGTGCACGGCGGTCAGCGGACCCGGCGGCAGCTGGTCGATCACCGCGCCCATCCGCACGATGTACTCGAAGTGCAGGTGCGTGGGGTCGTCGAGGTCGACGTGCGACTGGGGAGTGCAGTCGACGATCAGCTCGTATCCGCTGGTGAACTCGGATGCCGCGATCTCGGCGATTCCCCCGTGATCCAGCCGTGCCCGGGGGTTCTCGTCGTCCTTCGCGCGCGTCCGTCCCATGATCCGAGCGTACTAATACCCCACTCCCAGCAAATCGTCAAGAACCGCGCTTGCCATGTCGCCGAATCGCACCTATAGTAGGTAGTTGCGCTCGCTTCTCCCTGCCCTCATATGGTGGTCGGCATGTTGAGACCCGCGCGCGCACTCCACCGACGACGAGGAATCAACGAGCCCCGCACAGGCTCACGGAGGTTATTCCCTTGGCTGCTGCTCGCAACGCATCCACTTCCACCACCACACCAAAGAACGGACGCGGAGCATCCCGCCTCTCGTTCGCCAAGATCTCCGACACGCTGACGGTCCCCGACCTGCTCGCCCTCCAGACCGAGTCCTTCGGCTGGCTGGTCGGCAACGACGCCTGGAAGGCGCGCGTCGCCGAGGCGAAGA
Organism: Microbacterium sp. NPDC057659; assembly: GCF_042799915.1. Lineage (NCBI taxonomy): Bacteria > Bacillati > Actinomycetota > Actinomycetes > Micrococcales > Microbacteriaceae > Microbacterium > Microbacterium sp. NPDC057659. The sequence continues at coordinate 1,549,520 of NZ_JBHVHU010000001.1, read as the reverse complement.
AGGCCGGCCGCACCGACGTGTCCGAGATCTCGGGTCTGGGTGAGATCTTCGAGGAGATCTCCCCGATCGAGGACCTCGGCGAGACGATGCAGCTGAGCTTCACGAACCCGTACCTGGAGCCGGAGAAGTACTCCATCGACGAGTGCAAGGAGCGCGGTAAGACCTACGCCGCCCCGCTGTACGTCGAGGCCGAGTTCATGAACCACCAGACCGGTGAGATCAAGACTCAGACGGTCTTCATGGGCGACTTCCCGCTGCAGACCGACAAGGGCACGTTCATCATCAACGGCTCGGAGCGCGTCGTCGTCTCCCAGCTGGTGCGCTCGCCCGGCGTCTACTTCGACAAGACCCCCGACAAGACGTCCGACAAGGACATCGTGTCGGCGCGCGTCATCCCCTCGCGCGGTGCCTGGCTCGAGTTCGAGATCGACAAGCGCGACCAGGTCGGCGTCCGCATCGACCGCAAGCGCAAGCAGTCCGTCACCGTCTTCCTGAAGGCGCTGGGCCTGACCAGCGAGGAGATCCTCGCCGAGTTCGCCGGGTTCGACTCCATCGAGGAGACGCTCGCGAAGGACACCATCCTCACGCAGGAGGACGCACTCCGCGACATCTACCGCAAGCTGCGTCCGGGCGAGCAGGTCGCCGCCGAGGCCGCGCGTTCGCTGCTGGACAACTTCTACTTCAACCCGAAGCGCTATGACCTGGCCAAGGTGGGTCGCTACAAGATCAACCAGAAGCTCGGCCTGGCGAACCCGCTGACCGACTCGGTGCTGACCCGTGACGACATCGTCGCGACCATCAAGTACATGGTGCGCCTGCACCGCGGCGACGAGACCTTCGAGGGCATCCGCGGCGGCAAGAAGACCGAGATCCGTCTCGCCACCGACGACATCGACAACTTCGGCAACCGCCGTATCCGCGCTGTCGGCGAGCTGATCCAGAACCAGGTCCGCACCGGTCTGTCCCGCATGGAGCGCGTCGTCCGCGAGCGCATGACCACGCAGGACATCGAGGCGATCACCCCGCAGACCCTGATCAACGTGCGCCCCGTCGTGGCCGCGATCAAGGAGTTCTTCGGCACCTCGCAGCTGTCGCAGTTCATGGACCAGAACAACCCGCTCGCTGGTCTGACCAACAAGCGCCGTCTGTCGGCTCTGGGCCCCGGTGGTCTGAGCCGCGACCGCGCCGGCGTCGAGGTCCGTGACGTGCACCCCTCGCACTACGGCCGCATGTGCCCGATCGAGACCCCTGAAGGCCCGAACATCGGTCTGATCGGTGCGCTCGCGACCTTCGCGCGCATCAACTCGTTCGGCTTCATCGAGACGCCGTACCGCAAGGTCGAGAACGGCACGGTCACCGAGCACATCGACTACCTGACCGCCGCCGAGGAGACCGACTTCAACATCGCCCAGGCGAACGCGCCGCTCGATGCCAAGGGTCGCTTCACCGAGAGCCACGTCCTCGCGCGCCCCAAGGGCGGCTCGGGTGAGGTGGACCTCTTCCTGCCCGAGGAGATCGGCTACATCGATGTCTCGCCGCGCCAGATGGTGTCGGTCGCGACCTCGCTCGTGCCGTTCCTCGAGCACGACGACGCGCAGCGCGCCCTCATGGGTGCGAACATGCAGCGTCAGGCCGTGCCGCTGCTCCGTTCCGACTCGCCGCTGGTCGGCACCGGTATGGAGGGCTACACCGCGATCGACGCCGGTGACGTGGTCACCGCGCTGAAGGCCGGTGTCGTCTCCGAGGTCTCCGCCGACAAGGTCACCGTGCAGCTCGACGAGGGCGGCATCCAGGAGTACCACCTGCGCAAGTTCGACCGCTCCAACCAGGGCACGTCGTACAACCAGCGCGTGATCGTCTCCGCCGGTGAGCGCGTCGAGGCCGGCGAGGTCATCGCCGACGGCCCCGCGACCGAGAACGGCGAGCTGGCGCTCGGAAAGAACCTGCTCGTGGCGTTCATGCCGTGGGAGGGCCACAACTTCGAGGACGCCATCATCCTGAGCCAGGAGCTGGTGAAGGACGACACCCTCTCGTCGATCCACATCGAGGAGTACGAGGTCGACGCCCGCGACACCAAGCTGGGCAAGGAGGAGATCACCCGTGACCTCCCGAACGTCAGCCCCGAGCTGCTGAAGGACCTCGACGAGCGCGGCATCATCCGCATCGGCGCCGAGGTCCGCCCCGGCGACATCCTGGTCGGAAAGGTCACGCCGAAGGGCGAGACCGAGCTCTCGGCCGAGGAGCGTCTGCTCCGCGCGATCTTCAACGAGAAGAGCCGCGAGGTCCGTGACACCTCCCTGAAGGTGCCCCACGGTGAGCAGGGCACGATCATCGCCGTCAAGGAGTTCAACGCCGAGGAGGGCGACGACGAGCTGGGCTCGGGCGTCAACCGCCGCGTCGTGGTCTACATCGCCCAGAAGCGCAAGATCACCGAGGGCGACAAGCTCGCCGGCCGCCACGGCAACAAGGGTGTCATCGCGAAGATCCTGCCCGTCGAGGACATGCCGTTCCTCTCGGACGGCACCCCGGTCGACGTGGTCCTGAACCCGCTCGGCATCCCGGGCCGCATGAACTTCGGCCAGGTGCTGGAGACCCACCTCGGGTGGATCGCCAAGACCGGCTGGAAGGTCGAGGGCAACCCGGAGTGGGCCGTCAAGCTCGCCGACGACGCTCGCGACGTCGCCCCGAACACCAAGGTCGCGACCCCGGTGTTCGACGGTGCCAGCGAGGAGGAGATCTCGGGTCTGCTCGACTCGACGCTCCCGACCCGCGACGGCGTCCGCCTGATCGACGCCTCCGGCAAGACCCAGCTGTTCGACGGCCGCTCCGGCGAGCCGTTCCCGGCACCGGTCTCGGTGGGCTACATGTACATCCTGAAGCTGCACCACCTCGTCGACGACAAGATCCACGCACGCTCGACGGGCCCCTACTCGATGATCACCCAGCAGCCGCTCGGCGGTAAGGCCCAGTTCGGTGGCCAGCGCTTCGGTGAGATGGAGGTGTGGGCGCTCGAGGCCTACGGCGCCGCTTACGCGCTGCAGGAGCTGCTCACGATCAAGTCCGACGACATCCTCGGCCGCGTCAAGGTGTACGAGGCGATCGTCAAGGGCGAGAACATCCAGGAGCCCGGCATCCCGGAGTCCTTCAAGGTGCTCATGAAGGAGATGCAGTCCCTCTGCCTGAACGTCGAGGTCCTCTCGGCCGACGGCACGGCTGTGAACCTGCGCGACACGGATGACGAGGCCTTCCGCGCTGCGGAGGAGCTCGGCATCAACATCTCCAGCCGCTTCGAGGCCGCGTCGATCGACGAGATCTGACGCCGGCTTCCGGCATCCAACTTTTCTTCAGAAGAATTTCGACACAGGAGAACTAGTGCTCGACGCAACAACTTTCGATGAGCTTCGGATCGGACTGGCGACCGCTGACGACATCCGCGGATGGTCGTACGGCGAGGTCAAGAAGCCCGAGACGATCAACTACCGCACGCTCAAGCCCGAGAAGGACGGCCTCTTCGGCGAGCAGATCTTCGGACCCAGCCGTGACTGGGAGTGCGCCTGCGGCAAGTACAAGCGCGTGCGCTTCAAGGGCATCGTCTGCGAGCGCTGCGGCGTGGAGGTCACCAAGTCCTCCGTCCGCCGCGAGCGCATGGGCCACATCGAGCTCGCCGCGCCCGTGACGCACATCTGGTACTTCAAGGGCGTGCCCTCGCGCCTCGGGTACCTGCTCGACATGGCGCCGAAGGACCTCGAGAAGGTCATCTACTTCGCCGCCTACATGGTGATCTCGGTCGACGAGGATGCTCGTCACCGCGACCTCGCCACGCAGGAGAACAACATCCGTCTCGAGCTGAAGACGCTCGGCGACCGCCGCGACGCCAAGATCGCGGAGCGCCTGGCCAAGCTGGAGGAGGAGCTCGCCGCTCTCGAGGCGGAGGGTGCCAAGGCCGACCAGAAGAAGAAGGTCAAGGACGCCGCCGAGAAGGAGATGACTCTCACCCGCAAGGGTGCCGACGAGGCCATCGCCAAGCTCGAGCGCGTGTGGGAGGACTTCCGCACCCTCGAGGTGGGCGCCCTGCGTCCCGAGGACGACGTCTTCCACGAGCTGCAGGACCGCTTCGGTCAGTACTTCGAGGCCTACATGGGCGCGGAGTCGATCCAGCGTCGCCTCGCCTCGTTCGACCTGGCCGCCGAGGCCGAGTCGCTGCGTCTGCAGATCTCCGAGGGCAAGGGTCAGCGCAAGATCCGTGCGATCAAGCGCCTGAAGGTCGTCAGCTCGTTCCTCGAGACCGGCATGAGCCCGGCCGCGATGGTCCTCGACGTCGTCCCGGTGATCCCGCCGGAGCTGCGCCCGATGGTCCAGCTGGACGGTGGCCGCTTCGCGACCTCCGACCTGAACGACCTGTACCGCCGCGTGATCAACCGCAACAACCGTCTTCGTCGTCTGATCGACCTCGGTGCCCCCGAGATCATCGTCAACAACGAGAAGCGGATGCTGCAGGAGGCCGTCGACGCACTGTTCGACAACGGCCGCCGTGGTCGCCCTGTCACCGGTACCGGCAACCGCGCCCTGAAGTCCCTCAGCGACATGCTGAAGGGCAAGCAGGGTCGTTTCCGCCAGAACCTGCTCGGCAAGCGCGTCGACTACTCGGGCCGTTCGGTCATCGTCGTCGGCCCGCAGCTGAAGCTGCACCAGTGCGGTCTGCCCAAGCAGATGGCTCTGGAGCTGTTCAAGCCGTTCGTGATCAAGCGCCTGATCGACCTCGGTCACTCGCAGAACATCAAGGCCGCCAAGCGCGCCGTCGAGCGCACCCGTCCCGAGGTCTGGGACGTGCTCGAGGAGATCATCCGCGAGCGTCCTGTGCTGCTGAACCGCGCCCCCACCCTGCACCGCCTGGGCATCCAGGCCTTCGAGCCGCAGCTCGTCGAGGGCAAGGCCATCCAGCTGCACCCGCTCGTCTGCGCCGCCTTCAACGCGGACTTCGACGGTGACCAGATGGCCGTGCACCTGCCGCTGTCGGTCGAGGCTCAGGCCGAGGCCCGCGTGCTGATGCTCGCGTCGAACAACATCCTGAAGCCGTCGGACGGACGTCCGGTGACCCTGCCCTCGCAGGACATGATCATCGGTCTGCACCACCTCACCACCGTCACCACTGGTGCCGCCGGTGAGGGCCGTGCGTTCGGTTCGGTCGGCGAGGCCATGCTGGCCCGCGACGAGGGCACCCTCGACCTGCAGGCGAAGATCCGCATCCGCATCCCGGGGCTGACCTTCCTCGAGGGCGAGGCTCCCGAGGGCTACGAGCGCCACGGTCTCGTGGACGCCTCGCTGGGCCAGGCGATCTTCAACGACGCGATGCCGAAGGGCTACCCGTTCGTGCGCGAGGTCGCCGACAAGGGCAAGCTGTCGCAGATCGTCAACAAGCTGGCCGAGGAGTACCCCAAGGTCGAGACGGCGGCGACGCTGGACCGCATCAAGGACGCCGGTTTCTACTGGGCCACCCGTTCGGGTGTCACGGTGGCGCTGAGCGACATCCTCACCCCGCCGAACAAGGCGGAGATCGTGGCCGGCTACGAGAAGCAGGCCGCGAAGGTCCAGTCGCAGTACGAGAAGGGTCTGACCACCGACGCCGAGCGTCGTCAGGAGCTCATCAAGATCTGGACCGAGGCGACCGACGAGGTCCAGGCCGCGATGAAGGCGAACTTCCCGATCGACAACACCATCAACCGCATGGTGTCGTCGGGTGCTCGTGGTAACTGGCTGCAGATCCGCAACATCGCGGGTATGCGTGGTCTGGTGAACAACCCCAAGGGTGAGATCATCCCCCGTCCGATCATCTCCTCGTACCGCGAGGGCCTGTCGGTGGCGGAGTACTTCATCGCGACGCACGGTACCCGTAAGGGTCTGGCCGACACCGCTCTGCGCACCGCCGACTCGGGTTACCTGACCCGTCGTCTGGTGGACGTCTCGCAGGATGTCATCATCCGCGAGCAGGACTGTGGCACGACCAAGGGCCTCGAGCTGCCGATCGCCGCGCCGAACTCGCAGGGCGAGCTCGTCCGCGACGCGAACGTCGAGAACTCCGTGTTCGCCCGCACCCTGGCATCCGATGTCGTGAACGAGTCGGGCGAGGTCCTCGCCTCGGCCGGTGACGACGTGGGTGACGTGCTGATCGACAAGCTGGTCGAGGCCGGAGTCGAGACCATCAAGGTCCGCTCCGTGCTGACCTGCGACTCGGCCGTCGGTGTCTGCGCGCAGTGCTACGGCCGTTCGCTCGCGACCGGCAAGACCGTCGACATCGGCGAGGCCGTCGGCATCATCGCCGCCCAGTCGATCGGTGAGCCCGGTACCCAGCTGACGATGCGTACCTTCCACACCGGTGGTTCGGCCTCGGCCGACGACATCACCCAGGGTCTGCCCCGTGTGCAGGAGCTCTTCGAGGCCCGCACGCCGAAGGGTGCGTCCCCGATCGCCGAGGCCGACGGCCGCATCACGATCGAGGAGAACGACAAGGGCAAGAAGGTCATCCTGACGCCCGACTCCGGTGACGAAGAGGTGGTCTACCCGGTGCTGAAGCGTGCGACGCTTCTCGTCGAGGACGGCCAGCACGTCTCGGTCGGGCAGCCTCTGCAGGTCGGCACGCTCGACCCCAAGGAGGTCATGCGTGTGCAGGGTGCCCGTGAGGTGCAGCGTTACCTCGTGAACGGCGTCCAGGGCGTGTACCGCTCGCAGGGTGTGCCGATCCACGACAAGCACATCGAGGTCATCGTGCGCCAGATGCTGCGCAAGGTCACCGTCGTCGACCACGGCGACACGACCCTGCTGCCTGGTGAGATGGTCGACCTCAAGCGCTACCAGTCGATCAACCGCGAGTCGGTGTCCGAGGGCAAGCGCCCGGCGTCGGGCCGTCCGGAGCTCATGGGTATCACCAAGGCTTCGCTGGCGACCGAGTCCTGGCTGTCGGCCGCGTCCTTCCAGGAGACGACCCGCGTGCTCACGCAGGCCGCCATGGAGGGCAAGCGCGACCCGCTGGTCGGCCTCAAGGAGAACGTCATCATCGGTAAGCTCATCCCGGCCGGAACCGGTCTCGCCAAGTACCGTGACATCACGGTCGAGGCGACCGAGGAGGCCAAGAGCGAGCGCTACCCGAACCGGATCTTCGCATCCGACGGCGCGTACGCCGAGGGCGACTTCGGCTACGTCGACTTCGACGCGTTCTCGACCGACGACATCACGCCCGGCACCTACAACTGAGTGCTGAGCTGATGAGGCCCCGGCCCCTCTTCGGAGGGTCCGGGGCCTTCGTCGTACCCGGGGACCTGATCAGCCCCAGATGCCGGCGATGATCGCGTCGGTGTAGCCCTTGGGCGCGAGGTTCGAGTACTGCGTGTCGATCAGCACGCCCTGCCGGTAGAAGAGCGTCCGGCCGTCGGTGACGGGGTAGGTCTTGTTCTTCCAGATCTTCTCGCAGCGGGTGCCCTCATCGGGCGCATAGCAGGTGAACCCCTCCGCGACCAGGCCGTTCAGCTTCTCGAGGGCCGGCCCGCTGCGCTCGTGCGTGATGGTGGTCACGAGACCGGTCGTGTCGGCCTGAGGATCGCCCCACACGCACTTCAGCGATCCGTCCTTCAGCGTGCCCGAGGGGCCGAAGGCCTTGTCGTTCAGCGGCACGTCCTTGAGCTGCGCGAGCACCTCGGACGTCAGGATCTTGCGGCAGTCCTTCGGGATGGCCGCAGGCTTCGCCGTGGGCGTCGCCGACGGCGTCGGGCTCTTGCCCGGGGCATCCGTCGAAGTGGTCGACGATGTGGCCGGCTTCGTGCCGGAGCCATCGGCATCGGATGCCGCGGGCGCGCAGCCGGCGAGAAGAACGGATGCCGCGACGGCGGCGGCGAGGACGAAGACGCGCGCGGCTCTCATGGCCACAGGGTAGTCCCGCCGCGTCCACCTGCTTCGCACGAAACGCATCGGCCGGAGAGCGCGATAGTGTCGCGGGATGGAGCAGCGAACGACGCAGGGCGCAGTGGTGATCGGGGACGCCCTGATCGACGAGATCAGGGACGGCGCGGGGGTGCGTGAGCTGGTCGGCGGCGCGGCGCTGAACGTGGCCGTCGGGCTGCGCCGGCTCGGAGTGCCGGTCACGCTGATCGCGATGGTCGGTGACGATGAGGCCGGCGACCACATCCGCGAGTACCTGGCGGACCACGGCGTCGCCCTGATCGACAGCCCTGCGCCGCTCGGATCCTCGCGCGCCGTCGTGCAGAAGGGGCGGAACGGCGAGCCGGAGTACGTGTTCAACGAGGCCGCGCAGCGGCGCAGCATCCGCTACGGCGACGATGCCCGCGCGGCGATCGCGGCGGCCGGGATCGTGGCGGTCAGCTGCTTCCCGTTCGACGTTCCCGCTGAGACGGATGCGCTGGTCGAGGCGCTCGGCGACGCAGCACTCGCGATCGATCCGAACCCGCGGGCCGGGATGCTCGCGGACCGCGCCGAGTTCGTGCGCGGCTTCGAGCGGCTGGCGGCGCGGTCGACGCTGGTCAAGGTCGGCGCCGACGACGCGGCCCTGCTCTACGACGGCGACCTGGACGCGCTGCGCGCGCGACTGCGCACCGCAGGCGCTGCCGCCGTGCTGGCGACGGCCGGTGCCGACGGCGCCGTGCTCGACACGGATGCCGGGGTCGTCGTGTCACCGATCGCGAGTCTGCCGGGCCGGATCGTCGACACGGTCGGCGCGGGAGACGCCACCCTCGCGGCCGTGGCGGCGGGGCTGAACGACGGGCGCCCTGCAGATGATGCGGGCTGGCAGGCCCTGCTCGACCGGGCGATGCTGATCGCCGCAGCGACCTGCCGTGCCGAAGGCGGCCTGCTGCGCACGCCCGAGTCCCTCGCCGAGTCGGAGCGGGGCGTGCAGGGGAGCTGAGACGTTAACGAAGAAGGACCCCCGCGTGCGGAGGTCCTTCTTCGTTGGGTGGCGAGTGAGGGATTCGAACCCCCGAAGCATTCCGCGGCTGATTTACAGTCAGCTCCCTTTGGCCGCTCGGGCAACTCGCCATTGCACACCCGTCCAACTTGAACAGCCAACCGGGGGCGCGAGAAATCATATTACCCGCCGTTGCGCCGCGCAGGAAATCGAGCCGGATGACGGGGTGTTCGACGTTGCGGGGTCGGTCCCGGGCGTCAGGGAAGGCGTGCATAGACTGAAGCGATGCATCCGCTGACCGAGGCCGACGTCCGGGCATCCTTCGTCAACGCCGCAGAAGACGAACTGCGTCTGATCGAGCTGCCGCACGACTTCCTGCTCACGGACTGGGACTATCTCGACTTCTTCGCCTGGCGCGACCCGTCATCGTCGAAGCGGGGATATGTGCTGCTCGAGCATGAGGGGCGCACCGTCGGCATCGTGCTGCAGACGGCCGGTGCGGGGCGTACGCGGTCGGGCATGTGCAACGTCTGCCACACCATGCAGCCCGGCAACCAGGTCGCGCTGTGGGCCGCACGGCGAGCGGGGGATCGCGGGCGCCGCGGCGACACGGTCGGCACCTACGTGTGCGCCGACCTGTCCTGCCACGAGAACGTGCGGCTCGCGCATCCGCTCGCGCCGAACGAGGTGCTCGCGCCCGGCCAGGTCGACATGCGGCTGGACGGCACCCGCCGGCGGATGCACGATCTCGTGCTGCGCGTGCTCGAAGACTGAGTGTCATGAATGCGGCGACTCAGTCCCGCAGATACGCTGGAGGCACCCGTACGCACCGAAGGAGACGCCAATGGGCGAGCCCATCCTGTTCACCGTCGACGAGGGCCTCGCACGGCTCACCCTGAACCGCCCGGCCCGGCTGAACGCCTTCAACGGCGACCTGGCCTACGCCTGGCGGGATGCCACCGCCGAGGCCGTCGGCAGCGATGACGTGCGCGCGATCCTGATCGACGCGGCCGGTCCGTCGTTCTGCGCCGGCGGCGACGTGCTCGACATGGCCACCGAGATGGGCGGCGGCGAGGACATCACCGCGTTCGCACGGGTGATCAACGAAGGCATCCGCTCGCTCACCGACTCGGCGAAGCCGGTCGTCGCGGCCGCGCACGGCACGACCGCCGGCGGCGGGCTCGGCATCCTGATGTGCAGCGACTACGCGGTCGTCGGCGCGCACTCGAAGATCGGCAGCCTGTACGCGAACATCGGCCTCACACCCGACCTGTCGGTCTCGGCGCAGCTCGCGCACGCGATCGGCCAGCGCCGCGCGCTGCAGCTGGTGCTGCAGGACCGCATGCTCAGTGCCGCTGAGGCCGTCGAGTGGGGGCTCGTCGCCGAGGCCGTCGCCGCCGCCGAGGGATCGGATGCTGCGGCCGAGGCCGCCGCCGTCCAGGCGCGCGCCGAGGAGATCGCCCGGTTCTGGCTGGCCGGCGCGGCCGGAGCCTACGGTCACGCGAAGCGCCTGGTGCGTTCGCAGCCCGAGCGCACTTTCCACGAGCAGCTCGAGGAGGAGGCGCTGTCGATCGGGGCATCCTTCGAGACGCCCGACGCGAAGGCGCGCGTCGCGGCCTTCGCGGCCCGCTCGGCGCGCTGAGGCGCGGGGCGGCGGGTCACGGGCGGCGTCACAGCTGCAGGCGGGATGCGCGGATGTCGGCGGATCGGGCGGATTCGCGCCTGCATGCGTCCGTTCTGCCCGCAGCCGTGACCGGCTGTCTGCGAGAGACTGGAACAACTGCCGACCGGGAGGACTCTCATGACCGACATCGAACTGGGCGCACTCGCCGCGGAGATCGCACTCGAGGCAGGGGAGCTCGCGGCGCGACGACGTCGTGAGGGCGTGCACCTCGCCGCCACGAAGTCGACCCTCGCCGACATCGTGACCGACGCCGACCGCGAGGTCGAGGCGCTGATCCGCGACCGGCTGGCGGCGGAACGTCCCGATGACGGCTTCCTCGGTGAGGAGTCCGGAGCGGCCGGAGGCACGAGCGGTCTCACCTGGGTCGTCGACCCGATCGACGGCACGGTCAACTACAGCTACGGCATCCCCGCGTACTCCGTGAGCATCGCCGTGGTCGAGGGCGAGCCCGAGCCCGAGGCGTGGGCGGGCGTCGCCGCCGCGGTCTGCGCCCCCGGGCTCGGCGAACTGTTCACGGCAGTCCGTGGTGAGGGCGCCTGGCACGACGGCGCCCGGCTCGCCGTGACGACCGAGACGCCGGCGGGCGCCCTGCTGGCGACCGGATTCGGCTACGACCCGTCCACGCACGACGGCGATCTCGCGACGGTGCGCCGCGTGATGACGATGGCCCGCGACCTGCGCAGGATGGGGTCCGCGGCGATCGACCTCTCGTACGTCGCGGCCGGACGGCTGGACGGATTCTTCGAGCGCGGCCTGAATCCGTGGGACTTCGCGGCCGGTGCGATCCTCGTCGGCGAGGCCGGGGGAGCGGTGTCCCGTATCGACACGGACGCTCCGCGCCCGCTGCTGTTCGCGGGCGGGCCGGATGTGCACGCGCGGCTGGCCGGGCTGCTCGCCGCAGGCTGATTCGTAAGGGAGATCGACTTTCTGCTCGTCGCTCATGGCGCTCCCAGCCGCGAACGGGTATCGTTTACGCGATCGTTACTTTCGTTTACCCGAACGAGAGTGTCCCCCTTCTTGACGCGCGACCGAGAGATTTCCTTTGCCCTTCGATGCCCCCGAGACCGGCTCTGCCCCCGAGCGTCGGTCGGACCGACGCCGCGCGGTGCCCGCTCAGGCTGCTGCTGAAGTCCCGTCGCCCGTCATCCCGGCTTCCCGCCGCGAAGCGCGTGCGCGTCAGACCGCCGAGATCCCCGTCGTGCAGCAACCTGCCGGCGAGCAGTCGTACGTCGGTCGTCGTGCTCGTCGCGCCGGCACCTCGCAGATGCCCGCGTCGGAATCCGCGCCCTGGCGCTCCGCGATCGTGGATGCCGGGGCGCAGCGTCTCACGGGTGCGATCGACCCTGTCGCGGCAGAGTCCGTCGCCACTGAGCGCGTCGTCGAGGCCGAGCCCATCGCGCCCGCCGCGGCGGCGGACCTGAAGACCGAGCGCCTCGTCCTCGACGAGACCGCCGCTGCTGAGCGCGATCAGGCTCGTGTCGAACAGGCACGTGCGGAGCAGGCTGCTGCTGAGCGTGTCGCGGCTGAGCAGGCTCGCGCCGCACACGCCGCTGCTGAGCGACTCGCGGCTGAGCAGGCTCACGCGGAGCGCATCGCCGCCGAGCAGGAGGCCGCCGCCAAGGCCCGCGCCGAGGAAGAGGCTCGCCGCGCACAGATCCGCGCCGAGCGGGCCGAGCGGGCTCGCGCAGAGCAGGCCACGGCTCAGCAGCGCCGCGCCGCTCAGGCCTCCGCTTCGCAGCCATCCGAGTCCGCCTTCGCTACCGACCCGTCCGTCGACGCGTTCTCGGCCGCTGCCGAGGCTTTCGGGTTCAGCGCGGAGGACCTCGACGACACCGTCGAGCCGGCCGCCGAGGCATCCGCTGCCGATGAGACGAAGAAGCAGGCCGACCAGGCCGACACCGCACATGTCGCACCGCGGCGTCGCCGTCGCCTCGGCCGCAAGATCGTCGCTGCCGGTGCTTCGCTCGGTGTCATGGCCGTCGCAGGTCTCATGCTGGTGTCGACGACGCTGCCCTCCGAGGCCGTCGCTGCGGCCCAGGGGCAGGGCGCGCAGTCGCTGACCTCGCTCGCGGCCCCCGCCGAGGACACCACGCAGCGCAAGGCCGTCGAGAAGGACATCCAGGCGTTCGTGGCGCCCTCCGACGTGGCGAGTGAGGAGATCGCGCGCTCCGGAGAGTACTCGTCGATGTCGATGGCCGACCTCGCCGCCGAAGAGGGCATCCACTACTCGACCAGCGTCTACACGAACGACACCACTGCCCTGATCCAGTGGCCGTTCGCCGTGGGCACCGGAATGTCGTGGCCGTACGGCATGCGCCGTGGGCGGATGCACCAGGGCATCGACCTGATCCCCGGAAACGGTGCGCCCATCCAGGCGATCGCCGACGGCGTCGTGCGCAAGGCGACCGAGAACGGCGGCGGCTACGGCGTGACCGTCTACATCGATCACATGATCGACGGCAAGGTCGTCACGAGCCACTACTCGCACATGCAGCACGGCTCGATCCGCGTGAAGACCGGCCAGCAGGTGAAGGTCGGCGACATCGTCGGGCTCGTCGGAAACACTGGTCACTCCTACGGAGCGCACCTGCACTTCGAGCTTCTTCGCAACGGTCAGACGTTCGATCCGCTGCCGTGGATGAAGGCGAACGCCGGACGTCACGATGGGGTCGGCCCGATTTCCTGATCGGCCCTCCGGGATGTTAGGCTTTTCTGGTTGCCCGGTGACGGGAAACATGCCCCGATAGCTCAGTGGCAGAGCACTTCCATGGTAAGGAAGGGGTCGTCAGTTCAATCCTGACTCGGGGCTCGTAGCGTTCATGCTTTCGGATGAACGACTCGTGGCAGGGTAGCTCAGCTGGTCAGAGCGCACGACTCATAATCGTGAGGTCGCGGGTTCAAGCCCCGCTCCTGCTACGAAAGCCCCCGGCTCCACCCGGGGGCTTTTTCTTTGCCCGCTGCTGCCTGCGTCGGTGCTACGAGGGCGCATCGTCGGCAACAGAAACGATCAGGCGTTCCAGGGGAACGGACGCTCCCGGTCGAGTTCGGCGTCCTTGCCGACCTCCGCCAGCGGCACACCGGCACTGCGCACGCAGAGCCACTTCAGGGGCACGGCGCTGTCGGGGAGGCAGCGGAAGGCGTGCCAGACATCCTGACCGGCGCGGACGACCGAGCCGGGGCCGATCGGAAGCACCTCGTCGCCGAGCGCGAACTCGCCGGTGCCCTCGAGGAAGACGTACAGCTCCTCGAGCTTCGCGTGCCGATGCCAGAACGGAGCCTCGCCGCCGGGCTCGGTGGCGTTGACGGACATGCCCAGGGCATTCGTGCCGAGGTCCTTCTCGACGAAGGTCTTGCCCTCCCAGGTGTCGGTGGCGCCGATGTCGATGATGTTCTGAACAGTCATATGGTCACGCTATCCGACCGTCCGATGTATCAGCGAGGCCGCATCGTGCTCCTGTTCTGTGGTCGCGGACTTCCGCTCCGCGCACGCACCCCGGGAGGTCGCGATGCCGATGTTCAACCCCAACGCGCTGTTCTCCGCTCGCGCGAAAGGGGGCGAGGGGCAGGACATCCCGGTCTCCATCGCCCCGGACTCGCCGCTCTGGCAGAACGATTCGCCGATGGCCGAGAAACTGGCGGAGGAGTACCTCGACCGTCAGGCTGCGAGCGATCGCCGGATGTTCGACGCGCTCGACCGTCTGGTGTGGACGATGCAGGACCTCGTCCCCACGGACAACCAGGCGCCACCGCAGGTGGTGGGAACGCTGCTGCAGCCGGATGGATCGGCCGCCGGCCACGTGCAGGTCGGCCTCGAACTGACCGGCGCGTCGACCGCGCAGGCGATGCTCGGCACCACGGTCACTCTCGACGACGGCAGTTTCGTGCTGCCGATCCCGGCCGGTGCTCGGGCGACCGCGTTCGCCGCCGACCTCGTCGTGACCTCCGCCGTCGGCGTGCAGCGCATCGCCGCGGCGCTGAAGCACCTTCAGCCCAGCGGGATGCTTCCCGTCGTGACGCTCCCCGAGCCGGCTCCGCCACTGTCGATGGCGACCATCGCCGCGCTGCAGAAGGTCGTCATGGATGCCGCGGGTCTCGAAGCCCCCGACGAGGACCATGTCGCCCCCGCGCTCGCCGTGGGGGAGGACGAGTGCCAGGTGGTGTTCCGCCGCGACGCGTCCAGCGACCGCTTCCCGTACGGTGTGTTCTTCCGGCTCACCGATCCGAGCCTGAGCCAGCCCAGCCTGAGGATGCGGATCCTGGACGGGCGCCGCAAGGGCATGCCCGTCACGTTCTACGGCGGCTACTCCGCCGCCGCACGTCTGGCCGGCGGGCTGGAGAGACTCGAGTTCCATCTCGCCGAGCGCGTGCCGGTGGACCGCCCGATCAGCATCGACGCGTTCCGCGACGGTCTCGCCACCGAGACCCCGTACGGTTCCGTGCCGCTCGCCGGGTCGCTGTCGATCGGCTACGTGGTCACCCTCGCGCAGCGCTGGACCCCGCTGGGCCTCGCCCTCGGCGACCTGGTCTACTCCCTTCCGCTCGCCCCCGGCGAGCAGCAGCGGATGGCGATCATGGAGCGCACTGCCTCGACCTCGGTGATCGAGAGCGAACGGCTGGAGTCCTCCGAGGCGATGTCCTTCGCCGAGCAGGACGACACGTCCGCGACGGCCACGTTCTCGAGTGCCTTCCGCGAGGCGGCATCCGGCGGCTCGCAGTACGACACCCACGCCGACTCGTTCTCGATCGCCGCGGCGGCGGGCGGAGGCGCGGTGTTCCCGTTCGGCTGCGCCGCGGGCGGTGTGGCGACCAGCTTCGGCGAGTCCAATACCAGCGGCAGCACCAGCACCTGGATGAGCGGGGCACGGGACAGCACCTCGGGCGCCGCACAGTCGACGCACTCCGCGGTACAGCGGCAGGCCGCCGCTCGGCGCTCGGCGTCCCGCACCTCGATGCGTCTGGCCACAGCGACGGAGTCGACCGAGATCACCACGAAGGTGATCACGAACCACAACAAGACCCGCGCCCTGACGATGCAGTACTGGGAGGTGCAGCGGCTGTTCGACGTGACCACCGCATGCGAGGGCGTGACCCTCACCTGCCAGGTGCCGCTGGATGTCGTGCGGTTTCTGCCCGCTTACCAGCCGCCCAAGCTCACCGACGCTCCAGCCACACGGGATGACGTGCTCGCCCGCTACGACCGGCTGCTCGGCCACGCCGACATCCTGGGCCGGGTCGTGCCGGCGCGATACCGGCGGGGTCTGTCGCTGATCACCGACTTCGCGTCGGACCCGACGACCGCGGTGGCGGATGCCGGGGCGCCGGCCACGGACGTGCTCGACATCACGCTGATCGGCACCTTCCTCGACTTCGACGACCTGTTCGTCACCGTGGTGGGCAAGCGCGGAATGCGAGTCGGACCGTACCCGCTCAGCGGCAACGCCGTCGCGGACACGCTGCCCACGGGGAAGGACGCGCTTGCGACGGAGGACGACCTGTTCGGGCGACTGCGCGCCGCGCGCTCCAACCATGTGCTCGGCCGGACCCGTGTCGCCACCGTGTCGCTGCCGCCGTCGTTCGCCCGGCAGGACATCACCGGCTTCGAGATCACCCGCCGCACCCGACGCCTGGACTACCATTTCGCGCCGCCGGCGATCGCCGATCTCGGCTTCGCGCAGGTGACGCTCGGCGGCCTGGGTTCGGCCCTCGAAGGGGCACTGAAGGATGCCGCCGCGAAGCAGTCGAAGACCGGGTCCTACGACTCCGACCGGCTGGAGCGCGAGATCGGCGGGCCGCAGGTCACCAGCTTCGTCGCGGCGATCTCGGGGACGACGCCGCAGGTCGTGCTCGTGGACAGCCGGTTCGGCGGCCCGATGGCGCTGCCCGCGATGACCTATCCGATCGCCGCCCGCACCGTGCCGCCGGTGCTGTCCTACGCATCGGTGCTGGAGATCGAGAAGACCCTGCAATGGGTCATGCGGAATACCATGACCTGCAGCGTCGCGGTCTTCGCCTCGCTGACGCCGGAGGAGCGGGCGGTCATGCTGGAGCGCTACGAGATCACCCTTCCTCCCGCCGACGACGGCACGGAGCGGCCGGCGGTGCCGCTGCTCAGCTGCATCACGAACAACGTGCTGGGCTACTTCGGCAACTCGATGGTGCTGCCGTTCATGATCCCGGCGGCCATCACCGACGCGACCGCCGAGTACGGCGATCCCGACGAACACGGCGTCCGGCCGGTGAAGAAGGCGGGGCTGACCACCGGTCAGATCCAGGACGCCCTCACCCGGTTCCACACCGACGGCTTCTCCGCACCGAGATCGACGATCGCGCTGCCCACCAAGGGCGTGCTGGGGGAGGCTGTGCTCGGACACTGCCCGTCGGCCGAGCGGGTCGACCTCACCCGGTTCTGGAACTGGCAGGACTCGCCGGGAGACGAGGCCACGCAGATCTCGCCGGTGGGGATGCCGCAGAACGCGCTCGCCGCAGGTCTGACCGGCCCGAGCGCACTGACGAGCCTTAACCCGATGATCCAGAACTTCTCCATGGCGCCGGTCGCCGCCGACACCACTCTCGCGAGTGCGCTGATCAAGTCCGCCGAGGCGCAGAAGAGCTTCGACATCGGTGCTCTCACCAACGCCGCAGGCCTGACCACGCTCACCGGGAAGACCCTCGACACGGCGGAGTCCGCCCGCAAGGACGCGCTCGGGGCGGCGAAGGAGCTGGCGATCAAGGCGATGGAGACGTCGGCCTCGATCTACGGCGCCGACAAGAAGAAGGATGCGGGCGACAAGGGGGCGACCGGAGGCAAGGACAAGGGCTCCGGAAGCGGGGGCGGCTCGGACGGCCCCGGCGGCTCGGGTGATGGCGACGGCGAGTCCGGTGGCAGCGGAACCGGCGGCGGCGACGAGCCCGCCCCTGAGCCCGCGCCGGCCAAGCCGACCCAGCGGAGCATCTACTTCCCGAAGGCGCAGCGCGTGCTGAAGCCCGACCAGAAGGCCGGGCTGGACGCCATCCTCACCGAGGTGAAGGCGGGCGGCGCCACCGGCGCCGTGGTGCGCGGCTACGCATCGCCGGAGGGCACAGCGGGATTCGACAACGTCGCCTTGGCCCGAGATCGGGCGACCAACACCGCCGCGTACCTGACCGCGCACGGCGTGCCGGCCACGACGGCCGAGGGTGGCGTGCTCCCCGGCGGCACGGGCGACTACCCGAAGCTCCGCCGCGCGGACATGACGTTCCAGTACTGAGAGCAATCGAGAGAAAGGCAGACGACGATGTCCACTCCATCCGTCTCGGACGCGGCGGGCGACGCACTCGTCCTCGCCCTGACCGACGTCATCAAGGGAGCGTCAAGCCCCGAGATCCAGCAGGCACAGGCGATGCTGCTGCGCCGCCTCGCGACGCAGGGCGACGTGATCCCGTCCCGCATCCCCGCCCCGCTCAACATCACCGAGATCGGCGGCTACTTCAACCTGCTCACCGATCTGCGGGAGAGCGCCATGCGCAAGGACATGCTGGGCGCCGCGCTCGGGCTGGCGTCCTTCGAACCGGTGGACATCGGCACCGGCGGAACGGTGCCTCCTCTGCGGCTCGTGCAGATCGCGAACGACCGGCTGCCGTCGCCTGCGGGCGATGGCGTGCCGCTCGCGGTGGGAGTGAGAGAGGATCTCGCCGCGGGGATGCAAGCGGCGCTCGCCGACGTGCGCTCCGCCGGTGGTCACCTGCCTCTGTGGGGACCGCCTCCGGCGCTGCCCGCTCCGACCGGGGGCACCGGTCCGACCCCGGACCCGCTGCCGTATCTCGGCCGGGAGGTGTGGGTCGCGCCCACCGCCGCCTTGACCGATCCGGCGACGGATCCGATCGTGCTCGGACGGGCGAGCACGGATGCCGGCACCGGCTACCGCGTCGGCATCCGTGTGGCCGACGGCACCGCAGGCGGAGTCTCGGCCGACTGGGTGGGGCTCAAGTGGGATGCGATCGGCGGCGCGTTCGTCGAGGCCGACATCGGCACGGTCACCCTGCTGCCGCTGGAGGCGGCGGTCGCGGCGACGCCGTTCGTGAGTCGGCCGATCGCGGCGCTGCCGCCGGCCAGGGGCGACTACGCGTGGGCGAGGATGGCCGCCGTGGCGGGGCTGCTGCCCGGGGCGAGCCGGCTCGGCGACGAGCTGGGACTGCTGTGGACATCGGATCGCATCGCCGAGAGCGCCTACGCCGGCCACCTCGACGCCGTCTGGGACGGCGTGGCCTTCGTCTGAGGGGCGTCAGACCGTGCCGTGGCTGTGGTCCGCGACATCCGGTTCGGCGCGGTTCAGATCCGCGGCCTCCTCTTCGGGACGGGGCGCGATGTTCTCGTCGGACTCGATCTCGGGGACGCTCGCCTCGCCGGGCGCCGGGATGTGATGGGCAGGCGGGGTCGGCCGCCCGTACGCCTCGAGCAGCCGCAGCCACACCTCGCTGATCGTGGGGTAGGCGGGCACCGCGTGCCAGAGCCGGTCGATCGGCACCTCTCCGACGATCGCGAACGTCGCCGCCTGCAGCAGCTCGGCGACATCCGGCCCGGCGAACGTGACGCCGACGATGACGCGACGGTCCTCGTCGACGATCATGCGGGCCTGCCCGCGGTAGCCGTCGGCGTGCACGTAGGTGCCGGCCAGAGACGACAGGTCGTAGTCGATGACGCGGGTGCGCAGCCCCGCGGCATCCGCCTCCGCCGCCGTCAGACCGACCGCGGCGACCTCGGGATCGGTGAACACGACCTGCGGCACTGCGCTGTGGTCGGCGGTCGCGACGTGCGCGCCCCAGGGTGCGTCGTCGACGGGGGCACCGGAAGCGCGCGCGGCGATCACGTCGCCGGCGGCGCGGGCCTCGTACTTGCCCTGGTGCGTGAACAGAGCGCGATGAGCGACGTCGCCGACCGCGTAGAGCCAGTCGAATCCGGGCACCCGCAGCGTGTCGTCGGTCTCGAGCCAGGTGCCTGGCGTCAGGCCGAGAGCCTCGAGGCCGAGATCGTCGGTGCGCGGCGAGCGGCCGGTCGCGACGAGCACCTCCTCGGCGGTGATCGTCTCGTCGGCGAGGGCGATGTGCACGCCGTCGGGGTCGCGATCGACGGATGCCGGGGACGCGTCGGTCAGGATCCGCACGCCCTGCTCGCGCAGGCCGTCTGCGACGAGGTCAGCGGCGAAGGGCTCGAGCTTTCCGAGCATCCGGCCGCGGGCGATCACGGTGACCTCGGTGCCGAACGAGGCGAAGGCGGCGGCGATCTCGGCGGCGACCACGCCGCCCCCGATGACCGCAAGGCTGGCCGGGGCGCGCTTCGCGCTGGTCGCCTCGCGGCTGGTCCACGGCTTGGCGTCCTGCAGGCCGGGGATGCCGGGGATCGCCGCGCTCGACCCGGTGACCACTGCGACGGCATGCCGGGCGGTGAGGACGACGCCGGCCGCAGCGACCTCGATCTGCTTCGGGCCGACGAACCGACCGTGCCCCCGGATCAGGGCGATGCCCGCACCCTTGAGCCAGCGCACCTGGCCGTCGTCGTTCCAGTGACTGGTCACCTCGTCGCGGTGGGCGAGCACGGCGTCGACATCGAGGTCGCCGGTGATCGCGGCAGCCGCACCGGGCACGCGCCGGGCGGCGCGCAGCGCGGCAGCGGGCCGGAGCAGCGCCTTCGACGGCATGCACGCCCAGTACGAGCACTCGCCCCCGACGAGTTCGTCCTCGACGATGACGACGGACAGGCCGCCCTGTACGGCGCGGTCGGCGACGTTCTCGCCGACGGCCCCGCCTCCCAGCACGATCAGGTCGTATTCGGTCTGCATCGGAGCCCCTTCCGCGCGATGGTCGCCATGCTACCGCGGGCCGCAGCGTGCCGGGCCGGGAGCGCCCACCGCCGTTGAGATCGGTGCTGAGGAGGGTCAGGCGCGGACGGCGATGGCGGCGGCGTCGACACCGGCCGGCAGCCCTCCGAACAGCGCGCCGCTCGCGAAACCGGAGGACGGGGCGAGGCGGGATGCCACGAAGCCGTCGGCTACGGCCGCCGGCCCGTGCTGCACGAGCAGCGATCCCTGCAGCGCCAGCGCCAGCGCCCCGACCAGTTCCCGTGCACGCAGCTCGGGCGACGGATCGGACGCCACGGCGCGGACCAGCGCACGGGTGCGATCCAGGTGCGCGTCGAGCCGGGCATCCGCTCCGCGCGCCGGCGAGACCTCCGCGTCGAACGCCTCGAACACCTCGGGCTGCCGGCCGAGGGCGCGCAGCACGTCGAGGGCGATCACGTTGCCGGATCCCTCCCACACCGCCATCACCGGCTGCTCGCGGTATCGCATGGCAAGCGGGAAGTCCTCGGTGTAGCCGTTGCCGCCCAGGCACTCGAGCGCCTCCGCGGCGTGCGCCGGACCGCGCTTGCAGGCCCAGTACTTCATCACCGCCGTGCCCAGCCGGGTGAACGCGGCATCCTGCTCCGAGGCATCCGTGTCGTAGGCGCGGGCCAGCCGCAGTGCGGCGGCCGTGACGCCCTCGACCTCGAGCTGGAGGTCGGCGATGACGCCGGTCATCGCGGGCTGATCGATCAGCATCCGCCCGAACGCGGCACGGTGGCGGGCGTGCCAGGACGCCTCGGCGACGGCCTGCCGCATGCCGGCGAGCGACCCGAGGATGCAGTCCAGACGGGTGTTCGTGACCATCTCGATGATGGTGCGCACCCCGCGGCCCTCCTCGCCGAGCAGGTGCCCGACCGCGCCCTCGTACTCGACCTCGCTCGACGCGTTCGACGCGTTGCCGAGTTTGTCCTTCAGCCGCATGATGCGCATCTCGTTGCGGGTGCCGTCCTCGCGCAGTCGCGGCAGCAGGAAGCAGGACAGCCCGCCCGGCGCCTGCGCCAGCACGAGGAAGCCGTCGGACATCGGCGCCGAGCAGAACCACTTGTGTCCGGTGAGCTCGTACCGCCCTTCGCCGATCGGCACGGCGACGGTCGTGTTCGCGCGCACGTCCGAGCCGCCCTGCTTCTCGGTCATGGCCATGCCGAACAGAGCGCCCTGTTTGCCGGGCACGAGGTCGGGCGAGTACGAGCGCGACAGCAGACGCGGCATCCATTCCGCCGCGATCTCCGGATGCTGCGCGATCACGGGCGCCGCCGAGTGAGTCATCGACACCGGGCAGGCGTGGCCGGGTTCGATCTGCGCGTAGAGCATGAACGACGCCGCGCGGGCGACGTTGGCCCCGGGGTGCGGCTCGGCGAAGGCGCTGGTGTGCGCGCCGTCGGCGACGGCGGCCGAGATCACGCGGTGGTACGACGGGTCGTACTCGACCTCGTCGATGCGGTTGCCCCAGCGGTCGTGGGTGTGCAGCTGGGGCTTGTTGCGGTTCGCGCGGCGCGCATCGGCCTGGAAGTCGGCGGTACCGACCCGGATGCCGGTGGCGTGCAGCCCCTCGTCCGCCCAGGCGGCGTCATATCGCGCGACGGCCTCGACCAGAGCGACGTTGGCGCCGTACTCGTCGATGCCGACGCGGGCGGGGGACTGATTGAGGACCTGGTGCGTGCTCATGATTCCCTCTCGGTGCGGCTCTCGGGGGCGGCGCCGACGGCGCGCAGGCACAGTTCGGAGATGGCGGCGACCACGGCATCCGGGTCGTCCTCCTCCGTCGTGACGGGGGTGAGCGGACCGGCCAGCGCCTCGCCGATCGCGCCGACGAGTCCGGCGGCGGTGATACCCGGATGCTGCGGGGCGAACGAGCCGTCGCGCACGCCCTGCGTGACGATCTCGGTGAGGATGTCGGCGTAGCCGCGGCGATAGGCGAGGCGCTCCTCGTCGATGGCGCGGCCGACAGGCTCGACCAGCAGGGCCCATGCGAGGCGCCCGCCACGCAGCGCGCGGGTGACGAAGGTCTCGATGAGCACGAGCAGGCGGCCGGCGGCATCGGTCCGCTCCGAGGCGACGACGGCGTGGTCGACGGCGGCGAGCTCTGTGCCGGCGCAGCGCCGGAACACCTCGGCGAGTACGTCGTCGACGCCCTCTGCATAGCTGTAGAGCAGGCCGGCGCTCATGCCGGCGCGGGCGGTGACGGCCTTGACCGATGCCGCTCCGAATCCTGAGTCCCGCACGATCGCCGTGGCGGCCTCGATGAGGTCCTCTCGGCGTCCTGCCTCGCGGCGCTGTGCCATCCGTGCTCCTTCGCTCGGGTTCACATCTTGGCTGAATCGTGATTCAATGACGTCATTGAATCACGATTCAATACCCGAGGCAATGCCGCCGCACCCGACACGACGACGTGAGGACCGATGAACCTGACCTGGATGCTGGAGCGCTCCGCTCGCACCTTCCCCGACAAGCCCGCGATCGTGTCCGACCTCGGCAGCCTGGACTACCGGCAGTTGCTCGCTGCCTCCCGGCGGGCCGCCGCAGTGTTCCGCGACGCGGGTGTGCAGCCCGGCGACCGGGTCGGTGTGATGGCGTACAACACCCCGGCATTCGCCGTCGCGGCCTTCGGGCTGTGGCGCGCGGGTGCTGCGCTGGTGCCGGTGAACCACAAGTTCACCGGCCGCGAGGTCGCGTACGTCGCCGCGCACGCCGGCCTGCAGGTCATCGTCGCGGACGTCGACCTCGAAGGACGCGTCCGCGAGGGCGCCCCGGATGCGCGATTGCTGACCATCGCCGACGACGGATCCGGCTCGTTCGACGTCGCGGTCGCCGCGGCGGAGGAGTGGAGCGGCGTCGAGGTCGCGGGCGACCATATCGCCCAGGTGCTGTACACCTCGGGGACCACGAGCAGCCCGAAGGGATGTCTGCACACGCACGAGGGGCTCGCGAACGTGCCGGCCTACACGACCGCTGCGGTGGGCCTGCAGAGGGAAGACCGGTTCCTGATCGCGATGCCGATCTGGCACGCCTCGCCCCTGAACAACTGGTTCCTGTCGATGATGTACCTCGGCGGCACGGCGGTGCTGCTGAAGGAGTACCACCCCGTGCACTTCCTGCAGGCCGTGCAGCAGCACAGGGCCACCGCGTTCTTCGGTGCGCCGATCGCGTATCTGGCCCCGCTGAAGGTGCTGCCCACGATCGGGAAGAGCCTGGCCGACTTCGACCTCTCGTCGATGCGACTGTGGGCCTACGGCGGAGCGCCCATGGGGGCCGACACCGTGCGCATGCTGCAGAAGGCATATGGCACCGATGCGTTCTTCCAGGTGTACGGCATGAGCGAGATGGGACCGGTCGGCTCCGCCCTGTACCCGGCGGAGCAGATCGAGAAGGCAGGTTCGATCGGCGCGGGCGGCATGCCCGGCGTCGACATCCGCGTCGTGAACGCGGAGGGGGTCGACGCCGCGGCAGGCGAGGTCGGCGAGCTGTGGATGCGCTCCGCGACGCGGATGGCCGGCTACCTGAACGACCCTGCGGCGACGGATGCGGTGTTCGAGGGCGACTGGTACCGCACCGGAGACCTCGCCAAGGCCGACGCCGACGGCTACCTGTTCATCGTGGACAGGCTGAAGGACGTCGTGATCACCGGCGGTGAGAACGTCTACTCGCCCGAGGTAGAGGAGGCCCTGCGGCAGCATCCGGCCGTCGTGGACGCCGCGATCGTCGGTCGGCCGCACGGCGAGTGGGGCGAGACCGTGGTGGCGGTCGTCGAGGCATCAGCTGATCTGTCGCTCGACGAGGTGCGCGGCTTCCTGGCCGAGCACCTGGCGAAGTACAAGATCCCGCGCGAGCTGATCGTGCGCGAGGCGCTGCCGCGCAATCCCTCCGGCAAGGTGATGAAGCACGTGCTGCGGGCGGAGTTCACCGCGTAGGGCGGGGGTGAGTCGCAGCATCCACGACGTACCCTGGGAACGTGCGCATCCGTCTCGACATCGCCTATGACGGCACCCATTTCCGGGGCTGGGCGAAGCAGCCAGGCCTGCGCACGGTGCAGGGCACCCTGGAGGACGCGCTGACGCGCATCGTCGGCTCCGACGCGCAGCTCGTCGTCGCCGGCCGGACGGATGCCGGAGTTCACGCATCCGGTCAGGTGGCGCACGTCGACCTCGACGAGTCGCAGTACGCCAGGCTGCAGTCGCGGCACGGCCGAGCGGCGGACGACCCTGCGGGTTCCCTCGCGCACCGGATGCGCGGTGCGCTCGGCGCCTACCCCGACGTGACCGTCACCCGCACGGCGATCGCGCCCGACGGGTTCGACGCCCGGTTCTCGGCGGTGTGGCGCCGGTACCGGTACCGGCTCGCCGACGCGACCGGCGGCTACGATCCGATGCGCCGACACGACACGACCGCGGTCAAGGGGACGCTCGACGAGCAGCGGATGGATGCCGCGGCGCAGACCCTGATCGGGCTGCACGACTTCGCGGCCTACTGCAAGCCCCGAGAAGAGGCCACGACCATCCGCACCCTGCTGGACTACCGCTGGACGCGCGACGATCACGGCGTGCTGATCGCCGAGGTCAAGGCCGACGCGTTCTGCCACAGCATGGTGCGCGCGCTCGTCGGCGCGTGCGCGGCCGTGGGGGAGGGGCGGCTCGAGGTCGCCGACGTCGCGCGCCTGCGCGACGAGCTCACCCGCACGAGTGCGTTCAAGGTCCTCGCCGCTCGCGGGCTCAGCCTCACCGAGGTCGGGTACCCCGCGGACGAGCTGCTGGCATCCCGCGCCGAGCAGACGCGGGGGCGTCGCAGCCTGCCATCCGACGACGGGGGCCACGCATGATGAGAGTCATCTCCTACAATCTGCGCAAGCACGCTGCCGCGCACGAGCTCGAAGCGCTCGTCGCCGAGCACACACCCGATCTGCTCTGCCTGCAGGAGGCGGATGTCGAGGCGCTGCCCGAGAACCTCGCGGGCATGACCCTCGCGCACGCGACCGCGGGCAACCGTCTCGGCATCGCGGTGTTCTACCGGCCGGACACGTACCGGGCGACGGATGTGCGCACGATCACCCTGAAGAAATCGCTGCACGACCGCATCGCGCGACCGGCGCATGAGCGGGTGGTCGCGGTGCGGCTGCATGACATCGACGACGGGTACGAGTTCATCGCGGCGTCGTTCCATGCGGCTCCGCTGACGGCGCTGAACTCGCTGCGCCGCCATCAGATCCGTGCCGCGCTGGCCGAGCTCGACCAGATGGGCCACGGACTGCCCGTGCTGATGGTGGGGGACTACAACTACCCGGTGTTCAAGGAGAACCTGGGCGCGACGATCCGCGAGCACGGCTACATGCTGACCCTCAGTGATGAGCACACGTACACGCGCTACCGGGTGTTCCGCGGGCACTACGACTTCGCGACATCCGTGGGCTTCCGTGTCGACAAGGTGCACACGCTCCCGCAGGGCGTGAGCGACCACCGCCCGATCCTGATCACCGCGACCCGCGCGACGGCGTCGCGCGCGCACTGATCCGTTTTGCATCTCAGGGCTTGCATGCCGTAGGCTGACCCTTTGGTGCCTGTCATCGGTGTGTCCGTTGACGGGTGCGACGAACGTGAGCCCTCCACTGGCGTGTTCCCCTCCTTGAGGGAAACCACCCCGGAGCGGGATTCACGAACCTCTCCGTTCGAATCTAAGAAAGCAGCACTATCGTGACGCGCACTTACACCCCCAAGGCTGGCGAAGCTCAGCGTGACTGGGTCGTCATCGACGCCACTGACGTCGTTCTCGGCCGCCTGGCTTCGCACGCCGCCGCACTTCTGCGTGGCAAGCACAAGCCGACCTTCGCGAACCACATCGACTCGGGTGACTTCGTCATCATCGTGAACGCCGAGAAGGTGGCGCTCACCGGTCAGAAGCTCCAGAAGAAGATCGCCTACCGCCACTCGGGCTACCCGGGCGGCCTGAAGGCGACCACCTACTCCGAGCTTCTCGAGAAGAACCCGGTCCGCGCCGTGGAGAAGGCCGTCCGCGGCATGCTCCCGAAGAACAAGCTGGGCGCTCAGCAGCTGCTGAAGCTGAAGGTCTACGCCGGTGCCGAGCACCCGCACGCCGCGCAGCAGCCCACGCCGTACACCCTCGACCAGGTCGCCCAGTAAGCGCCGTTTCTCACTAAGGACATACTCGTGGCTGACATCCAGGACTCCACCGAATTCCCGCAGAACTTCACCACCTCGACTCCTGAGTCCGAGGTCGTCGAGACCGCCGCTCCGCGCGTTCTCAGCGTCCCCGGCGCAGCGGTGGGCCGTCGCAAGCAGGCCATCGCCCGCGTGCGCCTCGTCCCCGGCTCCGGCGTGATCACGGTCAACGGCCGTACCCTCGAGGATTACTTCCCGAACAAGCTGCACCAGCAGCTGATCACCGACCCGTTCACGGTTCTGAACCTCACCGGCGCCTACGACGTCATCGCCCGCATCTCGGGTGGCGGCGACTCCGGCCAGGCCGGCGCTCTGCGTCTGGGCATCGCCCGTGCGCTGAACGAGATCGACGCCGAGAACAACCGCCCGACCCTGAAGAAGGCCGGCTTCCTCTCGCGCGACGCTCGCGTCATCGAGCGCAAGAAGGCCGGTCTCAAGAAGGCCCGCAAGGCTCCTCAGTACTCGAAGCGCTGATCCGCCCAGTTCCCTCTATGGCACTGTTCGGTACAGACGGCGTGCGGGGTCTCGCCAATGGCGAGACCCTCACCGCCGGACTTGCGCTCACCCTGGCCCAGGCGACTGCTGTCGTCCTGGGCCAGGGCCGTATTGCCGAGGCTCGCAAGGCCGCCGGCAAACGCCTCACCGCCGTGGTCGCCCGCGACCCGCGCATCTCGGGGCACTTCCTCAGCGCCGCCGTCGAGGCGGGTCTCGCCTCATCGGGCGTCGACGTGCTGGATGCCGGCACGCTGCCCACCCCGGCCGCCGCGTTCCTGATCTCCGACATCGACGCCGACTTCGGTGTGATGATCTCGGCGTCGCACAACCCTGCGCCCGACAACGGCATCAAGATCTTCGCCCGCGGCGGAGTGAAGCTGCCCGACGTCGTCGAGCAGCGCATCGAAGAGGCGATGGCGGGCCCCAAGCTCGAGCCTACCGGCGCCGAGGTGGGCCGCGTGAGCCGCTTCTCGGATGCTGAGGATCGCTACGTCCTGCACCTGCTGGGCTCGCTGCCGCACCGTCTGGACGGGCTGCACGTCGTGCTGGACTGCGCCAACGGCGCAGCATCCGGTGCCTCGCCCGAAGCGTTCCGCACCGCGGGCGCGAAGGTGACCGTGATCGGCGCCGACCCCGACGGCATCAACATCAACGACGGCGTGGGTTCGACCCACCTCGACAAGCTGGCCGCCGAGGTCGTGCGGGTCGGGGCCGATGTCGGCATCGCGCACGACGGCGACGCCGACCGCTGCCTGGCGGTGGACGCCGACGGCAACGTCGTCGACGGCGACCAGATCATGGCCATCCTCGCGGTGTCGATGAAGCAGCGCGGCAAGCTCAAGGACGACACGCTCGTCGCCACGGTGATGAGCAACCTCGGTCTGCACGTCGCGATGCGCGAGCACGGCATCACGGTGCGTCAGACCGCCGTCGGCGACCGCTACGTGCTCGAGGACATGAACGCCAACGGCTTCTCGCTGGGCGGCGAGCAGTCCGGTCACGTGATCATGAGCGACTTCGCCACCACCGGCGACGGCGTGCTCACCGGCCTGCACATCGTGGCCGAGATGGCACGCACCAAGAAGACGCTCGCCGAGCTGGCCTCCGTCATGACGGTGTACCCGCAGGTGCTCGTGAACGTGAAGGGCGTCGACAAGAACCGCGTCGACGACGAGAGCGTGATCGCCGCCGTGCGCGACTGCGAGGAGGTGCTCGGCGACACCGGCCGCGTGCTGCTGCGCGCCTCGGGCACCGAGCCGCTCGTGCGCGTGATGGTCGAGGCTGCGGATGCCGAGACCGCACGTCTGCACGCCGACAAGCTGGCGGTCGTGGTCAAGGAGCGCCTCGCGCTCTGACCGCACGACCGAAAAAGGGTGGCCCCTCCGTATGGCGGGGCCACCCTTTTCGGTCGTTGAGCGAGCGGAGCGAGACGAAATCGCCAGCAGCCTCACGACGTTTCGTCTCGCTGGCGCTCGCTCAACGCCCGGGAACGGTCACTTCTGCGTCGCCGCGTACGCCGGCACCGTGTCCTTCTTCAGCGCGTCCGAGAGTGCCCGCAGGCCGTCCCAGTCGGGCACGACGATCGACTGGTCGCCGACTGTGCCGGTGCCCTTGGTCGGCGAGGTGAGGAACATGATGTCGTCAGCGCGGACGTCCCTCAGCTCGAGGCCGAGCTGCGCGGCGACCTGCGAGGTCAGCCCCGAGTCGACGGCCAGGAACTTCGAGATCGCCCCGACCGAGTCGGCAATTCGCGCCGGGTTGGTCAGTGTGTCCTTGCTGATCATCTTGGCGACGAGGCCCTTCACGAACGCCTGCTGGTTGCGCACGCGCTGGTAGTCCCCGTCGGTGAACGGGTAGCGGGCGCGGACGTAGTCGAGCGCAGCTTCTCCCTCGACGGTGATCTGCCCCTGGGCGAAGTGCTCTCCGCGGGAGCTGAAAGCGATCTGGTTGTTCAGAGTCACGCCGCCGACCGCTTCGGAGAGGCCCTTGAAGCCTTCGAAGTCGACGATGGCGACGTGATCGATCGGCACGTCGAAGATCCCCTCTACCGTCTGCACCAGCAGTGGTACGCCGCCCCAGGCCAGCGCCGCGTTGATCTTGGCCTCTCCATGGCCCGGGATGGGCACCCAGTTGTCGCGCATGATCGAGGTGACCTGCACGCCGGAGCGGTCGGCCGGGATGTGCACGAGCATGATCGTGTCGGACCGCTGGCCGCGGAGATCCTTGACGTCCTTGCCCATGGATCCGCGGGTGTCGGAGCCGAGCAGGAGGATGTTCGTGGCATCCGGATTCTCAGCGGGCGCCGTGGGACGCGTCGTCGGGTCGGGGAACACCTGCGCGTCAGGCAGCTTCTCGGCCTGGTCGTACAGTGACGACAGGTGGCCCAGATAGACGGCGCCGCCGATGGCGGCCGCGATGACGATCCCCAGCACCGTGAACACGATGACCCATGGCCAACGACGGCGGTGGGTGCGCTCAGGCGCCTCTTCGGACGCAAAGATATCGGTCACTCGCTCATTCTCGCGGATCCCGCTGTAAGGATGCCTCTAAGCCGACCCGCCGGTCGCATTTCATCTCGTCATCGCAACCTTGATCCGGCTCGATCCGCTCACGACGCCCAACGCGGCCTCGAGCGGTCCCCGACGCCGCAGCGCAGCCAGCACCGCGCCGATCGCCAGGACGCACAGGAGCTGGATGAGGAAGTTCCACAGCGGCAGGTCGGGCGACAACGGATCTCCCGCCGAGAACTGCTGGGTGCGCCAGCGCGAGACCGCTGCGGTGGCGATCACATGTGCGGAGTAGATCGTGAGCGGCGCGGCGCCTGCGCACCGGACCGCTTCGACCGCGAAGCCGTGGCGGCGGTGGCCGGTATCGAAGAGCATGATGAGCACTCCGATCAGGAAGCACGCGCCGGCGACGGTGCGCAGCATGTCGGCAGGGCTGCCGGTGTGGGCGCCCGGCATCAGCAGCATCCAGAACTCGGTTCCGCGCGGCGCTCCACGACCGCCGGCCAGCGCCTGATCGCCGAGCCCGGTCGGGAGGCCGAACCAGCCGGGGCGGTACCGCACCACGCGTCCGATCACGGTGAGGAGCAGGTAGATGACCAAGCCGACGGTCCACATTCGCAGGCTCACGCGCCGCAGGGTGTCGTCGCGCCGGGCGCGCAGCAGCAGCCGCGCGATCAGGATGCCGGTGAGCATGTAGGCCGCCCAGGTGATGGCGGGGTAGTGGCCGGTGAGCAGCAGGTCGCGGGCGCTGCGAGCGATCTGCTCGATGATGCCGGGTGTGGTGTCCACCGGGAGCGTCGCGAGGTTCGCGCGCACCTGTGCGTTGACGGCGGCGCCGAACACCCAGAGCACGGCGGCGATCGCACCGATGGCCCACGAGGGCAGCCAGAGCGCCGCCGCGGCGATGATCATCGCGATGCCGTAGTACGGCAGCACGACCGAGATCGGGCCGTCCAGCTGCATCAGCGCCCAGCCGAGCAGGGCGATGACCACGGCGCGGATGCAGATGCTGAGGTAGATCCGCCAGGAGGGGGCGCCGGCCATGCTGCGCGAGAGCAGCACCAGACTGACCCCTCCGAGCACGGCGAACGTGGTGGCGGCCGTGCTCGCGACGATCACGCCCTCGGCGAGGTTGAGCAGCCGGCTGATGAGCATCGCGTTCGGATCGGCAGCCAGGCCTGACAGCAGGTGTGCCGCCATCATCCCGACGATCGCGGCGAACCGCGCGAGGTCGATGCCGACGATTCGGCGGCGGTCCTGAGAGGCGGCGATGTCGCTCATCCCGCCATTCTGCCCTCGCTCCGCCCTGTTCCCGGTTCCTGAGCGCCCTTCGTCTCATCGCTCCGCTCCTCGTTCAGGATCCTCGAAGCGAGACGAAGGACCCGAAAGTCCCAGCACTTGCATCACACCTCTGGTCACCCGCAGGGTGATTTCTGCACAGGCGCGATTTCTTTGTGGGCAACATGACCACAAGTGGCATACCGCGTATGGGAAACTTGCGGAAGCGCACAGCCGGATTGGGAGGTCGGGCCGCGTGGAGGGTGCCTTGAACGGGGAGAGCATGGCGTGGAATGATCGTGTCCCGGGGGAACTCGAGACGAATGCAGTGAAGGTATCTGTGCAGCAGCGGCGACGCCGCACGTTGGTGGCGGCGGCGGATGCTCTTGTCTGGATTGTCGGAATGGTGTTCGCAGTCGCATTGCGGCTGGAGTTCACGATGCCGCTTCGCGGATGGCTCGCGACGATCGCGCTCGGTGTGGTCGCGGCGATCCTGCAGCTGCTGATCGGCTACTCGGTCGGCCTCTATCGCGGGCGCTACCCCTACGGCTCCTTCAGCGAGGTCAAGGTGCTGGGGTGGACAGTCGCCGGTATCGCCGTGCTGCTGTCGTGCTTCGTGATTCCGTTCGGCAACAGCGTCGGTGTGCCGCGCGGCACGGTGCTGCTCGCCGGCCCTTTCGTGCTCGTGGTCATGTTCGGCATCCGTTACGTCGCCCGTGCGACGGTCGAGCGCTCGCGCAAGCCCGCCGACGATGCGGAGCCCACGCTGATAGCAGGCGCCGGCTATCTGGGTGATCGGCTGCTGCATTCGATCATCACCGACCCGACGTCTCCGATCCGTCCGGTGGGCCTGCTGGACGACGACCCGGCCAAGAAGAACCTGGTGCTGCGTGGCGTTCCCGTGCTGGGGCGCACGAGCCAGCTCGCCGCTCTGGCGCAGCAGACCGGTGCGACACGCGTGATCATCGCGATGGCCAGCGCCGACAGCATCCAGCTGCGCGAGTGGAGCGACCGTGCGGATGCCGCGGGCGTCAGCGTCTCGGTCACGCCGAGCCTGACCGACATGATGCTCGCCGGGCCCGGCGGCGTGGACGTGCGCGACATCAAGATCGAGGACCTCATCGGCCGGCATCCGGTCGACACGAACGTCGAGCTGATCGCCGGGTACGTGGCGGGCAAGCGCGTGCTGGTGACCGGCGCAGGCGGATCGATCGGGTCGGAGCTGTGCCGGCAGCTGTCGAAGTACGAGCCTGCCGAGCTGATCATGCTCGACCGTGACGAGACCGGACTTCAGCAGGCGCAGCTGGGCACCGCCGGGCATGGACTGCTCGACACCAAGGACGTGGTGCTGGCGAACATCCGCGATGTCGACACTCTGAACGGCATCTTCGAGGAGCGGCGGCCCGAGGTGGTGTTCCACGCCGCGGCGCTGAAGCATCTGCCGATGCTGGAGCAGTAC
The DNA here is from genome assembly GCF_042799915.1 of Microbacterium sp. NPDC057659. Classification (NCBI taxonomy): domain Bacteria; kingdom Bacillati; phylum Actinomycetota; class Actinomycetes; order Micrococcales; family Microbacteriaceae; genus Microbacterium; species Microbacterium sp. NPDC057659. The sequence goes on along the minus strand of NZ_JBHVHU010000001.1, from coordinate 1,517,144 downwards.
CCCGACGAGGCGTGGAAGACGAACGTGATCGGATCGCTGAATGTGATCCGTGCCGCCATGAACGTGGGCGTGACGCACTTCGTGAACATCTCGACCGACAAGGCCGCGAACCCGACGAGCGTGCTGGGTCACTCCAAGCGCGTGGCAGAGAAGCTCACGGCCTGGGCGGGGGAGCAGACCGGCATGAACTACGTGTCGGTGCGGTTCGGCAACGTGATCGGAAGCCGCGGATCGATGCTGCCGACGTTCCAGACGCTGATCGCGTCGGGCGGGCCCATCACCGTGACGCATCCCGAGGCCACACGCTACTTCATGACCATTCCCGAGGCGTGTCAGCTGGTCGTCCAGGCGGGCGGCATCGGCCGCGCCGGCGAGGTGCTGATCCTCGACATGGGCGAGCCGGTGTCGATCCTCGAGGTCGCGAAGCGCATGATCTCGATGTCGGGCAAGAAGATCGAGATCGTGTTCACCGGCCTGCGCCACGGCGAGAAGCTGCACGAGGAGCTGGTGGGCGACCGCGAGTCGCTGGAGCGCCCCTTCCACCCGAGCATCTCGCACACCCACGCCGATACGATCAGTCCGGAGCGACTGGACAAGCACGGCTGGAAGGCGCGCATGGCGGAGGAACCCCGCAACAACGACACCCAGGTGCTGGGGCGGCTCGACCTGAAGTCGGCACATGGCTGACCGCATCTACATGTCGTCGCCCGATGTGACCGAGAAGGAAGAGGCGGCGGTCGTCGCTGCGATGCGCTCCGGCTGGATCGCGCCGCTCGGGCCGGATGTCGACGCGTTCGAGCGCGAGTTGGCCGACCGTGTCGGCGTGGCTCACGGCGTGGCGCTGAGTTCTGGCACCGCCGCTCTGCACCTCGGCCTGCTGACGTTGGGCGTCGGCCCGGGCGATGTGGTGGTCACGTCGACGATGACGTTCGCCGCGACGACGAACGCGATCACCTACACGGGCGCTGAGCCGTACTTCGTGGATGCCGACCCGGTGACGGGCAACATGGATCCGGCGCTGCTGCGGCAGGCGCTGCAGAGGCTGCAGGATGCCGGTGAGCACGTCGGCGCGATCGTGCCGGTCGACCTGCTGGGCAAGACCGTCGACTATACGAGCATCCTCGAGATCGCTGACGAGTTCGGCGTGCCGGTGCTGGCGGATGCTGCGGAGTCGCTGGGCGCGTCGCACGCCGGCCGCGCCGCGGGCAGCTTCGGCCGCGCGTCGATCGTGTCGTTCAACGGCAACAAGGTGATGACGACGTCGGGTGGCGGGATGCTGCTGACGGATGACGGCGAGTTGGCGCAGCGCGTGCGTTACCTAGCGACGCAGGCCAGGCAGCCTGTGGTGCACTACGAGCACACGGATGTCGGCTACAACTACCGCATGAGCAATCTGCTCGCCGCTCTGGGGCGTGCCCAGCTGGCAAGGCTCGACGAGATGGTCGCCCGTCGGCGGGAGATGCGTGAGCTGTACAAGCAGCTGTTCGCGGAGGTCGACGGCGTCGAGGTGTTCGGCGCCGAGGGTGACGACGACGACAACGTGTGGCTGACCTCGATCCTGGTGGACTCGTCGGTGACCGGTTGGGAACCGTTGGAGTTGTCGGCCGCGCTCGCCGCAGAGAACATCGAGAGTCGCCCGCTGTGGAAGCCCATGCACGTGCAGCCGGTGTTCGCCCATCTGCGCGGAGAGATCAACGGGGCATCGGAGTCGCTGTTCGAGCGCGGGCTGACGCTGCCGAGCGGTTCGGCGCTGACGACCGAGCAGCGCGAGCGGGTGGTCGCCGCGATCGGCGACTTCTTGAAGGAGCACTGAGGCGTGGCGCGCAACCGTCGGCCTTATGACCTGCTCAAGAGGTTCATCGACGTCTTCCTGTCGCTGATCGCTGCTGTCGTACTGCTGCCGGTGATGGTGGTCGTCGCGGTTCTCGTCGCGGTGAATCTGGGCCGACCGGTGGTCTTCGCGCAGGAGCGACCCGGTCAGGGCGGGCGCGTGTTCGTGCTGCGCAAGTTCCGCTCGATGCGCGACGTCGACGAGGCTCGCGGGCTGGTGACGGACGAGCAGCGGCTGACCCGATTCGGTCGGCTGCTGCGCTCGACCAGCCTCGACGAACTGCCGTCGCTGTGGAACGTGCTGAAGGGCGACATGAGCCTCGTCGGTCCGCGGCCGCTGCTGGTGGAGTATCTGCCGCTGTACTCGCGTGAGCAGGCTCGCAGGCATGAGGTGCGCCCCGGGGTGACAGGACTGGCGCAGGTGAGCGGCCGCAACGCACTGAGCTGGGAGGACAAGTTCGCGCGCGACGTGGAGTACGTCGACGGCCGGAGCCTAGGGTTGGACGCACGGATCATCTTCGCGACGATCCGTTCCGTGTTCGTGCGCGAAGGCATCTCCGCGCCGGGCGAAGCGACGATGAGCAAGTTCGGAGGGTCGGATGCCTGAGGACATCGTCGTCGTCGGTGCCGGCGGTTTCGGGCGCGAGACGCTCGACGTGATCGAGGCGATCAACGCCGCCGCGGATGCGCCGGTGTGGAACATCGTCGGCGTCGTCGACGACGGGCCGGCGGAGATTCAGGCGGAGCGGCTTGAGGCGCGGGGTATTCCGCTGCTCGGTGGCCTCGAGGCCCTGCGCGAGCAGGGCGCCGGATGCCGGTACGTGATCGGTATCGGATCGCCTGCCATCCGGGCACGTATCGCCGCGACCATCGAACCGTGGGGGCATCGGGCGGTCACGCTCGTGCATCCTGCCGCGGTTGTGGGCACGCAGACAGAACTCGGACCCGGGACCGTGGTCTGCGGGGGAGTGCAGCTGTCGACGAACCTGCGGGTCGGCGAGCACGTGCACGTGAATCCCGGTGCGATCATCGGGCACGACACCTTGTTGGACGACTTCGTGTCGGTGAATCCCGGAGCGGTCATCTCGGGCGAGGTGCGCGTGCGGAGGGAGACGCTGATCGGGGCCGGGGCGACGGTTCTGCAGGGACTCGAGGTCGGCGCGGGCGCGGTCGTGGGAGCGGCGGCGTGCGTGACGAAGGACGTCGAGGCCCGGACGACAGTCATCGGCGTTCCTGCACGCGGCATGGAGGCCGGGTATTGAGCACCGAGAGGCGACCTCGAATCATGGTCGTCGTGACCGCAGAGGTCACCGCGCGCCTGTTCATGAGGGGATATGTGGAGTTTCTCTCCCGGTCCGGCTACGAGGTGATGCTGGTCGCGGACGATCTCAGTGCCCTGCGTGAGCCGCTGTTCGAGCGCGGGGTGAGGGCGATGTCCCTGCCGATGTCGCGCGATCCCGCTCCGCTCAGGGATCTCGTCAGCCTGATAAGAATGGCGAGCCTCATCGCGCGCGCACGCCCGGATGCAGTTGTCTACGCGACGCCGAAGGCGAGCCTGCTGGCCTCGATCGCCGCACGGGTGCTCGGCGTTCCGTTGCGGGTGTACGAGCTGTGGGGAATCCGTTTCGAGACGGCGCGGGGCGCAGCGCGAGCGCTGTACAGAGGGATCGAACGAGTCATCGCCACGTGTTCGACGGTCGTCGTCGCGAACAGCGCCAGTCTCGCCGCGCGTGCCGCTGAATTCGGGATCACCGGGGCCGACCACGTCATCGTCCTGGGCGAGGGCTCGTCCCATGGGGTCGACAGCAAGCACTTCTCCCCGCTGGCCGAGGTCCCGGAGATCGACGAGGCGACGGCTGCCTTCCTGGCGGAGCACGAAGGCATCACTCTCGGGTTCGTCGGGCGGTTGCATCCTGACAAAGGCATCGACACTCTCATGGCCGCGGCGTCGCGGCTGGCCGAGCAAGGTGAGGACGTACGTGTCCTCCTCGTCGGCGGCGCAGAAGGAGCGGCCGTCGAGTTCCCACCTGGCGTCGCAGTTCATCTCACCGGCGAGGTCATGGACGTTCGGCCGTACCTCGGAGTCTTCGACGTTCTCGTATTGATGAGCCGGCGGGAGGGATTCCCGAACGTGGTCCTGGAGGCAGCCTCGATGGAGGTGCCGGCGATTGTCTCGGATGCCACGGGATGCGTGGACTCGGTCATCGACGGTGTCACTGGATACGTGGTTCCGACGGGGGATGTCGATGCTCTCGGCTCCGTGATCACGGAACTCGCCGGTGATCCGGTGGCACTGCGCGCGCTCGGAGTCGCAGCGCGCCGTCGAGCAGTGAAGACGTTCGATCCGGAGCACGTATGGCGCCTCTCCGAGGAGCACCTCCGCTCTCAGCTGGAACGGGCCCTCCGCCGACGGACGGCCTCGAGATGAGGTTGGGCAGAGCGGGCAAGGGATTCGCGTTCCTCATGTCCGGGACCGTGGCGGCGCAAGTGATCTCCCTGCTCGCGCTTCCGCTGCTCTCGAGGCTCTACGCGCCAGCGGATTTCGGCGTGTTCAGCTTCGTGCTGGCCGTGACCGCAGTGCTCGCGCCCATCGCGGGACTGCGGCTGGAGACGGCGGCCATGCTGCCGCACGATACGACCGGGGTGCGAGCAATCGTGCGCGCCTGCATGACGAGCATCCTCCTGTTCTCCTGCGGAACTGTGGTCGTGATCGAAGTGATCAGGGCGCTCGGGGGCATCGACGACGAGGTGGACTTCCCCTACCTCGGCGTCTGGGTGGGAGGCCTGGTGCTGCTCACCGCGCTCTTCTCGCTCATGAGCCAGCTCGCGCTCCGTGATCACCACTATCAGTCCGTCGCGACGCGGACGCTCTTGCAGTCGAGCGGTACCGCCGTGAGCCAGCTCGGTTTAGGGCTGGTGCTGCGCAACGCGGGTGGACTGTTGCTGGGACATGCGGTCGGGCGGGCGATCGGGATCATTCCGCTCTGGCGTGAGACTCGCCAGTATTTCGGCGCTGTCGGCGCGGACGCGCGTCGGAACGTGTGGCGGGAGTATTGGCGCTTTCCTGCGGTGTTCACTCCCTCCGCACTCTTGAACGCTCTAGGGACGCAGGCGCCAGTGATCTTCGTCGTCGCGTGGTTCGGCGTCGACGCGGGTGGTCAGGTGGGCATGGCCGAACGGATCGTCGGATTACCACTCGTCCTGGTCGGCGCCGCAGCCGGTCAGGTGCTCGAGGCAGAAGTGGCGAAGCGACTTCGTGAAGGGGCGCAGGGGCTCCGTTCGATCTACTGGCGGGTGAGCGCGATGCTCGGCGGCCTCGCCGCTATCGCGGCGCTCGGCTTCGGAATCCTCGGGGGGTGGATCATCCCGATCCTCCTCGGCGCGCAATGGCAGGACGCCGGCACGGCGGTGCAGATCATGGCGATGGCCGCGGGGATTCGGCTCGTGGGCAGCCCTCTGAGCAAGTTCATCCTGCTGTATCAGCGGTCATTGGCGAACACGGTCCTGGATCTGATCCGCGTGATGCTCGTCGGCGGCGCTTTCGCTGCCACGATGCTGCTCCAGCTGAGCCTGTTCCCCGCGCTATGGCTGATCTACTCCGCCCTGGCGTTCACGTACCTCATCACCTGGGTGTACGGACTCGTCCTTACGGGACACGCCCCGGAGGAGCTGCGTCTCTCGCAGCCTCGCGCGTGAGCGCCAGAGGACATAGCGCGTGCCACGGACAACGCGTTGCGGGAGAACGCCGCTGAGCACGGAGCGAAAGATGCGGAGGTACTCCACGGGCCCCGCTCCGAGACGACGGTAGTAGTGCATGCGGACCGCGAGCTCTCCGCCCCGGTTCCCGAGGCGTCGCTTCCTCAGGTCCTGCGGCTCGACACGGTAGTGATAGAGGACCGAGGGGATCACATAGAGACGCCGCCCGGCGAGGAGGAGCTCGCACCACAGCGCGAGATCTTCCGCTCTGTGCCGGTCCGGATATCCACCGACGGCCTCGATATCCGAACGGCGCATCATGCTCGCCGCGTGGATGGGCGCGGAGCCGCGCATGACGTCTCGGCTCGTCTTCTCGCCGTCCCGTCCAATCTGGATCGGGGGCATCGAACTGGAGAACTCGACTGCGCAGGCGGACGCCACGGAGTACTCGGGGTGGGCGGTCATGAAGGCGTACAGCGTGGCGAGATATTCCGGGCTCACCCAGTCATCCGGATCGATCCGTGCGATGAGCTCACCGTTCGCCGCGCTCAGGCCGTGGTTGAGGGCAGCGGCGAAGCCGCGGTTCTCGCGATCCGAACCGTATGAGATGACCGACAGGCGGGAGTCGTCGAACTCGCTGGCGATTCGCAGCACGTCCGTCGTAGATCCGTCATCGACGACGAGGAACTCGAAGTCGACGAAGGTCTGCCGGAGCATGGACCCGATCGAGGTGCGCAGATGCTCCGGGTTCGTGTTGTACTCCGCCATCAGGACTGTCACGGCAACCACGCACGTACTCCGTTCCCGCGCCGCATACGCGTCCCTCCGCCTCGATGCTACCGGTGGATCTCGGATCTGGAGGTCTCCCCTTAGGATTGTGTTCGGCGGGCGCCCGCCGGATCATGATGCTTCTGGAGGGGAGGAATGATGCCTGGTCCGCTCGTCACGATCGGCATTCCTCTCGTCAATGAGGACATCGAGGAGATCCAGCTCGCCGTCCGCTCGGTCTACGCGCAGAGTCTCCCGGACTGGGAGCTCGTCTTCTTCTGCGACGGCAGCTCGCCGGAACGAGTGCGGATGCTCGAGAGGATCGACGATCCTCGTGTGTCGATCATCGTCAATGAGACATCCCAGGGGATCGCGTCCAGCCTCAACCGGCTGGCGGACATGGCCGCAGGCAAGTACATCGCGATCCTGGCAGCCGACGACATGTGGACTCCGGACCGGCTCCAGAAACAGATCGCGCGGATGGAGGAGGCGGGCGCGCCGGATGTGCTTGCCGCCCAGATGGTCGTCATCAGCGACAGCGTCACCGTGGAGGGTGCGCAGAAACCTGCGCGAGTCCCGAACTCCTCTCGGGGGTGGGTCGAGGGGACTCCGATCTCTCATGCCACCGCCGTCGCCACATCTGGATGGTTCCGAGACCATCCTTACGACACCAGCCTGATCCGAGCACAGGACCGTGCCTTCTGGATCCGCTCGCACAAGGGCAGCCGTATCGAGATCATGGACGACGCGGTCTACTTCTATCGTGTGCCGAAGCCTTTGAGCTATCGGAAGTACGCGTGGGGCAGCAAGTACGCCCGCCAGGTCATCTGGCGTTACGGGCGGGAGATCTGCTCCACTCCGGCCGTCGCGGTCATCTACGCGAAGTCGCTGGTGAAGCAGGCTGTCGTGGCGGCGGCGACGCTGCTGGGGAGATCGGACCGGCTGTACTACCGGAGGATCGATCCGCTCACCGGGCCAGAGCTAGAGACGCTGCGCGGAGATCTCGAGGAGATCAGGCGGACGACGGTGCCGGGGTGGCCGAGCAGAGACGGTGCATCGTGACAGGAGCAGAGGTGCGCCATCTGGCCACCGCGAACAGTAGAGCGCACGGCTCATGATCCTGATCCTCGCGCTGTTCACAACCGTCGTGGCGGCCGGATTCTTGCTGAGCCGCATTCGGCGCCGCGACCTCACCAGCGCAGGATTCTGGTTCGTCGTTCTGAGCCTGATCTTCTTCGTGTTCTCCTTCGTCTCGGTCTGGGCGGAGTCCGGATTCAACGAGGTCGACGGACTCGCCGATGGCGTGGTGGTCGTGAGTCTCGGCGTGCTCGCGTTCATCGGCGGATGTCTGCTCATGGACGCACTTGTGCGTCGGGCGCCGCCTCAGCCGCTCGTCCTAGTCGAAGATGACGCCGCGACAGCGGCTCGCGCGAAGCGCGAGACGCGGGGACTGGTCATGATTTCGGCCGCGATTCTCATCCCCTCGTGGGTCTACTTCGTGCTGTTGGGCGAAGTGCCGCTGTTCATGGGTGTAACGGATGTCGTCAACAGCGGATACGGCGGGTTGGGGGCTCTGCAGACCTATCGCCTGGCGCTGACCCCGCACCTCACCGGCGAGTCGATCCCGTTCAAGGGTCTCTTCGACATCGCGAGGAACTACGGCACACTCTTCATCGTCGGCGTGAGTACGGTGCAGCTTCTGCAGAAGCGCGGCAAGGCGTTGCGCATCGTCCTCATCGTCGCGTCAGTCATCACCGGACTCGCCGCCGGCCAGCGCTGGCCGATGATCTATCTGGTCGTGACAGCCCTTGCCGCGATCTACGCCCTCGCCCGGTTCGGTCTCCGGCCCCGCGGGCGACGCGTTTTCGGGTTCAGCGTGGCGCTCATCGCGGTGGGCATGGTGATTACTCTTCTGCAGAAGAGGACGACCGAGGTGATCGACAACGCAGGATCCGCTTTGTCGTTCGTCTTCGAGAACCTCTACGAGCGGATCGTCTTCGAACAGAGCGCGACACCGATCCTGAGCTTTCAGCGTCATGTCTTCGCCGCGGGCGAGCTCGAGGGAGCCAGCTATTGGCAGGCGATTCAAGCGAACCTCCCGGGGTCGGACATCAACAACTTTGAAGTCGACTTCTTCGCGCGGGTGTACGGCGGCCACTACGGTTACACCGCGGCCCCAGGCTTCTTCACGGAGGCGTACATCAATTTCGGCTTCCTCGGTGTCGTCCTCCTGTCTCTGCTGTGGGGCATGCTCCTCACTCGTGTCGATAACGCGAAGTGGTGGGACAGCGATCTCGCCTTCAGGCCTGGGTTCAAGAGCGCGGTCGTGGCGCTGCTGGCAGGGACGACATTCGCCGGCGGAGGTCTGCTCATCGGGGGCACCGTGCTCTTCGTTTACGTGCTGATCCTGTACCGGCTTGTGGCGGGCGGACGCGCGCGGGAAGAGATCGGGCCGGCACACGAGTCCGGGCGCGCAGCCCCTGCCGAGCAGTACTCGAGGACGAGATCGTGGACGCTGAAGTCCTCGAGCTGAGTGCTGCGGCCCCTCTCGCGCATGCGCTGGCGGCTGACATCGCTCGCCGACGAGGCATCCGTGCTCTGAGCATCAAGGGCCCGGTCGCAGAGCATCACGGGCTGCGTGCTCCGCGCATGTCGGCCGACGCCGACGTCCTCGTCGAACCCGCGCGGTTCGCCGAGTTCTGTGACGACCTCGCTGGACTCGGCTGGCGAACGCGAGTGGGGCGGGATACGCCTTCACTGCTACCGCAGCATTCCGCCACCTACATCCACCCCGATTGGCCGTGCGACATCGACGTGCACTGGATGTTCCCGGGCTTCTTCGCAGACGCCGAGGTCGTCTTCGAGGCGCTCTGGAGGTCGCGCTCGACCCTGACCATCGCGAGTACTCGCGTCTCCGCACCGTCGAGGCCCGGGACCGCGGTCGTGATGGCTCTCCACGCCGTTCGAGACCTGCGCGCAGAGCGGCATCGTTCCGAACGCCTCCTCGTGCTGACCGCTCTGACAGATTCATTCACGGAGAACGAGCGCGACGAGTTCATCGGTATCGTCCGTGTGGGCGGCGCGGGCTGGGCGCTGAAGGACCTTCTGGCTCAGGCGGGCCTTCCGGGCGTGGACGACGACGGCGACGAGGCCCGACGTCTGGGCTGGGACATCTTCCGGAGCAACGTAGATGACGCCTCCAGCGTCGCCTGGTGGCGTCAGATCGGCGCCGCGCGGTGGTGGGAAAAACCGGCGTGGCTGTGGCGGGCCGTCTGGGTGCCGCGGCGTGATGTTCCTCGCAATGATGTCGACTCGCTCCCGAGCCATCGAGAGGCGTGGGAATACCGGGTGCGTCGATGGGCTCGCGGGTGGCGCGCGACGATGCGCCATCTGCGCGGGAACGGAAAGGGACAGACCAGATGAGGATTGCCGTCGTCGGATGTGGATAACTGGGTGTGGTGCATGCCGCAGCAATGGCGTCTCTGTTCCGGTCCGGATGGCGAGCGCGCCGCCGGCATCCTTCGCTCGATATACCAGCCCGACGGTGACGACGGCACGCCGTTCATCGTCACCGATCTCGCCACCGCAGAGCTCGTGAAGGTCGCGGCCAACTCGTTCCTCGCCACGAAGATCTCGTTCATCAACGCGATGTCCGAGATCGCCGAAGCCACCGGCGCCGACGTGAAGACGCTCGCAGAAGCAATCGGCCACGACACCGCATCGGCCACCGGTACTTGGGTGCGGGGATCGGGTTCGGCGGTGGTTTCCTGCCGAAGGACATTCGTGCGTTCGTCTCGCACGACGACGAACTGGGCCTGGGTAGATCCGTCTCGTTCCTCCACGAGGTCGACGACATCAACATGCGCCGACGCGACCGTGCCGTGCAGATCGTCACGGATGCTCTCGGCGGTTCGGTCTTCGACAGGCGGATCGCGGTGCTCGGCGCGGCCTTCAAGCCGCACAGCGACGACGTGCGCGACTCGCCCGCGCTGGACGTCGCGACGCGCCTGCACGGACTCGGTGCGCGCGTGACCGTCACCGACCCGCAGGCCATCGACAACGCCCGGCGGATCAGTCCGCAGCTCACGTATGTGCGAGACCGCGACGAAGCCCTGCAGGGCGCGGAGGTCCTGCTGCTGGTCACCGAGTGGGCGAGTACCGGCGACAGCCTCCGGCGGCGCACGCGGCGTCTCTCATGGCCGGGCGGATCGTCGTCGACGGACGGAAATGCTGGGACCCGGCGGAGTGGCGCGCGGCGGGGTACGCCTACTACGGGATGGGGAGCCCATAGGGGTCGTGGCCGGCTCTCACCGATATCCTGACTCTGGGGTTGGGGGGATGAGATGGACGAGCCCGAGTTCGTAGTGCCGCCGCGGCCGCCGTTGCCCTCTGCGCCACCCCCGCCGCCCGTTCGGGACAACGGGGATCCACGACTTGACGCAGCGATGTCTGAACTGGGACTCGACGCGGTGGCCGAGACCGACGCCGTTGACGCTCCTTTGGCGGCATCACGCTGGCATCGGCTCTCCACCTGGCTGATCGTCTACGCCGTCGGTCTGGCGATCATCGTGTTCTGGCCGCACCCCGCGCAGATCGGCATCATCGGGCTGATCGACGTGATCAAGAAAGTCGTGCCAGGGCTCACGGGGCAACGCGTCGAGTTCGGACTCAACATCCTGCTGTTCGTGCCCCTCGGTGTCGGCATGGCGCTGATGATGCCGAAGCTGCGCTATTTGATCATGCCGGTGGCGCTGCTGGTCACTCTGACGATCGAGTCGGTGCAGGGTCTCTTCTATTCGACCCGTGGTCCGAGCATTGAAGACGTGATCGCGAACACCGCTGGGGCATGCCTGGGGCTGGTCGGGGTCGCCGTGTGGGAATGGTGGCGGGAGCGACATCCGACCGAGTAGTTGTGCGGAGATGCGCGACAAACGGATGTCTGCCCCGCTACGGTGAAACCGTGTTGCCACGCAACGAAGCTGCTCCGGCAGGAAGAACACGACTGGTCGTGCCCGACGTCCTCCGCGGCGTCGCCATTCTCGCCATGCTGATCGCCCATGCGGCACTCTTCCTGCCGAACATGCCCTGGGCCGTCGACTTCGTCCGGGGCAACATCAACGATGTGGCATCCCCTCTGTTCGCTCTCGTCATGGGGATGTCGGCGCAACTGGTCTGGAACCGGCGAGCCGGCGTCGGCCGAACGATCCTGCAGCAGTCGGTGCGAGGCGTCATCCTGGTCGTGCTCGGCCTCTGGATGATGACCTGGGGGTCTTGGGTCGCGATCATCCTGCAGCCCCTGGGGCTGCTCCTGATCGTGGGGGTGCCCCTGCTGCTGTGCGGCAGCCGCGTGCTCACCACCCTCCTCGTCGTGCTCGCCGTGCTCAGCCAGCCGGTGCTGACGCTGGCGCGCGACTACGCGGCGATCATCTACGGGCAGGGTCCCGTGGTGCGCGCGCTCGCGGAGTGGACCGTGCTCGGCACCCACTACCGCCTGCTGAACCTGCTGCTGTTCTTCCTGCTCGGCGCGCTGCTGCTGCGCGCTGGCCTTCACCGCGGACGGATGCTGTGGGTGATGGCGATCGTCGCGGTGCCGGCCTACCTGGCGAAGCCGATCGGGGAGCGACTCGGCGCGGGCCCCGTGCAGTCCGGGGACTACCTCGACACCCTTCACGATCTAGGTCTGGTGTGCGTCGTCTACGTGATCGTCATCCTCGCGGCGACGGCCGCGCGCGGATCGGCGCAGCGATTCTGGGCGGCCGTGTTCGTGCCGTTCTGCGCCTGGGGTCAGGTCGCGCTGAGCATGTACCTGCTGCACGTCGCGATCATCGCCGGGTGGATGCGGCTCTACGGGCTGCCCGACCGCAACATCCTGATCGGATGGATGCTCGTGGTGCCGCTGGTCTGTCTCATCGGCTGGGCGTGGTGGCGATTCGTCGGGCCCGGACCGGTGGAATGGCTGATGGGGCTCGTCATCGGGCGCCGCAGACGCTGGAGGCCAGAGGGGCGGGTGCCCGCTCAGGTCTGAGCAGGCGGCACGGCGGAGCGCGCTGCGACGACACCCCGCACCAGCGCGTCGATCTCGTCCTCGCCGCGCGCGATCGGCGATGAGACGAAGGGGTGGGCCGAACCGCCCAGCAGTACGGCAGCGGCCGAACCCTGCACGCCGAGGGCACGTCTGGCGGCCTGCGCACCGTAGTACGCGAACGGCAGCGCCTCCGGCATCCGCTCGCCCAGGACCGCGGGTCGGGAAGATGTCGCGACGCGCAGTTGGACGGGGTCGATCGCGCGCTGCCACTCGGCGAGCCGCGACGAGACCGCGACGCAGCTGGAGCAGCTGGCGGAGAGGAAGACGAGCAGCACGGGGGAGCCCGACCCGAGCGCGAGCAGGGGCACAGTCACGCTCTCCGCGCTCACGAGCTCGGCATCCGGCAGAGGGGCGCCCACGCCGGCGACGGCGTCGTTCCGCGTGGGCGTCTTCGGATGCCCGCGTCGGATCAGCAGGAGCACCAGGACGACGATCGCCGTGAGAGCCCACGCGAGGCTGACGACGAGCACCTGCACGAGATCGGCGGTGAAGAGTTCGAAGATGAACGGCGGGTGCCCGGCAGAGGCGAGCAGCACCACGGCGGACGCAACGATGAGCACCAGATTGCGCACGACAGTCCACCAGGTCACGCGGTCATCGACGGAGAGCGAGCCGAAGCATCCGCAGTCGACCTGTTCGCCGCGGATGAGAATCCGCACGACGAAGACCGTGAAGAGGAGGAAGGTGCCGAGCGCCGCCGCGCCTGCGACGCCACGGAACGGGCTCGGGGCGAGCAGCAGGCCCAGGGCGACGGCGATCTCCCAGAACGGCAGAAGGGCCGCGATCCAGCGGCGTTGGGCGAACGCAGGGGCTTGGAGAGCGCGCATCGCCTCGAGCGTCTGTGCCGGCCGCCTGAGCTTCGCGCCGCCGGAGAGGAGCAGCACGAACGCGACGAACCCCGTCGAGAACATGAGGATGATCTCGACGGGGTTCGTGGGCACGAGGCCAGGCTAGCGTCAGTTGCAGGTCTGGACTGCGAGCGAGCCCGAGACGCCGATGATCCCGAGAGAGCCGAGGTTGACGGCGGCAGCAAGGAGGCTGCTCACAGTGTCGGAGTTGTCGGCGTTGTCGGAGTCGGACACGTTCTGGGTCAGCGTGAAGCTGCTGAGTGCACCGACGTTCACGAGCGCGCGGTAGACGTCGACCGTGAACGAACCGCCCTGAGCGATGTCTGCACTCGTCGTGATCACGAATCCGCCGGTGGTGCTGACGACGCTGGCCACACCGGCGCCGATGACGTTCTGCAGTCCACTGACGGTCAGGAGCGCGTTGGGGTCGGTGAGCGTGTAGCTCGTGCCTGCGGGGATGGTGCCGCTGGTCGCTGTCACGGTGAACCGGCGGGTCGCGTTCGGCTGGAAGCCGAGCAGGCCCAGTGCGGTCTGGACCGTGCCCACGAGGGCGGGTCCGACGATGCTCGTCAGCACGCTGAGGTCGTAGTTGCCGCTGCAGTTGCCGGTGACCGTCGCGTTGAACGGTGCAGCCGACGCCGATGCGAACGGCGTGGCAACGGCCACGGCGACGACGGGCAGCGACCACGCGGCGCCCTTGACGATTGTGCGGCGGTCGATGCCTCCGCGAGTGGTGTTCTCTTCCACTGCGCCCTCCCCGGACGTATGTTCGCGCAGCGCTCGACGTGGAACGCTGCGACCTCCCTAAGAGGCGCTGGGGACGCCTCGCGACAAGGCTCCGGTATACCGCGACTGCGGTGGTTCACTTTGGCGCGAGATGATCCAAGCCGGTCGTTTTCTGCACCTCGCGGAAGACTCCTGGGGCACGGGTCGTGAGCGCCACCGCCTGCGCGCGCAGTTCACGGGGAGTCGGCATCCCGCATGCCTGCAGTGCACGCCGCAGGTGCAGGGCGCTGCGGAACCCGCACAACCGGGCCACCTCGACCACGGGCAGCATCGAGTAGGCGGGACTTCGCAGTACGTCTTCGGCCAGAGCCGCCCGCATCTGTCGCAATTCGAACGACGGGCTGGAGCCGGCCCGCGCGAACTCGCGCTGGAGCTGACGCTGTGACACATGCAGCTCAGTCGCGATCACCGCAGTAGTCAGCTCAGGATCTTCTCGGCGCGCCAGCATCAGGGCTCGGGCACGCTCGAGCAGCGACCGGGAACGCACACCGGGGAATCCACGGTCCTGCGACTCGAGCAGCAGACCCAGCGTCATCTCCGACAGCAGCTGCTCCATGGAATAGTCGCCCACCGGCGACCCGGGCAGCTTGGCGCGCAGCGCCGAGGTCGCGAACGCCCTGGTGGCCGCGGTGAGGCGCGACTCCGCAATCGGGATCACCTGCCCGGCGGTCAGCTGCTCGGCCTCGCCGAGCGTCGCCGCCGGCACCCAGATCACCAGCACATCGCGCCGTTTCGCCCAATCGATCCGTGCGGAAGCCGTGGCCGGCAGGAAGATCGCATCACCGCCGGTGGCGGGCACGGGCAGGCCGTCCGTCGGCAGCACCAGAGCGCTGTACGAGAGCGGAGCATCTGCCGATCCGTTCCACTCCCACGGTCCCGGCAGCACCTGGTGCGCGGTCAGCAGCACGCCGCGCAGCGCGACTCCGCGCAGGATCCCTTGGCCGGCTGCCACCACTCCCAAATGGCTCGACAGAAGGCCCCGAAAGCCGATGGCCAATACTGCTCCCTTCCCGACCATCCCAAACGGGTAAGGGACGCGCGCCGAGCCTCCCATGCCGGCGCGCCGTCCCTGTCGTGGACAGTAGCGCGGAAGAGGCGGGGAAGGTAGAGGGAGCGGAGAATGTGACCGGAAGGTGATGCGCCCAGTTCTTCTGAACGCTCTCGCAGCGGGTGGCGCGGGCGGCATCTGGTCGAAGGATGCCGCCCGCGCCGGCTCTCACTCGACGATGCGCACCGACGTCACCTTGTCGTTGCCGCTCGTCGCGACGCGCACCCGGTAGTCGCCCACGGTGTAGACGCCGGTGGAGTTCTTCCTGATGGTGAAGGTGTCCGACACCTTCGATGTGCTGCCGTCGACGTGCGTCTCGGTCACCGTGACCGTCAGCCGGTTCGTGCTGCCGGTCTGCTTCTTCACGGTCGCGGACGGTTCGGCGTCGGTCACCGCGTTGTCGACGGTCACGTACACGGCATCCGGCGACGAGAACTCGGCGTTCTTCTGCCCGTCGCCGAACACGAAGAACCCGCGCTTCTCGACCTGGCCGCGCGCCGGGAACGGGTCGGCGTTCGTCTTCAGGAACTCCGGGTTCACCGTGTACAGGTCGGACTTCGAGTCGGCGAGCACCGGCTTCACACCCTCATACGCGGCATCGGTCACGGCGAGATTCACCGACAGGTACAGCGCATCGGGGTTGGTCGCGGAGGTGCGCGACGAGAAGTAGCTCGCAGCATCCTGGCCCTCGGGCACAGCCAGCGGCACGACCTTGTCGCCGACGAGGATGTTGAACGTGAAGTCGCCGAAGCCGCCGTCCCGGAAGGTCTTCCACGCGGCATCCGACAGGTGCTCAGGTCGATCCACCTTGAACTCGAGGCGCATCGGCGCGACATAGGTGTCGGCCACGTACTCCGGGTCGTCCAGCGGCAGGTACACGCCGCCGGGCTGGTGCCCGAGGGCGAAGGCCGCGGCGGTCGGAGTCGAGTTGCCGCGCACGTTCCACATCGGGATCGTGAACGAGGTGGCGCCCAGCAGCGCCTGGTCGCCGAGTTCGCTCTTCGTGACCTCGGCCGAAGCATCCTTGTAGGTGCCGATCGTGACGTCGAGCAGGTCGAGATCGGACCGGTTCGCGTTCAGCCCCGGCAGGTCGGCCCACATGAACTTCGCGCCGGCCGGTCCGGAGTACCGCGCCATCTCGAGCATCCCGTCGGCCATCATCTTGGTCATCTGCACGGCCGAGTCGGTCTTCATCCGCTCGTTCGCCGAATGCCACCAGCGCTCGTTGCCGGGGATGACGGCACCGAACGCGGTCATCTTGTTGCGGAAGCTGCTGGCCAGCGTGCCCCCGGTCGTGCCCTGCGGGTAGACGATGTCGCGCAGGGAATACGGGTCGGCGAACCCCTTCGGATCCTGGTCGACGGTGGCCTGGTAACTGGCGAACTGCAGCGCCGTCAGCGGGTTGTCGTGCGAGACGTACAGGCCCGCGCCGATCGGAGCGCCGAGATCGGTGATCGAGAAGCCGCCCTTCTGGAACGCCGCGGTCACCGCCTTCGTCGCCCGGCTCGAGTCATCCGCGTTCAGGTGCATGCTGCGCACGTACATCGGGATGCTCAGCGCGCCGTTCACGACGAAGCTCTTCGGCACCTCGGAGTTGATGCCGCCCATCAGCGCGAACGTCAGGTTCGGCGTGCCGTTCTGCGCGTTGCGAAGCAACTCGGACGGGATGCCCATGTACTTGCCGAGGTACGCCTCGCCCTCCACGCCGTCGCGGAAGAACAGATCGCCGATACCGTCCGCAGCCTTCTTCAGCTGCATGTCGTCGGCCGTCACGCCCAGCGCGTCGAAGCCCGATGCGAGCAGCGACATGCCCCACACCACCGCGTTCTTGCCGTACTGCGGCGTCGGCATCTCCATCGCGACATCCGTGTTCACCTCGAGCGTGAGCACGCCGTCGGCGATCTTCGTCTGCACCTTCGGCGTCGTCCCGGCGGATGCCGGCAGCCAGCCCCTCTCGGTCGCGGACTTGGTGATCGCGGTGGTGAACCTCTCGCGGTCGGCGTCTGCGGCATCCGTGACGTCGAGCGTGAAGATCGCGCGCGACGCGATCTGCGTCGTGCTGCCGTAGGCGATGTCCTTCAGCGTCGGGTCGCCCTCGCGCAGGGTGACCCCCGCCGACGCGTCCAGGAGCCGGAACGCCTTCGTGCCGTCGGCCGACAGATCCATCGACACCGTCGGCGTGACCGATCCGGAGTTGCCGGTGATCACCGGGAACCGCGAGTCGGAGGTGTAGCCGGCGATCGGCATCTCCTCGCGGTTCAGGTTCTTGTACGCCCAGTTGTCGTAGAAGCCCGGGTTCGAGTTGTAGGGGATCGACTGGAAGGCGGCGGTGTTCGCGGTGGAAGGCGTTCCCGGTCCGCCGTCCTCGTAGATGCCCATCACGATGCGGATGCGGCGGTCGATGGGCAGTCCCGCCTCGAGCAGCGCCTTCGCGGCGACCAGCGTCGCGAGAGTCGGGCCGCTGTCGTCCTGGATGCCGGTGCCGTAGATCCAGCCGTCCTGCACGTACGGCGAGTGGTAGGCCCCGGGCGTGCCGAGGTTGCCGTCGGCGTCGCGCCAGCGGGCCAGCTGCTCGGGGGTGACCGCGGACTTCGGAGAATCGAGGTGGCTGAGCGCCATCACCATCTCCGGGGCCTCCGGATCACCGATCTCGACGTAGACGTACTTGTCGGGCTGGCGCTGCACGACGACGGGGAACCCGAGATCCTTCGCCAGCTTCACCACCCACGCGAGCTTCGCTACCTTGCGGTCGTACTCGTTCTGGTTCGCCTCGTTGTTGGTCACAGGGAACGGGTACGAGGTCGCCGCCGTGCCGCCGCGCGAGATCGAGTCGTAACTCGAGCCGTCGAGCATCGCGCCCATCAGCGTGAGCGGGTCGTAGCTGCCGTCTCCGGCGCGGGCACTCTCGACCTTGCCTGCGAGCTCCTCCACCTCGGCGTGCACCTTCGTGCGCTCGGCGTCGCTGACCGACAGGTCGTAGGTGACGCTCGGCTCGAAGGTCTCCTCGGCGGAGGCGGTGGAGGAGGATGCCTGGCTGGCGACGCCCAATGACAGCAGCATCGTGGCGCTGACGGCTATCGCGAGGGGTTTCTTCGGCATGGGTCGGGGCTCCTTGAAACGTCAAGGACGTCGGATGAACTTCCCCAGAGAACGTCGGACATCGTTGTCTTCGGTGGTCGGCGCCAGCCTTTCAGGGAATCCACAGGGTGTCAACGAATCGATACGCTGTCCGTGTGGGGGAACGGATCGTCATCAGCGCCGTCGGGGTCAGCGTCGAGATCGACATGACCGAGCTCGACGAAGCCGCCAGGGCCCAGGTCGCAGACGCCTGGCGCGATGCGCTGCTGCCCGACGGACGCCACATCGACGTGACCGTCCTCGTCGCGGCGACCGAGGACACCGAGCGGATGCTGTCGAACCTGTCGACCCAGGTCACGCTCGCGGCGCTCGAACACCGCAAGGGCGACCTGTGGATGCTGCACGCCGCCGGCCTCGCCGACGAGCGCGGGCACGTGGTCGTGCTCGCCGCGCCCTCCGGAACGGGCAAGACCACCGCCGCGCGGCATCTCTCCGCCCGCTACGCCTACGTCAGCGACGAGACCGTCGGCGTCGACTCGCAGGGCGGCATCGTCGCCTACCGCAAACCGCTCTCGGTGATCCAGCCCGACCGCGTGCACAAGGAGCAGATCGCGCCATCGCAGTTCGAGGGCGGCGCCTGGCCCGAGCGCGCCCTGCGGCTCTCGGCGATCGCCGTGCTCGAACGCGATCCTGAGGCACCGGAGCAGCCCGAGGTCACGCCGCTGACGACCGCCGAGGCCCTCGAGGCGCTCGGACCGCAGTCCAGCTACCTGTGCGACCTGCGCGACGGCCTGCACCTGCTCGAGGCGCTGCTGCGCGCGACCGGCGGTGCCGTGCGCATCCGCTACCGCGAGGCGTCCTCGCTCGACGACGCGATCGACGTGCTGCTCGACCGTGAGCCGCCGTTCGACCCGGTCGTGCCCACCTATGAGGCGCCGGCAGCGGACCGCGTGACGGACGCGGGGGACCGGCTCTACCGCGGCGCCGTCGTCGACGCCATGGAACTGCCCGACGACGGCCGCATCGCCGTGCTGCAGCGGTCGAGCAGCGGCGGGCGGCTGAGCGTGCTCGACGGCATCGCGCCCGCCATCTGGCGCGCGGCCGACGGGACGACCTTCGACGAGCTCGTGACGGCCGTCACCGACGTCATGGGCGAACCGCCGGAAGGAGCGGATGCCGCAGGACTGGTGCGCGTCGCTGTCGACGAACTGCGCACGAGCGGGATCCTCGCGGACGAACCCTGCTGGCGGCTGGATCCGCGCGTGGCGTGGACCGGCGGAGCAGACCGCGCCGTCGTGCTCGGGCTCGCCGACCCGCAGGCGCAGCCGCTGGCGCTCGAAGCCTCCGCGCACGCGGTGTGGCAGGTGCTCTCCGAGCGCGGCTCGATCGGGCAGGGTGAACTGCTGCGCGAGGTCGCCGCAGGGTTCGACGTGGAGCCTGCGAATATCGAGGCCGACGTCGTGGCGCTGCTCGAGGGGCTGCGGGTGAAGCGAGTCGTCGACTACTGCTGACGTCCTTCGTCTCGTCGCCGGCGCTCCTCGAAACCGCACCCTGAGCGAGCGCAGCGAGACGAAGGGCGCAGGCGTCAGTGCGCGGTGTGCGTGGGAGACGGCGCGGGCTCGGGCATCGAGCCGCGCTCGCCGGTCGGCTCCTGGTGCGAGCCGTACCGCTCGTAGGCGCCGTAGTACTCCTTGCCGTAGTACGCCGACCCGGCACCGGTGCGCGGCACGCGGTTCAGCACGATCCCCAGCACCCGACCCTTCGTGCGCTGGATGTTCTCCACCGCGCGGTTCAGCATGTCGAAGGTCGTCTTGCCGGCCGAGGCGACCACGACGACGCCATCCGCCGACGCGGCGAGCACCGCAGCATCCGTCACCGGAAGAACCGGGGGAGTGTCGAGGACGACGATGGCCGACTCGCTGAGCGACTGGATGAACTCGTGCATGCGCTTCGAACCCAGCAGCTCGCTCGGGTTCGGGGGGATGCGGCCCGCAGGCACGACGGCCAGCGGCATGTCCGCGCGCGGACGGTGCGCGACATCCTGCAGCTCGGCACGGCCGGCGAGGATGTCGGTCAGCCCGACATCACCGGGCACGCCGAAGATGTCGGAGACCACGGGACGGCGCAGGTCGCAGTCGATCAGGATCGCCCACTGGCCGGCCGCGGCCAGGCTGGATGCGAGGTTCACGGCGACGGTCGACTTGCCGTCGCCGGGCACGGAACTGGTCACGACGATGACCCGCGGGGGGTTGTCGACGTCGATGAACTGCAGGTTGGTGCGCAGCTCGCGCATCGCCTCGATCGTGTGATGCGAGATCTCGCGCTCGCTGTCGGCCGAGAAGTCGATCACCTTGCGCTCGCCGTCGAGCGACTTCTCCAGCGGGAGCGTGCCGATGACCGACACTCCGGTCTCACGCTCGATATCGCGCGGATGCCGCACCCGGCGATCGAGCGTGTTGCGGATGAACGCGTAGCCGATGCCGAGAGCCAGGCCGATCAGCGCGCCGATCAGGGTGTTCAGCTTGGTGTTCGGTGAAGACGGAGCGGTGGGGAGCTTGGCGGAGTCGCCGACGGTCAGCGAGACGTTCGCCGGCTTCTCGGCGGTGCCGCCCTCGACCTTGTTGATCTCCACCGACATGCCGCGCAGCCACGCCTCGGCGAGCTTCTGCGCCTCTTCGGGGCTGGATCCTTCGGCGGTGACCTTCAGGGCGACCGTGTCGATCGGGTTGGTCACCGTGACGCGCTTGACCAGATCTTCCGGAGACTCGTCGATGCCGAGCTCTTCAGCGGCGGACTCGCCCACCGCGCGCCAGGTGCCGAGGTTCAGGTACGACTTCACGCGGCTCTGCGCCAGCTGGTTGCCGATCATTGCGCTGCCCGCGCTGTCATCCGTTGCCTTCACCGAGACGATGCCCGTGGCGTCGGCGGTGTAGACCTTCGGCTGCATCATGCTCCAGCCGAAGCCGATGAGCGCGCCGAGAACGGTTGCGGCGACGATGACGATCCAGTGCGCACGCATGATGCGCAGGTAATCGCGAAGCTCCACATTCTCCCTTTCGAACCGCCGCCCCTCCCCAGAGACGGAGACACTCCTCCGGAACTGAGCATACGGCGTCAGGGCTGGGAACGCCCCTGGGTGTCAGAGCGGCGCGGCGATGCGCGTGAGGCGCTCGACCTGGGCCAGTGCGGGGATCAGCTGCGACGCGGACAGCTCGTAGGTCTCGCGGCCACGGCGGTACGGGTCGATCACGTCATCGTCGTCGTCCGGCCCGTTGACAGCGCTGCGCAGCCCGCCCACCGCGCGCGCCAGTGCGGACAGCCGCGATGCGGCATCCGTCCCTGCGTCATCCGCGATCTCGTGCGCCTCCTCGTCGCTCAGCTCGGCGGCCAGCCGAGCGAACTCCCGCAGCGTGAACGTGCGTCGTATCAGCGCAGGCATCATCTGCACCACGAAGGTGCGGTGCTCACGGGTCATCGTCAGCACCAGATCGGACTCCGCCAGGATCGGCTCCACCAGGTACCGGGCGCGGTGCGCGTCCGCGGCATCCGGCTCTGCGCCCCGCTCGACCGCCAGGTCGCGGGCATCCTGCGTCATGCCGTATCCGACCATCGCCTGGGTGCCCGCGCTGTGCACCTTCACCGACTGCGGCAGACGCGCACGCAGCAGCACCTCCGCCATCGGCGACCGGCAGATGTTGCCCGTGCACACGGTGAGAATCGTCGCGCGGCCGTGCTGGGCGCCCGACGGCGGCGGGTCGAACGGCGATGTGAAGGGCAGCTTGGCGGCCTCGCGCCGCTCTCTTCTCTCGCGACGGGTGAGACCGGGCTCGGGTGCAGCGGACTCGCTCATGCGTTCACCGTACGACGACGCCTCATCCGCCGCCAAAAGACGACGACCTGGTATCCCACGGCAGTGCCCAGCGTGTTCGCGATGACATCCGAGAGCGTGGAGTACCGCGACGGCATGGACAGCTGCACGAGTTCGATCACAGTGCTGAGCACGGCGCCCGCGCCGATGACCCACGCGCCGTGCATGCGCGGCCAGGCCAGCGTCGCCAGCACGCCCAGCGGCACGAACATCGCCACGTTCGCGAGGAACTCCAGGATCGGATAGCCGACTTCGAACGGGATCAGGCCCTCGAACCAGTGCGCGACCGTCGCCACGATGCCGGTCACCTGCCCGGCATCCTTCGCGGGCAGCCACGTCAGCAGCAGCACCACGACCAGGTACGGCGCCAGCAGGATGCGGGCGACGGTGCGCCCGCGGGTCATGCCCCGGCGAAGCCGTTCGGGTTCTGCGACTGCCAGTTCCACGTGTCGCGGCAGGCGTCGGCCAGCGAGCGCGTGGTGTGCCACTGCAGTTCGCGGTTGGCCTTGGTCGGGTCGGCGATCGTGGTGGGCAAGTCGCCGGGGCGCGCCGCGACCACCTGGTAGGGGATCTCCCGGCCGGATGCCTCGCTGAACGCCTTCACCACGTCGAGAACGCTCTGGCCCTCGCCCGAGCCGAGGTTGTAGGTCTCGACGCCGGCCGAGAGGTGCTCGAGCGCGGCGACATGGCCCTCGGCGAGGTCCATCACGTGGATGTAGTCGCGCACGCCGGTGCCGTCGTGGGTGGGGTACTGGTCGCCGAACACGTTGAGGTGATCGCGGCGGCCCACGGCCACCTGCGCGACGAAGGGCATGAGGTTGTTCGGGATGCCGGAGGGGTCCTCGCCGATGCGGCCGGACGGGTGCGCTCCGACCGGGTTGAAGTAACGCAGCAGCACGGCCTCGAGCTCGGGCCAGGCGACGTGCACATCGCGGATGATCTGCTCGTTGAACGCCTTCGTCCAGCCGTAGGGGTTGGTGATGCCGGTGCCCGAGGGCTGCGACTCGTCGAGCCGCTCGACTCCCTCGGCGGGCGTGCCGTACACGGTCGCCGACGAGCTGAAGACGAGCTTGCGGACGTCCTTCTCGCGCATGATGTCGAGCAGGTTCAGCGTGGAGTTGAGGTTGGTGCGGTAGTACTCCGAGGGCTTGGCGACCGACTCGCCGACGGCCTTGAGGCCGGCGAAGTGGATGACCGCGTCGAAGTGCTCCTTCTTGAGCGCGGCATCCGCATCCGCGCGATCTGCGAGATCGCACTCGATGACGTCGATGGTGCGGGACGTGAGGTCCTGTACGCGGGTGAGCGACTCGCGGCTGCTGTTCGAGAAGTCGTCCAGCAGCAGTACGTCGTGGCCGGCCTCGAGCAGGACGAGGGCGACGTGGGATCCGATGTAGCCGGCACCGCCGGTCAGAAGAATGCGCACGTGCACGACCCTACCTGTGCAGTATCTGGGTGGATGCCAAGATAGGCGGTATGAAGGGGATCATTCTCGCTGGGGGATCGGGGACACGGCTGCACCCGATCACATTGGGCGTTTCGAAGCAGTTGGTGCCGGTGTATGACAAGCCGATGATCTATTACCCGCTGTCGACGCTGATGCTGGCGGGCATCCGCGACATCTTGGTGATCACGACACCGCATGACGCGGCGCATTTCGAGCGGCTGCTGGGGGACGGGTCGCAGTTCGGGGTCTCGTTGAGCTTCGCGCAGCAGGACTCGCCGGACGGGCTGGCGCAGGCGTTCACGATCGGTGCGGACTTCATCGGTGATGACAAGGTCGCGCTCGTGCTCGGTGACAATCTGCTCTACGGGCCCGGCCTCGGCACACAGCTGAAGCGGTTCGCCGATATCGATGGTGGTGCGGTGTTCGCCTACTGGGTGGCTGAGCCGTCGGCGTACGGTGTCGTCGAGTTCGATGCGTCGGGTGCCGCGGTGTCGCTGGAGGAGAAGCCGGTGCAGCCGAAGAGCAGCTACGCGGTGCCTGGCTTGTACTTCTACGACAACGATGTCATCGAGATCGCGCGCGGCCTGCGGCCGAGCGCGCGGGGGGAGTACGAGATCACGGATGTGAACCGTGCGTATCTGGAGCGGGGGAAGCTGCAGGTGGAGGTGCTGCCGCGCGGCACGGCCTGGTTGGACACGGGCACGTTCGACCAGATGACGGATGCGGGTGACTATGTGCGCACGATGGAGCGCCGCACGGGTATGAAGATCGGAGCGCCTGAGGAGGTCGCGTGGCGGCAGGGGTTCCTCTCCGACGACGAGCTGCGCGCCCGGGGCGAGCTGCTGGCGAAGTCGGGGTACGGCAAGTACCTGCTGGGTCTGCTGGAGCGAGGAGAGCGATGAGGCTGCTGGTCACCGGTGGTGCCGGGTTCATCGGGTCGAACTTCGTGCACCATGTCGTCACGCACACCGATCATCATGTGACCGTGCTCGACAAGCTCACCTATGCCGGCAATCGGGCGTCGCTGGCGGGTCTGCCCGACGCGCGCGTGGCGTTCGTGCAGGGCGATATCGCCGACGCCGAGCTTGTCGACGCCCTGGTCGCGGACGCCGACGCCGTGGTGCACTATGCGGCGGAGTCCCACAACGACAACTCGCTGCACGATCCGCGGCCGTTCCTGGACACGAACATCATCGGCACCTACACGCTGCTCGAGGCGGTGCGCCGGCACGGGGTGCGGTTCCACCACATCTCCACCGACGAGGTGTACGGCGACCTCGAACTCGACGACCCTGACCGGTTCACCGAGTCCACCCCGTACAACCCGTCCTCGCCGTACTCGTCGACCAAGGCCGGGTCCGACCTGCTGGTGCGCGCCTGGGTGCGGTCCTTCGGCGTACAGGCGACCATCTCGAACTGCTCGAACAACTACGGCCCGTACCAGCACGTGGAGAAGTTCATCCCCCGGCAGATCACCAACGTGATCCGCGGGGTCCGTCCCAAGCTGTACGGGGCGGGGCTGAACGTGCGGGACTGGATCCACGCCGACGACCACTCCTCGGCGGTGCTGACCATCCTCGAGAAGGGGCGGATCGGGGAGACCTACCTGATCGGCGCGGACGGCGAGAAAGACAACAAGACCGTCGTCGAACTGATCCTGACCCTGATGGGCCAGGACCCGCACGCGTACGACCACGTCACCGACCGCGCCGGGCACGACCTGCGCTACGCGATCGACTCCACCAAACTGCGCACCGAGCTCGGATGGACACCCCAGTACGGCGACTTCGAGGCCGGACTGGACGCGACCATCGGGTGGTATCGACGCAACGAGGACTGGTGGGCGCCGTCCAAGGACGGCGTCGAGGCGTTCTACGCGGAAAAGGGCCAATGAGCGACCTGAAGATCACCGAGACGAGCATCCCCGGTCTGCTCGTCGTGGACCTGCCGGTGCACGGCGACAATCGTGGCTGGTTCAAGGAGAACTGGCAGCGCGAGAAGATGGTCGCCGCAGGCCTGCCCGACTTCGGACCGGTGCAGAACAGCATCGCGTACAACGCGGCCGTGGGCACCACTCGCGGATTCCATGCCGAACCCTGGGACAAGTTCGTGTCCGTGGCGTCCGGCCGGATCTTCGGCGCCTGGGTGGATCTGCGTGAGGGGCACTCGTTCGGCGCTGTCTTCACGATCGAGCTCGGCCCCGACCGCGCCGTTTTCGTGCCGCGAGGCGTGGGCAATTCGTACCAGACGCTCGAGGCCGACACGGTATACGCCTATCTGGTGAACGACCACTGGTCGCCCGACGCCGAGTATTCGTTCCTCAACCTGGCCGACGAGACCGCGGGCGTCGACTGGCCGATCCCGCTCGCCGAAGCGGTGCTGTCCGAGAAGGACAGAGCGCACCCGCGGCTGGCCGACGTCGCATCCGTGCCCCCGCGCAGGACGCTGATCCTCGGTGCTGACGGGCAGCTCGGCCGAGCGCTGCGCGCCGAGCTCGGCACGGCGGCGCACCTCGAGTACGTCACACGCGCCGACTTCGACATCACCGCTCCGGGCCCCAGGCACTGGCGCGACTACGGCACGATCATCAACGCCGCCGCGTACACGGCGGTCGACGCCGCGGAGACCGCCCAGGGACGGGCCGATGCCTGGGCGGTGAACGCCTCCGGTCCTGCGGCGCTGGCCCGGATCGCGGCCGCGAACGGGATCAATCTGGTGCACGTGTCGAGCGACTACGTGTTCGACGGCGATTCAGAGCTGTACGACGAGGAGTCGGCGCTGAGCCCGCTCGGCGTCTACGGCCAGTCGAAGGCTGCCGGCGACCTGGCGGTACAGACCGCGCCACGGCACTACATCGTGCGAACCAGCTGGGTGATCGGCGACGGCGGCAACTTCGTCCGCACCATGGCCTCGCTCGCGGAGCGCGGCATTCACCCGAGGGTCGTCCACGATCAGCGCGGGCGCCTCACGTTCGCGAGCGACCTGGCCCGTGGCATCCGCCATCTGCTCGACACCGGGGCTCCGTTCGGCACGTACGACCTCACGGGCAGCGGCGAGCCGGCCGCCTGGTCTGACATCGCGCGCGAAGTGTTCGCGCTCAGCGGTCACGACCCGGTGCGGGTGACCCCGGTCAGCACGGCCGAGTACTACGCCGACGCGGCAGGACCGATCGCTCCGCGCCCCCGGAACAGCGTGCTCGACCTCGCGAAGATCGAGGGCACCGGCTTCGCGGCGGCGGACTGGCGGAGGTCGCTGCGGGAGTACCTCGTCCCCGACGATCGCTGATCGGACCGTCGCACGACGAGCCCGTGCCGGCCCATTCTCGTGGACGGGCTTCCGGCTACTTCGCGGCCGCGGCGGAGGCGCCCCTGCTGAGGGCGTCGAGCGCGCGGCGCAGCGCGGTGCTGGAGGTATGCGCCGTGTACGGGAAGTACACGACCTCGACGCCGACCGCGGCGAACTCGCGTTCCAGCAGAAGACCCTTCTCGGTGCCGCGCCAGTCGTCGCCCTTGAAGAAGTGAGTGAACCCGACGTCACGCCAGGCCGCCATCTTCGACGGCTCCGTCTCGACGTAGACGTCGTCGACGAACGAGATGTGCCGCACGATCTCCGCGCGCTCCGCCGTCGGGATGACGGACTGGATGCCCTTCACCTCTCGCAGCATCTCGTCGCTGACGACGCCCGCGACGAGGAAGTCGCATTGCTGTCTCGCGTGGCGCAGAAGATTCAGATGCCCGACGTGGAACAGGTCGAAAGCTCCCGCGGCATAGCCGATACGCGTCCCCATGATCTCCCCAGAGCGCAGTTCCCCAAGACGGATCCCCATCCGTCAGCGACTCCCACAGCCGCATCCGTGCAGTCTAGTCCCACGGCGTACGAAACGCGATGACTGAATTCGGCGACGTCCTCAGGACACGTGGGACAGCGCCCCCATGTCGCGATACCACTTGACGAGGACGAGCACGAGGATCACGGCGTTGCAGGCCGCCATGAGCGTGTACGCGCCGAAGAACAGCACGTGATGCCCGAGCAGGAGGAACATCAGGCAGAAGACGCCGTAGTCGGTGGGGATCACGGCGATGGCGTGCAGCGGGCTTGTGGAGGTGGTCCACGCACGGGTCTTCCCGCCGGTCTCGCGCTGCGACAGCAGGTCCTTGAGCACCATGCCGAAGAACGTCAGGTTGTCGACGAACACGTAGACGATCGGCACGAGCAGCCAGGCGATCGGGAAGTCGAAATGACGATAAGCGGTGATCAGCACCGCCATGTGGAGGGCCGTGACCTTGGCGGCGTCCACGGTGTGGTCGAGCCACTCTCCCTGCGCCGAGCCGCCCCCGCGCAGGCGGGCCAGCTGCCCGTCGGCGGAATCGAAGGCGTAGCCGAGCAGGAGAAGCACGCACACCGCCACGCCCACCCACCAGTCCGGGCGTGCGATCGCGAGGACGGCGACCGCCGAGAACGTCAGCACGGCGCTGATACCGGTCACGCCGTTCGGCGTGAGCCCCGCCACGTAGGCCCAGGACGCGATCTGCCGCCCCAGCGGACGGTTGACGTAGCGGGAATACGCGGGGGTGCCGGCCGAGGGCTTCTGCGCTGCGGAGAGTCGCTGCAGCGCATCTCGGTGCGAGGCGAAGACGCCGCCAGACAGATTGGTGCCCATGTTCACGTTCCTCCCCAGGTGGCTGGCCGGGGCGGTCGGCATCGGGCGGCGCCCCGTCGCAGCATCAGGGTGAGTATAGCCATCGACGGCCGTCCCGCGGGATGCAGCGGCCTGTTACGCTTGCGCTCACCAGCGCGGCCCGGGGAGGGCATCCGCGCCGGTCGTCCGCGTCACGCGGACGGGGGCCAATGCGCCGTTCCCTGTCGGACGAGCACATACGGGGACATGAGGGGATGTCGAATGCGCGTGGAGATCAGGTTGGGCCGGCGCACCCTGCGGCGGTGGCAGCAGGTGCTGATCGAGCGTCTGCGCGCCCTTGACGAAGTCGAGGTGGGCGTGCGCGTCGTCGACGAACCGGTGTGCCCGACGCAGCGCAGCTGGGAACGACTCCTCCGTCTGGAACGGCGGCTCTACGGCCTCGACGACGGACTGCTGGCCGTAGCGCGCATCGAGTCGGAAGTGCCGGATGCCTGGGAGCCGGACACGATCGTGGACCTGACGTCGGCTCCTCTCCGCGGCGCATGGGCCGTGCGGTACGAGGACGGCTGGGGCGAGTGCGCGGCCGCGGCCGCCCTGCGAACGGGCGGGTTCCCCGTCGTGACCGTGCTGGACGGCACCGGTGACATCCGCGCGCAGGGACGACCGGGCAGTGAAGTGCCGGGTCTTTTCGCGACGGCGCTCGCCGATCTCAGCGCGGGTGTGGTCGCGCTGATCGTGGGAGCGCTGGCAGGGCGCGACTTCGCACCGCCGGCGGATGCGCCGCGCCCGTCGGGGCGGAATCGCTCCCTGACGGAGATCGGCATCCGCCGTGTCGCCGGCGCGATGGCGCGTCACGCTTACCGCCTGCTGTACCGCGCGCCGCATTGGCGCGTCGGATGGCGACGGGTCGACGGCGCCGGGACGGTGGCCGAGGACGCGCTTCCGCAGGGGCCGTGGCACGACCTGCCCGACGACGGGCTCCGGTTCTACGCGGATCCCTTCCCGTTCGAGCACGAGGGACGCGCGTATCTGTTCGTCGAGGACTTCGAGCACTCCGTCGGGCGCGCGGGCATCTCGGTCGTCCCGTGGACGGAGGATGGTCCGGACGGTGTGCCGGTGCCGGTGCTCGAACACGACGTGCATCTGTCCTACCCGTTCGTGCTCGAGCACGACGGCGACGTGTGGATGATCCCGGAGACCTCCGGAGCACGGACCGTCGAGCTGTATCGCGCCGTCCGGTTCCCCTGGACGTGGGAACGGCACAGCATCCTGTTGGAGGACGTCGAGGCCAGCGACAGCACGCCGTTCCGACACGGCGGGCGGTGGTGGCTGACCGCCACGGTCGGCGACGGCGGCTCACTGTCCGACAGCCTCTGGCTGTGGTCGGCCCCCGACCTGCGCGGGCCGTGGAGCCCGCACCGGAACAACCCCGTCCTCGTCGACATCGCCAGCGCACGACCAGCGGGACGAGTGGTGCAACATGAGGGCCGACTCCTGCGCCCGGTACAGGACTGCCGCGCCGGGTACGGCGCCGCGCTCGCGGTGGCCGAGATCACCCGGCTGGATGACGAGGCGTTCGAGCAGTGCGTGATCCGGCGCTTCGCCCCGGGGGAGGCGTGGCCGGGGACCCGGCTGCACACCCTCAACACCGGAGGCGGCATCGAGACTGTCGACGGATCCGCCTTCGCTCCACGGTTCCGCCGGCGCCGAGCGGCTCCGTCACGACAGCCCGAAGCGAGATGAAGCGATTCGCCCTTGCGGCGGTCACGGCCCAGGGGATCCAGGCCGCCGTCAGCTTCGTTCTGCAGATCCTCGTGCTGCGCCTGCTCGGCGTCAGCGACTACGGACGCTTCGCCATCCTCTACGGCGTCATCGTTCTCGCGATGGCGGTGATCTCCGGTCTCGTCGGCGACTCGCTGGTGGTGCTCCATCGCGAGCAGCACCGCATCAGGGCGGCGCTGGAGCTGATGACGCTGTGGACGAGCCTCGGGGCGGCGATCATCTCGGCGGGGATCGCGCTGCTGACCGGCTTCGTCGACGCCGTCGAAGCGGCCGTCTTCGGGCTCGCGCTGCTCCTGTTCTCGGTGATGGAGGTCGTGCGACGGCTGCTGGTCGCACACCTGCGGTTCCTGCGCGCGGCCATGGGGGATGTCATCGGCCTGGTATGTGCGCTGGCCGTCGTGCTCCCGTTCTGGCACGGCAGCGGGCTCGCGCTGTGGACGTTCCTGGCGGCGATGGCGGTCGGGCAGGCGGTCGCAATCCTCGTGGGGTGGCGGATGCTCCCGCGGGAGGAGAGATCTCTGGTGAGGCCCGGTTCTCCCGACCTCGGTGCGGTCTGGCGATACGGATCCTGGCGTGCGCTGCAGCAGACGCTGCGACCGGGCCTGTTCACCGTCGTCCGCATGCTCGTGCAGGCCTTCGCCGGCATCGCGGCGGTGGGACTCCTCGAGGCGGCGCGCACCTACGTCTCGCCGCTCACACTCGTCGTCGGCAGTTTCTCCTCCCTGCTGTTCGTCCGCTTCGCCGAGCGCGCCAAGGCCGGGGGACGGGGATCCCTCCGCGAGGCCGATCGCGTCGTCCTCCTGCTCCTGCTGCTCTCGGTCGTGCTGGGCGGAGTGGCACTCGTGCTCGCCCCCGTCGTCGGGCCGCTCGTGTTCGACATTCATCTCGACCAGGTCTCGGTCATCAGCTGGGTCGCCTACGGGATGTCGATCGCGATGGTGACGCCGTACGGCGCGCTCAGCGCCGTCTCGGGCCGGCAGATGGTCGTGTTCCTCATCCGGCTCGGCGACACCGTGCTCGGCATCGTCCTCACCGCCCTCGCACTGGCACTGGGAGCGCCCTTCGAGGTCGCCCCGTTCCTGCTCGCGATCGCCTCACTGCTCGGCGGGATCGGGCTGCGCATCGTCGCGGCGAGAGGCGAAGCGGAGTCGCAGGGAACCTGACGAGTCGGTGCTGTCACCGAATGCTAAGTTTTGAGACAGTCAGCACCGCGTGACACGTGGTGCCGGACAGGGGGAGGGGCTCTTGGAGGACGTTCCGTACGGCCGGATTCTGCGAGAGGGATGGGCGATCATCCTTCTCGCGGCGATCGTGGGCGCCGCGATCGCGTACGGCATCACCGTGCCGATGCAGCGCACCTATGCCGCATCGTCGACGCTGATCCTGCAGGTGGAGTCCGATCAGGCATCCCTGTTCGAACGCAATCAGTTCAGTCAGGCGCGGATCAAGTCCTATCCGCCACTGGTGGACAGCCCCGAGGTCGTGGACGGCGTCCGCGCCGACCTCGGTCTCGACCCGGCGGAGTACAGCGACCGCGACATCATGAAGATGCTGTCCGCGGAGAACACCACGGACACCGTGCTCCTGGTCGTCACGGCACAGGCGCCCACGGCGAAGATGTCGGCCGACATGGCCAATTCGGCGGCGAAGCACACCTCCGCGCTGATCGAGTCGACCGAGAACACGCCGGGTGATTCGCGGTACACCGTCACGATGCAGCAGGTGCTGCCCGCCACTCAGCCCGCATCCCCGGTCTCCCCGCAGACGCTGCCGATCGTGGGTCTCGGACTGATCCTCGGCCTCGCCGTCGGCGCCATCGTGGCGGTCTACCGCACGACGACCAACCGCCACCTGCACACGATCTCCGATGTGCGTAAGGCGTGCGGCCTGCCGGTCGTCGGCCGTGTCCCTCGTCGATCTCGGCTCAGTCCCAACGGAAAGCGCAGCCGCGAGGTCCAGAGCGCGGCCTACGCCGAGACCGTCAGCAACGTGGTGGCCCTCGCCGGTGCCGATCACCGGGCGATCGTCGTCGTTCCCACCTCGCCGCACGCGCTCGAGGTGCAGGCCGTGGCGGGTCTGGTCCAGGCATACGCGGAGCTGGGGCGGCGCGCGCAGATCGTGGACCTGCGGGCCGCGGCACGGGCGAGTGCTTCGCCGCCGGACGCCGACGCGCCAAGGGCCGGGCGGAAGGGCGGGACCGTCCCGCTCGCCGACGTCCTGACACGGCTCGACGGGTACGATGCGGCCGCCGACATCGCGGTCGCCATTCTGGATCCGGGCATGACCGGGACGCTGGCGGGCCTCGCCGCCCACGGCATCCCGATCGTCATCGGCACGCGGGCCGGCGAGACCACGGTGACCGAGCTGATCGCCGTCAGCATGCGGATGCAGGTGATGGGTATCCGCCCTCTCGGCGTGCTCATGACCGGCACGCGCAGCGGTGCGAACGACGCGGTCGCGGAGTCCTGGACGGCGTCGGATCGCTATGTCACCGCGGCGCAGGGCGATGCGCAGTCTCGATGATTCCTCGATCCCGCCGGTGATCGCCGGCGGGATCGCCGAGGCGGGCACGCGACCGCATCGCCACGGCGACGCCCGGTCGCCGAGCCGCGACCGTCTCGTCGTCGTCGGGTTCCTCTGCCTACTGCTGATCATCGCCGTCGTGCCCTGGCGCAAGGACGCGATCTACACCGGTGGAGTCGACCCCATCGTCCTGGTCAAGGCCGCGATCTCCGTCCTCACCCTCGCCGGCGCGGTGCTGCTCTGGCTGCGTACGCGCGTGCACGTGCCGATCGGAGTCGGTCCGGCGTTCGTCATCTCCCTGGTGCTTCTGGTCTCGCTGCTCGGCTCCGTCGTCGCGGGCAACGCCGCGGCTACAGCGGTGCTGATCATCCGCATGTTCATCGTGATGCTCACCGTGCTTCTGCTCCTCACCTCGGTGCCCTGGGCGCACGCCGTCTTCTGCCTGCTCTCGGCGATGGCCGTCGTTGCGATGGTCGCCGCAGCGACCGGAGTCGGGACGCTCCTCAGCGAAGGTCGCCTCGGCGGCGGGATGCCCGAGATCCATCCCAACGAGCTGGCGTCGCTCTCGGCGGTGCCGCTGATCGGCGGCATCGTGCTCGTGCTGCGCAGAGGCGTGCGGCTGTGGGCGTTGGCGGTGGTGGCGGTCCTGCTCGTCATCGTCGTCGCCTCCGGGTCGCGGACGGCGCTGCTCGCGGTCGCGCTGGCCGCAGTCGTCGCCCTGCTGTCGAACGGCAGACTCGGGCGCGGCGTGGTGATCGCCCTGCTGGTGGCCCTGCCGGTCTCGTACGCCATCGCGGCGTTCACCGACGTCTTCGAGAGTCTCGCCTCGCGCGGCGGCGCGACCGAGGCGACGGGCACCCTGGACTCGAGGTTCAACGCCTGGAGACCGGTGCTCGCGTGGGCATGGACCTCCTGGGAGAAGTGGATCGGCGTCGGTCTCTCGGTCAAGGAGGTCGCCGTCGACGACAAGTGGGTCCCGGTTCAGGTGCTCGACAGCAGTTGGGTGTCGCTTCTCGCACAGGGCGGGATCATCGGGTTCGTGATCACGGCCGCGCTGCTGGTGTGGTGCGTGCTGAACGCGCTGCTGTCCCGGGAGCGCAGAGGCGTGCTGCTGCCCCTGCTCACGCTCATCCTCGTCGGCTCGCTCACCGAGAGCGGTCTGGTTGACAGCGCGATGCCGTTCGTCGTCTTCCTCACCGTCGCCACTCTGCTCACCCATCGCTCCCGCGCCGCTGCACTGGCGTAGGATTTTCGGCATCGCGCACCCTGCGCGGCACGAGACGAGGTGGCGCGGTGCCCGATTCAATTGACGACGACGTCCCCCGACGCGGGTGGCTGATCGCCGTGATCGTCGTCGTCGTGGTGCTCGTGGCCGGCGGGATCGTCTGGGCCGTCATCGCAGGGGCGAACGGCCCGACGGCGGCGGGACCCTCGGCGCCTCCCACTGCTGCCGGAACCCCGGCGCCTGCCACTCCCTCGGTCTTTCCGACGCCGACGGCGGGCGCCACCACCCCGGTCGAGAAGACCGCTGCGCCCATCGAGGTGTCGCCCACGGAGACGGCTCAACCGAAGCCGGGAGCCTTCGTGACGCTCGCGTCGATCGAGGCTGTGACAGCCGGCCGAGACATCCCGGGTGAGAAGTCGGGGCCCGCCGTCAAGGTCGCGGTCCAGCTCGTCAACGACTCCGACAAGCCCATCGACACGGGCAACTCGGGGGTCACGCTGACGTACGGCGGCGACGATCGTACGCCCGCTGTGGTCCTCACAGACGACAAGGCGGTCAACTGGCCCGCTCAGATCAAGCCAGGGGCGAAAGCGACTGCCGTGTATTTCTTCGCAGTACCTCTTGCGGTGACAGGGGATGTGCGTGTTACTGTCGACCTGTTGCCGTCGGGTCCCGACGTCGTGTTCGTGGGGCCACGCCCGTAAAACGACGGCATAGGGGAGATGCGTGAGACGCCCTGGGAAGCGTCGCACGTCTGAGTAGCTGGGGAATGCTGATGGGCGATTTCGTCGTATCTGCGCGGCGGCGCAGTGTCTCTGTGGGGTTGGCACTGGTGGCGGTGGTCACCATGATCGCGACCCTCCTCATCGTCGGGGAGCCCGCACGGGCCGACGTGAGCCCACCGGACGGGGAGGCGTCGACGGTCACCGCCGACGCCCTGCCCACGGTTCAGATCAACGGCATCGTCTGGGACCAGGAGATCGTCGGGAACGTCGTCTATGCGGTCGGGCAGTTCAGCTCGGCTCGGCCGGCCGGCGCTGCCGCCGGCACGAACGAGACGCCTCGCTCGAACATGCTCGCGTACAACCTGACGACCGGTGAGCTGATCACGTCGTTCGCGCCCACGATCAACGCCCAGGTGCGTCAGGTCGCGGCATCCCCCGACGGCACGCGTCTCTACATCGTGGGCGACTTCACGAGCGTCAACGGGCAGACCCGCAACCGGGTCGCGGCGTTCGATCTGCCCAGCGGCGCGTTGTCCGACTTCGATCCGAACGTCAGCGGGTCCGCTTCCGGTGTCGACGCGACGAACTCGACGGTGTACATCACGGGCTCGTTCTGGAGGGTCTCCGGGCAGGACCGCGAGGGCGCTGCGGCGCTGACCAAGGCCGGAGCGCTGATGCCATGGGCTCCGGTGCTCGGCGACAGGCAGGGCAAGGTCGTCCTGGTGTCGCCCGACCAGAGCAAGGTCGTCCTGGGCGGCGGCTTCCCGACGCTCAACGGCAGCGCCAACCCCGGCTACGGGCTCGGCATGGTCGATGCCCAGACCGGAGCGCTGCTTCCCTTCGGCACGAACGGTGTCGTCCGGGACGCGGGCAACGACTCCGCCATCCTCTCGCTGAAGAGCGACGGCCAGTCCCTCTACGGCTCCGGCTACGTCTTCGGTGACGGGGGCAACCTCGAGGGGAGCTTCCGCACCGATTGGGCGTCCGGCGATCTGGTGTGGGTGAACGACTGCCACGGCGACACGTACGACGTGCAGCCCTTCGGCGACGCGCTCTACCAGGCCGGGCACTCCCACTACTGCGGCAGCCTCGTGGACGGCTTCCCGCAGAGCGACCCGGACTGGAACTTCTACCGGGCGCTGGCCGTGAGCAAGGACGTGCAGCGGATCACCCCTCCCGGCCTGAACAACGGATATGCGGAGTTCGCCGGCAACCCGCAGCCGAAGCTGCTGCACTGGTTCCCGGCTATGAACACCGGCACTGTCAGCGGTGCGTACCAGGGGCCCTGGACCGTCAACGGCAATTCGGAGTACGTCGTTTACGGCGGCGAGTTCACGCGCGTCAACGACAAGGGTCAACAGGGCCTCGTGCGGTTCGCGATTCCGTCGAAGTCCACGAACCAGCAGGGCCCGCAGATGTGGAACGCCGAATGGATGCCCACCGCGGCGGGCGTCGCCGGCGGGGCTCTCCGGATCTCCTGGCCGTCCAACTGGGACCGCGACAGCGAGTACCTGAAGTATGAGGTGCTCCGCGATGGCGCCGTCGTGAAGACTTTCGACTCGCTGCGTTCGAAGAAGGCCGATTGGGCGGTGCCTGCGTTCGCCTGGGTGGACGCCACCGTGGTGGCAGGAACGTCGTACTCGTACAGGGTGCGGGCCACTGATCAGCAGGGGCACGCCGCGATGAGCGGCACTGTCACCGCGACGGCTTCGGGCACCTTGGCCGGCAGCGCCTACCGCACCGCCGTGCTGAAGGACTCGCCGCGGAACTACTGGCCGCTCGGCGAGGCATCCGGTGCGACCGCCTACGACTGGGCGGGCGGATCGGATCTGACGCTCAACGGGAGTTACACACGGAACCAGTCCGGCGCCGTCAGCGGCGAGTCGGGGAAGACGAGCACACGCTTCAACGGCAGCAACGCATACGGAGCATCCTCCGAGAAGATCGTGGCGCCTCAGGAGTTCACGATCGAGGCATGGGTCCGTACCGACACCAACGGCGGCCCCGGCGGCAAGATGGTCGGATTCGGCGACGCCAAGACCGGACTGTCTTCGAGCTACGACCGCCACATCTACATGGAGACGAACGGTCGCATCACCTTCGGCGCCTATCCCGGATCCACGCAGACGATCACTTCTTCGGGCACGTACAACGACGCGCAGTGGCACTATGTGGTGGCGACCTTGAGCGGCAGCGGGATGAGCCTGTACGTCGACGGTGCGCGCGTCGCACAGCGGTCCGACGTCTACAGCGGTCAGTACTACTACGGGTACTGGCGCGTGGGCGGCGACCGCACCTGGGCGGGCAACACCTACTTCAGGGGCTACCTCGAGGACGTCGCCGTGTACGACTCCGCGCTCTCGCCGCAGAGCATCGCCGCGCACTACACGGCGTCCGGACGCACCGCGCCGGTGGCGGTCAGCCCCGCCGACGCCTACGGCGCCGCCGTCTTCGGCCTGCACCCCGACCTGTACTGGCGGATGGACGAGACGACGGGCAGCTTCGCGACCGACTACTCGGGGAACAACCAGCGCGGACGCTACCTGAACGGCAACACCAAGGGTGTCGCAGGACCCCTGTTCGGAGTCAGCAACCCAGGGGTGAGGTTCACCGGGGGACAGTTGATCAGCGAGAAGTCGTTCGTCGACCCGAAGACCTACTCGCTGGAGGCCTGGTTCAACACGACCTCCACCGCCGGCGGCAAGATCATCGGGTTCGGTTCGAGCAGCTCGACCACGAACTCGGGAAGCACTGATCGTCATGTGTACATGACCAACACCGGCCAGCTCGTCTACGGCACATACCCGGGCTCACAGGTGAAGCTCACCACGACGGCGAGCTACAACGACGGCAAGTGGCACCAGGTCGTCGCGACGCAGGGACCGGCAGGAATGCGGCTCTACGTCGACGGCGTACAGGCCGGGGCGAACACGACCACCGGCGCCCAGTCCTACACGGGTTACTGGCACATCGGCGGTGACGTCACTTGGGGGCCCGGTGGCAACGCCTTCGCCGGCGCGGTCGACGAGGCCGCAGTCTACTCAGTGCCGATCACGGCCGACGACGTCGCGCTGCACTACTCGCTCGGGACGACCGGCAAGGCGCCGAACGTCCTGCCGACGGCGTCGTTCACCTCGTCGGTCGCGAAGCTGGCGCTGTCGGTCGACGCCTCGGCATCGGCTGACACCGACGGGACGATCGCGTCCTACGCCTGGAACTGGGGCGACGGGACTCCTGACGGGTCGGGCAAGACGGCGAACCACGTGTTCGCCGCCGCGGGGGACTACACGGTCACTCTCACGGTCACCGACAACGACGGCGGAAGTCGAACGAGCTCGACCCCGGTGACCGCCGTCGCGAACGTCGCGCCGACTGCCGCCTTCGCGACGACGCCGACCGATCTGAAGATCAGCGCCGACGCATCGGGATCTCTCGATACTGACGGCACCATCGCTTCGTACGCCTGGGAGTGGGGCGACGGTGCGACGGGCACGGGGAAGATCGCATCGCACACGTATGCCGCTGCCGGCACGTACTCGGTGAAGCTGACCGTGACAGACAACGACGGGGCAACGAGTGTGCTGACCCAGGACGTCACAGCGACCGACCCGCCCGTCGTCGCCACCTATGCGCGGGATGCGTTCGGTAGGACGGTGGCGTCGGGACTGGGGTCTGCGGACCTCGGTGGGGCGTGGTCGTTGAAGCAGAGTGCCGCGAACTACAGGGTGAACGGTTCGGCGGCGGAGTTCGTGCAGCCGGCCGGCGGTTCGCAGCGGTTCGCGTATCTGCCGAGCGTGTCGTCCACGGACACGGCGGTCGAGGTCGATGTGGCTCTTCCGGCGCTGCCGGTCGGTGCCAGCTCGTACACGACCGTGCACGTGCGACGCGTGGGCACCGATGAGTACAAGTCGCAGCTGGTGGTGTCGCCTTCCGGCGGCGTGACCGTGCAGCTGACGCGGAACGACACGGTCCTGTCCAACGTCGCGGTGACCGGTTGGACGGTCGCCGCGGGGCAGTCGATCCGCGTGCGCACGGAGGCTGTGGGCACCTCGCCGACCACACTGCGGGTGAAAGCGTGGAAGGTCGGCGCAGCGATGCCGACATCGTGGACCGCATCGACCACCGACTCCACGGCGGCGCTGCAGGCTGCGGGCGACATCGGCCTGGGCGTCTATCTGGGGTCTACGGCGACGAACGTCCCGTTCGTGACCCGCTTCGACAACCTCTGGGCAGGGTCGACGGCCGCGACCCCCGGGCCGGCACCGGATCCGGAGCCGAACAAGGCGCCGACTGCGGCGTTCACGTCGACGGTCTCCGCGCTGAAGGCATCCGTGGACGCATCCGGCTCCACTGACACCGACGGCACCATCGCCTCGTATGTGTGGAGTTGGGGCGACAACAGCGCCGACGGGACGGGCAGGACGACGTCGCACACCTACGCCGCAGCGGGGACCTACACGGTGAAGCTCACCGTCACGGACGACGCCGGGGCCACGGACTCCGTCAGCCGTTCGGTGACGGTGTCCGACGTCGTTCCGCCGGCCCCTGTGGCATTCGCACAGGATGCGTTCGGTAGGACGGTGGCGTCGGGACTGGGGTCTGCGGACCTCGGTGGGGCGTGGTCGTTGAAGCAGAGTGCGGCGAACTACAGGGTGAACGGTTCGGCGGCGGAGTTCGTGCAGCCGGCCGGCGGTTCGCAGCGGTTCGCGTATCTGCCGAGCGTGTCGTCCACGGACACGGCGGTCGAGGTCGATGTGGCTCTTCCGGCGCTGCCGGTCGGCGGCAGTTCGTACAGCACGGTGCACGTGCGGCGAGTCGGCACGGGGGAGTACATCGCGCGGCTGATCGTCGCTCCCTCCGGCGTGGTGACCGTGCAGCTGATGCGAGATGACACAGTGCTGTCCAACGTGATCACCACGATCACCCTCGCCGCAGGCGATGCCGTGCACGTGCGCGCCGAGGCAACGGGCACGTCGCCGACCACGCTGCGAGTCAAGGCCTGGAAGGCAGGCACGACCCCTCCGACGGCATGGACGGCGTCGACCACGGACGCCACTGCCGCGATGCAGGCCGCAGGCGACATCGGCCTGGGCGTGTACCTCGGCGGAGCCGCGACGAACCTGCCGTTCGTGACCCGTTTCGACAACCTGTGGGCCGGCCCGAGCGCCGGCGGTCCGCAGTGAGGGAAGTGACTCATGTGACGTACGTCGTGCTCTGAGGCACGGGATCCTTGCCGAGCCTAGGAACCTGAGGTCGCTTGGGGTATGGTGACACCCACCAGACCCCCAGCTGGTTCTCAGGAAGGGTGGCCCCGCCACCCGCGGCAGCAAGGATCCCGTTCCTATGCGTCTCAAAGCACTGGCGAGCAGCTTCACGCTCGCGATCATGGCCGCTTTCTGCCTCACTGCAGCCCCCGCCGCTTCAGCGGCGACCGCCGTTCCGGCTCCGATGCCGGCCTGGAGCACAAGCGGCGCTCGCGCGCCACAGGGCTCGGCGCCGGTCGGCACCGCCCGATACGCCGTGCCGGCCGGAGCGATCCACGTCGACAGCTCGCGCGGATCGGCTGCCGGCACCGGCTCGGCCACCGCGCCGTACGCGAGTGTGCAGGACGCGATCGGCAAGGCCCCCTCCGGCAGCACGATCGTGCTGCGCGGCGGGACATACAACGAGTCGCTCACGGTCCCGACGGGCAAGAGACTGACGATCCAGTCATATCCCGGCGAGGCGGTCTGGCTTGACGGCTCCAAGCCGCTGACGCAGTGGTACTCGTCCGGGACCGTTTGGTATGCACCGGGATGGAACTACAACTTCGATTCGTCCCCCACCGACACCAAGGGCGCCCCGGACGGCACGAGTGCGGGATGGCAGTGGGTCAACCCCGCGAAACCGATGGCGGCCCATCCCGAGCAGGTGTGGATCGACGGCGTGCCGCTGCAGGAGGTGGCGAGCCTCGCGCAGGTGAAGGCGGGGACGTTCTTCGCCGACAAGGCGGCGAAGCGGCTCTACATCGGATCGACTCCCGTGGGCAAGGAAGTCCGTGCCGCTGTCCTGACGAAGGCGATGTCGTTGCGTGGTGACGGTGTCACCGTCCGCGGCATCGGCATCCGCAAGTACGCGACCTCAGTCTGGATGATGGGCGCCGTGACGATCGAGGCCCCGAACGCGACTTTCGAGAACGTCGCGATCTACGACTCCGCGACCACGGGAATCTTCGTCGGTGCGGCCAACGCGAAGCTGACGAAGCTGACCGTCGCGCGCAACGGGATGCTCGGAGTGAGCGCCAACTACGCCGACAATCTGCGCGTGAGCGGTCTGCTCGTGGTGCAGAACAACACTGAGGGCTTCAACAACGCCCCCGTCTCCGGTGGCCTGAAGATCACGAAATCCCGGGTGTTCTCCGTGACCGACTCCGCCTTCCTGCGCAACAACGGCCCCGGCATCTGGGTGGACGAGTCGGTCTATGACATCGACATCCTTCGCAACGACGTGGTGGCCAACACCGGGACCGGGGTGTTCTTGGAGCTGTCCCAGCGAGCTGACGTCATCGACAACGTCGTGCTCAACAACAAGGGCAATGGCGTCAAGGTCAACAACACCGGCAGCGTGCAGATCTGGAACAACACGATCGTGGGAGGGAACCGCACGCTCAACATCGTGCAGGACTCCCGCCGCGCCGACGACCCGGCCGTGCCCGGTCATGACAAGCGCCGCCCGTTCCCCGACCCGACCATGCCGTGGCTCGTGAGCGGAGTGACGGTGGGGAACAACGTCATCGCGGCGTCCTCGGGCAACTGCACGTACTGCGTCGAGGACTACTCGGTGCGGTTCACCGCCGCGCAGATGAAGATCTCGACCAACGGAAACCTGGTGCAGCGCACCTCCTCCACCTCGCCCGCCTGGGTCTACGTGTGGTCGCGGGGCTCGGTGAACGTCAATCCTGCGGTCTACACGTCGGTCAAGGCGTTCATCGCGGGGACCGGTCAGGAGAAGTCCGCCGTGGCCGTCGACGGCCGAGCCGTCACAGATGCGAGCGGTCGTATCCTCCCCGGACTCCTTCTCAAGCCCGTGACGCCATCCGCCGCCGTCGCGGCGCTGGGCGCGAAGGCGAGGGTCGGCGCCACCTTCAAGTGATTTGCGCCCCGCGCGGGGAATCGCTCAACTCATCGACGGCGGCGACGAATCGGGAACGGTAGTGCTCGACGCCGAAGCGCTCTGCCGCCTGTGCTGCATCGGTGCGTGCCGCAGCAGCGTAGGCAGGCCATTCGTCCATGAGGCGTCGGACGGCCTCCGCGATGGCAGGGGCGTCGTCGACCGGCACGCGGATGACCGCCGAGAAGCCTTCGCCGGCTTCGTGCAGGCCGCTGTGGTCGGCGAGCACGACAGGGCGGGAGCAGCGCAGGGCCTCGACGACGACGTTGCCGAACGACTCGTCGGCGCGGGAGGGCACGATCACGGCGTCCGCAGCGCTGATCGCATCCCAGACGACCGGCTGGAAGCCCTGGAACCGGATCTGATCCGCGATGTCCAGATCGTGCGCCAGGGTCCGCAGCTCTTCTTCGTACCACTCATAACCGGGGAAGACGTCCCCGACCACGTCGGCGGCGACGTCCACCCCGTGGTCGCGCAGCAGGGCGACCGCGCGGAGCACCAGATCGACGCCCTTCCGGGGTGAGAGTCGGCCGACGTAGAGCAGGCGGAACGGGCCATCGATCCGCTGCCGTGGCGGTGCGACCTCGTCGGGGCCTGTCACGCCGTTCGGCACCACCCGCACCCGGCCGCGTCGGGACAGGCCCCGGGGACGGCAGACATCCCGGCTCGTCTTCGAGTTGAAGACGGCGCCCGTCGCCGCACCGAGCGGGGCGGTCAGCATCGTGCGAGCCGCCCACGGAAGACCCGCCTCTGCTTCGTGCACGTAGACGAGGGCCGGGCGTCGGCGCACGCGTGCCGCGAGGGTCCAGAACGGGATGGTGAGGGTGTTCCCGATCACGACATCGGGGTCCACTTCGCGGATCAGCCGCCGCATCCGTGGCCAGGAGCGGGCGATCGTCGCGATCGTCGCCACCAGGCCGCGGGGCGTGAGCATGCTTCTGCGCACGATGGGCACCGGCAGCACTCGCGTCTCTGCGCCCGCCGCGCTCACCAGCGGGAGGAGCGGACCGTCGACGGAGCTGGTGAACACCACCCGGCGATCCACGGCGACGAGGCTTCTGATCGCCTCGACGATCATCCGGTCGGAGCCGTAGAGGTCTGCCGACGGGTTGGCGACCAGCACAGTGCCGGTGCGCTCTCGCCGTCCGCTCATGACCGCACCCGCGGGCAGACGTTCATGAAGCGGACCCCACTGGTGCCCACTCCTCGTCACGGCGGCGGGCCGAGCGCGCGGACGGATGAATGGTCGATCCTTCCGAGAGTCGACGCGCGAGATCCTCGTAGGCGGTCGCGACGTCGTCCCAGCGGAACCGCTCCTGGGCGCGCTCCTGCACCGCGAGGGACAGAGACGACACCTGCTCGGGGGCGGACTCGGCCGACTCGAAGGCCGCTGCCGCTTCCTCCGGAGACCCGAAGA
The DNA here is from genome assembly GCF_042799915.1 of Microbacterium sp. NPDC057659. Taxonomy (NCBI): domain Bacteria; kingdom Bacillati; phylum Actinomycetota; class Actinomycetes; order Micrococcales; family Microbacteriaceae; genus Microbacterium; species Microbacterium sp. NPDC057659. The sequence goes on along the minus strand of NZ_JBHVHU010000001.1, from coordinate 1,474,233 downwards.
ACCATCCCCGTCCGCCGAGCACCTCGCGGTTGAAGTCCACGTCGTACGCGATCACGGCGGTTCCCGCTCCCATGGCGCGCAGCAGGGAGGGATTGGTGCCGCCGACGGAGTGTCCGTGCGCGTAGGTGTACGCGTCGGCATAGAGCGTGTCCAGCAGCTCTTGGTCGTACACCCCGCCGAGCAGACGGATGCGCGGATCCGACGCCGCGATCTGCTCGATGCGCTGGGTGTACTCCGCGCTGTACGGCGCGGAGCCCACGACGAGGAGGGGCTTGGCTGCGGAGCTGCGGTGATAGCCCTCGACGATCTCGAGCACGTGGTTCTCCGGCTCGAAGCGGGCGACGACCACGTGGAAACCGCCAGGAGAGACGTCGTCGCCCGGCAGATCACGCCCCGGGGATGACGTCAGGATCGGCGCGCCGTAGCGGATCAGCTCAGTCGGGACATCGAACTGATGCCGGTAGTAGTCCGCGATGCCGGGCGCATCGGCGATGAGTGCGTCTGCCGTGCGCACGCCGAGCTGCTCGGCCCAGCGGTAGTACGCGCGACCGCGCGGCCCCCACTTCGAGCGGCGCCACTCCAGCCCGTCCATGTGCAGCCCGACGGGGACGCCGCGCATCCTCAGCACGGGCACGAAAGGTGAGTTCGCCGCATTGAACACGAAGGCCGCATCGGGCTTGCGATGGCCGACCAGGTGCATCGCGGACAGCCCGGTGTGACTGAGGGTCTCCAGCTGCTTCACCGGCATGGCGGGAAGGTGGACGATCTGCATGCCCAGATAGGTGCGGTCGGACTGCTCCGACCCGCGGGTGTACACGATGACGCGATGTCCACGTTCCACGAGCCGACGACCGACTTCTTCGATCGCGGTCTCGAACCCGCCGTACGCCGCCGGAACACCCCGCGTGCCGACCATGGCGATCGTGAGCACGTTACCCTCATCCATCAACTCAGTATGCCTTTGCTCGGTGTCGGGGAAAGGGACCCGCGGCCACACTTTCGCCGGGCTACTGGGGGGAGGGGCCCGGCGAGGGAGGGGCGTGGCCGCGGATCCGGTCTCAGGGGCCGCCGTCCCCGTCGAGTCGGCGCATCAGTACGCGCCGCTCGGCTGGATCATGACTTTGGCCGTGCGCCACATGATCTGCAGATCGCCCAGAACCGACCAGTTCTCGATGTAGCGCAGGTCGAGGCGCACACTCTCATCCCACGACAGGTCGCTGCGGCCGGACACCTGCCAGAGACCCGTGATGCCGGGCTTGAGGTACAGGCGGCGGTGCACGATCTGCTCGTATGCATCCACCTCGCTGCGCAGCGGAGGGCGCGGTCCGACGACACTCATGTCTCCGGTGAGCACGTTCCAGAACTGCGGCAGTTCGTCCAGCGACAGCTTGCGCAGAACCCTGCCGACGCGGGTGACTCGAGGATCGTCCTTCATCTTGAACAGCACGCCGGCGCCTTCGTTCTGCTCCTTCAGCGCGGCGAGCTGCGCTTCGGCATCCGTGCGCATCGAGCGGAATTTGACCATCTTGAACGTGCGGCCGTCCCGCCCGACGCGCTCCTGGAAGAAGAACACCGGACCGTGGTTGTCGAGCTTGATCAGCAGCCCGAGGAACGGGGTGATCAGCGCGATCGGGATCAACGCGGCTGTCGCGACCACGATGTCGAGGGCGCGCTTGAGCACGTGCCGGCCACCCTCATAGGACGGCATCTCCACCTGGATCAGCGGCAGGCCGTCTATGGGCGAGAACGTCATCCGAGGGCCGACGACATCGGTCAGCGGGTTCGACAGCACCAGTTGCGCGGCGGTGCCCTCGAGCTGCCAGCTGAGCCGCTTGATGAAGTCGGGATCGCCGTCGGGGCGACTCGCCACGACTATGGTGTCGGCGCCGAGCTGCGCGGCGACATCCGACACGGTGTTCACGTTGCCGAGCACAGGGAACCGTGTGCCATGCACCTCGAGTTCGGTGGCGTTGCCGTCGAGCAGGGTCGCACCGAGCACGAGGTAGCCCGACTGCTCGATCGGGCTGAGCCGGTCAAGCACATACTCCACGTCGACACGGTTGCCGACCACCAGGGTGCGAGAGGCGAGTCGGCCGAGGCTCCGCTGGCCGGTCAGCCAGCGCCGCCATGACCAGCGTGTGATCAGCAGGGCGAACAGCCCGCCCGGCAATGCGACGAGCATCGTCGTCTGCATGTCGGGCAGTCGCAGCCCCACCGCGACGATCGCCATGAATCCGAAGGCGAGTCCGGTGGCGTGCACGACACCGCGGTACTCGGAGATGCTGGTGCGGAACAGCGCCGCCTGACGCGTGTGCAGTCCGCTCAGCAGAGCGAACCAGGTCGCCATCAGCAACATGCTCAGGAGGAGGACGCCGGCGACGGAACCGCCGGTGAGCATGCTGCTGATGGCGGTTGCGCTGGATGCGGTGACGAGAACGACGGCATCGGTCAGCCCGAGCCGTCGTCGATAACGTCGCTCCCACATCAGCCGGTGCTCCAGCGTCGCTGAAGCGCGCGGAGCGACGGATGCCTGTACGACAGGAAGGGCGTCGGCAGACGCCGCAGTCGTTTCCGGCAGAGAGATGGTCGGAACGGACACACGCAGGCTCGGCGACGCAGCCAGCCTCATGTGAACGGATCCGACCTGAGCGACGCTCACGGCGTCTTCGACGGAAGTCATGCCCGGGCTCCCCGACCCAGCACGACACGCATGTTCCAGCGCATCTTCATTCCCCAGTAGTTCCCCAGCCGCGCGCAAAGCGACACGCGGTTCGCCGCACACCACCGACCCCTCGGTGCTGCCTGCCAACGTGATCCCACATCACGAAGTACCGTCGCCGTTCCCACACGGCTTGGCTCGCAGACAACGGTGCGAACATTGCCGACTCTAGTCCATCGCGCGCCAGGAGGAAAGTAGAATCCTCGGCGAGTCATCCGACCTAGGGTGGGAGGGTGCCAGGCCCGCTCAGTATCGTCCCCGCCGTGCTCGTCGCGGCAGTGCTGATCGCGAGCGGGGCTGCCAAGCTCCGCCATCCCGACGATCTGTCCTCCTGGGCGGAGTTGGGAGTGCCGGCAGTGCTCCGTCGCGCTTGGCTGTTGCGGCTGCAGCCATGGGGCGAGCTCGTCCTCGGCCTCGCACTGATCGTGCTCGGCGGTGTTCCTGGCATGCTTGTCGCCCTCGCCGCACTGGGGCTCATGATCGGGTACCTCGTGGTCGTCGCGCGGACCCTGTTGGCCGGCGCCGACGCCTCCTGCGCGTGCTTCGGCGTTCGCAGCCGCGTCACCCGGATGACCGTGGTGCGCAACGGCTGGTACGTGTTGATCTCGCTTGTCGCAGTCGCCACCACCTGGGCGAACCCGCTGCTGGGTGGGCCGGCTGCCGCGCTCGGCGGAGGCGACTGGCCGTGGGCGGTCGGGATGCTCGCGGCGGCCGTGACCGTCGCGCTGACGATGTGGCCTGCTCCGGACACAGGGGCCGCACCAGCCGGACCCGCGGCCGGGGACGATGACGAGGAGCTCGACTACATCCGCTCGCTGACCCCCGCGGTGCCGCTCGTCCGCTCTGACGGTGAGCAGATCAATCTGCGCACCCTCAGCATGGAGCGGGCGCTGCTGCTGCTCGCGGTGCGCCCCGGATGCGGGTCGTGCACCGACGTCATTGCGCAGACGCCCGCCTGGCGCGAGTTGCTGCCGGAGGTGTCGGTGCGGCTGCTGCTGCGGGAAGCGCCCGAGTTCTCAGCCGCAACAGAGTTCGAAGAGCCCATGTCGCTGCACGATCCGGAGCGCTACGCGCAGGACTCGCTCGGCCTCACGGTCACGCCCAGTGCCGTGCTGCTCGGCGCCGACGGGATGCTCGCGGGCGGACCCGTGACCGGAACGGAGGCGATCACGGAGTTCATCGCCGACATCTACGAGAGCCTGCACGGCGAGCGCCCGCCCGCCTGAGCGGCTGGAACTCAGAGACCCGTCCAGCGGTCGAACGGGAACAGGATCACGACGGCGCGACCCACGACGTCGTCGTCATGCGCCCAGCGCCAGCAGCCGGGATCGGGGTCCTTCTGCCCCCGGCACGCAAACGCACCGTCGGCCGAATTCGACCGGTGATCGCCGAGCACGAGGTACGAGCCCTTCGGCACCGTGACCTCCGGCAGGCAGCGCATCGACATCGGCGTGGTGTCGCAGTCCAGCGTCCCCGCCTCGAACGGGAAGTCCTCGAAGATGTAGTGCTCGTCGATCGGCTCGCCGTCGACCAGCATCCGTCCGTCGGCAGTGCAGCACGACACGGTCTGCCCTGGGCCGGCGATCACGCGCTTGATCAGCGTGTGCTCTCCGGACGGTCCGAACCCGCTGACCTCGCCGAGCCAGCGCAGTGCGCCCTTGATCGGGTTCTCGTCGGCGGAGGCATGTGCTCCCCAGGTCTCGTCGGCGTCGAACACGATGATGTCGCCGTCGCCGGGATGCGCGTCGCCGACGTAGGCGAGCCGGTTCACCAGCACGCGGTCGCCGACCTGCAGCGTCTGCTCCATCGACCCGGACGGCACCCAGTACGGCTTCGCGACGAACGACAGCAGAGCACCGACCACGATGAACGCCGCGATCAGGTGGAACCAGGTGCTCCCGGTGATGCGTCGCCAGAGCGGACGCGGCGTCGTGCTGGCGGCATCCTCTGACATGGGAACAGCCTAGAGCCGCACATCCGCGGCATCCGGCATCCCGGTCCCGGAACGCGTCCCCCGTCGCCGCGCGGATACCATGTAACCCGTGAACGCCCCGACACAGCCGCTGTCTCCGTACCGCGCGATCGATCGTGCGGAGTGGTCGCGGCTCGCGGCCGGACTCGACCAGCCGCTCACCGAGACCGAGGTCGTCGAGCTCCGCGGCATCGGCGACCGGCTCGACCTCACCGAGGTCCGCGAGGTGTATCTGCCGCTGAGCCGGCTGCTCAGCCTGTACGCGACCTCGTCGAAGGGACTCGGCGCCGCGACCAGCGCGTTCCTGCAGGAACCCGACTCGACCACGCCCTTCGTCGTCGGCGTCGCCGGCTCCGTGGCCGTCGGCAAGTCGACGATCGCCCGTCTGCTGCGCGAGCTGATGAGCCGCTGGCCGGGCACTCCGCGCGTCGAGCTCGTCACCACCGACGGATTCCTCTATCCGAACGCCGAGCTCGAGCGGCGCGGGCTGATGGATCGCAAGGGCTTCCCGGAGTCCTACGACCGCCGCGCGCTGCTGTCGTTCCTCACGGAGGTCAAGAGCGGCGCGGCCGAGGTGCGCGCCCCCTTCTACTCGCACATGCGGTACGACATCATCCCGGACGCCACGGTCGTGGTGCGCCGGCCCGATGTCGTGATCGTCGAGGGGCTGAACGTGCTGCAGCCGCCGCCCGCACCCAACGACGTCGCCGTCAGCGACCTGTTCGACTTCTCCATCTACGTCGACGCCGATCCCGCGCACATCGCGCAGTGGTACGTCGACCGGTTCCTCGCGCTGCGCAAGGGCGCGTTCACCAACCCGTCGTCGTACTTCAACGTGTTCGCGCACCTCACCGACGACGAGGCGGTGACCACCGCGATGGGGTACTGGAACGAGATCAACATGCCCAACCTGCTCGAGAACGTGCTCCCCACCAGGCATCGCGCCACCCTCGTGCTGCGCAAGGGCGCAGACCACGCGGTGGAGTCGGTGCAGCTGCGGAAGGTCTGACGACCTCCGGCATCCTGCTTCGGTCCCTGACCGCCCTTCGTCTCGCTCCGCGGATCCTGAGCGAGGAGCGCAGCGACGAGACGAAGGGCGCTCAGGATCCGCGGGAGAGGAAGGGTTGGTACGGAACCCTCGCAAATCCGCGCCCTTACCCTTGATTCCATGTGTGGAATCGTCGGATATGTGGGCCCGCGGCCCAGCCAGGACATCCTGCTCGCCGGGCTCGCCCGTCTTGAATACCGCGGCTATGACTCCGCCGGCATCGCCGTGATCGACGAGGCCGGCGAACTCGGTATGCGCAAGAAGGCCGGCAAGCTCGCCGTGCTGCGGGGCTCGCTCGCCGACGCGCCGCTTCCGGATGGCACGACCGGCATCGGGCACACCCGGTGGGCGACCCACGGCGGCCCGACCGACGTCAACGCGCACCCGCACCTCGCCGATGACGGCAAGCTGGCTGTCATCCACAACGGGATCATCGAGAACTTCTCGGCCCTGCGCGCCGAGCTGGCCGAGGCGGGCGTGACCTTCCTCAGCGAGACCGACACCGAGGTCGCCGCCGCGCTGCTCGGGCAGGAGTACCGCCGCACCGGCGACCTGGCCACCGCGTTCCAGACCGTCGTGAACCGACTGGACGGCGCGTTCACGCTGCTCGCGATGCACCAGGACCAGCCCGGCCTCGTGGTCGGCGCCCGCCGCAACTCGCCGCTGGTGATCGGGCTGGGCGAGGGGGAGAACTTCCTCGGGTCGGACGTCGCCGCGTTCGTCGAGCACACCCGCAGCGCGCTCGCGATCGGGCAGGACCAGATCGTCGCGATCACCCCCTCCTCCGTCACGGTGACCGACTTCGAGGGCAACGCCGTCGAGGCGCAGCCGTTCGAGGTGTCCTGGGACGCCGCCGCCGCCGAGAAGGGCGGATGGTCGTCGTTCATGGCCAAGGAGGTCGCCGAGCAGCCCGAGGCCGTCGCGAACACCATCCGCGGCCGTATCCAGGAGGGGCAGGTCGTGATCCCCGAGCTGGAGGGCCTCGACTCGCTCTTCACCGGCATCAACCGGGTGATCATCACCGCCTGCGGCACCGCCTCCTACGCCGCCCTGGTCGGCAAGTACGCGGTCGAGCAGTGGGCCCGCGTGCCCGTCGAGGTCGAGCTCGCGCACGAGTTCCGCTACCGCGACCCGGTGATCGGCGACGACACGCTCGTCGTCTCGATCAGTCAGTCCGGCGAGACCATGGACACGCTCATGGCGGTCAAGTACGCCCGCGAGCGCGGCGCGCGCACGCTGTCGATCTGCAACACCCAGGGCGCGACGATCCCGCGCGAGTCCGACGCCGTCGTGTACACGCACGCCGGCCCCGAGGTCGCGGTCGCGTCGACCAAGGCGTTCTCGGCGCAGATCACCGCGCTGCTGCTGCTCGGCCTGCACATGGGTCGCGTGCGCGGCACGCATGCGGATGCCACGGCCGAGGTCTCCGAACTGCAGGGACTGCCCGACAAGATCGCGCAGGTGCTGTCGGAGGAGCAGGAGCACGTCTCGCAGCTGGCCGGTTGGATGGCCGACACCCGCTCGGTGCTGTTCCTGGGGCGCCACGTCGGCTACCCGATCGCGCTCGAGGGCGCGCTCAAGCTCAAGGAGATCTCGTACATCCACGCCGAGGGCTTCGCCGCCGGCGAGCTGAAGCACGGCCCGATCGCCCTGATCGAGGCCGGTCAGCCGGTGTTCGTCCTGGTGCCGTCGCCGCGGCACTCGGCTCTGATCCACTCGAAGGTCGTCTCGAACATCCAGGAGATCCGCGCCCGCGGTGCCCGTGTGATCGTCGTCGCGGAAGAGGGCGATGCCGCCGTGCTGCCCTTCGCCGACGAGGTCATCCGCATCCCGCTGGCCGGTGCCCTGTTCGAGCCGGTGCTCGCGGTCGTCCCGCTGCAGATCTTCGCGATGGCGCTCGCCACCGCGAAGGGCCTCGACGTCGACCAGCCCCGCAACCTGGCCAAGTCCGTCACGGTGGAGTGAGTCTCGGCGGTCGGGCATCCCGACTGAACACTTCGGGGGCCGACACGCCAGATGTCGGACGCTTCTGCGGAGTGCGTCCTGCATCTGGCGTGTCGGCCCCCGTTCTGCACCCGTTGTGAATATAAGCACAGAGTTATATAGTTCGAATGTGCATGAGTTCGAGGTGCTCGCGGATGCCGTGCGACGACGCCTGCTCGCGGTGCTCGCCCTGGGCGAGCAGCCGGCGGGGGTGCTGACCGACATCGCGCGCAGCGAGTTCGGCATCTCGCAACCGGCGGTGTCGCAGCACCTGCGGGTGCTCCGCGAGAACGGCTTCGCGATGGTGCGCGCCGAGGGCACGCGCCGGATCTACGCGCTGGATCGCGCGGGAGTGGATGCCGCATCCCGAGCCCTCGCGCAGCTGACAGATCCGCTCGCGCAGCGCCTGGACGCCCTGCACACCGAGGTCGCACGGGCTCGGCGCGCGGCATCCGATCGTGAGAACGAGAACAGGGAGAGGAAGATCTCATGAGCATCACCAGTCCCGTCATCGAGAAGCATCCGTCCGGGTACCGGCTCGTCTACGAAGACGTCTACGCCACCGGCATCGACGACCTCTGGCAGGCGGTCACCGACCGCGACCGGATCGCGCGCTGGATGGTCGACCTCACCGGCGAGCTGCGACTGGGCGGCACCTGGTCGGTGGTCGCCCAGGGTGACGAGCCGTCGTGGGCCACCGGCACCATCACCGCCTGCGACGCACCGCGCACGTTCAGCACCACCTGGCACGCGATCGAGGAGGAGCCCACCGAGCTCGTCGTCACGCTCGACGAGGTCGAGGGCGGCACCCGGATGCGCCTCGTGCACACCGGCATCCGCTCGATCTTCTACGGTGCCGGCTGGCAGACGTACCTCGAGCGGCTCGCGGCGGATGTCGCGGGGGAGTCGTTCGCGCAGGACTGGGATGCCCGCTTCGCCGAACTCTCCCCGCAGTACGAGGCACGGTTCGGCGCACTCTGAGGCGCGGCTCCCGGGAGGGGATGCAGGCAGGATCTGCGCTCTGGCGGCGGAAACGCCGTGGGATCCGCCTGCATCCGGGCGATCAGCCTGCATTCGTACCGGGGAGCGACTTTCGTCCCCCGGTAGGCTGATCCGGTGATCATCGGGACCGGAATCGACCTCGTCGACATCCCGCGGTTCGAGCGCTCGGTCGCTCGGACGCCGAAGCTGCTGGAGCGCCTGTTCACCGCGTCCGAGCAGCAGCTGCATCTGCGGTCGCTGGCCGCGCGCTACGCCGCGAAGGAGGCGCTGATCAAGGCGCTCGGCGGCTCGGACGGCGTGCACTGGACCGAGATCGAGATCGCCTCCGAGCCCTCGGGCAAGCCCTACTTCGTGCTCACCGGGTCGACCTCGGGCGTCGTCTCCGAGCGCGGCATCCGGACCCTCCATCTGAGCCTCAGCCACGACGCCGGCCTCGCGATCGCGCAGGTCATCGCCGAGGGGCCGGATGCCGGCCACGAAAGGAATCTCGAATGAGCGCGCCGTTCCGCGAGGCCACGATCGACCTCGACGCGATCTCGGACAACGTGCGTCACCTGCGGCGCCTCACCGGCACCGACATCATCGGCGTCGTCAAGGCGAACGGCTACGGCCACGGCGCCGTGGATGTCGCCACGGCGGCGCTCGCGGGCGGGGTCAGCAGACTCGGCACGGCGACCGTCGAGGAGGCCCTCGAACTGCGCCGGGCCGGCATCAACGCCCCGCTGATGGCCTGGCTGCACGCGGCCGACCGCCGGTTCGACGATGCGGCCGAGGCCGGCATCGAGATCGGCGTCTCGTCTATGCAGCAGCTGCAGTCCGCGGCATCCGCACCGGGCACGACCGCCGTGCACCTCAAGCTCGACACGGGCCTCAGCCGCAACGGTCTGTCGCCCCAGGAGCGCACGCAGGCCTTCGCGGAGGCCGCGCGGCTGGAGCGCATCGGGCACATCCGCATCGTGGGCATCTTCAGCCACCTGTCCAACGCCTCGGCCGAGGATGACGCGGCCGCCCTCGCCGTGTTCAACGCGGCGGTCGAGCAGGCGTCGTCCGTCGGCATCCGTCCCGAGGTTCGGCACCTTGCAGCGACGGCTGCCGCGATCGACCGGCCCGACGCGCGGCTCGATGCCGTGCGCATCGGCATCGGGCTCTACGGGCTGTCGCCGTTCGACGACCGCAGTTCGGCCGACCTCGGGCTGCGGCCCGCCATGACGCTGCGCGCCGCGGTGGATGCCGTGCGCCGGGTGCCTGCCGGCACCGGCGTCTCCTACGACTACGCCTACCGCACGGAGCGCGAGACCACGCTCGCCCTCGTGCCGCTCGGGTACGCGGACGGCATTCCGCGGCAGGCATCCGATCGCGGACCGGTGCAGATCGGCGGCAGGCGATTCCGGGTCTCCGGCCGCATCGCGATGGACCAGTTCGTCGTCGACGTCGGCGACGCGCAGGTCGCCCCGGGCGACGAGGTCATCATCTTCGGCGATCCGACGCTCGGCCAGCCCTCGGCGACCGACTGGGCGGATGCCGCGGGCACGATCAACTACGAGATCGTGACCCGCATCGGAAGCCGCGTTCCGCGCCGGGACGCCCGATGAGCGGGCTCGAGGAGTTCGTCGGGCGGCGCGAGATTGCGACCTCCGACGACATGGAGGCGCTCGGTCATCGCATCGGTGCGCGGCTGCAGGCAGGTGACGTGCTGGTGCTCACCGGCCCGCTCGGCGCCGGCAAGACGACGTTCACGAGGGGCCTCGCCGAGGGCCTCGGCGTCCGAGGCCCCGTGCAGAGCCCGACTTTCGTGATCGCCCGCACGCATCCGTCCCTGACCGGCGGCGCGCCGCTGGTGCACGTCGACGCCTATCGGCTGGGATCGGCCGACGAGCTGGACGACCTCGACATCGACTTCGCCCACTCCGTCGTCGTGATCGAGTGGGGCCGGCCGATGGCCGCCGCCGTCGCGGACGCCTGGTGGGACATCGAGCTCGAGCGCCCGGTCGGCGGTGACGACGACCTCGCCGACGAGGACCTCGACGCCGACGCACCCCGCATCGTCACGGTCGCCCGCGTCGAGATCTGAGCCGGGGCGCCGCGCAGGGCTCTCCCACCCCGCCCCGACTACGCTGGACAGCGTGATCCTCGCCGTCGACACCTCGCTGGGCTCGGCCGTCGCAGTCGTCGCCGAAGACGGCACGACCGTCGCCGACGCCGGCAGCGCCAACCCTCTCGGACATGCCGAGGTGATCGGCGACCTGCTGCAGGGCGTCAGCCGCCCCGGCATCACGCACGTGGTCGCCGGGATGGGCCCAGGTCCGTTCACGGGACTGCGCATCGGCATCGCCGCAGCGCGCACCTTCGCGCTCGGCCGCGGCATCCCGGTCATCCCCGTCCCGAGCCACTACGCCGCCGCACTCGCGCAGGGGCGCGAGGACCGCTTCGCGATCGTCACCGACGCGCGCCGCCGCGAGATCGCGGTCAGCGTCTTCGAGGGCACGGATGCCGACGGCATCCCGATCCTGGTCGAGCCGACCCGTCTCGAGCCGCAGGATGCCGTGTTCGACATCCCCACGGTCGTCGTGACCACGATCGACGCCGCCGCGCTCGCCAGGGTCGGTGCCGCGGCGCTCGCCGCCGGACGCGCACTCGCGGGCGAGGAGCCGCTGTACCTGCGGCATCCGGACGTGAAGGTGCCGAAGCAGGTGCGGCTGTGATCCGCACTGCCGAGACGAGTGACCTCGAGGCGATCATGGCCCTCGAGAACTCGTCGTTCCCCGACGACGCCTGGAGCGAGCAGACCATGGCCGCCGAGGTCGCCAGCGAGCACAACCACTATCTCGTCGACGAGGAGGACGGTCGCGTCATCGGGTACGGCGGCGTGCGCGCCCTCCGGGGCGCACCCGACTCCGACATCCAGACCATCGCGCTCGACCCCGCCTACCGCGGGCAGGGCAGGGGCCGGCGGATGCTGCGCCTGCTGCTGGACCTGGCGCGCGAGCGCGGCGCGCGCGACACGTTCCTCGAGGTGCGTGACGACAACGAGGTGGCCCAGGCGCTGTACCTGTCGGAGGGATTCGCCGAGATCGGCCGCCGCCCGCGGTACTACAAGGGCGGAGTCGACGCGATCATCATGAAGATCGAACTGAAGGTCCGGCCGGAAGGGAACGCGGATGCCTGAACCCTCGACCATCCGGGAACCGCTCGTCCTCGGCATCGAGACGAGCTGCGACGAGACCGGCATCGGCATCGTCCGGGGCCGCACGCTGCTCTCGAACACGATCGCATCGAGCATGGACGAGCACGCGCGCTACGGCGGAGTCGTGCCCGAGGTCGCCGCCCGCGCGCACCTCGAAGCGCTGCAGCCCTCGATCGAGGCCGCGCTCGCAGAGGCTGAGGTCACCCTCGACGACCTCGACGCGGTCGCCGTGACCAGCGGGCCCGGTCTCGCAGGCGCGCTCATGGTCGGCGTCGGCGCCGCGAAGGGCCTTGCCGTCTCGCTCGGCAAGCCGCTGTACGCGGTCAACCATCTCGTCGGCCACATCGCCGCCGACATCCTCACGCCCGAGACCGAGCCGCTCGAGTACCCGACCATCGCGTTGCTGGTCAGCGGGGGGCACACCTCGCTGCTGCACGTGCGCGACCTGACCACCGACGTCGAACTGCTCGGCGAGACCGTCGACGACGCGGCGGGGGAGGCCTTCGACAAGGTCGCCCGGCTGCTCGGACTGCCGTACCCCGGCGGCCCGCAGATCGACCGCGCGGCGGCGGACGGCGATCCGACGGCCATCCGGTTCCCGCGCGGCCTGTCCAGGGCATCCGACATGGCGAAGCACCGCTACGACTTCTCGTTCTCGGGGCTGAAGACCGCCGTCGCGCGCTGGATCGAGCGGGCGCAGGCCGAGGGCCGGGAGATCCCGGTGGCGGATGTCGCCGCCAGTTTCCGCGAGGCCGTCGTCGACGTCCTGGTGTCCAAGGCGCTGGCCGCCTGCGAGGATCTGGGCGTGCCGCGGCTGCTGCTCGGCGGCGGCGTGATCGCCAACCGTCGCCTGCGCGACGTGACCCTCGAGCGCGCGGAGGCGGCGGGCGTGACCGTCCGCATCCCGCCGCTCAGCCTGTGCACCGACAACGGGGCGATGATCGCTGCGCTCGCCGCCGAACTGATCGCCTCGGGCCGCGGGCCGTCGACCCTCGCCTTCGGCGCCGATTCCACCTTGCCCGTCACCGAGATCCAGGTCAGCCCGGCATGAGCGATCCGCACGTCGAGGACCCCAGCCCCGAGGTCGAGCGCCCGGAGGGCTCGGCGGCTCTGCCCGGCGCGCGCAAGACCTACAGCAAGCTGCCCACCGGCCCGGTCAGCGTCGAACCGGTGATGACAGGACCGGATGCCGACCCGGGCGGCATCTCGACGGAGTGGGAGCCGTCCGCGGGCGAGCCCTACGCCGAGGACAAGACCCGCCTGGCCCCGTGGGCGCTGTTCGCGGCCATCGTCGCGCTGTGCACATCGCTGTTCGTCGGATGGGGCATCCCGGTCGCGATCATCGCCGTGATCGCGGCGATCATGTCGATCCGCCGGCCGGTCGAGAACCGAGCCGTCGCGATCTGGGCTCTCGTGCTCGGGATCACCGCCACCGTCTTCAGCGCCGGCTGGCTGATCTGGGCGGTCTCGCAGCTCGAAAGACTGGTCTGAGGATGCCGGACGGTGAACGCCTTCGCGAACTGCAGCGCCGGGCCTACGGCGCCGGCGGCGGGCTGAACGCCGAAGAGGCGGCGGAACTCGCGGAACTGCAGGCGCGTCCTTCGTCTCGATCCGCTCGCTCAGGAACCGAAGAGACCGGACTCTCCACGAAGGTCGAGACCGTCCCGGACCCTGAGCCCTCCCCGGATCCTGAGCGAGGAGCGCAGCGACGAGACGAAGGGCACGACCAGCCCGAGGAATCAGAGCCTTGCCCGGATCCTGAGCGAGGAGCGCAGCGACGAGACGAAGGACGGAGCGATCCCCGAAAGCACCGAGTCTCCCTCGTGTTCGCCGCCGTGGCATCCGCTCTGCTCATCGGTCTCGGTGCCGGCTGGTTGCTGTTCGGTCGGGACAGCGGCCCGGCGATGGATGCGAAGCAGCAGGAGGCGTGGAGCGACTTCGAGGCTTCCGGGAAGTACGACGCCGGGTCGATCCGCATGCTCGGCGAGCGGTACGGGATCACCGCCTGGTACGCGACGCAGCAGAACGCCAAGACGGAGTGCATCATGCTCACCCCCACCAAGGACGGGTCGATCGCCTGCCAGCCGACCGAGCGGCCGAAAGGCGAGGAAGAGCAGCAGAGTCCGCTGTCGGCGCAGATCGACCTCGGCGATGACAGGGGCACAGGCGTCAGTGGAGTCGTCCTGCGGGATGTACGGGGCGTCCCGACCGTCATCATGCAGAAGTGGGACAACACGAACACCTACGACTGGACCCAGATGTACGACGGCGACGAGCTGGCCATCGCGAAGGTCATCGTGGCGAAGTCCGGCATCCAGGGAGAATTCCTGCAGATCGCCGGTTACGACGGCACGTCGCCGATCTGGATGACCCAGGAGAACGAGACCTGCCTCTACGTCGCGGACCTCGGGGGGATCACCCAGAAGTCCTGCGCCCCTGACACCGCCGATGTGCTCCTCGAGCGGCCGAACGCGGTCTTCGGGCTCATCGACACCACACAGGGCACGCGGCTCACGACGCTCCACGGCAAGGGCGTGAAAGCCGCTGACCCCGCTGTGCAGGGATCGGAGTGAGGATGCCTGCTGAGGAACGTCTTCGCGAACTGCAGCGCCGGGCCTACGGCCCCGGCGGCGAGCTGAGCGCGGCCGAGGCGGAAGAGCTCGCCGGGTTGCAGGCGGCAGCTCGCGGCGGCTCGTTCCCGGCCGTTGAGCGTCCCTCCCCGATTGCGGAAGGAGTCGCACCACGCGGCGCTGTCGGCCCTGCTCCGGTCTCAACGGTTGCGGGTGCTGAGGTCGACGCACCCGCAACGATTGAGACCGGAGCGGGGGAAGCCGTTGAGACGCAGGGGACACCCGCAACCAGTGAGACCGGAGCGGAGGAAGCAGCGGATTCCGAAGAGGTGCGGGAGGCGGGCGCGGGTTCTGAGACGGACCTCCCTCGCTCTGCCCGCGCGGCGACCAGGAAACGCAGCGTCTTGCTCGCGGCAGCGGTCGCGGCATCCGCCCTCCTCATCGGTGTCGGCGCCGGCTGGTTGCTGTTCGGTCGCGATGCCGGCCCGGCGATGTCGGCCGCGCAGCAGAAGGCCTGGGCCGAGTTCGAGGCATCCGGCAAGTACGACGAAGGATCGATCCGGATGGTGGGCGAGCGGTACGGGATCACCGCCTGGTACGCCACGAAGAAGGAACTCGCGCTGGAGTGCATCATGCTCACCCCCGCGCCGACTGCCACCGTGGGCTGCGCTCCGCCGCCGGATCCGAAGAAGGACGAGGAGGGCTACTGGGGTCAGCTCAGTGTGCAGCTGGAACTCGACAAGCCCAAGGGGACGATGGTGCAGGCGGCCATCGTGCGCGACACCCGTGGTGAGCCCGTCGCCGTGCTGGATCGATGGGACCCCGGTCCGCAGGACAGCTGGACGAACATGTTCCAGGGCACGGAGCTCGACATCGCCAAGGCAATCGTGAAGGAGACCGGGGTCGATGGCGGCGCTCTGCAGATCATCGGTTACGACGGTGACACCCCGATCTGGTTCGCACAGGACGGCAACAACTGCGTGTACGTCGCCGACACCTCGAAGGTGCTCCTGAAAGGCTGCGGCGTCGACATGTTCGGCGGCACGACGGAGTTCGGCGGCGACGGAGTCACGTACAGCGTGCGAGGGACGGAGCGCGGACCTGTGCTCACGGTCATCCGCGGCGGCGATCCGGCCGACCCGTCGATCGACGACACGACCGGCGAGATCTCGGAATAGCCTCAGACCCGGTCGGCGAGGATCGCGATCCGCCCCGCAGGAGTGCGTGTGAGGATCAGCGTCGCCTCTTGCGACCCCTTCAGCGTGAGCTTCTTCCGGAATGCAGCCGGATCGATGTCCATGCCGCGCTTCTTGATCTCGAGCCGGCCGATGTCGTTCGCGCGCAGCGCGGCGTTGATGGTCTTCGGGTGCGCCGGCATCGTCTCGCGCACCCGGAACGACTGCACGAACGGGCTGGTGAGCGCAGCATCCCCGGTCAGGTATGCGATCTGCTCGTCGAGCATCCCGGCTTCCAGCATCCGGGCCGCGTCGCCGATGAGGCGGGCGCGGATGACCGCGCCGTCCGGCTCGTGCAGGTACGCGCCGAGCTCGCGCACAGGCACGTCCTCGGCGTCTGCCTGGCCGGTCAGCTCGTGCATCGCGTCGCCGCGCACCACGAGCGCGGCGCGACGGATGCCGGGGCGCGCGAGCGCCCCGCTCCACAGCACGAGTTCGACGACGCTGCCGTCTGCGCTGACCCATTGCGCCTCGACGTCGTCGGGGATGAGGTCCCGGTCGAGGCCGGGGCCGAGCTTGATGCCGGTGGGCACCCGCGCGGCCAGGTCGAAGCACCAGTCCAGCGACGGCGACCAGTCGGATGCCGCGGTGCGCTGCGTCTCGGAGTGCCCCGCCGTGCGCCGGGCCGGGTCGAGCCACACCGCGCCCACTGCGGCATCCGCATGCTCCTCCGCCGTGCCGTGCGACACCGTCACGTCCTCGCCGAAGGGGGCGAGGTTGTAGGCGGCGATCGCCGCGGTGACGTCGTCGGCGTCGACGGCGTGCACGGCCAGTCCTGCGCCGGCGAACGCCAGGGCGTCGCCGCCGATCCCGCATCCGAGATCCGAGACGTGAGTGATGCCGGCCTGCCGCATCCGCACCGCGTGCAGCGTCGCCACGTTCAGGCGCGTCGCCTGCTCGAGGCCGGCGCGGGTGAACAGCATCCGGTCGGCGAACTCGCCGAACTTGGCCTGGGCCCTGGCACGCAGGTGCGCCTGGCCGACGACGGCCGAGACGAGGTCGGGGGAGTGCCCGGCGGCGCGCAGCCACGACACGGTCTTCGCGACCTCCGCCGCCGCCGTGATCTGCCCGACTTCGTCGAGCAGCGCCAGTCCGTCGCGGGTGAGCAGCGCGGTCAGCTCGGTCATCTCCACCCCTTCAGCCTACGGATCCCATCCGTTCCGAATCGCGCAACGGGCGCATTCCGGCCTCCGGATGCGGCAAGGTGCGCGATTCGACGGGCAGCAGACCGGAGCGGAGATGCTCCAGTCAGCTGTAGTGTGCCGGAGTGCAGCCCGATGTCACGCTGGATACTCCCGCGGCCGAGAACGGCCGCGATGCGATGAGGAGAGACATGCGTACACGACTTCGGAGAGCTGCCGGAGCCATCGGATATTCGCTGATCGGGCTGGGCGCCGGGATGATCAGCATGGTGTCGCTCTCGGTGCTGATCACGGGCGCAGTGCTGTGTCTCGTGCTGATCGGCTTCGCGGTCCTGCCCGTGCTGCTGCGGCTGCTGGCCCGCTGGGCGGATGCGAACGACGACCGCGCCGGCGTCGTGATCGGGCAGCCGCGCACGGCCGCGCGCCAACCGCACCCCGGTTACGGACCCGCCGTGCTCCGTGCTCAGTTGCAGGACCCGGCGACCTGGCGCGACGTGCGCTGGCTCGCCGTGGACGCTGTCACCGCCACAGCACTCGGCGTGTTCGCGCTGGCGGCGGTCGGCATCGTGCTCGGCACGATCGCGACGCTCGCGCTGTGGTGGGCGCTGCCCGCCGGTGCGTCGCAGTTCCTCGGTGTCCCCCTGACCGGATGGGGCGAGGCACTGGGGCTCGGCGCGATCCAGCTCGCGGCGGGCCTGCTCCTCACCGTCGTCGTGGTGCTCCTTGCGACGCCGCACGCGCGGATGACGCGGCGTCTGCTGACGCCGTCCCGCACGGAGGTGCTCGCCGAGCGGGTGAGCCGCGTCGAGGAGACGCGCTCCGGCGTGATCGACGCGCACGGCGCAGAGCTCCGTCGCATCGAGCGCGACCTCCACGACGGGGCGCAGGCGCAGCTGGTCGCACTGTCCATGCGCATCGGCCTGGCGCGCGAGGCCGACGACCCCGAGACCGTGTCGCGTCTGCTCGCGGAGGCGCACGAGGTCGCGGAGGGCGCCATGGTCGAGCTGCGCGACGTCGTACGGACGATCTACCCGCCGATCCTCGTCGATCGCGGACTCGAGGGCGCCGTGCGCTCACTGGCGACTCGGTCGGCCGTCCCCGTGCGCGTGCGCATCGAACACCTCGGGCAGCTGCCGGCGGCCGTGGAGGCCGCGGCCTACTTCGTGATCGCGGAGGCCCTCGCGAACATCGGCAAGCACAGCGGCGCGACCGACGCCGAGGTCGTCGTGGAGCGCCGGCCTACCGGCATCCTCGCGGCGTCGGTGAGCGACGACGGCACCGGCGGGCTCGACGAGGAGAGCGGATCCGGGCTCCGCGGCATCCGGCGGCGGATTGCGGCGCTCGACGGGACCACGGAGTTCGGGCGGGAGGACGGCCGCACCGTCGTCCGGGTGGAGCTGCCGTGCGGGTCGTGATCGCCGAGGACAACGTGCTCCTGGCCGAGGGACTGGAGCTGATCCTCACCACCCGCGGGCTCGAGGTGGTGGCCGTCGCCGGAGACGCTCCGGCGTTCCTCGACGCCGTCGACGGGCACCGGCCGGATGTCGCCGTCGTCGACGTCCGTCTGCCGCCGGACTTCCGGGACGAGGGGATCCGCGCCGCGCTCGAGGCCCGCGCGCGGCATCCGCAGCTCGCGGTCCTCGTGCTGTCGCAGTACGTCGAGCAGGAGTACGCGCGAGAGCTGATCGCCGATGAGCGCGGCGCCGTCGGCTACCTCCTGAAGGATCGTGTGTCGCGGGTGAGCGCCTTCGTCGACGCCGTCACCACGGTCGCGGAAGGCGGCACCGTGATGGATGAGGAGGTCGTCAGGCAGCTGCTGGCCCCCCGTCCGCATGATCCGCTCGACCGGCTCACGCCGCGTGAGCTCGAGGTGCTGGCGCTGATGGCTTCGGGGCAGGGCAACGGGCAGATCGGCGAACGCCTGTACGTGACGGAGAACGCCGTGCACAAGCATATCGGCAGCATCTTCACGAAGCTCGGGCTCGACCCGACCGAGAGCAGGCACCGCCGCGTGCTCGCCGTCCTCACCTACCTCGACCGGCGCAGGTGAGCAGCCGGGGCAGCGAGGGAGGCGCCGGATGCTGGCACTCGCATTGCGTGAGTGCCAGCCGACCGCCTACACTGGGATTAGCACTCTCCCCCTGAGAGTGCGAACCAGTCTTCTGATTGTTCAGCCGAGAAAGAGGTAGACCGTGTCGGTTTCCATCAAGCCGCTCGAGGACCGTATCGTCATCAAGCAGGTCGAGGCCGAGCAGACCACCGCGAGTGGCCTGGTCATCCCCGACACCGCCAAGGAGAAGCCCCAGGAGGGCGAGGTCGTGGCCGTGGGCCCCGGCCGCATCGACGACAACGGCAACCGCGTCCCGCTCGACGTCGCCGTGGGCGACCGCGTGCTCTACAGCAAGTACGGCGGCACCGAGGTCAAGTTCGGCGCGGACGAGTTCCTCGTCCTGTCGGCCCGCGACGTGCTCGCGGTCGTCGTCCGCTGACGCACTGACGTTCACGAAGGGCCCGGATGCCACGGCATCCGGGCCCTTCGTCGTACCCGTAGGCTTTACCGGTGAACTCGAAGACCGCCGGAGTGCTGTACACGGTCGGTGCGTACCTGATCTGGGGCGTCCTGCCGCTCTACTTCATCCTGCTCAAGCCCATCGGGCCCTGGGAACTGGTCGCCTGGCGCGTGCTGCTCTCGTTCGTCTTCTGTCTGCTGCTGCTCACCGTCACGCGCGGCTGGCCCGCGCTGATCGCGATCGTCAGGCAGCCCAAGCTGCTCGGGCTCACCGCACTCGCCGGCGTGCTGATCTACATCAACTGGCAGGTCTTCGTGCTGGCCACTCTGGGCGGCCAGGTCGTCGAATCGGCCCTCGGGTACTTCATCAACCCGATCACGACGGTGCTGCTCGGCGTGCTCGTGCTGCACGAGCGCATCCGCAGGCTGCAGTGGATCGCGATCGGCATCGCCACGCTCGCGGTGATCGTCATCATCGTCGCGCACGGCACCTTCCCGTGGATCGCCCTGTCGCTGACCGCGTCGTTCGGCCTGTACGGGCTGGTCAAGAAGAAGATCGGCCCTGCGGTCGACGCCACCAGCGGACTGACGCTGGAGTCGTTCTGGCTGATCCCGATCGCCGGGGTCATCCTGTTCTTCGTCGCGCAGGACGGCGGGATCACCTACGGCAGCTCCGGGACGCTGAACACCGTGCTGGTCTCGTTCGCCGGCGTCGCCACCGCCATCCCCCTGCTGCTGTTCGCTGCCGGCACCCGCCGCGTCGCCCTCAGCCTGGTCGGGATGATCCAGTTCATCACCCCGATCATGCAGTTCCTGGTCGGATGGCTGCTGCTCGGCGAACCGATGCCGCCGGAGCGCTGGGCCGGGTTCATCCTGGTGTGGATCGCGATCGCGGTGTTCGTCGTCGACCTGGTCCTCGCCTCGCGTCGCGGACGTCCCACTGCGGAGACCGGCACCGTCGAACTCGTGTGACGGATCGTTAACGCACTGAAACCTGATCCCGTCGTCGTCTTCAGCACGACCGCCTAGGGTGGAGACACCCGAAGGTGGGTCGACCACGTTCATTTAGCAAGGGAGCACCATGAACGCATTGAAGACTTCGCGAAAGACGCGGATCTTCGCCGGCATCGCGCTGGCCAGCGCCACAGCGCTCGTCCTGGCGGGCTGCAGCACGCCCAGCGACAGCGGCGACGGCGACAAGGGCGGGGACAAGCCCGCAGCGGCGGACGTCACGCTGAAGATGGGATCGCTGCTTCCGTCGACCGGGGCACTGGCGTTCCTCGGCCCGCCCATGGAGGCCGGCGTTCAGCTCGCCGTCGACCAGGTCAACAAGGCCGACGCCGGCGTCACCATCAAGCTCAGCACGGCCGACGAGGGCGACCTCGACAACAAGGCGTACGAGACCTCGATGCAGAAGCTGCAGAGCGAGGGCATCACCACGCTCGTCGGTGCCGCATCGTCCGGCGTCACCAAGCTGATCGTCGACGGCAACACCAGCGCCGGCATCCTCGCGATCTCGCCGTCGAACACTGGCGTCGACTTCGCAGGCCTCAGCCCGCTGTACTTCCGCACCGCGCCGAGCGACTACCTGCAGGGCGAGGTCCTGGCCAACACGATCGCCGAGGACGAGCACAAGTCGCTCGGCATCATCTACCAGAACGACCCCTACGGCAAGGGTCTCGAAGGCGCCATCAAGGAGGTCTTCGAGGGCACCGGAGGCAAGGTCGTCGCCGAGGCGTCGTACAACCAGGGCGACGGACAGTTCAACGCGCAGGTCGCCGAGATCGCCGCAGCAAAGCCCGACGCCGTCGCCGTCGTCTCGTACGACCAGTTCAAGACGATCGCGCCACTGCTGAAGAACGCCGGCATCGACACCAGCGCGCTGTACCTGGTCGACGGCAACCTGTACGACTACCCCGACCTGCCGGTCGACCTGACCGGGTCGAAGGGCACGAAGGCCGGCGCTGATCTGCCCGAGGACTTCATCAAGCAGCTCAACGACGTCTGGAAGGCCAAGGGCAACGGCGAGCTCAAGTCGCAGACCTACTCGGCCGAGGCGTACGACGCCGTCATCCTGATGGCCCTCGGCGCGCTGCAGGCGAACTCCGACAAGGGCAAGGACATCGCCGACCAGCTGATCGAAGTCTCGGGCGGCTCGGGCAAGGGCGAGGCGTGCACGTCGTTCGCCGACTGCGCCAAGCTCATCAACGACGGCAAGAAGATCGACTACAACGGCTACTCCGGTGACGTGACCTTCGACAAGGACCACAACCCGCAGGGTGCCGCGATGGGCGTCTACGAGTACGGTGCAGGCAACACCTTCAAGCGGATCAAGTAACTCCCGCTGACACGAGAAGGGGGTTCGGATGCCAGGCATCCGAACCCCCTTCTTCGTATCTGCGTGACCTACGCGGCGTCCTCCTGACCCAGCGTGCCCAGGTACAGTCCGATCACCTTCGGATCGTTCAGCAGGTCGCGGCCGGTGCCCTCGTAGGCGTCGCGGCCCTGGTCGAGCACGTAGCCGCGGTCGCAGATCTGCAGGCAGCGGCGGGCGTTCTGCTCGACCATGATGGTCGTCACCCCGGCCTTGTTGATGTCCGAGACGCGGATGAACGCGTCATCCTGGCGCACCGGCGAGAGACCGGCCGACGGCTCGTCCAGCAGCAGCACGGACGGGTCCATCATCAGTGCGCGCGACATCGCGACCATCTGCCGCTCACCGCCCGAGAGCGATCCGGCGCGCTGGTTCAGGCGCTTGCCCAGTTCGGCGAAGATGCCGGTGACGAACTCCAGCCGCTCGTTGTAGATCTTGGGATTCTGGTAGAGCCCCATCTGCAGATTCTCCGCGATCGACAGCGAGGGGAACACGTTGTTCGTCTGCGGCACGAAGGCGACACCGCGCCGGACGAGCTTGTCGGCCTTCAGGCCGACGATGCTCTCGCCGTTGACCGTGATGTCGCCGGAGCGCACGTTGACCATGCCGAAGATCGACTTCAGCAGCGTCGACTTGCCGGCGCCGTTCGGACCGATGATGCCGATCAGCTCGCCCTCGCGCGCGACCAGGTTCGCGCCGTTGAGGATGTTCACACCTGGCAGGTAGCCGGCGTGCACGTCGCTCAGTTCGACGATGACCTTCCGGTCGTCCTTCGCCGATTCGAATGCGGGTCCGGTGGCGTCGGTCATGACTTCTCCTCCTCAGCGGCATCCTCGGCCTCGATCTCGGCCTCCGCCTCGGTCTCGATCTTCTCGCGCAGCCGCAGGGCCCGCTCGGCGGACTCCTGATCGACCACGCTGAGGCGGCCGGTCACGACCCCGAGGTCGACGTCCTGGTGGGCGCCCAGGTAGGCGTCGACCACTGCCGGGTCCTCCATGACCTCCTCGGGCGGCCCCTCGGCCACCACGCGCCCCTCGGCCATCACGACCACCCAGTCGGCGATGTGCCGCACCATGTGCATGTCGTGCTCGACGAAGAGCACGGTCATGCCGCGGTCCTTCAGATCGAGGATGTGGTCCAGCAGGGACTGCGTCAGGGCAGGGTTCACACCGGCCATCGGCTCGTCCAGCATGACCAGCGTCGGATCGCTCATCAGCGCGCGCGCCATCTCGAGCAGCTTGCGCTGGCCGCCGGACAGAGAGGCGGCGAAGTCCTTCTCCTTGGCATCGAGCTTGAACCGGGCGAGCAGCTCGCGGGCGCGCGCCTCGATCTCCTTCTCCTGCTTGCGCCAGGCGCCCGGGAACAGGCTCGACCAGAACCGCTCGCCCTTCTGACCGGGCGCGCCGAGCTTCATGTTCTCGAGCACGGTCAGCAGCGAGAGCGACTTGGTCAGCTGGAAGGTGCGCACCTGACCCATGCGGGCGACCTTGAACGACGGGACCCCTGCGAGGTTCTTCCCGTCGAACGACCAGGTGCCGGTGTTCGGCTTGTCGAAGCCGCAGAGCAGGTTGAACAGCGTGGTCTTGCCCGCGCCGTTCGGGCCGATCAGCGCCGTGATCGCGCCGCGGGGGATCTCCAGATGATCCACGTCGACGGCCACGAGTCCGCCGAAGCGCCGCTGCACGGCATCCGCGACGAGGATCGGGTCGACCTTGGCGACGCCGGGGGCCGCAGGGCCCTTGGTGAGCCCCGTGGTCTTCGGTCGACGGATGCTGCCGGTCGTGGGCGTGCTGTCACTTGACAAAGGTCATCTCCCTCTTGTCTCCGAGGATGCCCTGCGGGCGGAAGATCACGATGAGCATCAGCACGATGCCCACCAGGATGTAGCGCACCACATCGGCCTGCGCGCTGCTCATCGGCAGCAGTCCCGCCGACGCCATCTGCGGCAGCAGGTTGCCGAGGAACGCGAACACCATCCAGAACAGCACCGCACCGAGGGTGGGGCCGAACACGGTCGCCGCGCCTCCCAGCAGCAGGATCGTCCACAGGAAGAAGGTCAGCGACGTGGAGTAGCTGCCCGGCACGACCGCGCTGGGCAGTACGAACACGATGCCGCCGAGGGCGCCGATCACGCCGCCGACGACGAGCGCCTGCATCTTGTAGGCGAACACGTTCTTGCCCAGCGAGCGGACGGCGTCCTCGTCCTCGCGGATGCCCTTGAGCACACGGCCCCACGGGCTGCGCATCAGGGCCCACACCAGCAGGATCGCGATCGCGAGCATGCCGATGCCGAACACCCGGTTCCACAGGCCGACCTCATTGAAGGTCCACGGGCCGAAGCCGTACTGCCCTGGGGGGAACGGGTTGATGTCGCGGAATCCGCCGTTGTAACCGCTGAGGCCGCCCGCGCCGTTGGTCCACTTCTGGAACAGCTCGGTGAGGAACATCAGGCGCACGATCTCGGCGGCCGCGATGGTCGCGATGGCCAGGTAGTCCGCGCGCAGGCGCAGGGTCGGGATGCCGAGGATCAACGCGAACAGAGCGCCGCCGAGCAGGCCGACGAGCATGCCCACCCACCAGGGCGCGCCGAAGCTGAGGATCGAGATCGCGTAGCCGTAGGCGCCGACGGCCATGAAGCCCGCCATGCCGAAGTTCAGCAGGCCGGCGTAGCCGAAGTGCACGGCGAGGCCGGTGGCGGCCAGCGCGTAGGCGATCGTGACGGGGCTGAGCAGGTATGCGGCGGTGTTGCCGAAGATGGTTCCGAAGTCCATGGTCAGCCCAGCCTTTCCTTGCGGCCGAAGAGTCCTTGCGGGCGCACCAGCAGGACGACGATGAGCGCGACGAGGGCGCTGGCGTACTTGAGGTCGGTCGGTATCCACAGGGTGGAGATCTCGACCGCGATGCCGACGATGAGCGATCCGATCAGAGCGCCCATGGCCGAACCGAGCCCGCCGAGGGTGATGGCGCAGAACATCAGCAGCAGCATCTGCATGCCCATGTCCCACTTCACGCCGGGGCGGAAGTACGCCCACAGGATGCCGGAGATCGCGGCCAGCACGCCGGCGATGATCCAGGTGATGCGGATCACCTTGTCGACGTCGATTCCGGATGCCGCCGCCAGCTGCGGGTTGTCGGAGATCGCCCTGGTGGCCTTGCCGATCCGCGTGCGGGTCAGGAACACCGCCATGCCGATGATGACCGCGAGGCTGACGCCCATGCCCACCATGTCGATCCAGGAGAGCGAGACGGGGCCGAACGTCATCGGTGCGGGGCTCGCGCCAGGCAGCTGATAGGTCTCGCCGCCGATGATGTACTGCAGCGCGTAGCGCAGGGCGAGCGAGAGGCCGATGCTGACGATCATGAGCTGCACGACGCCGAGTCCGCGCTTGCGCAGCGGGCGCCAGAGCCCGGCATCCAGTGCCCAGCCGAGCAGCCCGCCCGCGGCGATCGCGACGATGATGCCGAGCCAGAGCGGCAGATGCAGGAACGAGGTCACGATCACGACGGCGACGCCGCCCCAGGTGACCATCTCGCCGTGTGCGAAGTTCGACAGCCGCGTGGTGCCGTAGATCAGCGCGGCGCCCATCGAGGCGAGACCGAGCAGCAGGCCGAAGTTGATGCCGCCGATCGTTCGATTCAGCAGCTGGTCGAAGAACGAGGTGGTCTGTCTCTCGCCGGCTCCGAGGAAGAGGTTCACGATCTTCGTGCCGGTGAGGCCGAACTCGGCTTCGAACTCACCCGTCTTGCCCTGCACGGCCTTGATGCCCTCGGGCAGTTGGGCGGGATCGATGATCACACCCTTGGGCAGCGTGTCCTCGTCGACGATCAGCGTGTACGTCGCCTTCTTGGGCACGTAGAGGCGCCACTTGCCGTCGGCATCCGTCTTGGTCTCCGCGTCGAAGCCGTCGCCCTCGACGCCGATCACGACGCCCTTGACCGGTTCGTCCTTGTTCGTGATCACCCCGCCGAAGTAGAAGTCGGTCTTCTCCTGGTCGTCGCCGGGGTCGGCGTGCGCCGGGGGTGTGATCAGTATCGCGAGCATGAGTGCTGCCAGGATCGCCAGCAGCGCCATGAACCCGCGCCGGGGTCGGCTCAGCGCCGGGGTTCTGAGTCCCACAGGGCCTCCACATCGAGAGCGTCCGAGCAGGCAGCGGCGCCGCTCGGGTGACGGACGTCGCACCGAGCGTAACCCGCGGAGCGCATTGCGCGCACCTCGAGTGACGAAGCTGGAACCAACCTGGAATACTGCACAGCCGCACGCGCTTAGAATCTGTATAGGCGGGCGTGTCCCGCCAGGCCACCGTCGTCCCCGCGCATCAGCCATCTACCGCGCCACCGGCGCAGAGGAGCCATTCATGGAGCAGCACGACCCGTTCGGTTTCGTCGGACTCACCTACGACGATGTTCTGCTGCTTCCCGGGCATACCGACGTCATCCCGAGCGAGGCCGACACCTCGTCGCGGGTCACCCGTCGCATCTCCGTGGCGACACCGCTGCTCTCCAGTGCGATGGACACCGTGACCGAGGCGCGGATGGCGATCGCGATCGCCCGTGAGGGCGGCATCGGCATCCTGCACCGCAACCTCTCGATCGCCGACCAGGCAGCCGATGTCGACCGCGTCAAGCGCAGCGAGTCGGGCATGATCACCGACCCCATCACCACCACGGCGGACGCCACGGTCGAAGAGGTCGACGCGCTGTGCGCCAAGTACCGCATCTCCGGCCTGCCCGTCGTCGACGCCGACGGCCGCCTGATCGGCATCGTCACCAACCGCGACATGCGCTTCGTCTCGGGCTTCGAGCGCCAGACCACGCTGGTCAAGGACATCATGACCAGCGAGAACCTCGTCACCGCCAAGGTGGGCGTCGCCGCGGGCGAGGTCATCGCCCTGTTCGCGAAGCACCGCGTCGAGAAGCTGCCGCTGATCGACGAGAACGGCAAGCTCGCCGGCCTCATCACCATCAAGGACTTCGACAAGAGCGAGAAGTACCCGCTGGCAACCAAGGACGAGCAGGGCCGTCTGCGCGTCGGTGCGGCGATCGGCTTCTTCGGCGATGCGTGGGAGCGCGCGGAGGCGCTGCGCGACGCGGGCGTGGATGTGCTCGTCGTCGACACCGCGAACGGCCAGTCCCAGGGCGTGATCGACCTGGTCAAGCGACTGAAGGCCGACGAGTCCTTCGCGCACATCGACATCATCGGCGGCAACGTCGCGACCCGCGAGGGCGCCCAGGCGCTCGTCGACGCGGGCGTCGACGCGGTCAAGGTGGGCGTCGGCCCCGGCTCGATCTGCACCACCCGCGTCGTCGCCGGCGTCGGCGTCCCGCAGGTCACCGCCGTGTACGAGGCATCCCTCGCGGCCCGTCCGGCCGGCGTGCCGGTGATCGCCGACGGCGGTCTGCAGTACTCCGGTGACATCGCCAAGGCGCTGGTCGCCGGTGCGGACGCCGTGATGCTGGGCTCGCTGCTGGCCGGCACCGACGAGTCGCCGGGCGAGATCGTCTTCCAGGCCGGAAAGCAGTTCAAGCAGTACCGCGGCATGGGCTCGCTGGGCGCGATGCAGACCCGCGGCAAGCAGACCTCGTACTCGAAGGACCGCTACTTCCAGGCCGACGTCCCCAGTGACGACAAGCTCATCCCCGAGGGCATCGAGGGGCAGGTCCCGTACCGCGGCCCGGTGTCGGCCGTCGCGTACCAGCTGGTCGGCGGCCTGCGCCAGTCGATGTTCTACGTCGGCGCTCGCACGATCGAAGAGCTGAAGACCCGCGGAAAGTTCGTGCGCATCACCGCGGCGGGCCTGAAGGAGTCGCACCCGCACGACGTGCAGATCGTCGTCGAGGCCCCCAACTACAAGAAGTGAGCCGGGATCGGGTCACGGCCGCGAAGCGGACTCGACGCGGCCCGGCTCAGGTTGAGCGAGCGCAGCGAGTCGAAACCTCGGCTGCCTCCGAAGGGCGGATGCTGCGAAGCATCCGCCCTTCCGCATGTCAGGGGCCGCGCGTAGCGTGAACGGCATGTGCCGCAGCATCCACACCCTTCACAACTTCGAACCGGCCGCCACCTCGGACGAGGTGCACGCCGCCGCCCTGCAGTACGTGCGCAAGATCGCGGGCACCACCAAGCCGTCCAAGGCCAACCAGGAGGCCTTCGATCACGCGGTGGCCGAGATCGCGCACATCACGCAGCACCTGCTCGACGACCTCGTCGCCACGACCCCGCCGAAGAATCGCGAGGAGGAGGCGGAGAAGAAGCGCGCCAGGGCCATCGCCTCCGGGCGATACGCCGCCTGAGCGGCGTACTCGCCCGCTGCATGTCACCGTGTGACGGCTCGTTTCGGCGCGTGTCGGAGTCCCTCGACGCCGCCCGAGTGCGTCGCTAGCGTCGCGGGCATGACTCTTCTTCAGGACAGCACCGCAATCGCCGACATCACCGCGGAACAGCGCGCGCAGCGCCTCGAGGCCGCCGGCGCGGCGTGGAACAGCCGCATCGCGGACGACGTCGCCAACGCCAGGCTCACGTACACCGTGACCGGTCGCGGCGTCGGTTCCGTCGGCACGGAGATCACGTCGGGGAAGCACCGCTTCCTCGTCGACGAGCCTGCGGGTCTGGCCGGCGATGATGCCGCGCCCAGCCCGGTCGAGTACGCGCTCGGTGCGCTCGTGTCGTGTCAGGTCGTCGTCTTCCGGCTCTACGCCCAGGCGCTCGGGCTGACGATCGACGACATCGCGATCACGGCCGAGGGCGACCTCGACGTGCGGAAGCTGTTCGGCATCGACGAGTCCCGCCGCGCCGGATTCCACGACGTGCGGGTGCGCGTCGACATCACCGGTCCGGACAGTGCGGAGGACTACGAGCGGCTCCGCGTCGTCGTCGAGGAGCACTGCCCGGTGCTGGACCTGTTCGCCAACACGGTGCCGACATCCGGTGAGCTCGTCTGAATCGTCCGTCCGCCGGCGGTCAGGACGGCCTCGAGCGCTCCCTTAGAGTGAGCGCATGGGGTCAGCGTCGTCACTCACTCGCGGTCAGGTCGCGCGGTACGCGATCGGCTCACTCGGCACCGGTGGCTTCGCCACGCTGCCCGGGCTCGTCCTGGTCTACTACCTGACCGACTCGCTCGGCGTCACCGCGCTCGCCGCGGGGGCCATCGTCACCGCCGCGAAGGTGTGGGATGTGCTGATCGACCCGGTGATCGGCGGGCTCAGCGACCGCTCGTACGCGCGCACGGGCACCCGGCGCTGGTTCATGGTGCTCGGCGGTGTCGGACTGCCGCTCGCCTTCGTGCTGACCTTCGCCGTGCCGGCGTCCTTCGGGGCGCTGCCGGCGGCGCTGTGGGTGTTCGTGGCGTTCGTGCTCGCTGCCACCTGCTTCAGCCTGTTCCAGGTGCCGTACATCGCCCTGCCCGCCGAGCTCACCGACGACTACCGTGAGCGCACCCGTCTGCTGACCTGGCGGGTGATGGTGCTGACGCTGGCGATCCTGCTGTTCGGCGCGGGCGGACCCGAGCTGCGCGGCATGTTCCCCGGAGACGAGCTGCTCGGCTACCTGGTGATGGCGATCGTCGCCGGCATCGTGCTCGGCATCGGGATGCTGGTCTCGTCGACCGTCGCGCCGCGGCGGCCCGCGCTGCCGGTGGCGCCGGGCGCCACGATCGGCACGCACTACCAGGACGGCATCCGGGTGCTGCGGCAGAGCCAGCCGTTCCGCGTGCTGCTGCTGACGTTCATGCTGCAGGGCCTCGCGACCGGGCTCATGCTGGCCGCCGCGCAGTTCGTGGCGCGCTGGGTGCTGCACGACGAAGGGGCTGTCACGCCGCTGTTCGTCGCGCTGATCGCGCCCGCGCTGCTGATGGCGCCGGTGTGGAAGCTCGTGGCCGACCGCATCGGCAAGGAGCGCGCTTTCCGTCTCGCGAGCGTGGTGTTCCTGCTCGCGACCCTCGTGCTGATGGTCATGGTGTGGCTGCCGGGCTGGTGGATCCTCGCCCCGGTCGCGCTCGCCGGTGCCGCGTACGCCGGTATGCAGACGCTGCCGATGGCGATGCTGCCCGACGTGATCGCGCACGACCGCACCACCAGCGGCGGGGAGAACCGCTCCGGCGTCTTCAGCGGGGTGTGGACGGCGGGCGAGACCACGGGCATGGCGCTCGGCGCGACCGTGCTGTCGATCGTGCTCGCCATGACCGGCTACGTGGAGTCGGCCGCCGGCGTCGTCGTCGAGCAGCCCGAGGCTGCCGTGGCAGGCATCGCCGTCGCGTTCAGCGCCCTTCCCGCCGTACTCATGGTGCTGAGCCTGGTCGCCCTGTCGCGCTACCGCCTGCGCGAGCATGACATCGTCGGGACGACCGCATGACCGGCATCCTGGACCGGCTGCGCGCGCTGCGTGCCGGCGACGCTCCCACGCACGGCGGGCACGTTCTCGCGTACGTCTACGACTCGGGGATGCCCGAGCTGGACGAACTGGCGGATGCCGCGGCATCACTCGCCCGTCCGGTCAACGGACTCGACCCGACGGTGTTCCCGTCGATCGCCGCGATGGAGCGGGACGTGCTCGGGTTCGTGCGGCACGCGGTGCACGGCGGTCGCGACGTGGTCGGATCGGTGACCAGTGGCGGCACCGAGAGCTGCCTGCTCGCCGTGAAGACCGCGCGGGATCTCTGGCGCTCGGAGGGCGGCACCGGCCGCCCTCGGCTGCTCGCACCGGCGACCGCGCACGCGGCGTTCCAGAAGGCCGCGCGGATGTTCGACCTGGAGTACGACTCCGTGCCGTGCCGGCCTGACGGCACCGTCGACCCCGATGACCTGATCGTCAGGATGGACGACGACGTCGCGCTGGTCGTGGTCTCGGCGCCGGCATATCCCAGCGGGGCACTCGACCCGATCCGGCCGGTTGCCGCGGCGGCGAAGGCGCGCGGCATCCGATGCCATGTCGACGCCTGCTTCGGCGGTCTCGTGCTGCCCTGGTGGCCGGATGCTCCGGTGTGGGACTTCCGGATCCACGGCGTGACCAGCATCTCGGCCGACCTGCACAAGTTCGGCTATGCGCCGAAGGGGGTCTCGGTGCTGCTGCACCGGGGCCGCCGCCAGCACCGTGCGCAGTTCTTCGCGACGACGCGCTGGCCGGGGTATCCGGTCGTGAACCCGACGCTGCTCGGCTCGAAGTCGGCGTCGCCGCTGGCCGCCGCATGGGCGATCGTGCAGCGGCTGGGGGATGCCGGGTTCGCCGAGCTCACCGCGTCCATCGCGCGCGTCGCCCGTGACATCCGCGCCGAGGTCGAGGGGATCCGCGGGCTGACAGTGATGGGCGATCCGGTCGGACCCGCGATCGCATTGATCGCCGACACATCGGTGCCCGCGTCCGAGCGGGTGGATCCGCATCGGCTCGCCGACGAACTCGCGCAGCACGGCTGGAAGATCCAGCATCAGCCGGGGTTCGCGCAGGCGGACGGATCGAAGCTTCCGCGCAGCGCGCACCTGACGCTCACCCCGGTGCTGGAGCGGAACCTCCGCGGGTTCCGGAGGGCACTCACCGCGGCATCCGATGCGGTGCGGGGTCGCGGGCCGGCCGACGGGCGTCTGCTCGCCGACGCGGTGCGGATGCTCGGCTACGGCGCCGACCGCGTGCCGGGGCCGGAGGCGTCCTGGCGCCTGCTGCGGATCGCCGGTGCGGGCAGCGTGAAGCCCGACCAGCCGATGTCCACGCTGATGGCCCTGATCGAAGAGCTTCCCGCGCCGGTCGCGGAGGCGCTGCTCACCGAACTGCTGGCGAGGTTCTCCGAGCCGCGCTGACCTGATAGCCTGGTCGGCTCGCCTTCGCGAAGGATGCGGCGGGCGGAAGGACCACCACCGTGGGATACATCGACGTCGCCGGCGTCTCACTCACCCTGCCCGACGGCCGCCCCCTGCTCGACGAGGCGACGTTCCGCGTCGGCGCCGGCTCGACCAGCGCCCTGATCGGGCCGAACGGGGCGGGCAAATCCACGATCCTGCGCATCATCCGCGGCGACCTCGCCGCCGATGACGGGGTCGTGACCATCGACGGATCGCTCGGGGTGATGGATCAGTTCGTGGGTCACGGCCGCGAGGGCCAGACCGTGCACGACCTGCTGACCTCTGTCGCCCCCGTGCGCATCCGGCAGGCGGCCGAGGCGCTCGAGAGCGCCGAGAACGCCCTGATCGAGGACGACACCGAGCGCACCCAGATGCGGTACGCCACGACGCTCGCCGAGTACGCGGACGCGGGCGGCTACGAGCACGAGACGGTGTGGGACCAGTGCACCGTCGCGGCGCTCGGCGTGCCCTTCGAACGCGCTCGCTACCGCGACCTGTCCACGCTCTCCGGCGGCGAGCAGAAGCGGCTCGCCTTGGAGGCGCTGCTGCGCGGACCGGACGACGTGCTGCTGCTCGACGAGCCGGACAACTACCTCGACGTGCCGGGCAAGCGCTGGTTGGAGGAGCGGCTGCGCGAGACGCCGAAGACCGTGCTGCTGGTCTCGCACGACCGCGAGCTGCTCGCCCGCGCGGCCGACCGTATCGTCACGCTCGAGCCCGGCGGTGCCGGGGCGACCGCCTGGGTGCACGGCGGCGGCTTCCGCACGTACCACCAGGCCCGGAGCGATCGCATGGACCGCCTCGACGAGCTGCGCCGGCGCTGGGACGAGCAGCACGAGAAGCTGAAGACCCTGGTCGCGAATCTCAAGGTCAAGGCCGAGGCGAACGACGGCTTCGCCTCTCGCTACCGGGCCGCGCAGACTCGGCTGCGGAAGTTCGAGGAGGCGGGGCCTCCCGAGGAGCGTCCGCCGGCGCAGGAGTTCGACATGCGGCTGCGCGGCTCGCGCACCGGCAAGCGCGCCATCGTGTGCACCGGGCTCGAACTGACCGGTCTGATGCGTCCGTTCGACGCGGAGATCTGGTTCGGCGACCGCGTCGGGGTGCTGGGCTCGAACGGCTCGGGCAAGTCGCACTTCCTGCGGCTGCTGGCCCGTGGCGGCAGCGACCCCGACCCGACGCTCGGGCATCTGACCGGCGCGGGGGAGAGGCTCGACGAGGTCGCGCATTCCGGCGCAGCCGTGCTCGGCGCGCGCGTGGTCCCCGGCCTGTTCGCGCAGACGCACGCGCATCCGGAGTTCGCCGGCCGCACGCTGCTCGAGATCCTGCACCGGGGCGACGACCGCCGCGCCGGGATGCCGCGCGACGCTGCGAGCTCGGCGCTGGACCGCTACGGCCTGGTGCGCCAGGCGCAGCAGGAGTTCGCGCAGCTGTCCGGCGGACAGCAGGCGCGCTTCCAGGTGCTGCTGCTCGAGCTCTCGGGCGCGACGCTGCTGCTGCTCGACGAGCCGACCGACAACCTCGACCTGGAGTCGGCCGAGGCGCTCGAGGACGCGATCGCGCGATTCGAGGGCACGGTCGTGGCGGTCACGCACGACCGCTGGTTCGCCCGTTCCTTCGACAGGTTCCTCGTGTTCGGCGAGGACGGCGGCGTCTACGAGTCGGATGCTCCGGTCTGGGACGAGCGCCGAGTGGCGCGCGCCCGATGACCTCAGAGCAACCCGGGTAGTCTGAAGGGGTGAGCATGGACTTCGAGATCGGCCGAGGCAAGCGCGCTCGTCGCGCATACACGTTCGACGACATCGCGGTGGTTCCCTCGCGACGCACGCGGAACCCGGAGGACGTCTCGACGGCGTGGACCATCGATGCGTTCTCGTTCGACATCCCGGTCATCGGCGCGCCGATGGACTCCGTGGTCAGCCCGCAGACGGCGATCATGCTGGGTCGTCTCGGCGGTCTCGGCGTGCTCGACCTCGAGGGGCTGTGGACCCGGTACGAGGACCCGGAGCCGCTGCTCGGCGAGATCGCCGGCCTCCCGGAGGACCGCGCCACGGTGCGGATGCAGCAGCTGTACTCCGAGCCGATCAAGCCCGAGCTGATCAAGTCGCGCCTGGCGGAGATCCGCGAGGCGGGCGTCACGGTCGCGGGTTCGCTCACACCACAGCGCACTCAGGAGCTCTACCAGACCGTCGTCGAGGCGGGCGTCGATCTGTTCGTCATCCGCGGCACGACGGTGTCGGCCGAGCACGTCTCGAGCGTCGCCGAGCCGCTGAACCTGAAGAAGTTCATCTACGACCTCGACGTGCCCGTCATCGTCGGCGGCGCCGCCACCTACACCGCGGCCCTGCACCTGATGCGCACCGGCGCGGCCGGCGTGCTGGTCGGCTTCGGCGGGGGAGCGGCGTCCACCACGCGGGCCACGCTCGGCATCCACGCCCCGATGGCGACGGCCGTCTCCGACGTCGCCGCCGCGCGCCGCGACTACCTCGACGAGTCGGGCGGCCGCTACGTGCACGTGATCGCCGACGGCGGTGTGGGCACCTCCGGCGACATCGTCAAGGCTCTCGCGACCGGCGCCGACGCCGTCATGCTCGGCGTCGCCCTCGCGCGCGCCACGGATGCCCCGGGCCGCGGTTTCCATTGGGGCGCCGAGGCGCACCACCCGCAGCTGCCCCGGGGCCGCCGCGTGCCGGTCCCCGGCGTCGCCACGCTCGAGGAGGTGCTGTACGGACCGGCTCCGGTCGCAGACGGCACCGCGAACCTGATCGGCGCGCTGCGCAAGTCGATGGCCACCACCGGCTACTCCGACCTCAAGGAGTTCCAGCGGGTCGAGGTCGTGCTGGCGCCCTACGAGGCCGGATGACCATTCCGCACGACTTCCCTCCCACTCTGCGGGAGGTGATGCTGCGCGGGCGCTGGCTGGGCATGCTCGCGCTCTGCCTCGTCGTCGCCGGCGTCTTCGCCTGGCTGGGGCAGTGGCAGCTCGGCCGAGCGATCGACACCGCGCCGCCCGAGCCCGGCATGACCGAGAAGGTGCAGCCGCTCACCGACGTGGTCCAGCCCGGCGAGTACCTCGCCGAGCCCCTGGTCGGCCAGAAGGTGACCACCAGCGGCGCCTGGGTGCCGGAGGACTTCATCGTCGTCTCCGGCCGCTTCAACGACGGCGTCGCCGGCTACTGGGTCACGGGCCAGCTGCGCGTCGCCGAGCGCACCTCGATCGCGGTCGCGATCGGGTTCGCGCCGACCCGCGAGAAGGCGGATGCCGCGGCATCCGCCCTGGCCTCGCGCGGGGCAGAGCAGGCCGAGCTGATCGGCCGAGTCATCTCCGACGAGGGGCCGGTCGTCACCTCCGACCCGTTCGACCTGAACCGGATGTCGCCGGCGGCACTGCTCAGCCGCTGGCACGACGTCGATCAGCTGAACGTGTACCGCCCTTATCTGGCGTCCACGGAGGCCCCCTCCGGGCTGGTCGACATCTCTTCGCCCGCTCCCGACGAGCGGTCCTCGGTGAACTGGCTGAACATCTTCTACGCGATCGAGTGGGCGATCTTCGCCGGCTTCGCCTTCTACCTCTGGTACCGGCTCGCCAAGGACGCCTGGGAGCGCGAGGTCGAGGAGTTCGAGGACCGCTCGAGCGCGCCTGCAGCGTCCTGAGCGGTCATCAGATGACGATTCGGTGACCGAATCGCGAACCTCGTTGAGGAATGTCCCAGCCGAGTCATAGGGTCTGATCATGTGCGTGCGCAGCCTGGCGCACGTGATCGGCGGCTCCACAAGATCCGCCGCCCGACCCGAGGAGACAGCACCGATGATGTCCGCCCCCGACGACGGGAACCGCAAGGTCCCCGTCCCGCGCAGAAGGGTGCGCACCTGCGCGCTCGTCACCACCGCCGCGGTCGCTCTGAGCTTCGGCTCGATCGTCGCGACACCCGCCTTCGCCGACAGCACCGGAACGGGGGTGGTCATCAACGAGGCCTACCTGTCCGGCGGCAGCACCGGCGCGGCGTTCGTCAACAAGTTCGTCGAGCTCTACAACCCGACTTCCGCCCCGATCTCGCTCGGTGGGATGTCGCTGCAGTACCGCTCCGCGACCGGAACCGGCGCCGCCAACGGCGTCGTTCCGCTCACCGGTTCCATCCCTGCGAAGGGCTACTACCTGGTGCAGGGCGGCAGCAACGGCGCCAACGGCAGCGCACTGCCGGCGCCGGATGCCACGGGCAGCCTCAACCCCAGCGGCACCACCGGCACGCTCGCCCTGGTGAAGGGCACGAGCGCCGTCACGCTGCCGACCGGATCGGTCGTGGGCGGCGACGTCGTCGACCTGCTCGGCTACGGCACCTCGAACACCTTCGAGACCGCCGTCGCGAAGGCTCCGACCGGCAACACCGACGTGAAGTCGCTGAACCGTACGGGCGGGGCCGACACCGACGACAACAGCAAGGACTTCGCGCTCTCGGCGACGATCACGCCGCAGAACTCCGGCGGGCAGACCGACCCGGGCACCGACCCCGAGCCGGGCACCGACCCGGTGAAGGCCACGATCGCCGAGGTGCAGGGCACCACCGACGTCTCGCCGCTCGAGGGCAAGACCGTCACCGTCCAGGGCGTCGTCACCGGCGACTACCGCACGGGCGGCTACAAGGGCGTCAGCATCCAGACGCAGGGCTCCGGCGGCGCGTCGGACGCCACTCCCGGCGCATCAGACGGCGTCTTCGTGTACCTCAACGCGCTCAAGGCCTCCGGGGTGAAGATCGGCGACCTCGTCTCGGTCACCGGCCCGGTCAGCGAGTACTTCGGCCAGACGCAGATCAACCCGGCATCCGAGGCCGGCGTCTCGCTGGTCACCGCCGGCGTCGGCGTCCCCGCTGCCACGCCGCTGCCCGCCGACGTCGTCGGCGGCGCGCGCGAGGCCTACGAGAACATGCTCGTGGCGCCGACCGGCAGCTACGCACTGGCGTCCAGCCACCAACTCTACAACTTCGGCACGCTGTGGCTGAACCCGAACGAGCTGAACGTGAAGAGCACCGAGGTGAAGCGCCCCGGCGCCGAGGCCGACGCGATCGCGAAGGCGAACCGCGCCAGCCGTATCCTGCTCGACGACGGATGGTCGACCCAGGTCACGAATGCCGCGCACCCCGGCGACCAGCCCTACTTCACCAAGGGCACCGTCGTTCGCAACGGCGACACGGTGAACTTCTCCGAGCACGGCTACGTGCTGCAGTACGGCTTCGATGACTGGCGCCTGCAGCCGGTCGTGCCGATCGACGACTCCAGCGACGCGTCGTACAAGGTCACGTTCAACGACGAGAACCCGCGCACGTCGGCCCCGCCGGCCGTCGGCGGTGACTTCAAGGTCGCGTCGTTCAACGTGTACAACTACTTCACGACGCTGAGCAGCGAGAACTCCAACGCGCGCGGCGCGAAGGATGCCGCGCAGTTCGCGATCCAGAAGTCGAAGATCGTCGCGGCGATCAACGGACTGGACGCCGACGTCGTCACGCTCATGGAGATCGAGAACTCGGTCAAGCTGGGCAACCCCGTCGACAGCGCGCTGAAGGACCTGGTGTCCGGCCTGAACGCCGCCGCCGGCTCCGACGTGTGGGGCTACGTCTCCACCCCGGCCGCGCTGCAGAACGCGGCGACGACCGACTACATCACCAGCGCGATCATCTATCGCAAGGCCGCCGTCAAGACGGTCGGCGACGCGACGACGGTCTCCGACGAGACGATCTGGGGCAACGCCCGCGAGCCGATCGCGCAGACCTTCGAGGCGGAGGGGCGCACCTTCAGCGTCATCGCGAACCACCTCAAGTCGAAGTCCGACCCGAAGGACGGCACCAAGGAGCCGGCAGACGGACAGGGCTTCTTCAACGCCGACCGCGTGAAGCAGGCGAAGTCCGTGCTCGCGCTCGCCGGTGACGTGCAGAAGGCCTCCGGCAGCGACGACGTGTTCCTGGTCGGCGACTTCAACGCGTACAGCGAGGAGGACCCGATCGACGTGTTCACCTCGGCCGGCTGGTCCGACCTGGTGGCCGATGAGACCGACGGTCAGTACACCTACTCGTTCGACGGTGAGCTCGGTTCGCTCGACCACGTGATCGCGTCGCCCTCGGTGGCGGCATCCGTCACGGGCGCCGGCGTCTGGGGCATCAACTCGCCGGAGTGGAGCGACCGCGGCTACGCGTTCGGCGCCACCGAGTCGGGCACCCCGTACCGTTCCAGCGACCACGACCCGATCGTCGTGGGCGTGTCCGCCACGCAGCCGCCGATCAGCATCGACATCGCCACGATCAACGACTTCCACGGGCGCATCGAGGCCGACAGCGCGGCAGGCGGCGCGGCCGTCCTCGCCGGTGCGATCAAGCAGGTGCGCGAGGCGAACCCGAACACGGTCTTCGCCGCCGCCGGCGATCTGGTCGGAGCATCGACCTTCACCTCGTTCATCCTGGACGACAACCCGACGATCGACGCGCTGAACGCCGCCGGCCTCGAGGTCAGCGCGACCGGCAACCACGAGTTCGATCAGGGCTGGGAGGATCTGCGTGATCGCATCCAGCAGCGCGCGGACTGGGAGTACATCAACTCCAACGTGTTCCTGAAGGGCACCGACACGACCGCCGTGGCCCCGAGCTGGGTCAAGGACGTCGACGGGGTCAAGGTCGGCTTCGTCGGCGCGGTGACCGAGGAGCTCGACTCCCTCGTCTCGCCCGAGGGCATCAAGGACCTCGACGTCCGTGACATCGCGGCATCCGTGAACAAGGCCGCCGACGCGCTGAGCGACGGCGACCCTGCCAACGGTGAGGCCGACGTCGTCATCCTGCTCGTGCACGAGGGCGCGACGACCACCGACGTGTCGAGCATCACGCCCGACTCGGCACTGGGCAAGATCGTCTACGGCGTCGACTCCGATGTCGATGCGATCGTCTCGGCGCACACGCACCTCGCCTACAACCACGTCATCGACGGCCGCCCGGTCGTCTCGGCGGGCCAGTACGGCGAGAACTTCGGTCTGATGAACCTGAAGGTCGACCCGAAGACCCATGAGCTGCTCTCGATCTCGAACGAGATCAAGCCGCTCGCGAAGCAGATCGACGACCCGAACAAGCCGGGTTCGAAGATCTGGGTGGGCAACTACCCGCCCGTGCCCGAGGTGCAGTCCATCGTCGACGCCGCCAAGAAGGAGGCCGACGTGATCGGCGCCGAGAAGGTCGGCGACATCACGGCGGACTTCAACCGGGCCCGTCAGAGCGACGGCAAGACCGAGAACCGCGGCGGCGAGTCGACGATCGGCAACTTCGTCGCTGACGTGCAGCAGTGGTCCACCGGCGCGCAGATCGCGCTGATGAACCCGGGTGGCATCCGCACCAACCTCACGTACGCGTCGAGCGGGGCGACCGACCCCGACGGCAACCTGACGTACCGCGAGGCGGCGACGGTGCAGCCCTTCGCCAACACCCTGGTGACGCTCGAACTCACCGGCGCGCAGCTGAAGAGCGTGCTCGAGGAGCAGTGGCAGCCGGCGGGTGCGAGCCGTCCGTTCCTGAAGCTGGGCGTCTCGCAGGGCTTCGAGTACACCTACGACCCGACTGCGGCGGCCGGCGCGCGCATCACCTCGATGACGCTCAACGGCACCGCGATCGACCCGGCGAAGTCCTACCTGGTGGCGGCGAACTCGTTCCTCGCCGCAGGAGGTGACAACTTCTTCACCCTCGCCAAGGGCGTGAACAAGAAGGACACCGGCAAGGTCGACCTGCAGTCGATGGTGGACTGGTTCTCGGCCAACAAGACCGCCACACCCGACCTGAAGCAGCGTGCCGTCGGCGCGACGATCACGCCGGGCGCACCTGAGGGCGGCTACAAGGCCGGCGACCAGGTCACCGTGGCGCTCTCGTCGCTCGCGTTCAGCGCGGGCGAGCAGGCGCCGGGTGAGGTCAGCCTCTCGCTGGGCGACGCCGTCCTGGCGACCGGCGCGGTCGACCCGACGGTCGTCGACGCCGGCGACGAGGTCGGTCGCTCGACCCTCACCTTCACGGTTCCGGAGGGGGCCTTCGGGCCCCAGCTGCTCACCGTGAACGTGGCGGGCACCGGCACCACCGCGCACCTCCCGATCACCTTCGCGGAGGACGGTGGCCAGCCGCCGGTGTTCGACGGCAGGATCGACGTCGGATCCGGCAAGGTGGCCGCGGGCAAGAAGCTCGCGATCACGGGATCGGGCTACGAGGCCGGCGAGAAGGTGACCGTCGAACTGCGCGGCAAGAAGGGCGAGCCTGTCTCGCTCGGAACTGTGACCGTCGACGGCAAGGGGGCGTTCTCCGCCTCGGTGACGGTGCCCAAGAGCACCCAGCCGGGCAAGTACACCCTCGCTGTGTCCCAGGCGGACGGCGACGAGGCGACCGCCACGGTGCACGTGAACCGCGCGGGCGGCAACGGCGTCGGCGACGTGATCCGCGACGCGATCGATGCCGTGCTGGACTTCCTGAAGAAGCTGTTCGGCTGATCCTCGAGCGGAGGGCCGTCGGGTGCTGAGTGCAGCAGCCGGCGGCCCTCCGTCGTCCCCTTGTGCCGCCGGTAGAATGAATGCATGCCCGAACCGAAAGTCGCCAGTTTCCCGGCGATCCGCGGTGCGCTGAAGTTCTATCAGATCGCCTCCATCATCACCGGCGTCATGCTGCTGCTGCTGGTCACCGAGATGGTGCTGAAGTACACGCCGATCCACCTCGAGCTCTTCGCCGGCGGGTCAGGCGGACCGCTGTGGTTCGCCCCCGTCGTGGAGGGCCCCGACGGCGGGCTGATCTCCACCGGAGACGGGTTCAACCTGTCACTCGGCATCCTCGTCGCGCACGGCTGGTTCTACGTCGTCTACCTGTTCGCATGCTTCCGCATGTGGAGTCTGATGCGCTGGCGGCTGCCGCGGCTCATCATGCTCGCCCTCGGCGGGGTCATCCCGCTGCTCTCGTTCTTCATGGAGACCCGCGTCGCACGCGAAGTGCGGGCCTACCTCACGACCCGCGAACAGGCG
The DNA here is from genome assembly GCF_042799915.1 of Microbacterium sp. NPDC057659. Taxonomy (NCBI): domain Bacteria; kingdom Bacillati; phylum Actinomycetota; class Actinomycetes; order Micrococcales; family Microbacteriaceae; genus Microbacterium; species Microbacterium sp. NPDC057659. Next base: position 1,433,657 of record NZ_JBHVHU010000001.1, on the reverse strand, counting down.
GATGCCGCGGCATCCGCCCCCGCACCCACCACGGAAGGCACCCGGTGACCGAACAGAACTCCGCCGCCGCACCCAGCGCGGACACCGCTCAGCGGCCGGCGCTCGTCGTCGACTTCGGCGCGCAGTACGCGCAGCTGATCGCCCGTCGCGTCCGCGAGGCCGGCGTGTACAGCGAGATCGTGCCGCACACCGCGACCGCAGCCGAGATCGCCGAGAAGAATCCGGTCGCGATCATCCTCTCCGGCGGTCCGTCGTCGGTGTACGAGGAGGGCGCGCCGCAGCTCGACCCGGCTGTGCTCGACCTCGGGGTGCCGACGCTCGGCATCTGCTACGGCTTCCAGTACATGGCGCGCACTCTCGGCGGTGAGGTCGCCAACACCGGTCTGCGCGAGTACGGCGCGACCGATGCGATGATCCCGCAGAACGACAGCACCCTGCTCGGCGGCGAGCCCGCGGAGCAGAACGTGTGGATGAGCCACGGCGATCAGGTCTCGCGCGCCCCCGAGGGCTTCGAGGTGCTGGCCACCACCGCCGCCACCAAGGTCGCCGCCTTTGCGAACGAGGAGCGCCGCCTCTACGGCGTGCAGTGGCACCCCGAGGTGAAGCACTCCGACCACGGACAGGCCGTGATCGAGAACTTCCTGCACAAGGGCGCGGGTCTGGCCGCCGACTGGAACAGCGACAACGTCATCGCCGAGCAGGTCGAGCGCATCCGCGAGCAGGTCGGCGACGCGCGCGTCATCTCGGCGATGTCCGGCGGCGTCGACTCGGCCGTCTCCACCGCACTCGTGCACAAGGCGATCGGCGACCAGCTCACCGCGGTCTTCGTCGACCACGGCCTGCTGCGCAAGGGCGAGCGGGAGCAGGTCGAGCGCGACTACGTCGCATCCACCGGCGTCCGCCTGATCACCGTCGACGCGGCCGACACGTTCCTCGGCCACCTCGCCGGCGTCACCGACCCCGAGACCAAGCGGAAGATCATCGGTCGCGAGTTCATCCGCACGTTCGAGCAGGTCCAGCGCGACCTCGTCGAAGAGGCCAAGGCCTCTGGCGAGAAGGTGAAGTTCCTCGTGCAGGGCACTCTGTACCCCGACGTCGTCGAGTCCGGCGGCGGAGCGGGTACCGCGAACATCAAGTCGCACCACAACGTCGGCGGCCTGCCCGACGACCTCGACTTCGAGCTCATCGAGCCGCTGCGCGCCCTGTTCAAGGACGAGGTCCGCGCGATCGGCCGCGAGCTCGGCATCCCCGAGGCGATCGTCGGCCGCCAGCCGTTCCCCGGCCCCGGCCTCGGTATCCGCATCATCGGCGAGGTCACCCGCGAGCGTCTCGACGTGCTCCGCGAGGCCGACGCGATCGCCCGCGAAGAGCTCAGCGCGGCCGGCCTCGATCAGACGATCTGGCAGTGCCCCGTCGTGCTCCTCGCCGACGTGCGCTCGGTGGGCGTGCAGGGCGACGGCCGCACCTACGGTCACCCGATCGTGCTGCGCCCGGTGTCGTCCGAGGACGCGATGACGGCCGACTGGACGCGCCTGCCCTACGACGTGCTCGCCAAGATCTCGAACCGCATCACCAACGAGGTGAGCGAGGTCAACCGGGTCGTGCTCGACGTCACGTCGAAGCCGCCGGCAACGATCGAGTGGGAGTGAGTTAGGGGGCTTCCGCGCCCCTCGTTGATGCGTGGTGGCGGGCGGAGGGATCGTCGCCTGCGCTCGCAGCCCTTCGACTCGCTTCGCTCGCTCAGGAACCGCGGCCCGAGCCCCTCCGCTTCGCTCCTCCCCGATGCTCGCTCCCGCGACGATCCCTCCGCCCTCATGCCTCTGGTGTGAGGGCGGAAGGCGTTTGTGGGAAGTAAGAGTGCTGCGCGGTCAGTCGCCGGGCGTGGTGATGTGGTGGGCGACCTGGAGGACGGTCAGACCTCGGGAGTCGGGGTACCAGCCGTCGGCGCGGAGGGCGCGGATGCCGGCGCGACGGGCGCCCGCGCCATCGGCGATCGGGTTGTCCCGACCATCCAGGTGTCGTCACCGGCATCGCTCACGCGCAGCGCGTGCGCGAACAGCAGCGGATTCGGCTTCTCGATGCCGACCGCAGCGCTCGCAGGACGTGAGATGGAGGGCGGGGAGTCAGAAGTGACGCCCGCCGGAGCGGCCCGAGGAACGGCTGCCGCCGGAGGAGCGGCTGGACGATGACCGACTGCTCAACGACGAGCGGGACGACCGTGACGAGCCGCCCCACGACGATCGCGACGAGCCGCCCCAGCCCGAGGATGAGCCGCCGCCTCCTCCCGAGCTGCCGAACGCGCCCATGAGCGCGCCGAAAGCGCCGCCCCCGATCACGAACATCACGACCACCCCGGCGTTCCCGTCGGCAAGGCCCAAGCCGCTGATGAGTCCGATGACGCCACCGCTGAGCGCGCCCACGACGGCCTTCCCGCCTGTTCCTTCGCCTGAGCCCTCGTCATCGGCATAGCTCTGCCACGACGATTCCGCTGCGGCGCCGCTGACGGCCGAGTCGTACATGACGGCGCCGTTGTCCGCCGGATGCCGAGAAGGCGCCGATCGCACGAAACGGCGCCCCTCTGACGCCGCAGTGCCGCCGACGAGACCCTGCACCTGCTCGGCCGCGGCGAGGGCGGATGCCGCCTGGCGATCCGCATCCGCGGGAATGGTCGCCGCAGTGGCGCCGGCGAGCAGCTGCTGCGCGGAATGCAGACGAGCCAGCGTGAACGCACTGACCCCGCCAGGCCGCGCCTGCACCGATGCTTCGGCCGCCCGCACGGCAGCCGTCGCCTGGTCGAGCACCGACCCGGTCGCTCCCGAACCGGTCGCTCGCGACTCGGTCGGCGTCGCGCCGGTGCTCCCCGCATCCACGGCTCCGCGGTCGACAGGTGCGGGCCGCGTGGCGAGGGCATCCGCCTGAGCCTCGATCGCGTTCCGCAGCTCCTTCGCCTCGGCCAGCAGCCGCTCCGTCTCGTGCACCGCATCGGTGATGGCCTTCGGCTTGCGGGCATCCACGGCCCTCTGCAACGTCTCGAGCTGCGCATCCGCCGCGCGCAGTCGATCGCCGATCTGATCCGCGTTGTCTACGACGCCGACGAGATCGGCGGGAGTGAATGCGGCGACGAGCGACGCGAGACGCTCGGCGGCCTCGCTCTGCAGCGCGGCGGCGTCGGCCCGCGCCGCCCGCAGCCGAGCCAGCGTGTCCGGTGCGCTCTCGGCCAGCGCCCGCAGCGACGCGAGCTCCTGCGTGCGACCGTCGAGGCTCTCATCGACCTCATGGCAGAGCCGCAGGATCGTGTCCGTCCACTCCCTGGTCTCCGCGGTGGTGTCCTCCACGGCGTCCTGAAGCTTCTCCAGCAGCTGGAAGCCCTCCTGCAGGCGGGCTCGGCAGGTGGCGAGCAAGGCGGTGAACGAGGCGGTCGTCTCCTCGCCGAACTCGGCGGTCACGAAGCCGAGCTCCTGCTCGCTGGTGCGCACGGCCTCATCGGTCTGCACCAGGCGGCGGGCGGCGGCCTTCTTCTGCCCCTCCAAGGTGCGCAGCTCGGCCCTCAGCGCAGCCCTGCGCCGCAGGAAGAGTACGAGGCGCACGACGGCGAAGATCAGCAGCGCCAGTCCGGCCGCACCCAGCAGCCACACCCACCACGGCGTCGGCACCTTCGAGAACTCGTCGGCCACGAACGCGATGCCGCCGGCCCAGTCGTCGTCCGCGAGATACTTCGAACCGAGATCGTTCTCGATCGCCAGGACGCGGCTCTCGGTGAGCGGCCCGGCGTCGACTCCATCGCCGCCGTACTCCGCCGAGATGGCGAGGCTGCGCCCGTCGGTGGCGATCGCGAGCAGGTACTGATCCGGTGCGAGGTTGTTGCGCAGTGCGGTCGCATCCGCCCAGGCGAGAGCATTGTCGGGGTCCTCGAAGTCGGGGACCAGAACCACATAGAGCTCGGGAAGCCCGTCCGCGGTGGCCAGATCCCCGAGGCGCTGCTCGAGATGGGTCTCCTGCGAATCGGTGAGCACGTCGGAGTAGTCGGCGACATGGCCCTGATCCAGATCGGGCGGAGTCTGCGCGTTCGCCGTCGCGGCAGGCCCGACGACCAGCGCGGCGAACAGGGCGGCTGTGCCGATGGCCGCAGCGCGTCGAATCCTCATATGGCCCCCCTCTGAAACACGACCCGGCCCATCATGGCATGCGGCGTCACCAGCCGTTTTCCGCGGCGCGAGGGATGCCGTGGACGGTGTGATTCCGGCAGGATGAGGGCATGGCTAACGGACGCACGAAACTGACCGTCGTCGGCGCGGGGAGCGTGGGGGTGAGCGTCGCATATGCAGCTCTTTCACGCGGCAGCGCCTCCGAGATCGCCCTCTACGACATCGCGACCGAGAAGGTCGATGCCGAGGTGCTCGACCTCTCGCACGGCACACAGTTCACGAAGTCGCTCGTCTCGGGCGGTTCCGATCCCGCGGTGGTCGCGGGCAGCGACGTCATCGTCGTGACCGCCGGCGCCAAGCAGCAGCCCGGGCAGACCCGCATGGAGCTCGCGGGTACGAACGCACGCATCCTGGGCAGCCTGATGCCGGTGCTGCTCGAGCAGGCGCCGGACGCCGTCTTCGTCATCGTGACCAACCCGGCCGACGTGATGACCGTCGTCGCACGCGACATCACCGGCCTGCCGGCATCCCGCGTCTTCGGATCGGGTACCGTCCTCGACACCTTGCGCCTGCGCTGGCGCCTCGCGCAGCGCGCGGGAGTGAGCATCGCCAGCGTGCACGCCGATATCGTCGGCGAGCACGGCGACACCGAGTTCCCGCTCTGGTCGAACGCGCGCATCGGCCCGGTGCCGATCCTGGACTGGCGCGGCGGCGAGGTCTTCACACAGGCCGAGCTCGATGCGATCGCGGTCGATGTGCGGGATGCCGCTTACGCGGTGATCCGCGGCAAGGGGGCGACCAACCTGGCGATCGGTCTGAGCGCCGCACGCATCGCTGAGGCCGTGTTGCACGACGAACACGCCGTGATGCCGGTCTCGACCGTGCTCGACGGCGTGCACGGTGTCAGCGGAGTGGCGCTGTCGGTCCCGTCGGTGGTCTCGGCCTCGGGCGCCATGCCGCTGACCGAGACGCCGATGTCCGCCGACGAGGAGGCCCGCTTCGCGGCATCCGCCGACGCGATCCGCGCGGCCGTGGAGCTGCTCGGCTGACAACCCTGGGATGCCGGATCCTGAGCGAGGAGCGCAGCGACGAGCGCCGTACTGAGCGAGCGGAGCGAGACGAAGTGACGAAGGGCGCTTGCTCAGGACCCGGGGCTCAGGACCCGGGGGAGAGGTGCTTGAGCGCCTCGCGCCGTGACAGCGGCGACAGATCCGGATGCCGCGCGACGAACGCCAATACCCAGTCCGGGTCGTGCTTGCCCAGGTCCCGCAGCGCCCAGCCGATGGCCTTGCGGATGAAGAACTCCGGATCGGCGACGTTCGGCTCGATCGCATCCGTCAGCAGTGCGCGATCCACCCGGTCCCGCCGTCCCAGCTGGGAGATGATCGCGACGCGACGCATCCAGAAATCGTCATCGCCCGACCAGACCCGCAGCTCGAGCGCCATCTCGGCCGGGTGCGCGTCGAGAAGGTCGGCGAGCCGGTGCGCGACCTCGTCCGCGTGGTCCCACCAGGCTCCTGTGCGCACCATCTCCTCGTGCACGTCCAGCATGTCCAGCCGCCCGCGCAGCGGCGGCAGCGCCATCAGCGCCTGCGCCGCGTACCGCTCCTCGCGATGTCCGGCATCCCGCCAGAGCACCAGGGCGGCGGAGCGCAGCGCCCCGACCTCCTTCTCGTACCGCGCGACCCCGCGCACGAGCCGTCGCACCGCGGGGACCCGCACGCCGAGGAACGGCATCGCCGACTTCATGTAGGCCTGCTGCCCCGGCGCGAGCGCCGGATCGGCGGTCTCACGCAGCGCGTCCCGCACTTCCTCGACAAGGCTCATCCAGGAATCCTAGAAAATGTTCTGAGCCGATGTCGATCCGTGGTCTTCTCGTTCGACGTCCTGAATGAGAGGGTCGAGACACGGCCCCGAGATCGAGGAGATCATCATGAAGTACATGCTCATCATGCGCGCGGACGACTCCGGCGTCGAGGCATACCAGAACATCCCCTTCGAGCAGGTCATCGAGGCCATGGGCAAGTACAACGAGTCCATGCTGAAGGCCGGCGTGATGATCGGCGGCGAAGGGCTGACGGATGCCGAGGAGGGGTTCGTCGTGGACTTCTCCGGCGAGGCGCCGCTGATCACCGACGGCCCCTACGGCGAGACCAAGGAGCTGTTCAACGGCTTCTGGATCATCGAGGTGTCCACGCGTGAGGAAGCTGCGGAGTGGGCCAAGCGCGCGCCGCTCGGACCGGGCGCCTACCTCGAGGTGCGTCGCGTGACGGAGCTGTCGGACTTCCCCGAGGACAACGAGTGGATCCAGAAGGAGGCCGGCTGGCGCGAGGAGAACGAGCGCCGTGCCCAGAGCTGAGGATGCCGCGACGGCGCGCTCCCGCGAGTCCGCGGAGCGCGCCGTCGCCGCCGTCTGGCGCATCGAGTCGGCGAAGATCGTCGCGACCCTGACCCGAATGACAGGTGACTTCGCTCTCGCCGAGGATCTCGCGCAGGATGCACTGGCCGAAGCACTCGAGCAGTGGCCGGATGCCGGTGTTCCGAGCAATCCCGCCGCCTGGCTGACCACCGTGGCCAAGCGCCGCGCTGTCGACGGCTGGCGCCGGCGGGAGCGCTACGACGATCGTCTGGCGGCGATCGCGCACGACCTCGCCGACGAGCAGCAGGCGCAGATCGATAAGGGCGAGCCGTGGGATCCGGATGCGATCGACGACGACGTGCTGCGGCTGGTCTTCGTGGCCTGCCACCCGGTGCTCTCCCGCGAAGCCCGCGTCGCCCTGACCCTGCGGGTCGTCGGAGGTCTGTCCAGCGAGGAGATCGCCCGGGCGTTCCTGGTGCCGGTGGCGACCGTGCAGCAGCGCATCGTGCGTGCGAAGAAGACCCTCGGCGCGGCGAACGTGCCCTTCGAGGTGCCGCCGCGGGAAGAGTATGCGGAGCGGCTGAGCGCCGTCCTCGGCGTGCTCTACCTGATCTTCAATGAGGGGCACGCGGCCAGCGCGGGCGACGACTGGATGCGGCCTGACCTGGCACGGGAAGCTCTGCGACTGGGGCGGGTGCTCGCCTCGCTCACGCCCCGCGAGCCCGAGGCTCTGGGGCTCGTCGCCCTGATGGAGCTGACGGCGGCACGCTTCCCCGCTCGGGTCGACGCCAACGGCGACCCGATCCTGCTCGCCGACCAGGACCGCCGGCGCTGGGATCGCGGCGCGATCTCGCGTGGCCGCGCTGCGCTGGCCCGCACCGATGCGCTCGGGCGCGGTCGGGGGCCGTACGCCCTGCAGGCCGCGATCGCCGAATGCCATGCGGTGGCGGCATCCGTCGACGAGGCCGACTGGGAGCGCATCGTCCTGCTCTACGAGGCCCTGGGACGCATCGCACCCTCGCCGGTGGTCGAACTGAACCGTGCTGCTGCGGTGGCGATGGCCACCGGCCCGGCGAACGCTCTGCGGATCCTCGACCGGCTCACCGAGGAGGGGGCGCTGCGCGGCTATCACCTGCCGCCGGCGACCCGCGCCGAACTGCTGCTGCGGCTGGGCCGTATCGACGAGGCACGCAGCGAGTTCGCCGTCGCCGCGCGGCTCGCGGGAAACGACCGGGAGCGCGCCCTGCTGGAGGCGAAAGCGCGCGGCTGAGGATGCGAAAAGGGCCGCTCTCCGAGGAGAGCGGCCCTTTTCGCGATGTCAGATCAGTTGTTGCCGCGCAGGATCGCGATCATGCGCAGGATCTCGACGTACAGCCACACGACGGTGACCATGATGCCGAAGCCGCCGAGCCAGCCGTACTTGCGGGGAGCGCCGTTGCGCACGCCCTGCTGGATCTGGTCGAAGTCCATCACCAGCGAGTACGCCGCCATGAAGACGACGAGGATGCCGATGATCAGGCCGATCGGGATGCCGGCGATCTTCGCGCTGTAGAGGCCGAACATCTGGCCTGCGGGCAGGACGTTGGTCCACATCAGGATGAGGTTCAGCACCGAGAAGACCAGGTAGCCGAGCATGGCGATCATGACGATCTTGGTCATCTTCGCCGAGGCGCGGATCTTGCCGCTGGCGAACAGCGCCAGGGTCACGCCGACGACGGCGAACGTCGCGAGCGAGGCCTGCATCACGATGCCAGGCCAGATCGTCTCGAACCAGGCCGAGATCGCACCGATGAAGAGGCCCTCGAAGGCCGCGTAGCCGAAGATCAGCGCGGGGCGGACCTTCTTGCGCGAGGTGAAGGTGACGACCATCGCGAGGACGAAGCCACCGAGCGCGCCGACGATCCACGGGGTCAGGTCAGCGGTCAGGTTGCCGGAAGCATCGACGCGCGCGGTGGACGCCGTCCACACCCAGCCGACGACGGCGGTGGCGAGCAGCACGGCGAACAGGCCGACCGTCTTCCAGATGGTGTCCTCGACCGTCATCCGGTCAGTCTCGATGGCACCGGCCGACGGCGCGGCGTACATGCCCTCGAGGTTCGCGTTGACGGCGGCGGCCTGGGCCGCGGTCGGAGCAGGCGGCGGCGCGTAGGTGCCGGCCTGCGGCGCGGCCTGCTGCGGCGCGCCCGGATACGTGGCGGCGTTGCGCGGGTCCTGCTGCTGGAACGCCGGGTTGTTGAACGCGAAGTTGCTCATGCTGTGGATCACTCCAAAGGGGATCGGTCCCGGGGGATCGGTCGATGTCAGACAAGTCTACGGAATCTCCCTATGAACGGGGTGCTTTACGCTGAAAGCGTGGCCAGGAGATCTCCGCTCGTCATCGGGCACCGCGGTGCGCCCGGCTACCGCCCCGAGCACAGCCGGTCGTCATACGAGCTGGCACTCGCGATGGGCGTCGACGCGGTCGAGCCCGATGTCGTCGCCACACGCGACGGAGTGCTGGTCGTCCGCCACGAGAACGACATCTCCGGCACGACGGATATCGCCGATCATCCGGAATTCGCGGACCGCCGCACCACGAAGAAGGTGGACGGTGAGGCGCACACCGGATGGTTCACCGAGGACTTCACCTGGGCGGAGCTGAGCACGCTGCGCACCCGCGAGCGACTGCCGAAGCTGCGGCCCTCGAGTGCGAGCTTCGACGGAGCCCAGCCGATCCTGCGGCTGATCGACCTGCTCGATCTGGTCCGGGCCGGCTCGATCGAGCACGGCCGGGAGATCGGCGTCGTGCTGGAGGTCAAGCACGCCACGTACTTCGAGGGCGTCGGACTCGACCTGGTGCCGCTCATCGTGCGCGACCTGCGCGCGGCGGGCTGGGCGGACGGCGAGCTACCGCTGATCGTGGAGTCCTTCGAGCAGACCGTGCTGCACCGGCTGCGCGCGCAGGGCATCGCCGCGTCGTACATCTACCTGATCGAGGCGAGCGGCAAGCCGTTCGACCAGGTCGCCGCACTGGGCCGCGCGGCACCCACCTACCGCTCCGAGGTCGAACCCGCCGGTCTCGACCGCCTCGTCGGCGCCGTCGACGGCATCAGCGTGAACAAGCGGATGCTGCTGGGCCGGGATGCCGGGCTGGTCGATCACGCGCATGCCAGGGGCCTGCGCGTCTTCACCTGGACCTGCCGACCGGAGAACCAGTTCCTGGATGCCGCGTACCGCGGCCCGGGCGGAAAGGCCGCGTTCGGCGAGTACGAGGCCGAGTGGGATGCGATCGCGCGCACCGGCGTGGACGGCGTCTTCGTCGACCATCCCGACCTCGGAGTGGTGTTCTTCCGCTGACGCTAGGCCGTCGGGCGGCGCACCGAGCGTCCCGAGATGCGCTCGATCACGAAGCGCAGCCAGAGCGTCCGCTCGCCACCCGCCCACGGGCGCACATGTGCGGCGGCATCGATCGTCACGGCCTCGTCGGGATCCACGCTCTTGACGTGTCCACCCAGCAGGACACTCCAGCCCGAGCCATCCAGCGCCTCGAAGTGGTCCACCTCGAAGGCGATGTCCGTTTCATCCGGGAGACCGGAGAAGATGCCGTCCTCGCGAGTACGCAGGTACAGCTCTCTGCCGTCGATCCGGTAGTTCACCGGGATGATCTCGACCCGCCCGTCGATCACATGGCCGATGCGCCCGACGGTGGACGTCGCCAGCCGGGCCAAGCACTCCTTCTCGTCGAGCACGCCGATCATGCCTCGATGGTACTCGCGCTCACCGGCGACGGGGCCGGTGTCGGGGCCCGCGCCTAGACTCGAAGGGACATGACCGAAGCACCTCTCATCGTTCCCGCATCCGCCGGCCCGCAGGCCTCCGACGACCTGCTCGCAGGCCTCAACCCGCAGCAGCTCGACGCGGTGACGCACCGTGGCCCGGCGCTGCTGATCGTCGCGGGCGCGGGGTCGGGCAAGACCAGCGTGCTCACCCGGCGCATCGCGCTGCTGCTGCGCAACCGCGAGGCATGGCCCAGCCAGATTCTGGCGATCACCTTCACCAACAAGGCCGCCGGAGAGATGCGCGAGCGCGTCGGTGCGCTGGTCGGCGATGCTGCACGCGGCATGTGGATCTCCACCTTTCACTCCGCCTGCGTGCGCATCCTGCGCCGTGAGGCCGGGCAGTTCGGCTTCACGCAGAACTTCACGATCTACGACTCCGGCGACTCCCGCGCGCTCATCAAGCGCCTGGTGAAGGAGCACGAGGCCGACGCGTACGGCCTCACCCCGGCAGCCGTGCAGGGCCGCATCTCGAAGCTCAAGAACGAGCTGCAGGATGCCGAGTCGTACTCCCGTGACGCGAACATGAACGATCCGGCGGAGAGGCTCTTCGCCGAGATCTTCGCCGATTACCAGCGCCGCCTGCAGAAAGCCAACGCCTTCGACTTCGACGACCTGATCGGGCAGACGGTGTACCTGTTCCGCGCCTTCCCGCACGTCGCCGACACCTACCGGCGCCGCTTCCGGCACATCCTGGTGGACGAGTACCAGGACACCAACCACGCCCAGTACGCGCTCATCCATGAGCTCACTCGCCCCGTGCAGGGGGATGCGCCCGACCCGTATGCCTCGAACGGCATGATGATCTTCGAACCGGACCCTTCGTCAGGCTCAGGGACCGGTCAAGAGGCAGGTGCTTCCCTGACCGTGGTCGGCGACTCCGACCAATCGATCTACGCCTTCCGCGGCGCCGACATCCGAAACATCAGCGAGTTCGAGCGCGACTTCCCCGGCGCCAAGGTCGTGCTGCTCGAGCAGAACTACCGCTCGACGCAGAACATCCTGTCGGCGGCCAACGCGGTGATCGGCAACAACTTCGATCGCAAGGACAAGAAGCTCTGGAGCGACAAGGGCGACGGCGAGAAGATCGTCGGGTTCACCGGCTACTCGCAGCACGACGAGGCGCAGTTCGTCGCCGACGAGGTCGAGTCGCTGCGCCGTGCGGGCATGCCGTATTCCGAGATGGCGGTGTTCTACCGCACCAACTCGCAGTCCCGCGCGCTGGAGGAGATCTTCATCCGCGCCGCGGTGCCGTACAAGATCATGGGCGGCACCAAGTTCTACGAGCGTGCCGAGATCAAGGACGCCCTGGCCTACCTCGTCTCGGTCGCCAACCCCTCCGACGAGATGGCGCTGCGCCGCATCCTGAACAAGCCGCGCCGCGGCATCGGCGACGTCACCGAGACGGCGATCGCGCGCTTCGCGGAGGAGCAGGGGATCACGTTCCGCGAGGCGCTGTCGCATCCGTCGCAGCTCGGCGTGGGCCCGAAGCTGCAGGCCGCGATCGGGCAGCTCGACCAGGTGCTGACCGAGGCGACGGCGATCATGATGCCGGCATCCGGCGAGGTGCCGAAGGCCAGCTCCGTGGCCGAGGGGCTCTCGCTGCTGCTCGAGAAGAGCGGGTACTTCGACTCGCTGCGGCGCAGCCGCGACCCGCAGGACGAGGCTCGGCTCGAGAACCTGGACGAGTTCGTGGCGGTCACGCGCGACTTCGCGCGCAACAATCCCGACGGCACCCTGGTCGACTTCCTCACCGAGGTCGCGCTGGTGTCGGACGCCGACGATCTCGACGACGAGTCGGGCACGGTCTCGCTGATGACGATGCACACCGCGAAGGGCCTCGAGTACGACGCGGTGTTCGTGACCGGCGTCGAGGAGGACCTGATCCCGCACCGCATCTCCGCGGGCGAGCCGGGCGGACCGCAGGAGGAGCGTCGACTGTTCTACGTGGGCATCACCCGCGCCCGTAAGCGCCTGCACCTGTCGCTGGCGATGACCCGCGCGCAGTTCGGCGAGGTGTCGGTCGCCATGCCGAGCCGGTTCTTGCAGGAGATCCCCGCTGAGCTGATCGACTGGCGGCAGTCGCCCGGAGACGTGAACTCCCGCGGCGGCACCCAGTCGCGGGCACTGAACGCCCGGCGCCAGGGCGGCTTCGGCGGTGGCGGTGGACGCGACCGGTTCGCCGCGCAGCCGCTCGAGAAGCGCCTCACGCCGCTGTCCACCTCGATGGACAAGTTCCCGAACAAGGTCACCGCGAAGGTGCGCGACAACGGCGACCTCGAACTGGAAGCGGGCGACCGCATCCGGCACGACGACTTCGGCGAGGGGCGCATCGAGGCCGTCACCGGTGAGGGTGCGAAGCGCATCGCGCACGTGCGCTTCGACACCGCGGGGCAGAAGAAGCTGCTGATCAAGATCGCCCCGATCGTCAAGCTCTGACGCTCTTCGGTCGTTGAGCGAGCGAAGCGAGACGAAACGCTCTCGCGCGACCTGGTGCGTTTCGACTCGTTCCTTCGTCGCTCGCTCAACGACCTGCACTGCGGGCGGTTAGGCTTCTGCATATGGCCCTGTTCTCCCGCCGCAAGAAGACCGCAGATCCCTCCACCGTCGAAGAGGATGCCGCGGTCCCGAGCGCTCCCGCCGAGGACGCCGCAGCGACGGGGGCACCCGAGGAGACCGTTCCGAACGTCGGCATCTCGGTGCAGGCGTTCCGCGGAGTCGGCGCGGATGCCGGCCCCGAGGTGGCCGCCCCCGTGGATGAGCAGTCGTCCTCCGGCCTGGAGGACGACGCTCCCGAGGAGCCCGTCGTGGCGCCCCGCCGCGAGCCCACCATCAACGTCATCGAGACCGAGAAGCCCCGCCTTCCGCTCGCCTCGGCGCTGCCGCCGGAGGACACCCACACCATCGAGGGCCTGAAGGACAACGTGCTGCTGCGCGAGGCCCTCGCCGAGATCGCCGAGGGCGCGAGCAACGAAGAGCTGCTCGGCGTGATGCGCCAGTCGATGCAGGGACACCTGTACCTGCGCGTCTACGGCGACGCCGGCCAGCAGATCAACGACGGCGAGGCACTGTCGGTCGCCGTGATCCGCGAGGACGAGAAGTCGTTCCTGCTCGCCTTCACCTCGGGCGCGGCGCTGCGCGCGGCCGTCGACGCCGAGGAGGACCCCGCAGCGACCTCCGCGATGGCGCAGCCGGTGGGGCTCATCTACCAGCAGGTCATCGACGGCGGTTTCACCGGCATCATCATCGACAACGCCTCCGCGCCGCACCGCGTCGTCTTCCCGACGGAGCTGCTGCAGCAGGCGCTCGACCAGGGCGACCCCGCCATGGTCCTGAAGAGCCTGGTGTCGGCGCCCCGCGAGCCCGATACGGCCGCGCGGGTCGGTGAGGCGCTTGCCAAGAAGAAGGTCTGGGTCGCTGTCAGCGACGGCACCAACGGCGCGCCCGTCGGCATCGCCGAGGCGCACACGGCCGACGGCAAGCGGTTCCTGCAGGTGTTCTCGCACCCGCTCGAGGTCGTCGCACTGGGCCGTGACGACCGGCCGATGCCCTTCGAGCCGGAGCAGCTCGCCAAGGTGCTCAGCAGCCACAGCGAGCTCGCGGGCGTGATCGTCGACTCCGCCGGTCCGTCGCTCGCGGTCGAGCGAGACTCGCTCGGACCGGTGCTGGTGCTGGCCGTCGACCTGGGCGACTGATCGGCGCAGGGGCCTGACATCTGGGCGCGCGCGTCCTAGTCTCGGAGCATGGCCTCTGAGCGCGTGACGCTGACCGTGACCGATACCGACTCCGGCGAGGACGTCGAGCGAGAGATCGGCCTGTCCAGCCCGAACAAGGTCGTCTGGCCGGTGCCGGACGGTGACGGCATCACGAAGGCCGAGTACGCGGACTACGTGCAGACGGTGTCGGTGCCGTTCCTGAACGCGAACGGACACCGGCCGGTGTCCCTGGAGCGCTTCCGCGACGGCGTCGAGGGCGAGAGCTTCTTCTCGAAGAATCCGCCGAAGGGCACGCCCGACTTCGTCGACTCGGTGATGTGCACGTACAACAGCGGTCGCAAGCATCCGCAGATCGTGCTGAACCGGACCAGCGCCATCGTCTGGGCCGTCCAGATGAACACGATCGTCTTCCATCCGTGGGCATCGCTCGCCGCCGACACCGACAACCCCGTCGAACTGCGCATCGACCTCGATCCGCAGCCGGGCACCGGCATGGCCGAGGCGATCCCCGCCGCGCGCGAGCTGCGCGCGGTGCTGCGCGAGGCGGGTCTGGAGCCCTTCATAAAGACCAGCGGCAACCGCGGTCTGCACGTGTTCTGCCCGATCGTGCCGGAGTGGGAGTTCCTCACGGTGCGGCACGCGGTGATCGCCGCCGGGCGCGAGCTCGAACGACGGATGCCCCAGGCGGTGACCACGAACTGGTGGAAGGAAGAACGCGGGGAGCGCATCTTCGTCGACTTCAACCAGGCGAACCGGGACCGCACCATGGCCGGCGCGTACAGCGCACGCGCGCTGGTCGGCGCACCGGTGTCGACGCCGCTGCACTGGGACGAGCTCGACGACGTCGATCCGAAGCGCTTCACGGTGCGCAGCATCCCCGCCAGGCTCGCCGATGTCGGCGACCCGTGGGCGGGCATGCAGGACGCACCCGGTCGCATCGACACCCTGCTCCAGTGGTGGGATCGCGATGTCGAGAACGGCCTCGGCGAGCTGCCCTTCCCACCGGAGTTCCCGAAGATGCCCGGCGAGCCGCCGCGCGTGCAGCCGAGCAAGAAGGT
This sequence comes from Microbacterium sp. NPDC057659, assembly GCF_042799915.1. Lineage (NCBI taxonomy): Bacteria > Bacillati > Actinomycetota > Actinomycetes > Micrococcales > Microbacteriaceae > Microbacterium > Microbacterium sp. NPDC057659. The sequence goes on along the minus strand of NZ_JBHVHU010000001.1, from coordinate 1,418,564 downwards.
CGCCGCGAACTGGGAGAACGATGAGTAGGACGGCCGGGATGACCGACCGTCTCGTCGCCCGTCTGCTGGCGACGCCCTGGCTCGTACGCGCGCCGATCTGGCTGTACCGGTCGGGCTTCGGCTGGATCTTCGGCGACCGGCTCGTGATGATCGAGCACCTCGGACGGAAGTCGCACGAGCGCCGCTTCGTCGTCGTCGAGGTCGCAGAGCGCGAGCACAACGTGATCCGGGTGGCATCCGGTTTCGGCAAGAAGGCGCAGTGGTATCGCAACCTGCAGGCCAACGGCGTCGCCTACCTCAGCACAGGACACGCGCGCAGGGCGCGCGCGGCGGTGCGGATGCTGGGACCCGAGGAGTCAGCGGAACGGTTGAAGGTCTATGCGGCCGAGCATCCGGAGGCATGGAAGCACCTCAGCGCGGCCATGGACTACGCGGCCGGGGGAGAGGCTGACATCCCGATCGTGGAGTTCACCCCGCCCGAGACCGCACCCTGAGCGAGGAGCGCAGCGACGAGACGAAGGGCGCTCAGGTCAGCACGTCCGCCAGGTCGTACCCTGCCACAGTGTCAAGCTGGTCGTAGGTGCAGGATGCGGCATCCCGATCCGGACGCCAGCGCGCGAACTGCACGGTGTGCCGGAACCGGGCGCCCTCGAGCTGGTCGTACCTGACCTCGAGCACGCGTTCGGGACGCAGCCGCACGAAGGACACGTCCTTCGATCCGCTGAACCGTGAGCGCTCGCCCTCGCCGGTGACAGCAGCACCGTCCGCATCCCGCTCCACGAGGGGATCGAGGTCCTCGACGAGCTGCTGCCGCATCGCATCGCTCCAGGCCGCGACGCCGCCGACCTGCCGCAGCACGCCGTCGTCGGAGTAGAGCCCGACGAGCAGCGAGCCGACGCCGGAGCCGCTCTTGTGCACCCGGTACCCGAGTGCGACGACATCCGCCGTGCGGGCGTGCTTGATCTTGATCAGGGTGCGCTTGCCGGGGGCGTAGGGCTCGTCGAGGGGCTTGGCGACGACGCCGTCGAGCCCGGCGCCCTCGAACTCGGCGAGCCAGCGCTGCGCCGTCGTGCGGTCGCCGGTGGTGCGGGTCAGGTGCAGCGGAGCCGCGGCACCGGCCAGCATCCGCTCCAGTCGCTCGCGCCGCTCGCGGAACGGCAGCTGCTGCAGGTCGTCGTCTCCCTCGGCGAGCAGATCGAAGGCGATGAACATCGCCGGCGTCTCGGCGGCGAGCTTCGCGACGCGGGAGGCGGCGGGGTGGATGCGCTGGCTGAGCGCCTCCCAGTCCAGACGCTGCGAGCCTGCAGGGCCGGTGGCGACGACGATCTCGCCATCGAGCAGGCAGGGGCCGGGCAGGATGCCGGGGAGCTGTTCGACCAGCTCGGGGAAGTAGCGGGTCAGTGGCTTCGCGCCGCGGGAGCCGATCTCGAGGGTCTCGCCGTCCCAGGCGACGAGACCGCGGAATCCGTCCCACTTCGGTTCGAACAGCATCGGCGTCTTCGCCGGGTCCGGCACGGCAGCGGCGGCCTTGGCGAGCATGGGCGCGGGGATCTCGTACATGCGTCCATCCTGGCCCGTCCGCCGCCATCCCACGAGGGGTCAGGCGAACAGCTCCTCCAGCGTCATCGGCGTGCCGGCATCCGACAGCGCGGTGCGAGCGGCGTGCCAGCCTGCCATGCCGTTCACACCGGGCCCCGGCGGCGTCGCGGCCGACGCCAGGTACACGCCGCGCATCGGAGTGCGCCAGGGCGCCGGCGAGACGACGGGCCGGCGGAACGCCTGCGCCATCGTGAACGCACCACCGAAGATGTCGCCGCCGATCTCGGCCGGGTTCAGGGCCTCGCGCTCGGATGCCGGCACAGCCAGACTGCCCAGGATGACGTCACGGAAACCCGGAGCGAAGCGCTCGATCTGCCGGGTGACGAGCTCGGTGGGGTCGAGGTCCGAGCCGAGCGGCACGTGGATGTACGCCCAGAGCGCGGCTCCGCCGTCCGGCGCACGCGAGTCGTCGAGCACCGACGGCTGCACGGCGAGCACGTACGGCCGCTCCGACACCGTGCCGCGGGCGACGGCGTTCTCGCTCTCGGCGATCTCGGTGCGGGTTCCGCCGACATGCACGGTCGGAGAGAGCGCGACCTGTGCGTTCGTCCACGGCACCGGCCCGCTCAGTGCGAAGTCGACCTTCGCGGCTGCGGGCCCGTAGCGGTACTCGGTGAGCCCCTGGGCATACGCCGCCGGGATCCCGGGATGGGTGAGCGCCAGCCGCGGCGAGCAGTTCAGCAGCAGCAGATCGCCCCGGGCGGGGTCTCCCCAGTCCAGGTCGGACAGATCGTGCACGTTCTCGCGGGTGCGGAGGCGTCCGCCGTGCGCCTCGAGATCCTGCTGCAGGGCGTCGGCGATGCGCTGCGCGCCGCCCCGCGGATACGCCCAGCCCTCCGTGCCGTGCGCCTGCGCGGCCAGCAGCAGGCCCGCCGCGGCCGACGACGGCGAGGGCAGCGGCGTCGCCGCGTGCGCGAGTACCCCGGCCAGCAGCGCGTTCGCCTCGGCGGTGCGGAACGCGCGCGGCCCGAGGAGGCTGCCCTGCTCCAGCATCCGCAGGCCGAATCGGACGCCGGTGATCGGATGCCGCGGCACGCGCAGCATCGACCCGCCCGTGAACTCGACCACCTCGTCGAGCCGGCGCACCAGCGGACGCAGCAGGGCGTTCCAGGCGCGGGCGTCGACACCGAGACCGTCGGCGGTGCGCTCGAGGTCGTGCCAGGCGATGCCGGCGCGGCCGTCGTCGAGCGGATGCGCATACGAGATCTGGGGGCGGATCCAGTCCACCCGGTCGGCCAGTCCGAAGGCGCGGAAGAACGGCGAGGTCAGCGCCGCCGGGTGCACGGCCGAGCACACGTCGTACCGGTAGCCGGGCAGCGGGCCGTCGAGCGTCCGCACGCCGCCGCCGATCGTCTCGGCCGCCTCGAGCACCTCGACGGCGTAGCCCGCGCGGGCCAGGGCCACTGCGGCGGAGAGTCCGTTGGGCCCGCTTCCGATCACCGTTGCGCGCGCCATGCCCCCAGCGTACTGAAGCGGCATCCGCGGCACCCCCGGACGTGGGATCCTTGAAGTGATGAACGAAGTACAGGGCCCCACCCCGGCCGGAACCTCCCGCCCCTACCGCAATCTCGCCGAGGCGCTCCGCGCGCAGCGCATTCCCGAGGAGAACCACGCGTTCATCGCTCAGATCGTCGATGCGGTCGGCATCTCGAGCTTCATCGACCGAGGGCGCTACATCGAGGCGATCCGCCGCGGACCGGGCGCCGCGCTGCACATCGGCCGCACCTACACCAACGGCTTCACCGAGGACGAGATCGTCGTCGTCGGCTCGGCGGCGCAGCGGCTGCAGCCCAGCGAGGGTCGTCCGCCGTACTTCTACGTGATGCACCCCAGCGAGTTCGTCCAGGCGGCGCCGGCGAAGCCGAAGCGCACCACGACTCCTCGCACTTCGGCTCCGGCCGCCCCGAAGGCCCCGAAGGTCACGCCCAAGGAGGAGCGGGACTACGGCGTCTGCGACGTCTGCTTCATGGTCAAGACGCCCTCCGGCGGCTGCGGCTGCGACTGATCGCGCTCCCGGTCGCTCCGCTCGCGGGGCGGCCGGAGGACATTCGCGTCAACTGAGCTCGGCCTGCACCCGCCGGGTGATCTCCGCGATCGGCATCGACCGGGGGAACACCGCCACGACGACGTCGTCGGATGCCGCGTCTGCGGCATCCTCCAGCACGCCGTACCGGCGCCGCACGTCGGCGAGCGCCTTCTGCAGCACCGCGACGGGCACCTTCCTGCCGCGCAGCAGCTGGCGCAGCACATGATTGTGCACGGCGGTGACCAGGGCGGCGAAGCCGACCGCATCCAGCGGGTCGATGCCCGGCAGCGATTCGCGCAGGTAGTCGTCGAAGAGACGCTCGTAGCGGAACACCGTGATGATCTCGCGCTCGCGGAGCACGGGCACGTCGCGCACGATCTGGTACCGGCGGCGGGCGAGCTCCGGATCGCGTGCGAAGTACGAGAAGACCCGCTCGGATGCCTCGCACACGGCCTGCCAGGGGTCGTCGTGAGGCTCGTCGAGGAAGGAGCGCAGCTGGCCGATCAGCGCCTCGTGGTCGGCGAAGACGACATCCTCCTTGCCGCCGAACTGGCGGAAGAAGGTCGAACGGGAGACACCGGCGGCCTTGGCGATCTGCTCGACCGAGGTCTGCTCGAAGCCCTGCTGTGCGAACAGCTCGAGTGCTGCCCCGACGACACCGTTGGGGGGCTGTACGGATTCGTGCATAGCGAGAGCCTAACGCCAGCGGTCAGGCGGGCGTGTTCCGCGGTAGTACGCTTGTCAACCGGGTCGAATGATATCGACACCCGACAATCTTGTCGCGTCCCACCCGCCGCAACCAGCGAAGGACTGCACTGTGGATCTCTACGAGTACCAGGCACGAGACCTTTTCGAGAAGTACGAGGTGCCGGTTCTCGCCGGCATCGTCGCCGACACCCCCGAGGAGGTGAAGGCAGCGGCCGAGAAGCTCGGCGGCGTCGTCGTCGTCAAGGCACAGGTCAAGACCGGCGGCCGCGGCAAGGCCGGTGGTGTGAAGGTCGCGAAGAACCCTGAGGAGGCGTACGAGGCGGCCAAGGCGATCCTCGGTCTCGACATCAAGGGCCACGTCGTCCGTCGTGTGATGGTCGCCGCGGGCGCGCGCATCGCTGAGGAGTTCTACTTCTCGGTGCTGCTGGACCGCGCCAACCGCTCCTACCTGTCGCTGTGCAGCGTCGAGGGCGGCATGGAGATCGAGCAGCTCGCGGTCGAGAAGCCCGAGGCGCTCGCCCGGGTCGAGGTCAACGCGCTGACCGGCATCGACAAGGCCAAGGCCGTCGAGATCGCGCGCGCCGCGAACTTCCCCGAGGACCTGGTCGAGAAGGTCTCCGACGTCTTCGTCAAGCTCTACGACGTCTACAAGGGCGAGGGCGCCACGCTCGTCGAGGTGAACCCGCTGGTCCGCACCGAGGACGGCGACATCATCGCCCTCGACGGCAAGGTCACCCTCGACGACAACGCCTCCGAGGTGCGTCACCCCGAGCACGAGGAGCTCGCCGACAAGGCCAGCGAGGACCCGCTCGAGGCCAAGGCCAAGGCATCCGGTCTCAACTACGTCAAGCTCGACGGCGAGGTCGGCATCATCGGCAACGGCGCGGGTCTGGTCATGTCCACCCTCGACGTCGTCGCCTACGCGGGCGAGAACCACGGCAACGTGAAGCCCGCCAACTTCCTCGACATCGGTGGCGGCGCGAACGCGCAGGTCATGGCCAACGGCCTCGACGTCATCCTCGGCGACGAGCAGGTCAAGAGCGTGTTCGTCAACGTCTTCGGCGGCATCACCTCCTGCGTGGCCGTGGCAGAGGGCATCGTCAAGGCCCTCGAGATCCTCGGCGACTCGGCGACCAAGCCGCTCGTCGTGCGTCTCGACGGCAACCAGGTCGATGAGGGTCGTGCGATCCTCGCGGCCGCGAACCACCCGCTCGTCACGCTCGCCGCCACCATGGACGAGGGCGCCGACAAGGCCGCCGAGCTGGCCAACGCCTGAGACGAATAGGACTAGAGACATGTCGATCTACCTCAACAACGACTCCAAGGTCATCGTCCAGGGCATCACCGGCGGCGAGGGCACCAAGCACACCGCGCTGATGCTGAAGGCCGGAACCAACGTCGTCGGCGGCGTGAACGCGCGCAAGGCCGGCACCACCGTGTCGCACGTCGACAAGGACGGCAACCCCGTCGAGCTTCCCGTGTTCGGGTCGGTCGCCGAGGCCATCGAGAAGACCGGTGCGAACGTGTCCGTCGCGTTCGTGCCGCCGGCGTTCACCAAGGACGCGATGATCGAGGCCATCGACTCCGAGATCCCGCTGCTCGTGGTCATCACCGAGGGCGTCCCCGTTGGCGACTCGGCCGAGGCCTGGGCCTACGCGATCGAGAAGGGCAACAAGACCCGGATCATCGGCCCGAACTGCCCGGGCATCATCACCCCCGGTGAGGCCCTCGCGGGCATCACGCCGGCGAACATCACCGGCAAGGGCCCGATCGGCCTCGTGTCGAAGTCGGGCACCCTGACCTACCAGATGATGTTCGAGCTGCGCGACCTCGGCTTCTCGACCGCCATCGGCATCGGCGGCGACCCGGTCATCGGCACCACGCACATCGACGCGCTCGCCGCGTTCGAGGCGGACCCCGAGACCAAGGCGATCGTCATGATCGGCGAGATCGGCGGCGACGCCGAGGAGCGCGCGGCCGAGTACATCAAGGCCAACGTCACCAAGCCGGTCGTCGGCTACGTGGCTGGCTTCACCGCTCCCGAGGGCAAGACCATGGGCCACGCCGGCGCCATCGTCTCGGGCTCGGCCGGTACCGCTCAGGCCAAGAAGGAGGCCCTCGAGGCCGCCGGGGTGAAGGTCGGCAAGACGCCGTCCGAGACCGCCTCGCTGATGCGCGAAATCATTGCAGCACTGTAGTCGCGAAGCGGCTTCCGACCGGTTGCTGAGCGAGGAGCGCAGCGACGAGTCGAAGTACATCGCGGGTCTGTGAGCACTGCTTTCTGCGGAGGGCTCGGATGCCAGGCATCCGGGCCCTTCGTCGTACCCGACGGCCGTCTTGCGGATGGCAGTTCGGTCCGCCTCCGTTCGGGCGCGCATAGGCTGGAGGCATGCCGCTTTCCGGAGACTACCTTCCTTCCACCGCCGACTGGGCCCGCACACAGGCCGAGACGTTCGAGGCGTCGGACGGCGCCGAGGCCAACGACATGCGGGGCAAGCCGATCATCGTGCTGACCACGGTCGGTGCGAAGACCGGCGCGCTGCGCAAGACCGCGCTGATGCGCGTCGAGCACGGTGGCGACTACGTCGTGGTCGCGTCGAAGGGCGGTGCGCACGACGAGCCGAAGTGGGCGGGCAACATGCGCCGCGAACCGCACGTCGAGCTGCAGGACGGCGCGGAGAAGCACGACTACACGGCCCGCGAGCTCGCCGGCGACGAGCGCTCGGTGTGGTGGGAGCGCGCCGTCGAGGCCTGGCCCGACTACGCGAACTACCAGACCCGCACCGACCGGCTGATCGCCCTGTTCCTGCTCGAGCGCCGCTGACCCGCTACCGCGGCGCGACGGCGTCCAGCATCCGGTCCAGCGCAGTATGCACGGATGCCCGTGCTGCGGCGTCATCCGGCCGCTCGGAGAGCCACAGCGCGGCCTCGTTCATCGCTCCGGAGAGCAGCGCGGTCGCGGCATCCGCGTCCGCGTCCGTGACGCCGGCGCCCGTCAGAGCCTCGCGCAGATGCACGGCGGATGCCTCGGCGTCGGCCTGTCGCCAGGCATCCCAGCCCAGCACGGCAGGCGCATCCAATAGCAGCACCCTCGCGTGACCGCCGTGCGTGATCGCGTCGAGGAACGCATGACTGCCGAGGCGCAGCGCCTCGGCAGGGGAGGCGTCTCCGGCGGCTGAGACGACCGCGGCGGCGACATCCTGCTGCGTCCGCTGCACGACCGCGGTGAAGAGCCCGGGTTTCGAGGAGTAGTGGTGGTAGACGGCACCGCGGGTGACGGCGGCGTCCGCCGCCACCTCGTCGACCGAGGTCGCGGCGAAGCCCTGTGAGGCGAAGCGGACGGTCGCGGCTTCGAGCACGCGCTCGGCGGTCGCGGCGGCCTCTGCAGCGGTGGTTCTCGGCATGGACGTTCCTTTACGTACGGTGTGCATGTATCCTAGCTCCGCAAGATACAAACACAGCGTACGTAAAGGATGGCGACATGCAGATCACCTCGTTCTACCCCGTGCTCATGGTGGAGGACGTCGAGGCCTCAGCACGCTTCTACCGTGAGGTGCTGGGATTCGAGACGACCTTCGAGGCCGACTGGTACGTCAGTCTGCGGTTCGACGGCGGCGAGCTCGCCGTGCTCGACAGCATGCACGACACGATCCCGCACGGCTTCCGCCGGCCGGTGACCGGCCTGCTGCTGAACGTCGAGGTGACGGACGCCGCGGCCGAGCACGCCCGTCTCGTCGGTGAACTCTGCCTGCCGGAGCGTCTGACCCTGCGGGACGAGGACTTCGGGCAGCGGCACTTCATCGTCGAGGCGCCCGGCGGCGTGCTGCTCGACGTGATCGAGCCGATCGAGCCTTCGGCGGAGTTCGCCGCGGCCTACGCCTGAGCGCACGGACGGCCCGCCGGGACGACCGCGCGGCCGGGAGACGACGAAGGGGACGGATGCCGCGGCATCCGTCCCCTTCGTGTCGGCCCGACGGGTCGGGCGACGAGCTCAGGCCACGCCGAAGGCGACCTCCAGCGGGCCACGGGCGAAGAACAGCACGAAGCCGGCGGCGACGATCCAGAGCAGCGGATGAATCGTCTTCGCCTTGCCGGAGACCGCGTTCACGACCACCCAGCTGACGAAGCCCGCCCCGATGCCGTTGGCGATCGAGTACGTCATCGGCATGACGGTGACGGTGAGGAACACCGGCAGCAGCACACGGAAGTCGCTGAAGTCGATGTTCTTGATCTGCGCGAGCATCATCGCGCCGACGAGCACCAGCGCCGAGGCGGCGACCGCGCTGGGAACCAGCGAGGTCAGCGGCGTGAAGAACATGGTCAGGAGCAGCAGCACGCCCGTGATCGCTGTGGCGAAGCCGGTGCGCGCACCCTCGCCGATGCCCGCGCCCGACTCGACGAACACCGTCGCCGAGGACGACGACGTGCCACCGCCGACGACCGCGCCGACACCCTCGACGATCAGTGCCGACTTGATGCGCGGGAAATCGCCCTTCTCGTCGGCGAGATCGGCTTCCTTCGCGAGACCGGTCATCGTGCCCATGGCGTCGAAGAAGTTGGAGAACACCAGGGTGAAGACGAACATCACCAGCGCGACGACGCTCACCTTGCCGAGGTCGAACGAGAAGTCGACGGCGCCGATGAGGCTGAGGTCGGGCACGCCGACGATACCGCCGGAGAGATCGAACCCGAGGCCGTCGACCTTCCAGATCGCGCTGATGATGGCGCCGAGCACGGTGCCGCCGGCGAGGGCGATGAGGATCGCGCCCTTGATGCGCAGCGCGATGAGTGCGCCGCCGATCAGCAGGGTGATCACGAAGAGCAGCGTCGGGATGCTCGCCACCGATCCGCCGGTGCCGAGGTCGACCGGGGGTGAGGCATTTCCGGTCGCCGTGACGAAACCGGCGTTCACGAAGCCGATGAAGGCGATGAACAGGCCGATGCCGACGGTGATCGCGAGCTTGAGCTGCACGGGGACGGCGTCGAAGATCATCTTCCGCAGACCGGTCGCGGCCAGCAGCACGATGACCAGGCCGTTGATCACGACCAGGGCCATGGCCTCGGGCCACGTCACGGTGCCGACCACGGAGAAGGCGAGGAACGCGTTGATGCCGAGTCCCGCGGCGAACGCGAACGGCAGACGTGAGATGAGGGCGAACAGCAGCGTCATCACGCCGGCGGTGAGGGCGGTCGCCGCTGCCACGGCCGGGCCGGGAAGCGTGTTGCCGGCGACATCCGGCGTGGACAGGATGATCGGGTTCAGGATGACGATGTACGCCATCGTCACGAACGTGACCACACCACCGCGGATCTCCGCGCCGAATGTGGATCCGCGCTTGGTGATCTCGAAGAAGCGGTCGACGGCGTTCACCGGCTCCTTCTCGTCGGTCTCGGGGGCGGCAGGGGCTGTAGTCATCGGGGGACCTCCGCAGGAGAATCTATCGTGTGCCGGGGGTGCGCAGGAAAGGGGAGGGGCGGACATCGTAGGCTTTTCCCGACATGCAACGCCTCACCGTCGCCCTCCTCGCCGCGCTCGACGCCGCGATCGCCGCCGCCATCGGGCTCGCCGTTCTTCTGGCGCCCCTGACGCTGCTGTGGACGATCGCCATCGGCGCGACCGCGGACTGGGGTGCGCTGTGGCCGGCGAGCGGCACGCTGTGGCAGTTCGGGCACGGCGCGGCGATGCAGATCCAGATCCCCGACGAGGTGATCCGCGCGACCGGGATCGCCCCCGCGGCGGCGCGGTTCACGCTCTCGCTCACGCCGCTGGCGCTGCTGCTGTTCACGCTGCTGTTCGCCGCGAGATCCGGCCGGCGGGCGTCCGCCGCCGGTGCGTGGATCTCCGGTGTCGTCGGCGGCACCGTCGTCTTCGCGGCGGTCTCGCTGCTGGTCGCCCTCACCGCCGGCACTCCTGCTGCTCATGTGGCGTTCTGGGTCGGGGCGCTGCTGCCGGTCGCGGTCTACCTCGCCGGTCTCCTCGCCGGTGCGGTCAAGCACGCCTGGTCCGAAGGCGACGGCGGACCGATCGACCGCCTGCACGACGTCGTCGACAGCTGGGGCGACTGGGCGCCTGTTCCCGCAGAGGCTGTGCGCGGGGCGGCGGTGACCGTCGTCGTGCTCACCGGCGTCGGGGCGCTGGGAGTCGCCGCGATGACCGTGCTGCGCGGCGGCGAGGTGATCGCCCTCTTCGAGAGCGCGCACGTCGATGCGCTCGGCGCGACGGTGATCACGCTCGGTCAGCTCGCTTACCTGCCCACCCTCGTGGTCTGGGCCGTCGCCTGGATCGCCGGGCCGGGCTTCGCGGTCGGAGCGGGAACCGCGGTGTCGCCCGCCGGCACTCAGCTGGGCGTCGTCCCCGGCATCCCGGTGCTCGGCCTGCTGCCGCCGGTGGACTCGTTCTGGATGCTCGTCGTCGTGCTGATCCCCATCGCAGCCGGCGCCCTCGCCGGCTGGATGATCCGCTCGAAGCTGGTCTGGGAGGGCGGCGCGGTCGGCTACGGCCCGCGCGCCGCGATCGCCGCAGGCATCGCCCTGATCTCGGCCGGCGTCGCCGCGCTCGCCGCGGTGCTGGCCTCCGGGTCGATCGGCCCCGGCCGCCTTACGGAGACCGGGCCGCAGCCTGGCGGCTTCGCGCTCGCGATCGGACTCGAGGTGCTCGTCGGCGCGGCGATCCTGCTGCTCGCGCCGCGGCACCGCGACGAGCTCGCGGAGGAGCGCACCGACCGCTGGCACGCCGAGATGGCGGAGTACGACCACGCGCACACCGGCGAGCGGACATCCGGTCAGGACACGCCCGGCACCCGGGTAGACTGACCGCGTGCTGACGGTCGCTGTTCTGATCTCGGGCACCGGCTCGAATCTCCGTGCCCTGCTCGAAGCCGCCCGCCACCCCGACTTCCCGGCTCGGGTGGTCGTCGTGGGCGCCGATCGCGATGCCGACGGGCTCGCGCATGCCGAGGAGTTCGGCATCCCCACCTTCACCGTGCCGTGGCATGAGCACGAGAACCGCGATGCCTGGGGAGCAGAGCTCGGACGCCAGCTGGCCGTCTGGTCGCCCGACCTCATCGTGCTCAGCGGTCTCATGCGCCTGCTGCCCGCCGCACTGGTCGCGCAGTACGCACCCCACATCATCAACACGCATCCGGCCTACCTGCCCGAGTTCCCCGGCGCGCACGGCGTGCGCGACGCACTCGCGGCAGGCGTCTCCGAGACCGGTGCCAGCGTGATCGTCGTCGACGACGGGGTCGACTCCGGACCGATCCTCGCCCAGGAGCGCGTCGCCGTGCTTCCGGGTGACACCGAGCACAGCCTGCACGAGCGCATCAAGCCCGTGGAGCGCCGTCTGCTCATCGAAGTGGTGCAGCGCATCGCCACCGGCGAGCTCGCACTCACGTCCTGAACCACCCCCGAAACCCGACACCGCATTCCAAGGAGCATCACCATGGCCGGCCCCCGTCAGGATCCCTCGCTCTACCGCCACCGCGACACGGTCCCGATCCGCCGTGCTCTCGTCTCCGTCAGCGACAAGTCCGGACTGCTCGAGCTCGCCGCCGCGCTGGCCGAGGCCGGTGTCGAGATCGTCTCCACCGGCTCCACCGCCGCCACGATCCGTGAGGCCGGCCACGCCGTGACCGACGTCGCCGCCGTGACCGGCGTCGCCGAGATGCTCGACGGCCGTGTCAAGACGCTGCACCCGAAGATCCACGGTGCCGTGCTCGCGGACCTGCGCCTCGAGGACCACGAGCGTCAGCTGCAGGACCTCGGCATCGAGCCATTCGAGCTGGTCGTGGTCAACCTGTACCCGTTCGTCGAGACCGTGGCATCCGGTGCCGAGGGCGATGACATCGTCGAGCAGATCGACATCGGCGGCCCCGCCATGGTGCGCGCGGCCGCGAAGAACCACGCGAACGTCGCCATCGTCGTCTCGCCCGAGTCGTACCCCGCGGTGATCGGGTCCGTTCGTGCCGGCGGCACGACGCTCGTGCAGCGCCGTGAGCTCGCCGCCCGCGCCTTCGCGCACACCGCCGCCTACGACACCGCCGTGGCGGCCTGGTTCGCCGAGGGCACGCTCAGCGAGGGCGAGGACCTGCCCGCGCACCTGACGATCAAGGCCGAGCGCCTCGAGACGCTGCGCTACGGCGAGAACTCGCATCAGCGCGCCGCGATCTACACCCGCGCAGGCGGCCACGGCATCGCGCAGGCGACGCAGCTGCAGGGCAAGGAGATGTCCTACAACAACTACGTGGATGCGGATGCCGCGCTGCGCGCCGCCTACGACATGGTGCTGCCCTCGGTCGCGATCATCAAGCACGCGAACCCGTGCGGCATCGCCACCACCGCGCCGAACGCCCTCGACCCGATCGCCAGCGCCCACCTGCGCGCGCACGAGTGCGACCCGGTGTCGGCCTATGGCGGTGTGATCGCCGCGAACGGCACCGTCACGCTGAAGATGGCCGAGAACCTGAAGGACATCTTCACCGAGGTCATCGTCGCCCCCGACTTCGAACCCGCCGCGCTCGAGGTGTTCAAGGCGAAGAAGAACCTGCGCCTGCTGAAGCTGCCCGAGGACTGGCAGCAGGAGCGCATGGACGTGCGCCTGGTGTCGGGCGGCCTGCTGCTGCAGGACGCGGACCGCTTCCCCGACGACATCTCGTCCGTGGCGAAGAACTGGGAACTGGTCTCGGGCGAGCGCCCCGACGAGGCCGCGATGGAGAACCTCATCTTCGCGTGGAAGGCGTGCCGCGCCGTGAAGTCCAACGCGATCGTGCTGGCCAAGGACAACGCCACGGTCGGCGTCGGCATGGGCCAGGTGAACCGGGTCGACTCGTGCCGCCTCGCGGTCGAGCGCGCCGGTGACCGCGCGAGCGGGTCGGTCGCGGCATCCGACGCGTTCTTCCCCTTCGCCGACGGCGCGCAGGTGCTCATCGACGCGGGCGTGACCGCGATCGTGCAGCCCGGCGGCTCGGTGCGCGACGGCGAGGTCGTCGACGCGGCGCTCAAGGCCGGCGTCACGATGTTCTTCACCGGAGAGCGCCACTTCTTCCACTAGGAGCTGGCGGGCACAGTCGTGTCCGATTTCCGCGAGCCACCGTCGTCGGGGCGTGTCAGAGTAGGGGCATGACCCTGACGATGACCTTCGACGAGCGGTACCGCGCGATCAGCGCGCGGGACACGCGTTTCGACGGACAGTTCGTGACGGCGGTCAGCTCGACCGGCATCTACTGCCGGCCGAGCTGCCCCGCTCGGACTCCGAAACCCGCGAACGTCACGTTCTATCCGACCAGCGCTGCCGCGCACGAGGCCGGTTACCGTGCGTGCAAGCGCTGCCTGCCCGAGGCCGCCCCCGGTTCGCCGGACTGGAACCTGCGCGGCGATGCCGCGGCCCGTGCGATGCGTCTGATCGGAGACGGCGTCGTCGATCGCGAGGGCGTGCCCGGTCTCGCGCGCCGGCTCGGGTACTCGCCGCGGCATCTGAACCGCATGCTGGTCGCCGAGCTGGGCGCCGGACCGCTCGCGCTGTCGCGCGCGAACCGTGCGCACACCGCGCGGATGCTGCTGGTCGGCACCGACCTGCCGGTGGCGGATGCGGCGTTCTCGGCCGGATTCGCCAGCCTGCGACAGTTCAACGACACCGTGCGCGAGGTGTTCGGCATGACTCCCACCGAGCTGCGCGCCAAGCGCCGTACCGGCTCGGCCCCCGTCTGCGAGACCGTTCCCGGCACGATCGACCTGGTGCTGCCGTACCGGCCCCCGATCGACCTCGACGGGCTGTTCGACTGGATGGCCGCACGCGCGCTTCCCGGCGTCGAGGAAGCGGGGTCGCGGTCCTTCGAGCGCCACCTGCGCCTGGACGGCGGGCCGGCCTGGTTCAGGCTGCGGCATGACGGAACCCGACTGCACCTGCGAGCGCGCCTCGCGCGTCTGGGCGACCTCGCCCCGCTCGTCGCGCGCTCCCGGCGCCTGTTCGATCTGGACGCCGATCCCGCGGCCGTGGATGCCGCGCTCGCCGCGCATCCGGAGCTCGCTCCGCTCGTGGCGCGCGTACCGGGCATCCGGGTGCCAGGGGCCGTCGACCCGCACGAGATGCTGATCCGCGCGATGGTGGGGCAGCAGATCACCGTGGTCGCGGCTCGCACGGCGCTCACTGCGCTGGCGGACGCGCTGGGGGAGCGCACCGCCGAGGGCGGCATCCTGTTCCCGACCATGACCGCGATCGCCGAGCACGGCGCGGAGGTGCTGCGCGGACCCGCCGCTCGCATCAGGGCGATCACCGGAGCCGCCGCCGCGCTCGCGAGCGGCGAACTGACGCTCAGTGTCGGCGACGACGCCGAGGCGCAGCGCGCCGCGCTGCTGGCGATGCCCGGCATCGGCCCGTGGACGGCCGACTACGTGCGGATGCGCGTGATCGGCGACCCTGACGTGTTCCTGCCGGGCGACGTCGCCGCGCGGGCAGGGGGAGCTGCGGCGGGTCTTCCCGCAGATCCCGCTCCGCTCGCGCTGTGGGCCGGGCGCACCGCGCCGTGGCGCAGCTACCTCACCGCGCACCTGTGGCGCAATGCGCCCGCGAAGCGCCCGACGACGAAGAAGAAGATCGAGGAGAAGAAGCCATGACCGCAACCATCCAGACCGTCCAGACCCCGGACGGACCGTTCACGATCCTCGCCGACGACGAGCAGCGCGTGCTGGCATCCGGCTGGACCGACTCCCGCGACGAGATCCTCGCGCGGCTGGCGCCGGCGCACCGCCCTTCGGAGATCGCCGAGGGCGAGACGGATGCCGCAGTCGCGGTCCGCGCCTACTACGACGGAGACCTCGCGGCGATCGACACCGTGCCGGTGCGGCAGTTCGGCACCGATCGGCAGCACAGCGGCTGGGACGCACTGCGCCGCATCACGCCGGGGGAGCCGCTGACCTACACCGAGTTCGCGATCGAGCTCGGCAACCCGCAGGCGGCGCGGGCCGCCGCATCGGTGTGCGCGCGCAATGCGCCCGCGCTGTTCGTGCCCTGCCACCGGGTGCTGCGCGGCGACGGCAGCATGGGCGGGTTCGCCTGGGGCGTCGAGGTGAAGCGAGCGCTGCTCGCCAGGGAGGCGTCCGCCTGAATCGCCGGGGCCCCTCTGCTGACAGCAGCAGAGGGGCTTCTGCGTGCACGGGCGGCGACGCAGAGGCGAGTTCGGGAATACGCTTGCATCAGCAAGTTCACAGGCATACGCTGGAGGGCTGTCGCGCCGATCGGCCGACATCGCCGAGTTTCGAGGAGGACACCATGTTCACGACCACCGCTTCGCCGGCCGTCACGGATGTCCCCGGCTCGGTCTACGCTCCTCGTCTGAGCTAGCACCCTCCGCAGTCACCGTCTACCGACCGGCGGATGCCCCTTGGCATCCGCCTCCTCATCGTCGCCGTTCCGCCTCCTCTCAGAATCATCGATACGTCACATGTCTGCGTCTTCCCTCCCTCCTTCTCCTTCCTCCTCGCTGTCCACTCCGGCTGCGCTCTGGCGTCTGAAGCCGTTCATCCAGCCGATCATCGGCCGACTGGCAGGTGGCGCCGCAAGCGCGCTCGCCGCCGCCGTGCTGGCACTGATGGTGCCGATCGTGCTCGAGCAGATCATCCGCGGACCGATCGCGACCGGCAATGTGGCGGCGATCGTCGGCGGCGCCGCGATCGTGCTGCTGCTCGGCCTCGGTGAGGCCGCCATGGTCTGGCTGCGCCGCTGGTTCGTGCTCACCCCGGCCACCGAGGTCGAGTACCGCATGCGCGCCGACATCTACGCACGACTGCAGACCCTGCCGGTCGCGTTCCACGACCGCTGGGGTTCGGGGCAGCTGCTCAGCCGCATGATGCAGGACATCGGCCTGATCCGTCGCTGGATCGCCTTCGGCCTGATCCTGCTCGTCGTCAACGTGCTGACCATCATCATCGGCGCCGTGCTGCTGTTCCAGTGGCACTGGCTGCTGGGCACGATCTTCCTCGTCACCGGCGTGCCGATGTGGATCCAGGGCTTCCTGTTCGAGAAGCGCTACGGCGTGCTCGCCCGGCAGAGCCAGGATCAGGCCGGCGACCTCGCCACCAGCGTCGAGGAGAGCGTGCACGGCATCCGCGTGCTCAAGGCCTTCGGTCGCGGCAAGCACGCCCTGCGCCGCTTCAGCTCGCAGGCCGAGACCCTGCGCGAGACCGAGCTCAGCAAGGCTCGCGCGGTCGGAACCATCTGGTTCTGGCTCGACCTCATGCCGCAGATCGCCTTCGGCCTCAGCCTGCTCACAGGCATCTGGCTGATCTGGCAGGGCCAGATCGACGCCGCGCAGCTGTTCGCATTCTTCGCGATGGCCACGGTGCTGCGGTGGCCGATCGAGTCGATCGGATTCCTGTTCTCGTTCATGCTGGACGCCCGCACCGCGACCGATCGCGTGTTCGACATCTTCCAGGAGACGAACACGATCACCGATCCCGAGCAGCCCGCGCACATCGAGCAGCCGCGCGGAGAGCTCGCCTTCGAGGGCACGCACTTCCGGTACCAGGACGCCGGCGCCTCCGAGCGCGATCTGCTGGACGGCATCGACCTCGTGCTCAAGCCGGGCGAGACCATGGCGCTCGTCGGCCTGACCGGCAGCGGCAAGACCACGCTCACCACCCTCCCGGCACGCCTCTACGACGTCACCGGCGGCCGGGTCACGCTCGACGGCGTCGACGTGCGCGATCTGCCGCTGGCGGAGCTGCGCCGGCACATCGCCATGGCCTTCGAGGACGCCACCCTGTTCTCGGCATCCGTGCGCGAGAACGTGCTGCTCGGCCGCGCCGATCTCGACCCGCACAGCGAAGAGGGCGAGCGCGTCATGCGCGAGGCCCTCGACGTGGCGCAGGCCGGCTTCGTCGACTCGCTGCCCGAGGGCACCGAGACCATCATCGGCGAGGAGGGGCTGAGCCTCTCCGGCGGTCAGCGGCAGCGGCTGGCGCTGGCCCGCGCGGTCGCCGCCGCCCCGAAGGTGCTCGTGCTCGACGACCCGCTGTCGGCGCTCGACGTCGACACCGAGGCCCTCGTCGAGGAGGCCCTGCGGCACGTGCTCGCCGAGACCACGGCGCTGATCGTCGCGCACCGGCCGTCCACGGTCGCGCTCGCCGACCGCGTCGCGCTGCTCGAGGCCGGAAAGGTCACGGCGGTCGGCACCCATGCCGAACTGCTGAAGACCAGCGCGCACTACCGCCACGTGATCTCGAGCCTCGAGGCCGAACAGGCGGCGCGCACGGGGACGATCCCGGTCATCACCGAGGAGATGGTCGAAGACAGAGCATCCGCAACCGAGGAAGAGGAGGTGCAGGCATGACCATCACGGGAACCCAGGGCGAGGATCGCTCGAACTACACCCGCGAGGAGAGCCGTGTCATCCGGCAGCGTTCGCTGCGACTGCTCGGCTCGCTGATCTCGCCGCTGCGCGCTCAGATCGCGCTCGCCGCGACCGTGCTGGTCATCTCGACGGCGCTGCAGGTCGCGGGCCCCATCCTCATCGGGGTCGCGATCGACAAGGCGCTGCCGGTGCTGCTCGAACAGAACGACTGGATGCCGGCGCTGATGGTCAGCGGCGTGTACCTGCTTGCCGGCGCGACAGCCGCCGCGCTGATCGGCTGGTACGTCGTCGTCGCCGCGCGCATCACCCAGGCGGTGCTGCTCGACCTGCGCAAGCGCATCTTCCTGCACACACAGAGGCTCAGCCTCGAGTTCCACGAGTCGTACACGTCGGGCCGCATCATCTCGCGGCAGACCAGCGACCTGGACTCGATCCGCGAGCTGCTCGACGGCGGTCTGAACAACCTCGTCTCCGGTGTGCTGTTCGGCGTCTTCACGTTCATCGCGCTGGTGATCGCGGACTGGCAGTCCGGCCTGATTCTGCTGCTCGGCGGCATCCCGCTGGCGTTCCTGATGCGCTGGTTCTACCGGCGCTCGCAGTTGGTGTACCGCGAGTCGCGCGTGATCAGCGCGAAGGTGATCGTGCAGTTCGTCGAGACGATGACCGGCATCCGCGCCGTGAAGTCGTTCCGCAAGGAGCCTCGCAACGACAAGACGTTCCAGAAGCTCGCCGGCGACTACCGCGACGTGAACCGCCGGTCGATGGTGCTGTTCGGCACCTTCGAGCCCGGGCTGATGGCGGTCGCGGCGCTCACCACCACGTTCGTGGTGCTGTGGGGCGGCATCCGGGTGTCCACGGGCGCGATCGGCGTCGGCGTGCTGCTGAGCGCGGTGCTCTACGTGCGCAACTTCTTCGCGCCGATGCAGGAGATCGCGATGTTCCTGAACTCCTACCAGTCCGCCACTGCGGCGCTGGAGAAGGTGTCCGGCGTGCTCGAAGAGGTGCCCACGGTGCCCGACCCCGAGAAGCCGGTCGACCTGTGGGAGTCGCGCGGCGGCATCCGCTTCGACGAGGTGACCTTCGGGTACAACGGCGAGAAGACGATCCTGCCGAACTTCTCGTTGGACATCCCCGCCGGGCAGACGATCGCGCTGGTCGGCACCACCGGTGCCGGCAAGTCGACGCTGGCCAAGCTGGTGTCGCGGTTCTACGACCCGACCAAGGGGCAGGTCACGCTCGACGGCGTGGACCTGCGGATGCTGCACCCGAAGGATCTCCGCCGCGCGATCGTGATGGTCACGCAGGAGGCCTACCTGTTCAGCGGCACGGTCGCCGACAACATCGCGCTCGGCAAGCCGGACGCCACGCTCGATGAGATCCGCGCCGCGGCGCGGGCCGTGGGCGCGGACGGCTTCATCGAGTCGCTGCCCGACGGCTACGCCACCGACGTGAACAAGCGCGGCGGACGCGTGTCGGCGGGGCAGCGCCAGCTGATCTCGTTCGCGCGCGCCTTCCTCGCCGACCCGGCGGTGCTGATCCTCGACGAGGCGACCGCCTCGCTGGACATCCCGTCGGAGCGCCTGATCCAGGACGCCCTGCAGACTCTGCTCGCCGACCGCACCGCGATCATCATCGCGCACCGCCTGTCGACGGTCGCGATCGCGGACCGCGTGCTGGTGATGGAGCACGGCCGCATCATCGAGGACGACACTCCCGCCGCCCTCATCGGCGGCACGGGCAAGTTCGCCCAGCTGCACGCGGCCTGGCAGGAGACGCTGGTCTGATGCTCGACACGGGGTGGGCGCACACCCACCCCGTGTCGCATCCGACAGGCACTGAATCGACCGCGCGGCATAGCATGAAGGAGTGGACATGCTCCTCGAGCTCTGGTGGGTGGTGCCGGTGGCGGCAGGCGGGACGACGGCGGCCGTGATCGGTGCGCGCAGCGGCGGGCGCCGCCGCAAGCGCCTCGGCTTCGACGCGGCGCGGATGCAGCTGGCCGAGGCCCGCACCAGTGCCGTCGCGACGACCGCCGCGCTGAAGGCGGCCAGGGCCGAGCTCGCGCACGCGACCGCCGAGCGCGGCGCGGGGCGCGCCTCCGACGTCGAGGTCACCCGTGCCAGACGGGCGCTGCGCGAGGCCGAGCAGCGCGCGAAGGCGGCGTCCGCTCTGGTGCGCGCCCGGCGGGCCCGCGTCGCAGCATCCCGCGCCGAGCTCGCCGCACCCGGTGATCCGCTGGAGCGGCTCTGGGCCGCCCATGATGCGCTCAACGTGCGATGGATGGAGTACGAGACCGACCCGGCACGGGCGATCGCGTTCCCGCAGATGAGCGACGTCAAGGCGCCGGCGACCTCGGCGTTCTTCGCTGCACAGCGGCACGCGCGCGACGCGCGTCCTTCCGCGGATGCGAAACGCGTGACACCCGCCGAGTTCGCGGCCTATCGCGACGCGGTCACCGAGCTGGAGCGCGCGTTCGTCGACGCCGAGCGCGCGGCGGGCGCTGTGCGCGAGCCGCGGCCGGCCTGGCAGGAGACGGCCCACCAGGTGATCGAACTGGGTGCCGAGGCGATCCGCTCGGTCACCGATCGCACCTCGCGACGCCGCGAGGATCCTCGCTGACCCCGCCCTCCCTGACACTGCTGTCCCCTGATTCCGGGCGCGCGGGAGCGCTCTCAGAGAAAGGGGGCGACGAGGCCTCGATGGGGGAGGGGATTCGAGGCCCCGCCGCCGTTCTAGTCGGCGATCCGGATCTCGGCGATGACCTCGGAGTACTCGGTCTCACCGACAGGGACGAAGCCCACGCGGCGGAAGAACGCCTCGGGGCCCTCCGATCCGGCTTCATAGATCACGTCGAGGTGATCCACGCCACGGTTCCGCGCTTCTGCGAGGAGTGCTTCGACGGCGAATCGTCCGACGCCGCGACCCTGGTCGTCGGCGTCGACGTTGATCCGCCACAGGATGCTGCGGAAGTGCTCCTCGGGAGCGTCCGGGTCGAAGCTCGCGCTCACGAAACCGACGACCTGATCGTCATCGAGGACCACGCGCTGCCACGAGGTCTGCGGGTTGATGACGGTGGCTGCGATGCCGTACGAGACAGGCGCGAGGAACTGCTCCTGTCCGGGCTTGAGGGACAGGTTGTTGACCGCGACGATCGTCGCGGCGGAGAGTTCGACCAGGCTCAGTTCCGACATGAACCCAGGCTAGTCCCTTTCGCGTTCCGCCCGGCAGATGAAGATATCTCGATATCAAGATATCTCCGCGCGCAGGGTAAGCTGAATCGACCCATACCCGTGACGAACGAAGAGGCATGCGGTGACTGACTCCACCATCATCTACACGTACACGGACGAGGCGCCGGCACTTGCCACCGCATCGTTCCTGCCGATCATCTCCGCCTTCACCGGCAAGGCCGGCATCGAGGTCGAGACGCGCGACATCTCGCTGGCCGGCCGCATCCTGGCGGCTTTCCCGCAGAAGCTCACGCCCGAGCAGCAGGTCGGCGACGCGCTCGCCGAGCTCGGCGGACTCGCCACGCTGCCCGAGGCGAACATCATCAAGCTGCCGAACATCTCGGCCTCGATCCCGCAGCTGAAGGCCGCGATCGCCGAGCTGCAGCAGCAGGGCTACGACGTGCCGGACTACCCGGACGAGCCGTCCTCGCTCGAGGAGAAGGACGTGCGCGCCCGCTACGACCGCATCAAGGGCTCCGCCGTGAACCCGGTGCTGCGTGAGGGCAACAGCGACCGCCGCGCCCCGCTCGCGGTGAAGAACTACGCCAAGAAGCACCCGCACCGCAACAAGCCGTTCGCGGACGGCTCGAAGACCCGAGTCGCGACCATGGGACACGACGACTTCAAGAACAACGAGCGCTCCTGGGTCGCCGCCCACGACGACGTCCTCAGCTTCCGCCACACGGCGGCAGACGGCACCGTCACCGTGCTCAAGGAGGGCCTGAAGGTCCTGCCGCGCGAGATCATCGACGCCACGTTCCTGTCGGCGAAGGCGCTCGACGCGTTCCTCGCCGAGACGCTCGAGGCGGCGAAGACCGACGACGTGCTCTACTCGGTGCACCTCAAGGCCACGATGATGAAGGTCAGTGACCCGATCATCTTCGGCCACGTCGTCAAGGCGTTCTTCAAGGA
The DNA here is from genome assembly GCF_042799915.1 of Microbacterium sp. NPDC057659. Lineage (NCBI taxonomy): Bacteria > Bacillati > Actinomycetota > Actinomycetes > Micrococcales > Microbacteriaceae > Microbacterium > Microbacterium sp. NPDC057659. Next base: position 1,396,743 of record NZ_JBHVHU010000001.1, on the reverse strand, counting down.
CGTCTTCGCGCAGTACGGCGAGCAGCTCGCCGCCGCCGGCCTCAGCGCCAACGACGGCCTCGGCTCAATCCTGAACGGTCTGTCCGCTGTCGCCGGCGGCGACGAGATCGCCGCCGCCTTCGACAGGGCGATCGCCGAGGGCCCGCGCCTGTCGTACGTGAACTCCGACAAGGGCATCACCAACCTGCACGTCCCCAGCGACGTCATCGTGGATGCCTCGATGCCGGCGCTGGTCCGCAACGGCGGCAAGCTCTGGGGCAAGGACGGTGGCGAGGCCGACACTCTGGCCGTCATTCCGGACTCGTCCTACGCCGGTGTCTACCAGGCCGTGATCGACGACGTCATCGCCAACGGCCCGCTCGACCCGGCCACCATCGGCACCGTGCCGAACGTGGGTCTGATGGCTCAGGCGGCCGAGGAGTACGGCAGCCACGACAAGACCTTCGAGATCGCCGCGGACGGCATCGTGCAGGTGCTTGACAGCGAGGGCACCGTGCTCATCGAGCACGAGGTCGGCAAGGGCGACATCTGGCGTGCCACGCAGACCAAGCACATCCCGGTCATGGACTGGGTCAAGCTCGCCGTCACCCGTGCCCGCGCGACCGGCGTTCCGGCCGTGTTCTGGCTCGACGCGAACCGCTCGCACGACGCGCAGATCATCGCCAAGGTGCACCAGGGGCTCGCGACGCTCGACACGCACGGCCTGACGCTGACGATCCTCGCTCCCGAGGAGGCGACCCGCTACACGCTGGCCCGCATGCGTCACGGCCTGGACACCATCTCGGTGACCGGCAACGTGCTGCGCGACTACCTGACCGACCTGTTCCCGATCCTCGAGGTCGGCACCAGCGCCAAGATGCTCTCGATCGTGCCGCTGCTCGCCGGTGGCGGTCTGTTCGAGACCGGTGCGGGCGGCTCGGCCCCGAAGCACGTCCAGCAGCTGGTGCAGGAGAACTACCTGCGCTGGGACTCGCTGGGCGAGTTCTTCGCCCTGGCCGCCTCGCTCGAGCACTTCGCTGATGCCGAGGGCAACGAGAAGGCCCGCATCCTGGCCGAGACGCTGGATGCCGCCACCGGCACGTTCCTCGAGGAGGACCGTTCGCCCGGTCGCGCGCTCGGCACGATCGACAACCGCGGCAGCCACTTCTACCTGGCCCTGTACTGGGCACAGGAGCTGGCGAAGCAGACGAAGGATGCCGAGCTGGCGGCCGCGTTCGCTCCGGTCGCCGAGAAGCTGGCGGCCGACGAGCAGACCATCGTCGCCGAGCTGAACGGCGCGCAGGGTGCGGCTGCCGACATCGGCGGCTACTACCGCCCGGACGCTGCGAAGGTGGCAGCGGTGATGCGTCCCTCCGCCACGCTGAACGCCGTGATCGACGCGATCTGAGCACCGCACAGCAGAAACGCTGCGGCCCGGCATCCGAGAGGATGCCGGGCCGCAGCGTTTCTGTGATGTGCGGAAGCTACGGCTGGACCGTGACCTGGAACCCGTCCGGCGCCCACTCGTAGACCCACTTCGCGGCCGAGATCGGCATGTTCACGCAGCCGTGGCTCATGACGTGCCCGAAGTTGTTGTGCCAGTACGTGCCGTGGAAGGCCTGGTCGCCGTTGAAGTACGTGACCCAGGGCACGTCCGGGGTGAGGTAGCCGGCACTGGCGCTGCCCATGTCCTGCTTCGCGACGTGGGCGCGGATCCGGAAGCTGCCGGTCTCGGTCTCGTGGCCGGGGCGGCCGGTCGAGACGGCCCAGTCGCGGACGAGCTTGCCGTTCTCGTAGAAGTAGGCGTGCTGCTGCGACAGGTCGACGACCGCGTGGCGGTACAGCGGCGTGGTCTCGAAGGGCGTCTCGTTGACCGTCAACGCATAGGCGCTGTTGCCCTGGCCGAGCTGTGCGGCGAAGGCTGCCGCGATACCGGCAGTGTCGCCGAGGGCGCGACCGGTCTGTCCCTTGGTCAGGGATCGCAGCACCTTGCCGTTCGAGTCCACCACGGTCGTGGCATTGACCGCGGCGCGGTCGACCGACTTCGGCAGCGTGGCGACGGTCTTCTGGATGGCGCCGGCATCGGCGTCGATCACGAGGTCGCCGTCGACAGGGGTGACGGTGAGCCAGGTGGCAGCGACCGCCGGTGCGACCGGGACTGTGCGCTCCTTGCCCACGTAGAAGCCGATCGTGCCGAGCATCTTGTTGAGCTTCTCGGCAGCCGCGTTCGCCTCGTCGGTGGTGATGTCGGCCGCGACCGGGATGCTGGCGGCCTCGAAGTCCGTGGAGGTCTTGCCGTCGGCGACCGCAGCGACGAAGGCCTTGCTCAGGGCATCGAGGTCGATGCCGCTGCCGTCGACCGCAGCGGTGACGGTGTACTTGCCGGTCTTGGCGTCGAAGGCGACGACGGCGTCGGACCCGTCCTTGAAAGCAGCGGGCACGGCGGCGCGCAGCGAGCGGTCGGCCGCGGTGGGGTCGAGGGTGATGTCCGCCTTGATCGGCTCTCCTGCCCAGGAGCCGAGGTTCCACATCGGGTGCGCGGAGAAGGCCTGGTCGGCGAGGGCCTTCGCGTCGGCCTCCACTCCGAGCGATGCGCCGTTGACGGTGGCATCAGCTCCGGAGCCGGTGAGCACGATCTCGGTGTCGGCGAGGTGCGAGCTGATCGCGTCAGCCGCCATGCCCACCGTCATCCCGCCGACCGGGATGCCGGCGACGGTGGTGCCCGGTGCGATGAGGATCGTCGACGCGCCGGCGGCGGCGAGCAGCAGTGCGCCCGCACCGATTCCGATCCACAGTCCGAGCCGGCGCTTCTTCGGCGCAGGCTCGTTCGGCGCCCATTCGACGTGCGCGGAGCCGTCGGACGGCGGCAGTGCACCGGTCAGCGGAACAGTCGGCGCGGCCCCCTCGGCCACGACGTCCTGCGCGCCAGTGTTCGGTGCAGAAACAAGATCGGTCACGAACTCACCCCCCGTGTCTTCGGACAACCCTCCGGCATCAATGATAAAGGAAGGAAGATAACGAGGGGGCAACGGTCGAGGGCGGGTGCCGCGTGATGCGACACCCGCCCTCGTGGGTCGTTCCGGGTCAGCCGGCGGTGCAGACCGTCGACAGCTCCTTCGCGGCGTCGGTGACGTCGCTCATGACCGTGCTGACGTCGCCCATCGCCGAAGCGTCCTGCTCGCCGAACGCCTTGGTGACGGCGTCGCGCAGCGTGCCGTACGCCGTGGTGATGGCGTCGGTGGGCTTCTTCACCTCGGGGTTCGTGACCTTCGCCGCAGCATCCTCGACCTTGCCGATCGCGGCGGAGAACTTCTCGACGGTGCCCTTCGGGTCGGAGGCGGCGTCCTGCATGGCCGACTGGCTGTCCTTACCGGCTTCCTGGAGCGCAGGCAGGATGATGTTGCAGGCGTCGGCGACCGACTGGTCGTTCGACTTGGGGGCCTCCTTGGAGGCGGAGCTCGACTTGTCCGACGTGGACGCGTCGTCGGATGCGGGGGCGCCCGAGCACGCGGTCAGACCCAGGACGGCGACGGCGGCGATGGCGATGGCGGCGATACGACGGTTCATGAGTGCGTTTCCCTCCCGCGCGGGGAACCTCCCCGCGCAAACGAACGGCGCCAAGTCAATCACACCTCGTGCGATGAGTCGGAACCGAAGATGCCAGTAGCGTGGACGGATGCCTCCTCTCACTCTGAGCGCCGTGCTGTCCGCCGCCGGTGAAGTCCGTGTGCTCCGCGCCGTCACGGTCGTCGACGGCACCGGCGCGCCGCGCTACGTCGCCGATGTCGCTGTCGAGGGGCCGCGGATCGTCGGCATTCGCAGGGTGGGGGATGACCCGTTCGTGCTGCCCGAGGGAGCTGCCGAGACGGATGCCACGGGCCTGGTGCTCGCGCCCGGCTTCATCGATCCGGACGTGTCGTCCGGCGCCGCGCACGCGGGCCTTCGCCGCGGCGTGACGACCGAGGTCGTCGAGCAGGACGCATCCCTCTTCGGCGAAGGGGAGACCGGTGCGGGCAATCTCGTCGGGCTGGTGTCGCTGAGCGCTCTTCGCGGGCGCGTGCTCCGGGCGCAGGAGCGCGCGGTGCCATCCGCCGAGATCGCGGACATGCAGCGGATGCTCGGCGAGGCGCTGGACGCCGGCGCGGCCGGTGTCGCCGGTGAGGCCGCCTCCACGGCAGAGTCCGACGCACTGCGCCGGGTCGTCGCGGAGCGCGGCGCGATCTGGATGCCGGGCGTGCGTGAGGAGCACTCGACCGCCGCGCTGACGCTGGAGCAGGCCGTGCACCGCCGCACCGGCGAGCCGGCGGAGCTGCTCGGCCTGCATCTCGGCGATCGTCCTCTCGGTGTGATCCGCGAGGGCGCGGCCGCCGACCTGGTGCTGCTCGATCCTTCAGGCCTCATCGGCCCCGATCCGCTCGATGATCCGCGAGCCCTCGCCGCGGGCATCCGGGAGGTGCTGGTGGCGGGCGTGCCCGTGCTCGCAGACGGCCAGCCGACCGGGGCGGCCCCCGGACGGATGCTGCGCAGGATGCCGCCGCCGCATCGCGCCACCGTGCCGCGCACGGCGCACGAGATCGACGCCGATGCGCCGCCGTTCGTGCTGCAGCAGGGCACCGCCATCCGCCCGCAGGACGGGCTGGAGCCGGTCGCAGCACTGCTGCGCGAGACTCTCGGCCTGCGGGATGCGGACGTCTCGCTGCCCGCCGTCGCGCTGCGCGTCGACTCCGAGGTCGGGGGCCCGGAGGCCTTCCGCATCCGCGTGGGCGCGTCCGGCGTCGACATCGCCGGCGGCTCGGCCGAGGGCGTGTTCCGGGGCGCGACGATCCTGCGGCAGATCTGCGATCCGGAGCATCCTCTGGACAGCCGCATCCCGGCAGGAACGTGGCGGGGCGAGCCGGCGTTCGGCTGGCGCGGTCTCATGCTCGACGTCGCGCGGCACTTCCGGCCGGTGGCGGACGTCCGGCGGATCATCGACCTGCTCGCCGCGCACCAGTTGAACGTGCTGCATCTGCACCTCTCCGATGACCAGGGATGGCGGTTCGAGGTGCCCGGGTATCCCCGCCTGACCGCGATCGGCGCGGTGCGGCAGGCCACGCAGCGCGGGCACGGCCCGCTGGCGACCGTGGAGCCGGGCGAGCACGCGGGCTTCTACCGCCCCGACGAGATCCGACAGCTGGTGGCCTACGCTGCCGAGCGGTTCGTGACGGTGGTGCCCGAGGTCGAGCTGCCCGGACATGTGCAGGCCGCGCTCGCCGCGTACCCCGAGCTCGGCAACACCGACGTGTCGCCGGCGCCGGAGGGTCCGTGGGAGCGCTTCGGCGTGAACCGGCGCGTGCTGGCGCCGACGGAGGCGTCGCTGGCCTTCGGCCGTGCCGCCATCGACGCCCTCTGCGATCAGTTCGACGCGGAGTGGATCGGCATCGGCGGTGACGAGGTTCCCACCGACGAGTGGGCCGCGAGCCCGGCCGCGCAGGAGCGGATGCGCGAGGTCGGGCTCTCGTCGCCGCGGGAGGTCCAGCCGTGGTTCACGCGCGCCTTCGTCGCCCACGTCCGTTCGCGGGGGCGCACCGCGCTGGCCTGGGATGAGGTGCTCGCAGGCGATGTGCCCGAGGGCGTGCGGCTGCTGGCCTGGCGCGGCCCGGTGGCGATGGCGGACGCGCTGCGCCGCGACATCCCGGTGGTCGCCTGCCCCGACCTCGAGGTCTACCTGGACTACCCGCAGGCGGATTCCGAGGACGAGCCGATCCGGGTGGGTCCTCCGCTGCCGATCGAGCGGGCCTACACGCTGCGTGTGCCGGACCGTGCCGTGGGCGGGCAGGCGAACGTGTGGAGCGAGCACCTGCCCACCCGCGACCGCGTGGACTTCGCGGTCTTCCCACGGCTCTCGGCGATAGCGGAGCGGCTCTGGGACGGGGGAGAAGCTCCGTCCTACGACGACTTCGCGCGTCGGCTGCCGGTGCACCTGCGCCGGCTGGCCGTGGCCGGCGTGCAGTATCGTCCGCTGGACGGTCCGACGCTCGCGCAGCGGCGACCCGGCATCCCCGGCAAGCCGATGACCCTCGCCCAGCGGGAGGCGATCGTGGCGGATCTCGTGGCGGATCTTTCTGGTGGATCCGACGCTGGTGGCGGGCAGCCGGAGTAAAGTAACGTTTCGGTAACCCTGATTGTGCTCGCGGGGGCCAAAGCTTGCATAAATTTTGTTCGTAAGGTCTACTAACAAACATGTCCGAATCGGATGAACTGCGTACACCGACGTCGATGGATCACCTCGGCGCACCGGCGCACGCCTTCGGACCCGTGCGGCGGCTCCGCTCCCGCGCCAAGGTTCTCCCTGAGCACGCCCGAGGACACAACCGCGCCCTCGTCCTGCAGACGCTCTACCACTCCGGAGCGATGAGCCGTGCGGACCTGTCCAGGGAGACCGGTCTGACCCGGGTGACCATCTCCGACCTGGTCGCGGAGTTCATCGCCGACGGCATCGTCGTCGAGATCGGCGTGCGCGAGACCTTCGGTCCGGGCAAGCCCCCGATCCTCGTCGACATCGACCGTGGCGGGCATCAGATCATCGGAATCGACCTCTCCGGGCCCACGCACTTCGAGGGTGCCGTGATGAGCCTCGACGGCGATGTGATCGAGCGCCGCACGATCGCCCGCCCCGGCGAGGAGGACGGTGACGCCTCCTACGCCGCCACGCTCCAGATCGCCCGTGACCTCGTCGCGGCATCCGACCGCCCGCTGCTCGGCGTCGGCATCGGCGCCCAGGGCATCGTGCGCCCCGACGGCGTCGTGCTCAGTTCGCCGAACATCGGCTGGCACGACTTCCCGCTCGAGGCGCGCCTCGGTCTCGACCTCGATCTGCCGGTCATCGTCCGCAACGACGCCAACGCCGCCGTCCTCGCCGAGTACACGTTCGGCGAGGAGCGCAGCGACTTCATGCTCATCAAGATCGGCCGCGGCGTGGGCGCCGGGCTGATCACCGGCAGTCAGCCGCTGCTCGGCAGCCGCTTCGCCGCAGGCGAGATCGGCCACGTCGTGGTCGGCACCGACGGCGGCCCGCGCTGCGTCTGCGGCAAAGAGGGCTGCCTGGAGGCGTGGCTGAACGTCACCCGCCTCACGGCCGCGATCGAGGAGAACCCCTCCGCCCGCGACGAGGTCCTCCGCGACGCCGGCGCCCGCATGGCCATCGGCATCGCCCCGATCGTCGCCGCCCTCGATCTGTCCGACATCGTGCTGTCCGGCCCGCCGGAGCTGCTCGCCGACGTCTTCATCGACTCGGCGATCGACACTCTGCGCGCCCGCACCCTGGAGGGGATCTTCGAAGATGTCGCCATCCGTCTCACCCATCAGGACGACATCGTGCTGCGCGGTGCCGCTGTGATGGTCCTGTCAGGTCAGCTGGGAGTCTCGTAGATGGTGGCAGGAATCGCCCGGCTGGACGGCCGGGCCATACGAGTGGGCCTGGATGTCGGCGGCACGAAGACGGATGCCGTCGCGATCGACGACTCGGGGGAGATCCTCGGACGCGTGCGCCGGCCCACGGGCTGGGGCGCCGACGCCGTCGTGCGGGGCATCCTGGACACCACCTTCGCGCTCGCCGAAGAGGCGGGCTTCGAAGCCGCTGACATCCGATCCGTCGGCGTGGGCATCCCCGGCATGGTCGACAGCGAGACCGGCCGCGTGCTGCACGCCGTGAACCTCGGGGTCGAGTCGCTCGACATCTCCGAGCGCGCCCGCGGCGTGATCGACGCGCCGTTCGCCGTCGAGAACGATGTCAAGGCGGCCGCGCTCGGAGCGGCGTCACTGCGGCCCGGCGACGATTCGATGGCCTACCTGAACCTCGGCACCGGCGTCGCCGCCGGCGTCATCACCGACGGCCGGATCTGGCGCGGCAAGCACGGCAGCGCCGGCGAGGTCGGACACATCTCGGTCGACCCCAACGGCCGGGTGTGCGGCTGCGGCCAGCGCGGCTGCGTCGAGACGCTGTGCGGCGGCGGAGCACTGGCTCGGGCGTGGGGACGCCCTGGCGAGCTGCCCGTCCTCGACATCTTCGACGCAGCCGAGGCCGGCGACCCGGTGGCAGCCGGCCTCCGTGCGGACCTGGCAAGGGGAGCGGCCGCTGCGGTGCGGATCCTCGTGCTCTCGGTCGACGTGGAGACCGTCGTCATCGGCGGCGGCCTGACCGCGCTGGGCGCGCGACTGCAGAGCGATCTCGAGCAGGCGCTGCGCGCGGATGCCGAGAACTCGGCCTTCATGCGCTCGCTGCACCTCGATGAGAGAATCGAACTGCTGCCGACCGGATCGCCGGTCGCGGCCCTCGGCGCCGCACTGCTCGACGCGGCACCGGCCGAGTGCCCCACCCCCGTGAAGGAGACCGCCGCTCATGGCTGAAGTCGTCATCGTCGAGAACGCCGCCGCCGCCGGTGCGCTGGTCGCCCAGGAGATCGTCGAGCTGCTCGATCGCAAGACCGACGCCGTGCTGGGCCTGGCGACGGGCTCCACGCCGCTGGGCGTGTACCAGGCGCTCGCGCAGCGGGTCGCCGGACGCGACCTGTCGCAGGTGCGCGGCTTCGCACTCGACGAGTACGTCGGACTTGATCCTGCGCACCCCGAGAGCTATCGATCGGTCATCACCCGCGAGGTCGTCGAGCCGCTCGGCCTCGATCCGGCACGCGTGCAGGTGCCGAACGGCGCGGACGAGACCATCCAGCACGCGGGCGCCGACTACGAGGCCGCGATCGATGCCGCCGGCGGTGTGGACCTGCAGATCCTCGGCATCGGCACCGACGGGCACATCGGCTTCAACGAGCCCGGCTCGTCGTTCGCTTCGCGCACCCGCGTGAAGACGCTCACCGAGCAGACCCGCGAGGACAACGCGCGCTTCTTCGACTCGATCGATCAGGTGCCGAGGCACTGCATCACGCAGGGCCTCGGGACGATCCTGCGCGCCAGGCACCTCGTGCTGCTCGCCTTCGGCGAGGGCAAGGCACAGGCGATCGCGGATGCCGTCGAGGGGCCGGTGTCGGCCATCCTTCCGGCATCCGCCATCCAGCTGCACGAGCACGCGACGGTCGTCGTCGACGAGGCCGCGGCCTCGAAGCTCAGGCTCGCCGACTACTACCGCTACACGTACGAGAACAAGCCCGCCTGGCAGGGCATCTGACCTGCACGACTGAGGCTGCCGTGGCCGCTTCCCGACCGGGGAGGCGGCCACTTCCGTTCCGTCGGGGGATCAGCCCCAGGCGAGGGGGAGCAGATGCTCGGAGCTGAGCGGCGCCAGCAGCAGCGAGTCCTGCTCGGCCGCGGTGATCCAGCGCAGCTCGGCGAGCTCGGCCTGCACGACGACGTCCTCGGGCTCGGCGCTCATGGCGAACGCGGTCGCGACGACGCGGTGTCCCGGCTCGTTCGCGGCAGCCGACACGAACGTGCCGAGCGGCCGCAGCTGGTCCTGGAAGACGACGAGACCGAGCTCTTCGCGCAGCTCCCGCACCAGCGTCTCGGCGGCGGTCTCTCCGGCCTCGGGCTTGCCGCCAGGCTGCATGAAGCGCTCGGTGCCGGTCTTGCGCACCAGCAGGGCGCGCCCTTCGCTGTCGGTGATGACGGCCGCGCTCACGTGGATGTCAGTCATGGGGAGCGAACACCTTTCCTGGGTTGAGAATGCCCTGCGGGTCGAAGACGCGGACGATCTGCCTCTGCAGCTCCCACTGGTCGTCTCCGAGCTCCTCGGCCAGCCAGCGGGCCTTCAGCGTGCCGATGCCGTGTTCGCCGGTCAGCGTGCCGCCCAGACGCAGCGCGGCGCGGAACAGCTCGCCCGCGGCGTCCCAGATGCGAGGCGGCACCTCGTCGCCGTCGACGATGAAGTTCGGATGCAGGTTGCCATCGCCCGCATGGGCCACGGTGGGGATGCGGATTCCGAATGCCTGCTCGATGCGGGCGATCTCGTCGAACATCTCGGGCATCGCGCTGCGCGGAACCGAGACGTCCTCGATCAGCGTGGTGCCCAGGCTCGCCATCGCCGCGTGCATCGAACGGCGGATCGCGAGCAGCCGGTCGCCCTCCTCGGCGTCTGCGCTCCAGCTCACGCCGCCGCCGGCGCTGCGGAGCACTTCTGCGATCCGTTCGGCCTCGGCCCGGGCGGCGGGTCCGTCGGTGCGGATCGTCAGCTGCGCGGCGCCGGGCAGCGGTGCGGGGAGGGCGAGCAGGGCATGCACGGCCTCGAGGCTCGCGGCATCCATCAGTTCCATGATCGCCGGCTGCACACCGGCGGCGGTCACCGCGGCCGAGGCCGAGGCTGCGGAACGCACGTCCGGGAAGGTCGCCGCGAGTGTGCAGACCTCGCCCTCGACGCGCCTGCGCAGTCGCAGGGTGGCGCCGACGATCACGCCGAGGGTGCCCTCGGAGCCGATCACCAGCGAGGTGAGGTCGAGGCCCGTGACGCCCTTGACGGAGCGGTGGCCGAGGTTCAGCAGGCGTCCGTCGGCCAGCACCAGGTCGATGCCGAGGACGGCATCGCGTACGACGCCGTACTTGGCGCACAGCAGGCCACCCGCGCCGGTGGCGATGTTGCCGCCGACAGTGGAGATCTCCCGGCTGGCGGGGTCAGGCGCCCACCACAGGCCGTACCGGTCGAGCTCGGCGTTCAGATCGGCGTTCAGGATGCCGGGCTCCACGACCGCCAGCAGGTCGTCGGGGCGCACGTCGAGGATGCGCGTCATCCGGGACGTGGAGAGCACGATCTCGCCGGTGCCGGCATTCGCCGCACCGGCGAGGCCTGTGCCGGCGCCGCGGACGACCACGTGCGTGCCGGTCGCGGAGGCGATGCGCAGCGTCTGCTGCACGTGCTCGACGGTCTCGGCGTGCACGATGGCGAGCGGCGTGCCCTCGGCGGCATGGCCGGAGCGGTCGGAGCGGGCGGCCTCGAGTGCGGCGGGATCGGTGTCGACCAGTCCGCCCAGCGCCTCCAGGAGCAGCTCCAGGGGCGTCATGACAGAGAGCGGCGCCCCGCGATCAGGCCTGCGCCGACGGCGACCACGGCGAAGGCGATGCCCGCCCATCCCTGGCCCATCGCCCACCAGGCGAGCGTCACGCCGACGTAGATCAGCAGTTCGACGATCGCTCGCAGGAACGGATGCAGCCGCAGCACGGGCTTCGGCGAGAGGAACAGCGCCCACACCAGCAGCACGACCACGGGCAGGACGATGCCGAACACGATGTTGATCGGCACCGGCCAGGACACGAAGCCCCACAGCCCGAGCGAGAACAGGGCGACAACGAGCACGATGGCGCGGACGACGTCGAGGGGAGTGAAGCTCGGGCGGTTCACGCCCGGAACGGCGGCGGAGTCCTGGGGCATGCCTCAAGTCTATGCGTCGTCACTGTTCGTTCTCGTCGGTGCGTCGTCCCGACGGGACCGAGGGCTCAGGGCGCGGCAGGGGCGTCGACGGCGGGCGCCTGCTCCGCAGCGATATCGGGCTCGGCGGGCGCCTGCGCAGCCGGCCGAGAGGCATCGTCCGTCGGTGCTGCCGCAGCCGGTGCCGGTGCGGGTGCGGGTGCGGGGGCAGGTGCTGCCGCGGCCGGTGCCGAAGCAGGCAGAGCCGCAGGCGCTTCCTCGATCGGCGCGATGGGTGTCGCCGTCGCCTCCGTCGGCGCAGTCGGTGGCACGGGAGGCGCCGGCACCGAGGCTCCCGCTGCGGGGGCGGCGGTCTCGAGCACCTTGGCCGTCTCTGCCGTGGCGTCCGTTGCGGCCGGTGCAGCGACAGGGGCGTCGGTCGGGATGACTCCCGGCGACAGGCGGCTGGACGACCACTCACCGGGCACCCCGGCGACCAGATACCGCAGGTCGAGACTCACTCCGGCCAGCGCCTGCCGCAGATTCGGCCGGAGGTCGACCGTCCCGTTGCCCTGCGCGTCGAGCGTGATCTCGTCTCCACCGCGCTGTTTGCCGTCCATCCAGGCCTGGACGACCGCGTTCGGCGTGCCGGTGATCGCAACGCTGTAGTGGATCTTCGTCCCCTCGTACCAGACCGAGACATCACCGCGGACGATGGGGGCCGGGTCGGTGGTTCCAGGATCGGTTCCGGGGTCTGTTCCAGGATCGGTGCCGGGGTCTGTTCCAGGATCGGTGCCGGGGTCTGTTCCAGGATCGGTGCCGGGGTCTGTTCCAGGATCGGTGCCGGGGTCGGTGCCGGGGTCTGTGCCCGGGTCTGTTCCGGGGTTTGTGCCGGGGTCGGTTCCGGGATCCGTTCCCGGCTTAGGCCCGGGATGGGTGGGGCCGACCGGCGGAGCGGGTTCCGCGGGCGCGGCCGGCGGCGTCGGCGCGGGAGCAGAAGACGCATCCGGGGACGGAGCGGTCGGAGCGTCGACATCCTGCGCGGGCGGCTCGACCGGCTGTGCCTGGTCCTCGACCTCGATGACGACGGGCTGCTGGTCGAGCACCGACCTGTCTGGGGCGACCTCCGACGAGATGGACGACGGATCGTTGTCGCCGGCCGAGGGCTGCGAGGTCGCGGGGGAGCCGTTCAGCATGCCGGGGACGACAGCGACCGCGGCGACGACCCCGGCGACGATCAGCGCCGCGGAGCCCGCACCGACGAGCGCACCGATGCCGGTGAGCGATCCGCCGGACGCTGAGGAACCGGCTGCTCCGCCGGCCTGACCGGAGCCGGCGACGGCTGTGCCTGCACCGGCCGCTGTGCCACCGGCGACGACCGCTCCCTCGACGACGCCGGAGGGCATCGCGGCGAGCGCCACGATCGGGGTTCCGCCACCCTGCAGCGAGGCGAGGTAGCCGCCTGCACCGGCGATGCCGAGCACGAGCGGGAGCAGCACGAGGGCCAGTCGGCTCGACACGTCCTTCGCCTCGGCGGCGACGATCATGCAGCGTGCGCAGTCGTCCAGATGCGCCTCGAGGCGCTTGCGGTCGCGCACTCCGAGGTTTCCGCGAGAGTAGGCGCCGAGGTGCTCGATCGTCCACTGGCAGTCCGAACCGGGCTCGGCGCTGCGCAGATGCGCCTGGATCCAGGCCTCGCGCAGACCCTCACGGGCGCGGAACGCGAGCTGCGAGACGGCGCCGGCCTTCATGCCGAGCAGCGGGGCGATCTCTCCCGGCTTCATCTGCTCGATCTCGGAGTACCACAGCACCTCCTGCCAGCGCGAGGGGAGGCTGCGGAACGCCTGCGCGGTGAGACCCCGGTCGAGCGCCTCCTCGGCGGCCTGGTCGGTGCTGGCAGGGTCGACGACGGTGTCGAGCTCGTCGATCGCCGTCTCGCGACGGGAACGCCCCCAGGCCGCGGCGGTGTTGCGGATGCTCGTGAAGAGGTAGGCGCGGAATGAGCCGTTCGGCCCGCCGCCCTTGAGGATCGCCTGGTAGATGCGCGCGTAGGACTCCTGCACGAGGTCGTCGGCATCGATCGTGGACGTGATCGAGCGGGCGACCGCCATGCCGGAGGGGTAATGCCGACGCCAGAGTTCGCCGAACGCTTCGGCGTCACCCGAGCGGGTGCGGAGGACGAGGTCGGCATCTGCCGTCAGATCGTCAGTGGTGTCGTCGTGCACAGATCTTTCCAAGGCTGTCGGGCTTCCCGGTCCGCGGGAGCGGTCTCACAGGAAGAGACGCGTGAACTCCGGAATCGTCACGCGCCTCATCCATTCTGACCCCAACTCCGCGATTCGGAAAGCCCTGGGGAGAACTCCCGGGAACTGCTGATCGATCTCCCGGAAAAGTTTCTGCAGAACCCGCGTAATGAAACGCGTGGACCGTCGTCTCATCCATAGAGCATGTCGCACGTGCCACCGGGGGGCGGTGCGGACGGCAGCCGGTGCAGGGGTAATGCGCCGGTCGGTGGGCTCGGGGTCCTCGGGGGAGGAGCTCCCGGGCCCCACCGGCTCTCACTTTGGGGACCTGGCCCGAACAGGGACTGAGGCCGTCGCATCTGGGGTGCGACGGCCTGCTCCGTCTCCGGGGTCAGCGCGCGGTGCGCGCTCCGGTCCACACCCGCACGACCTGCAGGTCGGCATCCAGGAGCACCGCGTCGCCGAGCATCCCCGGGCGCAGCGCGCCGAGCTCCTCGTCGAAGCCGATGGCCGCTGCCGGAGTCTCGGTGAGCGCGCGCACCGCCTCGGAGAGCGTCGCACCCGCCGCGACGGCGTTGCGCAGCGCAGCATCCTGCGTCAGTGTCGAGCCGGCGATCGAGCCGGAGTCCACGCGCGCGACGCCGTCGAGCACGGTGACGTGCAGCCCTCCGAGCGAGTACTCGCCGTCGACGGAGCCTGCCGCGGCCATCGAGTCGGTGATCAGCGCGACTCTGCCCGGCGCCTCGTCGAAGATCAGCTTCGTCACGCTCGGGTGCAGATGGATGTTGTCGACGATGGCCTCGATCGTCACACGGTGGTCTGCCGCCGCCGTCAGCACCGGACCCGGTTCGCGGTGGTGGATCGGACGCATCGCGTTGAAGGCGTGGGTGAGGATCGACGCACCGGCGTCGATCGCCGCCCGCACGGTGTCGTCGTCGGCATCGGTGTGGCCGATCGCGGCGGCCGCTCCACTCGCGACCACGACGCGCACCGCGTCGAGCCCGCCGGGCAGCTCCGGTGCGATCGTCATCTGCCGCACGGTGCCGCGGCCCGCGTCGAGCAGTCGCTGCACATCGCCGGCGGTCGGCTCGCGCAGCAGCTCGGGGTCGTGCGCGCCCTTGTGGCCGGGGTCCAGGAACGGCCCCTCCAGATGGCTGCCGAGGATGTCGGCGTCCGTCTCGCGCAGGTCGGCGATCTCGCCCACCCGAGCCGCGAGCGAGTCGAGAGATCCGGTCACCAGCGAGATGACGGCACGGGTGGTGCCATGCGAGCGGTGCATGTCGCGGCCGGTGCGGATGGCGGCGATGCCGTCGTCGAACGTCGCGCCGGCGCCGCCGTGGCCGTGGATGTCGATGAACCCCGGCGTGAGGATCGCACCGGGGCCGGCGACCTCGCTCGCGTCGACGATCCTCTCGGCGTCGGGCCGGTCCGAGCCGATGCCCAGCTCGGCGACCAGGCCGTCCTCGATGAGCACCCAGGCGTCATCGGCGATGAGGCCGTCGTTCACCAGCCGCGCGGAGTGGATCAGCAGCGAACCCTGTGCGGAGCTCTCGGTCATGCCCATGCGATCTCCTCCGAACGGGTGAACTCGATACCCGAAGCCTCCCACGCGGGGGCGAGGCCCGCGACCCTGGTGCGGAACGACTCCCAGGTGCGCTCCGTGCCCTCCTTCGGCGACCAGGCGGTCTCTGCGTGCGCGGCGATGCGCGGGAACACCAGAGTGTCGGCGGCGGCGATGGTGGTCACGGTCTCGGTCCACAGCGGGGCCTCGACGCCGAGGATCGCGTCGTCGGCCAGTCCGGGCACGACCGCGGTCGGCTCCCACTCGTACGCGGTCCGCACCGGCACGATGCCCGCCCAGACCAGCCCCAGCGGGAAGTCCGGTGTCGGCTTCATGTCGAGGTAGGTGCGGTCCGAGGGCGACATGATCAGTGCGCCGCCGCGCTCCACGAAGTGGGTGGCCTCCGCTGCATGCGATCCCTTCGGCTCGACGCTGCCCCAGTACTGACCGATCGTCCCCTCCGCGATGCCGGCGACGGCGCCGGCCTCGTGCCAGGCGACGGGAGTCTTGCCGGTGTCGGCCGCGATGCGGCTGACGCGCTCGAAGAACAGGGCGAAGTCGGCCGCGGGCGTGCCGAGGCACTCGTCGCCGCCGATGTGCAGGTACGGGCCGGGGGTGATCTCGGCGACCTCGCGCAGCACGTCGGTGATGAAGTCGTAGGTGCGCTCCTCGTGGATGCGCACCGAGGAGTGCCCCACCGCGGCACCGCGGTAGAACTCGCCGTGCACCGGCAGCGGAATGCCGAGCGCCGCCTGTTCGGCGATGGACTGCTCGCTGAGCCAGGGCTCCTCGACCAGATCGGGGTAGGCGATGCCCACCGCGTGCGTGTGCCCCGGCAGGTCGATCTCGGGCACCACCGTCACGTGCCGGTCAGCGGCGTAGGCGAGGATCTCGCGGTACTGGTCCTTCGTGAAGAAACCGCCGGTGCCGCCGGTGGTGTCGCTGCCGGACGCGCGCTCGGTGAGCAGCGGCCAGGCGTCGATCTCGAGGCGCCAGCCCTGGTCGTCGGTCAGGTGAAGGTGCAGGTGGTTGTACTTCAGGTCCACTGCACGGTCGATGTAGGACTTCACGTCCTCCACCCCGAAGAAGTGGCGTGCGACATCGAGCATCACGCCGCGGTAGGCGAAGCGCGGGGCGTCCTCGATGCGCACCCGCGGCACCGCCCACCCGGCATCCGACTCGTGCAGCAGCTGCAGCAGGGTGCGAGTGCCGTAGAAGAGGCCGGCCGCATCGGCGCCCGTGACGCGGATGCTGCTCCCCAGCGAATCGAGGATGTAGGCCTCGGCCCCGCCCGCGGAGGGATCCAGGGACAGCACGATCTCGGCGTCCGTTCCCTCGCCGACCACCTGCGAACGGATGCCGGTGCGCGTGACGACGCCGTCGCGCAGCTGCCCGGCGATGACGGAGTCGCCGGCGATGCGTGCGGATGCCAGGGGGAAGACGCCCTCCTCTCTGCGGACGTCTGAGGGGTACGGGACGAGCGGCAGGGAATCAGGAAGGGCCATGAACAAAATCTATCCTGACGGCGCGTCGCAGGGGGAGCCCCAGGCGGTGCGTATTCCACGGAATTCCGACATCCTCCGACGCGCCCATCCGGTAGGCTCTTCCTCGTCGCGACTGGCGTCTGGGTGGGTCACCACCGGGGAGCGACTTCTCATGGGAATCGACCGCGCGCCTGGGCCGATGCGAAACCATCCCCTTTTCCCGTGAGAAAGCAGGAATACGCCATGACCGACCGCTTCTTCAACGCGCCTCTCTCGGAGGTCGACCCCGAGATCGCCCAGGTCCTCGACCGTGAGCTGAAGCGCCAGCAGACCTACCTCGAGATGATCGCGTCCGAGAACTTCGTGCCGGTCTCCGTGCTGCAGTCGCAGGGCTCGGTGCTGACCAACAAGTACGCCGAGGGTTACCCCGGTCGTCGCTACTACGGCGGCTGCGAAGAGGTCGACGTCGCCGAGGAGCTGGCGATCGCCCGCGCCAAGGAGCTGTTCGGCGCCGAGTTCGCCAACGTCCAGCCGCACTCCGGCGCCACCGCGAACGCCGCCGTGCTGCACGCGATCGCCCGCCCCGGCGACACCCTGCTGGGCCTCTCTCTCGACCAGGGCGGGCACCTCACCCACGGCATGAAGATCAACTTCTCGGGCCGTCTCTACGACATCGTCGCCTACGGCGTGAACCCCGAGACCTCGACCATCGACATGGACGAGGTGCGCCGCCTGGCCATCGAGCACAAGCCGAAGGTCATCATCGCCGGCTGGTCGGCGTACCCGCGCACTCTCGACTTCGCCGCGTTCCGTGCGATCGCCGACGAAGTGGGTGCTCTGCTCTGGGTCGACATGGCGCACTTCGCCGGTCTCGTCGCCGCGGGCCTGCACCCGAACCCCGTGCCGCACGCCCACGTCGTATCGTCGACCGTGCACAAGACCATCGGCGGCCCGCGCTCCGGCTTCATCCTCACCAATGACGCCGACATCGCGAAGAAGATCAACTCGGCCGTGTTCCCCGGCCAGCAGGGCGGACCGCTCATGCACGTGATCGCCGCGAAGGCGACGGCGTTCAAGATCGCCGGCACGCCGGAGTTCAAGGAGCGTCAGGAGCGCGTGCTGCGCGGCGCCGCGATCATCGCCGACCGCCTCTCGCAGCAGGACGTGAAGGATGCCGGCATCGCCGTGCGCTCCGGCGGCACCGACGTGCACCTGGTGCTGGTCGACCTGCGCGACGCCGAGATCGACGGCAAGCAGGCCGAGGACCTGCTGCACGACATCCACATCACCGTGAACCGCAACGCGGTGCCGAACGACCCGCGCCCGCCGATGGTGACCTCCGGCCTGCGCATCGGCACCCCGGCGCTCGCGACCCGCGGATTCGGCGACGCCGAGTTCACCGAGGTCGCCGATGTGATCGCGCTCGCGCTGCAGCCCGGTGCCGACGTGGACGCCCTGCGCGCCCGCATCGACGCGCTCGCCGCAGCCTTCCCGCTGTACCCCGACCTGCAGCAGTAAGACCTCTCGCATACGTAGCGGACGCCCTTCGTCTCGCTCCGCTCGCTCAGGAGCCGGCCGTCAACCGGCTCCTGAGCGAGGAGCGAAGCGACGAGACGAAGGACGCCCACCGGGAAAGGACGCACCATGACCGCGAAGATCCTCGACGGCAAGGCCGCATCGGCGGCGATCAAGAACGAGCTGGCGGAGCGGGTGGCGGCGCTGCGCGAGCGCGGCGTCGTTCCGGGCATCGCTACCGTGCTGGTGGGCGCCGATCCGGCATCCCAGCTGTACGTCGGGATGAAGCACCGGCAGTCCGAGGCGATCGGCATGAACTCGATCCAGCGCGAGCTGCCGGCGGACGCCACGCAGGAGCAGGTCGAGGCACTGATCGACGACCTCAACGCCGACCCCGCCTGCCACGGCTACATCGTGCAGCTGCCGCTGCCGAAGCACCTCGACACCGACGCGATCCTGGAGCGGATCGACCCGGCCAAGGACGCCGACGGCCTGCACCCGACCAACCTCGGGCGCCTGGTGCTGAACGTCAACGGGCCGATCCACACTCCGCTGCCGTGCACGCCCCGCGGCGTGATCGAACTGCTGCTGCGCAACGACTACGACCTGAACGGCAAGCACGTCGTCGTCGTCGGCCGCGGCGTCACCATCGGCCGCCCGATGGGGCTGTTGCTGACGCGCCGCGTCATCAACGCGACCGTCACGCAGGTGCACACGGGCACCCCCGACATGTCGCCGTACCTCCGCATGGCCGACGTGATCGTCGCAGGCGCAGGGGTGAAGCACCTCATCAGGGCCGAGGACGTCAAGCCCGGCGCCGCCGTGCTCGACGTGGGCGTCACACGCGAGACGGATGCCGAGACCGGGAAGTCCAAGGTCTACGGCGACGTGCATCCGGATGTCGCCGGCGTCGCCGGCTTCATCTCGCCGAACCCCGGCGGCGTCGGCCCGATGACCGTCGCGCTGCTCATGACGAACGTCGTCGAGGCGGCGGAGCGGGCAGCCGCCGAGGGCTGAGCGCCTCGTATGCGTGTGCGGACGGGGCCCGCACCGCTAGGCTGACCCCGAATCACGCCGTTCGCGTCGGGGGGAGCCGTCATGGAGGTCGTCCTTTTCATCGCCCAGCTGCTGGTCGTGCTGGGATGCATCGTGATGGGCACCCGCTCCAGCGGTGTGGGTCTGGGCCTGTGGGGCGGCGCGGGCGTCGCGATCCTGGTGTTCGGGTTCCGGCTCGTGCCCGGCTCGCCGCCCGTCGACGCGCTGCTCATCGTGCTCGCGGTCGTCGTGGCCGCGTCGATGATGCAGGTCGCCGGCGGCATCGACTGGATGGTCTCGGTCGCAGCCAAGCTCATCGCCCGCAACCCGAAGCAGATCACGCTGGTCGCCCCGCTGGTGTCGTTCCTGTTCTCGGTCGGCGCAGGCACCTCGAACATCCTCTATCCGCTGCTGCCCGTCATCCAGGACCTGTCCTACCGCAACGGCATCCGCCCGTCGCGTCCGCTGTCGCTCTCGGTCGTCGCGACCGGCGTCGCGCTCGCCTGCAGCCCCGTCTCGGCGGCGATGGCGGCGATGGTCACGCTGACGGATGTCGCGCCCTACGACTTCGAGCTCATCGACATCCTCAAGGTGACGATCCCCGCAGCCGTCGTCGGCATCGTGCTCTCGTCTCTGGTCGTGAACAGGCTCGGCAAGGACCTCGCGGACGACCCCGAGGTGCAGGCGAAGATCGCCGCAGGCACACTCGCCCCGCCGAGCGGAGACGCAGCAGAGGTCAAGGCGCAGGTCACCGTGACCAAGGCCGGCCGGAACGCCGCGATCATCTTCCTGACCGGTGTGCTGGTGATCGTCGTCTTCGGTCTGTTCAAGGGACTCCGCCCGGTCGACGCGGACGGTGCGCCGATCGGCATGACCCCCATCATCGAGATCGTCATGCTGCTCGCCGGTACCGTCATCCTGCTGGTGTCACGGCCCAAGGTCGCCGAGGTGCCGATGGCCACGGTGTTCCGGGCCGGCATGGTCTCGGCGATCGCGCTGTTCGGTCTGGCCTGGCTGACCGACACCTTCCTCACTGCGCACGCGGAGCTGATCGCCGACACGGTCGGCGGACTCGTCGCCGCAGCCCCGTGGGTCTTCGCGCTCGGCGTCTTCCTGGTCTGCGTGCTCACCACCAGCCAGTCCACTGCGACGCGCACCATCGTGCCGATCGGCCTGGCCGCAGGCATCCCGCTCGGCGTGCTGTCGGGTATGTGGGCCGGCGCCTTCGCGGGCATCTACGTGCTGCCGACGAACGGCTCGCAGATCGCGGCGGCGAACTTCGACACTTCGGGCACGACCAAGCTCGGCACCAAGCTCGTCGACCACTCGTTCTTCCTGCCGTCGCTCATCCTCGCGGTGACGACGATCGCGGCCGGTTCTCTGTTCGGGCTGCTCTGGGGCGGGTGAACGCCTCGGGTCACGCGTCGCGGTAGAGGTCCCACGCCCGCCGGCAGGATGTCGCGACGGCGTCGACGTGAGCGGGGTCCTCTGCGATCCACTCCGTGCCGGGCCGGTGCAGTTCGCCGACGGCCGCGTCGCCGAGCAGGTACTCGCGCAGGAACTCGGCCTGCACGGCGTCGAGCTCGAGACCCGCGGCGCGGGCCTGCTCGCCCACCTCGCGGAAGCGGGCGCCGGCGGCGAGGATCTCCTGGCTGCCGAGGTAGGGCTTGTTCAGGGCGACATCGGCAGGGTCGGCCACCCCGAACCCCGCGCGGTGCGCCTCCGCCAGCCGGCGCAGGCGCGCGGGGTCCATCGTGGGCGGGTCGTCGGGGGTGCGCTCCTCGCCGCGGCCGTCGCCGCGGTTCGAGAGCGCCACGACCTGCGGCAGCCGATCCTTCTCGTCGCGCGCGACGTTCACCGCGCCGTCCCGCGTTGTCGTGGTGTTCATGGTGTCGTGGAACGACAGCCGTGTGAAGCGCCCGCCGCCTTCGAGGCCGCGGGCGAGGAACCGTTCGGTGAGGTCGTCGCGGATGCGCTCGTAGACGCCGAGACCGCGCTCGGCGACCTCGACGAAGGTGCCGACCAGACGATGCAGCTCGGCCTCGGTGCTCGGCACCTCGAGGATCGGGAAGAACGAGAACGTCACAGGGCGGATCGCGTCGACGCCGGTCAGGTCCACGCGCTGCCAGGCGCCGGCCTCCGCGGTGCGGGCGATGGCCGCGGACAGGTCGGCTGCGACGTCGGCGGGCTTCGCGCGGTTCGGGTCGCGCACCAGGCGCGGATGCGGGTTGAGCACGGCCACCACACGGGGATCCTGCGAAGCCCAGCGCCGGACGATCGCATCGGTCGCGACATCCGTGAAGTCGTACTGCAGCCGACGGGTGAGAGCGGGGGAGAGGAACTCGGCGATCTCCTCGGGGATCGCCGCCCCCGCGTGCGGGGCGCTGATGAGCAGATCGGCGTCGCGGATCGCCTCGTCGAGCGAGCGGTTCTCGCGATCGGCGTAGACGACGATGTCGTCCTCGGTGAACGTCCGGCCGGCGGGGATGAGATCCAGAGTGCTCATGGCGTCACTCTACGACCAGCGGGCGCGGGCTGTCAGGCGGACGGCGCCGTGGGAGGGAACGCTCGCTCGACGGCGTCGAGCACGGCGTCGTACACGGCGTCCCAATCATCCACCTCGGGCGCGACGGCGGCGAGCTCGAGGCTGACCGCACCGTGCACCTGCGCCCACACGGTCATCGCGGCAGGCATCACCTGCGCTTCGGGGACCCGCAGGGCGAGCGTGCGAACCAGGGGGGCCATCGCGCCGGCGGTGGCGTCCTTGTCGGTGTCGCAGTCCGCTGCGGCGGTGATCGCTCCGCCGAACATCAGCCGGTACAGCGCGGGATTCGCCTTCGCCCAGGAGCGATAGGCCCGCCCGAGAGCGCGGAGTCCGGAGGACTCGCTCTCCGCCTGGGCGATGCCGAACGACGTGAAGCCGTGATCGATCACCGCGACGAGCAGCTGCGTCTTGCCGCCGAACAGGGCGTAGACGGCCGAGGTCGAGGTGTCGGCCGCCTGTGCGATCTCGCGCAGGCTGATGCGCTCGGGGCCCTTCGCGTCGACCATGTCGGCGGTGACGTCGAGCAGGCGGTCACGGAGCTCCGCGGTGTGCGCGATCGGTCTTGCCATGGACGACATCCTATCGTAACGTTGTTGCATAACAGCGTTACACAACTTGTGGAAGAGGAGAGATCATGGCTCAGCACGTGTACCCCGGACGATTCACCGCGGCGCCGGATCGCACCGACATCACAGTGTTCCTCATCGGCATGCGCGCCAACCGCTGGTGGCAGGTCGGGAGGGTCGGGTGGACGGCGAGCAGGATGGCGCCCATGCTGCGTCATCTCGCCACGCATCCCGATGCCGGCATGCTCGGTGCGCACAGCTGGTTCGGGCGGACCACCCTGCTGCTGTCGTATTGGGAGAGCCCGGAGCACCTGCAGCGTTTCGCCGCAGACCGCGATGCACCGCACCTGCAGCCCTGGCGCGACTTCATGCGCACTCTGCAGGGCACGGGAAGCGTGGGCGTCTGGCACGAGACCTACCAGGTTCCCGTCGCCGACCTCGAGGCCGTCTACGTCGACATGCCGGCGTTCGGCCTCGCGGCAGCGACGGCGCACGTGCCGGTCGGACCCGGGATGAAGACCGCGCGTCAACGACTGGGACGGGCGTCCGGTGAGGGCGGCGTGGCGGCCGCCGGGCTCAGAGGTCCTCGAGCATCCGGCGCTGCTCAGGGGTGAGCCCGTCGTCGAGCTCCGCCCGGCCGGCCTTCGTGGCGGGCGAGTCCGGCGCCGTCGGCGCTGCGGGGGCGGACTTGCCGGTGATCTTCGCCGAGGTGGCGTCGTAGACCTCGCCGGCCTTCGCCCGAAGACGGTCGTCGAAGCGGTCGTAGATGACCCAGCCGATCAGCAGCACGACCGGCGGCAGCACCCAGCCCCAGAAGAATCCGCGCACGGACACGCCGCTGAGCAGGACGGTCGCCACCCAGACGATCAGCTCGACGAGGAAGACGATCGCATACTGCACGAGCTTCTCGCCGAAGCCGGACCGTTCATCGGCGGACTTCGCGGCAGAGGAGCGGAAGCGCCTGAGCAGCCAGGGCTTCAGCGCGAGGGCCGCGACGGTGAGGATGACGGACGCCCAGAGCGCGTTCCAGCCGACCTGCACCGACGGCAGCACCAGGCCGAGCACGAGCAGCACGGCGACGTTGAACACGTAGAGCGCCGCGAAGCGGACGATGGCGTTTCGCATGCGCCCAGCTTCGCACACAGGACCCCGCGGAGGGAGCGGTTCAGGCCGCGACGAGGGAGCTCTCGATCCCGGCGATGCGTGCGCGCTCGTCGAAGCGGAACGTCGCAGAGCCCGTGGCATCCGTCACGGTCGCGCCGGTGAACGCGTCATCGGTCCACTGCAGGTTCCAGGCGGCGAGCCGCGCGAGATCCCACACCGAGGTGCGCGGGTCGGGCAGCTCAGTCGACGCGAGGATGCGGGGGAGTGCGATGACTGCGTCGGCGACCGTGAGCGGGCCGAGCACCCCGTCGAGCACGAAGACCACGCGCGTGCCGGCACCGGCATCCGCGGCGAAGTAGGGAGCGCGACCGGTGAGCTCGCCCGCCACGCCGCCCACGACGTGCGCGGCGTCGATCACCCAGGCGTCGACGTCGGCGATGCCCTCGGGGAACGGCGTCTCGCCCTCGGCGAGCGCGGGCAGGCCGTACTGCGAGCCGTAGTCGCGCAGCTTCACGGCGATGCCGTCCGGCGCGCCCATCGGGTGCGCCCAGCCCCACAGCACCGACCGGGCCTCGGGCGCGACCGAGGCGATGAGGTGCGCGGTCGCGGCGATGCGGCGCGACGGATCGGCGACCGAGGTGAAGGTGATCGTCCCCGCATTCAGGTCGGCGTCCCACCGGTGCTCGCCGAGAGCGTCGACGGCCATCACGAACTGGTCCTGGCGGAGTGCGGAGAAGAGTGCCGCCCGGGCGGCGAGCGGGCGCAGGGCATCGAAGGTCATGCACTCAGTGTGCGCCTGGACGCTATGAATCGCACCCTGTGCGCCTTTGAACGTGCCCGGTACCCGCTATGAATGCGGCGCGATCGCGCCATCGGCGCGTCCCATCCGCCAGACGCTCGGCACCGCGAGGGCCGAGAGCGCGATCACCGCGTACAGGATGCCGGAGGTCACGAGCACCGTCGCCGGGTCGGCGCGTGTGATCAGCCAGCCGTAGATCAGCGTCCCGACGGGCATGACCACGAAACTGCCGAGCATGTCGTAGCTGGACACCCGGGAGAGCTTGTCGCCGGGGATGTTCTCCATCATCGCGACGCTCCAGCCGGTGCTGAAGATCTCGCCGCCGGCGCCGGCGAGGAACGCAGCGATCGCGAGCAGCACGACGACGGGATGCACCCCGAGCACGGTGAGCGGGATGGCGAAGACCGCCATGCCGACCATGCCGAGCCGCAGCGGCCGGCGCAGCGGGAACCGCATCAGGATCAGTGTCATCAGGAGCACGCCGAGCCCCTCGGCGCTGACCACCCAGCCCCAGCCGGAGATTCCGAGGCGGTCGTCGTTCTTCGCGATGTACGGCCCGACGACGCCCCATGCCCCCACGTGGATCGCATTCATGATCATGAACGCGAGCACGATGGTCCACAGCCAGGAGCGGCTCCAGAACTCGGTCCAGCCCGTGCGCAGATCGGCGAACAGGGAGAACTCGCCGGAGCCGGACGGCGGCGGCAGCTTCACCATCGCGAGGATCGGGATCGCGGCGAGCCACCCGACGACCTGCACGACCATCGCCCAGGCCGGCCCGACCGTCGCGACCAGCACACCGGCGATCACCGGGCCGCCGATGGTCACCGCCGAGCGCACGAACGACAGCATCGCGTTGGCCTGCTGCAGGTGCGCCGGCGTGGTCAGCCGCGGGATGAGCCCCTGCATCGCGGGCAGCACGAAGGCGGTCGATGCGCCGTTGACCGCAGCCAGGGCGACCATCGCGGGGATGCTCGCGGTGCCGGTGAACAGGAGCACCGCGACCGTGCCGATCGAGAGGATGTCCAGCACGTAGCAGACCTGGATCACCAGGGCTCGCGGCAGGCGGTCGGCGACCACTCCGCCGAACAACACGAACACGATGTTGGCGATCGTGAAAGCGGCGAGCACGTAGGAGAGGCTCTCCGGGTGGTTGTCGATGGCGAGCACCGCGAACGCGAGCGCGATCGACGACATCGATCCGGTGATCAGCGTGATCGCGCGGGCGAGGAAGAACCAGCGGAAGTTGCGGTCGCCCAGCGCCGCGAGGCCGCGGCTCATCGGGCGGGTCTCAGGAGGGGCATCCGTCGATTCTGACACGCGCCGCGCGCGTCAGTACGACGCGCGCTGCGCGGAGTCGGATGCCGGGATGAAGCGCGTCGCGAGCGCCTCGGACGCCCTGGCGAGCAGTGCGACGTCGGCGCCGACCGCGATGAAGTCGGTGCCGTGCGCGATGTACTCCTCGGCGGCCACCGGGTCGAAGGCGTTCACACCCACCGGCTTGCCGGCGCCCTTCACTGCGGCGAACGCGCGGGCGACGGCGGCGAGCACGTCGGGGTGCGTCTGCTGACCGAGGTGGCCCATCGACGCGGCCAGGTCGCTGGGACCGACGAACACGGCGTCGACGCCGTCGACGGCGGCGATCTCCTCCGCCGCATCCACCCCGGCGGCGGTCTCGATCTGCACCACCAGAGTGGTGTGCGCATCGGCATTCTGCAGGTAGCCGTCGACGCGGTTCCAGCGTGCGCTGCGCGCCAGCGCGCTGCCCACGCCGCGCACGCCGGCCGGCGGGTACCGCACCGCGCGCACCGCGGCCTGCGCCTCCTCGGCGGAGGACACCATCGGCACGATCAGGTTCTGCGCGCCGAGGTCGAGGACCTGCTTGATCATCACCGTGTCGCCTGCCGGCACGCGCACGACGGGCGTGATCGGGTAGCCGGCGGTGACCTGCAGCTGCACGAGCACCGAGTCCAGCGTGTTGGCGGAGTGCTCCATGTCGATCAGCAGCCAGTCGAGCCCCGATCCGGCCGCGATCTCCGTCACCAGCGGCGAGCCGGTGCACGCCCACATGCCGACGAGGGCGCGATCGCTCCCGTTGAGTCGCGCGCGGAAGGTGGGGGCGAGCTGCAGTGCCATGGATGCTCCTCGATCGTCAGTGAGCGGATGGGCGGAAGGGGCCGCCATGTTCATAGGTTAGATGTGAGGAAAGCCCTGATGAGCTCGGCGGCCCGGTCGGCGCCGCCCTCCTCCCGCATGCGCTCGGCGAGCTCGGCGGCGGCCTCTCGGAAGCGCGGCACGTCGAGTGCGGTGCGCACGGCCACGCGCAGCTCGTCGGCCGGAACCGGGCGCCCGGAGAGGTTCTCGCGCAGCACCAGGGCCGCGTGCCGATCGGCGAACGCCTGCCCGATCAGGAACTGCTCGACCTGCTGCGGCACGACCACCAGCGGCACGCCGGCGGCGATGCCCTCCAGCGCGCTGTTCATACCGCCGTGAGTGACGAACACGTCGGCGCGAGCCAGAAGGTCGGTCTGCGGCACGCGCGGCAGGGCCAGGACGTTGGCGGGCAGCGCGGTCGCCAGATCGCCGCGCCCCGTCGCAAGCACGACGCGCACCGGCAGGTCGCCGAGTGCCGCGGCGCAGGCCTCGAAGAACTCCTCGCCGGCGGCATGCAGCGTGCCGAGCGAGACGAGGATCATCGGATCGGGCCCCTCGATGAAGGCGCGCAGCCCGTCGTCCAGGTCGGCCGGGGCACCGGCATCGGCCGTCGGCCCGACGAACACGCACGTGTCGTCCAGCCGGTCGTCCGGCCCCTGCAGGTCGCGAGGAACGGGGAAGATCGTCAGGTCGCCGCGGAGCGGCAGCATCGGCGTCGACGGTACGAGGCCCTTGCCGAACATCCGTACCAGCTCGCGGCGGCCGCTCACCGCTGCCGGCAGCGAGCGCATGGTCGGCCACGTCTCGGCCATCGACTCGCGCAGTGAGAGCGCCCTGATCGCGCTCGTGCCGATCAGGATCGTCGTCATGAACGACACCGTCGGCAGGCCGGCCAGGCGCGCGCCGATCCGGCCCCACAGTGCGTTCGAGTCGTGCAGGATCGCGGTCGCCGATGCCTGCTTCGCCTGCTCTGCGACGAAGGGCGCGAACGCCTCGGTCGCCTTCAGCACCCGAACGATCACCGCGACGCTGCTGCCGCTCTGCGTGGCCTCGGCGATGTCGGACGACTCCAGGACACCGGCGGGATAGGGAACGAACTCTGCGCCCGACGCCCGTATCCGCGCTGCGAACTCCTCGGTGCCCGCTGCCACCACCCTCGTGCCGGCGGCGGTGAGCCGGGAGAGCACAGGCAGTAGGGGATTGACATGGCCGGAGGCGGGCATCGTCGCGACGAAGAGCACGGACATGATTCGACGCTACGCCCCCGGCCGATCGATCACACGAAGCGGCAGGCGATCGTGCCCATCTCGCGGTAGTCGCAGAGCACCTCGTCGCCCTTCGAGACCCACATCGGCCGGGTGAACGAACCCGCGAGGATGATCTCGCCCGCCTCGAGCCGTGCGCCGTGCTGATGGAACTTGTTCGCGAGCCACGCCACGCCGGTGGCCGGATGCCCGAGCACGCCGGCGGCGACACCGGTCTCCTCGATTTCGCCGTTGCGGCTGAGGACGCCCGGCACCCAGCGCAGATCGATCTCGTCGGGCCGCATGTGCACGTCGCCGAGCACCATCGCGCCGTAGGCGGCGTTGTCGCTGATGGTGTCGACGATGGTGCGCCCCTCGAGCTCGATGTGCGAGTTCAGCACCTCGAGCGCCGGGACCGCGTAGTCGATCGCGGCCAGGGCGTCGTCGAGCGTGCAGTCCGGCCCCTCCAGCGGCGCCTTGAGCACGAACGCCAGCTCGACCTCGATGCGCACGTTCGAGAAGTCGTCGAACCGGATGTCGGAGCCCGACGCGTACACGGTGTCGTCGAACATCACGCCGTAGTCGGGCTCGGTGATTCCGGTCGCCTGCTGCATGGCCTTGGAGGTCAGCCCGATCTTGCGGCCGACGAGACGTCGGCCCGCGGCGAGCTGGCGGTCGCGCCAGACCCCCTGGATCGCGTAGGAGTCCTCGATCGTGGCATCCGGGTACCGCGCGGTGATCCGGGGGATCAGCACGCGCGTGCGCTCGGCCTCGGCGAGCTCCTCGGCGATGGCCGCGATGGTCTCCGCGGGCAGAGTCACAGCTGGTGTCCCAGCTTGTACTCACCCTGCTTCCACTCGGGCATGGCCTCGTCGTCCGCGGAGCGGGTGTAGCTGAACCCGTCGGCGCCGATCGTGACCGCCATCTCGCTGCTGTCGGTGCGCGAGTGCACCGGCTGCGGGTTGCCGTCCAGGTCGAGCACCAGCGACGCGTCGGTGTACCAGGACGGCACGACCGGGTTGCCCCACCAGTCGCGGCGCTGGTTGTCGTGCACGTCCCAGGTGATGACCGGGTTGTCCGGGTCGCCGGTGTAGTAGTCCTGCGTGTACACCTCGACGCGGTGCCCGTCGGGGTCGCGCAGGTACAGGTAGAACGCGTTGCTCACGCCGTGGCGACCGGGGCCGCGCTCGATCGCGTCGGAACGGCGCAGCGCGCCGAGCTTGTCGCAGATGGCGAGGATGTTGTGCTTCTCGTGCGTCGCGAAGCAGACGTGATGCATGCGGGGCCCGTCGCCGCCGGTCATGGCGGTGTCGTGCACGGTGGGCTTGCGGCGCATCCACGCGGCGTAGACCGTGCCCTCCTCGTCCTGGATGTCCTCGGTGACGCGGAAGCCCAGATCCTGCATGAACTTCACCGCGCGGGGCACATCGGGGGTGACCTGGTTGAAGTGGTCGAGGCGCACCAGCTCACCGGGGATGTGCAGGTCGTAGCGCCAGGACATCCGCTCCTGGTGCTCGGTCTGGTGGAAGAACTCGTACGGGAAGCCGAGCGGGTCGACGACGCGCACCGAGTCGCCGATGCCCTTGACGAACCCGTCCGGATCACGGCGCACATCGCAGCCGAGCTCGGTGTAGAACTCGACGGCGCGGTCGAGGTCCTCCGGGGTCCGCACGCGGTACGAGAACGCGGCGACGGCGGCGATCGGGCCCTTGCGCAGCACCAGGTTGTGGTGGATGAACTCCTCGGTGGAGCGCAGGTAGATCGCCTCGTCGTCCTCGCTGGTGACGTACAGCCCGAGGATGTCGACGTAGAACTGCCGCGACGCGGCGAGGTCGGTGACGACGAGCTCCATGTACGCGCAGCGCAGCACGTCCGGCGGGGTGCTGGTCGGCGTCGGAGTCGGGTTGTCGGTGCGGATCGGCGCCTCCTGGCTCACGTAGAAGCCGGAGGAGGTGAGGGTCATGTCTTCACGGTTGGTCATGTCAGCGTCCTTGCTTGTTCTTCACCCGGGTGCCGCGGTCAGCGGGGGTCCGGGTCGTCCAGATCGGGGGCAGCCGGAGGAGCCTGCTTGCCGAACGTGGGGTTGTGCGGTGCGCCCAGCGTGATGTGCACGCTCTGCTGATCGGTGTAGAAGTCGATCGACCGGTAGCCGCCCTCGTGGCCGAGGCCGGACGCCTTCACGCCGCCGAACGGGGTGCGGAGGTCGCGAACGTTGTTCGAGTTCAACCACACCATGCCCGCCTCGACGGACTGGGCGAAGTTGTGCGCGCGCTTGAGGTCGTTGGTCCAGATGTAGGCGGCGAGGCCGTACTTCGTGTTGTTCGCGAGGGCGAGCGCCTCTTCCTCGGTGTCGAACGGCGTGATCGCGACCACGGGGCCGAAGATCTCCTCCTGGAAGATCCGGGCGTCGGGAGCGACATCGGCGAACACGGTCGGCGCGACGTAGTTGCCCGTGGGGAACCCCTCCGGGCGGCCGCCGCCGGCGACCAGCCGGCCCTCGGTCTTGCCCAGCTCGACGTAGCTCATCACCTTGTCGTAGTGCTCCGGGTGCACCAGCGCGCCGACCTCGGTGGCCGGGTCGTGCGGGTGGCCGACCTTCACGCGCTTCGCCTGCGCGGCGTACTTCTCGACGAACTCGTCGTACACCTCGCGCTGCACGAGGATGCGCGAGCCCGCAGTGCAGCGCTCGCCGTTGAGCGAGAAGACGCCGAAGATGCAGGCGTCGATCGCGATGTCGAGGTCGGCGTCGGCGAAGACGACGGCGGGGCTCTTGCCGCCGAGCTCCATCGACAGGCCCTTGAGGAAGGGCGCGGCGTTGCCGAAGATCAGCTGGCCGGTGCTGCTCTCGCCGGTGAACGAGATGAGCGGGACGTCGGGGTGCTTGACCAGCGCGTCACCGGCATCCTCGCCCAGTCCGTTGACCAGGTTGAAGACGCCCTTGGGGAGTCCGGCCTCCTCGAAGATGCCGGCCCACAGCGACGCGGACAGCGGCGTGAACTCGGCGGGCTTGAGCACCACGGTGTTGCCGGTGGCCAGCGCGGGGCCGAGCTTCCACGACTCGAGCATGAACGGCGTGTTCCACGGCGTGATCAGGCCTGCGACGCCGATCGGTTTGCGGTTGACGTAGTTCATCTGCTTGCCGGGCACCTTGAACGCGTCGTCGGCCTGGGCGACGATCAGGTCGGCGAAGAAGCGGAAGTTCTCGGCTGCGCGGCGGGCCTGGCCCAGCGCCTGCGTGATCGGCAGGCCGGAGTCGAAGGACTCCAGCTCGGCGAGGCGCGCGTCGCGGGACTCGACGATGTCGGCGATGCGGTGCAGCACCCGGGAGCGCTCGCGCGGCAGCATCCGCGGCCAGGGACCCTCGGTGAAGGCGCGGCGCGCGGCGGCGACGGCGCGGTCGATGTCGGCCTTCTTGCCCGCGGCGGCGTGCACGTAGGTCTCGTTGGTGACGGGGTTGAGCACCTCGAAGGTATCGCCGTCGATGGAATCGACGAATTCGCCGTCGATGTAGTGCTGGATCTTCGCCGGCAGGTCGGCCGGAACGAACACGTCGGTCATCATCATCCTTCGGGGTCAGGCGGTCTTCGGATGCCGGGCATCGAGGAACGCGTCCATGGTGCGCCAGCGGTGGTTGCGCGCGGCCAGCTCGATCTCGAGCGGGTCGGCGCCGGTGCGGATCAGGTTCAGGATCTCGACGTGCTCGTCGACGGAGTGCTGCGCGCGGCCGGGCACGAACGCGAACGTCGAGTCGCGGATGCCGGACAGCCGCGACCATCCCCGGTGCACGAGATCGAGCAGGTGCGGGTTGGGGCAGGGCTCGAAGAGCACCGAGTGGAAGTCGCGGTTCAGAGCCGTGAAGGCGTGCGCGTCGAAGTGATCGAGCAGGTGCCGCATGCGGCTGTTGATCTCGTCGGCGCGCTCCAGGTCGTCCTCGAGCAGCAACGGCGCGGAAAGGGCGGTCGCCGACCCCTCGACAAGGCCGAGCGTCTGCATGGTGTGCACGTACTCGCTCTCGTCGACCAGCGTGACGCGGGCGCCCACATTGCGCTCGAAGGTCACCAGTCCCTCGGCCTCGAGCCGCCGGATCGCCTCGCGCACGGGCACGACGCTCATGCCGAGCTCGTCGGCGATCGCGCCGAGCACCAGCCGGTAGCCGGGGCCGAAAGCGTGGTTCGCGATGCGCTCGCGGATCCAGGCGTACGCGGCCTCGGACTTGCTGGTGGGCGGGGCGGGGATGCTCATGACTGAACCTCGGCGCCCTTCGTCTCGTCGCTGCGCTCCTCGCTCAGGACCCGATGCTGGTCGTACTTCGCGCGCCACTCGGCGTTCATCGGGAACAGCCCGTCGACGGGATGCCCCGCAGCGACCTGCTCGGCGATCCAGGCATCCTCGTCCTCCTGTGCGAGGGCCGCGTCCGCGACCTCCTCGGCGAGGTTCGCGGGGATGACGATCACGCCGTCGCCGTCGCCGACGATGATGTCGCCGGGCTGCACCGTCGCGCCGCCGCAGGCGATCGTCACGTCGACGTCCCACGGCACGTGGCGGCGGCCGAGCACCGAGGGGTGCGCGCCCTGCGAGAAGACCGGCAGACCGATCTCCGCGACCGCGTCGAAGTCGCGCACGCCGCCGTCGGTGACGACACCGGCTGCGCCGAGGGTCTTCGCGCGCAGCGCGAGGATGTCGCCGAGCGTTCCCGTCCCGGCCTCGCCGCGGGCCTCGATCACGACGACCTCACCCGGACGGATGGCGTCGAAGCAGCGCTTCTGCGCGTTGTAGCCGCCGCCATGGCTCTTGAACAGGTCCTCGCGGGCGGGCACGAAGCGCAGGGTCTTCGCGGTGCCGACGATCTTCGTGCCAGGGAGGTTCGCGGCCACGCCGTCGATGAAGCAGGAGTGCAGTCCGCGCTTGCGCAGCTGGCTGGAGAGCCCCGCGGTGGGGGCGAGATCGAGCTTCGCGCGGAGCTCGGGGGACAGGCCTCCTGCATCCGCGGGTCCTGAGCGAGCTGAGCGAGACGAAGGGAGCTCGACGACCGGGGGTGCGGGAGGCAGCCCGGCCTCTTCGCGCGAGCCCCAGGCCTCGGTGCGCTGCAGATCGTCGACGGCGGGGAGCGAGCCCAGCGACTCGTCGAAGGGTGCGTCGCCCTCGGTCACCGTCGTGATGAGCCGGCCGGAGGAGAGCCCCGCATCCGGAGCGTCCACCTCGATCTCGACGACGTCGCCGGGCACGATGACCGACGAACCCGCCGGGGTGCCGGTGAGGATGACGTCTCCGGGCTGCAGCGTGAAGTGCTGGGAGAGATCGGCGACCAGCTGGGCGAGCGGGAAGATCATGCCGGCCGAGGTGTCGTCCTGGCGCAGCTCGCCGTTCACCCAGGCGCGCACGCGCAGCGCGTTCGGATCGACGGCGCGCGCGTCGAGGTAGTCGGGGCCGATCGGCGTGTAGCCGTCGCCGCCCTTGGAGCGCACGTTCGAGCCCTTGTCGTTCGCGCGCAGGTCGTAGAGACCGAGGTCGTTCGATGCGGTGACCCAGCCGACGTGCGACCAGGCGTCCTCGAGCGAGACGCGGCGGGCGGCCGTGCCGATGACCAGCGCGATCTCGCCCTCGAACGCGAGCAGTTCGGTGCCCGCGGGGCGCTCGACGGTGCCGCCGGAGACCCCGACCGAGGAGGTCGGCTTGAAGAAGTAGGACGGAGCGGCCGGACGCCGACCGCGCTGGTCCGCGCGGGAGGCGTAGCTGAGGTGGATGGCGATGATCTTGCCCGGGTGGGGGATCGGCTGGCTCACGGGCGCCTCCTTGCGCTGCTCTTGTGTGTCGTATTTGAAATCGTATATCATCCTGATACCCGGCGGCAAGCATCGGATCATCCGGCAGCCGCGACAAGGACGTCACCCTCGAAGGAGAGACAATGAGCGGCTCAGACCAGGACGGGTTCACCCCGACCGGCACCATCGCATCACCGAGCGACAGGCGACGCGTCGTCTTCGCCACCGTCGTCGGCACCACCGTCGAGTGGTACGACTTCTTCATCTACGCCACCGCCGTCGGCCTCGTCTTCGGCCAGCTGTTCTTCGCCCCTCTCGGCGCGAACAGCGCGCTGATCGCCTTCGCGACCGTCGGCGTGAGCTTCCTGTTCCGCCCGCTCGGCGCCTTCCTCGCCGGACACTTCGGAGACAAGCTCGGACGCAAGACCGTGCTGATGTGGACGCTCATCCTGATGGGGACGGCGACGGCGCTGATCGGTCTGCTGCCCACGTACGAGGCGATCGGCATCGCGGCTCCGATCCTGCTCGTGCTGCTGCGGATCATCCAGGGCATCTCGGCCGGAGGCGAATGGGGCGGTGCGGTGCTGATGGCCGTCGAGCACGCGCCGCGCACCAAGCGGGGCATCTTCGGCGCCTCGCCCCAGATCGGTGTCCCGCTCGGCCTGCTGCTCGCCTCCGGCGTGATGGCGCTGATGACCGCGATCGCCCCCGGCGATCAGTTCGTGGCCTGGGGGTGGCGCATCCCGTTCCTGCTCAGCGTCGTGCTCATCCTGGTCGGATACTACGTCCGGCGCCGCGTGGAGGAGAGCCCGGTCTTCGCCGAGCTCGCCGAGCGCAAGGAGAAGGCGAAGATGCCGATCGTGCAGCTGTTCCGCAAGCATCTGCTGCTCGTGATCATCGCCGCGCTGGTCTTCGCCGGGAACAACGCGGTGGGCTACATGACCACCGGCGGTTACATCCAGGGCTATGCGACCAACCCCGAGGGGCCGATCGGCCTCGAGCGCGGGCCGGTGCTCTGGGCGGTGACCGGATCGGCGGTGACCTGGCTGCTCACCACGCTGCTGGCGGGCTGGGTCTCGGACCGCATCGGCCGGCGAAACACCTACATCGTCGGCTGGATCCTGCAGCTGGTCGGTGTCTTCACGCTCTTCCCACTGGTGAACACGGGGCAGATCTGGCTGCTGTTCGCCGGTCTCGCAATCCTCACCGTCGGCCTGGGATTCACCTACGGACCGCAGGCGGCGCTCTACACCGAGCTCTTCCCGGCGAGCATCCGGTTCTCCGGTGTCTCGATCTCGTACGCGATCGGTGCGATCGCGGGTGGCGCGTTCGCACCCACCATCGCCACCGCGATCGTGGACGCGACCGGATCGACGCAGGCCGTCACCTGGTACCTGGCGGGCATGACGCTGATCGGCCTGATCGCGACTCTGCTGCTGCGCGACCGCTCCGGCATCCCCCTCGGACCGGACAACGAGGAGGAGCAGTCGGTCAGCCCGATCTACGGCATGTCGAAGGCCTGATCTCGGCACGCCTTCTCGCGCTGCTCACGCTGTGAGCCGCTCAGCAGGTCACAGCGTGAGCAGTCGGCGAGCCCGGCCCGGAACGGCAGAATCCCGGATGCTCCCCGCAGGGGCTCCGGGATTCTGCATGTCCGGGCGAGGCGGTCGATGTCCTCAGTCGCCCGCTCCGTGGTGACGCTCCTCGAGCAGTGCCGCCACACCCGCGAGGATGCGGCGCACCCCGAACAGGAGCGCGTCGTCGCGGGAGCCCTCCCGGCCGGCCTCGGCAAAGGCGGCGACCGCGCGCGGATACCTCGCGGTGTGAGCAGCGAGGACGGGGCCGAGCTGGGATGCCAGGTCCTCCTCGGGGGAGGACGATCTGGCCTGCTGGCGCACCAGTGAGAGCGCGTGGCCCGAGAGCAGCGCCAGGAGGTCGAGCCGTTCGCCTGCCGTCAGCGACAGGCCGTCGGTGGCCTCCAGCCCGCGCTCGTACCACGTGAGCTCCTGCGGGCCGGGCACGTGCGGCCTCTGGGCCAGTTCGACCGTCCACGGGCGCTCGAGCGCCCGCGAGTACAGCGCACGGGACCAGTCGGTAAGCGCGTGCTCCCAGGTCGCCCCTGAGGTCGACGGAGGCGCTCCCAGCGCGCGGTCGAGTATCACCGCATCCAGATCGGCGCGACCGGGCACGTAGCGGTACAGCGCCATCTTCGTCGTTCCGAGGCTCTGCGCGACGCGCTGCATCGTGACGGCGTCCAGGCCCTCCGCGTCGGCGATCGCGGACGCGGCCTCGGCTATGCCGTCGAGCGTGTGCTTCGGCTTCGGCCCCCGGCGTGCCGGCGCCGGGGTGCCCCACAGCACGCCTGCTCCGGCGGGGTCGTCCTGATCGGCCATCTGCCCTCCTCGGGGAAAGTTATTGCGTCCAGGGTACGCGATTAGTTATTGTGTCCAAAGGACGCAATTAATTCATCCTCACCAGGGAGCACCTCATGACTGTGAAGAAGATCCTCATCTCCGGCGCGAGCATCGCTGGGCCCGCGCTCGCCCGCTGGCTCGGCCGCAACGGCTTCGACGTGACCGTCGTCGAGAAGGCGCCCGCCCTGCGGCCGGGCGGTCAGGCCGTCGACTTCAAGGGCCGCACCCATCTCGACCTCCTCGCGCGCATGGGGATCCTCGACGACGTGCGCGCGAACCAGACCGCGAAGACCGACTGGCGCATGGTCGACGCCGACGACCGCGTGCAGGCCGTGGTGCCGGGCGAGTTCATCGGCGGCGACCTGGAGATTCTGCGGGGCGACCTCGCGGGCATCCTGCATCGGCATTCCGACGGTGATGCGGAGTACGTCTTCGGCGATGAGATCACGGCGATGTCCGAGACGACGGACGGGGTCGCGGTGGAGTTCGCGAGACGCGCTGCCGAGCGCTTCGATCTCGTGCTCGGAGCCGACGGGGTGCACTCCGCCGTGCGGCGCCTGGCGTTCGGACCCGAGCACGAATTCGTCGAGTCCTCCGGCTACCACTACGCGGTCGCGAGCGGAGAGGTGTCGCTGGACGGACTCGAGACCGTGCTCCCCGGCGGGCGCTCCGTCGCCTACGGGTACAACACCCCGGACAGGCTGGTGCTCCTCGGCGGGCAGAAGGCCCCGGCCCTGTTCGTGTTCCGCGGTGACGCCGGCGGCTACGACCGCCATGACGTGGAGTCGCAGCGGGCCTTCCTCGCGTCCGCATTCGCGGACGGGGCGTGGCGCGTGCCTGCGGCGCTCGATGCCGCGAGCACGGCGTCCGACTTCTACCTCGACGCACTCACCCGCACCCGGATGTCGACGTTCACGCGCGGTCGCTTCGCGCTCGTCGGCGACGCCGGATACGCGAACACCCTCGGTGGGTTCGGCACCGGTCTCGCGCTTCTGGGCGCCTACGTGCTCGCGGGAGAACTTGTCGCCGCCGGCGGCGACCACGAGGTCGCCTTCGCCGCCTACGACCGCCGGATGCGCAAGCCGACGAAGGTCGCCCGCACCGGGAACGCCGGACCGTTCCTCGCGCCGCCCTCAGCGCGTCGCATCCGGATGCGGGACCGGATGTTCACGAACCGCCTGATGTACCGCACGATGCTCTGGATGACCGAGACCTTCGCCACGGACGACAGCATCCCCGAGTACGGACTGAGCTGAGCAGGTGCCGCGCCCGACCCGGGCGCGGCACCCGGCTCAGGACTGCGGGTGGTCGACCACCTTCACCAGATCCCGCCCGCGAAGCGTGTAGATGGCCTCGTCCTCGTCGATGTTCAGGTGCGGACCGCTGTACCAGCCGCCGTTGATCTCGGGCACCACGACGGTCGAGGCGAACGTGCGACGATCGATGCGGAACAGGGTCGTGTCCGAGACCGCGTAGACCGCGCCGCGGGCGGCCTTCATCGCCGAGAATCCAGGGCAGATGCTGCGCAGGTTCGCGGTATGCACGATGGTCCTGGTGGGGCGGTCGATCACGATCAGCGTGCCCTGCAGGGTGAGTGCGAACAGGTTCCTGCCGTGCGTCTCGAGCGAGGCGATGCCGTTCGGCTGCCCGGTCTCGAGTCGCCAGAGCTCTGCGCGGGTCACCGGATCCCACGCCACGATCGTGCCGCGCGGGCCGGTCTTCTGCGCGTTGTCGCCGCCGAGGTAGGCGATGCCGTCGGCCGCCGCCACGGCGCGCACCAGCTGGATGTCGTCGATCGGATTCACGCTGCACGTGCTCGCCCCGGTCGCCGGGTCGTAGGTCCAGATCGAGCCGCCGCCCTCGGTGTCGGCCTGCGCTGCGACCAGGAGCAGCCCGTGCGCGGCATCCCATTCGGTGTCCAGCGGTCGGTTCTGGGTGCCGGGGAACGAGGCGACGCGGGCGATGGGCGCGCCGGAGCGCGGGTCGTAGCGCCAGATGCCCTGCCCGCTGTACTGACCGGTGTAGAGCACACCGTCGAGCACCTCGGCGTCCTTCGCCTCGCCCGGCAGCAGCAGGTTGACGACCTCTCCGGTGGTCAGGTCGTGGCGGGCGATGCCGCCGTTGCCTCCGACGTAGGCGAAGCCGCCGCCCGCGGCGACGCCCATGCAGGTCTGCGCGCTCACCGGCGCGCCTGCGGCGCTCAGATCGATCGTCTGCACGGTCGCGCCGGCCGCCGTGATCTCGCCGAGGAAGCCGTAGCCGGATGCCGCGACGAGATGCTGCCCGCGGGCGTCCAGACCCCAGATCTCGCCGAGATCGAGGGGGCCGAGATCGAGTTGGGCAAGGGCGCCGGACGCGGGGTCCCAAGCGAGGACGCCGGTCTCGTTGGCGCAGTAGATCGTGTCGCCGACGGCGGTGAAGTTCTTCGCCGTCTTGCCGATCGATGTGGTGACCGCGCGTGCGGAGTGATCCTCCGTCGAGAGCACGGCGAGCTTCGTCGGCTCGGCGGCACCCGCGGTCGAGACGACCAGTTCTCCGTTGAGCACGGCGAGTTCGCGGATGCTGGGGTCGGCCAGCATCCGGGACGGGGTGATGTCGGTGAAGCCGCCTCTCGTGCGGTCGTACGCGTACAGTGAGGCGCGTGAGGTGGCCCCGCCGCCGCCGAGCGTACTGCCGGCGCCGAAGTAGGCGTGGGTGTCGGTCGCGGCGACGGCGCGGGCGAGGGTGGCCGTGGCATCCGGGATGCCGAGGCTGGTGACCGCGCCGGTCACCGGGTTCCACTGCCACAGCGCCGGTGCCGTCGCGCTGCCGCCACCGACGGCGAACAGCGCGCCGTCGGAAGCGACGGCCACATCGCGCACGTCGCGGTCGCCGATGCGTCCGATCGGAACGGCTGGTGCCCCCGGCGTGGAGAGGTCCCAGCGGTACAGGTTCGGCTTCGTGCCCTCGCTCTTCTGCAGCACCCCGATGTAGAGGGCGTTCCTCTGCGGGTCGGCCGCCAGAGCCTGGACCGCGTATCCGTTCTCGAGCGTGGTCTGGTGCGCCACCTTGCCCGTGGTCAGGTCGACTCCGACGACGCCGGCCGGCTCGAGGTTGCGTGAGCCGACGTAGTAGATGTCACCGACGAGGACGCCGCTCATCAGGGAGTACTGCACGATGCCCGGGCCGAGTGCCGTGTTCGTCGGACCCTTGCCGTTCGCAGTGGTCGCGGCGTGCGACTGGGTGGGCAGGGCGATCTGAGCCAGCGCGAAGAGTCCGGCGGCGGCGCCGGTGGCCAGCAGCGTGCGACGGGAGAGTTGCGGGGATGCGGGGGTGAGCGAGGACATCGTTCTCCTTCGAACGGGTGGGTGGGCCGTGCAGGAGAGTCTGTGCGGCGCGTCGACGCGCGGTCAAGGAAACGGGTGGAAAGGCAACAGAAGCTAACAGGCCGACAGTGCTCAGCCGCCGAGCGCGTCGCGGATGGTCGCGGCCGAGCGCCGCAGGCGGGCGGCGATCTCGGCGTCGTCGAAGCGGGATGCCACGTGCACGACGGCCAGCGCGGCGGGGCGCTTGCCGCGCAGCACGAGCGGCACCGCGATCGACTGCACCGTGGGGATGACCTCGTCGTGGCTGGTCGCGTAGCCGCGCTCGCGCGCGGCGTCGACCTCGGCGCGCAGCGCCGCACCGGCATCCGGCCACTGGGAGTCGGGCAGCTGCGTGAGGATCGCCTTGCCCGGCGCCCCCACGGTGACCGGATGTCGGGCGCCGGGCCGCTGCGCGACATTGGCGACCGCGTGACGGGGCTCGACGCTGGTGAGGGTGATGCACTCGTCGCCGTCGAGCACGGCCAGGAACGCGGTCTGACCCAGCTCGTTCGCGACCGCGGTGAGCTCGGGCAGCGCCTCCGCCTGCAGATCGTGTGCGACGCCGGCGGCCAGGGCGGCCATCCGCGGCCCGAGCGCGACCATCCCCGCGGCGTCCCGCGAGACGAGTCCGTGGTCCTCGAGCGTGCGCAGCAGCCGGTACGCGATCGAGCGGTGCACCTCGAGCTGCGCCGCGACGTCGTCGATGGACAGTGCGCCCGGCCCGTCGGCGAGGATCTCCAGAATCCGGATGCCGCGGCTGAGCGTCTGCGAGGCGGGGGTGGCCAAGGGAGCCCCTTTCATATACGATCTGTTCAATAGTAGAACTCTGTGTTCGAATATAGAACACTTGGAAGGAATCGACGACGATGCAGTTCCACCATCACGGCTACGTGTCCGGCGATCCGCGGGTGCTTCCGGCATCCGGCACCGGGATCGACCGTCCCGCCGACCTGCCCGACGAGGTCGACGTGCTCATCGTCGGCTCCGGCCCCGCGGGCATGCTGCTGGCGGCGCAGATGTCGCAGTACCCCGACGTGGTCACGCGCATCATCGAGAAGCGCGAGGGTCGCCTGGTGCTCGGCCAGGCAGACGGCATCCAGCCGCGCAGCGTCGAGACCTTCCAGGCGTTCGGCTTCGCAGAGCGCATCGTCGCCGAGGCGTACAACATCGGCTGGATGAACTTCTGGGGCCCGGACCCGGAGAATCCCGAGAACATCATCCGCACCAGCCGCACGGAGGACTACGGCTACAAGATCAGCGAGTTCCCGCACCTGATCGTGAACCAGGCCCGCGTGCTGGACTACTTCGCCGAGGCCGCGCACAACGGGCCGGGCCGCATCGTGCCCGACTACGGCGTGGAGTTCACCGGGCTCACCGCGCACGAGACGGGGGAGTACCCGGTCGAGGTGCAGGTGCGCACCGCGACCGGCGACCGCACCATCCGCGCGAAGTACGTCGCCGGCTGCGACGGCGCCCGAAGCGGCGTGCGCGAGGCCATCGGCCGCAAGCACGTCGGCGGCATCTCCGCGCACGCCTGGGGCGTCATGGATGTGCTGGTGAACACCGACTTCCCTGACTGGCGCACCAAGTGCGCCATCAACGCCGAGGCCGGCAACATCCTGCACATCCCACGCGAGGGCGGCTACCTCAGCCGGATGTACATCGACCTCGGCGCCGTCGCCGACGACGACAACCACCAGGTGCGCTCCACTCCGATCGAGGAGATCATCCGCAGGGCGAACGAGATCCTGCATCCCTACACGCTCGACGTGAAGCAGGTCGCCTGGCACAGCGTCTACGAGGTCGGGCACCGGGTCACCGACGGCTTCGACGACGCCCTCGAGTCCGGCCGGCATCCGCGCGTCTTCCTCACCGGTGACGCCTGCCACACGCACTCCGCCAAGGCCGGTCAGGGCATGAACGTCTCGATGCAGGACGGCTTCAACCTGGGCTGGAAGCTCGGCGCCGTGCTGACCGGGCGCTCGCCGCAGGAGCTGCTGGAGACTTACGCCGCCGAGCGTCGCCCCGTGGCGCAGCAGCTGATCGACTTCGACAAAGAGTGGTCGTCGCTGATGGCGCGCAAGCCCGAGGAGATCTCCGATCCTCAGGAGCTCGCGACCTTCTACCTCGGCACCGCCGAGTTCCCCTCCGGGTTCATGACCGAGTACCAGCCGTCGATGATCGTCGCGGATGCCTCGCGGCAGGAGCTCGCAACGGGCTTCCCGCTCGGACGGCGCTTCAAGTCGGCCGAGGTCGTGCGGGTCTGCGACGGAAACGTCGTGCACCTCGGCCACCACGCCAAGGCCGACGGGCGCTGGCGCGTGTACGGCTTCGGCGACCGCTCCGGTGCCGCCCTCGACGACTGGGCCGCGTGGATCGGCGGCGAGATCGCGAAGTTCACCCCGGCAGACGCCGACCTCGACGCGGTGTTCGACGTGAAGGCGGTCTACCAGCAGGCCTTCGAGGAGATCGACCTGCCCGATGTGCCCGACGTGCTGCAGCCGAAGACCGGCCCGCTCGGGCTGACCGACTGGGAGAAGGTGTACTCCGCGGCGCCGAACGCCTGGTGCCGCAGCGACATCTTCGACGAGCGCGGCCTGTCCCGCGACGGAGTCGTCGTGGTCGTCCGTCCCGACCAGTACGTCGCGGCGATTCTGCCGCTGCAGGCGCGCGACGAGCTGGCATCGTTCCTCGATGGGGCGTTCATCGCGGCATCCTGAGGGAGGGTGCTGAAGGGGTCGTTGACAAAACGGCCCCTTTTGTGCTGAAATCTCTCTATTCGAAAAAGAGTTTTCGGATTGTGAAATCGAGTGTCGTCGACGAAGTCGTCGCCGAGAGGGGTCCATCACAATGACCGCAGAGGACTACGTCCACATACCCAGCCGGGCCTCCGAGGGGCTGGCAGAGCCGCCGTCCACGCTGGTCGCCGTGCAGGCGGGCATCAGCCCGAGGCTGTACAACAGCGACCTCGCCCCCACCACTCGAGAGGGCCGGCACTGGAGTGCCTACAGCATCTTCACCCTGTGGGCGAACGACGTGCACAGCCTCGGCAACTACGCCTTCGCCATCGGCCTGTTCTCCCTGGGGCTCAGTGCGGGCGGCGTCCTCGCCGCGCTCGCCTTCGGCGCCCTCTTCCTCTTCCTGCTGCTCACGCTGTCCGGGTACATGGGCGAGAAGACGGGCGTCCCGTTCCCCGTCATGAGCCGCATCGCGTTCGGCATCCACGGGGCGCAGATCCCCGCGCTGCTGCGCGGCGGCGTCGCGATCGCCTGGTTCGGCGTGCAGACCTTCCTCGCCTCCCAGGTGCTGCAGGTGGTGCTGCTCGCGATCCTCCCCGGTCTGCGGGCGCTGCAGGAGGGCTCGTTCCTCGGGCTGTCCGCACTCGGCTGGATCACGTTCGTCGCGCTCTGGATCGTCCAGGTCATCATCGTCAGCTACGGCATGGAGATGATCCGCAAGTACGAGGCCTGGGCCGGCCCCATCATCCTCGCCACCTTCGTGGCGCTCGCCGTGTGGGTGCTGGTGCAGTCCGGCTTCCAGATCGACTGGGCGCCGGCCGGCCAGGCCCAGGGCGCCGAGTTCTGGCTGACCGCACTCGGCGCGGCATCCCTCTGGGTGGCCATCTACGGGACCTTCGTGCTGAACTTCTGCGACTTCACCCGCGGTGCCAAGTCGAAGAAGGCGATCGTCAAGGGCAACTTCTGGGGCATCCCGATCAACATGCTGTTCTTCGGCGTCGTCGTCGTGGTGCTCACCGGCGGATCGTTCAAGATCAACGGAGAGCTCATCACCTCGCCCTCGCAGGTGGTCGCGGCCATCCCGAACACGTTCCTGCTCGTGCTGGCATCGCTGGCCCTGATCGTGCTGACCGTCGCGGTGAACCTGATGGCCAACTTCGTCGCACCGACCTACGCGCTGACCAACCTGTTCCCGCGGCACCTCAACTTCCGCAAGGCGGCGATCGTCTCGGCCGTCATCGGTCTGGTCATCCTGCCCTGGAACCTTTACAACTCGCCGGTCGTCATCAACGTGTTCCTCGGTGGCCTCGGCGCACTGCTCGGCCCGCTGTTCGGCATCATCATGGTCGACTACTGGATCATCAAGAAGCAGCGCATCAACGTCCCCGAGCTGTACTCCGACTCGCCGACAGCCGAGTACGCCTACAAGCGGGGCTTCAACCCCCGTGCCGTGATCGCCCTGGTCCTCTCCGGCGCCTTCGCCCTGATCATCACCTTCGTGCCCGCATTCAAGGGCCTGCACGACTTCTCCTGGTTCGTCGCAGCCGGGTCCGCGGCGATCATCTACGCGATCATCGCCGACAGGCGGGGACCCTTCCACGACGTGGAGGGCACCGAGA
Source organism: Microbacterium sp. NPDC057659 (assembly GCF_042799915.1). Classification (NCBI taxonomy): domain Bacteria; kingdom Bacillati; phylum Actinomycetota; class Actinomycetes; order Micrococcales; family Microbacteriaceae; genus Microbacterium; species Microbacterium sp. NPDC057659. Next base: position 1,353,311 of record NZ_JBHVHU010000001.1, on the reverse strand, counting down.
TCGCCGTCACCCCGACCCACTGACATCCCGACACCCGAAACGGAACAAGAACATGCGCATTCTCGTCGCGAACGTGAACACGACGGAGACGATGACCGAGGGCATCGCAGAGGCGGCGCGGGCCGTCGCCTCACCGGACACCGAGATCATCGGCCTCACCCCGGACTTCGGCGCGGAGTCGTGCGAGGGCAACTTCGAGAGTTATCTCGCCGCGATCGCCGTGATGGACAAGGTCGTCCGGTACGACGGCGAGTACGACGCCGTCATCCAGGCCGGGTACGGCGAGCACGGCCGCGAGGGGCTGCAGGAGCTGCTCGACGTGCCGGTCGTCGACATCACCGAGGCTGCGGCCTCGACCGCCATGTACCTCGGCCGGTCCTACTCGGTGGTCACCACGCTCGATCGCGCGGTGCCCCTGATCGAGGACCGCCTGATCCTGGCCGGCCTGCACGATCGCTGCGCGTCGGTCCGCTCGTCCGGACTCGGCGTGCTCGAGCTGGAGTCCGACCCCGAGCGCGCCATCGAGGCGATCGCCGCCGAGGCGCAGCGCGCCGTCGAGATCGACCGCGCCGAGGTCATCGTGCTCGGCTGCGGCGGGATGGCCGAGTTGAAGGACCGCGTGGTCGAGCTGTGCGGCGTGCCCGTCGTCGACGGCGTTCAGGCTGCGGTCGCCGTCGCCGAGGGGCTGGTGCGCCTCGGGCTGACCACGTCGAAGGTGCGCACCTACGCGCCCCCGCGGCCCAAGCGGATCACCGGGTTCCCGAGCCTGGCACGCTGATAACGGCGCACAATTCAATCACCCCCGAAACACAGCAGAACCGGCGAAGCAGCCGGCAGAAGGGAATCGCGACATGTCGCACGAGACCGAACAGCAGGGAACGGCGTCTCTCGACCCGACCGGTGAGCACTACGACCTGGTCATCCGCGGCCAGCGCGTGCTGACCACGGCGGGCATCGCGCCTCGCGAGGTCGGCGTCCGCCACGGGAAGATCGTGGCGATGCAGCCCTACGGCAACAACCTTCAGGGCACCGAGATCATCGAGCTCGCCGCTGACGAGACGCTGATCCCCGGACTGGTCGACACGCACGTGCACGTCAACGAGCCGGGCCGCACCGAGTGGGAGGGCTTCGCCTCCGCCACCCGCGCCGCGGCCGCGGGCGGTGTCACGACCATCGTGGACATGCCGCTGAACAGCATCCCGCCGACGGTCAGCGTCGACGCGTTGAACGAGAAGCGTGCGGTCGCGCGTGACCAGGTGCACGTCGACGTGGGCTTCTGGGGCGGCGCGATCCCCGGCAACACCGACGACCTGCGTCCGCTGCACGACGCCGGCGTGTTCGGCTTCAAGAGCTTCCTGCTGCACTCCGGAGTGGACGAGTTCCCGCCGCTGGACCCGGACGAGCTCGAGAAGGACATGCGCGAGCTGAAGAAGTTCGACTCGGTCATGATCGTGCACGCCGAGGACTCCCGCGCGATCGACCGCGCCCCGCAGCCCGAGGGCGACGACTACGGCAAGTTCCTGGCCTCCCGTCCCCGCGGCGCAGAGAACCTGGCCATCGCCGAGGTCATCGAGCGCGCCCGATGGACCGGCGGCCGCGCGCACATCCTGCACCTGTCGTCGTCGGACGCGCTGGCCATGCTGCGCACCGCCAAGCACGACGGCCTGAAGATCACGGTCGAGACCTGCCCGCACTACCTGACGCTGACGGCAGAGGAGATCCCGCATGGCGCGACCGCGTTCAAGTGCTGCCCGCCGATCCGCGAGGCCGGCAACCGCGAGCTGCTCTGGCAGGGTCTCGAGGACGGCACCATCGACTTCATCGTCTCGGACCACTCGCCCTCGACTCTCGACCTGAAGGATCTCGAGAACGGCGACTTCGCCGTGGCGTGGGGCGGCGTCGCATCGCTGCAGCTCGGCCTCTCACTGATCTGGACCGAGGCGCGCCAGCGCGGCCTGTCGCTCGAGACGGTCGTGGAGTGGATGAGCGAGAAGCCCGCGCAGTTCGCCGGCCTCACCGGCAAGGGCCGCATCGCGCCCGGATACGACGCCGACTTCTCGATCTTCGCCGCCGATGACGCCTACGTCGTCGACGTCACGAAGCTGCACCACAAGAACCAGCTCACGCCCTACAACGGCAAGGCGCTGGCGGGCAAGGTGCGCAAGACCTGGCTGCACGGCGAGGTCATCGACTTCGAGACCCCGCGCGGCCGGCTGCTGCGCCGTGGCATGACGACCGAGGACTGATCCCGACCGGTCGTTGAGCGAGCGACGAAGGAGCGAGACGAAACGCTTTCAGGTCGGCTGAAGGCGTTTCGTCTCGCTCCGCTCGCTCAACGAGCGGTGAATGTCAGGAGTTCACGCGGATGATCTCGTGCTGGTACGGCGCGATCACGCCGCCGGAGACGCGCAGGTCCAGCACGAGGAAGCGGCGGGATGCCGGGTCCTCGGCCGTCCAGCTCGCGAGGCGATCCAGGTCGGCGAGCGTGTGCACCGCGACGCCCTCGGCACCGACGGCTGCGGCGAAGGCGGCGAAGTCGACCTGGGGGATCAGCATCGGCTGCTCGGCGAGGCCCTTCAGCCCGTAGAGGTTGACCTCCGCGCCGTAGGCGGCGTCGTTCCAGACCACGGCCACACCGCGTCCGCCGGCGGCGCGCACGGCAGACTCGAGGTCGGCGATCGCCATCAGCCCGCCGCCGTCGCCGCTGGTGAGCACCACGGTCGACTCGGGCCGGGCGCGTGTGGCGCCCACGACGCTCGGCCAGCCCTGGCCGATGGCCTGGAAGGCGGTGCCGATCATCATCATGCGGTCCGGCGATGCGACCGGCCAGTACATGTTCGCCCAGCCGATGAAGTGACCGCCGTCCGAGACGATGACGCGGTCCTCGGGCAGCAGCTCGGCGATGCGACGCGCGGCCGAGCGCGGGTCGAGGCGGCCGTCCGCGGCGAGGTCGTCGCCGGGCTCGTAGGCGCGGGCAGCGGCCACGTCGACGGACTCGCGCCAGGAGGGCTGGCGCGTTTCGTCTCGCTCCGCCCCCGCAACGACGCGGATGCCGCGCACGCGCTCGACGAGTGACTCGGCCGCGAGGCGGGCATCCGACCGCACGAAGCCGCCGACGTGCGCGTGGGTCGCGGCCGGCGCGACATCCACCTGGAACACCCGGGTGCCGGGCGCGAACAGGTCGCCGAACCGCATCGTGAACTGGTTGAGGGATGCTCCGAACACGACGGCCACGTCGGCTCGGCGCACCAGCGCCATGGCACCGTCGGCACCGAAACCGCCGGTGACGCCGAGGTCGTACTGCTGCTCGGGGAAGATGCCGCGGCCGAGCGCGGACGAGGCGGTCAGGGCGCCGGTCAGCGCGGCGAGCTCGCCCAGCGCCTCGCCGGCGCCGGCCAGCCAGGCTCCGCGGCCGGCGAGCAGGAATGGACGCTCGGCGCCGGCGAGCGCGGAGGCGATCTCGTCCAGCATCCCGTCGGCGAACTCGCCGCGCGGCGCGAGCGGCGCGGGGATGCGGGGGCTGTCGCCCGCGGGCACCTCGCCGGCGTCGAGCGTGGCGACGTCGTAGGGGATCGCGAGGACGACGGGCACGCGGTAGGTGAGCGCGTGCTCGATCGCGATGACGACCGTGGCCGCGGCATCCGCATGTCCGACGGTGTACGTGCGCGCGCCGACGCCGGAGGCGAGGGCGATCTGGTCGACATCCCACGGACGGGGGCCCGAGGTGGGCTCGTCCCCGACGACGAGCACGAGCGGGATGTGCGCCTGGACCGACTCGGCCAGCGCGGTGAGCGTGTTCGTGAAGCCGGCGCCGTAGGTGGTCGTGGCGGCGGCGATGCGGCCGGAGGCGCGGAAGTGCGCGTCTGCAGCGACGACGGCGCCCTGCTCGTGACGGACGGCCGTGTACGTGGCATCCGTCTGCTTCTCGAGCGCGTCGAGGAAGTAGGCGTTGCCGTTGCCCATCACTCCGAAGACGTGGTCGATGTGGCGGGCGATGGTGAGCGCGACGTGCGCGGAGACGGTGGGCATGACAGAGCCTTTCGAAACAGGACGGATGAGGATTCCGTATGTGTCTCGCCGTGGGCTTCGTGCCCCTTTTTCGGGCACCGGCTGCGGAAGCCGGACCTTCCGATTCTAAATGCACCACAATGGGTCCATGACGGATGCAGTGATCGAGCGCGAGACGCTCACCTGGGACGGATTCGGTGAAGCGACGCGGGATCTCGCCCGCCGCATCCTGGAGAGCGGCTTCGAGACGGAGGTCGTCGTGGCGATCGCCCGTGGCGGGCTGCTGCCGGCCGGCGCGATCGCGTACGGTCTCGGTGCGAAGAACTGCGGCGCGATCAACATGGAGTTCTACACCGGCATCGGCACGGTGCTGGATGCTCCTGAGGTGCTGCCGCCCGAGCTCGACATGGACTACCTGAACGGGCGGCGCGTGCTGCTCGTCGACGATGTGGCCGACTCGGGCCGCACGCTCGCCCTGGCCGTGCAGCTGCTGCAGGACAAGGGCGCCGACGTGCGCTCGGTGACCATCTACACGAAGCCGACCACCATCATCCAGCCCGACTACGCCTGGAAGGACACCGATCTCTGGATCGACTTCCCGTGGTCGTTCAAGGGCACCGTCCGCGAAGAGGACCTCGGGCTGCCGCCGACCGCCTGACATGTGGACGGCGCGTCACGCATGTCGGCGCCGTGCGGCAGGGTGGAGGGATGAGCTCTCCCACCCGTGAAGCCGCCCTCGCCGCCCTGCGTGATCTCGTCGGGCGCCCCGACGCCGACTTCCACGACGGGCAGTACGAGGCGATCGAGGCGCTGGTCGCCGAGCGCCGTCGTGCGCTCGTCGTGCAGCGCACCGGATGGGGCAAGTCGGCCGTGTACTTCGTGGCGACACTGCTGCTGCGGCGTCAGGGTGCGGGGCCGACGGTGCTGGTGTCGCCGCTGCTCGCGCTGATGCGCGATCAGATCGGTGCGGCCGAGCGCGCCGGCGTTCGCGCGGTCGCGATCAACTCCACGAACGCGCACGAGTGGGACGACGTGCTGGCCCGGCTCGACCGCGACGAGGTCGACGTGCTGCTGGTCTCGCCGGAGCGGCTGAACAACCCTGCGTTCCGCGAGCAGCGACTGCCGACGCTCGTGCAGCGGATCGGCATGCTCGTGGTCGACGAGGCGCACTGCATCAGCGACTGGGGCCACGACTTCCGTCCCGACTACCGGCGGCTGCGCGACCTCATCGCGCAGATGCCGGCCGACGTTCCGGTGCTGGCCACGACCGCGACCGCGAACAGTCGCGTCGTCGCGGATGTCGCGGAGCAGCTCGGCGGTGCCGACGTACTGACCATCCGTGGCCCGCTCGCGCGCGCCTCGCTTCGGCTCGGCGTGCTGCAGCTGCCCAATGCGGCGAGCAGGCTGGCGTGGCTGCTCAGCCATCTCGACGACCTGCCGGGATCCGGCATCATCTACACGCTGACGGTCGCGGCCGCAGTCGACACCGCGCGACTGCTGCGCGAGCACGGCCACGACGTGCGCGCGTACACCGGCCAGACCGATGCCGAGGAGCGCGAGGAGTCCGAGGGCCTGCTGAAGCGCAACGAGGTGAAGGCGCTCATCGCCACCAGCGCGCTCGGTATGGGCTTCGACAAGCCCGACCTGGGATTCGTGCTGCACCTCGGTGCGCCGTCGTCGCCGGTGGCCTACTACCAGCAGGTCGGCCGAGCCGGTCGCGCCAGCGAGAGCGCCGACGTGCTGCTGCTCCCCGGCGCGGAGGACCGCGACATCTGGCACTACTTCGCGACCGCGTCGATGCCGGACCGAGAGCGCGCCGAGCGCGTGATCGCGGCGCTCGGCGACGAGCCGATCTCGACTCCGGCGCTGGAGGCACGGGTCGACATCCGCCGGACACCGCTCGAGCTGCTGCTCAAGGTGCTCGACGTCGACGGCGCGGTCAGGCGTGTGCAGGGCGGCTGGGTCGCGACCGGTGAGCCGTGGACCTACGACGCCGAGCGCTACGAGCGCATCGCCGCCGAGCGCCGCGCCGAGCAGCAGCACATGATCGAGTACCAGCAGACCGGTGGATGCCGGATGGAGTTCCTGCAGCGCTCGCTGGACGACGCCACCGCGGCACCGTGCGGACGGTGCGACAACTGTGCCGGTGTGTGGTTTCCCACCGCGGTCGCGGCGGATGCCTCGACGAGCGCGGCCGAGTCGCTCGACCGCGTGGGTGTGCCGATCGAGCCCCGGCGGCAGTGGCCGACCGGAGCCGACCGGCTCGACGTGCCGGTGCGCGGCCGGATCGGAGCCGAGGAGCAGGCCGCCGAGGGCCGGGCTCTTGCGCGACTGACCGACCTCGGCTGGGGCGGGACGCTGCGTGAGCTGTTCGCCGCCGGAGCACCGGACGGGCAGGTGTCGCCGCAGGTGCTGCAGGCCTGCGTGCGGGTGCTCGCGGGCTGGGGCTGGGACGAGCGCCCGGTCGCCGTGGTCGGGATGCCCTCACGCTCCAAGCCACAGCTCACGGGTTCTCTCGCACGCGGCATCGCAGAGATCGGCCGCCTGCCGTACCTGGGCGAACTCGGCTTCGCGAACGGCGGCCCGAGCGGTGCGCCCGGCGGGAACAGCGCCTTCCGGCTCGCGGGTGTCTGGGACCGGTTCACCGCCGACGGGCTGGCGGTGCCTGCCGGGCCCGTCCTGCTCGTCGACGACCTCGCCGACAGCCGATGGACGCTGACCGTCGCCGCCCGTACCCTGCGTCAGGCCGGGGCCACAGCTGTGCTGCCGTTCGCCCTCGCGCTGCGCGGGTGAGACTCCGTCACAGCCTCCCGAACGCCCGGAGCGGATGCTCGATCAGCTCGGTCACCCGGCGCAGGAAACCCGAGGCGTAGCCGCCGTCGCAGACCCGATGGTCGAACACCAGCGAGAGCTGTGCGATCCGCCGCGGCACGATCTGCCCGTCCACGACCCAAGGACGCTCGATCATGCGGCCGATGCCGAAGATCGCGACGTTCGGCGGGTTGATGATCGCCGCCGAGCCGTCCACGCCGAGGCTGCCGTAGTTGTTCAGGGTGAAGGTCGATCCGCGCATCCGCGACGGCTCGAGCGTGCCGGAGCGGGCCGCGTCCGCGGCATCCCGCACTGCGGCGTCGAGCGCATCGAGATCCATCGCGTGCGCGCGCGGGATCACAGGGACGACCAGGCCGCGCGGCGTGTCCGCCGCGATGCCCAGGCTGACGCCGTCGAACACGGTGAGCTCGGTGCCATCTGGGGAGAGGCGGGATGCCAGGACCGGGAAATCCTCCAGCGCGAGCAGGGTGAACCGGGCCACCAGCGCCGTCATGGACGGCGCGCGGCCGCCCTCCGGAGCCATCGCCTTCCGGGCGTTCCAGAGCTCGGTCGCGTCCACGTCGAGCCAGACGGTCGCCTCGGGGATCTCGGCCCGGCTGCGGCTCAGCGTCGTGCTCGCCGCTCGGCGCAGCGGCGACAGCGGCTCCTGCGAGCGGATCGCCAGACCCGACGGATCGCCGGTGGCGGATGCCGCTGAGCCGGCGGATGCCGCGTGCACAGCCTCCGCGTGATCCACGGCCTTGTCCACGGCGGCGCGCAGCACGTCGACACGGGTGACCGCGCCGTCGACGCCCGTCGCGGTGATCGTGCGCACGTCGAGTCCGAGGTCACGGGCCAGGCGGCGGACGATCGGGTTGCGGACGGCGACCGGAGCGGGGCGTGATGGGTCAGACGGACGATCAGGTGCGGCATCGGCGTGTCCGGAGGGGGCGCGCCGTGTGGCATGCGTTCGGTCTGTGGGTTCCGCCCGGGGACGACGGCGGCGACCAGCGCCGGCGCGCTCGGGAGTGCCATAGCCGATCAGGACGTTGCCCGAACCCGCCTGCTCCTCCTGTCGGTGGGACTCGAGGAGAGCGGCGTCGGTGCGCCCTTCGTCTCGCTCCGCTCGCTCAGGACCCGAGGGCGCAGCATCCGGTCGCTCAGGACCCGAGGGCGCAGCATCCGCTCGCTCAGGACCCGATGGTGCTGGATCCGAGGGCGCAGCATTTCCGGCATCCGCGACCTCCAGCACCGGGGAGCCGACGGCGATCGTGTCGCCCTCTGCTCCGTGCAGCGCGGTGACCACACCCCCGAACGGCGTCGGCAGCTCCACCACGCTCTTCGCGGTCTCGACCTCGGCGATCGGCTGGTCGACGGTGACGGTGTCGCCGACGGCGACCAGCCACTGCACAAGGCCGGCCTCGGTGAGGCCCTCGCCGAGATCGGGCAGCCGGAAGATCCGGGCGGTGGTGACGCTCATTCGTCCTCCCAGCGCAGGCTGTCGATCGCATCGAGCACACGGTCGACGTCGGGCAGATACCAGTGCTCGAACTTCGGCGGCGCGAACGGCACGTCGAACCCGGTGACCTTCCGCACCGGGGCCTCGAGGTGCTCGAAGCACCGTTCCGAGACGCGCGCCTGGATCTCGGATGCCACCGACACGTAGCCGGGCGCCTCGGCGATCACGACGGCGCGGCCGGTCGAGCGCACCGCCGCGGTCACGGTGGCGTCGTCGAACGGCGACAGCGAGCGCACGTCGACGACCTGCACGCTGCGGCCCTCCTCGGCCGCGGCGTCCGCGGCCTCCAGCGCGATCGGAACGGCGGTTCCGTACGCGAGCAGCGTGAGGTCGGTGCCGTCGCGCACGATGCGCGCGGTGCCCAGTTCGGTGCGACGCGAGGCGTCGACCTCGCCCTTCGTCCAGTACAGCTTCTTCGGCTCGAGGAAGATCACCGGGTCGGGGGAGTCGATCGCCGCGCGCAGCAGCGAGTACGCATCCTGCGGGGTCGACGGCGTGACGACCGTGAGCCCCGGAGTGTGGGCGTAGTAGGCCTCGGAGGAGTCGCAGTGATGCTCCACTCCGCCGATGCCGCCGCCGAACGGGATGCGGATCACCATCGGCAGACGCATCGCGCCGCGGGTGCGGTTGCCGAGCTTGGCGACATGACTCACGACCTGTTCGAACGCGGGGTACGCGAAGGCATCGAACTGCATCTCGACGACGGGGCGCATACCGTTCATGGCCATGCCGACGGCGGTGCCGACGATGCCGGACTCGGCGAGAGGGGTGTCGAAGCAGCGGTCCTCGCCGAACCGCGCGGCGAGCCCGTCGGTGATGCGGAACACCCCGCCGAGCTTCCCGACGTCCTCGCCGAACAGCAGCACCTCGCGGCTGTCCTCCAGGGCGTCGGCGAGTGCGCGGTTCAGCGCGCCGGCCATCGTCATGGTCTGCGTCGCGGCGGATGCAGCATCCGTCGTCCGCACGTCGGCGATCGTCATCGTGCGCCTCCTTCGCTCGTGGCCATCTGCTCCCGCTCGATCTCGCTGCGCAGCAGTTCCCACTGCTCCTCGAGCTGCGGCGACCGCTGCGCGGTCACCCAACGGAACATGTCCTCCGGGTCGATCTCGGGATCGGCGTTCATCGCATCGCGCAGTTCGGATGCCATGCGCTCGGCGCCCTCACGGATCGTCTGCTCGACAGCGTCGTCGAGTGCTCCGGATGTCCGCAGGTGGGCTTTCATGCGGATCAGCGGGTCGCGCTCGAGCCACTGCTGCACCTCTTCACGCTCCCGGTAGCGGGTGTCGTCGTCGGCGTTCGTGTGCGGCTGCATCCGGTAGGTGTGCGCCTCGACGAGCGAGGGGCCGCCGCCCGCGCGGGCGCGGTCGATCGCGTCGGTGAGCACCGAGAGCACAGCGGCGACGTCGTTGCCGTCCACCCGCTGCCCGGGCATCCCGTAGCCGATCGCCTTGTGCGCGAGCGAGGGTGCTGCGGTCTGCCGCGCCAGCGGCACCGAGATCGCGAAGCCGTTGTTCTGCACGAGGAACACCACGGGCACGTGGAACACGGCGGCGAAGTTCATCGCCTCGTGGAAGTCGCCCTCGCTGGTGGCGCCGTCGCCGCAGAGCGCGAGCACGACGGTGTCCTCCCCGCGCATCTTGGCGGCCTGCGCGAAGCCGATTGCGTGCAGCAGCTGGGTCGCCAGGGGAGTCGCCTGCGGGGCGACGCCGTAGACCGCGGGGTCGTAGCCGGCGTGCCAGTCGCCGCGCAGCATGACCATCGCATCGGACGGGCGCACGCCGCGGCCGACCACCGCGACGGTGTCGCGATAGGTGGGGAACAGCCAGTCGCCGTCGCCGAGCACCATTGACGCCGCGACCTGGCAGGCCTCCTGGCCGTGCGAGGACGGATAGACCGCGAGACGGCCCTGCTTCACGAGCGCGGTGCACTGCTCGTTCAGGCGCCTGCCTTCGACGAGCATCCGGTACGCCTCGCGAAGCGTGTCGGATGCCGGCATCCGATACTGCTCGTCGGCATGGGCCGCACCCGTCTCATCGATGAGCTGAACCGGGGATTCCCGGGGGAGCATGTCTGTCATCGCTCCGCCTCCTTGCCGAACGTGTCCTCCCGCCAGCATGCGCGTTGCCCGAGCGATCATCCAGACTGCAGGGCTGTTTCGTGGACGGATGCTTCTCACGGGCGCGATCGGATGACAAACTGTCACCACAACTCGACGATTCGGAGGCGCTCATGGTTGAGCTCGACGAGACCGACCACGCGATCCTGCGGATGCTGAAGCAGGACGCGCGGGCGTCGATGACGGCCATCGCCGACGCCGTGCACATCTCCCGCGCCGGCGCGCACGCGCGCATCAAGCGGATGACGGACTCCGGCGTCATCACGGGATACACGGTGCGCACCGACCCGATGCTGCTCGGCCACCACGCCTCCGCCTACGTGATGGTCGCGATCGAGCAGGCCAGTTGGCAGGAGGTGCGCGACCGGCTTCGAGGCATCGTCGAGGTCGAGCACATGGCGCTCATGGGCGGCGACTTCGACGTGCTGCTGCTGGTGCGGGCGCGGGACAATCGGGATCTGCGGAGGATCGTGCTCGAGGAGATCCAGGCGATCCCGCAGGTGCGGTCGTCACGGACGTCGCTGATCTTCGAGGACTGGGGCGGGTAGGCGCGTTTCCCGCACAGGTTCTCGTGTGGGCGCGGGACGGGGCGTTCCCTGCGCTCGCAGAGCGGGTGCCCCTCCCGCTTCGCGGGTCCCTCCCCGATGCTCGCTCCGGGAACACCCCGTCCCGCGCAGGTGGAGAGGAGCGGGTCACGTCTTTTGGGGTGGCATGGGTGTGCCGGCATCCCATCGAGGGATGCCGGCACACCTGCCGGGTCGACTTGGGCGGGCGGCCTGCGGTGCGGAGACGGCTCGGTCGAGTGACGGATGCAGGCAGGGCGAACGGATGCGCGTGGTTGGGGTGGCGTGACCGCCTGCAGGTGTTCGATCGTGCCTGCATCCGTGACGGAGTGGCGGGCGCGGATCTCAGTCGTCGAGGAGGGCGGCGGCGTACATGGGGCGGGCGGCGTCGGCGCTCGGCGGGTGGAAGAGGCCGGCGGTGGCGTCGCGGAAGAGTCTGCTCGCCTCGTGGGCATTGCCGAAGCCGGAGCCGCTGGTGCACATGAGGGCGACCTCGGCCGTGCGGCGGGCGGAGGTCGATGCATTCAGGCGGGCGCTCACCAGTCGCAGCGGCCAGCCGGCGCCGTGGTCGGCCAGATCGTCGAAGTCGCGGCAGTACGCCTCCAGCTGCGCGGGCACGGCCAGGTACTCCATGTGTGCGTCGGCCAGCCGGATGCGGGACTCCGGCACCTCCGCGTAGGTGGTGCCGGCCTTCGCCGACTTCCGTGCCTTCAGCCCGGCGACGGCGAGCTGCAGCGCGCGCTGCGCGACACCGGCGTAGATCGACCCGATCAGCAGCTGGAAGTTGCTCGTGATCGCGAACGTCAGCAGGTCGGGAACCCGGCCGGCGGGGATGCGGCGGGCGACGCGCTCCGGCCGCATCCGCACGTCCTTCAGGATCGTGGCGCGGCTCTGCGAGGCGCGCATGCCCATGACGTCCCAGTCGTCCGAGACCGTGATGCCGGCGGCATCGCGTTCCAGGAAGCCGTAGACCAGCTGGGTCTCGTCCGAGGCATCCGTGCCGTGCACGATCAGCCGCGTCCACACCGGCGACAACGAGGTGAAGATCTTCACGCCCGAGATCAGGTAGCCGCCGTCGTCCTGCGGGACTGCGGTGGATTTCGAGCCCTGCAGCACCCAGTCGTTCGACGGCTCGCTGATGCCGAACGCGAAGATCTCCCCGGCCGCGGCCTCCTCGAGCACCCAGTCGAGCGAGTGGTCGCCGCGCTCACGCATCGCGTGCACGACGCCGGTGCACATCAGGTGCATGTTGATCGCCAGGGCGGTCGCGGGAGCGGCGGTCGCGAGACGCTGCTGCAGCTTCGACACCTCGTTGAGGTTCAGTCCGGCGCCGCCGAGGTCCTCCGGCACGAAGAGTCGCAGGTATCCGGCATCCTTCAGATCGGCGAGATCCTCATCGAAGAACCGGTTCTCGCGGTCGTAGACCGCGGCGCGCTCGCGGAAGCGCTCCAGCAGCGCATCGGGAAGGTACTGCTCTGCCAGCGCGGCGTGCCGGGCAGGGGAGTTGTCCGTCATGGGGTGATCCCTTCCGCGCGCCGCAGCACGAGCGCGCCGTTGTGGCCGCCGAACCCGAAGGAGTTCGACAGCACGGTCCGAACCGGATGCCGTCGGGCCTCCGTCACGATGTCGACGTCGCCGAACTCCGGCTCGTCGAGGTTGATGGTTGGAGGCAGGACGCCGGTGAGCAGGCTCTGCGCGGCGACCACCGCCTCGACCGCTCCGGATGCTCCGAGCAGATGCCCCGTCGTCGACTTCGTCGCCGTGATCGGGATGTCGGGGAGACGATCGCCGAGGGCGGCGCGCAGCGCGGAGAGCTCCGCGGCGTCGCCGGCGGGGGTGCCGGTGCCGTGGGTGTTGACATGGTCGACCTCTGTCGCGGCGATTCCGGCATCCGCCATGGCCGTCGTGATCGCAAGAGCGGCACCGCGGCCGTGCGGTTCGGGAGCGGTCGGGTGGTGCGCGTCACTGGACTCGCCGAAACCGGCGAGCTCGGCCAGCGGTGTCGCGCCGCGGGCATCGGCGATGTCGGCGGCCTCGAGAAGCAGCGCGGCGGCGCCCTGGGCCATCACGAAACCGCGGCGGCCGCGGTCGAAGGGTCGGCTCGCGCTCGCCGGGTCGTCCTCATAGCCGCTCGCGAGCGCACGCAGGTTCGCGTTCGACGCGAGGTTGACCGGGTTCAGGCAGTCCTCCATCCCCACGACGAGTACCGCGTCGGCATAGCCGTGGCGGATGCGCCGCAGCGCATCCCCGAGGCCGATCGCACTGCTCGCGCAGGTCGCGGTGACGCCGTGCGCCGGGCCCTGCGCACCGTAGCGCTGGCTGAGCAGCGCGGCCGCGGCATCCGGAGCGCCGTAGACGACGAGGGTGAGCGGGACGCCGCGCGGACCCTTCGCGTCGAGTGCGCGAGTAGCCTGCTGCATCGCGTCGATCGGACCGGACCCCGTCGCGGCGAGGACGCCGAAACGGGGCGCGTCCCAGGGGAGTGCGGCCGCCCCGGCCTGAGCCATCGCCTGGTCGGCGGCGGCGATCGCCCAGTGCTGCACCGGGCTCAGTCGACGCGCGAGTGCCGGTTCGAGGACGGATGCTGCGTCGAAGCCGCGCACCTGACCGCCGATGCGCACCGGGAGGGCGTCGAACTCTGCGCCGTGCAGTGCGGTGATGGCGCTGCGCCCGTGCACGACGGAGTCCCAGAGCGCGGGGACGTCGAGCCCGCTCGGGGTGATCGTCCCGAGCCCGGTGATGACGACGCGGCGAGTCACAGCCGCACTGCCGTCGAGTCGGCCGCGACGATGATCTCCGCGGTGGCGCCGCGGCGGACCTTGCCGCCCGCGGTGCGAGGGAGTGCGGGGACGACGTACCAGCGGCGGGGGACGAACTGCGGTGCGAGTCGCCCGTGCGCCCAGGCGCGCAGCGCGCCCTTGTCGGCAGCATCCCCCTCGATCACGAGCGCCACCACAGCTCCCAACCGAGGATGCGGCAGCGCCACCGCGCACACCGCGCCGAGCCCTGGCATCCCGTCGAAGGCGCGCTCGACCTCGGGGAGCGAGACCTTGTGCCCGCCGGTCACGGCGATGTCGCCGGCACGGCCGAGCAGCGCGAGCCGCCCGCCCACCACACGCGCCTGATCGTGCACAGTGGCCCAGCCGTCCGGGCCGCGCAGGTCATCTGGGGCCGTCCCCGCGAGGTATCCGTCGGAGCACGCCTCCGTCCGCACCCACAGGGTGCCGAGCTCGCCGTCCGGAACCTCGGCCCCGGCCTCGTCGCGCACGGAGACGCCGATGCCGGCGTACACGTCGATGAGGGTGCCGTCGCCTCCTCGACTGTCGCCGATGAAGCCGATCTCCGCGGCGCCGTAGTAACTGATCAGCCGCACTCCGGGCAGCACGTCGGCCAGGCCGGCGCGGATCGAGATGGGCAGATTCGCGCCCCCGGTCACCACGAGTTCCAGTCCGGCGAAGGCGGCGGGGTCGCGCCGCGCGGCATCCGTCAGGGTCTGCACGATCGCAGGAACGGCGACCACGCGCGTGATGCGCTCGGCGCGCACGCGCCGGGCGATCGCCGCAGGCTCGAACGAGTCTGCGAGGTGCGCGCCGCCGCCGGATGCCAGGCATTCGATAAGCGCGTACAGGGTGAGGCTGTACGACAGCGGGCCTGGCGCGAGCGTCGCGACACCGGGCAGGGGCTCGAGGTGCGCGCTCGAGATCGCGTAGTTCGCCCGGTACTGGGCTCGCGTCTTCAGGAACGCCTTCGGATCGCTGGTCGTACCGGACGAGAACAGCAGCAGGAACGCCTCGTCGCCGTCGCGGACGGTCGGCGGATCAGCGGGCGCTGCCGCTGCCTCGAGGGCGAGGAAATCCTCGAGGCCGATCACGGTTCCCTGCCAGTCCTCCGTCGCGAGCGCCTCCGCGAGCTCGGCGGAGTCGCTGATCACGACGCCGATGCCGGAGCGCACGATCACGCGCACCCGGTGCGCGAGCGGCCAGAGCGGATCGATGGTCGCCGACACCGCCCGATATCCGGCCAGCCCGGCGACGATGCGCGCGGCGTGGAAAGCCGACGCGATGCTCACCGCCGTGATCGGGATGCCGCCGGTCTCCGGCGCCGGAGACACCGGGCGTTCGCGGTGCAGCGCGTCGACGACGGTGACCGTGCGCCGGGACTGTTCGACCAGCTCACCGTATGTCAGACACTCGTCGGATCCGGCGATCGCGGTCCGATCCGGGTGGCTCGAGGCCACCGCGAGCACGGTCCGCGTGATCGGCACGTTGTCCTCCTGGCTAGCCCCGTCCCAGTCTATGACCGTCGCCGAACCGCGGGCCGATGTCGGGAATCACGGACGGGATGCCGCGCGTGCGGCGTGTCGGTGGTCCGTCCGGGTGGGGCGCGCCGGTGCCGTGTGTTTTCGGCTGTGGTCTCCGACGCGGCTCAGCCGATCGTGAGGGTCAGACCGTCGGCATCCGCCTCGATCCGGATGCCGGTGAGGTCGGCGACCACCAGGTCGGGGGCGTGTGCGGCGGACGCCGCGCCCACGCCGACGACACGCATCCCGGCCGCCCGCGCGGCGGCGATGCCGGCTTCGGAATCCTCGAACACCAGGCAGTCGGCGGGGTCGACGCCGAGCCGGGACGCCCCGAGCAGGAAGCCCTCGGGATGCGGCTTCGATGACGTGACGTCCTCCGCAGTGATGTGCAGGGCGGGGATCTGCAGCCGCGCCTCGTTCATCCGCGCCTGCATCAGCCGGACATCGGCCGAGGTCACGATCGCGTGCGGGAGCGGGCGCAGGTCGTGCAGCAGCTGCTCGGCTCCGGCCACAGCGACGACGCCGGTCACGTCGTCGGCCTCGTTCTGGAGCATGATCGCGTTCTCGGCGATGTTCTGCTCGTGCGGGCGGTCGGGCAGCAGGATCGCCATGCTCTCGTAGCCCTGCCGGCCGTGCACGACCTCGAGCACGCGCGCGGGGTCGAGACCGTGCGGCTCCGCCCATGCCATCCAGGTGCGCTCGACCGCTGCGGTCGAGTCGACCAGCGTCCCGTCCATGTCGAGAAGCACGGCACGGATGCGGAAAGACTCGGTCATGTACACACCCTAACGGGGCATCCGAATCGGGTTTCTTAACATCTCGTGCGCATCCGCTGATCTTGAGAACCGAATCCTCAGGGTCTTCGGTATACCGCCACGTACGCTGGAATCACGGGACGGATCCGTCCCGATCCACCCCGCCGCCGTCCCACCCTCCGGCGCGCACGCATGCAAGGACGCAGATGAACGATTTCGCCGCCCGCCATGACGAATGGGCCTCGCGAGAAGAACTGGCCGAGCGGATGATCCCGCTCATCGGATCGCTCCGTCGTGAGCGCGACGTGGTGACGTCGCTGCACGGACACCGGCTGCTCGGCCTGTCGACCAAGGGTCTGCTCGAGGTGCACGAGCGGGTCGCGCAGCTCGGTCATGCGCAGCTGCGCGTCGAGGACACCCTCGCCGTGCTCGAGGGTCTCCGCCGTCTGAACCCGGGTGCGTCGTCGATCGACGTCGCCCGTCTCGTCGAGGGACATGCCGCCGACGAGCGCGACCTGGACGACTACCTCCGCGAAGTGCTCGCGCCTGCGCTCGGCGCGGAGGCCGCGGAACCCACAGACGTCGTGCTGTACGGCTTCGGCCGCATCGGACGCCTGCTCGCACGCATCCTCATCGCGCACACCAGCGGCGGCAGCGGACTCCGCCTGCGCGCGATCGTCGTGCGCCGCGGCTCCGAGAACGACATCGTCAAGCGTGCCTCGCTGCTGCTGCACGACTCGGTGCACGGTCGGTTCGAGGGCTCCGTCGAGGTCGACGAGGCGAACTCGCAGATCATCGCCAACGGCACCCGCATCCAGGTGATCTACTCCGACGACCCCACGTCAGTCGACTACACCGCCTACGGCATCCACGACGCGATCGTCGTCGACAACACCGGCCGCTGGCGCGACGCCGACGGCCTCTCGCAGCACCTGCAGGCGAAGGGCGTCGCCCGCGTGCTGCTCACCGCTCCCGGCAAGGGCGAGCTGAAGAACATTGTGCACGGCATCAACGACGACACGATCGAGGACGGCGATCGCATCCTGTCCGCGGCATCCTGCACGACCAACGCCATCACGCCGGTGCTGAAGGCGATGGACGAGGCCTATGGCATCGTGCGCGGCCACGTCGAGACCGTGCACTCGTTCACGAACGACCAGAACCTCACCGACAACTTCCACAAGGGCGACCGTCGCGGCCGCAGCGCGGTGCTGAACATGGTCATCACCGAGACCGGTGCGGCCAAGGCCGTCGCCCGGGCGCTGCCCGAGCTCGCCGGCAAGCTCACCGGCTCGGCGATCCGCGTGCCCACCCCCGACGTGTCGCTCGCCGTGCTGCACCTCACGCTGGAGAATCCGGCCGACCGCGAGCAGCTCAACGACTACCTGCGCCGCGCATCGCTGCACTCCAAGCTGCGTCAGCAGATCGACTACGTGGAGAGCCCCGAGGTGGTCTCGACCGACTTCGTCGGCTCGCATCGCGCCGGCATCGTCGACGGCCTGGCGACCATCGCCACCGGCAACGACGTCGTGCTGTACGTCTGGTACGACAACGAGTACGGCTACTCCTGCCAGGTCATCCGCGTGCTCGAAACGATGGCCGGCTCGCACCCGGTCGTCATCCCGACGCGCCGCGAGGTGACCCTGCAGGCCTGACGGGCCCTTCGACCCCGGTCGCATCCGGTGCGACCGGAGTCGTGTCCGGGGCATCCGGCATGATGGGCGGGGTGAACACCAGACGCCTGCTCGCGGAACGGCTGCGCTCGCATCGGCTCACGGCCCCGGCACGCACCGTGGCGGATGCCGCGTCGCACCTGCTCGCGGTGCAGAGCCAGGATTTCGTCGCGGGCCGCTGGGCGCTGGGCGCTCGCACCCGCGGCTCCGTCACGCTGTCGCAGGTGGATGCCGCGTTCAGTCGCGGCGAGATCGTGCGTGCCTGGCCGATGCGCGGCACGCTGCACACCGTGCCCGCCCGCGACCTCGGGTGGATGCTCTCGGTCACCGCGCCACGGCAGCACCAGCAGGCGGCGAGCCGGCACCGCCAGCTGGGCATCGACAGCGAGATCGTCGGCGCAGCGGAGCGCGCCATCCGGGAGCGCATCGACGGCGGCATGACCAGGGCGCAGGCGTTCGAGGCGTTCGAGTCGGTCGGCATCGATCCGAAGGATCAGCGCGGCATCCACCTGCTGTTCGTGCTGACGATCAACGGGGTGCTGTGCCAGGGGCCGGTCGTGGGCAAGGACCAGCTGTTCATGCTCGCGGAGGAATGGATCAGGGAGGCCACGCAACCTGACGACCCGCTCGCCGAGCTGTTCGTGCGGTACGTCGTCGGTCATGGTCCGGCCGGCGCTGCGGATCTCGCCTGGTGGGCGGGGCTCACGCTCGGCCAGGCGCGCGAGGCGGTCGAGCGCGGCCGGAATCGAGTGGCAGAGGTCGAAGAAGGGGTGTTCGTGTCGGCCGAGTCACCCCGTCGGGCCGCCGGGGCGGCAGCCGTGCACGCCCTGCCGGCGTTCGACGAGTACTACATCTCCTACGCCGATCGAACGCCGGTGTGCTCGCCGGAGCACGCGATGACGGTCGGCCCCGGCAAGAACGGCATGGTGCGCCCCACGATCGTCGCGGACGGCCGGATCGTCGGCACGTGGTCGCACGCCGGCGCCGCAGGCCCTGCGCCCGAACCGCAGTTCTTCGCCCCGCCGTCGGACGAAGTGGCGGACGCCGCGGCATCCGCCCTCACCCGCTTCGCGGCGTTCCGCGCCGCCTGACGCGTTACCGAGAAAAGGAGATTCGGCGAGAGCAGGACGGATGTCCGGGAGGTGTCCTGTTCTCGCGTGTGCTCCTGTTCCGGGTGACGGAGCGAGCGATGAGGGATCGCCACGAGTCCGCGTCAGCCGGCGGCGTGACGCTCGAGGAAGTCGTACACCTCGGTGTCGTCGACGCCGGGGAACGCACCGCGGGGGAGCGGCGAGAACATGTGCGTGTGCACGCGGGCGCTCGGCCAGGCCCGGCCGCTCCAGCGGCTGACCTGGTCGGCGTCGGGACGGCGGCAGCAGGCCTCGTCGGGGCAGGTCGACTGCGCCCGCGTCGAGGTCTCGCGTCCGCGCCACCAGCGCGCGTCGTCGAACGGCACGCCGATGGTCACCGAGAACTCGCCCTCGCTCGATGTGCCGGTCTGGGTCGCGCACCAGAACGTGCCCGCCGGGGTGTCGGTGTACTGGTGCTGCTCGGTGGTGCGGTTCTGCTGACCGAACGCCGCGCGCGCCTGGAACTTGCGGCACACCGGCTGTCCTTCGACAGAGCCGGTGACGTCCATGGGCAGCGGCAGGTCATCGTTCTCGTAGACGCGGGTGATCGCCCCGGACGAGTCGACGCGCAGCATGTGCAGGCGCATGCCGAGGTGCTCGGTCATGAGGTTGGTCATGCGCAGCGCCGCCGCCTCGTGCGTGACGCCGAACGCGTCGCGGAAGTCCTCGACCGCGAGGTTGCGATCCTTCTTCGCCTGCTGCAGGAACGCCACACCGGCGGTCTCGGGGATCAGGCAGCACGCCGCGAAGTAGTTGATCTCCAGCCGCTGCTGCAGGAAGTCGGCGTAGTCGGTGGGCGGTGTGTGCCCGAGCAGGCGATGCGCCATCGCCTGCAGCGCCATCGACCGCAGGCCGTGGCCGCCGGGAATGGATGCCGGCGGAAGGTAGATGCGCCCGTTCTCGAGATCGGTCAGCGACCGGGTCGAGTGGGGCAGATCGTTCGCGTAGATCAGCTCGAAGCCGAGTTTCTCGGCCATGATGCTCACCGTGCGGTGCGTCAGCGCGCCCGAGGTGTGCCCGGCAGCCTTGAGCTGCTTCTCGGCGAGCTTCTCGATGTCGCCGCGGTAGTTGTTCTGCGCCCGCATGCGCAGCCGCAGCTCGGTGTTGGCCCGGCGCGCCTCCTCCGGGGTGGCGATCGCCTCGCGCTCCCGGCGCTGCAGCTCGTTGTGCAGTCCGAGCACCGACTCGATGGTCTCGTCGCTCATGCCCTTCGTCACGCGTACCGGCGCGATGCCGAGCTGACGGAATACGGGGGAGCGCTGCGCCCTGTCCAGCTCGATCTCGAGCGCGGCCCGGCGGTTCGGCGGCTCGCCGGAGATGAGGTCCGACACCTCGGTGCCGCACGCCTCGGCGATCGCCTGCAGCAGCGACAGCTTGGGCTCGCGCTTGCCGTTCTCGATCAGGCTCAGCTGCGAGCCGGCGATGCCGACCTTGGCCCCCAGCTCGTCGAGGGTGAGACCGCGTGCCACCCGGTGGTGACGGATGCGGTGCCCGAGGGTGGTCAGTTCCAGTCCGGTGCTCGCCATGACTTGATCATAGCGAAAGATTTGTGGTTCTTTCTCGCTGAATCTTCGGAAAGTCACCGTGTTTCGAGAAGAAGATGGATGTACAGCACACCGCTTCGAAGGAGCAGACATGGCTATCGCCGAGACGTTCACCCCTCACCTCTCAGCTGTCGCCCCCGCACGGAGCTACGGCGCGGCACCTGCGTACGACACTCCCGCCATGGCGGAGCTGCGCGCATGGGTCGACGGCATCGCCGCACTGACCCAGCCCGCCCGTGTGCACTGGATCGACGGCTCGGCTGCCGAGAACGACGCGATCATGCGCGAGCTCGTCGACGAGGGCAAGATCATCAAGCTCAACCCCGAGTGGCGGCCCGGTTCGTACCTGGCCCGCTCGCACCCCAGCGACGTCGCGCGCACCGAGGCGCGCACCTTCATCGCCTCCGAGAAGGAAGAGGATGCGGGCCCCACCAACAACTGGGCCGACCCGGTGGAGATGCACGCCACCATGGATCGCATCTTCCAGGGGTCGATGCGCGGACGCACCATGTACGTCGTCCCGTTCTCGATGGGCCCCGTCGGCGGCAAGCTGTCCCACATCGGCGTCCAGGTCACCGACAGCGCCTACGCCGTGGCATCCATCGGCATCATGACCCGCGTCGGCGATGCGGTCACCCGGCAGATCGCGGAGGGCGCACCGTGGGTGCGCACCGTGCACTCGGTCGGCGCCCCGCTCGAGCCGGGGCAGGCGGACGTCGCATGGCCGTGCAACGACGAGAAGTACATCGTGCACTTCCCGGACACGCTCGAGGTCTACTCCTACGGCTCGGGATACGGCGGCAACGCGATCCTCGCGAAGAAGTGCTTCGCGCTGCGCATCGCCTCCGTGATCGCCCGCGACGAGGGGTGGCTGGCCGAGCACATGCTGCTCATCAGGGTCATCTCGCCCGAGGGGCGCGCCCACCACGTGGCGGCCGCGTTCCCCTCGGCCTGCGGCAAGACGAACCTCGCCATGCTGCGTCCGACCATCCCAGGCTGGAAGGTCGAGACCCTCGGCGACGACATCGTCTGGATCCGTCCCGGTGAGGACGGCCGCATGCACGCGATGAACCCGGAAGCGGGCTTCTTCGGCGTGGCCCCTGGCACCGGCGAGTCGACCAATGTGACCGCGGTCGAGACGCTGTGGGGCAACACGATCTTCACGAACGTCGCACTGCGGCCCGACGGCGACGTCTGGTGGGAGGGGCTCACCGACACCCCGCCGGCCGAGCTGATCGACTGGGAGGGCAACCCGTGGACGCCGGACTCCGGTCGCCCCGCCGCCCACCCCAACTCGCGCTTCACGGTCTCGGCGGCGCAGTGCCCGCAGATCTCCGATGACTGGGAGGACCCGGAGGGCGTGCCGCTCGACGTCATCCTGTTCGGCGGACGCCGCGCCAGCAATGTGCCGCTGGTCGTCGAGGCCACGGACTGGACGCACGGCGTCTTCCTCGGCTCCACGATCTCGTCCGAGCGCACGGCGGCCGCCGAGGGCACCGTCGGCGAACTGCGCCGCGACCCGTTCGCCATGCTTCCGTTCTGCGGCTACAACATGGGCGACTACTTCGGGCACTGGCTGAAGGTCGGCCGCACGCTGCGCTTCGACCGTGCCCCGCGCATCTTCCAGGTCAACTGGTTCCGCCGCGGCGAGGACGGCCGCTTCCTGTGGCCGGGCTTCGGCGACAACTCGCGAGTGATCGACTGGATCATCCGTCGCATCGAGGGCAAGGTCGCCGCCGTCGACAGCCCGATCGGCCGCCTGCCGATCATCGGAGACCTCAACCTGGACGGCCTCGACATCCCGCAGGCCGACCTCGACGAACTGTTCGCCGTCGACACCGCCGCGTGGCTGGAGGAGGCCGACAAGACCGAGGAGTTCTACTCGATCTTCGGCGACAGGCTGCCCGCGGCTCTGCGCAGCGAGCTCGAGGCGTTGCGCTACCGGCTCGCGTCCGCGAGCTGAGGGACGCTCAGGGGCGGGACGTCCCGCCCCTGAGCGGGGCAGCCCCTGGGGGTGTGCTGTCGGCGTCAGACGTTGTGGAACGCCGGATGGTTCCTGGTGTGGTCGAGCAGCGCAAGCGCCGTCGTGGTCGCCGACTCGACGTCTTTCGCGCGGATCGCGCTGAGCAGTTCCGCGTGCAGATCGCGGTCCCCCTCGGAGAAGTCGCCGAACGCGAATGCCGGGTGAAGGCCCTGGGATTCGAAGTCGGCCAGCGAGCGGTAGAGGTCGTGCAGGACGGGGTTGCCACTCGCCTCGGCGACGCCCACATGGAAGTCGAGGTCCGCCTCGATGAAGCCGGCGGCGTCGTCCGCGCGGAAGCAGGCCAGGCGGCGGGCGAGCGCTTCCTCGAGCCGGGGGAGATGCGCCTCGGCGCCCGTGGCAGCGGCGAGCCGTGCTGCGGTGATGTCCAGCCCCTCACGTACGTGCATCACGTCGTCCTGGTCCGCGTCCTCCAGCCTGCGGTTCATCGCGACCTGATTGACGTCGGTGGCGACCACGAACGTGCCCAACCCCTGCCGACTCTTGAGGAGTCCGAGCTGCACGAGTGACCGGATCGCCTCCCGCACCGGAGTGCGCGACACGCCGAGTTGTTCGACGAGCTGGTTCTCGGACGGGATCTGCGTTCCGAGTGGCCAGTGGCCCGTCTTTATCTCGTTCTCGAGGGCTGTGACGACACTCTCGACCATCGAGACACGCTCAACTCGTTTCATGGGCCTTCCCTACTTGTCATACATGTGACAACATTATGACTGTCCGTCGCCAGTCTATCGCCGCTGCAGAGCATCCGGCGGGCGGTCCGAAGGACTTCACCGAGGAAGTCCCGCCGCACGACGCATCGTGCAAGCAACTCCTGAGAGAGGAGCCGAGATGTCAGAGTCGACACCGGCCGTAGAAGTGGGAAAGCCGTCACCGATCGCGCGAGGGCAGGCAGCGGTGTCGGCCGCCCTCGACAAGATCGGGTTCAATCGGGCGCACAAGTTCATCCTCGCGATGGTGCTCTTCGGTGCGTTCTTCGACGTCATGGAGGAGAACGCGATGGGGGCCGTCGGGCCGATGCTCCAGGAGCTCTGGAACATCACGACCCCCGAGGTCGCTCTGCTGCAGACGGCGACGATCCTGTCCATGATCGCAGGCAAGTTCGTCACGGGCATCCTCGGCGACTTCAAGGGTCGCAAGTTCGCACTCAGCGTCAACTTGGCGGTCTACTGCTTGGGCGCCCTGATCTGCGCGCTCGCTCCGGGGTATGCCGTTCTTCTCATCGGACGGATCATCGTCGGAATCGGACTCGGCGGCGAGATCGCCGCAGCGATCACCATCCTGAGCGAACTCGTCGCGACGAAGTACCGCGGATCGGTGGTGGCATCCGTGAACATCGGCGCCGGCGGACTGGGCAACATGCTCTCGTTCGGCTTCGCCGCATTGATCCTCGGCCCGATGACGAACTTCTTCGGAGGCCCGGAGAGCAGCTGGCGCTGGATGTTCGGCCTTCTCGTGCTCCCGGCGGCGATGGTCATGGTCTACCGTCGATATCTGCCCGAGACGCCCCGCTTCCTGCTCAGCCAGGGGGACCGCGACGGCGCGAACCGCACGCTATCGATCCTGGCCTCCGCCCGGCTGGGCAATCGCCACCCTGTCATCACCGAGTATGTGCCGGCGGGCGCCGACGGCTCGATCGTCAAGCCCGAGCGTCCCCGACTCACGGAGGTGTTCCGAGGCGAGCTGCTCAAGCGCACCGCCGCGATCGGCGTCGCCTCATGGATGTCCTTCGGTGCGCAGAGCACGGTGCTCGTGCTGATGCCCGTGATCCTGGTCGGCCAGGGCATGAGCATCACCAACAGCCTCGTGTTCACGATGATCATGAACATCGGCTCCTTCCTCGGAGCGGTGTTCGCGGCGTGGACAGCGCAGCGGTTCCGTCGTCGGATCGTGATGACCTATGGAGCCATCGCGGCCTGTGCGGCTGCACTCGCCTTCGTCTACTTGGGCACCACTCCGGCTCTGGTCCTGCTGTTCGGCGGCATTTTCCAGTTCTGTGTGCTGCTGCAGAACAGCACGATCTTCTGCTGGTCCCCTGAACTGTTCCCCACCAGGATTCGCGCGTTCGGCACAGCGGTCATCGCTATGCAGGGCAACATCGCCGGCGCGCTCGTGCCCCTGATCGGGGCGATCGTCTACGAGATCGGCGGCGTGACCGCCCTGTTCACGATGATCGCCGCCATGTACGTGATCTCGGCGATCGTCGTGCGCTTCGCGCCTGAGACGTTCGGTCTGGATCTCGAAGAGGTCAGCGACGAGGACTGACGCCGACCTCCCTCTTCTTCATCTGAAAGGAAAACACCATGGAAAAGTTCCACATCTCTGCGACCTCGCACTGGCCCAACTATCTGCCCGAGTACGTCGCGAAGGACCTCGGATTCTTCGAGGAGGTCGGCCTCGACTTCTCGCGGGAGGCTCCTGATGAGTGGACGCACGTCCTCGACCACCATGCCTCCGGTCGCGCTCAGGCCGTGCTCGGCGGCCTGTGGGTTCCTGCGATGTACCACGGGCGCGGGCGGGAGTACGTCGCGTTCGCCCAGCTGAACGCGACGAACCCGAAGGTGCTCGTCGCACGCACCCCGGACCCGGACTTCCAGCTCTCCGACCTCGTCGGCCGGCTCGTGCTCGCCCCGGGGGCCGGCGGCACTGCGCCGTACATGCACACGGCCGGCGTGATCGCGGCAGCCGGCGTGGATGTCTCGTCGATCAGCTTCCTCCGGGATCTCGGCGGCGGCACCTTCGCCGAGCTGTTCCGGGGCGGTCTCGGCGACTACCTCGTCACCGACGTCGTCAACGGGCAGATCGCCGAAGCGCAGGGCTGGGGTCATGTCGTATATCGGCACTGGCAGGTCGGCGCGATGCCGAACAGCGTGTACTACGCGCACCGGGATCAGATCGGAGACGACTCGGACAGCCCGTACTGGCGCTTCACTGCGGCCATTCAGCGGGCGATGGACTGGCTGCGCGACCATGACGCCGAAGAGGTGCGCGGACTGCTCGCCCGGGAGTGGCCGAAGGTCGACACCGACGTCCTCGTCGGTGCCGTGAACGTCCTGCGCGGCACGGGTGTCTGGGAGAACGTCCTCGTGGGCCGGGACGGATACGCCGAGTGGATGGGCATTCTGAAGGAGTGCGACCTGATCGCGGATGTCCCCGCGTACGCGACCCTCGTCGCAACAGCCCCTGGGGAAGCTGCACTTGCCTCGTCGAGCGCGGGAGCTCTCGCGGGTCTGCGCGCCTGAGTCGAAGACGGGGCGGGGCGATGCCTGAACGGTGTCGCCCCGCCCTTCGCGTTGCGCGGGAAGTGCATGCGCCGGCCGGCGGCCATAGGGTGAGATGTATGAGCGATCGACGTTTCCCACGGCGGGTCTATGGCGTGGGGGAGGAGCCGGATCCTCGTTTCTCGCTCGCGAATGAGCGCACGTTCCTCGCCTGGATTCGCACGGCGCTCGCCCTGGTCGCGGTGGGCATCGCCATCGAAGCGCTGCAGCTCGACATCCATCCGGTGCCGCGCTTCCTCGCCGCGGTCCTGTTCGTGCTGCTGGGCGTCGTGGCGACCGCGCACGCCTGGCTGTCGTGGGCGCGCAGCGAGCGGGCCATGCGTCTGCACCTGGCGCTGCCGGGTCCCACCACCGGCGTCATCATCGCAGCCGGGGTGATCATCGCGATCCTGCTGCTCGGAGCAGGGCTCTTCCTGTGACCGGGGCCGCGGAAGGCGCGGCGGACCGCCCCTTCGACGTCGGACTCCAGGCCGAGCGCACCCTGCTGGCCTGGCGGCGCACCTGCCTGTCGCTCGCGGTGGGGAATGCCGCGGCGATCAAATACCTCTCCGACGGGCTCGGGGTCTGGGCGACGCTGCTCGGCGTCTTCGGGCTCGTGCTCTCCGTGGTCGCCTGGGTGCTGTGCACTCTTCGCTACCGCCGGGCCCACAACGGTCTGGTGCGGGACGATTCGCTGATCGTGAGCGGACGCTTGCCCGCGCTGGTCACGCTGTCGGTGGGAGTTGCCGGCATCGCTGCGCTGG
Source organism: Microbacterium sp. NPDC057659 (assembly GCF_042799915.1). NCBI lineage: Bacteria > Bacillati > Actinomycetota > Actinomycetes > Micrococcales > Microbacteriaceae > Microbacterium > Microbacterium sp. NPDC057659. The sequence continues at coordinate 1,326,830 of NZ_JBHVHU010000001.1, read as the reverse complement.
TGGTCCTCGTCGCGCTGTGGCGCCCCTGGTGACTCGACTCTGACGCACACCGCGAGCGTGGTGTACCAATTCGCCATTTGGTACACCAAAATTTGACACCGGCTCATTCGGGTGCATAGTCTCTCCCTCGCATCCATCGTTTGTGGAAGAAAGATTCCACGAAGCGAAATCAAGGGAGATTTCCAATGTCAACATCGCTGAGTCGGGCCGCAGCCCCCGAATCCGCTGAGCGCGTCTACCGGAAGGTGTTCTTCCGGCTCGTGCCGTTCCTCATGCTGCTGTGGGTCGTCGCCTGGATCGACCGCGTCAACATCGGCTTCGTGAAGCTGCGGATGCTGGACGACCTCGGCTGGAGCGAGACGATCTACGGCATCGGCGCGGGCATCTTCTTCATCGGCTATTTCCTCTTCGAGGTGCCCAGCAACCTGCTGCTGCAGAAGATCGGCGCCAAGAAGACGATCATGCGCATCACCCTCGGCTGGGGTGTCGTCAGCGTGCTGATGATGTTCGCGACCACGCCGGAGATGTTCTACGTGCTGCGCTTCCTGCTCGGTGTGTTCGAGGCCGGTTTCTACCCCGGCATCATCCTGTACCTGACCTACTGGTTCCCCGCGAACCGTCGCGCCAAGGCGTTCGGCATGTTCATGTCGGCGTCCGCCTTCGCCGGCGTCATCGGCGGCCCGCTCGCCGGCTGGATCATGAACACCATGGACGGCGTCGCCGGCCTCTCGTCCTGGCAGTGGGTGTTCATCATCGAGGGCATCCCGTCGATCATCCTGGGTGTCGTCACGTTCTTCTACCTGACCGACCGTCCGAAGCACGCCAAGTGGCTGACCCCGACCGAGCGCGAGTTCGTGCAGGCCGAGCTCGACAACGAGGTGCACGCCGAGGAGAAGCAGCACAGCATGCTGGCCGCCCTCAGGGGCAAGACGATCTGGCTGTTCATCCTGATCTTCTTCTGCATCATCGCGGCGAACTCATCGCTGACCTTCTACGGCCCGACGCTGATCGCGGAGGTCGGCTTCGGAGATCCGCTGGTCGTCGGCTGGATCATGGCAGGCATCAACCTGCTCGGTGCCGCAGGCATGATCTCGGCCGGCTTCATCTCGGATCGCACCGGTGACTCGCGCATCCAGACCTCGATCTCGGCCGCACTCGGAGCCGTCGGTCTCGCCGGCGCCGCGCTGCTGATCGACACCAGCCCGATCGGCGCGATCTCCTGCCTGGCACTTGCCCTGGTCGGCACGATGTCCGCCATCCCGGTCTTCTGGCAGATGCCGAACCGCTTCCTGGTCGGCGCCGCAGCCGCCGGTGGCGTGGCCCTGATCAACTCGATCGCCAACCTGGCCGGGTTCTTCGCACCGACGCTGCTCGGCAGCCTGAAGGACAGCACCGGCAGCCTGGCTCCCGGCCTGCTGATCGTCGCCGGCGTGGAGATCCTCGCCACGATCCTGATCATCGCGCTGGTGCCGAAGTTCAAGGAGTCCGCGAAGACCACCACGATCAGCGTCCCGGTCGTCGAGACCGCGGCGGAGGTCGCACAGGTTGCGGTCAAGGACGGCGGAGAGGTCAAGGCGTGACCACCCTGAACGAGATCAACGAGCTGGACCGGGACGCGTTCGTCGAGGTCCTCGGCCCGATCTTCGAGCACTCGCCCTGGGTGGCCACCGCCGCCTGGGAGTCCCGGCCCTTCGCCGATCTCAGCGAGCTGCACCGTGCGATGTTCGCCGTCGTCGAGGCGGCGGACCGGCAGACGATCCTCGACTTCCTGAACGGCCACCCCGCCCTCGCGGGCAAGGAGGCCGTCGCCGGGGAGATGACCGACGAATCGGTCGGCGAGCAGGCCAGTGCCGGACTGAACTCCCTCAGCGCCGAGGAGTTCGCCCGCATCACCCGGCTGAACGCCGACTACCAGGCCAAACACGGATTCCCGTTCGTGCTGGCCGTGCGCGGACACGACAAGGATTCGATCCTCGCCGAGTTCGAGCGCCGCAAGGACAACGCGACGGAGGCCGAACTGCAGGAGGCCCTGGGCCAGATCGCCCTGATCTCGCGCGGGCGCCTCGACCGGGCTCTCACGGTCTGACCTACACACACCCGACACCGAGGAGACACTCATGACCAACCACGAGGACCACGTCCGCCAGGCGCTCGCGCAGGCGCGCATCGCCGAGGCAGTGGGGGACCACCCCTACGGCTCGGTCATCACCGGACCCGCGGGCACGCTGGTCGTGCGCAACCAGGTCGAGACCACGCATGACGTGTCGGCGCACGCCGAGCTGGTCGCGGTCCGCGAGGCCGGCAGGCAGTGGGGCCTCGACCTGTCGGATGCGACGCTCATCACGACCTTCGAGCCCTGCGCCATGTGCCTCGGCGCGATCGTCAACTCAGGCGTGCGCGACCTCGTGATCGCCATCCAGTCGGTGCCAGGCATCCAGGCGTCAGGGGACTACACGGTCGAGAACCTGCTCGACCTGCTCGGCCTGCGCGACGAGTTCACGATCACCCGCGGCGTGCTCGCCGACGAGGTCACCGAGTACTACGTCGGACTCGGCGCCTGAGCGGCCCGCCGCAGATCGCCGAGAGCGACGCCCCCTCCTGATCGCGCGATCGGGAGGGGGCGTTGCTGTGTGCGGTCTCAGACCAGCAGCTGGCGCTTCGCCAGGTCCCGATAGAGAGGCGTGGACTCGAGCAGCTCGTCGTGCGTGCCCTGGCCGACCACGGCGCCGTCCTGCAGCACCACGATCAGGTCGCTGTCGACGACGGTCGACAGGCGGTGCGCGATCACGACCAGGGTGCGGTCGGCGGAGACCGCGTCGATCGCCTCGCGCATCCGCTGCTCGTTCACGCCGTCCAGCGACGAGGTCGATTCGTCGAGCAGCAGGATCGGAGCCTCGGTCAGCAGCGCCCTCGCGATCGCGAGACGCTGGCGCTCGCCGCCGGAGAGCATCACGCCGTCCTCGCCGACCGGGGTCTCCAGGCCCAGCGGTCCGCGCTCCAGGACGTCGCCGAGATTCACTGCTCGCAGCACGCGCTCGCAGTCGGCATCCGTGGCATCAGGCACAGCCAGGCGCAGGTTGTCGGCGAGCGTGCCGGCCAACGTCGGAGCGTCCTGCTCGACGTAGCCGAACTGCGCGCGCAGTTCAGGGCGCGGGTAGGTGCGCAGGTCGTGCCCGGCGAGGCGGATCGAGCCGCCGGTCGGGTCGTAGAAGCGCTCGATCAGAGAGAGGATCGTGCTCTTGCCGGCGCCCGAGGGGCCGACCAGGGCGACGCGCGCGCCACGCGGCACGGCGAACGAGACTCCGCGCAGCACCTCACGAGCGGGGCCGGTGCCCGGGTCGGACGAAGGGTCCGGCTCAGCGGCAAGGTGCGCATCGGCGAGCAGGTCGTTCGCGGCCTTCGCCGCCGCCTCACGGGCGGCGACGACGTTCTCGGGGTACTGGAAGCGCACCTCGCGGAACTCGATCGCGGCGGAGCCGGCGACCGGCGCGGCGGTGGCCGCGGCATCCGGCTCATCGGCGTCGGTCTCGGCGGGCAGGTCGAGGATCTCCTGGATGCGGCCCAGCGCGCCCAGCGCCTGGTTCACCGAGGTGATCGCGCCGAACGCCTGTCCCAGCGGCATGATCAGCATGAACAGGAACATGATGAACGTCACCAGGGACGCGATCGTGATCGCGCCGGATGCCACGCGGAAGCCTCCGACACCCAGCACGACCAGCAGCGACAGCTGCAGCGCGATGCCGGCGATCGGCACCACGAGGGACGAGATCTTCGCGATCCGCACGCCGATCCCGTAGGCCTCGGTCGCGAGGCTCGTCACGGCCTCGGTCTCGCGCTCGGTCGCGCCGGAGGCGCGGACGGTGCGGATCGACGACACCGCACGCTCGACACCGGATGCCAGTTCGCCGACCTTCTGCTGCTGCGCGGTCGACGCCGTGCGGATGCGTCCGCTGAGGAGCACCACCACGACGACGGACGCCCCGATCACGAGCACGATCAGAAGCAGGAGGATCGGGTCGATCACCAGCATCGCGACGAGCGCTCCGATGAACAGCAGGGCGCTGCCCACGGCATCCGCGAGTCCCTGGGTGAGCACGGCGTAGAGCAGCGTGGTGTCGGTGCCCACGCGCGAGACGAGGTCGCCGGTGCGACGCGCATCGAACTCGCTGACCGGCAGGTGCAGGATGCGGGCGATCAGCCGGCGCCGGCTGGACAGCACGACCGCGGTGCCAGTGCGCTGGAGCAGGTAGTGCTGGTAGCCGGAGATCACCGACGAGATGATCACGAACGCGATCAGTGCCCAGATGAGCATGCCCAGCGGCAGGCTCTCCTGCACGCGCTGGATGACCTGGCCGACCAGCAGCGGCTGAACCAGCGAGGCCGCGGCGCCGACGATGCTGAGGACCGCGACGACCACCAGCACCTTCTTGTGCTCGAACAGGAATGGGAGGAGCTGGCGGAACGAGGCGCGCGGACCGTCCTGCTGCGCGCCGCGTCCGCGTCGGCGTGCTGTCGCCGTGCGAGACATGGGGAGACCTTCTTCGATGGGGGCGGATCCATTGTGCTCCGGTTCGCTTATGGGTCGCCTGTCTGTTTCGGATGCCGTGTGTCGGCGGAATCCACTACCGTGAGGCGGGTGCCAGAACCTGTCATCGCCGCCAGAGACCTCGTCAAGGCCTATCGTTCCAAGGGGAAGCCCGACTTCCTCGCCGTCGACGGTCTGAGCTTCGAGGTCGCCCCTGGCGAGTCGTTCGGGCTGCTCGGCCCGAACGGCGCGGGCAAGTCCACGACGATGAAGATGGTCGGCGCCGTGTCGGCCCGCACGGGCGGCGAGCTCAGCATCCTGGGGCTGGATCCCGACCAGTACGGGCCCGAGATCCGCTCCCGCCTGGGCGTCGTGCCGCAGCAGGACACGCTCGACGGCGAGCTGAACGTGCGGGAGAACCTGTACATCTACGGCCGCTACTTCGGGCTGCCCGCGAAGGTCTGCAAGGAGAAGGCGGCTGAGCTGTTGGAGTTCGCGCAGCTCGAGGACAAGGCGTCGTCGAAGGTCGAGCAGCTCTCCGGCGGCATGAAGCGACGGCTCACGATCGCGCGCGGGCTGATCAACGATCCCCGCATCCTGCTGCTGGACGAGCCGACGACCGGCCTCGACCCGCAGGCGCGGCACGTGCTGTGGGATCGGCTGTTCCGGCTCAAGGAGCAGGGCACCACACTGGTGCTCACCACGCACTACATGGACGAGGCCGAGCAGCTCTGCGATCGCCTGGTCGTCGTCGACAAGGGTCGCATCATGGCCGAGGGCACGCCGGCATCGCTGATCCGCGAGCACTCCAGCCGGGAGGTCCTCGAGGTGCGCTTCGGCTCGTCGCACAACAAGGAGGCGGCGAAGCGGATGCAGGGCATCGGCGACCGTGTCGAGGAGCTACCCGACCGTGTGCTGGTCTATGCGCAGGACGGCGAGGCCGCGCTGGAGCAGGTCAGCGCACGCGACCTGCATCCGATCACCTCCCTGGTGCGTCGCTCGAGCCTGGAGGACGTGTTCCTGCGGCTGACCGGAAGGTCGCTGATCGAATGAACACCTCTCATCCGGTTCCCGAGCGCCCTTCGTCTCGCTCCGCTCGCTCAGGATCCGCGGGAGACGAAGGACCGTCGCTCGACGATCTGCGCGCCGAGGCGATGGCCGCCGGCAGGGGGCCGCGCCGGCGCGGATCGCTGTACGTCGCCGAGCACATCATCCGGGCGATGCGCGCCTATGGCTGGACTCTGGTGGTCGGTGCCGTCGGGCAGCCGGTGCTGTACCTGGTGGGTCTGGCGCTGGGCCTTGCTGCACTGATCCAGGCGCCGATCCAGGACGGCGGGCAGCAGGTCGGCTACGTCGTGTTCGTGGCACCGGCGCTGCTGATGACCGCGGGCATCACCGTGGCATCCGAGGAGTTCAGCTATCCGGTGATGGGCGGTTTCAAGTGGCGCCGCTTCTACTACGGATTCAGCGCCTCGCCGCTGTCGTCCGGGCAGATCGTCAACGGTCAGGTGATCGGCGTCAGCGCTCGCGTGGTGCTGACCGTGACGCTCTACTACCTGTTCCTGTTGCTGTTCCCTGCGGTGGAGACACCGGGGACCGGGTGGATCATGATCCTGGTCGGCATCCTCGCCGCGCTCGCGTTCGGCACTCCGATGCTCGCCTATGCGGCATCCCTCGAGGAGGACACCGGGCAGTTCGCGCTGGTGCAGCGCTTCGTGTTCATGCCGATGTTCCTGTTCTCGGGCACCTTCTACCCGCTGGACACCCTGCCGGTGTGGCTGCAGTGGATCGGCTGGATCTCACCGCTCTGGCACGCAACCGAGCTGGGCCGCGACCTGTCCTACCCGCGCGAGACGAGCGGGGTGATGGTCGCGGTGCACCTCCTGGTGCTGCTCGTCTTCGCCGTGGGCGGCTATCTCGCAGCCCGGCGCATCTTCGCGAGGAGGCTGGCCGCATGACCGTGAGCCGACGAGTTCCCGCAGATGGATTCCGCAGGTCCAGGACAGTGCGCAGCTACGTTTTCCATCCGCGTGTGGATGGCGCGGATGGAAAAGGCCGTGGGATGCGACTTCGCAGCTGCGCTTTCCATCCGTGGCTCAGTCGCGGTACGAGCGCCGCCGAACGGAGCCGCGCATGACGACGACGACCGAAGCCCCGCGCGTCCGCGCCGGGGGAGTGCGCGCGCTCTGGGCGGGAAACCCCTGGTCGGTGGTGCTGCGCGGCCTGATCGCCGCGCGCTCGTCGAGCTTTGTGGTCATCCTGTCCGGTTTCTTCGAGCCGGTGCTGTATCTCGCGTCGATGGGTATCGGCCTCGGCGCGCTGATCGGCGACGTGCAGACCGAGTCCGGGGCATCCGTTCCCTATGCGGCGTTCATCGCGCCGGCGCTGCTGGCGGTGTCGGCGATGAACGGCGCGATCTACGACTCCACCTGGAACGTCTTCTTCAAGCTGAACTACGGCAAGCTCTACGAGGGCATGCTGGCGACCTCGCTCGGCCCGCTCGACGTGGCGCTCGGCGAGATCATCTACGCCCTGCTGCGCGGACTGGTCTACGCGAGCGGGTTCATGATCATCATGCAGATCTGGGGCCTCAACCTGTCGTGGACGGCGATCCTCGCCCTGCCCGCGGTGGCGCTGATCGCGTTCGGCTTCGCGAGCTTCGGCATGGCGGTGACCAGCTACATGAAGGCGTTCCAGCACATGGACTGGATCCAGTTCGTGCTGATGCCGATGTTCCTGTTCTCGGCGACCTTCTACCCGATCACGGTCTACCCGGAGTGGGTGCAGGCGATCGTGCAGGCACTGCCGCTCTGGCACGGCGTCGAGCTGATCCGCGGGCTCACCACCGGAGCGCTGTATCCGGGGATGCTGTGGCACGTGCTCTACTACGTGGTCATGATCGCGATCGGGCTGGTCTTCACGACCAAACGGCTGCGGGCGCTGTTCCTCGGCTGATCCGCCTACTGATGCCCGTATCGCTTGTGCGCGGCCTGCTTCGAGATGCCGAGCGCGCTCGCGATGGCCTGCCACGAGTAGCCGGTCAGTCGTGCCCGGCGAACCTGCGCCTCTTCCGCGCGCGCGAGTTCGCGACGGATGCCGGTGAGCCGGTGCAACTCGGCCAGGGGCTCGCCCTCGGGGTCGGTGGAGATCGCGGTGTGTGTGGTCATGATGTCAATTTAGGTTGACGCGGCGGAAGTTGTCAACCTGAATTGACGCTGCTGCTGTGGCAGGGTGGGCGGATGCTGATTCCCCCGAAAGCTCATCCTGGAGATCGCGTCGCCGTCCTCTCGCCCGCGTTCGCCGCGCCCGCGGCCGGTCCCGAGGTGCATGAGCAGGCGATGCGGCGGCTGCAGGAGGCGACCGGGTTGGTCCCCGTCGAGTACCCGACGACACGGGTGGTGGGTGCCGCGCCGGAGGCTCGCGCCGCCGACGTGAACGCGGCCTTCGCCGATCCGAGCATCCGTGCGATCCTCGCGACGATCGGCGGCGACGACCAGATCCTCGTCACGCCGCACCTCGACGCGGCTCTTGCGCAGGCGGACCCCAAGCCCTTCCTCGGCTTCAGCGACAACACCAACATCCTGAACTGGCTGTGGATGAACGGCCTCGCGGCCTTCCACGGTGGCTCGATACAGCTGCACCTCGGCGCGGGACCCGCGATCGACGACATCCATCTGCGCTCGCTGCGCGCGGCGCTGCTGGACGGCGGCGAGATCGAGCTGACCGAGCCGGGGGAGTCCGAGGACGTCGGGCATCCGTGGGACTCGCCTGAGGCGCTGACGGAGTTCGGCGCCCGGGTGCCGACTGAGCCGTGGACCTGGGCCGGGTCTTCGCGGCGCGTGGCGGGACACACCTGGGGCGGCAGCCTCGAGGTCATCGGCGAGCTCGCCCATGCGGATCGGCTGCCGGCCGTCGACGAGCTCGAAGGCGCGATCCTGCTGCTGGAGACCTGTGAGGAGCTCCCGAACGCGGACTGGGTGCGGCGCTGGGTGCGCGCCCTCGGCGAGCGCGGCCTGCTCGCCGCCGTCGCCGGGGTGCTCGTCGCCCGCCCGATCGTCAGCAACTTCGAGGTGAGGCCATCGCCCGAGGAGCGGGTCGCGCTGCGCGCCGCCCAACGCGACGCGGTCATCGGCGAGGTCACCCGCTACAACCCGGATGCCGTCGTGTGCATCGGCGTGCCGTTCGGGCACACCCGCCCGCAGTGGATCCTGCCGTACGGCGGCACGGTGGTGCTCGACGGCGCCGCCCGTGCCGTGACGGCGCAGTACTGAGGAGAAGACGCATGACAGCGAAGAAGTGGATCCTGTTCGACATCGGCGGCGTGCTCGAGGTCGTCGACGACGACGCCTGGCAGGAGCAGTGGTGGCAGCGCTGGTGCACGCACACCGGGCTGGAGCGTCCGGACTTCGATGCCAGGGTAGAAGGTGCCGAGCTGCCCGAGATCGATGTCAAGGCCGGCCTCGAGGCGGAGTTCTGGCAGCGCCTGGGCACCGCGCTCGCGCTCGATGCCGACGACCGTGACGCAATGCGGGCCGACTTCTGGGACGCCTACTGCGGCACGGCGAACACGGAGCTGATCGAGTTCGCGCGCTCGCTGCGCGGTCGCGCCGGGCTGGCGATCCTGTCGAACTCCGCCGACGGCGCTCGGGAGGAGGAGGAGCGCCGCTACGGCTTCTCCGAGATCTTCGACCCGATCTGCTACAGCCACGAGCAGGGCGTGAACAAGCCGGACCCGCAGGCCTACCTGCTGGCCCTGCAGAAGCTGGACGCGGATGCCGCGGACGTGCTCTTCATCGACGACAGGCAGCACTCCATCGACGGGGCCGCCGCCGTCGGCATCCGCGGCGTCCTGCAGCGCGACAACGCCCTGACGATCGCCGCCATCGAGGCGTTCCTCGCGGACTGATCGCTACTCCAGGCCGTGCTCGGCGAGCCACGCCTTCGCGACCGTGCGAGGGACGCGCAGCAGCCAGGCATCCGTCAGCGTCTCGCGCAGCAGCTGCTCGTCGATGACGTCCAGCCTGGTGAGCACAGCGGGGTAACCGTCGAAGTGCGGGATCGTGAAGAACACATCGGGGTAGGTCTCGATCAGCGCGGCCTTCGCCTGTTCGCCGTCGACATGGATGCCGATGATCACGCCTTCCGGCCATGTGCGGCCGAGTGCGTCCAACTGCTCGAGGTCGTGCTGACGAGGAGGGCGCTCCCAGGCAAGCTTCCCCGCGCTGGTGCGCCAGGAGGCACCGCCGCCGTGCCCCTCCACCTTCTCGGACACGCGCGGGAACTCCAGCGCGATCCTGCGCACATCGTCGAGTGTCGCCATGCGGCCAGCGTAGACGCGAAGAGCCGCCGACGCACGGGGCATCGGCGGCTCTTTCCGGCGAGAACGCTACAGCTGGGGCTGCGCCGCGATGCCGAGATCGTCCTCGTAGTCGCGGTCCTTCGTCTCGGGCGAGAGGATCAGCGCGATCAGGGTCAGCACGGCCATGGCCGACAGGTAGATGCCCACCAGCCAGGACGAACCGTCCGCCGCTGCCCACAGCCACACCGCGATGAGCGGAGCGACGGCGGCGCCGAGGATCGACGACACGTTGTACGCGATCGCCGAGCCGCTGTACCGGACGTTGGTCGGGAACAGCTCGGGCAGCAGTGCGCCCATCGGACCGAAGGTCAGCCCCATCAGCAGGAAGCCGAGGATGAGGAACGACTGGGTCAGCGCGAACGCGCCGGGCTCACCGGCCGCCTGACCGAGGAAGACCGGGAAGGTGAACCCGAACAGGATGATCGCGATCGTGACGCCGATGAGCAGCTTGCGACGGCCGATCCGGTCGGCCCACGGCCCGGACACCATCGTGAAGATGCCGAAGAACACCACGCCGACGATCTGCATGAGCACGAAGTTCGTGTAGCCGAAGCCCTGTCCCGGATAGAACTGCGCGGCGAACGCCGCCGCATCGAAGGGCAGCCCCTTCGCCTCGGCCGCCGCCTGTGCAGCCGCGGCGGCCGCGGCCTCGGAAGACGGCTTGGTCCCGTAGCTGAGCGTGAAGTTCGTCATCAGGTAGAACAGCACGTAGGTCGCCAGCATGATGAACGTGCCGAGGATGAGCTGCTTCCAGTAGTGCCGGAAGACCGTGGCGAGCGGCATCTTGCGGATGACGCCCTTGTCCTCCGCCTTCTTGAAGGTGTCGGACTCGACGAGCTTGAGACGCACCCACAGGCCGATGATGACCATCACGGCGGAGAACAGGAACGGCACGCGCCAGCCCCAGCTCAGGAACGCCTCCGACTTCAGCGCAGGATCCGACTGGTGCGGCAGGGCGAAGTTGATGATCAGGAACAGGCCGTTGGCGATGATGAACCCGAGCGGGGCGCCCAGCTGCGGGAAGGTGCCGTACCAGGCGCGCTTGCCCGTCGGCGCGTTCTCGGTGGCGACCAGCGCCGCCCCGGACCACTCCCCGCCGAGCGCGAAGCCCTGGCACAGTCGCAGCACCAGGAGCAGCAGCGCCGCGAGCCAGCCGATCTGCTGGAACGTGGGCAGCAGGCCGATCAGGAAGGTCGCGATGCCCATCGTGAGCAGAGACGCCACGAGGGTGGCTTTGCGGCCGTAGCGGTCGCCGAAGTGACCGAAGACCATTGCGCCGATGGGGCGCGCCACCATGGCGGCGCCGAAGACCGCGAACGAGGCGAGCAGAGCGGTGGTGTCGTTGCCGGTGGGGAAGAACAGGATCGGGAACACCAGCACGGCCGCCGTGGCGTACGCGTAGAAGTCGTAGAACTCGATCGTGGTGCCGATGAGGCTCGCGAGGATGACCCGTGATCGAGGGTTCGCGGGCGCGCTTGTCGTGGTCATTGTGTCCTCCGGTCGTGCGTTCCCAGCGCTGGATCGGAGTCTAGGGGATGCGCGCCCGCGCGCGGGGGAGCGTTACCGTGCGGCTCGGGGCCGGGCGAGCGCTCAGTGCCAGAAGAAGCCCAGCGCGGCGTTCAGCAGCGCGAGCACCCCGACGGCCCAGAACGCGCCGGCAGGGACCGCCTCGCCGCGCTTCTGCTTCGCCATGCCCATGCCGATCAGGCCGCCGATGATGATCAGGACCACGAGCTTCACCGTGATCTTGATGTAGAAGCTCATGCCCGGCGTCCAATCGATCCCCCACGGGGCGGCCAACGCCAGGCCCGCGACACCGGCGATCGCCAGGCCGACGTTCATCAGCTGCGTGAACTGCCGCTTGCCGCCGAATGCCTGGGCCGCCCAGGCTCCGAAGAGCACGGCGAAGCCGAGCAGATGGACGAACACGACGACAGCGCGGAGGGTTTCCATGGCTTCAGGCTAGCTGAAACAGCGCGCCGGGAAAGCCCCGTCTCAGCCGCGCAGCTCCGCGACGACGCGCGCCATCCGCAGCGCGGCATCCGCGGCCTCGGCGCCCTTGTCCTCCTTCGAGCCGGGCAGACCAGCACGGTCGATGCCCTGCTGCTCGTCGTCGAGGGTGAGCACGCCGAAGCCGACCGGCTTGCCGGCATCCAGCGCGACCCTGTTCAGACCGTCGGTGGTCGCCGCCGAGACGTACTCGAAGTGCGGGGTGCCGCCGCGGATGATCACTCCCAGAGCGACGACCGCGTCGGCGCCGCCGGCGAAGGCGGCCTGCGCGGCGAGCGCCAGCTCGAACGAGCCGGGCACGCGCACCAGCGAGTGCGCCGCGCCGGCGGTGTCGAGCGTGCGCTGCGCACCCGCGATCAGGCCGTCGGTGATCACGTCGTGCCAGGTTCCGGCCACGATGACGACCCGGAGTCCTGTGCCGTCGATCGGGGTCTGCGGGGTGGGGGCGCCTGCGCCGCTCATGCGTTGTCCTTTCCCTGTGCGAGCGCCTCGGCCAGCTCGGACTCGCCGATGATGTGGCCCATGCGGTCGCGCTTGGTCTCGAGGTACTGGTGGTTGTTCGGGCCGACGCCCACGATCAGCGGGACCTGCTCGACGACGTCGAGGCCCAGCTCGCGCAGCTGCTTCACCTTGTCGGTGTTGTTGGTCAGCAGACGCACCTTGGAGATGCCGAGGTCGGAGAGGATGCCGGCGGCGGCCGCGTACTCGCGGGCGTCGGCGGGCAGACCGAGGGCGAGGTTGGCATCGACGGTGTCGAGGCCCTCCTCCTGCAGCGCATATGCACGCAGCTTGTTGATCAGTCCGATGCCCCGGCCCTCGTGGCCGCGCATGTAGATGACGACGCCGCCCTCCTGCTCGATCGCGTCGAGCGCGGCCTGCAGCTGAGGTCCGCACTCGCACTTCAGCGAGCCGAAGGCCTCGCCGGTCAGGCACTCGGAGTGCACGCGCACCAGGGCGGTCTCGCCCGGCTCCCCGGAGACGACCGCGATGTGGTCGGTGCCGGTGATGCGGTCCTTGTAGGCGAGGAAGCGGAACGTGCCGTGCTCTGTCGGCACGGTCGCATCGGCCCGAAGGCTCACGCGGCGCTGCGTCTTCTGCGCGACGCAGTCGGCCTCGTCACGAGGGTCGGTGTCGTTCAGGTGGCGGATGAGCTGTTCGATCGTGATGACCGGCACGCCGTCGCGCTCACCGAGCTCCATCAGGGCCGGGAGGCGCATCATACTGCCGTCCTCGGCGACGACCTCGGCGATCGCCGCGACCGGCTGCAGGCCGGCCAGCTTCATCAGCTCCACGCCGGCCTCGGTGTGCCCGCCGCGCTGGCGCACGCCGCCGTCGACGGCCCGGAGCGGCAGGATGTGGCCGGGACGGATGACGCTGGTCGCGGTCGACTCGGGGTTCGCCAGCACGTTCAGCGTCAGCGAGCGGTCGTGCGCGCTGATGCCGGTGGTGACGCCCTCTGCGGCATCCACGCTGACCGTGTACGCCGTGGAACGGGCATCCTCGTTCGTCTCGACCATCGGCGGCAGGTTCAGCCGGTCGGCGAGGTCGGCGGGCATCGGCGCGCAGATCAGACCCGAGGTCCAGCGCACCATCCAGGCCATGGTCTCGGGCGTGGCGAGTTCGGCCGAGATGATGATGTCGCCCTCGTTCTCGCGGTTCTCATCGTCGGCGACGATGACGGGGCGGCCGGCACGCAGGGCGTCGACGGCTTCGGTGATGGTGGACAGGCTCATCGCGAGCCTCCTTCCGATCGGAACGCGAGCAGCCGCTCGACGTGACGGGCCAGGATGTCGGTCTCGAGGTTGACGCGGTCGCCGACGGCGAGCGCGCCGAGGATGGTGGCGGTCAGGGTCTCCGGGATGAGCGAGACCTCGAACCAGTGTCCTTCGGTCCCTGAGCCTGACGAAGGGGCAGGCGCGCTCACCGCGCTGACGGTCAGCGAGGTGCCTGCGACGGCGATCGAGCCCTTGTCGACCACGAGCGGTGCGAGCTCTGCGGGCAGCGAGATGCGCAGCACGCTCCACTGATCGCCGGGCCGCACCTCGAGCACCTCACCGGTGCCGTCGACGTGGCCCTGCACGATGTGTCCGCCCAGGCGGGCGCCCACCGGCATCGCCTTCTCGATGTTGACGCGGGTGCCGACCTGGACCGACGCGAGGGCGGAGACGTCCAGCGTCTGCTTCATCACGTCGGTGTCGAACGTGTCGGCGGTCGAGCCGACGACGGTCAGGCACACGCCGCTGACGGCGATCGACTCGCCGTGCACGGCATCGGATGCGGCCCCGGGCGCGCGCACGGTGAGGCGCCAGCCGTCGCCCGACGGCGTGATCTCGGTGATCTCGCCGATCTCCTCGATGATTCCGGTGAACATCAGTCTCCTTCTTCCACGAGATGTGCGATCGCGAGCAGGTCCGCACCGAGCGGGCGCCATTCGTCGACCACGAGTCTGCGGGCGTCGGCGATGGTGCCGACGCCGATGTCTGTGAGCGCGAGCCGGTCTCCGCCGAGCAGCACCGGCGCGAGGTACGCGAGGATCTCGTCGGCGAAGCCCTGCGCGAGGAACGCGCTCGCGAGGGTCGGACCGCCCTCGACGAACACGCGCTGCACGCCGCGCTCGCGGAGGTCCTCGAGGGCGGCGGCCAGGTCGCGACCGTAGAACAGCGGGGCGTGCGGGTGCTGCCGCACGGCGGCATCCGCAGGCGTCTCGCGCGATCCGATCACGACGGGGACGGGCTGGTGCGAGTACAGCGCGTCGCCGTCGCGCGCGGTGAGCGAGGGGTCGTCGGCGAGCACCGTTCCGGTGCCGACGACGATCGCGTCGGATGCCGCGCGCCGCGCGTGCACGTCGGCGCGTGCGGCAGGTCCCGTGATCCACTGGCTGGTGCCGTCGGATGCCGCGGCGCGGCCGTCCAGGCTCTGCGCCCACTTCACGGTGACGAAGGGGCGGCCGAGGCGCTGCACGGCGAGCCAGTCGCCGATGAGGGCTTCTGCGGCGTCGTGCTGCTCACCGGACTCCACATCGACGCCTGCCGCGCGCATCCGCTCCGCACCGCCGCCGGCCTTCTCGCTCGGGTCGTCCAGTGCGTACACGACGCGGGCGACACCCGCGTCGATGAGCGCCTGGGCGCAGGGACCGGTGCGGCCGGTGTGATTGCAGGGCTCGAGGGTGACGATCGCGGTCGCGCCCTGCGCGGCGCCGGGCGCGAGCTTGGAGAGCGCGTCGACCTCGGCGTGCGCGGTGCCGGCGCCGTGGTGCCAGCCCTCGGCGATGATCTCGCCGGCGGGGGAGAGGATGACGGCGCCGACCTGCGGGTTCAGACCGCGGGGGCCGTTCGCGGCCAGTGCGAGCGCGCGCGACATCGCATCGCGTTCCGCCTCGGTCACTGTCATCCGCCGTCCTTTCCGGACTCCGGGGGTGCCGAGGCGCGCTGGTGCGCGCCGTGCTTCCTCTCATCCGGACTACCTGGGAGTCGCCTCCCACATCACCGTCGGTTCCGGAGTTCCACCGGATCGGCGCCCTGACGGGCGTTCGCGGACTGTCACCGCCGGTTCGGATTCTCACCGACCCCGGAGCACGTTGATGCTCTGAGTCTACTCAACGCGACATCCGTCGATTCATTCCCATGAACCTGCGTTACTTCAGCAGCCGCGACAGCCGACGGTCGGCGAGCACCTTGCCTCCGGTCTGGCAGGTGGGGCAGTACTCCAGGCTGCGGTCGGCGAAGAACACCGAGCGGATGGTGTCGCCGCAGACCGGGCACGCCTCGCCGCGGCGGGCGTGCACGCGGAACCCCGACCTCTTCGCGTCCTTGAGGCTGGCGGGCGGCTTGCCGGACGCCTCTTCCGTGGCATCCCGCAGCGTGGTCTGCATGGCGTCGTAGAGCCGGTCGATCTCCGCGTCGTCGAGGTTCGCCGCCGGCGCGTACGGCGACATCTTCGCGGCGTGCAGGATCTCGTCGGAGTAGGCGTTGCCGATGCCGCCGATCAGTCCCTGATCGCGCAGGAGGCCCTTGATCTGCGTGCGCCTCCCGGCGAGCAGCGCGGCAAACGCGTCGCGCGTGAACGCGGGGTCGAACGGGTCGGGTCCGAGCCGGGCGATGCCGGGCACATCCTCGGGGTCGCGCACGACGTAAACCGCGAGCGACTTCTTCGTGCCCGCCTCGGTGAGGTCGAAGCCGCTGCCGTCGTCGAGCGCTACGCGCAGCGCGATCGGGCTCTTCCCCGGCTTGATGAGAGTGGTCGGCAGCGCGTCGTACCAGCGCAGCCAGCCGGCCTTCGCGAGGTGGAAGACCAGGTGCAGGTCGTCGCCGCAGGAGAGGTCGACGAACTTGCCGTGCCGGGCCGTCGCCGTGATGGTTGCGCCGTGCAGCGCGGTGTTCGGCGGATCGTAGGTCTTCAGCGCGGCGATCTCGCCCACGCTGGTGCGCATGATCGCGTGACCCACCGCGCGCTCGCCGAGATAGTCGACGAGCCCCTGCACCTCCGGCATCTCGGGCATGGACTCATCCTGTCACCAGGGTGCGACATCCGGCCAGGGGTGCGCGTGCGCACCACGACCGTGCGCTCACGCGCATGCCCCGCGCGCCGCCTGACACCTAGCGTGAAGGCCACGGACACAGGAGGAAGACATGGCAGGAACCTACGAGCACCTGATCGTGCGGCACATGGGCGACACGAGCGCAGACCTCGTCAACGAGGGCGCCGTCGCCACGGGCGAGCCGGCCCCCGAGCACATCGGATTCCCGTTCGCGCTGATGCGCGCCGAGGACGTGCCGGAGTCGAAGATCCACATGACCTACTGCTGGATCAACCCCACCGACGAGGGCAGCCACTGGGTCAACGAGCACGAGCACGACTACGACGAGATCCTGGTGTTCCTCGGCAGCGACCCCGAGAACCCGCACGACCTCGGCGGCGAGGCGTACCTGTGGCTCGGCGGCGAGAAGTACACGATCAACACCTCCGGTGCGGTCTACGTCCCGGCGGGTCTCCGGCACTGCCCGCTGGATTGGGGCACTGTCACGCGTCCTATCCGCTTCAACGCGATCTCGCTCTCCGGCGACGGGAACTACGCGTCGGACGAGGACGTCCCGAAGGATTGACGGCCGTCTGACCCGATGGTTCGCCGAGGGACGAATCCCCTGCGCTCGCAGTCAACTCCGACCGGCGGCCGCGATCGACAATGGAACCGGGCGTCGCGCCCGAATCATGATGGGAGACACCGATGTCCGATTCCACTCCGGTCCTCGACGAGGCCGCACTGCTCGCCCGCATCGAGGCGCCCGTGGGCACGGGCCGCGAGATCCTCGATGCCGCCACGCGCGAGGTCATCGGCCGCGTGCCGGTGCAGTCCGCTGAGGAGCTCGACGATGCCGTCGCCCGCGCCAAGGCCGCACAGCCCGCGTGGGAGGCCCTCGGCCACGAGCGCCGCTCCGAGCTGCTGCTGCAGGCAGCCGACGCGATCGATGCGAACGCCGAGGTGCTGGCCCGGCTGCTCTCGCGCGAGCAGGGCAAGCCGCTGAACGGACCGAACGCCCGCTTCGAGGTCGGCGCCTGCTCCGCCTGGCTGCGCACCAACGCCACCACCGTGCTCGAGCCCGAGGTGCTCGTCGACGACGAGACCCTGCACGCCGAGCTGGTCTACAAGGCGGTCGGCGTCGTCGGCGCGATCAGCCCGTGGAACTGGCCGATGATGATCTCGATGTGGCAGATCGGACCCTCGCTGCGTATGGGCAACACCGTCGTGCTCAAGCCCAGCAGCAACACTCCGCTGAGCGTGCTCGCGATGATCTCGGTCATGAACGACGTGCTCCCGGCGGACGTGCTGATCGGCATCGCCGGTCCCGGATCGATCGGCGGCCGCCTGGCCGCGCACCCGGATGTCGCGAAGGTCATGTTCACCGGCTCCACCGAGGTGGGGCGCAAGATCATCGAGAGTTCCGCCGGCAATCTCGCCCGCCTCACCCTCGAGCTCGGCGGTAACGACGCCGGAATCGTGCTCCCGGGCACCGATGCGAAGGCCATCGCCGAGGATCTGTTCTGGGGCGCGTTCATCAACACCGGGCAGACCTGCGCGGCGCTCAAGCGCCTCTACGTGCACGACTCGGTCTACGACGAGGTCGTCGACGCCCTCGCCGGGATCGCCGCGAACGTGCCCATGGGCAACGGCCTGGACGAGAACAACGTGCTCGGCCCGCTGCAGAACCAGGACCAGTTCGACATCGTGAAGAACCTCGTCGAGGACGCCAAGGCGCACGGCGGACGCGTCGTCACGGGCGGCGAGGCCGCCCCAGAGCTGGGCGAACTGTTCTACAAGGCGACGATCGTCGCCGACGTCACCGACGGCGTCGCCCTCGTCGACGAGGAGCAGTTCGGCCCGGTGCTGCCGGTGATCCGGTACTCCGACGTCGACGACGCATTCGCACGGGCCAACGCCGCCGAGGTCGGGCTCGGCTCATCGGTCTGGGCGAGCGATCCCGACGAGGCGCGTCGCCACGCGCTGCGGATGCAGGCCGGCACGGTCTGGATCAACTCGCACGGCGGCCTGCACCCGATGGTGCCGTTCGGCGGCACGAAGGCGTCGGGCTACGGCATGGAGTTCGGAGTCGAGGGCCTGAAGTCGGTCGCCGCTCCCCAGGTCGTCAGCGCTCCCGGTCGGAAGGGCTGAGATCATGACGACCGCGGTCGTCGTCGGTGCAGGCTCGGCGGGCGCGGTCGTCGCCCGCCGCCTCGTCGACGCCGGAGTAGGGGTGATCATGCTCGAGGCGGGCGGTGAGGACGTCGATCCCGCCATCCACGATCCGTCCCGCGCGGGCGAACTGTGGCACGGCGCGAACGATTGGGACCTGCGCACCGTGCCGCAGGAGCACGCAGCCGGCCGGCGGCTGCACTTGCCGCGTGGCAAGGTGCTCGGCGGCTCGCACGCCCTGAACGCCATGATCTGGGTGCGCTGCGCGCCCGCGGACTTCGACCACTGGGCGGCCCTCGGCAACGACGGCTGGTCGTGGGCCGACGTTCTCGCCGTCTACCGTGCGATCGAGGACTTCTCCGGCGGGGCATCCGAACTGCGCGGAACGGGCGGACCACTGCCCGTCACCGACGACTATCCGCTCGTGCCGATCCAGCGCTCGATCATCGCCGCCGCAGTCGAGGAGGGACTGGAGCACAACGCCGACTACAACGGCGACCACCTCGACGGCGTCTCGCAGGAGCAGGTCACGATGCGCATGTCGGATGCCGGCGGGCGCCGCGCGAACACGTGGACGGAGTATCTGCGGCCGGTGCGCGACCGGCTCGACATCCGCACCGGCAGCGATGTGCACTCGGTGATCGTCGCGGACGGTCGAGCCGTCGGTGTGCGCTACCGGCAGGACGGCGCGGATCACGAGGTGCGCGCGGATGTGGTCGTGCTCGCGGCGGGTGCGCTGGGCTCGCCCGCGGTGCTGCTGCGATCGGGCATCGGGCCCTCGGACGAGCTCGCCGACCTCGGCATCCCGCTCGTGCACGACGCCCCCGGCGTCGGGCGGAACCTGCACGACCACTTCCTCGTGCCGGTGATCTTCCACACCACGGCGAAGCCGGTAGGGCCGCCGACGCCGGGCGTCTCGGTCACTCAGTCGCACCTGTTCTGGCGCTCGCGTCCCGGTCTCGAGGCGCCGGACACACAGCCGATCCACTTCTCGGTGCCGATGTACGGCGAGACGCTCGAACCGGTCGGCGATGACGGGTTCTCGCTGATGGCGGGCATCGTCACGCCGCGCAGTCGTGGCACGCTGCGGCTGTCGGGGCCGACGCTCGACGACCCCCTCCTCATCGATCCGCAGGTGCTCGCCGACGCGGAGGACGTGCGCTCTCTCGTCGCCTCCGTGCGGCAGTGCCGTTCGATCGGGCGGCAGCCCGCGCTGGCGGACGAGTGGGGCGCGACCGAGGTGTACCCCGGAGGATGTCGACGACGATGAGCTCGAGGCGTACGTGCGTGACCACGTCGTGACCTATCACCACCAGGTGGGCACCTGCCGGATGGGAGTCGACGACACGGCCGTGGTCGACCCGCGGCTGCGCGTGCGCGGCGTCGAGGGGCTGCGGGTGATCGACGCGTCGATCATGCCGCGCATCACGACCGGGAACACCAACGCCCCCTCCGTCCTGATCGGGGAGAAGGGGGCACGGATGCTGCTGGAGGATCTTTCCGGGTCCTGACCGGCTCACGCACTCACCTACTGATGCTCTGGGCGCATCAATAGGTGAGCGCCGGCAACGCGTCAAGCACGGCCGGGCCGCGCCCGCAGACAGGGCGCGGTCCGGCGTGGATCACGCCGCCGCGAACACCCGCCGGCCGGCGAACCACGTCTCCAGAACACGCGTGCCGATGATCTCCTCGGCGGGTCCTGCTACGAAGTCGCGGTCGACGATCACGAAGTCGGCCGACTTTCCCGGCTCCAGCGATCCGGTGATCTCGCCGAGTCCCATCGCGCGGGCCGCGTTGATCGTGAACGCCTCAAGCGCCTCGGTCGCACTGATCGCCTGTTCGGGGGCGAGCACGCCCGGCGCGCGCCCGAGCGGATCGGCGCGGGTCACCAGCCCCTGTATTCCCTCGAACGGGTTCGGCGATTCGCTGACCGGCCAGTCCGAGCCGCCGGCGACCAGCGCCCCGGCATCGAGCAGCGTGCGATTCGGCTGCAGGTGATCCACGCGGTCGTGGCCGAGCACCTCGGCCAGCGCGGTGGGGATCACACCGGGGAACCAGATGAACGGTGAGATGTCCGCAGCGACGCCGAGCCGCGACATCCGGTCGATGTCGGCGCCGGCGAGGAACTGGCCGTGCGCGATCTGCACGGGCGCGTCGACCCCGTCGGTGCGGAGCCTCTCGACGACGTCGAGCAGCAGATGCGCCGAGCCGTCGCCGGTGCAGTGCACCTTCGCGCCGAGCCCCCTGGCGGCGACCGATCGCAGCCAGCGCTCCAGCTCCGCGGCATCCATCGTCGTCGTGCCGTGGAAGTGCGCGCCGTGTGCGTCGTCGGCGACATAGGGGTCGAGGAACGACGCGGTGCGCGCCGGCGGCACACCGTCGAGGAAGATCTTCACGAAGTCGGGGCGGTGGTGCGGCGAGCGGTACCGCTCGCCGAGCTCCACCAGCGGTTCGCCCACGGGGTCGAAGCCGAAGATCTCGTCGTTGATCGTCAGACTCGACACCACCCACGAGTTGAGCTCGCCCGCGTCGTCGAGCGACTGCAGCGCCGCGAGGATGTCCTGCGACACCGCGGCGTCCTGGAACGCGGTCACGCCATAGCCGTTCAGCAGTTCGACGCCGCGTTGCGACGCCAGCCGGTGCTGCTCGGCAGTGAGCCCGCCGCTGCGCGCGAGGGCCTCCTCAACGGGGATGCCGGCCGCCTCCAGCAGCACGCCGGTGGGAGTGCGGTCGGTGCGGTCCAGCACGGTCACGCCGCCCTCGGGCAGCGTCTCGGCGCTGATGCCGGCGAGTTCCAGCGCTCGGGAGTTCGCCCAGCGGTTGTGCCGGCTGTCCTCCACGAGCACGGTCGGACGACCTCCGGAGGCCTCGTCGAGGCGTGCCCGCACGGCCGAGCTGCTCAGTTCCTCGAGCATGGTGCTCGCGAACGGGCCGCCCGAGATCCAGGCATCGGCCGGCAAGTCGGCCGCGTGCGCGCGCACGCGGTCCAGGATGCCGTCGAGGGACAGGCCGATCGGCAGTGCGAGCTCGAACAGGTCGGTGCGACCGGCGAGGGCGTGATGGGTGTGCACGTCGACGAATCCGGGGTACACCGCGGCTCCTGCGAGCTCGCGCACCTCGGTGTGCTCGTCGCGGTGCGCGAGCACATCGTCGGCTGTGCCGACGGCCAGCACGCGGCCGCCCTCGAAGGCGATCGCCTCCGCCGTGGGTCGCGCGCGATCGGCCGTACGCACCACGGCTCCGGTCAGGATCAGGTCGGCCGCCACGTCAGCGGTTCCCCGCGGGGTCGTACTCGACGGGGTGCACCGTGTTCGAGAGCAGTCGGCCGTGCGCGCCGAAGGTGAAGTGCGTCTGCCCGGTGCCGGCCTCATCGGTGCCGAACAGTACGCCGTGCGAGCGCAGGGCCTTCTGGTTGCGGTGGTCGGCGACGGTGACCGACGCGCACGGGATGACCTTCTCGCGCCAGGCGAACACGCAGATGCCGGGGCGCAGCCGCCAGGTGCTCTGCTCGTCGGTGTCGGCGAGGCCGCGCTCTGGGCCGGCCAGGCACTGCCAGGTGTACCAGTGCGGCGAGAGGTAGACGTGCTCATAGGCATGCTCGCTGGAGTACACCCACTGCACGCGGCGGCCGATCAGTTCAGTGGTCGGAGCGGGCCGCTCACCGTGCTGTTCGAGCTCCTCGATGCGCGAAGGCGCGAACACCTGCTGCACGGCGACGTGCTCGCTGGTCTTCTCGCCGATGATGCTGATGACGGCCAGTGCGTAGCCGCTGCGCAGGTCGAGGAACAGCGACACGGCCTCGTTCGGCAGGTAGTCGTGATGGAACTGCGCGTAGTAGAGGTCCTCGTCCACGCGCACGACCTCACAGGCATCCGTCTGCTTCGCCGGCTCCGTCGGGTCTCCCTCGCCGGGCTGGTACTCCCACGACACGGTGCCAGGGCCGAACGTGTGCACGATGCGGGTGCCACGGTCGTCTACGACGGTGAACGTGCGCCCTTCGAGGTCGGGGGAGGACTCGGCCTTGCTCGCGTCGAAACCGGGGGCGAGGCCGTCCAGCGGCAGCCAGGTGGAGGTGTCGGACAGGTTGTCGGTCATGATCTCTCTTTCGACGGGGTCTCGGTGCGGATGGCCGCGGTGTGGACGTTGAACTTCTCCAGGTCGGTCGCCAGCACGTCGTAGACGGCCGGCTTCCTGCGCTTCAGATAGGCGCCGTACGCGACACCGCCGACGACCGCGAGCGCCAGCAGCCACGGGAGCGTGAGGATCACCGGGTTCTCGGTGCCGGCCACCACGTTGAAGTTCGCGATCGCGAGCAGCGCGATCGACAGCAGCCCGAGGAAGCCGAGACCCGGTGCGATGAACGTGCTCCACCAGTGCGCGTCGCGCTGTCGGCGGAACCAGACCACGATCGACAGCGCGGCGAGGGTCTGCAGCACGATCACCGACAGCGTCCCGATGCCGAGCATGGCGGGCACGACGACGAGCATCGGATCCAGGCCCGCCAGGGCGAAGCATCCGGCGACGATCGCGGCGAACAGCGCCTGCACCAGGCCGGCGACGGCCGGGGCGCCGTTCGCACGGGTGCGCGACAGCGCGTGCGGCAGCACGCGGGCACGGCCCAGCGAGTACAGGTACCGCGTCGCGGAGTTGTGGAAGGCGAGCATCGCGGCGAACAGGCTCACCAGCAGCAGGATCGTCGCGATGACCGACATCGGCTCGCCGAGGTACTTCGCGATCAGCGAGAACAGCAGGTCGCCCGCCTCGAGATGGTCCAGGGACGCCTGCTGCGCCTGCGCGACGCCGGTGGCGCTGACCACCGCCCAGGTCGAGACGCCGAGGATCACCCCGATCGCGATGATCGCCGTATAGGTGGCCCGGGGGATCGTCTTCAGCGGGCTCTTCGCCTCCTCGCTGAACAGCGCGGTGGCCTCGAACCCGAGGAATCCGGTCGCGGCTAGCAGCAGTCCGATCGGCAGCGAGCCCGAGAACACTGCAGCCGGGCTGAACGCGGCGACGTCGAATCCGGTCTGCAGCAGCACCGAGACATCGAAGACCACGAGGATCGCGACCTCGAGCACGAGCGAGACGCCGAGCACCTTCGAGCTGAAGTCGATGCCGGTCCGGGCCATGACGAAGCACACGGCGATCGACAGCAGGCCCCACAGGTACCAGTGCATGTCGAAGCCGGTCAGCTCGGCGATGATGATCTGCATGAAGAAGCCGCTCGTGCCGATCGTTCCGACGACGAACAGGTTGTAGCCGAGCGTGGCGATCAGGCCGGCGACGAGCCCGCCGGTGCGGCCGAGGCCCTTCACGACGAACGCGTAGAACCCGCCGGCGTTGGCGAACTGCTTCGACATCTGCGCATAGCCGACAGCGAACAGCAGCAGGATCACGGCGACGATGAAGAACGACGCCGGGGCGCCGCCGCCGTTGCCGAACGCGATCACCAGCGAGGCGACCACGACGATGCCGGTCAGCGGGGCGACCGCGGCCAGCACGAGGAAGACGATCCCGGCGACACCGAGCGCATTGCTGCGCAGTGTGGTCGGGGAAGCGGATTCTGACACGTCGGCTCCTTTGCCTGGTGCGGAGGGACATCGGGAAAGGTCCCGTCCTTCGATTCTGCGCGGGGGGCGCCGCTGCCGCCTTGTCGCACAGCGTGCCGCTCTGTTGCACCAGCGCAGGGCAGTCCCCGCGCGAGCGCGGCCGGATGCATGATCGGTGCGACACCCGGCGCGGAACGAGCCGCCGGGATCGCGGAGCGGAGGTCGCCATGGACGTCGGAATCGCCGGACGCACGGCGCTCATCACCGGCGCCGCCGGCGGAATCGGACGCGCCGCCGCGCGCGCCTTCGCCGCCGAGGGAGCGCACGTCGCACTGCTGGACAGGGATGCCGCGGCGCTGGACGCGCTCGCCGCAGAGCTCTCCGCCACCGGCATCCGGGCCTCCGCGCATCCTGCCGACCTGACGGATGAGGCCCAGGTCTCCGCCGCCGTCTCGGCGGCGACGAGCCGCCATCGCGGCCTGGACGCCGTGATCGGCTGCGCCGGGATCTCCGGCCCCGTCGGCACGCCGCTCGCCGACACCCCGGCATCGGACTGGGACGCCGTGTTCGCCGTGAACGTGCGCGGCGCGTTCCTGGTGCTGCGGGCGGCGATCCCTGCCTTGCGGGCATCGGATGCGGCCTCCGCCGTCTTCGTCGCGAGCGACTCCGCGCTCGTCGCGGCGCCGGGCATGGCGCCTTATTGCGCATCGAAGGCCGCACTGCTGCAACTGGTCAGGGCCGCGTCGGTGGAGCTTTCCGGTGACGGCATCCGGGTGACCGCGGTGTGCCCCTCGATCGTCGACACCCCGATGAGCCGCGGCGACCTCGGCATCCGCGAGGACGATCCGGACGGGTTCACCGGCTCCGGGTATCCGGTGCAGAGCGCCGAGGAGGTCGCCGCGCAGCTGGTGTTCCTCGCCTCTCCCGTCTCTCGACCGGTCAACGGCACCGCCCTGGTCTCGGACTTCGGGTACACCGCCCGATCGGGTTTCCCGGCTTGACAGACACTCCCGCCTGAAAGGACAGAGAATGGGATTCACAGGAGCAGGCGCCGCAGGACGGGTCGTACTGATCACCGGCGGAGGCACCGGAATCGGTGCGGCGATCGCCGAACGGTACGCGGCCGAGGGCGCGCACGTCGTGGTCGTCGGGCGCCGCATCGGTCCGCTCGAGGAGATCTCCGCCGCGGTCGGGGCGACCGCCATCGCCGCCGACGCCGCCGACGGGGCAGCCGCGCGCGACGTGGTCTCCCAGGTGCTGAACCGCTTCGGTCGGCTCGACGTGCTGGTCGCGAACGCGGGCGGCCACGGCTTCGCGACCGTCGGCGACACCGACGACGCGGCGTGGGCGGCGGCGCTGCGCGCCAACCTCACCACGGCGTTCACCATGGCGAGGGAGTCGCTGCCCGCCCTCATCGAGACAAAGGGGCAGATCGTGATCGTGTCGTCGCTGGCCGGGCTTTTCGCCGGTCCCTCGGTGGCGGGGTACACGGTCGGCAAGCATGCGCTGATCGGCCTGACCCGCACGCTGGCGCGCGACTACGGCCGTTCCGGCGTTCGCGTGAACGCGGTGTGCCCGGGCTGGGTGCAGACGCCGATGGCCGATGAGGAGATGGACGAGTTCGCCGCGCAGGCGGGCCTGGACAGTCGCGCCGACGCCTACCTCGCCGTCACCGCGGACGTGCCGCTCGGGCGGCCCGCCCGCCCCGCCGAGATCGCCTCGATCGTGCGCTTCCTCGGCTCCGGGGAGTCCTCCTACATGACCGGCGCGGTGCTGGTCGCCGACGGCGGGGCGCACATCGTCGATGTGCCGACTCTCGCGTTCGAGCACGCAGGTATGTAGCGGGCGGATGCCGCCGGTCGCGCCGCCTCAGGCGGCGCGACCGAGGTACGCCTCGTGCAGCAGGCGCGGCTCCTCGCGCAATGCGGCCGCTTCGCCCTGATAGGTGACCCGGCCGCCTGCGACCACCAGCGCATCACGCGCCCGGCCGAGTGCGAGGTTCGTGAACTGCTCGACCAGGAGCACGCCGGCACCGGCATCCGCCAGCGCGGTGACGATCGGCAGCAACCGCGTGAAGACCACCGGGGCGAGGCCGAGGCTCATCTCGTCGATCAGCAGGAAGCGCGGCTTCGCCGCGAAGGCGCGGGCCAGCACCACCATCTGCTGCTCACCGCCGGAGAGCAGCGCCGTCGGGGCATCCCAGCGCTTCTCGAGCTCGGGGAAGTGCTCCAGCACGGCACAGGCCTCGGCCTCGGTTCGGGCGGTCAACGACAGGTTCTCGCGCACGGTGAGTGAGCCGAACACGGCTCGACCCTGCTCGATGTGCACGATGCCGCGCCGTGCCCTGGCCACCCGCGAGAGCCGGTCGATCTGCTCGTCGCCGATGAGGATGTGGCCCGAGGAGTGTGTGATGACTCCCGATATCGATTCGATCAGGCTGGTCTTGCCCGCGCCGTTCGGCCCGACGAGCGCGGTGACCTCACCCGGCGTCACCCGCAGGCTGACATCGGAGATCACAGGACCTGCGCCACGACTCACGGTCATGTTCTCGAGCACCAGCGATTCGCTCATCACAGCATCTCCGTCTCGCCCATGTAGGCCTTGGTCACGGCGGGGTCCGCGAGGACCTCGTCCTGCGGGCCGGATGCCAGCACCCGGCCGAAGTCGAGCACGGTCAGCCTCGGGCACACCGAGCGCACCAGGTCGAGGTCGTGCTCGATGATGATCAGCGACAGCCCGAACCGCGCCGGAGCGTCGCGCAGCCGCTGGGCGAGCGCGAGATGCTCCTCGTGCGACAGCCCGGCGGCAGGCTCGTCAAGGATCAGCAGCCGTGGGCCGGCCAGCACGTTCGCGGCGACCTCGATCAGACGCCGGGTGCCCACATCGACGCTCGCGAGCCGGGTGCGCGCGGGCGGGCATCCGAAGAAGGCGAGCACATCGGCGACGTCTTCGGCCGAGAGGCGGCGCCGGGCGACGAATCGCACGTAGGCGTCGACCGTCAGCGCCGGCGGCACCCGGTCCTGCTGGAACGTGCGGCGCAGGCCGAGCCGGGCCCTCGCCGTCGGACTGAGCCCGGCCAGGTCGGTGCCGTTCAGCAGCACCCGTCCGGTGTGCTGGGGCAGGAAGCCGCTGATCGCGTCGACGAAGGTCGACTTGCCGGCGCCGTTCGGCCCGATCAGTCCCATCACGGTGCCGGCCGGCACCGTGAAGGACACGTCGTCGAGCGCCTTCAGCGCACCGAACTGCACGGTCAGGCCCTGCACGGTCAGCACCGGCTCGCCGGTGGCCTCTGCCGGGTCGAGAGTCGCCACGGTGTCGGTGGTCACCGGATCGGATGCGGGCGGCGTCGCGGCATCCAGCGTCGGGGTCTCGGGGGCGGGTCGCCGGTCGAGGCGCCGCCACCAGAGATTGCGGATGCCCTGGCCGAGATTGGTGCCGGTGGTGAGCGCCTGCACGCCCAGCACGCCGAAGATCACGAATCCCCAGTTCTGGTCGACGCCCCAGCGCTTGAGCAGCTCGGGCACGGCCACCCAGAGGATGCCGCCGAAGATGGCCATGTCGATGAGGTGGGCGCCGCTCATGATCGCCAGGATGTACAGCGCGAGCGATTGGATCGGTGTGAAGCTCGAAGCCAGCGGCAGCCCCACCTGGGCGGCGATCAGCGCGCCGGACACGCCGCCGAGCGCCGCAGAGACGGCGAACGCGCTGAGCTTCGCCGCCTGCACGCTCTGCCCGACCGCCGCAGTGCCGCGCTCGCTGAACGCAACCGCCTTCCAGCCCGAGCCGACCCGGCCGCGCTGCAGGAAGAACACCACCACCGCGCAGACGGCGAGCACCAGCACGCTGAAGAAGAAGTAGGAGCGGTCGTTCGCGAACGCTGCGGGGCGCTCCACGGCGATCCCGTCGGCGGAGCCGGGGAACTGGATCTGCACCAGCGTCACGTCGGCGGCAGCGGCGAAGCCGAGGGTGACGACGGCGAGGTTCACCCCGCGCAGTCGCAGCGCGGGCAGACCGATCAGCACGCCCGCGAGCCCTGCGACGGCGGCGGCGATCAGCAGCCACACGATGAACCCGCCGGGTGCGTGGATGACGTTCAGCCCGGCGACCACCCATGCGCCGATCGCGGCGAAGGTCAGCTGGCACAGTGCGATCATCCCGGCCGAGCCGGTGACGATCCCGAGCCCGAGGATGGCGATGGCCGCGGTGACGGCGGTGACCGCGAGGTAGACGAAGTAGCCGCTCAGCCCGACGCTGAGCGAGTAGCCGATCGCGACGCCGATGACGGCGATCGCGAGCGGGACGGTGATCCGGGCCCAGGGACGCTCAGCGAGCCGCATCCCACACCTCCTTGCGCTGCGACCAGAGCAGCAGGACGACGATGAACAGGAAAGGGAAGAAGTTGCGGATGACCGACACCTCGTCGATCTGGGCGACCAGTCCGCCCAGCATCCCGAGCACGAGTCCGCCGACCACCGCGAGGTCCAGCCGGCGGAAGCCGCCCAGCAGCGCCGCGGCGGCTGCCGGCACGATCAGCATCGACAAGCCGGTGGCGTCCGAGGACTGCGAAGGGGCGATGATGATGATCACCAGCGCGCTGATCAGGCCGGTGACGAACCACACCGCGATCGACAGCGGACGGGAGCGGATGCCGAGCAGCTCCGCCGTGGTCGGGCGCTCGGAGAGCGCGCGCAGCTGCGTGCCGATCCGGGTGCGCACCAGCAACAGGTGCACGCCGAGCGCGACCACCACGGCCACGCCGACGGTGGCGAGCGTGACCTGACTGATCACGACCCCGCCGACGCGGAACGCCGGGCCGGCGATGATCGGTGCGAACGGCTGGGGCTTGTTGCCGAACAGGATGAACGACAACGAGATGAGCAGCAGCAGCGGGCCGACGGTCATCGCCGAGCGCGTGGTCACGTTCGCCTCGCTCAGCCAGGTGGCCGCGACCCAGCCGATGACGGCCGCCAGGACGCCGCCGATCAGGATGCCGAGGACCGAGGCGAGCCAGATCGGCAGGCCGGCCGTGGTGACCAGCCACACCGCGCAGAACGCGCCGAACATGCCGGTCGCGGCCTGTGCGAAGTTGACCACCCGCACCAGCCGGGACATCAGGGTCAGGCAGACGCCGAGGGCGGCGTACACGCCGCCGGCGGCGAGCCCGGCGAGGGCGCCTTGGATCATGGGGTTCCTTCCTGTGCGGTGGCCCGCCGTGATGCGGCGGGCCACCGGCGATGGGTCAGTTCTCGGGGATGCGGAACCAGTCGTCCGCGATCTTCTCCCACGCGTGCGTGCCGCTCTTCAGCTCGATCGGCCAACCCGCGGTGTTGTCCACTCCGAAGCTGTACGGCGTGCCGATCATCGGGTTCTCGATTGGCTTCATGTCGCGCAGCGCCTTGGTCACGGTCTCGCGGGTGATGTCGCCCTTCATCTCCTTCAGGACGGCGATGAAGTGCTTCGCGGCGAGGAAGCCGCCCTGGCTGAACGCCGTAAGCGGGATGTCGTTCTTCGTCATCAGGTCGCGCCACTCCTTGTTGATGTCGTTCTCCTCGGTGAACGGGTAGAACTCAGCAGGGACGTAGATGCCGGCACCTGCGTCGTCGACCGCCTTGGCGAAGTTCTCGCTGTAGACGCTGGTCAGGTACAGCCAGGTCACGTCGTCCCAGCCCTGCGCGTTCGCCGCCTTGACCTGCCCGATCGCGTCGGGCTCAACCGGGTTGATGGCCAGGGCCTTGCAGCCCGCTGCGCGGGCCTTGACGATGTAGGGCGTGTAGTCGCTGGCGCCGTAGGGCACGGTGTCGTCGACGTACTTCGGCTTCTGCCCGCTGATCTCGGTCCACTTGTCGATGGCCGCCTGGTAGGTGGGCCGGGTGGAGCCGGCGATCTCGAGCAGCACGCAGATGTCCTTGAGTTTCAGCACCTCGGAGCCGTAGAGCA
The DNA here is from genome assembly GCF_042799915.1 of Microbacterium sp. NPDC057659. Taxonomy (NCBI): domain Bacteria; kingdom Bacillati; phylum Actinomycetota; class Actinomycetes; order Micrococcales; family Microbacteriaceae; genus Microbacterium; species Microbacterium sp. NPDC057659. The sequence continues at coordinate 1,296,762 of NZ_JBHVHU010000001.1, read as the reverse complement.
GCGTGAGCGTCATGTCGTTGAACGGGCCGACGTTCGCGGGCGAGATGTTCTTGCTGTCGAAGCAGCCGGTGTCGACGCCGATGCCGGGGATCGAGAGGATGCCCTCCTGCTCGTAGTACTTCGCGTTCAGCTCGCACTCGATCAGGCTCGCGGAGCCGACCAGCGCGACCGCCTCGTCGCTGCCGACCAGTTCCCGCGCGGCGGCGGTGGCGCTCGCCGGGTCGCCTTTGTCGTCGAGCGACTTGTAGTCGATCTTGCGTCCGTCCAGGCCACCGGCCTCGTTGAACGCGTCGAAGACGGCGGCCGCCGCCTGGGATGCCTCGGGGAACGTCGCCGGCCCACTCTTGGTGTTCACGGAGCCGACGACGATGTCGCCACCGGCGTCCCCTCCGCCTCCTGCGCAGCCGCCCAGTGCGAGCACGCCAGTGACGACCAGCGCGGCGGCGGCGAACAGCTTCTTCTTCATCGCTTCCCTGCCTCTCGTGATGCGTCGCTCTCCGTCGCGACGCGGGAACTGTCGTCCAGGGCGCGGTTCACGAGCTCGGTGTCGCAGAACTGCTCGAACGCGTGCACCTTCCCGTCCCGGAGCCGCCAGACGTGGGCGACGCGGGCGGCGAAGAACCGTCCGGTCTGCTTGTACGTGCCGGAGTAGGTGCCGATGCCGACGACGACGTCGCCGCCGTCGACCACCTCATCGATGGCGACCGTGTAGTCGTCCCACTCCTCCTGGATGCGGCCGAAGACGCCGGCGGCGACGGCCTCCGGGCCGACGTAGGTTCCCGCATACGGGAAGCCGGCGGCCTCTGTCCAGCGGATGTCGTCGGCGAAGGGCGCGAGCATGCCGTCCAGGTCGCCCCGGTCGGATGCCGCGTAGTGGGCGCGGATGATGTCTGCGCTGCTCATTCCTGTTCCTCTCATACCGGCTGCGCGTCGGGGTACGACACGCTTCCCAGTGGGTAGATGTGTCCGCCGCCGCGCGAGTGCTCGGCGGCGCCTTCGCCGTTGAGACCGAGGAACACTCCGGTCGTCATCAGCTGGTAGCCCAGGTCGTGCAGCCAGACGCTGGCCACCGCGATGCGGAACTCACGGAAGCAGAACAGATACAGACCGTCGGCGAACTTCCACACCGTGGACAGGTCCATGTCGCCATGCCCGCGTTGCACGCCCTCCAGGCACTGCCAGGCGTACCGCTGACTGGAGACGTAGACGTGCTCGTAGAGGTGCTGGGGGCTGTACCGGTAGATGTTGCGCTTGCCGATCAGGTCGCGACTGGGAGCGGGAGCCTCGCCGCTGGGTGTGCCGCCGTCGGTGGTCGCGGCGAAGAAGCGCTGCGAGACCCGGGGCACGCCCTCGGTCTCGACCTCGTCGATGTGCGAGACCGTCACCAGCGCGCGGTGCGTCGAGGCGGAGTACACGACGGTGATCGCCTCGCGCTCGCGGCTGGTCAACGGCAGGTGCACGAAGACCACTTCCTCGCGCACGGCCACGGCGTCGTAGGGATCGGTCGCGCCGGTCTCGTCGACGGCGCCGGATGCCGACCAGCTGACGGCATCCTCGTCGAAGGCCAGGCTGAGTGTGCCGCCGTCCTCGAGGGCCAGGGCGATGCGGAGCCCGGCCAGCGAGATGTTCGGCAGCCGATAGGTGTCGATGCCGGCGGCGAAATCGTCGTAGGTGCGCCATTCGTCCTGTGCGGGGTCCGTGATCTGCTCGGTCATCGGTTCTCCTTGTTCTCGTCGTTCTCGGGGGATGCGTGGTCGGGGGAGGCGGTGCGGCCGGGCTCGAGCACGGCCTTGAGCACGCCGCCGTCCCTGCGGCGGATCACGTCGAAGGCCTCCGCGACCTCGTCGAGCGCGAAGCGGTGGGTGACGAGGCGTTCGAAGGGCATCTCGGGACGCGCGAGCAGGGCGATCGCCGGCTCGAATCCGCCGGCCGACAGGAAGCTCGGCAGGATGTCGGGCTCGCGGGTGAGCAGGTCCTCGTCGGCCTGCAGGGTGATCGGCACCGCGGCACCGCAGGCGCCCGCGAGCACGACGCGTCCTCCGCGGCGCACCAGGCGCACGGCGTCCTGCTGAGCCGCAGCGATTCCGGCGGCCTCGATCACGACATCCGCGGATGCTCCGTCGAAGGCGGCGCGCACATCGGCGGCGACATCCTCGCTGCGACGGGCGTCTACCGTGGCATCCGCTCCGAACTCCGTGGCCAGCGCGAGGCGCTCCGCGCGGGTGCCGACCATGACGACCTGCCCGGCGCCGGCGGCGCGGGCGGCCGCGGCGATGAGGATGCCCACCGGACCGGGGCCGATCACGACGACCCTGTCGCCGACGGTCACGCGACCGCGGGCGATCGCACGATGTGCGACAGCGAGCGGCTCCACCAGGACGGCACGCTCCCACGCGATGCCCTCGGGCAGACGGTGGATGATCGCCTCCGCTGGTGCATGCAGGTACTCCGCGTAGCCGCCCCAGAGACCGGGTGCCTCGGTGCGCGGGATGTTCACGCCGTACTGGCGGCCGCGCGGCAGTCCGCTGGCCATGTCGTCGCGCTCGCAGAGGTTGTACCGTCCCTCCCGGCAGCGCGGGCAGGAGCGGCACGGCAGCAGCATCTCCACGGCGACGCGATCCCCGGCGGCGAGCCCTCGCGTCTGCGCGGCGCGCTCGCCGAGGGCGGCGACCTCACCGACGAACTCGTGGCCGGGGACGAGCGGGAAGGGGTCGCCGATGTGACCGGCGAGCAGGTGCAGATCCGTCGCGCAGATTCCGACCATGGCGACGCGCACCAGTACGTCGTCCGGGCCGGGCTCGGGAACCGGGATGCTCTCGATCCTCAGCTCGTCCACGGTGAGGAACACCACCTGACGGCTGGTGCGGGCGACGGCACTCACGCGGCTGGCCTCCTTCGGCGCAGCGCCGCTGCGGTGCGGCGCTCACGCCATGCTCGCCGCGGTCGCAGCGCCCGCTCAACGGCGCCGAGGGGATCGGGCGCGGGCAGTCAACGCCCGTGCCCTGGGTGGCAAGAGGCGGCTCGGGTGGCAGCGGGCACGGTCGAACAGCGCCCGGGCGGGCGCTGTTCGAGGAGTCGCGATCGCCGCCCGCTGACGGCCTGCGGCGCGGTCAGCGGGCGGCGCGGTACTCGCTGGGCGACGCCTCGTAGGCGGCCTTGAACGCGCGACTGAAGTGCGCCGCGTCGACGAAGCCCCAGCGCGCGGCGATCGCCGCGACGGGCCGGTCGGCGTACAGCGGGTCGAGCAGGTCGCGGCGGCACTGCTCGAGCCGGCGGGTGCGGATCCAGGTGGAGACGGTTGTGCCCTGCTCCTGGAACAGCCCGTGCAGGTGCCTGGTCGAGATGAAGTGCGCGGCGGCGATCGACGCGGGGGAGAGGTCGGCAGACGCCAGGTTGCGATCGATGTGCGCGCGGATGCGCTGCATCAGTGCGCGATGCGGGTCGGCCCCGTTCTCATCCAGCCCGAGCTCGCGGCTGAACACCGTGGTGACCAGGTCGAGGGCGCTGTGCGCGAGCCTCGCGCCAGTCGTGCCCGCGATCTGATCGAGGTTGACCGCCAGCTGCGACAGGTAGGGCACCACGACGAGTCCGAGGCCGTCGCTGCCGGAGATCCGCACCGCGGTGAGCTCGCCGACGAGGTCGGTGGGCAGCGCGATCAGGTGCCTGGGGAACATCACGATCATCGACCGGAAGTCCTCGTCGAACACCAGTGAGTACGGCCGCGAGGTGTCGTACACGGCGAGGTCGCCCGGGGCGAGCACAGCTTCGCGACCGTCCTGGATGAGCAGTCCGGTGCCCGAGAGCATCAGGCTCACCTTGAAGAAGTCGCGGTCGCCGCGGGCGATCAGCTCGGGCGTGCGCTCGACGGTGTGTGCGGTGGCGCGCAGATCAGTGAGGTGCACCTCGTCGACCCCGGCCCCGCGCATCACGCCACGGAAGACGTCGGGCTGGCCGGCGGAGACCTGCAGCGGCACGAACGAGTCGTTCACCGCGGTGCGGAACTCGCTGAGTCCGCGGGACACTGTCGTCGCCAGGCGTTCGGGTCGCAGGGTCGGCGATACGGGCATCATCACCTCGCAAGAGAGCTTTCGGGCATCATATACGATCTGCCCGGTGGGGGCCAGGGGTCAGTGCGCGCATGCGCAGGCGTCGCCGCCTCCGCAGCATCCGTCCCCGCCGGCGACGGCGTGCGCCTGCGACGACTCCGGCACATCCATCGCCGGGTTCACGTCGAGGAAGCCGTAAGGCTTGAACCAGAATCCCGCATAGTCGACCGGCATGATCGGCCAATCCTCTGTGCGAGGGATGTGGGTCAGGCCGAACGTGTGCCAGAGCACCAGATCCTCGCCGTCGATCGGGCGATCGCCGGCCGAGTACTCGGGCAGGCCCGCTCCGCCCTGATGCGCATTCGGGTAGCGCCCTCCGGGCCAGAGCTGACCGGGCTCGTACGCCGTGGCCCACAGGTGCTTCGTCGCGAACGCGGCGCGGGCGGCCACGGACGAGGCAGGGTCGGCCATCAGCAGAGCGGTCGGCTGCGGGTACAGGTGGTACGCGGTCGGCGCGCCGGTGATGTTGGTGCGCGAAGCCGACTGGATCTCCCAGGTCCTCGCCACAGAAGTGTCGGCCTCGCGCTGAGCCTGCTGCTCGGACGCGAGCGTGGTCTGCGACCAGGTGAACGCATTGCCGAACGGGTTCTGCTCGCCCATCGGGATGCGCACCGCGTCGACCTCGACCAGACGGTTGTCCTCGCCGTCGATCGCGACATCCAGCCGTGCGCAGAAGAGGTGCTGGTGCACGGGAGCGAACACCCCAGGGGCGATCTCGTTCGCGTGCGCGCTCTTGGAGCCGGGCTCACCGGCACCGACGAACACGATGCCGGTGGCCTTGGCCTCCATCTGGATCGAGCCGTCGAGGTAGAAGTACCAGTAGAACCCGTAGTCGTAGTTGCCGACGGTGGCGAAGTACGACACGACCAGGCGGCGCGAGCGGCGCACCTGCGCGCCCACCGGTCCCGGCTCGGTGTGCTTCCAGAGGATGCCGTAGTCCTCCTCGTGCATGCAGACGACGTTCGGCACGCGCACCGCGTGGCCGCGGTCGTCGGCGACGTGGGCGTCGAAGTACCTGATCACGCCCAGGCAGTCGCAGCCCAGTTCGAGCGCGTTGGCGTTCTTGCCGAGCAGGTACTCGCCGGCGTCGAAGTAGCTGATCCAGAATCGCGTCGGGCTGGTGTCGCCATAGGGGACCACCATCTCGGGCACGCTCGCGCGCGCGAGCACCGGGCGATCGTCGAAGCGCACGTCGTTCAGGACCAGACCCTCGCGGGCGTTGAAGCCGATCCGCAGCGACCAGTTCTCCCATTGCACGTGCGAGCCGTCGACGTGGAAGCTCGGACCCTCGGGCTGCACGATCTCGATCGGCTTGAGAGAGTCGCGAGCCAGCCCCACGGCATCCGGTGTGTACCTGCCGCTGCCGCTCGGTACGGGCACGTCGCCCTCGTCCTCGACGCCGAGCACCTCGTTCGTGATCAGGTCTATGTGCACGATCAGTCCCTCGACCGGGTGCGCCCAGGGAATGTCGTCCTCGCTGTCTCGCAGGAACGTCAGTGAGCGGATGACGCGGCGGCCGACCTCGTTCTCGCGGCCGACGAATCCGGGGGCAAGCGGGGAGCAGAACGCCAGGTCGATGCGGTCCTCGAGCCCGCGCCGCACCATCGCGGCGCGCCACTCCGGCGAGCTCTTCACGATCTCGGCTGCGCGGTCGTACTCCTCGAACAGATACTGCGGCTGGCCGTACGGGGCGGTGGCCGGATCGTGCTCGCGGTGCGAGACGACCGCCCCGCGGGTGATCGACACGATCGCCTCGATCACCTGTCCGGTGGAGGTGTCCATCAGCGTCGCGTCCACGCGTCGATCGATGGCGACGCCGGGCTGCCAGGCGGCGAGCTCCGCCTTGGTGGGCTCGTCCGGCAGCAGCATCGGCACGCGCACGCTGTCGCCGAGCAATCCCGCCTCGACCAGGATCTCGCGGGCCCGGTCGATCTCGGCGCCGGTGAGCGGGTCGAGCGGATGCCGGGGCTCCGCGGTGGAACCGCCGATCAGCGGGAGCAGACGCGGGGCAGGGGTGTGCGACATGGATGTCCTCCTATCGTCCCATTGTGCGCTCGGCGCACAGGGGGTGCTTGACCCGTAGTGCACGGGTGATGCGGGTCACCGCAGGATGCGGAGACGAGGTGTCGAAACGGGGCATTGCCTTTCTTGTCAACGTGTGTAGACTAACCGCACGGCACACCGGAGTGACCCGTTCTCGAGGCCTCGACGAGCACCACCGGAGCCCCTCTGCACCGGCAACCCGAGAGAAGAAGAAATGAAGAAGGCACTGTCCGCGGTCGCCCTGATCGCAGTTTCGGCGCTCGCACTCACAGCGTGCTCATCGGGGTCCGAGACCCCTCCCGACGACGCCGGTGGCGCGGCGGCGAAGCCGCTGAACATCGGCAACTTCCTTGATGTGACCAGCTGGGACCCGTCGCTCGCCGACATCGGGTTCGACGGACCGTATCTGTCGGCCGTCTACGACCCGCTGCTCGCGATCGACGGCAAGGGTGAACCGCAGCCGGCACTCGCGACCGACTGGAAGACCTCCGACGATTTCCTCACCATCACGATGGACCTCCGCACCGACGCGAAGTTCTCCGACGGTGAGGCGTTCGACGCGGATGCCGCGGTCAAGAGCCTCGAGTACCTCAAGAAGGGGGTGCGGTCGCAAGAGGCCTACAAGAAGGTGGAGAGTTTCACGGCGGTCGACGAGGACACCATCGAGATCCATCTCACGCAGCGCGACGACACGATCCTGTACTTCATGGCCCTCGGCCGCAGCTACATGATGGCGCCCAAGGCGATCGACGCGGGGACCCTCGCCAAGGAGCCGGTCGGCTCCGGGCCGTACACGCTCAGCGACGACTCGGTGAAGGGGGCCGTCTACCAGTTCACGAAGGTCAAGGACCACTGGGACAGCAAGAGCTTCCCGTTCGACCCGCTGACAGTCTCGCCGCTCAGTGACGGCACGGCCATGCTCAACGGCATGCAGAGCGGCCAGTTCAACCTCATCTACGGTGACAAGGCGGGCATGGACATGGCGCCGGACCAGGGATGGAACGTCGCCAGCGGCCTGTCCATGTGGGCCGGGCTGCAGTTCAGCGACCGCGTCGGCAAGACCGAGATGGGCAAGCCGCTCGGTGACCTGCGTGTGCGCCAGGCGCTGAACTACGCGTTCAACGGGCCCGAGATGGTCAAGACGATCGGCCAGGGCATCGGCGAGGCGACGAACCAGGTGTTCCCCGTCGGGACCACCGGCTACGTGAAGTCGATCAACGATATGTACTCGTACGACCTCGATAAGGCGAAGAAGCTGCTCGCGGATGCCGGCTATGCCGACGGCTTCGCCGTGACGATGCCCATGGCGCCGCCGTTCCAGCCCTGGCAGGCGATCATCGAACAGACCTTCAAGGAGCTGAAGATCAAGCTCACCTGGAAGGAGACCGACTTCATGCAGTACATGGCGGTCGCCCCCGAGTACCCGATGTTCGTCGGTGTGATCGCGATGGACTCCAACCCGATGGCGACCGTCGAGCGTCAGATCACGCAGCCCCAGTGGTACAACCCCACCCCGGGCATCGAGGCCTTCCCCGAGATCCAGGCGCAGGCGGATGTCGTCGCCAAGGCCGCTCCCGGCAAGGAGCAGGACGCCGAGATCGAGAAGCTGAACGAGATGGTCACCGAGCAGGCCTTCTTCTCGGTGTGGAGCCAGTCGACCAACACCTACATCTCCACGTCGGACTTCACGGTGACCCCCGTCACCGGCATGATGTTCCCGACTCTGCGACAGATCGCCCTCGCGGGCTGACGTGACGGGGCGCGGTCGGCGACGACCCCGCCCCGTCGCCGCACTTCGACCCGATACAGGAGTAACGATGCTCATCTTCACGCTCAAGCGGCTCGCCTCAGGCGTGATCCTGCTGTTCGTGGTGGCGACGGCGACCTTCTTCCTCGCCCATGCTGCAATACCCGATCCCACGCTGGGCCTGCTGGGCAGCGCAGCGACGCCGGATGCCCAGGCCGCGCTCGCCGCGAAGATCGGCTCCGACCAGCCCGTCATGGTGCAGTACTTCGACTGGCTGGGCGGGCTCCTGCACGGGGACCTCGGCACCTCGTGGAAGAACTTCCAGCCCGTCGGCGCGCAGATCGCCGTCAAGCTGCCGGTGACCCTGTCGGTCGTCACCTTCTCGATCCTGCTCTCGGCCGTCCTCGGCGGCATCCTCGGCGTCCTCGCCGGGCTCCGCCCCAACACCTGGATCGATCGGCTGGTCAAGGCCGCCTCGGTCATCCTCTTCGCCCTGCCGGGCTTCTGGGTGGCACTGGTGCTGGTCATGACCTTCGCCGTGCAGCTGCACTGGTTCCCCGCCGTCGGGTACGTGCAGCCGGGCAAGTCGGTCAGCGGATGGCTCCTCTCGATCACCCTGCCGGCGATCTCGCTCGCCCTCGGCGCCGTGGTCATGATCGCCGAGCAGCTGCGCAACGCCATCATCCAGGCCGACGGGCAGGACTACATGCGCACGCTCCGCAGCCGCGGGCTCTCGCAGCCGCGACTGGTCGTGCACCTGCTGCGCAACTCCGCGCCGCCCTCGCTGACCATCCTGGCGCTCATGTTCGTCGGGCTGCTGTCCGGCGCGATCATCGTCGAGCAGATCTTCGCCCTGCCCGGCATCGGGCCGCTCACCCAGGCCTCGTCGCAGAACGGCGACATCCCGATGCTGCTCGGCATCACGGTCATCACGGTGATCTTCGTCGTCGTCATCAACCTCCTGCTCGACGTGCTGCTCGGCTGGATCAACCCGAAGGTGCGTGTGAAATGACTGCCCCTCTCACCGAGAACATCGATTCGCGCGAGCACCGTCGAGAGTCGGCCTTCATCCGGCTGCTCAAGCGCCCCGCCGGTTCGATCTCGCTCGCGATCCTGCTGCTGCTCGTGCTCGTGGCGGTGTTCGCGCCGCTGCTGGCTCCCTACGACCCGAACTTCGTGGATCTCTCGATCACCCGCGCCCCGCCCAGCCCCGAGCATCTGCTCGGCGGGGACACCACCGGCCGCGACGTGCTGAGCCGGCTCATCTACGGCGCCCGCATCACGATCTGGGGCGCGGTCGTCGCGATCGTCGCCTCGATCGTCATCGGCGTCCCGTCCGGCCTGGCGGCCGGTTACTTCGGCGGCACGTTCGATCGCATCGCGACCTGGCTCTCCGACGCGATCCAGTCCGTGCCCGGCATGATCATCCTGCTGATCGTCGGCGCGAACACGGGCAACAACTTCGACATCCTCATGGTCACGATCGGTGTCTTCATGGCCCCCGGCTACTTCCGTCTCACGCGCTCGACCGTGCTCGCGGTCCGCAACGAGACGTACGTCGACGCGGCCAGGGTCTCCGGACTGTCGAACACGCGCATCATGAGCCGCCACGTCATCCGCCCGGTCATCGCACCGATCGTCATCCAGTCGGCGCTCACCGCCGGCATGGCGATGGGCATGCAGGCGGGACTGCAGTTCCTCGGCATCGGCGGCGGTACGACCCCGGGGTGGGGCGCTGCGATGAACGAGGGCTTCCGCGTCATGCGGACCGACCCGCTGCTGCTGCTCTGGCCGTCGCTCGCCCTCGGCATCTCCGTCGCCGCGCTGGCGGTCCTCGGCTCGACGCTCGCCGACGTCATGAGCGTGAAGACCCCGATGCTGACCAGCCGTCAGCGTCGCCGCATCGCCGCGAAGGCCGCGGCAGGCAGGCCCGCCGACGAGCTCTCGACGACGACCGGTTCGGTGTCGCACCGTGCCGCGGACTCCGCCGTGCGGCTCGAGAACCTGCGGGTGAACTACGAGACGGCGAAGGGCGCGGTCGAGGTCGTGCACGGGATCACACTCGACGTCGCTCCGGGCGAGGTGCTCGGAATCGTGGGCGAGTCGGGATCCGGCAAGTCGCAGACCGTGTTCTCGATGCTCGACCTGCTGCCGAAGGCGGGGTACGCGACCGCTGACGCGATCTGGATCGGCGGCAAGGACGTGACCAGGCTGCCGCGCGCCGCCCGTGCGAAGCTGCTGGGACGCTCGATCGGATACGTGCCGCAGGAGCCGATGACGAATCTCGATCCGTCGTTCACGATCGGGCACCAGCTCTGCGAGCCGCTGAAGAGCGTGCACGGGCTGAGCTCGGCGGACGCGAAGGCACGCGCCCTCGAGATGCTCGATCGCGTCGGCATCGTCGACCCGACCCGCGTCATGCGCTCCTACCCGCACGAACTGTCGGGCGGAATGGCGCAGCGCGTGCTGATCGCGGGCGCGATCGCGGGGCATCCGCGGGTGCTCGTCGCCGACGAGCCGACGACCGCCCTCGACGTGACCGTGCAGGCCGAGGTCCTGGAGCTGCTGCGCGAGCTGCAGCAGGAGTACCGCATGGCCCTCGTCATCGTGACGCACAACTTCGGCGTCGTCGCCGACATCTGCGATCGGGTCGTGGTCATGCGAGGCGGATCGATCGAGGAGATCGGCGACGTGTCCGGCATCTTCTCCAGCCCGGAGAGCGACTACACGCGCGAGCTCATCGCCGCGTCGCTCGACGGCGCCGCGAGTCGTGCCGAGCTCGACGCGTCGGACGCGTCATCCGAGACGGAAAAGGAAGGGATCCGCGCATGAGCGCCGAAACGACAGCCACGCCGCTGCTCGAGGCATCTGGAGTCGTCGTCGACTACGGCACGAGACGCAGACCCAACCGGGTGCTGCACGAGGTGTCTCTCTCGATCGGACACGGCGAGTGCGCCGGGCTGGTGGGGGAGTCTGGCTCGGGCAAGTCGACGCTCGGCAAGGCGATCCTCGGACTCGTGCCGGTCGCCGGGGGACGCATCATGTTCGACGGCCGCGACATCACCCACGCGAAGGGGCGCGAGCGGCGGGCACTGGCCGCAGACATCCAGGTCGTCTTCCAGGACCCGTACGGCTCCCTCGATCCGCTGATGACCGTCGGCGACATCCTCGCCGAGCCGCTCTCGACCGCCGGCCTGGCGAAGTCCGAGGCGCGGGCGACCGTCGCGGAGATGCTCGATCGCGTGCAGCTGCCCAGACAAGTACTCGACCGCTACCCCAGCGAGTTCTCCGGGGGACAGCGGCAGCGCATCGCGATCGCGCGGGCGCTCGTCCGCAGGCCGAAGCTGATCATCTGCGACGAGCCGGTCAGCGCACTGGATCTGACCACGCAGGCGTCGATCCTCGACCTGTTCATCGAGCTGCAGCGCGACACGGGAGTCTCATACCTCTTCGTGTCGCACGACCTCAGCGTGGTGCGACGGGTATGCCATCGCGTGGCCGTGATGTACCGGGGCGAGATCGTCGAGACCGGCGACGGCGATCAGATGACCGTCGACCCGCAGCATGCGTACAGCCGACGCCTCCTCGCGGCATCCCCGGTGGCCGACCCGGTGCGGCAGGCCGAGCGCCGGTCCGCCTGGCTGGCGCTGCGGGAGCGGCAGCCGGTGTAGTCCGGCAGCATTCAGCCCCGTCCGCCGTACCCGGCGGACGGGGCTGTTGCGTACCCGGCACGGATCCGGATGCCGCATGCGGGAGGCCGACTGCGGGAATCCCGCAGGCGGCCTCCTTCTGCTCTGGGAGCGACCGTCAGACGGCTTCGGCGACGAGCGTGCGCGGGCTGCCCGGCACGTCGACGTAGTGGCTGAACGCCCACCCAGCCTCGTTCAGCCAGGACACGACGGTCTCCTCCGGCCAGACCACGGTGCCGTCGAAGTTGAAGTACTCCGCGGCGTGCCGGGCGTCGAGGGCGCGCTGCTGGTCGAGTGAGTCGAGGAAGTAGTCGAACACCGCGAGCCTCGCGCCGGTGCGTGCCGAGGCGCGCAGGTTCTTCAGGATCTGACGGTTCTGCTCGTCGGTGAAGCGGTGGATGACGTGGATGGCGAGCACCAGGTCGTGGTCGCCGCCGGGCACGGCGGTGACGGTGTCGCCGGCCTCGACAACGATGCGGTCGGAGAGCCCGGCAGCTTCGATCTCGGGGGTGAGCATCGGGCCGGACTCGGCGGGGTACACCATGCGCGAGGTGAGCTCGGGGTTGTGCTGGGCGAGGGCGATCGACCACCCGGCGGTGAAGCCGCCGAAGTCGAGCACGCGGGTCGCCCCCGAGGTCTCGAACACCTCGCCGAAGCCGCGGGCGTGCAGGCCGTTGTACTGCATGACGCCCGCCATGAACATGGCCCAGCCGTCCTCGTCGAAGTCGAGGGTGCCGCCCTCATCGGCGTCGACCGTGTGGCGGTAGTGGCCGAAGGCCTCGAAGCTGCCCAGCTCGAGGAAGTTCAGGAAGGCGCTCAGGTCGTGCGGACCGCCGGTCAGGTACTCGGCGGCATCCTCAGCGAGGGCATACCGGCCGTCTGAGCGGGTGAGCAGGCCGGTGGACGCGGAGGCGTCCAGCAGGATGCGCACCTGACGCTCCGGATGCTCGGTCGCGGCGGCCACCTCGGCAGGGGTGGCGGCACCGTCGGCGATGGCGCGGAACACCCCGATGCGGGCGGCGTTGAAGAGTTGCTTCGACGCCATGTAGCCGGTGGCGACGTCGAGGATTCGAGTGGGATCGGCGGTCATTGCGGGGTCCTCCAGTGGTATGTCACGACGGTGTGTCTATTCACTCTACAAGTGTAGAAAATAATATCAGAACGAGCCATGATGGGTGAATGACAACTCCTCTTCTGACCACCCGCATCCACCCCGGGCCCGACCCGGTGCTGCTGATCCACGGGCTCGCGTCGAACGGCACGGCGGAGTGGGAGCGCACCGGCTTCGTCGCCGCGCTCGCCGCAGTCGGCCGCGGCGCGATCGTCGTCGACCTGCCCGGCCACGGCGCCGGCCCGGCGCTCGCGCGCGGAGCCGCGACCACCTCCGACCTGGGCGCGGCGCTCGGTGACCTCATCGCCGAGTCCGGCCAGGAGCAGGGCGATGTGATCGGCTACTCGATGGGTGCGCGGCTGGCCTGGGCCGTCGCCGGCACCGGCCGCGTGCGTCGTCTCGTGCTCGGCGCGCTCAGCCCGATGGATCCCTTCGGCGCCCTCGACGTCGATGCGCTGCAGAAGGCTGTCGGCGGCGCCGCGCCGTCCGACCCGATGGTCGGGATGTTCGCGCAGATGCTGCGCACGCCGGGATTGGATGCCGCGGCCGTCGTCGGTCTCATCGACGCGCTGCACGCCGAGCCATTCGACTTCCACGAGGATGTCCCCGCGGTGCCGACCCTGTTCCTGGCCGGCGTCGATGACCAGATGTCCCAGGGGGCGGAGCGCCTGGCGGACGCAGTGCCCGGCTCGCAGCTCGTGCGGGTTCCCGGCGACCATTTCGCGGCGGTCGCGTCGCCGGAGTTCCGCGATCAGGCCGTCGCGTTCGTCGCCGCTTGACGTGATCTGCCGGTGGTGAAGACCGGCGGTCGCGCGACCCGGCACGCGCGACCGCCGGAGCTCAGGATGCCGGTGGAGCCCAGGTGCCGTCGGGGTTGACGTCGCGGTCGACCCAGAGGTCTGCGCACAGCTCGCGCAGGCGCTCGGCGCCGACGCGCTCGAGCACGTCGAACGCGCCGAGCGCGTCGTCCAGCTGCGCCACCGAGCTCGCCCCGAACAGCACGTTCGCGGTCGCCGGGTTCGCCAGGCAGTAGGCGATGTTCAGTTGCGCGGGAGTCGCCTCGATCTCAGCGGCGATGGCCTGCGCACGCGGCCACGAGGCGATGATCGCGTCTCTGATGCCGCCGACGTCCGCGCCGATCTTGCGCTGCGGGCTGGTCTTGCCCACCAGGATGCCGCCCTCGAAGATGTCCGAGGCCTGCAGCGACATCCGCCCCCGCCGGAACAGCTCGCCGTAGAACGGACCCTCGGCCATCGAGCGCCGCGCGAGCCCGTACTTCAGCTGCGCGAACGACGGGGGAGTGAGGCCCTCGGCTTCGGCGAAGTCCAGGGCGAGCACGGCCTCCTCGTAGGGCCAGTTGTTGATGCCCCAGTAGGCGAAGCGACCGGCGTCGATCTCGGCCTGCATGTCCGCCACGACCCGGCGGATGTCGACCGGAGCCATGTGGTCGCCGACCACGATGCAGTCGGCCCGCTCGATGCCGATGCGATCCAGCGACTCGCGCATCCAGCCCGCGAACGACGTGTTCGGGTAGTCCCAGAGCCAGAGCTTGCCGCACAGCAGGTAGTCCTCGCGGTGCAGGCCCGCCTCGCGCACGATCTCGCCGAACAGGATGTCGGTGCGCGCGCCCTCGTCGTGCGGACCCATGTTGTAGTTGCCGACGTCGAAGAACGCTGCACCGGTCCGCTGCGCGCGCAGGACGAGCGCGATCGCCTCGTCGCGGCTGATGCGGTCCCAGATGTTCCAGGAGCCGAGTGCGAACGTCGGCACCTCGGGGCCGTGCGGCCCGAGCCGCCTCGTGGGGACTGCGGTGGTCATGTGCTCCTCCTGGCGGCGATGGCGGGTTTTTCTCCAAACGTATAATATCCCTCATGGGGTCGCTCGATCCCATCCGTTTTCGAAGGAGACAATGGTGAGCACACGTACGGTCCTGATAACGGGAGGGGCGGGCGGCATCGGGCGCTCCCTCGCCGAGGCGTTCCTCGCCCAGGGCGACGCGGTCGTCCTCGTCGATCTGCCGGGCGAGAAGCTCGCGGGCGTCGGTGCGGAGCTCGGCGTCGCGACGGTGGGTCTCGACATCACCGATCAGGATGCCGTGGCGGCGGCCGTCGAGCAGATCTCGCAGCAGACCGGCCCGATCGACGTACTGGTCAACAACGCCGGCATCCTGCACCTGCACGGCGACGTGCTCAGCCTGCCGCTCGCCGACTACGACACCACCATCCGGGTCAACATCCTCGGCACGTTCGCGATGACGCAGGCAGTCGCCCGCCACATGGTCGCTGCCGGCATCCGAGGCGCCATCGTGAACATCTCCTCGATCGGCGGGCGCCAGCCCACGCCGGGCATGGGGGCGTACGAGACGAGCAAGGCCGCCGTCGACGCGCAGACCCGGTGGGCTGCTGTCGAGCTCGCCGCGCATGGCATCCGGGTGAACGCGGTGGCGCCGGGGCCGGTGGACACGCCGATGATGAGGATGGGGATGCCGGAGGGCTCGCCTATGCGCGAGGCCTGGCTGTCCCGCATCCCGCTGAAGCAGATGGCCGACCCCGCACAGGTCGCCGCCGCGGCGGTGTTCCTCGCCTCCGACGGCGCGGCCGACATCACTGGCGTGAGCCTGCCCGTGGACGGCGGTCAGCTGCTGGCCTGACCGCGGGTGCACGAGGAGGGGGACGGCCGGCGCCGTCCCCCTCTTCGTGCGTTTCAGGCCTCGACAGATGTCGTGGCCGCGTCGAAGACGACCGTTCCTCCCAGGTAGGTGCGCTCGATCCGGATGTCGGGCAGGCCCTGCGCTCCGACGTCATCCGGGTCTTCCGAGAGGATCACCAGGTCGGCGACCTTGCCGACCTCCACGGTGCCCTTCCAGTCCTCCGCATGGTCCTGCCAGGCGGGCACGGCGGTGACCCGGCGCAGCAGGTCGTGCAGGCGGGCGACGGGGTCGGATGCCGCGCCGAGCAGCCGGTCGGCGGCCGCCAGCTCGGCGCGCCAGTCCGGTGCCATGACCGGGGCATCCGAGCTCAGGGTGAACGGCGCGCCGGCGCGGATCAGGTGTGCGAGAGGCCACATCGCGGGCCCATCGTCGCCCGCGAACGCGCTGCCGGCCCACTCCGCCGTGAACTCGGCGATGCCCGCCTGCAATGTCGCTCCCATGCCCTGGCGCACCAGAGCGGGGATCGTCTCGTCGCGCAGCAGATCGGCGTGCACCAGGTAGTGCCGCAGGTCCGCGGGATGCTCGTCCTGCGCGAGGCCGACGGCGTGCACGAAGACATCGATCGAGCGATCGCCTGTGGCGTGCACGGCGATCTGCAGCCCCGCCCGCTGTGCGGCCCGCACGATCTCGTGCAGCCGGCGCTCGCGCTCCTCGTCATCGGCGCCGTCCAGCAGCAGCTCGCCGTGCCCGCCGTCCACGTACGTGCCGTGGATGTACGCGCCGCGCATTGGAGGGATGCCGTCGGCGAACACCTTCAGGCCGGCGATGCGCAGCGAGCGGGGGTCGGCCGTGGTCGTGTCGGCGGCGGTGATCCCGTCCAGCACATCGGCGGTGCGCGCGGTGCCGTCCAGCAGGCCGAAGAGCAGCAGCAGGGTCACGCGCTGTCGCAGTGCGCCCTTGGCGGCGAGCTCGCGGTAGACCTCGAGCACCTCCGACCCGAAGCATCCGGTGGGTCCGTCGTCCTCGCCGGGACCGATGCCGGGCTCGGTGTAGCTGGTGATGCCGAGGGATGACATCACCTCCGCGGCACGGAGCAGTGCCGCACGGCGCTGCTCGCGCGTCGTCGAGAGCGGCTCCGTGGTGGGCTCGTGCGGAGCTCCGAAGACCGTTCGCGGCCACAGCGCGCCCAGCCAGGACGCGTGCAGGTGCGCGTCGTTGATGCCGGGCAGCACTGCCCGTCCGTCCAGCTCGACGACCTCGGTCGCCGCTCCGATCAAGGGGGCGATGTCGGTGTCTTCGCCGACGGCGACGATGCGTCCGTCCGTCACGGCGACGGCTGTCGCGCGAGTGTCCTCGATGTCGAGGACGTGCACTCGTCCGCCGCGCAGTACGAGATCGGCGGTGAGCCCGTTCTCTGCCACGACTTCCTCTTCTCTGTCTGTCACGTTTATGTCAACGTATGTAGACTAAAGCACACTCGCGGGGGAGTGACAACTCTCCCGACACCACAGAAAGGGATATGCGATGACGCTCCCCACGTCCTCCCGTGCGGCGGTCCTTGTCGCCCACGGCGAACCGCTCGAGCTGCAGGATCTGCCGCTTCCGGCCGAGATCGAACCCGGCGCAGTGCTGGTCCGACAGCTCTGCTCGACCCTCTGCGGCACAGACATCGAGATCTGGGAGGGGAAGATGAGCTTCCCCGGAATGCTGCCCATGGTGCTCGGCCACGAGATGGTCGGCCAGGTGATCGCGGTCGGCGACGGAGTGCGCGACGCGATCGGCCGTCCGCTCGAGGTCGGCTCCCGCATCGGCTGGTCCGAGTCGGTCTGCGGCGAGTGCTACGGCTGCACGGTGCTGCGGCAGCCGGTCTTCTGCCAGCGCCGCGGCTACGGCTTCCTGCAGCGCAGCGATGCGCCGCCGTACGCGACCGCCGGTCTCTCCGAGTACGCCTACGTCACCGCGGGCGCGCAGAAGCTGCTGCTGCCCGACATGGTCAAGGACACCTGGGCGGCGATGGCCGGATGTGCGGCGAAGACCGTGCTGCGCGGATTCGACCGCGCCGGCGGGATCCGGGTCGGTGGCACCGTAGTGGTGCAGGGCGCGGGTGCGCTCGGCGTCTTCGCCACCGCGGTCGCCAAGATCTCCGGCGCGGCCAAGGTGATCACCGTCGGCGGTCCCGATTCCCGGCTCGACATCGCGAAGCGGTTCGGCGCCGACGAGACCGTCAGCATCTCGCTCGGCAGCGAGGGGGTCGTCCAGCGCGTGCTCGAGCTCACCGGAGGGGCCGGCGCGGACTTCATCATCGATGTCGCCGGTGCTCCGAGCGTCGGCCCCGAGGCGATCGCGATGGCCGCCGCCCGTGGCACCTTCGTGGTGATCGGCAGCACCGGCCCGGTCGGGGAGCCCTTTCCGCTCAGCGGCATCATGGGCAAGGAGCTCACCGTCGTCGGCTCGATCAACGGCGACGTGTCGGACTACGCGCACGCCATCGACTTCTTCGCGGCCTTCGCCGACCGCTACGACTGGGACGCGCTGTTCAGCGAGCCGGTCGGACTCTCCGGCGCGTCGGACTGCATCGCGCACATGCACGAGCAGACCGAGTTGAAGGCCGTCATCGACCCGCGGCTGGCGTGAGCGGCGGAAGAAGGGAGGAAGACATGACCACCACCGCATCCACGGTCCCCGTCCGGGCGCTCGGCGACTCCGGCATCCGGATTCCCGCGCTCGCCCTCGGCTCGTGGCACACCTACGATCGGATGGACTTCGAGAAGGCCGTCGAACTCGTGGGCACCGCCATCGAGCGCGGCGTCAATCTGTTCGACGTCGGGGTGTACGGCATCCCAGGCATGCAGCCACCGGCGATCACCGACGTCCTGTTCTCGGCGATCATCCGCGCCACCGGCGTAGCGCGCGAGGACTGGTTGCTCAGTGAGAAGGTGTGGACCGACGCCTACGACGACGGGTTCCGGGGTCAGCTCGAGGGCGCGCTGTTCCGGGTCGGCACCGACCGCACCGACCTCATCGTGCTCGGCGACATCCACCGCGACGACCTGACCATGCACGACATCGCCTCGGCCATGCAGGAGCTCATCGCCGAGGGCCTCACCACGGAGTGGGGCGTGAACAACTGGTCGGCGTCGAACATCGCCGAACTGCGCCGCATCGCCGCGGAGGAGGGCTGGACCGGCCCCGCTTTCGCGCAGCTGAAGTACTCCGTGGCGCGACGCTCCATCCCCGACGGCGAGCCCTTCGCGACGCTGTTCGCCGACGGTTTCGTGTTCGAGGCGTCGGACTGCCTCGAGGGCGGCTACCTCTCCGGCCGCACCGACCTCACCCGAGAGGTGGGACGCGACCCGGGGGAGGTGCGCGCCGCGCTGCTGAGGGACCTGCCCGACTATGTCGCCGTCGCGGAGTCGATGGGCACGTCGCCCGCGCAATTGGCGATCGCCTTCACGCTGACGCATCCCGCGAACGTCACAACGCTGTTCGGCGCCACCCGGCTGAGCCAGCTGGATGACAACCTCGCCGCCTTCGAGCTGGTCGAGCGCATCGGCGCCGACAGCCTGCGCGCCGCCGTCGACCCGTTCTGGGTGGACAAAGGCATCGTCGACCCGGAGGGGCCGTGACCGTGGCATCCGCCGGTTACGAGCGGCTGCCCGCGGTGCCGTACGACCCGCAGCTGCTGGCGGGAATGGAGATGATGCGGCAGCTCTTCGAACCGGTTCCCCTGCGTGCCGACACGATCCTGTCCAGCCGTGAGCACGTGGACCGGCTGACCGCAGCCGGCGACGTCGCGCAGCTGGCAGGGGACGCCCCGGTGCGGATCCGCGAGGTGTCGATCCCCGGACCGGATGCGGCCGCGCCCGAGATCGTCCTTACGATCATCAGCCCGGCGGACGGCGTGCAGGTCGGGCCTGGGCTCTACGCCATCCACGGCGGCGGCATGGTGCTCGGCAACCGGTTCATGGCGGTCGGCCAGGCCGTGCCCCTGGTCGTCGAGTTCGGTGCGGTCGCCGTCTCGGTGGAGTACCGGCTCGCCCCTGAGGACCCCTGGCCCGCGGGCGTCGAGGACTGCTACGCAGGGCTGGTGTGGTTCGCCGCGCACGCCGAGGAGCTCGGCGTCGATCCGGAGCGCATCCTGGTGCTGGGGTCCTCCGCCGGCGGTGGGCTGTCCGCCGCCGTGTCGCTGCTCGCCCGCGAGCGCGGCGGACCTGCACTGGCCGGCCAGCTTCTGGACGCGCCGATGATCGACGATCGCAACGAGTCGGCGTCCACGCGACAGTACGACATGGTCGGTCTCTGGGATCGCAACAACAACGACACCGCCTGGACAGCGCTGCTCGGGGAACAGGCGGGAACCGATGCCGTGCACTGGTCGGCCGCGCCGAACCGCATGCCCGACCTGTCCGGCCTGCCGCCGGCCTTCATCGAGGTGGGCGCCGCGGAGATCTTCCGCGACGAGGCCGTCGCCTATGCGACTCGCATCTGGGAGGCCGGCGGCCAGGCCGAGCTGCACGTCTGGGCGGGCGCCCACCACGGGTTCAGCGGCTTCTCGCCGGAGTCGCACGTCGGGCGCGCGGCGAACGAGGTTCGTCTGAACTGGCTGCACCGCATCCTGGGCTGACGGGGCCCGTCAACCCGTCACGAGGCGTCGGAGCGTGCGGGCTCCGGCGCCCCGACGCGCCGGAAGAAGGCGTCGACCATCGCGTTGAGCATCGCCGGAGTGGCGAACTCGGGGGCGATCGCGCTGAGCACGGTGCCGCCGACGTTCATCATGATCAGCTCGCCGGCGAGCTCCTCGTCCGTGGCATCCGTGTCGATCGTGCCCGCTGCGCGGCAGTCGGCGATCCGCGAGATCGTGTCGTCGTGCCAGGTGCGCAGCAGCTCGCCGTAGGCGACCCGGATCTCCTCGGAGGACAGTCCGCGCTCCCAGAACGCGAGCAGCACCCGGGCCGAGTCCCGGGACTCGGCGTCCAGCGGGGTGGTCGCCCTGGCGATCGCGCGCAGCGCGTCGATGCCCGTCAGTCCCTCCGACGCCGCGGCGATGCGCGCCATGACCTGATCCATCGAGCGCTGATAGGCGCCGGTGATGATGTCGTCCTTGCCGGGGAAGTAGTGCTTGAGCGCGCCGTTCGCGAACCCGGCCTCCGAGGCGATCTCGCGCATGGTCGCTGCTTCGAGGCCGCCCTTGACGATCAGGTTCCACGTGACGTCGATGATGTCGCGTCGCCGCTGGTCGTGATCGATCGCTTTCGGCATGGCTGGGCCGACCCCCGTTCTCGCGCTTCGCGCGTGACGTTCAGTGTATGACGCCAGTCTATTTCCTACGGATGGAGAACAGTGGATGCCACGTCGGTGCTGCGCGCCGCGGGGCGGACCGCCAGCCATGCGACGAGCGCGGCCACGAGGCTCGCCGCGGCCATCGTCGACGCCATCACGATCGAGGTGCTGCCGGCGAGGGCGACCAGCGGTGAGACGACGGCGCCGACCGTGAACATCGCCATGCCCATGAAGGCCGCGGCCGTGCCGGCTCGGGCGCCGTGATGGGCGAGGGCCAGCGTCGAGCCGTTCGGGCCGGACAGTCCCGCGCAGAACATGAACAGCACCAGCGAGAGCGTGACGCCGACCAGACCCGCGCCCGCGAGGGCGAGGACGGCGAAGAGCGCGGTGGCGACGGCGGTCGCCGTCACGCCGAGCAGATAGACGCCGCGAGGACTCATGCGTCGCACGATCAGGCGGCTGACCTGCCCTCCACCGATGTTCGCCACCGCGTTCAGTGCGAACACGAAGCTGAAAAACTGGGGCGTCAGCGTGTACTCGTTCTCCAATACGAAGCTCGACATCGACAGGTACGAGAAGAAGCCGACGCCCGAGGCCGCGCCCGCGATGAGCACCGCGACGAACAGGCGATCGTGCAGCACGGCGGCGACATGTTCGCCCAGCTGCGTCACCCCGCCGGTGTGTCGCCGCGCCGCGGGGAGCGTCTCGGGCAGGGCGCGTCCGGCGACCACGACGAGGGCGACACCGACGCCGGCGAGCACCCAGAAGATGCCGCGCCAGTCCATGATCAGCGCGAGCTGGCCGCCGATCAGCGGTGCGACCACGGGTGCCGCTCCGGAGACGATGACCAGCATCGAGAGCATCCGGCTCAGGTCGATGCCGCTGAACATGTCGCGCGCGACGGCCAGACTGATGACGATGCCGGCGGAGCCGGCGAGCCCCTGCAGCAGCCGAGCTGCGAGCAGGATCTCGATGGTCGGCGCGATCGCGCAGACGGCGGAGAACACGGTGAACGCCGTGACCCCGATGACGAGCGGGCGTCGCCGGCCGAAGCGATCGCTGAGCGGCCCTGCGACGAGCTGGCCGAGGCCGAGGCCGATCATGCACACCGACATGGTCGCCTGGGCGAGCGAATCGGAGATGCCGAAGCCGTCGGCGAGCTGCGGCAGCTGCGGCATGTAGACGTCCATCGAGAGCGGGCCGAATGCCTCGAGCAGACCGAGCACGACCATGGCCCGCAGGGTGCTCATCCGCACCGGCGCCGCGCTCACGAGAGGTCGAGGACGCGGCGCAGCCACGACGACCGCGCGTCCAGCGCGGCCTTCGTGAGCGCGATCTGCGGCATGTACATGTCGAAGCCGTGCGAACCGCCCGACCACACGTGCAGCTCGGCCTGTCCGCCGGTGGCCCAGATGCGCGTGGCGTAGTCGACGTCCTCGTCGCGGAACATCTCGGCCGAGCCGACCTCGATGAAGGCGGGCGGAAGATCTGAGAGGTCGGTCGCGCGCGACGGGGCTGCATAGGCGGGGGCGTCGACGGAGTATGCCAGGCCGTCGCCGAGCACGCACGACCAGGCGAGCAGGTTCGCGTCGCGCTGCCAGGTGCCGATGCCGTCGTACTGCAGGCTCGAGATGGTCGTGTTCGTGTTGTCGATCATCGGGCAGAGCAGCAGCTGGCCGGCCATCCGCGGCCCGCGGCGGTCGCGCGCCATGAGGGCGACGGACGCGGTGAAGCCGCCGCCCGCGCTGCCGCCCATGACGACGATGCGGTCGGGGTCGACGCCGAGGTCGACGGCGTTCTCGGCGAGCCAGGCGAAGCCCGCGTAGCAGTCCTCTGCGCCGGCGGGGAACGGGTTCTCCGGTGCCAGACGGTAGTCGACGTTCACGCCGACGACGCCGAGCTCGTCGACGATGTCGATGACACGGCCGGCCTCCCAGGAGCGGTGGCCGACGATCATGCCGCCGCCGTGGATGTTGTACACCGCGGGCAGGGACTCCCCGTCGCGGCCGCGCGGGCGGTAGATCGTGATCTCCAGGTCGGGGGCGCCGGCGGGGCCGGGGATCGTGCGGTCCTCCCAGTCGACGGCGCGGTCGCCGATGACCTCGTCGTTGCTGGGGAACGGCATGGCGGGTCCGCTGCGGAGGGTGTCGCGGATCATCGGAGGCATCGCGGGCATGGCGGACAGCAGGGCGTCGACTTCGGCGTCGAACGGGACGGGCGGGTGCTGCGGGCTACCGGTGGCGAGAGGGGCGGTCATGGGTGTCCTTCCTCGGACGGTCCTGACGGGTCGTTATTTCTACCAATGTAGACGATAAAGGCCGCGCCGGTACAGTCCGATGACGCTGGCGCCGCGCTACCGCAGCAGCAGGGAGAGGAACTGCCGCGCTTCGGCGACCATGTCCACCGGCTCGGCGTCCTCATCGGAGAGTGCCAGCAGCCACTGCAGCTGCAGGCCGTCGAGCGCCGCCATCGTGATCCGGGCGGCGCTCCGGGGCGAGACGTCGTCGCGCAGCATCCCGTCGTCGCGCAGTTTCGCGAAGTCGGCGGCGAGCTGGTCGCCGACCCGTGCGTACCGACGCCGGAAGTAGGCGTGCGCGGGGTGCTCCTCGCTGGTGGCCTCTGCGGAGAGCGCGGTGTACAGCTCGATGATCGGACGCTGCCGCTGGTTGCGCTCCACGAGCAGGACGAGGGCGTCGATCACCGAACTGCCCTCACCGAGGAACTCGGAGATCGCGGCGGAGTCCGCGCGATCGCGCTCATCGAGGACGGCCTCGAGCAGCGCGACCTTGCTGGGGAAGTGGTGCAACAGCCCGGTCTGGGTGACGTTCGCGCGCGCGGCGATGTCGCGCAGCGACGCGCCGTTGTAGCCCGCCTCGGCGAATGCGGCGACGGCCGCATCGAGCAGTGCGGCGCGGGTGGTCGCGCTCTTCGCGTACGGGCCGCGGCGGCGGGAGGGCGATGTCGTCACACAGCGATCCTACTTCCGACAGATCGAATACCGAGCACCTGATATATTTTCGCCTACGGGTGGTGACGACGCGGCCCGTCGGACCAGGAAGGACCACGGATGACTTCGGAGATCGGGAGCGAGCGGGTCGAGCGGCTGCTCGCAGAGCTGACGCTCGAGGAGAAGCTCGGCCAGCTGACGCAGTACTTCTACTTCGGCGCGATCGACGGCGGCGCCGAGACCGCGGACGGCGCGCCGACGCAGCCGCAGCTCGTCGAGGGCGCTCTCGCGACCGGCGGCGCCGGCGCACTGCTGTTCGTGAACGACCCCGCCGAGACCAACCGCCTGCAGCGCCAGGCGATCGAGGGCAGCAGGCACGGCATCCCGGTGCTGTTCGGCTTCGACGTCATCCACGGGCTTCGCACGATCTTCCCGGTGCCGATCGCGCTCGCCGCGACCTGGGACGCCGATGTGATCGAGCGGTCGCAGTCCGTGGCCGCACGCGAGGCGCGCGCCGTCGGCATCAACTGGGTGTTCGCGCCCATGGTCGACATCGCACGAGACCCGCGCTGGGGCCGCATGATCGAGGGCGCAGGCGAGGACCCGCTGCTGGGAGGGATGGTCGCCGCCGCGCAGGTGCGCGGCTTCCAGGGCGAGGGCATCGGCTCGGCCGAGCACGTCATCGCCGGTCCGAAGCACTTCGCGGGCTACGGTGCCGCTCTCGGCGGCCGTGACTACGACGAGGCGAACATCTCCGACCAGGAGCTCTGGAACACCTACTTCCCGCCCTTCCACGAGGCGATCAAGGCCGGAGCCGGCAACATCATGGCCGCCTATCAGGACCTCAACGGCGTGCCGGCATCCGGCAACCGCTGGCTGCTGCACGAGGTGCTGCGCGAGGCGCTCGGCTTCGAGGGCTTCGTCGTCAGCGACGCGAACTCGGTGCGCGACCTCGAGACGCACCACTTCGCCGCGGACCTCACCGATGCCGGAGCCCGCGCGCTGAACGCCGGGATGGACATGGAGATGGCCATCTTCGACCCGGCCTTCGGTCACCTGAGGGCGGCCGTCGAGGACGGCCGCGTCGACATCGCGCGGATCGACGAGAGCGTCCGCCGCATCCTCACGGCGAAGGAGGCGCTCGGTCTGTTCGACGCACCCTTCGTCGATGAGGATGCCGCGGCGACGGTGCTCGGCGACCCGGCGCACCGGGTCGCCGCGCGGGAGGCCGCCGAGGCGTCCGCCGTGCTGCTGCGCAACGAGGGCGTGCTGCCGCTGGATGCCGCAGCGCTGAACCGGGTGGCCGTGATCGGGCCCATGGCGGCGTCCGCCCGCGACACGATCGGTCCGTGGGTCTTCGACTACGACCTCGACGAGACGGTCACGATCGTGGACGGTCTGCGCACGGCGCTCGACGGCAGGGCCGAGGTGACCTATGCCTCCGGCGTGCCGTTCGACCGCCGGGAGTTCCCGTCGATGTTCGAGATGTTCGGCGACAGCGGTCCGTTCAGCCCCGAGGACTTCGACGCGGATGCCGAGTTCGCCCATGCCGTCTCGGATGCCGCGGCCGCTGACGTCGCAGTCGTCGTGCTCGGTGAGCGGCAGGACATGATCGGCGAGAACGCCTCGCGGTCCAGCCTCGAGCTTCCCGGTGACCAGCTGCGCCTGTTGCAGGCCGTGGCCGAGACGGGGACGCCGGTCGTGCTGGTGCTGATGAGCGGGCGCCCGCTCGACCTGCGCTGGGCCGACGAGAACGTGCCGGCGATCCTCGAGGTCTGGTACCCGGGCACTCAGGGCGGTGCGGCCATTGCGAACCTGCTGCTCGGCGCCGCGACGCCGGCGGGCAGGCTGCCGTTCACCTGGCCGCGCACCGTCGGACAGGTGCCGATCCACCACGCCGTCACACGTTCGCACGACCCGCAGGCGCAGGGCCGCCGGTACTGGGACGAGCAGAGCACTCCGCTGTACCCCTTCGGGCACGGCCTGAGCTACGCGGCGTTCTCGTACGGCGCGGTCGCGGTGTCCGCCGGCGAGGTCGGCATCGACGGCGAGGTCGTGGTCTCGGTCGACGTCACGAACACCTCCGACCGCGACGGAGCCGAGGTCGTGCAGCTCTACCTGCACCAGCGGTACGGCAGCGCGTCGCGGCCGCTGCGTCAGCTCGCCGCCTTCGAGCGCGTGGAGGTCCCCGCCGGGCAGACCCGGCGTATGCAGTTCCGGATCGGCGCCGAGCAGCGGCGGTACTGGAGCGCCGCGATCCGCGATTGGACGCTCGATGCGACGACCTTCGACGTCTGGGTGGGCGGCGACGCCACGGCATCCGCTCATGCCGAGTTCACCGTGACGGCCTGAGCAGTCGGCGCGCGGGGTCGGGCGCGAGCCCGGCCCCGTATCCTTGGTGAGCGGTCGGATGCCGCGGAGAACGGAGACCTTCGTGGTAGTGCGGCACTCGTCGGCGCGCGGCGTGCTGACGTCGATCGCCGCGTCGTTCCTGTTCGGCGGCATGTTCCTGCTCGCCGGTCTCGTCTCGTCCTCGGCCGAGGTCGTCTTCGCCTGGCGGGTGCTGATCGCGTTCGGATGCTACGGCGCCACGCTCCTGCACCCGGCCGCCCGTCGCGAATTGCGGACGCTGTGGCGTCGGCTGCGCTCACGCTGGTGGATGCCGCTGCTGTCGCTGCTGCTCACCGGGATCGTCGGTGTGCAGCTCTGGCTGTTCATGTGGGCGCCGATGCACGGGCACGCGCTCGACGCCTCGCTCGGATACCTGCTTCTGCCGATCTGCCTGGTGCTGAGCGGACGCTTCCTCATGCGGCATCCGGTGAGTCCGCTGCAGTGGGTCGTCGTCGCGCTCGCGGCGATCGCGGTCGTGGTGAAACTCGTGGCCACTCCGGAGCTGTCCTGGGTGACGCTCGTGATCTGCATCCCCTATGCGGTCTACTTCGTGCTGCGCCAGCGCTTCGGGCTGGATGGTCCGATCGTGTTCGGGTGGGAGATCGCGCTGATGCTTCCCGTGGCGGTGGCGTTCCTGGTCGCGGGCAGTGAACCGGTCTCCGGCCTCGAAATCATGGGTCTGCTCGCGATCGGCTTCGCGAGCGCGATGGCCATGACGCTGTACCTCGCGGCGTCATCGATGCTCACGATGCCGGTGTTCGGCCTGCTCGGTTACGTCGAGCCCGTGCTGCTGGTCGTGGTGGCGATGCTGCTCGGCGAGCGGATGCAGGGCGCGGACGTCCTGGTCTACGGCATCCTCGCCGCGGCACTCACCGTGCTCGCCGTCGACGGCTTCCGGGCCGCGCGCCGGGCGCGCTGAGCGCTGACGGTGAGTTGCTCGGTGCGCTCGTCCCGCGCGGTCTTTTCGCGCCGGCGATTGCGTTCCTCGCGGTGATGATGCCACGTCTTCTTGGGCGCGGGATGGCGACGCCCCGCGCGGTCATGGAGCACGTCGGCGGGCATCGGCGCGACCTCTGCACCGTCGTCGTCGACGATCGCTATCCGCAGGCCTGCGGCGGCCAGGACGCGCGCGAAGTCGTCGACGATGGTGTGCTGGTGTCGGTCATCGCCGAATTCTTGCCCGTGCCTCCGACATCGACCCCTCGCGTGCGCTCGTCCATGCACTCCTCAGCCACTCACCTACTGATCCACCCAGAGCATCAGTAGGTGAGTGCCGACGGCGCGGATGGGCTCACGCACTGATGCGCGGGGAGCATCAGTAGGTGAGGTAGGCGAGCGGCTGCGGCTGGTGGGTAGGGCCGCGGTCCGGCACCCGCGGGAGCCGGACGGGATCAGAACACCGGCCACGGAACGGGCGTACGATCGTCGGTCGCCAGCAGGCCGCCGATCCAGCCGTCGTCGAGGCCGCGAACCGTATCGGCCTGTATCGCGAACCCCGATGTCGGCGGCCCGCAATACACTTGTCCGGTGACTGTTCCGGGGATTCTGCGCGCCTTGGAAGAGGCGAACCTGTACCGCGATGCTCTCAGCTGGGCTTCCACCGACGCCGACATCTCGCTGGTCGACGGCCTCGACGCGCCCGTCATCGCCGGCCTGCTGCAGAAGAGAGCGGATGCCGGGCATCCGGCGGCCGTGCTCGTCGTGACTCCCACCGGCCGGCGGGCCGAGTCTGTCGCGGCCGCGCTGGGCACCTACCTCTCGGATGCAGAGATCCTCACCTTCCCGGCCTGGGAGACCCTGCCCCACGAGCGACTCAGTCCGAGCCCCGACACCGTCGGACGCCGGCTGGAGACCCTGCGCAGCATCACCACCTGGGACGGCGCGAAGCCCCTCGTGGTGGTTGCCTCGGTGCGCGCCGCGCTGCAGCCGCTCGCCGCCAACCTCGGTGACGCCGCACCACTCGAACTGCGCGTCGGCGCCCGCGGCCTCGAGCTCGAGGATGCGGTCGAGCAGCTCGTGGAACGGGCATACTCGCGCGTCGACATGGTCTCGCGCCGTGGCGAGTTCGCCGTGCGCGGCGGCATCCTCGATGTGTTCCCTCCCACGGCGGAGCACCCGTCACGCGTGGAGTTCTTCGGCGACGAGATCGACCAGATCCGAGCCTTCTCGGTCGCCGACCAGCGCTCGCTGCCCGGCGAGGTCCCGGTGATCGAGCTGCCCGCGAGCCGCGAGCTGCTGCTCACCGCCGAGGTGCGGGAACGCGCCGGCGAACTGGTCGGAAGGTATCCGGCGATCGCCGGGATGCTCGAGAAGATGAGCGAGGGCATCCCCGTCGAGGGCATGGAGTCGCTGCTGCCCGCCGTCGCCGGTCCGCTCGTGACACTCGCCGAGTACCTGCCGCAGGGCTCCGCCGCCGCGATCGTCGACCCCGAGCGCGCCACCGCCCGTGCGCAGAACCTCGGCGAGACCAACCGCGAGTTCCTCGACGCAGCGTGGAGCGCCGCGACATCGGGAGCATCCGCTCCGATCGACCTGGGCGCAGGCGACTTCCGCACGATCGCGCAGCTGCGCGAGGTGGTGCGCGACCGTGACGGCGTGTGGTGGCGGCTGAGCGCGTTCGCCACCGACGACGCGGACGCCGCGAACCTCGACTCCTCCGTCATCCCGTCGTTCCACGGCAACGTCGACGGTGCGATCTCGTTCGTCGAGGCGCGGCTGCAGGACGGCTGGCGCGTGGTCGTCATCGCCTCCGGCCAGGGCCTCGTCGAGCGCGCCCTGGACGTGCTCGGCGATCGCGGCATCGCCGCCCGCATCATGGAGGATCTTGTCACCGAGCCGGATGCCGGTGTCGCGACCCTCGTCACCGGTGCCGTCGAGTCCGGCTTCCAGGTGCCGGAGGCCCGGCTCGCGGTGCTCACCGACAGCGAGTTCTACGGACGCACCATCGGCGGCGACCAGCGCGTCGTCAAGAAGCTCGCCTCGCGGCGGAAGAACGTCGTCGACCCGCTGCAGCTCAAGCAGGGCGACTACGTGGTGCACAACACGCACGGCATCGCCAAGTTCGTCGAGATGACCAAGCGCGAGGTGTCCTCGGGCGGGCGCAACGCCGTCAAGACCACCCGCGAGTACCTCGTGCTGGAGTACGCGCCGTCCAAGCGCGGCTACCCGGGCGACAAGCTCTTCGTGCCCACCGACCAGCTCGATCTGCTCTCGAAGTACGTCGGCGGCGAGGCGCCGGTGCTGTCCAAGATGGGCGGCAGCGACTGGGCGGCGGCGAAGGGCAAGGCCCGCAGGGCCGTGCGCGACATCGCCGTCGAACTGGTCAAGCTCTACTCGGCGCGGATGAGCGCCAAGGGGCACGCCTTCGGCCCGGACACCCCGTGGCAGCGCGAGCTGGAGGAGGCGTTCCCGTTCGCCGAGACCCACGATCAGCTGCAGACGATCGACGAGATCAAGGCCGACATGGAGCGGCCCATCCCGATGGACCGCCTGCTGTCCGGCGATGTCGGCTTCGGCAAGACCGAGGTCGCCGTGCGCGCCGCGTTCAAGGCCATCCAGGACGGCAAGCAGGTCGCGATGCTCGTGCCGACCACGCTGCTGGTCAAACAGCACCTCGAGACGTTCACCGAGCGGTTCGCCGGATTCCCGGTGAAGGTGCGGCCGCTGTCGCGCTTCCAGACCGACAAGGAAGCGCGGCTCACACTGGCGGGTCTGGTCGACGGCACCGTGGACATGGTCATCGGCACGCACCGCATCCTCACCGACCAGGTGCTTTTCAAGGACCTCGGACTGCTGATCATCGATGAGGAGCAGCGCTTCGGCGTCGAGCACAAGGACGCCCTGAAGAAGCTCAAGACGAACGTCGACATCCTCGCGATGAGCGCGACGCCGATCCCGCGCACGCTCGAGATGGCGGTCACCGGCATCCGCGAGATGTCCACACTGCAGACGCCGCCCGAGGACCGGCATCCGATCCTCTCGTTCGTCGGCGCGCGCAGCGACAAGCAGATCGCGGCGGCGATCCGCCGCGAGATCCTGCGCGAGGGACAGGTCTTCTTCGTGCACAACCGGGTGCAGTCGATCCAGCGCGTGGCATCCGAGCTCGCCGAGCTCGTGCCGGAGGCGCGCATCGCCGTCGCGCACGGCAAGATGGGCGAGCACCAGCTGGAGCAGGTCGTCGACGACTTCTGGGAGCGCAAGTACGACGTGCTCGTCTCGACCACGATCATCGAGACCGGGCTGGACATCTCCAACGCGAACACCATCATCATCGACCGTGCCGACAAGTACGGGCTCTCGCAGCTGCACCAGCTGCGGGGCCGCGTGGGTCGCGGGCGGGAGCGGGCGTACGCCTACTTCCTCTACGACGACCTGAAGCCGCTGAGCGAGACCGCCGCGGACCGGCTGCAGACCATCGCCGTGAACAACGACCTCGGCTCGGGCATGCAGGTGGCGCTGAAGGACCTCGAGCTGCGCGGCGCGGGCAACATGCTCGGCGCCGAGCAGGCCGGGCACATCGCCGGCGTCGGCTTCGACCTGTACCTGCGCATGGTCGGCGAGGCCGTGGCGACGTTCCGCGGAGAGGACACCTCGTCGGATGTCGAGCTTCGGCTCGAACTGCCGGTGGACGCCCGCATCCCGGAGCACTACATCGACAGCGAGCGACTGAGGCTGGAGGCCTACCAGAAGCTGTCTGCTGCGGCCGCGGCGACCGCCGCCGACGACGCGATCGACCTCGTGGTCGAAGAGCTCACCGACCGCTACGGTGCCCTGCCCGACGAGGTCGGCGGGCTGGTCGCCGTCGCTCGGCTGCGCCGTCGCGCCGCCCGCGCCGGGCTCTCGGACGTCGTCGCGATGGGCTCGAACCTGCGGATCGCGCCGGCGAACCTGCCCGATTCGATGAAGGTGCGGCTGCAGCGGCTCTACCCGAAGGCGAAGTTCGTCGCCGGGGGAGAGGCGCTGCTGGTGCCGATGCCCGAGGACATCGAACTGATCGAGTGGGTCGGCAACCTGTTCACCGCCCTGTTCCCGGAGCCGGTCAAGGCCGAGTGAGCGGGGTCTCCTAGGCTCGAGGCATGACGGGCATCCTCGAGCGCGGTACGGCGACCATCCGCTACGTCGACGGGCGCGGCACCGGCCGACCCGTCGTGTTCACGCACGGCGCGGGCATGGACGGCGAGTCCTTCGCCGCACAGGCGCAGGCCGTGCAGGACGTCGGGTACCGCGGCATCCGATGGGACCTGCGCGGGCACGGCGCCTCGGCGCTCGCCGCCGGCACCCGCTTCACGGCCGAGGACGCGCTGGCCGACCTCGGTGCGCTGATCGACGCCCTACACCTGGAGCAGCCGATCCTGGTCGGACACTCCCTGGGCGGCAACCTGTCTCAGGCGTACGTCCGCGCGCACCCCGAACGGATCGGCGGCATGATCGCCGTCGGCACCACCTGGAACACCGGGCCGCTCAGCCGCGGCGAGCGGTTCGGACTGCGGATGGCGGCGCCGATGCTCAGGCTCATCCCGGCCTCGAGGCTGCCAGGGCTGATGGCGGATGCCTCGGCGGTGACGCCGGAGGCGGTCGACTCGATCCGCGCGACCTTCGCCCGGATGCCCAAGTCCGTGTTCCTCGACGTGTGGCGTGCGACGGCGTCGCTCGTCGCACCCGATCCCGCATACCGCACGCCGGTGCCGCTGGGCCTCGTCGTCGGTGAGCAGGACCGCACCGGCAACATCCGCTCCGCGATGCAGACCTGGGCCGACGCCGAGGGCGTGCCGCTGCACGCGATCCCCGGCGCCGGTCACGTCGTGATGGCGGATTCCCCGGATGCGGTGTCCGAGACGATCGTCGAGACGCTCCGGGCGTGGTTCAGCACGGCACCCTGAACACCTGGCGTCAGCGCAGCGCGAAGCCACCGTCGGTTGTGAGCACCTGGCCGACGACCCACGACCCGGCATCCGTGCACAGCCAGCCGATCAGCCGCGCCGGGTCGTCGGGACGGCCGAACCGCCCGAACGGCGTCTTCGCGAGGAACTCCGGAAGCCAGCTCAGGTCGCGGTCGGTGGTCTCGGGGTCGAGGTATCCGGTGTCGACGGGTCCGGGGTTGACCGTGTTCAGCACGATGCCGTGGTCCAGCAGCTCGGCGGCGACGGTCTTCGTGACGCCGGCGAGCGCCGCCTTGCTGGTGGCGTAGGCGAGTTCGCCACGCATCGGCCCGTCGCCCTGCCCCGACGTCATCCAGATGACGTGCCCGGTGGGTTTCTCGAACGGACCGGACTCCACGCGGTCGACGCGGTCGCCGGGGCGCTGCCCCGCGGCATCCGTCCCTGCCTTCCGCCGTGCGAAGCCGGCGGTGAGCAGCATCGTCGCGCGGGCATTCGTCTGCCAATGCGCGTCGAGGCGGTCGGCGGTCATGTCGAGGATGCCGCCGTCACCGCCGCTCATCGCCTGGTTGCAGATCAGGATGTCGAGCGAGCCGGTCAGAGCGGATGCCGCATCCAGCAGCGGCTCGATCGACGCAGGATCGCGGAGGTCGGCATGCCGGTCGCTCGAGACGGCGTCCGGGATGAGGGCGTCGGCGAGTCCGGCGCGCACGGCGTCGAGGTCGTCACCGCCCCAGGGCTGGTCGAGGTCGTGCGGACGGTAGTGATGGAGGAACACGTTGGCGCCGAGCGCGGCGAGAGCCGTGGCGGTCGCATAGCCGATGCCGGCGCGACGCGAGACGCCGGTGACGAGGGCCGTGCGGCCCGCAAGAGGATGCTGCATGGTGAGTCTTTCCTGTCGAGGAGGCCCGGGCGCGCAGAACAGCTCCCGAAGGCGGGGGACGGAGGCGACTCACCGGCATTGCATGCCCCCGACCTTAGCAGCGCGTCAGGCGTCGGCGAGCACCTGCTCGACGTAGGGCTGAAGCTCGAGCGCGGCGACCTCGTCGCGCGTGAACCACGCGACCTCGAGGATCTCGTCGAGGTCGGGGCGGGGAGCGTCGCTCAGCCCGCATGCGTACGCCGTGGTGACGTAGGCGACGCGGTCGCCGTTCGGGTACTCCACGACGAGTTCCTCGCCGCCGTAGACGCCCACGATCCCGAGGACGCGGATGCCCGCGCCGATCTCCTCGCGCACCTCGCGGGCCACGGCATCGGCGGGATGCTCGCCGGGCTCGACGCTGCCGCCGACCAGGCCCCACATCCCCGAGTCCGAGTGACGGGCCAGCAGGAACCGGTCGCCGTCGCGGATCACTGCGGTGACCGCGGGGATCAGCAGCAGGTCGTGACCGACGTGGGCGCGGAGCGAGGCGATGTACGGCGAGACCGGCATCCGCTCAGTCAATCACGGCTCAGCGCCAGAGCCAGCGCAGCGCGTCGGGCAGCAGCACGCCGCCGTGGTTCGGGCTGTGCCCGCCGTCACCGACGACGAGGCGCAGGTCGTGACCGGAACGGGCCAGCGCGGCCGCAGTCTCGAGCGACTCGGCGAACCAGTTGTTCTCGCGATCGTTCCAGCCGATGTCGTGGTGTGCGGCGTGCAGGAGGGTGCGGATGCGGCGCGTCTCGCCGTCGGCCAGCAGCGCCGGATACGGGTTGCCGCCGGGCATCTGCGCGAAGCTCGGGTTGAACGCGATCACACGGGCGATCGCGTCGGGACGCTGCCACGCGGCGGTGAACGCCGCGTTCCCGCCGGAGCTGCCGCCGCAGATGCCCATGCCTCCGCCGAAAGCCAGGCCCTCCGTGGCGCGGGGGAGAACCTCGTCGAGCAGGAAGGTCACATAGCGGGCGTCGCCCGGGTCGTACTCGTTGTTGCGGTTCTTCGGCATGATCGATCCTGCGAACACCCCGGGGTCGACGAAGACCCCGATCATCGGCGGGATCGCGTGCTGCGCGGCGAGGTTGTCCAGCACGATGCCGGCTCGCACATCGCCTTCGGGGTCGAGGTACCACCATCCGTCGTTGAACAGCATGACCGCCGCCGGCGACGACGGGTCGTGCCCTGCCGCGGTGTGCACCCAGACGCGGCGCGTGGTGCCGGGGTAGGCGGTGCTGTCATCGATGACGAGCTCGCGCACCGTACCCGGTCGAACCTCCGCGTGCTGCTCGGAGTCGGGACCGTGCGTGTACGTCACGGCCTCCTGATCCGAGGCGAGAGCGGTGAACGGGACGACGGGCATGTCTCCATCCTCTCTCATGTCGCAGGGCAGGACCCGCGACTAGTCTGACGGCATGATCTACGAGCATCTCGGGGGTAGCCCCCGCATCCACGAGACCGCCGTCGTCGCGCCCTCGGCCGTGATCTCGGGTGACGTGACCATCGGCGAGAACTGTCAGGTGCTGCACGGCGCCGTGATCACCGCCGAGGGCGGTCCGATCACGCTCGGCGAGCACGTGATCGTGATGGAGAACGCGTTGATCCGCGCCACCGCCGCGAACCCCGTGCACATCGCCGACCACGTCCTGGTGGGCCCGATGGCGAGCATCTCCGGCGCGACGATCGCGGAAGAGGTGTTCCTGGCCACCGGCGTGCGCGTCTTCAACGGCGCGGTGATCCGCGAGCGCAGCGAGGTGCGCATCAACGCAGTGGTGCATCTGCGCACCACTCTGCCGCCGGAGACGGTGGTGCCGATCGGCTGGGTGGCGGTCGGCGACCCCGTCCGGATCCTCTCGCCCGATCGGCACGAGGAGATCTGGGATGCGCAGCACGAGCTCGACTTCCCCGGCTACGTCTTCGGAGTGGATCGCTCCACGCCCGACCTGATGGTGCAGCTCACCGAGCGGTACGCGCGTTCGCTCGCCCGGCACGTCGACGACCGGGCGGTCTGACTTCCGGCATCCGGGGCCCGCCGCTCGCGCCCGGATACGCAGAGCGGGCGGCTCCCGGGAGGGAACCGCCCGCGTGGAAGTGCGGATGCGTCAGATGACGCCCTGCTCCAGCATCGCGTCGGCGACGCGCTCGAAGCCGGCGATGTTGGCGCCCGCGACGTAGTCGCCGGGGACGCCGTAGCGCTCCGCGGCCTGGAACGATGCGTCGTGGATGTCGGCCATGATGTCGCGCAGGCGCTGCTCGCTGTCGGCGAAGCTCCAGCGCTGACGCGCCGCGTTCTGGCTCATCTCCAGCGCAGAGGTCGCGACGCCGCCGGCGTTCGCGGCCTTGCCCGGGGCGAACAGCACGCCGGCCTGCTGGAAGACCCCGACGGCCTCGGGGGTCGAGGGCATGTTCGCGCCCTCGGCGACGGCGCGGACGCCGTTCGCGACGAGCATCCGCGCGGAGTCCTCATCGAGCTCGTTCTGCGTCGCCGACGGCACGGCGATGTCGACCGGGACCTCCCAGACGTTGCCGCCGTCGACGAAGGTCGCACCGGGGCGACGGTTCGCGTACTCGACGATACGGCCGCGCTCGACCTCCTTGATCTGGCGCAGCAGCGCCAGGTCGATGCCGGCCTCGTCGAGCACGTATCCGGTGGAGTCGGAGGCGGTGATGGCACGAGCACCGAGCTGCTGGGCCTTCTCGATCGCGTAGATCGCGACGTTGCCCGAGCCCGAGACAGCGACGCGCTTGCCCTCGAGGTTCTCGCCGTGCACGGCCAGCATCTCCTGCACGAAGAACACCGCACCGTAGCCGGTGGCCTCGGTGCGCACCTGCGCACCGCCCCAGCCCAGGCCCTTGCCGGTGAGGATGCCGGACTCGAAGCGGTTCGTGATCTTGCGGTACATGCCGAACAGGTAGCCGATCTCGCGGCCGCCGACGCCGATGTCACCGGCGGGGACGTCGGTGTGCTCGCCGATGTGGCGGAACAGCTCGTTCATGAACGACTGGCAGAAGCGCATGACCTCGGCCTCGCTCTTGCCGTGCGGGTCGAAGTTCGATCCGCCCTTGCCGCCGCCGATGCCCTGGCCGGTGAGCGCGTTCTTGAAGATCTGCTCGAAGCCGAGGAACTTGATGATCGAGATGTTCACCGAGGGGTGGAAGCGCAGTCCGCCCTTGTACGGGCCGAGCGCAGAGTTGTACTGCACCCGGTACCCGCGGTTGACCTGCAGCTTGCCGGAGTCGTCGATCCACGGCACCCGGAAGATGATCTGCCGCTCCGGCTCGACGAGGCGCTCGAGCACGCCCTTGTCGAGGTACTCCGAGCGGCGCTCCAGCACGGGGCCGATCGAGTGCAGGACCTCGTGCACAGCCTGGTGGAACTCCGGCTCGTTGGGGTTGAGCGTGCGCACGGCGTCGAAGACGGGCTGTGCGGCGGTGGAGAGCGGATGGAAGTCGGCTGTGGTCTCGATGGTCACGCGGGTGCTTTCTGAAAGGGGGATGAGGTCATGCGGGCGATCGTGTCGCGTGAAGGCTCGCCGGGTCGGGCGGAGTTTCACTGTACAACGACTGTTCGGGGGCCCTAGTTCCTGCGTCAGCCGGTGTTCTGCAGCCCGGCGGCCACTCCGCTGACGGAGAGCAGCAGCAGCCGCTGCAGTTCGGGCGATGCCACGGGCTCGGTGGTCGCGGTCGTGCGCAGCGCGCGCAGCGCCCGCAGCTGCAGCAGCGACAGCGCGTCCACGTAGGGGCTGCGCAGCTGCACGGCACGCTGCAGCACGGGCTTGTTCGCGAGCAGCCGGTCGCCGCCGGTCAGGCGGATCACCCAGTCCCTGGTGAGCTGGAGCTCGTCGAGCACCAGCTTCGCCAGATCGTCGCGGTCGCCGAGTGCGAGGTATTCACGGGCGATGCGCTCGTCGGTCTTCGCCAGGCTCATCGCCACGTTGTCGACCATCGTGTGCAGCAGCGGCCACTCGCGGTACGCCTCGACCAGGGCCTGCTCGTCGCCGACCGCCTGGAGCGCGGAGCCGAGGCCGAACCAGCCGGCCAGGTTGATGCGGGCCTGGGTCCAGGCGAACACCCACGGGATGGCGCGGAGGTCTTCGAGCGACTCGACGGACAGGCCGCGGCGTGCGGGGCGCGAGCCCAGCGCGAGCAGGCCGATCTCCTCCATCGGGGTGACGGTGGCGAACCAGGGCGCGAAGCCCTCCGCCGCCACCAGCGAGAAGAACCGGTCGCGCGAGGCGGTGTCCATCACGTCGGCGATGTGCGCGAAGCGGGACGCCGCACTGCTGGTGCGCTCCTCGACGGTCGGCGAGGACGCCAGCAGCGTCGCCGCGGCGACCTGGTCGATGTGACGCATCGCGATCGCAGGCTCGCCGTAACGGGCGAAGATCACCTCGCCCTGCTCGGTGAGTTTGAACCGGCCGTCCACGGAGTGCGGCGGCTGCGCGAGGATCGCGGAGTTCGCCGGGCCGCCGCCGCGGCCGAGTGCACCGCCGCGGCCGTGGAAGAGGGTCAGCTCGATGCCGGACTCCTTCGCCCACGAGGCGATCTCGCGCTGCGCCTCGTAGAGCGCGAGGTTCGCGGCCACCGGGCCGACGTCCTTCGACGAGTCGGAGTAGCCGAGCATGACCTCGAGCCGGTTCCCGGTCTCGGCCAGGCGCGCCTGGAACTCTGGGGTGGCGACCGCCGTGGTCATGATCCCCGGCGCGGCCTTCAGGTCGGCGAAGGTCTCGAACAGCGGGACGACGTCGAGCACCGGGGCATCCGCGCCGAGCGCGTAGTGCGCGAGCCGGTGCACGTTCGCGAGGTCCTCGGCCGACTGCGTGAACGAGACCACGTAGCGCCCGGCGGCGCGCAGCCCGTAGCGCTTCTGGATCTCGGCGATCGCACGGAACACCTCGAGGACTTCCTCGGTCTGTGCGCCGATCGGCCCGCCGGCGTCCAGCTCGGCGAGCGCCTGCCGGTGCACCTTCGAGTGCTGACGCACCTCGAGCTCCGTGAGGTGGAAGCCGTACGTCTCGACCTGCCAGATCAGGTGCTGCACGCCGCCGAAGGCGTGGCGCCTGGCGCCGGCATCCGCCAGCGACGCCTGCACGGCGCGCAGGTCGGCGAGCAGCTCCTCGGGCGCGCCGTAGGCGCCGCGGCTCTCGTGCCGGGTGGCGCGCACGCGGTGCGCGAGCACCAGCAGCACCCGCCGGTGCGGCTCGGCGGGGGAGCGGGTGGCGACCTCCTCGGCGAGTTCGGGGTCCTCCTGGGCGAAGGCATCCCAGATCGCCTGCACCTCGGCGCTCGGCGGCGTGTCCTCGGCGTCCAGCGTGAGCGTGCGCCCGATGCGCTCGATGGCGCGCTCCAGGCCGCGCAGCACATGGTCGGAGGCGATCGCGGATGCCTCGCGCGTGACGGACGAGGTCACGAACGGGTTGCCGTCGCGATCACCGCCGACCCATGAGCCGATCCGCACGAACGACGGCACGACAGGCGCGGAGTCGCCGGACTCCTCGCCGCGCAGGTCGTCGTCGATGCGACGGTAGATGTGCGGCACGGTCGTGAACAGCGTCTCGTCGAACACGCTCATCACCGTGCGCACCTCGTCGGTGGGCGTCGGCTTCTGCGCGCGCAGCGGCGCCGTGCGCCACAGGGTGTCGACCTCTTCCAGCATCCGGCGCAGAGCGCGGCGCTGCTCGGAGCCCCCCTCGCTGGTCGCGTCGTGCTGGGTGAGCAGCTCGGCGAGGCGACGGATGCTGCCGGACACGGCCCGTCGGCGCGCCTCGGTCGGGTGCGCGGTGAAGACCGGGTGGAAGCGCAGCCCCGCCAGACGGCGGCGTGCCTCCTCCTCGCCGACCTCGGCGCGCAGCCTCGCGAAGGCGGTCGCGACGGTGTCGGCGGCGGCCTCGCGGCCCGGCTTGCCGGCGCGTTCGCGCAGGATACGCACGCGCTGGTGCTCCTCGGCGAGGTTCACCAGGTGGAAGTAGCAGGTGAACGCCCGCGCCACCTCGTCGGCGCGCTCGACCGTGAACTCGTCCGCGATCTCGGCTGCGCGGCGGAACGCGGCATCCGATTCCTCGTCGTACGCCTGAATGGTCGCCAGGCGCAGCCGCTCGACGTCCTCGAACAGGCCAGGCGTGCCGGACTCGCGCAGCACTTGGCCGAGCAGTCCGCCCAGCAGGCGCACGTCAGCGCGCATCTCTTCGGGAATGCCGCTGGACGCCTCGAATCGGGTGATGACGCGGATGGCCTCTGTGGGGGTGGGCTCGGGGGTCATTCTTCGAGAGTATCCCGGCGCGAACAGCCCTCCCGACCGCGTGACATCCGGTCGGGATGAGAGCATGGAGGGGATGCGCATCTCGGTGAAGGCTCTTCGCGGACAGCAGTTCCCCGCCGTGCTCCTGCTCGTGGCAGCGGGTCTCGGACTCCTGCTGGCCAACCTGCCCACGCACGATTCGATCGCGGAGGTGCTGAACTTCCACATCGGGGTGCCCGGCACCGACATCGATCACTCGATCTCGGACTGGATCGCAGACGGTCTGCTCGCGATCTTCTTCCTCATGGTGGCGATCGAACTTCGTCACGAGCTCACGCATGGCGAGCTGGACAGCCTGCACAAGGCCGCGCAGCCCGCGGTCGCGGCGGCCGGCGGGGTGCTGGTGCCGATCGCGATCTACCTGCTGATCGCCGGCGGCCCCGAGACCGCAGCCGGATGGCCGATCCCGACCGCCACCGACATCGCCTTCGCGCTCGGCGTGCTCGCCATGTTCGGCCGGGGGCTTCCCTCGGGCGTGCGGGTGTTCCTGCTGGCGCTCGCGATCCTGGACGACATCATCGGCATCATCTTCATCGCCGTGCTGTTCGCGCACGACGTGCAGTGGGGGCTGTTCCTGCTCGCGGTCGTCGCCGTGGGCGCGTTCGCGATCCTGAGCCGGATGCTGGGTCGCAGCGGCCACTGGTTCATCGCGGTGCTCATGATCGTCGTGGGTGTGGCGACCTGGGTGCTCGTGTCGGAGTCCGGCGTGCACGCCACGATCGCGGGCGTGATGCTGGGTCTCGTCATGTCGCCCGAGCCCGCCGAGCGCACTCGGCATGCGCTCGAGCCGTGGGTGAACGGCATCATCCTGCCGGTGTTCGCGTTCGCCGCGGCGTTCGTCGTGATCCCGCAGCTCGGTGGTGAGGGACTGTCTCCGGCGTTCTGGGCGATCCTCATCGCGCTGCCGGTGGGCAAGGTCATCGGCATCACGCTGTTCGGCTGGATCGCGATGCGGTTCCGGCCGCGCGGCCAGACGCCCGCGTTGGTGCTGCCCGACCTGATCGCGGCGGGTGTGCTCGGCGGCATCGGCTTCACGGTGTCGCTGCTGCTGGCCAACCTCGCCTTCGCGTCCGATCCCGGTGTCCGCGATCAGGCGATCCTCGGCGTGCTGGGTGGGTCGCTCATCGCCCTGGTCCTCTCCGGCATCGTCGTCTCCGCGCGTGCCCGCCACTACCGGAGCGTCGCGTCATGACCGACCCGCTGCGGGATGCCGCAGAGGTCATGCGCCGGGTGCGGGCCGATTGCCCGTGGTCGCAGCGCATCACCCATCGGGACCTCGTGCCGTATCTGATCGAGGAGGCGCACGAGGTCATCGACGCCGTCGAGAACGGCACCGCGGACGAGCTGCGTGAGGAGCTCGGCGACCTGCTCTGGCAGGTGCTGTTCCACGCCGCGATCGCCGCTGAAGTGTCGGAGTACGACATCGACGACGTCGCACGCGGCCTGACCGAGAAGATGGTGCGCCGGCATCCGCACGTGTTCGGCGACGCGGTGGCGACGACCCCCGAAGAGGTGCTCGTGCACTGGAACGCCGCGAAGGCGGCGGAGAAGCGCGAGCGGCGCAGCGTGCTCGACGGCGTGCCCCGTGGGATGCCCGCACTGGCGCTTGCACAGAAACTGCTCGGACGGGCGTCCGCCGTCGTCCCGGAGTCTGAGCGCCCTTCAGCCGGCGTTCCGGTCCCTGAGCGAGCGGAGCGAGACGAAGGGCGCTCAGAGACGGCGACGGGTCTGCGAGTCGAAGGACCGGCATCCGAGGCCGAACTGGGCGACGCCCTGCTCGCGCTCGTCGCACACGCCCGTGCCAACGGCTGGGATGCCGAGCGCGCACTGCGCGAGCGGCTGCGCCTGCTCGAGGACGAGGTCCGCGCCGCGGAGTCCGGAGCCTGACCCGACGTCGCCAGTCGTCAATCGGATCAGCGTGCGCGGACGGTCATCGGTCCGCGTCGCTCACGCTTTGACCCGCTGGGCGACTCAATACGTGAGCGTGCGGGCGATGACGGGAAGTCAAGCGACACGAGCCGGGTGCGTCGGCACCCAGTAGCGGCGTTTGACGCCGCGAGTGTCCTCGTACACGCCGCCGTTGCGCTCGATCGTGCGTGCGGAGCCGATGTTGTCCTCGTCGCAGGTGATCAGCACGCGATCGAGTCCGAGTGCGGATGCCTCGCCGAGGGCGTCGTGCAGCGCGCGGGCGGCGTGTCCCTGGTGGCGCCGCGATGGGCGGATCGAGTAGCCGATGTGCCCGCCGTACTCGTGCAGGAACTCGTTCAGAGTGCGCCGCAGCGCGAGGAAGCCGATCCACTCGCCGGCGTCATCGACGATCCAGAACCAGGAACTGTGCACCCGGCCGGGCAGCAGCGGCACCGACTCGTCCGCCTCCTCCTCGAGCATCGTCAGCCACTCGGCGTAGCCCGCCGCGGTGAGCACCGGTGTGCGTGGCTCGCGGTTGCCGTGGAAGCCCGAGCCCGCGAGCTCCGCCGAGTCCGGTCCGCCGTACTCCTCGACGAGTTCCACCCATTCGGCGAAGCGGTCGCGGGACGGCAGGATCAGTGGCATCCGTCCATTCTGCTGCTTCTCGATCCCGCTGCGATGCCGGGGGCGACAGCTCGCCGGCGCAGACCTGGAAAGATGGATGTGTGGCAACCGTGAACCCGCCGCGCGGCATGCGCGACTTCCTCCCCGCTGACAAGGCCCGTCGCGAGCGTGTGCTCGCCGTCATCCGCGAGCGCTACCGCGCCCACGGCTTCGACGAGATCGAGACGCCCGTGGTCGAGGAGTACGACCGACTGCATGCCGGGATCGGCGGCGACAACGAGAAGCTCTCCTACAACATCCTGCGCCGCGGTCTCGACGCCGATGCGATCAGGAAGGGTGCCGACGACCCTGCAGCGCTGAGCGATCTCGGCCTGCGCTACGACCTCACCGTGCCGCTGGCACGGTTCTACGCGAGCAACCGCGGTCAGCTGCCCACGGTGTTCCGGTCGATCCAGATCGGTCCGGTCTGGCGCGCGGAGCGCCCGCAGAAGGGGCGTTACCGCCAGTTCGTGCAGTGCGACATCGACATCATGGGCGACGACTCGGCACGTGCTGAGGCCGAGCTCATGACCGCCTCACTCGACACGATCGACGCACTCGGCCTCGAGGGCGGCATGGTGCGCGTGAACGACCGTCGCGTGCTCGACTGGATGCTGGACTCGTTCGGCTTCTCGATCGATGAGCGCCCCGGTGTGCTGATCACGATCGACAAGATGGACAAGGTGGGCGCAGACGGCGTCGTCGACGAGCTCGCCGCGCGTGGCGCGACCCCCGTGGCAGTCGAGGCGCTGAACGCCTTCCTGCACCGCGTGCAGACCATGGAGTACAACCCCTACGGCGAGCGTCAGATCCAGAAGGCGCTCCCGGCGGATGCTCCCGACGATCTCGTCGCCGAACTCGTCTCCCTCGGCGACGCGGTCGCCGCAGCGCGCCCGGGTGCGGGGGAGGTGCCGCTGGTCTTCGACCCGTTCCTCGTCCGCGGCATGGGCTACTACACCGGCACGATCTTCGAGCTCGCGCACCCCTCGGTGGACTACTCGCTCGGCGGGGGAGGCCGTTACGACGGCATGATCGGCCGGTTCCTCGGCCAGCAGGTGCCGGCGGTCGGCTTCTCCATCGGCTTCGAGCGGATCGTCGACCTCGTGGCATCCCTCGAGACGGACGCCTCGGAGTCGGTCGTCCTCGTGCACGACGCCGATGTGCCGCTGCCCGAGCTGCTCGCCCATAAGGCCGCGCTCGTCGCGGACGGCGGACGAGTGCGCCTGGAGCGCCGCACCAAGAACCTCAAGGCCCTGCTCGAGCGGGCATCCGCCGACGGCTACACCGCCTTCGCGACGGTGCGCGCCGGAGACGAGCCCGGCTCGCTCGAGGTCAAGTCCCTGAGCTGACGCCGGCGAGTGTTCCGTTCTGATCACGCCGCGCGTGGCGGGCGTTCGCGTGCCATATGGTCACTCTCAACATGGTCGCTCTCAACGAGGCGAATTCGGACCGGAGGCAACATGGAAAGTCACGTCGGATCGCTGCCCGGCGATCGTCGTTCGGGTCGAGCCCGCTCGACGCTGAGGGGGATCGCTCCCTTGGCGATCGTCACGGTGCTCTTCGCCACGGGGTGCACGGCCGGAGTACCCGCAGCATCGCCGGCGACGACGGCGGCTGAATCCCCGACGCCGGTGTCTCCGACCCCTGCGGTTCAGGAGAAGGTCCTGATCACTCTGACGGCGCTCCGGGT
The DNA here is from genome assembly GCF_042799915.1 of Microbacterium sp. NPDC057659. Classification (NCBI taxonomy): domain Bacteria; kingdom Bacillati; phylum Actinomycetota; class Actinomycetes; order Micrococcales; family Microbacteriaceae; genus Microbacterium; species Microbacterium sp. NPDC057659. The sequence goes on along the minus strand of NZ_JBHVHU010000001.1, from coordinate 1,253,450 downwards.
GGAGGAGGGCGGGGTGGAACGCGAGTATCCGCTTGCCGAGGGAGAACAGGTCGTCGAGCTGTTCTCGTCGCTCGGAGGAGCGCCGACGAAGGAGCCGTTCGAGGGTCCCTACGGAAGTGAGGGCGGGACGAGATACGGCTGGCCCGGAGTCATCGTCTCGGTCCTCGATGCCGATGGCGCCGCCTCTCTCGTCATCGAGGCTCGGACGATCGGCGACGCGTCGATCGCGACAGCCGAGGGGCTGGCTCCCGGCGCCACTCGTGAGCAGGCGAAGTCCGCCGGCGCGTTCGACGGGCCGGATGCGGACGACGACGGCGTCGCCGATCTTCTCGGCGTCCAGCCCCATGAGGTTCCGGGCACCGTCTCGCTCGTGGATCCGGGGAAGCCGGGGATCGACTACGTCGGTCTGGTCCTGGACGGCGACACCGTGACGAAGATCCTGCTACCGGCGAACGATTACGCGGACATCTGAACGAGGCATCAGAACGAGACTGCACGCTCCGGCCCAGGCGTGGAGCGTGCAATCTCGAGGTCAGGCCTCCTGGCTGTACGAGGCTGCCCACTCGGCGACGCGCCGGGCGCTCTCCTCTTCGCTGATGTCCTCGACCCGGGTCATGATCGACCACCGCACCCCGAACGGGTCGCGGATGCTGGCGAAGCGATCGCCCGACACGAAGTCGGATGCCGGTTCCCGCACGGTCGCGCCGGCCGCGACGGCCTTCTCGACCACCCCGTCGACGTCGGGCACGTACAGCCCCATCGAGTAGCAGTCGTCCTCGCCTGACGGCGGGGCGATCAGGTTGTACGCGGGGTTCGGCTCGCCCAGCTGCAGCAGTCCTGCCCCGAAGTCGAGCCCCGCGTGCGCCACGACCCCCTCGAACTCGGTCACGTCGGTGACGCGTGCGCCGAAGACGTCGCGGTAGAACTCCATCGCGGCCCGCGCGTTCGTGATGGCGAGGAACGGCGTGAGCGAGGTCGCGGTGTTCGGTCGGCCGTTCGTGGTGTGCTCTCCGGTCGCGCCGGTTCTGATGTCGGTGTCCATGCCGACCACGGTACGGACGCCCGGATGCAGGGCGCTTGAAGATCCGCGACAACCTCGCCGTTACGCTGAGCGGATGGTCGATCCCACCCGTGGCGTGCTCTACCCGGCGAGACTTCCCGAGTTCCATCGCCTCCCTTCCCCGCCGGAGATCACGGACCTCGCCGTGTGGTTCTGGATCCCGGAGTGGGACATCCAGCCCGGCCGATCATCCCGCCAGGACGTCGTCGCCTATCCCGCGCTGAACCTCGTCGTCGAGCCGAACGGCGTCTCGCTGGTCGGCGCCACCACGCGGGCGTCCCACCGCGACCTCACCGGCCGCGGCTGGGCGGTCGGCGCACTGCTGAAGCCCGCCGCCGTCGCCGCGCTCACGGACTCCCCGGCATCCGTCCTCGATCAGGAGGTCCCTCTTGCCGAGCCCGCGCTGCACGAGGCCGTCGCCGCGGCGATGGCGAGCGGCGACGGACACCGGGAGCGCGCGGTCGCCGTGCTCTCGCACTGGCTGCGCGAGAGGGCGGGTGAGCCGGCGGATGCCGCGCGGCAGGCGAACCTCGCCGCCGACCTGCTGATGGCGAGTGATGTGCGCTCGCCGGAGGAGGCGGCGGCACGCCTCGCGGTCTCCGTGCGAACGCTGCAGCGGCTGCTGCATCGTCACGTCGGGCTCCCGCCGGCGGCGATGATCCGCCGCCGGCGTCTGCAGGAGGCTGCCGAGCGGGTGCGCACCGATCCGGCGGTCGAACTCGCGACGGTCGCCGCGGAGTTCGGCTATGCCGACCATGCCCACCTCACCACGGTCTTCCGCAGCGTGCTCGGCTTCACGCCGTCGGCCTACCGGGCGGCCTCCCGGCCCTGAGCCGGAGCGCGACGAAGCGCCCCGCGAAGCCCAGCAGCAGCACGCCGACGCCGATCAGTGAGGCGAGCGGCGGCAGGGTGCTCACCAGCACCACGCATCCGATCGCGCCGAGCACCTGCAGCGCCCGCGGGTATCGCCGGGCGTCGCCGCGCTGCAGCAGGGCGGACATGTTCGCCAGCAGGTAGTAGAGCAGAACGCCGAACGAGGAGAACCCGATGGCGCCGCGCAGGTCGGCCACCAGCACCACGGCGATCACCACGAGACCGATCGTGATCTCGGCCCGTCGCGGCACCTGCCGGCGCGGATCGACCACTGCCAGCGCGCGCGGCAGATCGCCCTCGCGCGCCATCGCCAGGGACGTGCGACCGATGCCGGTGATCAGGGCGAGCAGCGCCCCGAGAGCCGCCGCGGCCGCGGTCGCCCGCACGACCGGCGCGAGAGCGGGCAGCCCAGACGCGCGTACGACCTCGGCGAGCGGCGCGCTCGTCCCGATCGCGTCGCCGCCGAGCACGAGCAGCACGACGACGCCGATGAGCGCGTAGACGACGACCACGCCGCTGAGCGCGATGGTGATCGCTCTCGGGATGGTGCGGGCGGGGTCTCGCACCTCTTCGCCCATGGTCGCGATCCGGGCATAGCCCGCGAAGGCGAAGAACAGCAGGCCGGCCGCCTGCAGCACGCCGTACGCACCGACGTCGGGCAGGGGAGCAGGAGCCGCGGCATCCGCTCCGGCGACACCCGTCGCGACGACGACCGCGAGGCCGACCAACGACGCGACGACGAGGATGCGGGTGAGCAGCGCCGTGCGCGTGACGCCGAAGCAGTTCACCGCGACGAGCGCGGCGACGGCGACGACGGCGACGGGCACCTGCCAGCCGGCGGGCGCCGCATATGCGGCGAAGGTCAGTGCCATCGCCGCGCAGCTGGCCGTCTTGCCGATCACGAAGCACCAGCCCGCGGCGAAGCCGGCCCAGGGGCCGATCTCGGCGCGCGCGTACGCGTAGGTGCCACCCGAGACCGGATGCACCGCCGCGAGCTGCGCCGAGGAGGTGGCGTTGCAGAACGCCACCACGGCGGCGACGGCCAGTGCGAGCAGAAGCCAGGGCCCCGCCGCGCCGATCGCCGGTCCCCACACCGAGAACACGCCCGCGCCGATCATCGATCCGGCGCCGATGGCGACGGCATCGGTCAGCGTCAGGCGGCGGGCGAGCGGCATCCGTCCATCGTGGCACCGCGGGGTGAACGACAGGTGACGCCCCTTCCCCGTGTCCGCGGCACTCGCTAGCCTCGCGGGATGGATGAGGAACCCACTGTCGAGCAGCATCTGGACGGGAAGTCACCGGAGGTCGTCGCGCTCTACGACCGCTTCATCGAGCTGGCGGAGGAGTGCGGGCCGTTCATCTACTCGGTCAACAGATCCGCGATCACCATCAAGGGCACCCGCCGCGGGTTCGCGGGAGTGGTTCCAGGCAAGGGGCATCTGCGCGGCTTTCTCGATCTGCCACGCGCGATCGGATCGGATCCCCGCATCCGGCGCTCGGCTCCCTACGAGAGCAGGCTGTTCGTGAACTACTTCCGCGTCACGTCGCTCGACGAGCTCGACGAGACGTTCGCGCAGTGGCTGGCCGAGGCCTATGAAGTGGGCCGAGGTGCGCATCTGGCCGGCCCGAGGCAGAGGTGAGGGCGCTCAGCCGCGGGCCTCGGTGACGCGACGCTTCTCGCGCACGTACACCTCGCGGCGCACCCGGGCCACGACATCGCCCTCGCGGTCGGTGATCTCGGTCTCGAACCACTCGAGCACCTTCGCGCCTCCACGGGCGCGCTCGCGCAGTTCCTCGGCCTTCTCCTTCGGCACGGAGAACTCCGCGGTGAGCACTCCGCGGCCGGGCTTCACGAACTCGATCTCACCGCGGGTGTCCCAGACGACGTGATCGCGACCCAGCTGGTGCATCACCAGCATGAAGAAGTACGGATCGGTCATCGCCGACATCGATCCGCCGAATGCCGTCTTGACGTAGTTGCGGGTGAACACGTTCACGTGCAGCTCGACGGTGGCGTGCGTCCAGTCGTCGGAGAACCGCCGCACCCGGATGCCGCTGAACAGGTTGGGGATCCACAGGGACATCCCCAGGGCGAGTCGTCGAGGAGTGATGCGCATCGCGTCAGTCTGCCGGGCTGCCTCGCGCAGACCCCGATCCGCTGGATCATCTCGACAAAAGTTGTTCTAGTTGTCATAGAATAAGTGCGCAGAAGGGGGTGGGCATGCTGATCCGGATCGATCCCGAGAGCTCCAGGCCGCTGTTCGAGCAGATCGCGGCATCCGTGCGCGGCGAAGTGCTCGCCGGGCGGCTGCGCGTCGGCGACCGCCTGCCGGCCGCCCGCGAGGTCGCCGATGCGATCGACGTGAACGTGCACACCGTGCTGCGGGCCTATCAGGAGTTGCGCGCCGAGGGGCTGGTCGACCTGCGCCGCGGACGGGGGGCAGTGGTCGCCGCGACCGCGGAGCCTCTCGCCGAGCTCGCCGACGACATCACCGACCTGGTGCGCCGCGGCGCGCGCCTCGGCCTCACGCCCGCGACCATCGCCGCACTCATCAAGGAGACGACGCCATGACCGAACAGCCCGCAGACCGTCACGTCGCCGCCGTGCCCGCGCCCGACCTGCGCCGCGCGCGCCGCGCCCTGGTGCTGGTCGGAGTCGTCGCGCCGGTCGTGGTCACCGCGATCGCCACCGGCCTGATCCTCGCCTGGCTGCCCGAGCTTCCGAACCCGGCCGCCACGCACTGGGGCGTGAACGGCGTGAACCGATTCGGCGCGCCGAACACCTACCTCTGGCTGGCGATCGGCATCGGGCTCGGACTGCCGCTTCTGCTCGTGCTCAGCACGCTCGCGATCGCGCGCCGGCAGTGGGGCGGCGCTGCGCGCCTGCTCGGCGCGATGGCGCTCGGGCTCTCCGGCTTCAGCGCCGTGATCAACGCCGGCTCCGTGGCGATCCAGCGCGGCATCCAGGATGCTGCGCAGGTCGGCGGCATCGGCGGCATCGTCATCCTCGGCTTCGTCGTGCTGCTCGTCCTCGGCGCTGCGGGCTGGTTCCTGCAGCCGCACGTCCACCCGACCCCGGCCGCACCGCTGAAGCCGGTGCACCTGGCCTCCATCTCGGCCGGCGAGCGGGTCGTCTGGATGGCGACGGCGACGATGTCGCGGGTCGCGATGATCATCATCGGGATGGCGGTGCTCCTCGTCGTGGGACTCACCGCAGTGATGGTGGTGCAGGCATCGGAGGCGGCGTGGATCCCCGTGCTGACGCTGCTCATCATCGGCCTCGCGTTCGCGTCCTCCGCCTCGTTCCGCGTGAAGGCCGGCCCCGACGGGCTGTCCGTCCGCTCGCAGATCGGCGTGCCCCGCACGAACGTCCCACTCGACGAGATCGTCTCTGTGCGCGCCGTCGAGTGCCATCCCTTCGGCGAGTTCGGCGGCTTCGGCTGGCGCCTCGGGCTGGACGGCCGCACCGGTATCGTGCTGCGCACCGGCCCCGCCATCGAGGTGGAGAGGCGGGACAGGCGCCCACTGGTCGTGACTGTCGACGGGGCCGAGGTCGGTGCCGCCGTGCTGCAGGCCTACCTCGACCGCGCCGGACGCCCGGCGCCGCAGAGCACGACCGAAGGAGACGCATCATGACCGCACAGGACCCCGCCGCTGGCGAGCCGGATGCCCCGGTGCGGATCGCTCCCGGTCCGATCATCGCGTACGTGCTGCTCGCCTGCGGACTCGCGTGGCTGCTGGCACTTCCGCTCTGGCTCGGCGACGGCCTCGCCGCCCCGTTCGCCGGTCTGCTGCTGCCCGTGATCATGTACACCCCGGCCGCCGCCGTGGTGATCGTGATGCTGGTGATGCGCCCGGTGCCGCGCGGGCAGCGCCTGCGCTTCCTCGGTATGTGGCCGCTGCGCCCGGCCTCACGCGTGATCTGGATGAGCGTCATCTCGCTTTTCGGCACCGTCGCTGTCGTGGTGCTCGCCATGCTGATCGCGATCGCCTTCGGATGGATGACGCCCGACTTCGTGAACCTGTCCGGGTTCGCGGAGACGGTCCAGGCCGGTCTCCCGGCAGGCGTGGCACTGCCCTCGCCCTGGATCCTCGTCGCCGCGCAGATGGCGTCGCTTCCGATCGCCGCGGCGACGATCAACGCACTCGCCGCCTTCGGCGAGGAGCTCGGCTGGCGAGGATTCCTCGTCCCGGCGCTGCGCCGCTACGGCACCTGGACCGCGCTGCTGGTGAGCGGGGCGATCTGGGGACTGTGGCACGCGCCGATCATCCTGCTCGGCTACGACTTCGGGCGCACCGACATCCTCGGCGTGCTGCTGATGGTGGGCGGATGCATCGCGGTCGGGGTGCTCTTCGGCTGGACCAGGCTGCGCACCGGATCGATGTGGCCCGCGGTGTTCGCGCACGGTGCGCTGAACGCCGCCGCGGGCCTGCCGATCGTGTTCCGTGCCGCCGGCGCCCCGTTCGACCCGGCGCTCTCGATCGTGCTCGGCGTCTCCGGCTGGATCGCCTGCGCGATCGTCGTCGTGGTCCTGCTGCTGACCGGGCAGTTCCGGAAGCAGCCGGCTCTGGCGGCCGCCAAGGCTTGACGCCCCCGAGGCGGGCGGGTTGGCTGAGAGCATGGAACCCACCCCGCAGAACTGGCGTACCGCCGACGACTACCTCTCCGAGACGCTGGTCGGGCACGACCCCGCTCTCGCGGCCGCGCTCGCCGCACAGCAGGACGCGGGGATGCCGGCGATCGAGGTCGCCCCGGTCTCGGGCAAGCTGCTGAACCTGCTGGTGCGGATCAGCGGCGCCCGCCGGGTGCTCGAGATCGGCACGCTGGGCGGGTACTCCACGATCTGGATGGCCCGTGGTGTCGGCGAGGACGGACGGGTCGTCACCGTCGAGGCGGAGGCGGAGAACGCCGCCGTCGCCCGCGCGAGCATCGATGCGGCCGGCGTGGGCGAGCGGGTCGACATCCGCATCGGCCGCGCCGCCGATGTGCTGCCGACTCTGGTCGGCGGGTTCGATCTCGTGTTCGTCGACGCCGACAAGGAGTCCAACACGATCTATCTGGACTGGGCGGCGAAGCTGGGCCACCCGGGCACGGTCGTGGTGCTCGACAACATCGGCCGCGACGGCGAGATCTCGAACGCGCACAGCTCCGACTCGATGGTGATCGGCACGCAGGAGGCGCTGCGGATGCTGGGTGAGGATCCGCGCTTCGACGCCACGGCGCTGCAGACCGTCGGCCTGAAGGGCTGGGACGGCGTCGCGATCGCACTCGTGGTCTGAGACGTCGTGGTCTGAAACGTCCTCGGTGCGCCGACGGCGCACGGCTAGACTGGGCCGCGGACCGACGCCGCTCCAACACCCCCATTTCCTCTAGCAAGGAGCTCTTCCGTGGCATTGATCGAGGCTGTAGGCGCTCGCGAGATCCTGGACTCGCGTGGAAACCCGACCGTCGAGGTGGAGGTGCTCCTCGATGACGGCATCGTGCAGCGCGCTGCCGTCCCCTCCGGTGCATCCACCGGAGCCTTCGAGGCGTACGAGTTGCGCGACGGCGACAAGAGCCGGTACGGCGGCAAGGGCGTGCTGAAGGCCGTCGAGGCCGTCATCGATGAGCTCGGCCCCGCCATCGAGGGCGTCGAGGCGAGCGAGCAGCGCGTGATCGACGAGATCCTGATCGACGTGGACGGCACCGACAACAAGAGCCGCGTCGGCGCGAACGCCATCCTCGGCGTCAGCCTCGCGGTCGCGAAGGCCGCCGCCGACTCGGCCGACCTGCCCCTGTTCCGCTACCTGGGCGGCCCGAACGCGCACCTGCTGCCCGTGCCGCTGTTCAACGTGATCAACGGCGGCTCGCACGCCGACAACGGCATCGACATGCAGGAGTTCTTCCTCGCACCGATCGGCGCCGACACCTTCTCCGAGGCGCTGCGCTGGGGCACCGAGGTGTACCACGTCCTGAAGGGCGAGCTGAAGGCCGCCGGCTTCGCGACCGGCCTCGGCGACGAGGGCGGCTTCGCCCCCGACCTGCCCAGCAACCGCGAGGGCCTCGAGTTCCTCGTCAAGGCGATCGAGAAGGCGGGCTTCACGCCCGGCACCGACATCGCGCTGGGCCTGGACGCCGCCGCCACCGAGTTCTTCAACGAGGGCGTGTACCGCCTCGACAACAAGGACTGGGACGCCGCCGCGCTCACCGAGTACTACGTCGGCCTGGTGAACGACTTCCCGATCGTGACGATCGAGGACGCCCTCGCCGAGGACGACTGGGACGGCTGGAAGGCCCTCACCGAGAAGCTCGGCTCGCAGATCCAGCTCGTCGGCGACGACCTGTTCGTCACCAACCCGGAGCGCCTGCAGAAGGGCATCGACCTGGGCACGGCGAACTCGCTGCTGGTGAAGGTGAACCAGATCGGCACGCTCTCCGAGACGCTCGACGCGATCAACCTCGCGCACCGCTCGGGCTACACCACGATGCTCTCGCACCGCTCCGGCGAGACCGAGGACACCACGATCGCCGACCTCGTCGTCGCCGTGAACTCGGGCCAGATCAAGAGCGGCGCGCCCGCTCGTTCGGAGCGCGTCGCGAAGTACAATCAGCTTCTGCGCATCGAGGAGGAGCTGGGCGATGCCGCGGTCTTCGCGGGCCGTTCCGCCTTCCCGCGTTTCAAGGGCTGATCAGCCGATCCCATACTGCTGAACGACGAAAGGGGAGCCCATGTCCAGACGACCGGCTCCCCTTTCGCCGTCCTCGACGAGCGCGTCCCCGAAGGCGGCTCCCCAGAAGCCCGCCAGGACGGATGCCGCGAAGCCCGCAGCATCCAGTCGCGAAGCGCGCGAGCGGCGCGGCACGCGCAGCCGTCGCGTCGACGTGGGGGAGTGGACCAGCGGCATCCGGCTGTCGGCCTTCTCCGCCATCATGCTGTCGCTCGTCGTGCTGGGCGCGTGGGTGCTGGTGCCGAGCCTCGGCACCTACCTCGACCAGCGGCAGAAGATCGCCGCCGTCGAGGCATCTGTGCAGGTCACCGAGGAGCAGATCGCCGCGCTCGAGCAGGAGCGCGAGCGCTGGAACGATCCGGCCTACATCAGCACGCAGGCGCGTGAGCGGCTGTACTACATCAAGCCGGGCGAGGTGCCCTACCTCGTCGACAACGACCTCGATCCCGCGGCGCTGCCGAAGGAGCAGGTCCCGGTGAGCGACGAGCTGGTCGAGCGCAAGGCCGACTGGATGCCGCAGCTGCTGCGAAGCATCGCCGGTGCGGGTCTCGCCAAGAACGTGGTGGAGGCGCCCGCCCGCTGAGCCGCGCCCTCGGGGTTCGCCCAGGCGCCCTCCTCTACGCTGGACGGGTGACGACTCCGCCCTTCGCCGCCCCCACGCCCGCCGAGATCGCGGTGGTCTCCGCGCAGCTGGGCCGCCCGGCACGCGGCGTGGTGGGCATCGCCGCCCGCTGCGTGTGCGGCAACCCGACCGTGGTCGCCACCTCGCCGCGGCTGGACGACGGCTCTCCGTTCCCCACGTTCTACTACCTCACGCATCCCGCCGCGACGGCCGCGATGTCGACGCTCGAGGCCGAGCACGTCATGCCCGAGCTCGCCGCGATGCTCGAGGACGAAGAGGTCGCCGCACAGTACCTGCGCGCGCACGAGGCCTTCCTGGCCGATCGTGCACAGTTCGGCGACGTGCCCGAGATCGCCGGCGTGTCCTCCGGCGGCATGCCCACGCGCGTCAAGTGCCTGCACGCCCTCGCCGGGCACGCCCTCGCGGCCGGCCCCGGAGTGAACCCCATCGGCGATGCCGCGCTGGCGCGCTCGAGCTGGTCGCCCGAGCGCTGCGCGTGCGCCTCACCGGGAGCTGCGCGCGGAGACGCCGCCGGATGAGGCACACCAGGATGCTGCGCGGCATCGTCGCGATCGCGACGGTGGCGGCATCCCTCACCCTGCTGGCCGTCGCCCCCGCGTCCGCTGTGACCCCGGCACCCGAGCCCGAGGTCGCTACGCCTGCCCCCTCTCCGCCGCCCGTCGCCGACGATCCGAAGGACCCGGTCCGGGCCGCCGAGTACTGGCTCGACGGCGCTCGCATCCGTGAGGCCTGGGGAACCACCCGAGGCAAGGGCTCGACGATCGCCATCATCGACACCGGCATCGGACGTCCGCCGGGCACCTTCGACGGGGCAGTCGCCGACGGCACCGACGTGTCGGGCAGCGGAACGCCGGACGGACGCACGCCGCTGGGCACCAAGGACAAGAACCACGGAACCTGGGTGGCGTCGCTCGCCGGAGCCCGTGGCACGAAGGAGGGCACCGGCATGATCGGCGTCGCTCCGGAGGCGAAGCTGCTCTCGATCTCGATCGGCTTCGAGGCCGCGGCCGTGGTGCCGTTCACCGAGCAGATCGCGAAGGCCATGCGCTGGGCGGTCGACCACGGCGCCGACGTGATCAACCTGTCGCTCACGACGAACACGCTGGACTGGGACGAGAGCTGGGACGACGCGTTCCTCTACGCGTTCAAGCACGACGTGGTCGTGGTCGTCGCTGCGGGCAACCGCGGCAGTGGGACCTCGATCGTCGGCGCCCCGGCGACGATCCCCGGTGTGCTCACCGTGGGCGGCGTGGACCAGCACGGCAACGCGTCCGTGGAGGCGTCCACGCAGGGCATCACGATCGGCATCTCCGCGCCCAGTGAGGGCCTGCAGGGCGTCTCGGCCGACGGGACGGTCGTCACCTGGGACGGCACCAGCGGTGCCGCGCCGATCGTGGCGGGGGTGGCGGCACTGGTGCGCTCCGCGCATCCCGACCTGGATGCCGCGAACGTGATCAACCGCATCATCAAGACGGCGATCCCCGTGCCAGGCGTGAAGAAGCTCCCCGATCCGCTCTACGGCTACGGCCTGCTCGACGCACAGGCCGCGGTGACGGCGTCGGTGCCGAAGGTCTCCGCGAACCCGATGGGCGACCTCGAGGAGTGGATCCGGCTGTACCGTCGTGCGAAGAGCGACCCGGCGCCCGAGCCCACCGTGACGCCGATCGCGGTGCCGCCGCTGCCTGCGGCCGATGCGCCGACGAAGCCGGGTTCCCCTCTGCTTCCGAGCGCTGAATCGCTGCGGTACGGTACCCTGCCGCTTCTCGCGCTCACCGTACCTGGTATCCTGGTCGGGCTTGGCGTCACCGCAGCTGCCCGGCGCATCCGTTCGGCGCGCGATCGACGCGCGCCTTCCCCATGACGACGAGGAGTTGTCCCTCTGTGCCTGAGAATCGCACTGTCCCCAAGATTCTGATCGTCGGTGGTGGTTACGCGGGCTTCTACACCGCGTGGAAGCTCGAGAAGCACCTCCGCAAGGGCGAAGCGGATGTGACCATGGTCGATCCCCTGCCGTACATGACGTACCAGCCCTTCCTGCCCGAGGTCGCGGCCGGCTCGATCGAGGCGCGCCACGCTGTGGTCGCGCATCGTCGTCACCTGAAGCGCACCAACGTCATCACCGCGAAGATCACCGGCATCGATCACGCCAACAAGGTCGCCACGATCACCCCGCCGGTGGGCGACCCGTACGAGTTCGCCTACGACCAGATCGTCGTCACCGCCGGCGCCGTCTCGCGCACGTTCCCGATCCCGGGCATCGCCGACAACGCGATCGGCCTGAAGACGATCGAAGAGGCTGTCGCCGTGCGCGACAAGCTCATGTCGAACTTCGACAAGGCCGCGTCGGTTCCGGCCGGTCCCGAGCGCGACCGCCTGCTGACCACGGTCGTCGTCGGTGGTGGCTTCGCCGGCATCGAGGCGTTCGCAGAGCTCCGCTCGCTGGCGTCCGCCCTCGTCGCGAAGTACCCGCAGCTGTCGTTCGAGGACACGCACTTCCACCTCATCGAGGCGATGGGGCGCATCATGCCCGAGGTCTCGCTGAAGACCAGCGAGTGGGTCCTGAAGGACCTCGCCAAGCGCGGTGCCAACGTGCACCTCGACACCCAGGTCACCGGCGCCGTCGACGGCAACGTCGAGCTCTCCACCGGCGAGGTCATCCCGACCGACCTGATCATATGGACCGCCGGTGTCATGGCGAACCCGACCGTAGTGCGCGGCGGCGACCTGCCCGTCGAGGAGCGCGGTCGCATCCGCACCCGCGCCGACCTGCGCGTGGGCACCCCCGAAGAGGTCGTCGAGGGAGCTTGGGCTGCCGGTGATGTCTCGGCCGTCCCCGACCTGACCGGTGGCGGCGTCGGCGGCTACTGCGTGCCGAACGCCCAGCACGCCGTGCGACAGGCGAAGCTGCTCGCGAAGAACCTCGTGGCCGTGCTGCGCGGCGAGGGCACGAAGGACTACTTCCACAAGAACCTCGGCGCCGTCGCCGGGCTCGGCCTCTACAACGGTGTCTTCCAGTCCGGCAAGATCGCGCTGAAGGGCTTCCTCGCCTGGGTCGCGCACCGCGGCTACCACGGCCTGGCCATGCCGTCGTGGGAGCGCAAGTGGCGCGTGCTGTGGGGCTGGTGGCACAACCTGTGGCTCGGCCGCGACATCGTCAACCTCGAGACCGTGCAGAACCCGCGCTACGTCTTCGAGGAGTTCGCCGCCCGCCCGCGTCCGGCGGCGGATGCCCCGGCTCCGACGCCCGCGAAGGCTCCGGAGAAGCCGGCCGCTGAGAAGCCGGCCGCCAAGACCGAGGCGGCGGCGGATGCCGCTGCCGACGACAAGGCGACCGTCGCGGCTCCCGCTGCGGAGAAGCCGGCCGCGAAGAAGCCCGCTGCTCGCAAGCCCGCCGCCAAGCGTCGTACTGAGCCTGCCGAAGTGAAGCCGGCCGCGCCGAAGGTCTCGGCCGACGCGGCGGCCGCGGACGACGCGACGGTGGAGGCTCCGGCCAAGAAGACGGCAGCTCGGAAGCCCGCCGTCAAGAAGGCCACTTCCGCCGCGAAGTGAACTGATCGTCAGAACGCCCCGGTCCGCGAGGACCGGGGCGTTCTGCGTGCCGTGGGGATGCCGGGGCCGGGTGCTAGGGTGACCCGCATCCGCGCGGCATCGCGATGCGGACATCGAGAGGTGCGACATCGTGCCGCGCCGATGAACGGAGGGCCCATGTCCGAAGAGCGCATCGACGTCAACCCGCTGCATCGGCGTGCGGGTGATGCCAGATCGGTGGACAAGAATCGGCTCCCGGAGCGCAGCATGGATCCGCTCAGCGCCTACCACATCGTCCGCGACGAGACGATGCTCGACGGCAATGCGCGCCTCAATCTCGCGACCTTCGTCACCACATGGATGGACGACGAGGCGCAGCGGCTGTACTCCGAGGCGTTCGACAAGAACATGATCGACAAGGACGAGTATCCGCAGACCGCGGCCATCGAGGGGTACTGCCAGCGGATGATCGCGGAGCTGTGGCACGCCCCGGATCCGGCGTCCGCCCCCGCGACCTCGACCGTCGGGTCGTCGGAGGCGTGCATGCTCGCGGGGATCGCCCTGAAGCGGAGATGGCAGGAGCGGCGCCGTGCGGCGGGAGCGGACGCGGGCAGACCGAACCTCGTCATGTCCAGCGCCGTGCAGGTGTGCTGGGAGAAGTTCTGCAACTACTTCGAGGTCGAGCCGAGGTACGTGCCGATCAGTGCGGAGCATCCGGTCCTGGACGGAGAGATCCTGGGCGGATACGTGGACGAGAACACGATCGGCGTCGTCGCGATCCTCGGCGTCACCTACACCGGCGCCTACGAGCCCGTCGCGGAGATCCAGGCCGCGCTGGACGCGATCGAGTCCGAACGCGGCCTGGACGTGCCCATCCATGTCGATGCGGCGTCCGGCGGTATGGTCGCGCCGTTCCTGGACCCGGACCTGGAGTGGGACTTCCGGCTGCCGAGAGTGGCCTCGATCAACACCTCGGGCCACAAGTACGGGCTGGTGTACCCGGGGCTCGGATGGGCCGTGTGGCGGGATGCAGCGGCCCTGCCGGAGTCGATGGTGTTCCGGGTCAGCTACCTGGGCGGTGACATGCCGACGCTCGCGCTGAACTTCTCCCGTCCGGGAGCGCAGGTGCTGCTGCAGTTCTACCTGTTCCTCCGACTCGGGCATGAGGGTTATGCGGAGGTGCAGGCCGGATCCCGCTCCGTCGCGGTCTACCTCGCCGAGGGAATTCAGGCTATGGACGCGTTCGAGCTGATCAGCGACGGCACCACCATCCCGGTGTTCGCCTGGCGGCTCGCAGACGGGCACTCCGGCGCATGGACGCTGCACGACCTCTCGGATCGGCTGCGGATGCGCGGCTGGCTGGTGCCCGCGTACCCGATGCCGGCCGACCTCGAGCAGGTCATCGTGCAGCGCATCGTGATCAGGAACGGTGTGACCAGGGATCTTGCGGAATCGCTGCTGTCCACGATCCGTGAAGAGGTGGCCTTTCTGGAATCCCTGGATGCCCCGCTGCCGCGATCGACGAGGGGCGACGGGTTCCGGCACTGAAGGTGCCCCCACCGGGATTCGAACCCGGACTGAAGCGTGTTTAAGACGCCTGCCTCTGCCGTTGGGCTATGGGGGCCCGTGGTCAGCCTAGCGACGGCGGCCTTCGGCGCGACTCAGTGCCATGATCGCTGAATCCGCGTTCCGTTGGCAGCGTCGACACCGTAAGGTGGGGGAGTGCTCGACCTCATCGATGAACTGAGCCCCGAACGTCAGGCCTGGCAGGAGCCCGCGCGCTTCTGGCGCGGGCTGACCGAGGCGACCGCGCACCTGCCCGCCCCCGTCGGCGTGATCGAGCGCGAGGCGCTGCGGCACAATGCGATGGACCTGCTTGTGCGCTCCGGTGGCATCCCGATCCGGGTGGCCTCGAAGTCGGTGCGCGTGCGCGGCGTTCTCGACGCCGTGCTGCGCATTCCCGGCTTCCGCGGCATCCTCGCCTTCACGCTCGCCGAGGCGCTCTGGCTGGCCGAGACGCACGACGACATCGTCGTGGGCTATCCGAGCGTGGACCGGGCGAGCCTGGAGCGCCTGCTGCGAGACGAGACACTCGCCTCGCGCGTGGCGCTGATGGTCGACGAGACGGAGCACCTCGATCTGATCGACAGCATCGTCCCGCCCGGGTCGCGCCCCGAGATCCGCGTCGTCATCGACGTGGACGCCTCGTACCGGGCGCCCGCGCTGGGGCACCTGGGCGTTCGCCGCTCGCCCCTGTTCACCGCGGCGGACGTCGCCGGCTTCGCAGCCGAGGTCGTGAAGCGCCCCGGCGTCCGCTTGATCGGCCTGCAGATGTACGAGGCGCAGATCGCCGGGCAGCCTGATAACGCCGGAGCGGATGCCCCGGTCATCCGCCTCATGCAGGCGCGATCCCGTGACGAGCTGCGCACGCGGCGCGCGGCCATCTCCGCAGCCGTCCTCGACATCGCGCCGCTGGAGTTCATCAACGGCGGTGGCACCGGCTCCCTCGAGTTCACCGGCAGCGACGAGGCGGTCACCGAGGCGACGGCCGGCAGCGGCCTGCTCGCCGGGCACCTGTTCGACGGATACCGCTCGTTCCAGCCCGCTCCGGCGACCGCGTTCGCCTTCGACGTGGTGCGCAAGCCCACGGCCGACATCGCGACGGTGCTCGGCGGCGGCTGGATCGCGTCCGGTCCCGCCGTCGCCTCCCGCCAGCCCATCCCGGCATGGCCGGCGGGCCTGCGCACGATGCCGCGCGAAGCGGCGGGCGAGGTGCAGACCCCGCTGCAGGGGCCGGAAGCCCGCACACTGCGTGTGGGCGACCGGGTGTGGTTCCGGCACTCCAAGAGCGGCGAGCCCGCCGAGCGCATCGCCACCTACCACGTCGTCTCCGGCGGCACCGTGATCGACGAGATCCCCACTTATCGAGGCGAAGGAAAGGCCTTCCTGTGACACGACCCGGCGGAACCTGGCAGAACTGGGGGCGGTCGGCGTCGGTCCGCCCTGTCCGCGTCGAGCGCCCGCGCACGCCCGAGGGCGTGCAGCGCGCGGTCAAGGCCGCGGCCAGGCAGGGACTCACGGTGAAGGCGATCGGGGCCGGACACAGCTTCACCGGGATCGCGGTCGCGCCCGGCGTGCTGCTCGAGCTCGACGACATGCAGGGACTGGTCTCGGCCGACCGTGAGACCGGATTGGTGACGCTCCTCGCCGGCACCCGGCTGCACCGCATCCCCGGGCTCCTCGCACCCTACGGGCTCGCGATGGAGAACCTCGGTGACATCGACCGGCAGTCGATCTCCGGCGCGATCTCGACGGGCACGCACGGCACCGGCGCACGGTTCGGCGGCATCGCGACCCAGGTCCGCGGCCTCACGATCATCACCGCCGAGGGTGAGTTCCTGCGCATCGACGGCGAGCAGAACAGCGAGATGCTGCCCGGTGCCGTCGTCGGGCTCGGCGCCCTCGGAGTCGTCGTCGAGGTCACGCTGCAGTGCGTGCCGGCGTTCGTGCTGCAGGCGGTCGACGCGCCGCAGCCGCTGGAACAGGCCCTCGACACGATCCACGACCAGGTCGCGGCATCCGACCACGTCGAGTTCTACTGGCATCCGCACACCGACGTCGCGCTCACCAAGACGCAGACGCGGCTGCCGGAGTCGGCGCGCCGCGAACCGCTGCCGGCGGTCGGGCACTGGGTCGACGAGACGCTGCTGACCAACGGGGTGTTCCGCGTGTTCTGCGCGACCAGCCGGATCGCTCCGGGGATCATCCCGCCGTTCAACCGACTCGCGGTCAAGCTCACCGGCGACGCGAGCTACTCCGACCAGTCGCACCGGGTGCTCATCCACCGCCGCACGGTGCGCTTCCGCGAGATGGAGTGGGCGATCCCCGCAGAGCATGTCGTACCGGCGTTCCGCGAAGTGCAGCAGCTGATCGCCGATAAGGGCTGGAAGATCGAGTTCCCTGTCGAGGTCCGCTTCGCCGAGGCCGACGACCTCTGGCTGTCCACGGCATCCGGGCGCGACAGCGCCTACATCGCCGTGCACCGGTACTGGCGCGCGGACCCCCGGGAATACTTCGACGCCGTCGAGCAGATCATGGCCGGGTACGGAGGCCGCCCGCACTGGGGCAAGCTGCACTCGCTCACCGCAGATCAACTGCGCGAGCGCTATCCGCGCTTCGACGACTTCGTCGCGCTGCGGGACCGGCTCGACCCGGACCGCATGTTCGGCAACCGCCATCTGGAGCGCATCCTCGGCGCCTGAGCGGGGTCTCGAGCCACGGATGCCGCGCCGCTTCGCGGCATCCAGCGGTCGCGCAGTCGGCCGCGCTTAGGATTGACTGCACACGTCTGGAAAGGTTCTGCCCCATGGAATGGCTCGTACCGGTACTGATCGTCGTCGGCGTGCTCCTGCTCGTCGGCATCTATCTGTGGTCGACCTACAACTCTCTCGTGCAGGCGAACGTCCGCGTCGACGAGGCGTGGAGCGACATCACGGTCCAGCTCAAGCGCCGGGCCGACCTGATCCCGAACCTGATCGAGACCGTGAAGGGCTATGCCTCGCACGAGAAGGCGGTCTTCGAGAGCGTCACGCGCGCCAGGGCCGAGACTCTGTCGGCGACCGCGCCGGGCGCAGCGGGCGTCGCCGAGGGGCACATGCAACAGGCCCTGCGTGGCCTGTTCGCGGTCGCCGAGGCGTACCCGCAGCTGCAGGCCAGCCAGAACTATCTGCAGCTGCAGTCGTCGCTGGTCGACACCGAGGACAAGATCCAGGCGTCCCGCCGGTTCTACAACGGCGGCGTGCGCGAGCTGAACACCAAGATCAAGGTCTTCCCGAACAACCTGTTCGTCCGCGGGCTCGGCTTCACCGAGCGGGAGTTCTTCGAGGTCACGGACGGCAGCGCGATCTCGGAGCCGCCGCGCGTGCAGTTCTGACACGCAAGAGGCTCAATGCGACGAAGTCGCGTTGAGCCTCTTGCGTGTCAGGGTCTGAGCGAGCCTGCGAGCCGAAACCCCGTTCTTCTCACGCCTCCCGCGGATGCCGGTGCCGCTCGACGGCCACCACGCCGCCGTGCAGGGCCTGCGCGAGCGGTTCGGCGGCATCGCCCCACCGCGACACGCTGATGCGCTCCAGGCCCTGCCAGGAGGCCGCACGCACCAGTTCGCCCGCCAGCTGCTCCGCGTCGGACGCCCGTGCCTGAGGCTCCCACCAGGCGGACTGGACCAGGAGCACGGATGCCGCTCGATCGGCCTTCAGATCGACGCGTGCCACGATCCGGTCTCCCACCAGCACAGGCAGTGAGTAGTACCCGTATCGGCGCTTCTCGGCGGGCACGTAGATCTCGATCCGGTAGTCGAGATCGAAGATGCGCAGAGCCCGGTCGCGGAACCACACCACCGGGTCGAACGGCGTCAGCAGCGCCGCGCCGTCGATGCGACGGGGGAGCGCCGCGTCGGTGTGCCGCCACGCCGGCACCTGCCTTCCGCCGCGCTCCCATCCGCGCACGGTGACGGGGGTCAGCTCGCCGGCATCGGTGAGGTCGTCGATCGCGTGCTGCACGGCGCCGCGGTCGCGGATGCGATGGTAGTCGGCGAGGTCGGCCGCAGTGGCCACGCCGTACGAGCGCGCGGCACGGAGCACGAGCTCGCGGATCGCCGCATCCCGCGTCACCTCACGGGCGAGCGCGTCGCCGGGGATGACCTGCTCCGCGAGCGCGTAGCTGCGCTCGAAGCCGCGCCGGCCGGACACGGCGACATCACCGAGGCGCCACAGGTGCTCCAGGGCCATCTTCACGTCGTCCCAGTCCCACCAGCCGCCGCGCTCGCGCGGCGCGTCCTCCCGAAGGTCCGCCGGCCGCAGCGGCCCGCGGCCGCGGAGCTCGTCGCGCACCCACGCCAGCGTGCGTCCGTTCACGTTCAGCCAGGAGTCGGCGTCCCGTTCCCACTTGGCGCGGAAATCCTGCATCCGGAACCGCCAGAGCGGCCAGTCCTCGGCGGGCATGAAGGCGGCCTCGTGGGCGAGGTACTCCACGTAGCGGCTCGACGAGGAGAAGAAGGCGCGGTCGAACACGGCGGTGTCGTACTCGCCGAGCCGCGCGAACATCGGCAGGTAGTGCGAGCGTGCGAACACGTTCACCGAGTCGATCTGCAGCACGCCGAGGCGCTCCATCGCGCGGTGCAGATGCCGCGACGAGACGGCGTCGGGGCGGCGCCGGGAGAGACCCTGCGCGCCCAGCGTCATGCGGCGGGCTTCGGCGGCGCTGAGGCTGGCGGTCATCCGGCCAGCGTATCGGCGGCATCCGACACCTCCGTCAGCGCGCCCCGTAAACTGAGGCGATGAGCGACGAGCGCAGGCCGCGATTCCGCAACCCGTTCCGTGCCGAGCCGCCCTCGACCGAGCGGACGGTGTCCACGCCGGTCGACGAGTACGTGCCGATGCCGCTGCGGGTGACCGCCGGGTACTCCTGGCGCATCCTGGTGATCGTCGCGGTCATAGCGGTGTTCATCTGGCTGGTCATGCTGCTGAAGCTGCTGGTCGTCCCGCTCCTCGTCGGCATCCTCGTCACCGCACTGCTGTGGCCGTCGTTCGATTGGATGCTTCGGCATCGCTGGCCGCGCTGGCTCGCCGTGGCAACGTCTCTGATCGGCGTCGCCGCGATCGTCGGCGGTCTGATGACCCTGGTCGTCTGGCAGGTGCGTGACCAGCTGCCGGACGTGCAGGTGAAGACCGCGGCCGCTGTCGAGCAGCTCAAGCAGTTCCTGCTGGACGGCCCGCTCAACCTCACCGAGACGCAGATCCAGGAATGGATCGACAAGGGCATGGCGCTGATCAACGATCAGGCCTCCGTGCTCTGGTCCGGGGCACTGGGCGTCGCCACGACCACGGCGCACGTGCTCACGGGGCTCGTGCTGTCGATCTTCATCCTGATCTGCCTGCTCGCCGACGGCGGCGGCATCTGGAAGTGGACGGTCAAGCTCTTCCCCCGTGCGGCGCGCCCCGCGGCGGACGCCTCCGCGCGCGCCGGCTGGGCCACCGTCATCAATTACGCGCGCACCCAGCTGCTCGTCGCGGCGATCGATGCGGTCGGCATCGGCCTCGGCGCGTTCCTGCTCGGCGTGCCGATGGCGCTTCCCGTCGCCGTGCTGGTGTTCCTCGGCTCGTTCGTGCCGATCGTGGGTGCGGTGGTCACCGGTGCGATCGCCGTGTTCCTCGCCCTGGTCTACAACGGCCTGTGGATCGCGGTGGCGATGCTCGCCGTCGTGCTCGGCGTGCAGCAGCTGGAGGGCCACATCCTGCAGCCGCTCCTGATGGGGTCGGCCGTGAAGGTGCATCCGCTCGCCGTGGTGCTGGTGGTCGCGGGCGGCGCCATGATCGCCGGCATCCCCGGTGCCCTGTTCGCCGTGCCGCTGGCCGCCTTCGTCAACGTCGTCGCGGTCACGCTCGGCTCGGGGTCGTGGAAGACTGGGAAGACACCCGACGCAGACCTTATCTGGAGCACAGTGCCGCGCGAGCGGCGACGGAGGAATCGATGAGCGCAGTCCCCACGCTGGCGGAGTTCGAAGAAGCGGCTCGAAGCCTGTCGGGGGTGATCTCGCACACGCCCACCGAGCTGTCCCGCGCGCTCAGCGACGTGGTCGGGGCGCCCGTGCTGCTCAAGCTCGAGAACCTGCAGCGCACGGGGTCGTTCAAGATTCGCGGGGCGAGCTACCGGCTCGCCCAGCTCACCGCCGAGGAGCGGGCGCGCGGCGTCGTCGCCGCATCCGCCGGCAACCACGCCCAGGGCGTGGCACTCGCCGCACAGGCCCTCGGCATCCCGGCCACCATCTTCATGCCGCTGGGCGTTCCGGTGCCCAAGCTGCTCGCCACCCGCGGCTACGGCGCCGAGGTCGTGCTCGAGGGCGAGACGGTCGCCACCTCGCTGCGCCTGGCGGCCGAGTTCGCCGAGCGCACCGGCGCCGTGCTCATCCCGCCCTTCGACCACCGCGACGTCGTGATCGGGCAGGGCACGCTGGGCCTGGAGATCATGCAGGACGTCCCCGACGTCGACACCGTTCTCGTGGGCATCGGCGGTGGAGGCCTGATCGCGGGTGTCGCCGCGGCGGTCAAGCAGGCCGCGGCCGCCGCAGGACGCACCGTCCGGGTGATCGGCGTGCAGGCCGCGAACGCGGCGGCGATGCCGCCGTCGCTCGAGGCCGGACACCCGGTCGAGATCACCACGCACGCGACGATCGCCGACGGCATCCTTGTCGCGAAGCCCGGCGAGATCCCGTTCCAGATCATCAGCGAGCTCGTCGACGAGATCGTCACCGTGAGCGAGGACGACATCGCGCGTGCGCTTCTGGTGCTGCTCGAGCACGCCAAGGTGGTCGTCGAGCCCGCCGGCGCCGTCGGCGTCGCAGCGATCCTCGCAGGCAAGGTGCGGGGCACGGGCAAGACCGTGTCGATCCTGTCCGGCGGCAACATCGACCCCATGCTGCTGCAGCGCGTCGTCTCGCACGGCCTCGCGGCATCCGGAAGGTACGCCACCGTGCGCATCCCGCTGCCGGACCGCCCCGGTCAGCTCGCGAAGGTGTCCGAGATCCTCGCGCAGGTGGGTGCCAACGTCATGGAGGTGCTGCACACCCGGCACGGCCAGGGCCTGCAGATCGACCAGATGATCCTGCAGCTCTCGATCGAGACCCGCGGCCCTGAGCACACCCAGCTCACGCTCGACTCGCTCCGTGCGGGTGGCTACGAACCGCAGATCATCGCAGAGTAGCCGCGCGCCGAAGACAGAAGACGGCGGGATGCTCCGTGAGGAGCATCCCGCCGTCTTCGTGTTCCGGACCTCAGCCGGTGAAGGTCTCCACGCCGGTGACCTCGACCGAGATCGCGCGGCCGTTGGGCGCCTCGTAGCTGGTCTTGTCGCCGACCTTGAGACCGATGATGGCCTGGCCGAGCGGGCTCGCCTCGCTGTACACGTCGAGGTCGGTGCCGCCGGCGATCTCTCGGCTGCCGAGCAGGAAGGTCTCCTCGCCACCGGCCACGAGGGCGGTGACGACGGTACCCGGCTCGACGATGCCGCGGCTGGCCGGAGCCTCGCCGACCTTGGCGGTCTTGAGCAGCTGCTCGAGAGTGCGGATGCGGGCCTCCTGCTTGCCCTGCTCGTCCTTGGCGGCGTGATAGCCGCCGTTCTCCTTGAGGTCGCCCTCTTCGCGTGCCGCTTCGATGCGCTTCGCGATCTCGTCACGGCCGATGGTGGAGAGGTGCTCGAGCTCGGCGACGAGCCGGTCGTAGGCCTCCTGGGTGAGGAACGGCACCTGGGTGTCTGAGGACACAGCGTGCTCCTTCGTTCGGGCCCCTTCAGGGGCATGGTGCGGCCCGCAGCGGGGCCGGGGGATATGCCAAGACGCCCCGGCACTGGCCGGGGCGTCGGTTGTCTGGCACCGAGTCTAGGCGACCCTGCAGGAGTTCACCAAACCCGTCGTGGCCTCCGCGACGGTCGGGACGACCGTCGTGATGGCCTTCGAGTGCTTCTCGATCGCCGGGATCTCGACGACCTTCCAGCCCACGATGCCGAACTCCTCGTCCAGCGCCTCGACTACGCAGATCACGTCCTGACCGCGCGGCGGAGTGATCTGATAGTGCACGGTCACCGTGTGCGGATCGGTGAGTTCGAAGCCCAGGTCGTCGGCGCCGACGGAGTTCATCTCCTTGACCACCGTCATCCAGCCGAACGCGGCGATGAGCAGGACGGCGACGGCTCCGGCGATGATCCACGGCAACCGGCGCTTCCGGGTGCGGCCGTAGCGCTCGTCGAGTTCCTGGGCGGTGGTCACGGCTCTCCTGCGGCGTCGTTAGGCTGGTACATACAGGCTATTCGACCTGCCTATGAAAGGCGCACACATGCTCCCGTTCGCGGACACCCCGATGCCGACGCCGACCTCGACGGTCAACCCCGAGCTGGTGACCCCCGGCTTCGTCGGCTTCGCGATCGTGGCGGTCCTGGTGGTCGCGGTCATCCTTCTCATCTGGGACATGAACCGTCGCATCCGCCGCGTCCGGTACCGCGAAGAGGTGCGTGAGGAGCTCGACGCCGAAGAGGCCGCCGCACGCGAGGCCGAGCAGGGCGACAAGGACGCCTGAGTCAGACTCCCACGCGCTCGAACGCGTCCAGGCTGATGCCCTGGTCGAGGATGAGCCTCGCCCATTCGCGGGCGCTGTGCAGGCTGTGGTCGCGATAGTTGCCGCACTCCACAGCCGAGACACCGGGCACGTCGGCCCATTCCGCCTTCTCGGCGATGAACCGCAAGCTCTCCCGGATGCCGGCGACGACATCGACGACGGCCGGTTCTCCCCACACGATCAGGTGGAAGCCCGTGCGGCATCCGAACGGCGAGATGTCGATCACGCCGTCCAGGTGGTCGCGCAGCTGTGCGGCGATCAGGTGCTCGATCGTGTGCAGGCCGGCGGTCGGGATCTCACCCTCGTTCGGCTGCACGAATCGCACGTCGAAGTTCGAGATCGCGTCACCGCGCGGGCCGCGCTCGACCGAGATCAGACGCACGTACGGGGCTTTGACGGCGGTGTGGTCCAGCGTGAAGCTCTCGACTTCGGCCATGGGTGCTCCTCTGATCGGGTCCGGATGTCTCCGATGCTACCGAGCCGCGGGACGGAGCCGGTCGAGTGCGTCGCCGTGCGTCAGCCGGGCAGGCCGAGCGACGGTGAGTACGGCTGCAGGGAGATGAGCAGGCATGCGGCCCAGTGGCAGAGGAACGCCAGCACCGTGCAGACGTGGAAGATCTCGTGGAAGCCGAAGTGCCCGGGCCACGGGTTCGGCTTCTTCATCGCGTAGACGACGGCGCCCGCCGTGTACAAGAGGCCGCCGACGCACACCAGAACCATCATCGCGACGTTCGCCTGCACCAGGTCGACCATGTACATCACCGCAGCCCACCCCAGCAGCAGGTAGAGGGCCACGTACAGCCATCGCGGCGCGTTGATCCAGAACACCCGGAACAGGATGCCGAGGATCGCACCGCTCCAGACGACGATGAGCAGCAGCAGACCCTTCTGCGGCGGCAGAGCCAGCACGGCCAGCGGCGTGTAGGTGCCCGCGATCAGCAGCAGGATGTTCGCGTGGTCGATGCGCTTGAGCACGATCTTGGTCTTGGGGCCCCAGTCGAACCGGTGGTAGAGCGCGGAGTTGCCGAACAGCAGCATCGACGTCGCCATGAACACGGCGGCCGCCCACTTCGCGGGCGCGCCCTGCGCGAGCACGATCAGCACGATGCCCCCGGCGATGGCGACCGGGAAGGTCGCGGCGTGGATCCAGCCGCGCCAGGTCGGCTTGATCTCGGCAGCGGCGTCCTGCTCGGCCTCTGCCAGCAGCGGAAGCTGGGGCATGTCGGCGGAGGGGGAGGGTCGGGTGCTCACGTGCTCACTCTAGGCTCACGCGTATTCCGTAAGCCGTACATGATCGGCTCTCACAGCCGACGGCGGTAGCGTTGAGACGTGAACGCACGCACGAGTGATGGCCGGGGCCCGCTGTACCGGCTGTACGGCAACCGGCTGCGCAGGCAGCTGGATGCGGCATCCGTTCCACATCACGTCGCGATGATGATCGACGGCAACAGGCGCTGGGCGCGGCAACTGGGCTACGGCTCCGTCGCCGAGGGACACCGCGCGGGTGCCGCGAAGATGCGCGAATTCCTCGGCTGGTGCGACGAGCTCGGCGTGAAGGTCGTCTCGCTCTACCTGCTCTCCAGCGACAATCTGATCAAGCGCGACTCCCAGGAGATCGATGATCTCATCGAGATCATCGCCGAGCTGGCCGACTCCCTCTCGCGCGAGAAGGACTGGCGGGTGCAGCACGTCGGCCGCGCCGACATCCTGCCGCCCGAGCTCGCCCGCGTGCTCGCCGAGGTGCAGGAGCGCACCAAGGACAACAAGGGCCTGCACGTGAACCTCGCGGTCGGCTACGGCGGACGCAACGAGATCGTCGACGCGGTGCGCAGCATCATCGCCCAGCACGAGGCGTCCGGCGGCACGCTCGAGGATCTCGCCGAGCAGCTCACGCCCGAGATGATCGGCGAGCACCTGTACACCGGCGGCCAGCCCGATCCCGATCTGGTGATCCGCACCAGCGGCGAGCAGCGGCTCAGCGACTTCCTGCTCTGGCAGAGCGCGCACAGCGAGTTCTACTTCGTCGAGGCGCTCGGCCCCGACCTGCGCAGGGTCGACTTCCTGCGTGCGATCCGCGACTTCGCCGACCGCGACCGCCGCTTCGGGCGCTGACGTCCTGGACTCCGAGCGAGAGGTCTGGTCCTGAGCGGGCGAAGCGGGACGGACGGTTCACCCGGGGTGCCAGACTGAAACGATGAGCGCTTTCGACGAGTACGTGGCATCCTTCGGCAGCGGAGGCGGGTATCTGAACTGGGCGGCTTTCGGGCCGATCTCCCCGGCGGTGCGAGCCGAGAGCCTCTGGGCGCTCGAGCAGCTGTCGCAGGCCGAGCCGGCCGCGCACGCGCCGGTCTTCGCCCGCGCGGCGCAGGCCACGGACACGATCGCCGAGATTCTCGGAGCGGCATCCGGGGAAGTCGTGCTGCAGGGGTCGTCGACGCACGGGCTCGCGCAGGCGCTGTACGGCCTGTCCGGCACGGCGATCGCCTCGACCGCGGAGTTCCCCAGCGTCAGCCTCACCCTCGAGCGCGCGGCGCAGGCCTCGAACGGCGCGCTGTCCCCGCGCTGGATCACGCCCGCCGGCGGGTTCGTCACGACGGATGCCGTCGCCGAGGCGCTCAGCGACGACGTGACCGCGGTGGCCGTGAGCCACGTGGACTTCCGGACCGGTTTCCGCGTCGACCTCGACGCACTGCGCGAGCTGATCGGCCCCGACCGGCTGCTGATCGTCGACGCCGTGCAGTCCTTCGGCGTCGTCGACGTCGATTGGTCGGCCGCCGACGTCGTCGCAGGGCACGGCTACAAGTGGCTGCGCGCCGGACGGGGAACCGGCTTCGCGCGCTACTCGGAGCAGGCGCGCACCCGCATCCGTCCCGTGCTGAGCGGCATCGCCGGCACGACCTCGAACGGCCTGTTCCTCGACGAGCTGCCCTCTCCCGCGGCATCCGCTCGTGCCTTCACGGTGAGCCAGCCGGATCACCTCGCCGCCGTGCGCCTGGCGGCGGGTGCATCGGAGATCCGCGACGCAGGGGTCGCCGCCATCGAGACGCGGATCGCGGAGCACGTCGACCGGATCATCGCCCTCGCCGACGAGCACGGCATCCCCGTCGCGTCGCCGCGCGAGCGCGAGCGGCGGGCCGGGATCGTGTCGCTCGTGCCGGACGACACCGACGGTCTGTCGGCCGCGCTGACGGATGCCGGCGTCGCAGCGACCGCACGCGGGGGAGCGGTGCGGGTCGCCGCCCATGCGGGCACCGATGCCGCAACGATCGAGCTGTTCGGCGAGGCGCTCGCGGCGTTCTGACACACGACGTTCACCGCAGCGTAACGAGTCCGTCGCGTGTCGGTCTCGGGAAGGTCGGTGGCGCGGTCGTACCTTACAGACATCGGACACCGCGTCCGGTCGAGTCGGCCATCAGGTCAGCGACTCGTGGCCCCTGGTCGACTCGCAGCAGAGCCGGGTTCAGCCCGGATCGGGGGATCGATCGTGACCACACGCACCGCGCCGCAGCAGTCCACCCGCAGGGCCACCGCCCGCAAGCAGGACGACGCCACAGCCCTCCGCACGTACGTGCTCGACACCTCGGTGCTGCTCAGCGACCCGCAGGCGCTGTTCCGCTTCGCCGAGCACTCGATCGTGCTGCCGGTCGTCGTCATCACCGAGCTCGAGGCCAAGCGGCACGACCCGGAGCTGGGCTACTTCGCCCGCCGGGCGCTGCGCCACCTCGACGAGCTGCGCATCGAGCACGGCCGGCTGGACTTCCCGGTCGAGGTCGGCGACGGCGGAACGCTCCGGGTGGAGCTCGGCAACGCCGACCTCACGGTGCTGCCTGCCGGCATCCGGCTCAGCGACAACGACAGCCGCATCCTCGCCATCGCCGCGCAGCTCGCGCAGGACGGCCAAGACGTCACGATCGTGTCGAAGGACCTGCCGATGCGGGTGAAGGCGGCCTCGCTGGGACTGGACGCCGAGGAGTACCTCGCCGAGCAGGCGGTCGACTCGGGCTGGACGGGCATCGCGAACGTGGACCTCTCCGGCGACGAGATGAGCGACCTCTACGAAAGCGAGATCGGCCTCAGCGACGACGTCCGAGGCGTCCCGGTGAACACCGGGCTGATCATCCACTCCGAGCGCGGATCGGCGCTCGGACGCGTCACCGGCGACGGCGAGTACCGGCTGGTGCGCGGCGACCGCGACATCTTCGGGATGCACGGCCGCTCGGCCGAGCAGCGCATCGCGATCGACCTGCTGCTCGACCCCGAGGTCGGCATCGTGTCGCTCGGCGGCCGCGCGGGCACCGGCAAGTCCGCGCTCGCCCTCTGCGCCGGCCTCGAGGCCGTGCTGGAGCGCCAGCAGCAGAAGAAGATCATCGTGTTCCGGCCCCTGTTCGCCGTCGGCGGCCAGGAACTCGGGTATCTGCCCGGTGATCGCGAGGAGAAGATGAATCCGTGGGGCCAGGCGGTCTTCGACACGCTCGGCTCCGTCGTCTCGGGCAACGTCGTCGAGGAGGTCGTCGAGCGGGGGATGCTGGAGGTGCTGCCTCTCACGCACATCCGCGGGCGCTCGCTGCACGACGCCTTCGTGATCGTCGACGAGGCGCAGTCGCTGGAGCGCAATGTGCTGCTCACCGTGCTCAGCCGGATGGGGCAGAACTCCCGCGTCGTGCTCACCCACGACGTCGGTCAGCGCGACAACCTGCGAGTGGGGCGCCACGACGGCATCGCCTCGGTGATCGAGACGCTCAAGGGGCACGAGCTGTTCGGGCACGTCACTCTGACCCGTTCCGAGCGGTCGGCGATCGCCGCGCTCGTGACCGATCTTCTGGAGGGCACGGAACTCAGCTGACCGACATCCGTCGTCCTGCGCGCTAGTGTCTGTCGTAGCACTGGGGGCCCTGACGATGGAGTGAGAGCTGATGAGTGAGAACGCGGGTACGACCGTCGACGAGCGCGAGCTGCCGCCCGTCTCCGTCGACGAGAAGCCGAAGTGGACTCCGCTGAAGATCGTGATCTGGGCGGCCATCGCGCTGCTCGGAGGCGTGGCCTGGACCATGCTGGCGATCGTGCGCGGCGAGACCGTGAACGCGATCTGGTTCGTGTTCGCCGCGGTCTGCACCTACCTGATCTTCTACCGGTTCTACTCGAAGTTCATCGAGAAGCACATCGTCAGGCCCGACGACCGGCGCGCGACGCCGGCCGAGTACCGTGCCGACGGCAAGGACTACGTGCCCACCGACCGGCGCGTGCTGTTCGGCCACCATTTCGCCGCGATCGCCGGTGCCGGCCCGCTGGTCGGCCCGGTGCTCGCGGCGCAGATGGGCTACTTGCCCGGCACGATCTGGATCATCATCGGCGTCGTGCTCGCCGGCGCCGTGCAGGACTACCTGGTGTTGTTCTTCTCGATGCGCCGCGGCGGCCGCTCACTCGGCCAGATGGCGCGCGACGAGCTGGGCCGGTTCGGCGGTGCGGCCGCCATCCTGGCGACCCTGCTCATCATGATCATCATCACCGCCATCCTCGCGCTCGTCGTGGTCAACGCCCTCGGCGAGAGCCCGTGGGGCGTGTTCTCGGTGGCGATGACCATCCCGATCGCCCTGTTCATGGGCGCATACCTGCGCTGGATCCGCCCCGGCAAGATCACCGAGGTCTCGATCATCGGCTTCGTGCTGCTGATGGCGGCGATCATCGGCGGCGGTGCGGTCGCCGCCACGGACTGGGGCCAGGCGATCTTCACCCTCGACCGGATCACGATCGCCTGGGCGATCATCATCTACGGCTTCATCGCCGCTGTGCTGCCGGTGTGGATCCTGCTCGCTCCGCGCGACTATCTGTCAACGTTCATGAAGATCGGCGTCATCGCCGCGCTCGCCGTGGCGATCATCTTCGTGCGCCCCGAGATCACGGTGCCCGCGTTCAGCAAGTTCGCCTCGGGTGAGACCGGACCGGTGTGGGCCGGATCGCTGTTCCCGTTCCTGTTCGTCACGATCGCCTGTGGTGCGCTCTCCGGATTCCACGCGCTGATCGCCTCGGGAACGACGCCGAAGATGGTGGAGAAGGAGAAGCAGACCCGTTTCATCGGCTACGGGGGCATGCTGATGGAGTCCTTCGTCGCGATCATGGCTCTCGTCGCAGCGGTGTCGATCGATCAGGGCATCTATTTCGCGATGAACTCCTCGCCGGCGGCGACGCAGGGCACAGTCGAGGGCGCGGTAGCGTGGGTGAACAGCCTCGGCATCACCGGGGTGAACCTCACACCCGACATGCTCACCTCGACCGCGGCCGCCGTGGGGGAGGAGACGATCATCTCCCGCACCGGCGGCGCACCGACGCTCGCCCTCGGCCTCTCGCAGATCATGCACCAGTGGCTGGGCGGACCGGCGCTGATGGCGTTCTGGTACCACTTCGCGATCATGTTCGAGGCGCTGTTCATCCTCACCGCCGTGGACGCGGGAACCCGCGTCGCGCGATTCATGCTGCAGGACTCGATCGGCAACTTCGTGCCGCGGTTCAAGGACACCTCGTGGCGGGTGGGCGCGTGGATCTGCACGGCGATCATGGTCGCCGGCTGGGGTGCGGTGCTGATCATGGGCGTGACCGATCCGCTCGGCGGCATCAACACCCTGTTCCCGCTGTTCGGCATCGCCAACCAGCTGCTCGCCGCGATCGCGCTCGCCGTGGTCCTGACGATCGTCGCGCGGCGACGCACGTTCAAGCAGCTCTGGGTCGTCGCTCTGCCGCTGGCGTTCGTCACCGTGGTGACGGTGACGGCGTCGCTGGAGAAGATCTTCTCCTCGGTTCCCGCGGTCGGCTACTGGGCGCAGCACTTCGCGTTCAAGGCGGCGCTGGATGCCGGCGAGACGACCTTCGGCACTGCGAAGACCGTCGAGGCCATGGAGGCCGTCGTGCGGAACACGTTCATCCAGGGCTCGCTGTCGATCATCTTCCTGGTGCTGTCTGTGATCGTGATCACCGTGTCGCTGGTGCGTGTGGTGCAGGCGTTCCGCTCCACCGAGGTGATCGACCACGAGGACCCGCCGGTGCCCTCGCGCCGCTATGCGCCTGCCGGACTGTTCGCCTCGCGCGCCGAGAAGGCGCTCGAGAAGCAGTGGGACGAGCTGCCCGCCGACCTCAAGCCCGTGCAGGGGCACTGACATGCTGCGTCGGGCGTGGCGAAGGCTGGCCTGGTACGTCAACGGTGTGACGGGCCAGTCCAGGTACTCCGCCTACCTGGAGCATGAGCGGGCGAGGCATCCGGATCGGGAGCCGATGTCGGAGCGCGACTTCTGGCGCTGCGTCTACGCCGACCAGGATGCGAACCCCGGCGCGCGCTGCTGCTGAGACATCCGCACGGAGAACGACGAAGCCGCGACCCCATTCGGGATCGCGGCTCCGTCGTGTACGGCCGGCGTCAGCCTGCGTGGGTCATGGAGAGCAGGTCGAGCTTCTGATCGAGCACCTCTTCGGTGATCTCGCCGCGCTCGACGTAGCCGAGGTCGATGACGGCCTCGCGCACGGTGATGCCCTTGGCGACCGCGTGCTTGGCGATCTTCGCCGCAGCCTCGTAGCCGATGACCTTGTTCAGCGGGGTCACGATGGACGGGCTCATGCCCGCGAAGGCCGCGGCGCGCTCGACGTTGGCCTCGAGGCCGTCGACGGTCTTGTCGGCCAGCACGCGGGTGGCGTTGGCGAGCAGGCGGATCGACTCCAGCAGAGCGGTGCCCATCACCGGGATGGCGACGTTCAGCTCGAAGGCGCCGGAGGCACCGCCCCAGGCCACGGTGGCATCGTTGCCGATCACGCGGGCGCACACCATCAGCACGGCCTCGGGGACGACCGGGTTGACCTTGCCGGGCATGATCGAGGAGCCGGGCTGCAGGTCGGGGATGTGCAGTTCGCCGAGACCGGTGTTCGGGCCCGAGCCCATCCAGCGCAGGTCGTTGTTGATCTTCGTCAGCGAGACGGCGATGGTGCGCAGGGCGCCGGATGCCTCAACGAGACCGTCACGGTTGGCCTGGGCCTCGAAGTGGTCCTTCGCCTCGGTGATCGGCAGCTCGGTCTCGGCCGCGAGGAGCTCGATGACCTTCTGCGGGAAGCCGAGCGGCGTGTTGATGCCGGTGCCGACGGCGGTGCCGCCAAGGGGGACCTCCGCGACGCGGGGGAGGGCGGACTGCACGCGCTCGATGCCGAGGCGCATCTGGCGGGCGTAGCCGCCGAACTCCTGGCCGAGCGTGACGGGGGTGGCATCCATCAGGTGGGTGCGGCCGGACTTGACGACGCTCTTCCACGCCTCGGCCTTGGCCTCGAAGGCGACGGCGAGGTGGTCGAGCGATGGGATCAGGTCGTCGATGAGCGCCTGGGTCACGGCGACGTGCACCGAGGTCGGGAAGACGTCGTTCGACGACTGCGACGCGTTCACGTGGTCGTTCGGGTGCACGGCGGAGCCGAGGATGCGCGAGGCCAGCGTCGCCAGAACCTCGTTCATGTTCATGTTGGACGAGGTGCCGGAACCGGTCTGGTACACGTCGACCGGGAACTCGCCGTCGTGCTTGCCGGTGACGACCTCGTCGGCGGCCTGGGCGATCGCGTCGGCGATCGCGCCGTCGAGCGTGCCGAGCTCCTTGTTGGCGAGGGCGGCGGCCTTCTTGATGCGCGCGAGTGCGGCGATCTGGGCGGACTCGAGTCCCGACCCGGAGATCGGGAAGTTCTCCACCGCGCGCTGGGTCTGAGCGCTGTAGAGGGCGTTGGCGGGCACCCGCACCTCGCCCATGGTGTCGTGTTCGATGCGGTAGTCGGTCATTCCGATCCCTCCTTGGTCGCGGGGTTCTTCCCGTCGTCGATGCCCACCGAGACCACCGGCACTGCAGTGCCCTCGGCGAGGCGGTAGTTGGCGCCCACGATGCCCAGTCGGCCTTCGGCCACGGCCTCGCTGATCAGCTCGGACGATCGCAGCAGGTTCGCCACGGTGTTGCGCAGATGCTCACGGCCGACGAGCTCGGCGTCGATGTCGGCGGGGGTGGAGCCGCCGGTCTCGGCCAGCACCTTGCGGGCAGCGGGCACGATCGGCGAGATGAGCTTCCAGATGGCCGGGGGCAGCGGCGCGGCGTCGATGGCCGTGCCGTCGATGGCCGCGCGCACGGCGCCGCACGAGTCGTGCGCGAGCACGATGATCAGCGGCACGCGGAGGATCTCCACCGCGTACTCCAGGCTCGCCACGATCGACTCGCCGATCACCTGACCGGCGTTGCGGACCACGAACAGGTCGCCGAGGCCCTTGTCGAAGATGATCTCGGCGGCGAGGCGCGAGTCGGAGCATCCGAACAGGGTCGCCATCGGCGCCTGGCCGTCGGCCAGTTCGTGACGCTTTCCCACGTCCTGATGCGGATGCTCCGGAGTGCCGTTCACGAAACGGCGGTTGCCGTCGAG
Source organism: Microbacterium sp. NPDC057659 (assembly GCF_042799915.1). Lineage (NCBI taxonomy): Bacteria > Bacillati > Actinomycetota > Actinomycetes > Micrococcales > Microbacteriaceae > Microbacterium > Microbacterium sp. NPDC057659. The sequence goes on along the minus strand of NZ_JBHVHU010000001.1, from coordinate 1,221,055 downwards.
CATCTCCTGCCATGCGGCGGACGGGGTGAGGGTCACTGTGCCTCCTGGAGCTTCTTGATCTGCGGGACGAGAGTCTTCGCGAAGCCGGCCGTCTCGTCCGCGCTGCGCGAGCCGTAGAGCAGCACGTAGTCGGTGCCGGCCTGCGTGCCGAGCGCGTAGGAGATGTTGCCGGATGCCGCGGGGTCGGCGATCTTGTACACGTCCCACTCCACGCCGCCGGCGTCGACGGTGCCGGCCGGCTGCGCGCCTCGGAGCGGTGTGGCGGCCCACATCCTGTCGGCATCCGCGGCCTGGGCGAGCTTGAGGAAGCCGCGCTCGTCGTCGGCGGTGGGCGCGAGGGTGACATTCCAGACGGTGACGGCGCCGCCGGTGACCTCAGCGGCCGTGACGCGCCAGTCCTCAGGGGGATCGGGCACGATGACCGGACGGTCCAGCGAGGTCGAGGCGTTCTTCGCGATGGCGGCGAGGTCGATCGGCGGCTGCGCCACCGGTTCGCCCCGCGGCACCGACAGCACGATCACGATGACCACGCCGATCGTGACGAGCAGCGCCGCGATGAGATTGCGGAAGGTCTGGCTGGAGCGGTAGACGCGACTCGACTCGGCCTTGCGGTCGGCGGTCTCCTGCGGAGTCTCGGGGCGGCCGAGCTCGGCGACGATCGGGGCGCCCTTGCTCATGACTCGTCCTCGGATGCTGCGGGACGGGCGGCGTCCAGGCGGCGCTTCGCGCCGAGGAGCCATTCCTCGCAGCGGGTCGCGAGGGCCTCGCCGCGCTCCCAGAGGGCCAGGGACTGCTCGAGGGTCGGCGCTCCCTGTTCGAGTTCGGCGACGACCTGCACCAGTTCATCGCGCGCCGCCTCGAACGACAGCGATTCCACGGGGGTCTCGGACGCAGTCACGCCCTCCATCCTACCGGCGCGTCGCGCGTGCGATTCCCCTCACTCCCGGCGCCGTCGGTTGTTCCGGTCTCGACGGATGCGGGTGCAGTGGCGCCCGCACCCGCAGGGACCGAGACCTACGCGGTCCGTGGGTCAGGCGTCCTCGGGGACCTCGCCGTCGGAGTGCGCGGCGACCGAGCCGCGATCGACGGTGATCGTCAGAGCGGTGCCCGCCGGCGCATCCGCGGCATCCCGCAGGATCGTGCCGTTCTCGAGGTGGGCGATCGCGTAACCGCGTGCCAGGGTCGCGGCGGGGGACAGGGCGCGCAGCGAGGCGCGCAGCTCGGAGGTCGCCCTGCTCGCGGCATCCAGCCGGCGCGCGACAGTGTCGCGACCGCGGGCCGAGAGCAGCAGCACCTCCTGCGCGCGGGAGTCGATGATCGGGTCGGGGGAGCGCAGCACCGGGCGGGAGCGCAGCTGCGCGAGCTGGGCGAGGTCGTGCGAGACGCGCTGAGTGAGGCGCGTGGTCGCCCGAGCCCGCAGCTGACCGATCAGCGCGCGCTGCTCGCCGACGTCGGGGACGACGCGCTTCGCGGCATCCGTCGGGGTCGACGCGCGCAGGTCGGCGACGTCGTCGAGCAGCGGATGGTCGTTCTCGTGGCCGATCGCGCTGACGACCGGGGTGGATGCCGCGGCCACGGCCCGCACCAGCCGTTCGTCGCTGAACCCGAGCAGCGTCTGCGGGTCGCCGCCGCCGCGCGCGATGACGATCACGTCGACCTCGGGGTCGGCATCCAGTCGCTTCAACGCTGCGAGCGTCTCGGGCACGCAGCGGTCGCCCTGCACGGCCGCGTACTCGGTGCGGAAGCGCACCTGCGGCCAGCGCAGTTCGGCGTTGCGGTGCACGTCCTTCTCGGCATCCGACTTCTCGCCGGTGATCAGCCCGATCAGGTGCGGCAGGAACGGCAGCGGCTTCTTGCGCGCCGGGTCGAACAGGCCCTCGGCGCGCAGCTGCGCCCGGAGCTTCTCGAGCCGCTCCAGCTGGTCACCCAGCCCGACGTGCTTCATCGCCGACACCTGGAAGCTGAAGTCGCCGGCCTTGACGAAGTAGTCGGCCTTGACCGCCGCGATCACGTGATCGCCGACACCGAGGTCGGACGGGATGCGGCCCCGGACGCTCGACCAGATGCGCAGCGAGATCTGCGCGTCGGAGCGGCTGTCCTTCATCCGGGCGAAGACGTTGCCTGCACGCTGGTTCCACGAGGTGATCTCACCCTCGACCCAGACGGTGCCCCACTGTGCGACGAAGTCGCGGATCGTCGCGTTCAGGCGGGCCACCGAGGTCGGGGCATCCGCCGAGGACTCGCGCGGCGAGACGGAGTCGGGCGGGGGCGCCTCGCCGGGGACGGTGGCGGCTTCGAAGACGGTCATCGCTTCGATTCTCGCATCCGCTCCCGACGTGGCTCCTCAAACCCGGCTCAGTGCTTCTCGACGAACACCACCGCGGTGCGGGCGGGGATCGTGACGGTGCCGGTCGCCACATCCCACGAAGCCGTCGCCGCCACGGCATCCGCGCCCTTCGCCTGCACGGCATTCAGCGCGAAGTCGCGGCCGGACAGGCCGTCGAGCTTCTGCACGATCGGCGCGGGCGAGGAGTTGAACACCACCAGGGCGCCGTCCAGCTTCCGGTCAATGTCCTTCCCGACCGTGTCGTCGATGAGCATCGCGATCAGGCCGGGCGCGGCGTCCTTTCCGCTCGCGGGGAACGAGACCTTCTGCTCGATCAGCTTCGCGTCGCCCAGCCGCAGCAGCGGCACGGACTTCCGCACCCGCAGCAGGTCGAGGGCTGCACCCTCGGCGGCGGAGATGTCGGATGCTCCCGGCTTGAGCGCCGGGTCGGCGAGCAGCGGCGCCATGGCGCCCCACTTGTCCTTGTTGTCCGCAGCAGGCGGCAGCCCCGATCCGAACGTGGACTGCGTGCCGGTCCAGTCGATCCGGTTGAACCAGTCGCCAGAGTCGTAGCTGTTGCGGTCCAGCGACTTCGACCGCAGCAGCTCGGTGCCGGCGTGCCAGAACGCGGGTGTCTGCGCGAAGGCGACGGTCGCCAGCTGCAGCGTGTTCATGCGCACCCGGTCGGCCATCGGCGTGCCCACCGGCAGCTTCATCGTCGACAGGTCGTACAGCGTCTGGTTGTCATGCGCGTCGACGTAGCTGATGACCTCGTCGGGCTGGTCGGCGTAGCCGGCCGGTGCGCCACGGTAGTCCAGCTGGTCGCCGCGCACCGCCGTGCCGTCCGATCCGGTGAACGAGAAGCCCCGCAGGTTGCCGGCCAGACCGAGCTTCACCAGGTCGGTCTGGTGGGCGAGATCGGTCAGCTGATCGGCCGGGGTGGCCGTTCCCGGGCGCCCGTTCGGGTCGGTGCCGAGTCCGGTGCCGAAGCCCTGCGTGAAGGTCGAGCCGCCGTCGACCGGGCTGCCGCCGTGCACGGCATCCCGCAGCCGGTCGCTGAACGTGCCGATGCCGGTGCCGCCGAGCTGGCCCTGCGTGGCCTGCTCGAACAGCGCGTTGTCCGCGACCTCGCCGAAGTTCCAGCCCTCGCCGTACAGGTAGATCGCCTTGCCGTCCACGCCGTGCTTCTTGAGCGTGAGCTCGTCCAGTGCGGCACGCGCGGCGAGCATGTTCTGCTTCGAGTGGTGCCCCATCAGGTCGAACCGGAAGCCGTCGACGTGGTACTTCGACGCCCACAGCACGAGGGAGTCCACCATGAGCTTCTGCGCCATCTCGTGCTCGGTGGCGACGTTCTGGCAGCAGGTGGAGGTCTCGACCGCACCAGCCGCGTTCAGCCGCTGATAGTAGCCGGGCACGATGCGGTCCAGCACGCTGCGCTGCCCCTGACCGGCCTCCGCGGTGTGGTTGTACACCTGGTCGAGCACGACCTGCAGGCCGTCGGCGTGCAGCGCGCCCACCATCTCGCGGAACTCGCTGACGCGCGCTCCGCCCTCGGCGTCGGTCGCGTACGAGCCCTCGGGTGCCTGGTAGTGATACGGGTCGTACCCCCAGTTGAAGCCGTCCTCCGATGCTGCGGCCGCGACGCACGCCTGCTGCTTGTCTGAGTCGGCGGGCAGCGAGTCGAGGTCGCAGTCGGGCGTCTTCTGTCTGTCGCGTCGCTCCTCGATCGTGGCGATGTCGAATGTCGGCAGCAGGTGCACGGTGTTGATGCCCGCCGCCGCGAGCTGGCGCAGCTGCTTCGTGCCGGCCGAGTCGCGCGTGAACGCCTTGTACGTGCCGCGCTCGGATGCGGGCACCGACGGGTCGCCGATCGAGAAGTCGCGCACCTGCAGTTCGTAGATCGCGCGGTCCACCGGACGGTCGATCTTCGGAGCCGGCGTCTTGGCCCACTCCCTCGGCGCCCAGGTCTTGTCGTCGAGGTCGATCGCGACCGACCGCTCCGAGTTCGTCGTGAGCGCGACCGAGTACGGGTCGGTGACGGAGTTCTGCTCGATCTTCCCCGTGGTCGGCGCATACACCGACAGCAGCCAGCGGTACTGCGCACCCTGCTTCACCGGCTTGTCGCCGATCTTCGGCTTCGCGACGGTCCAGATGCCGGATGCCGCGTCGAAGGACGCCTCGATCTCGGTGGTCTTCCCGTCGGCGCCGAACACCTGCAGCGCAGCGCTCTGCGCGGTGGGCGCCCACAGCGCGAACGTCGGGCGGCTGCCCTGCCACGTCACTCCGAGTGCCTTCTTCGCACCGGCGGTCGCGTACAGGTCGTCGAGGACGCCTGGTCTCTGGACGCCGGTGAAGGCGGTGAGCGCGTCGCCGGCGCGCTGCGCGACCGCGAGCTGCCCGGTCAGCAGCGCGTGCAGCCGTTCACGCCCGAGGTCGCCGACCTTCAGAGCCAGGTACTTGTCTCCGCCGAGGGCGGGGAAACGCGCGATCTGATCCTTCGTCAGCTCTCCGCGCGTGAGCTCGACCGGGGCGGAGCCACCGTTGACGGCACCGTCGGCGACCTTCAGCGAAGCATCCGCCGAGTTCTCCAGCGTCCAGGACAGTGCGCTCGCGGCATCCGTGCCCAGCAGCGTGCGCGGCCAGGCGATGGTCTTCGCGTCGATCCACTGCGCGCGGGATTCGCCGGTGCCCGCCAGCGGCGGGTCGGCGGCGGCGATCTCGAGCACATGGGTGGCGAGGGTGTATCGGAAGGTCACCTGCTTGCCGTCGCTCGCGCTGAAGGAGTAATTGGCTCCGCCGGGTGCGCCGTCCACGCCGTAGTTCTCATCCCAGCCCAGACCGTGCGCGACCTTCGCCTCGTAGGCGCCGGTCGGGATGGACGAGGTCGTGTACTCGTACACGCCGTCCTTGTCGGAGTCGAACATCATTGTCGCCAGGCAGTCCGGCGCCCAGTCGCCGGGGCATCCGGCGGCCTTCTGGAAGGAGCCGGGGATCGTGATGATCGGTCCCTCGGCGCTCGTCGTCATCTGGTGCGTGCGCGGATCCCAGTAGAACGTGATCTTGCCGCCGGTGTGGTGGTAGGTCGCGTTCGGGCCGTCCTTGACCCCGCCGGCGCCGTAGTTCAGGTCCCATGAGCCGTTGATGGCGACCTTGTACTCGTAGTCGCCCGCAGGCAGGTCGAAGGTGCCGGTGTAGACACCGCCTGCGGCGAGCGTCAGCTTCGCCTGCTCGCAACCCGGCTGCCAGTCGCCGGCGCAGCCCATGGCGGCGTTGTGGCTGCCCGGCACTGTGACGAGGTCGATCGGGGTCTCCGGCTCGGGGGCGGCGACGAGGTTCACCGCATTGCCGACGCTGGCGTAGGAGGATGCCGCGACGCGGCGCCCTGCGGCATCCGTCGAGACCGCACGGTATTCGACGAGCGTGCCCTTCTTCAGCCCCTTCGTGTCGTGGAACACGCGCGGGGTGGTGTCCTCGGCGGTGCCGAGGTCGTGCCATGCTCCGCCGGCCACGCGCCAGGCGAAGGACGTCTCCGACCAGGCGTCCGGAACCGTCGCAGAGACGGCGGAGGTGCCGGTGACTCCGGCGCCGGACGCCGGAGCGGCCACCGCGACCGAGCCCTCGGCCGGTGCGGTCACCTTCCGGTCGGCACGCAGCACGATCGCGCTGAGTGCGGGGACCGTGATCTTCGCGGTACCGTCCGTGGCCGCGGTGACCGTGGCATCCGTGCCGTAGAGCGGCGAGAACGCGCCGGAAGCGGTGAGCGTGGGCACCGTGACGGTCTTCGCCGCCTTGGTGTTGTTCACCGCGACGAGGTGCTCGATCTTCTCCGTCCGGTCGATGCGGCTGAAAGCGTAGACGCCCGCGCCGCTGTCGGCGTAGCGTTCGATCTGCGCGCCGGTCTGCAGCGCCGGGTTCGCGGCCCGAAGCGCAGCGAGTGCGGCGATACGGGTGTACAGCGCGGTGTCGGTGCTGTACCGATCCACGCTGCCGGCCTTCGTGCCGTCGACGAGCGGCTGGTTCGCATAGTCGGCGACCTGCGTCGCGAACAGGGTCTGCCGGGCGTCCTTGTCACCGCCTGGACCGGCGAAGCCCTGCTCGTCGCCGTAGTAGACGACGGGCTGGCCGCGGGTGAGGTACATCAGCGACTGCGCGAGCTCGTCGCGCTGCAGCGGAGCATCCGTGTTCCTCAGGAAGGAGCCGATGCGGCCCATGTCATGGTTGCCGAGGAAGGTCGGCAGCGCGCTCGCCGAGGAGTGCGGCGTCGTGTAGTAGTCGTCCCCGGCGAAGAGGGCCGACAGGCCCTTCGCCGAGTTGCCGGCCGCGAAGCTGGTCGCCTGCGACTGGAAGGTGAAGTCGAGCACCGAGCTCATGTCGGTGTCGCGCACGTAGGGCGACAGCTTCACCGGGTCGGCGTCGTAGACCTCGCCGAAGGTGAAGAAGTCGTCGTTGCCGATGCTCTCGGCATGCTTCTTGATCGCGGTGGTCCACTTCTGCCAGAACTCGAAGTTCACGTGCTTGACCGTGTCGATGCGGAAGCCGTCGATGCCCATGTCGACCCAGGGCTTGTACACGTCGATGAAGCCGTTCACCACCTTCGGGTTCTCGGTCATCAGGTCGTCGAGGCCGTCGAAGTCGCCGTAGGTGACGGACTCGCCCGACCAGGTCGAGTTGCCGCGGTTGTGGTACAGCGTGGGGTCGTTCAGCCACGCCGGCACCTTGAGGTCGGCATCCGCCGCCGGCACCACAGGGGTGTACGGGAAGCTGGTCTTCGCATCCAGGGCGGGGAAGTCAGCGGTGCCCGCGTAGTCGGCGGGGTCGAAGGCCTTGCCCGCGGCATCCAGGTACGGCTTGTCCTTCTGCTCGACGTAGGAGTAGGTCTTCTGCTCGTTGTCGATGACATCTGCGGTGTGGTTGGTGATGATGTCGAAGAAGACCTTGATGCCCTTGGCGTGCGCCTCATCGATCAGCGCGGCCAGCTCGTCATTCGTGCCGAGATGCGGGTCGATCTTCGTGAAGTCGGTGATCCAGTAGCCGTGGTAGCCGGCGCTCGCGGTCGCGCCCTCGCCCTGCACCGGGCGGTTCAGGAAGCTCGGTGTCAGCCAGATGGCGGTCGTGCCGAGCCCGGCGATGTAGTCCAGGCGGTCGCGCAGTCCCTGGATGTCGCCGCCCTGGTAGAAGCCCTTGTCCGTGGGATCGAAGCCGGTGGCGAGGCGGTCGCCGTCGAGGCCGCCCCGGTCGTTCGTCGTGTCGCCGTTGGCGAACCGGTCCGTCATCACGAAGTAGAACGTGTTGTCGGCGCCCTTCTCGCGCACCGGGGCGTGCGCGAGTGCGGCATCGGTGGCCTCGTCATACGCGCCGCGGGTGCTGAGCAGTTCGAGTCCGACGCGATGCTGCGCGTCGTCGTACACGACCCGCACTCGGCTGTCGCCCTCGAGCACGAGCGGGATGTTGTCTCCGCCGCCGTTCAGGCCGTAGGCCTCGTCCCAGGAGTCGTTCACCGCGACCTTGTACTCCCAGGTGCCGGCAGGCACGGTGAACTCGGTGGCGAACACGTTCGGATCGTCCGTGACCGCGAGCTCGGTCGCCTCGCAGGCCGGCTGCCAGTCCTCCGAGCAGCCGAGCTCGGACTGCAGGCTGCCGACCAGCGCGAAGGTGCGGTCGGCGGCGGATGCCGGGACAGGGGGAAGAGCGACCAGTGCGGTCACGGCGAGGGCGCCGAGCGCCGTCGCTGCGAGGGCGCGCGTTGCGCGGGAACTCAAGGTCATCATCGACTCCAGGGGTCGGGCACGACGGCGTGCCGGGGTCCGGCGTGGATGCCGGAGGGTGCTCGTGAACCGTAGCAACGCAGACGAGCAATCTGCAAGCGTTTACAGAAAGTATCACCAGGGATGCCTTAAAGGGCTAGTGACTGGCTCGCAAGCGCTTGCAGTTCACGACCTTCCCGGCCCTCGCCAAGGCACGCGCCGATAGAATCGACCCCGTGAGCGCCGTTTCCCTGTCTGTGCCCCGCATGCCCCGTCCCCAGCGGTCAGAACCGCTTCGCGACCTGCCCGTCGACGGACCCAAGCGGGTGCTGCTCGCGGCTCCCCGCGGCTACTGCGCCGGGGTCGACCGGGCGGTCGTCGCGGTCGAGAAGGCGCTCGACCGGTTTGGTGCTCCGGTGTACGTGCGCAAGCAGATCGTGCACAACATCCACGTCGTCACCGAGCTCGAGGCCAAGGGCGCGATCTTCGTCGACGAGGTCGACGAGGTGCCCGAGGGCGCGCACGTCGTCTTCAGCGCGCACGGCGTCTCGCCCGCTGTCGTCGATGCGGCATCCGCCCGCGGCCTGAACGCGATCGACGCGACCTGCCCGCTGGTGACCAAGGTGCACCGCGAAGCAGTGCGCTTCGCGCGCGACGACTACGAGATCCTGCTGATCGGCCACGAGGGCCACGAGGAGGTCGAGGGCACGGCCGGCGAGGCGCCCGGCCACGTCACGATCGTGAACTCGCCCGACGAGGCCGACACCGTGCAGGTGAAGGACCCGTCGAAGGTGGTCTGGCTGTCGCAGACCACGCTCTCGGTCGACGAGACCATGGAGACCGTGAACAGGCTGCGTGCGCGGTTCCCCGAGCTGCACAACCCGCCGTCCGATGACATCTGCTACGCCACGCAGAACCGTCAGGTCGCGATCAAGAAGGTCGCCGCGCAGGCCGACCTGGTGATCGTGGTCGGCTCGGCGAACTCGTCCAACAGCGTGCGCCTTGTCGAGGTCGCCCTCGAGCACGGCGCGAAGGCGGCTTACCGAGTGGACTACGCCGAAGAGGTGAAGCAGGAGTGGCTCGACGGCGTGGGCACCGTGGGCGTCACCAGCGGAGCATCCGTTCCCGAGGTGCTCGTGCAGGAGGTGCTCGCTCAGTTGTCCGTCGCGGGATACAAGGACGTCGAGCAGGTGCGGACCGCGGAGGAGGACCTCATGTTCTCGCTCCCCAAGGAGCTGCGCCAGGATGCTGCGGGGCAGCGTGACGCGCGCGCTCTGGGCGGGCGAACGACTGCCGGTGAGGCATGAGCGGCGACCGTCCGCAGTACGGCGAGTACGCCACTCCCGAGGAGCAGCGTCTGGCTGCGGGGCTCCCCGCCGTGCCGCCGCCCCCGCCCGCGGCGCCTGCTCCGGCTCCGGTCGCTCCCGCGCCGGTTGCTGAGACGCCGAAACCGCGTCAGGCCGATCGCCTGATCACGATCGCGATGCTCGCCTACGGCGTGGTCAACGTGTTCTCGACGATCCCGCAGTTCCTGAACATGGGGGAGGCGCTCACCCAGGCGATGAAGATGCTCGGCATCCCCGGCGAGTTCACCAACCTGGGGCCGGCGCGCACCTGGGGCATCGTCGCCATCGTCGTGATGCTGGTCGGCTTCGCCGCCACCGTCTACGTCGCTTTCCGGCGCATCCGGGCCGCGAAGCTCGCCTGGTGGGTTCCGCTCGCCGGATTCGTCATCACGATGTTCGCCGTCTCGATGTGCATGATGGTGCCGATCATGGGTGACCCGGCCTTCATGAAGGCGTCGCTCGGCGGCTGAACCCGCTTCGATCGGAACGACAGGAACCCGGCCCCGCGTGACGCGGGACCGGGTTCTGTGATTCTCAGCGGAGAACGATCAGCGGGCGTTGCCGTTGTTGAAGTGGCCGTTGCCGTGGCCGTTCGCGTTGCCCTTGCCGTTGTTCGCACCAGGACCCTTCGCGCCGGTGCCGGGCTCGACGTGGTTGGTCTTGGTGTGCACGATGTCGAAGTAGACATCGGGCTGCGCGGCGTTCGGGACGACGCGGTAGGTGAACGTGTTCTTGTCGAGCTGCGTGATCGGGGTGACGCGGGTGAAGAGCACGTTGCCCGCGGCGTCCTTCGCGACGATGGTGCGCGCCGAGCCGTCGGCCGGCACGGTCCAGTCGCCGTGCATCTTCGGGCTGTCGTCGAGGTTGTACATCGTGAACGTGCCGTCGGCCTTGAAGTAGGCCCACCCGACGAAGTTGGCGACGTTCGCGTCGGTGAGCGCGACGCGGTTGCCGTCGGAGTCCAGGGCGCTCGTGGTCTTCCACGGGGTCGAGGTGAGCAGCTGCGAGGGGGTCAGCGTGGTCTTCGCGAAGGAGTTCGCGGAAGCGGCCGGAGCAGCGGGCGCCTCGGCGGCCATCGCGGAAGTCGGGAGGATGCTCGCGGCGGCGATCGCGATCGCGGAGGCGGTGAGCACGGAACGGCGGGAGATACGGGTGATGTTCATGTCTTCAACGCTACGAATCGGGACCGGGGCGCCACATCATCCGATCGGCTACTGCTCGGCGGACTGAAGGGCTGATCACACGCCTCCCCAGACGACTCGGGCGCCGGCCTCCCCGGTCAGCACGGTGACGACGATCGTGCCGGTGGCCGCGATCACCGCGGCGGCCGGCACGAGCATTCCGAGCAACCGCGCCGCGGTCGGGTGCTCGCGGCGCAGCCGCGGCTGCATCCGATCCCATACCGCGACGGCGAGCGCCGCGACCAGCAGCGCAATGGTCCACGGGATGAGCATGAGGCCCAGCGCCTCGTGCTGAAGGATCGCCGGTGTGTAGCCGACGGTCGCCGCGAGGTTCTGGCCCGCCAGCACCGTGACCGGCACGAGTCCGGCGACGATCACTGCCGCGACCGGTGGCGCCCAGCCCAATCGGCGGCGGGCAGCCGGCCACACGGCGGCCAGCGCGACAGCGAGCGCCGTCAGCGGAGTGAGCACGACGACAGCGTGCACGAGCAGCGGATGCAGCGGCAGACCGGCGATGCGGAACGCGTCATCGGCGAGGAAGATGTCCATAGGTGAAGAACGGACTGCACCGCGTCGAGGTTCATCTGAACCGCAGAGCGCTCCGCCTCGTTACCCGGGTGAGGAGGGATCCGTGAGCGAACAGGACGACGAACGACTGACGGCGCTGTACGAGCTGCATGCCGGCCCCATCCGGCGCTACGTGACGAGCCTCGGCAGCCGGGCATCCGCCGACGACGTCGTGCAGGAGACGTTGCTGCGCGCGTGGCGGACTCCGCGGGTGCTCGAACAGGACCCGGCGACCTCGCGCGCATGGATGTTCACCGTCGCGAGGCACATCGTGATCGATGACGCCCGCAGCGCACGGCATCGGCACGAGAACGCGGTCGCCGACCCGCCGGAGCGCGCCTCCGACGACGAGACGGATCGGCTGTTCGACGCCCTGCTCATCCAGGACGCGCTCGCCGCGGTCAGCCCCGAGCACCGCGAGGTCGTCATCGCCGCGTACTACCGCGGCCGCAGCGTCGGCGAGCTGGCCAAGGAGCTCGGCATCCCGGAGGGGACGGTCAAGTCCCGGATGCACTACGGATTGCGAGCCCTGCGGCTCGCGCTGCAGGAGAGAGGGGTGACCCGGTGAACGTCGATCACGAGCGGTACGCCACATGGGATGCGGCCTACGCGCTGGGCGCGCTCTCGGCTGCGGAGCGCGCCGAGTACGAGGAGCACCTCGCGCGCTGCGCCGCGTGCCGCGCCGCAGCGGCCGAGCTGGGGCCGACCGTGTCGCTGCTCTCGCGGCTCAGCGCCGACGAGGCACAGGCGGTCGTCGATCCGGATGCTGCGGATGCCGGACCCGTGCGCGTGCTCGCCGCCGCGCGGGCGCGCCGAAGCCGGCGCCGCCGGGTCGCGGCCTGGGCGAGCGGTGTCGCCGCTGCTGTGGTGCTCGGCGTCGTCGCGACGGTCGCGGTGCTTCTGCCCAGGCCCGCGGAGGCGATCGCTCTGGAGCCGGTCGCAGGCGCTCCGGTGTCTGCCGAGGTGGCGCTGACATCCGTGCCGTGGGGGACGAAGCTCGACCTGGTCTGCGAGTACGACGGATACGGCTCCGCCGCGGGCAAGTACATGCTCGCCGTCACGGGCATCGACGGGACGACCACCACGCTGTCCACCTGGAACGTCAAGCCGGGCGCGGCGGCGAAGCTGTCCGCGGGCACGGCGCTCGCCGCATCCGACATCCGCTCGATCGAGATCCTCGATGCCGGGGGAGCGGTCATGGTCCGTCACTCCTTCGAGTGAACCATCTCGCGTGCCGTCTCGTTTCCCGAGGAGAGGCCTCGCCGAGGCCGGACGAAGGGACGACATCATGCGCAAGGCTCTCGCGATCGGCGGCATCGCCCTCGCTCTTCTGCTGGCCGGCTGCTCCGGCGGGACCGGTGGATCGGGATCGACGTCGGGAACCGACTCCGGCTACGGGGCACCCTCGTCCGAGGGATCCTCGCCCGCGGCATCAGGCACCGACCTCAAGGTGGCGACCACGTCGCTCGGCGACGTCGTCGTCGACGGCAACGGGATGACGGCCTACATGTACGACAAGGACACGCAGGGAACGACCACCAGCTCGTGCACAGGCGAGTGCCTGGCGAAGTGGCCGCCCATCCTCTCGGCGCAGGCCGTGCCGAAGGCGGATGGAGTCACCGGGAAGCTCGGCACGATCGACACCCCCGACGGCAAGCACCAGGTCACTCTGGACGGCTGGCCGCTGTACACCTTCGCCGGCGATTCCGCCGCGGGCGACGTGAACGGCCAGGGCGTCGGCGGCATCTGGTGGGTGCTGAAGGCCGACGGCACGCTGATCCGAGGCTGACCCCTGAGACGACGGATGCCCCGGACCGTGTGGTCCGGGGCATCCGTCGTCGTGCGGTGACGTCGGTCAGCTCTGGGACTGGCCGTAGGAGCCGAGCTGGCGGGTCGACTCGACCACGCGGGCGGCCATCGCCGTCTCGGCGACCTTGCCCCAGGCGCGCGGGTCGTAGGCCTTCTTGTTGCCCACCTCGCCGTCGACCTTGAGCACGCCGTCGTAGTTCTTGAACATGTAGTCGGCGATCGCGCGAGTGTACGCGTACTGCGTGTCGGTGTCGACGTTCATCTTGATGACGCCGTTCGCGACCGCGAGTGCGATCTCCTCGTCGGTCGAGCCGGAGCCGCCGTGGAACACCAGGTCGAGCGGCTTCGCGCCGGTGTTGTACTTCGCGGCGACCTGCTGCTGGATCTCGCCCAGCAGCTCCGGCCGCAGCTTCACGCCGCCCGGCTTGTACACGCCGTGCACGTTGCCGAAGGTGAGGGCGGCGATGTAGCGGCCCTGCTCGCCGAGGCCCAGCGCCTGCACGGCCTGGTCGACGTCGGCGAAGGTCGTGTAGAGGGCGTCGTTCGAGCCCTCGTGGCGCACGCCGTCCTCCTCGCCGCCGACGACGCCGATCTCGACCTCGAGGATGGCGTTGATCGCCTTCATGCGGGGGAGCAGATCCTTGGCAATCTCGATGTTCTCGGCGAGCGGCACGGCCGAGCCGTCCCACATGTGCGACTGGAAGATCGGGTTGCGTCCGGCCTTCACCTCTTCCTCGGATGCCGCGATCAGCGGCTCGACGAAGCCGGCGAGGGCGTCCTTCGGGCAGTGGTCGGTGTGCAGCGCGACGGTCACGGGGTACGACTTGGCGACCTCGGTGGCGAACTTCGCGAAGGCGAGGGCGCCGGTGGCGCGGGCCTTCACCGTCTGGCCGGCGAAGTAGTCGGCGCCGCCGGTGGTGACCTGGATGATGCCGTCGGAGCCGGCCTCGGTCAGCCCCTGGAGGACGGCGTGGATCGTCTGCGAGCTGGAGACGTTGAACGCGGGGTAGGCGAAACCGCCGGCCTTCGCGCGATCGAGCATCTCGGCGTACTGATCCGGGGTGGCAACGGGCATGAAAACTCCTGCGATCGATGAGCGGGTTCAGGCTCACTTTAGCCGGGGAGGAGCGCGGATGCTTTCCCTGTGAAGCGCTCGGAAATCTGTCTGGTCTTCATGGATGTTAAGAACAGACTTTCCTTCGCTTGAGAGCGCGTGAAACTCGCCGATTCTGCCCGCTCGCGTCGTTATGCTGACCGGCATGGTGAGCCTCACTGCTGATCTCAGCCCTCTTCGTCCCGACCGCAACCTCGCACTCGAACTGGTGCGTGCGACGGAGGCCGCGTCGATCCGCGCGGTGCCGTACATCGGCCGCGGCGACAAGGAGGCGGCGGACGGCGCGGCCGTCGACGCGATGCGTGCATTCCTCGGCACCGTGCACTTCCAGGGCCGAGTGGTCATCGGCGAGGGCGAGAAGGACAACGCCCCGATGCTCTTCAACGGTGAGACCGTCGGCACCGGCAGCGGTCCGGAGTGCGACATCGCGGTGGATCCGATCGACGGCACCTCACTGACCGCCGCCGGACGACAGAACGCGCTCTCGGTGATCGCCGTCTCGGACCGCGGCACCATGCTCGACGCATCCAGCGTGTTCTACATGGACAAGCTCGTCACCGGACCTGCCGGCGTCGGCGTCGTCGACATCCGCCTGCCCGTCGGCGAGAACATCCGTCGTCTCGCGGCCGCGCTCGACAAGCCCGTCGACGAGATCGTCGTGTCTGTGTTGAACCGTCCGCGTCACGAGAAGCTCATAGCCGAGATCCGTGAGGCCGGCGCCGGAACCCGCCTGATGAGCGACGGCGACGTCGCGGGCGGCATCAACGCGGCCCGCCACAACGCACGCACCGACATGTGCATCGGCGTCGGCGGGAGCCCGGAGGGCATCGTGACGGCGTGCGCCATCAAGGCGCTCGGCGGGCACATCCAGGGTCGGCTGTGGCCGCGCGACGATGCCGAGCGCCAGCGCGGCATCGATGCCGGACTCGACATGGACAAGGTCTACGAGGCCGACGACCTGGTCAAGGGCAACAACACTCTCTTCGTCGCGACAGGCGTGACCGACGGGCAGCTGGTCTCGGGCGTTCGCCGGGAGGGCGGGTACGTCTACACCGAGAGCGTGGTGCTGCGCGGAGCCTCGGGCACGCTGCGCCGGATCTCGTCGGAGCACCTGGTCTCGAAGTGGCTCTGAGCGCCTGACACGACCGCCGGTACGCACTTTTCCAGGCATGCCTGGCAGAATGGGCGGGTCACGATCGCGCTTTTCGCGGTCGGAACGAGGAGGACGCACGATGACATCGCAGAAGGATCAGACCGACAAGGCTGCCCCTGCCGCCACCGTGACCACCGAGACCGGTCGCATCCTGCGGGTCAGCGACCTGCCCGAGGGCACGGTCGTGAAGCTGTCCACGCCGGCTCCGGCGGCGGGCGGCGCTGCCGCAGCCGCCGCGGCTGCCCCGATCGATCCCGCGCGTCGCGCTGACGTGCTGTTCCGCAAGCGCCGGGACGAGGGCCACGAGGTCAGTGTCTGGTGGATGATCGGTGCGTTCCTCGCGACCTCCGGCATCGTGGTCGCCCTGCTGTGGTGGGTGCCGGGCGGAGCCTGAGCGGCTCTCGCGGCGTCAGATCTCGCTGGGATCGAGGCGAGCGCGCAGCTCTCCGATGTCTGAGCGCATCTCGGACTCATCTTCCGCGCCCTCGAGCAGCTCTTCCGCGGTGAAGCGACGGGCCTGCGTCAGCACCGGCTGCGCCGGAGCCACCAGTGCCGACTGATCGATGCCGGGGAACTGACGCGCAGTGACCAGCACCCTGCTCTCCAGCGAGCCAGCGAACTTGTTGTAGCTGTCGACCGTGCGCTCCAGCGCGCGGCGCAGATCGTCCGCGTGCCCGGCGAGCGTGCCGAGGCGGTCGTAGAGCTGCGTTCCCAGGCTCAGCAGCGTGCGGGCCTCATCGGACACCTCCTGCTGCGACCAGGTGTAGGCGACGGTCTTCAGCACCGCCCACAGGTTGACGGGCGAGGCGAGGGCGATCCGCTTGCCGAACGCGTGCTCGAGCAGCGTGGGGTCTTCGTCGATCGCGGCGGCGAGCAGCGACTCGCTGGGCAGGAAGCAGATCACGAACTCGGGCCCGGCCTCGAGTCCCGACCAGTAGGCCTTCTTGGCGAGCGCGTCGATGTGCGCGCGCAGCGCCTTCACGTGCTTCTGCATGAGGGCGCGACGAGTGCCCTCATCGGCGTTCAGGCCGAGCGCGCTCGCCTCGAGATAGGCATCCAGCGGCACCTTGGCGTCGACGGCGATCGAGGCGCCGCCCGCGAGCCGGATCACCATGTCGGGGCGGCCCTGACCGCGATCGGAGCTGATCGTGGTCTGCAGGTCGAAGTCGACGTGCCGGGTCAGGCCGGCGGCCTCGACCACACGGCGCAGCTGCGCCTCGCCCCACACGCCGCGCGTCGCGGTCGAGCGGAGTGCGCCGGCGAGGGTCTCGGTGGTGGCGCGCAGCGCCTCGTCCGACTCCTGCGCCAGGCGCAGCTGCTCGCTGATCGTGCCGAACTGCACCTGGCGTTCCTGTTCCAGCGAGGTCACCGTCTGCTGCATCCGATGCAGGCTCTCGCGCACCGGTGCGATCGCGGTCAGCACGGCGTTCTCGCGCTGTGCACGTTCTGCGGCGGCCTGCTGCTCGGCGCGCGAGTGCTCGACGGCGTCGCGGTAGAGGTCGTACTGCCGGTCACGGTCGTCGCGCAGCGCCGCGACCTCGGCCTCGGCTCGTGCCAGCGCCGCGGCCGCGCGGGAGCGGGCGAAGAACCAGCCGCCGGCGGCACCGATGAGCAGCGCGATCAGCGCGAGGGCGACAGCTGAAGCATCCATGCCTCACATGATGCCGGGAGTCGCCGACATGAGCTCGCAGACGCGCTCAGGCCGCTGCGCGCTCGGCGATCAGAGGGGCGAATTCCACGACGGGAACGCTCAGCGTGCCGGAGAGCGCCTCGATGTCGACCGCGCCCGCACGGCGGGCGGCGTCGATGACGATCTGAGCGCAGGCCCTGGCATCGGCCAGCGCGTCGTGGTGCGGGAACTCGCCGAACCCAGCGGCCTCTGCAGCCTTCGGCAGCCGGTACGACTCGAGCGTGTAGGTCTTGCGGGCGACGGCCAGCGAGCACAGCGAGCGGTACGGCGGGGCGTCCAGTCCGGTCGCCTGACAGGAGCGGCGCAGCACGTTCAGATCGAAGCCCGCGTTGTGCGCGACGAGCACGTCGCCGCCGGCGAAGGCGTGCAGCCGGTCGATCTGCGCCTCCCAGGTGGGGGCGCCGACGACGTCCTCCGGACGGATGCCGTGGATGCGGACGTTCCACTCCTGGAAGTCGTCGTACCCCGCGGGCGGACGGATCAGCCATCCCGTCTGTGCGACGACCTCGCTGTCGCGGACGCGGACGAGGCCCACCTGGCAGGGCGAGGCGGGGCTGGAGTTCGCCGTCTCGAAGTCGATCGCAGTGAAGTCCAGAGCCACGTTCTCACTCTCGCCTCCCGCCTCTCGCGCGCGCTCGAGGCGCGCCGTAGGCTGGCGAGATGAGCATGAGCGAACGCGCGACATCCTTCGGAACGGCGGCCAGCAGCTATGAGGCGGGCCGCCCGGACTACCCCTTCGAAGCGGTCGCGTGGATGCTCGAACGACTTCCCGAGGGCGCTCGTCGGGTCGCAGATGTCGGCGCGGGCACAGGCAAGCTCACGCGTGTCCTCGCGGATGCCACGGACGGCGAGGTCGTCGCCGTCGACCCGGATGCCGAGATGCTGGCCGCCCTGCATGTGCAGTCCCCGCAGGTGCCGACCTTCATCGGCACGGCCGAGGCGCTGCCGCTGCCGGATGCCTCGGTCGACGCCGTCGTGATGGGGCAGGCCTGGCACTGGGTCGATCCCGTTCCGGCATCCGCCGAGATCGGTCGGGTCGTGCGCCCGGGTGGCGCGCTGGGCCTGATCTGGAACGTGCGGGACGAGCGCGTCGACTGGGTGCGCCGGCTCACCCTCATCATGAGCGGCAGCCCCGCCGAGGAGATGATCTCGGGCGACGGGCCCACGATCGCCGCGCCCTTCGGCGACGTGGAGACCCGGCGCTGGGAGTGGACGCGCACGATGAACCGCGAGCAGTTGCTGCACATGGCGCGGTCGCGCAGCTACATCATCACCGCATCCGAGGAGAAGAAGGCCGGCATCGAGCGGGGCATGCACGACCTCTTCGACGAACTGGGCGTGGTGGGCGAGCGGACGATCGAGCTTCCCTACGTCACCGCGGCCTTCCGCGCGGTGCGCGGCTGAGCCGAAGCGGCCGATGAAGCTGCTGCTGACCTCCGGCGGGGTCACGAACGAGAGCATCCGCCGCGCTCTGGTCGAGATGCTCGGGAAGCCGATCGAGGAGGCGACGGCGCTGTGCATCCCGACGGCGCAGTACGGGCATCCGATGTGCACGCCGGAGACCGGCCGTCGGTTCGTCGCAGGGCCGGACTCCATGACGGCGCTGGGATGGAAGTCGGTCGGGCTGCTCGAGCTCACCGCGCTGCCGTCGATGGGGCAGCGCTGGATCCCGTGGGTGGAGGGCGCCGACGCGCTGCTCGTCGACGGCGGTGAGGCGACCTATCTCGCGCACTGGATCCGCGCATCGGGTCTGCTCGAGGTGCTCCCGCGCCTCTCCGAGACCGTCTGGGTGGGAGTGAGCGCGGGCAGCATGGTCATGACGCCGCAGATCGGTCCCGAGTTCGTGTCCTGGGACGGATCGGAGACCGGCGACCGCACGCTCGGCCTCGTCGACTTCTCGATCTTCCCGCACCTGGACTTCCCGGACTTCCCCGAGAACACCCGCGCCCACGCGCGGAAATGGGCGGAGGGGATGGACGGCCCGGCGTACGCGATCGACGATCAGACCGCCATCCGAGTGGTGGGTGCCGACGTCAGCGTGGTCTCCGAAGGGCACTGGGAACGGCTGGAGTAGCCGCCCCCGGTAGAATCGACTCCCGTGGCTCTCACTATCGGTATCGTCGGCCTGCCCAACGTCGGCAAGTCCACCCTCTTCAACGCGCTGACCAAGAACGACGTGCTCGCGGCGAACTATCCGTTCGCGACGATCGAGCCGAACGTCGGCGTGGTGAGCCTGCCGGACCCGCGGCTGAACACGCTGGCGGACATCTTCGGCAGCGAGCGCATCCTGCCGGCGACGGTGTCGTTCGTCGACATCGCCGGCATCGTGCGCGGCGCGAGCGAGGGTGAGGGCCTGGGCAACCAGTTCCTCGCCAACATCCGTGAGGCCGACGCGATCGCGCAGGTCGTGCGCGGGTTCGCCGACGACGACGTGGTGCACGTCGACGGCGCGATCAACCCGAAGAGCGACCTCGAGACCATCAACGCCGAGCTGATGCTCGCCGACCTGCAGACGCTCGAGAAGGCGGTCCCGCGGTTCGAGAAGGAGGTCCGGGGCAAGAAGACCGATCCCTCGGTGCTCGAGGCTGCGTCCGCGGCGAAGGACGCGCTCGAGCGCGGTCAGCTGCTCTCGACCAGCGGCCTCGACCTCGCCCCGATCAAGGAGCTGGGCCTGCTCACCTCCAAGCCGGTCATCTTCGTCTTCAACGTCGACGAGGCCGTGCTGACGGATGCTGCGCGCAAGGCCGAGCTCGCCGAGCTCGTCGCGCCCGCACAGGCGATCTTCCTCGACGCGAAGATCGAGTCCGAGCTCATCGACCTCGACCCGGAGGATGCCGCGGAGCTGCTGGCCTCGACCGGCCAGGAGGAGTCCGGCCTGGACCAGCTCGCCCGCATCGGGTTCGACACCCTCGGCCTGCAGACCTACCTCACGGCGGGTCCGAAGGAGGCGCGCGCCTGGACGATCCACAAGGGCGACAAGGCCCCGCAGGCGGCCGGCGTGATCCACACCGACTTCGAGAAGGGCTTCATCAAGGCCGAGGTCATCTCGTTCCAGGATCTGGTCGACACCGGCTCGGTGGCAGAGGCCCGCGCCAAGGGCAAGGCCCGCCTCGAGGGCAAGGACTACGTCATGCAGGACGGCGACGTGGTGGAGTTCCGCTTCAACGTCTGAGCGCTTCGACGGCTCACCGGCCCGTAGCGCCGATACTCTCTTCGCATCGACCAGTGGCGAACGGAGCGCATGTACGAGGAGTACCATCCCGACTCGCGGGCCGTGGAGTGCGTGTGGCAGGCGCGGGCGACGAAGGACGAGCGCTACCTCGTCCCGGCGGTCGAGTACTGGGATCTGTGGTTCACCCGCGCACCTGACGGAGAGCTGGGCGCGGGCCTGGCGGGTCCGACTCTGGGCCACCGATGGATCAGCTCGACGATCGGGGAGCACAGCTGGGGCGTACAGCTGAAGGCTCATGTCGTCCTGCCTGGAGTGCGCAAGCAGCTCCTGCTCGGCGGTGAGCAGTCGCTCGTGGTCGAAGCCGGGCACGTCATGATCGCGCAGCATGCCGTGGTGTTCCCGGAGTTCGCCGACCTCGAGGCCTTCACCGATCGTCTTCTCGAGCTCGATGTCCTGCGCTGCGACGAGGATGTCCGGCGCATGCTCTCCGGTGACGTGGGTTACTCGGAGCGGCACCGGCAGCGCCGGGTGCGGGCCGCAACCGGACTCACGCGCAAACAGATCGAGCAGCTCTCCCGGGCTCGTGAAGCGTTCGCCCTGCTGCTGCAGGGGGTGCCGCCGAGCGAGTGCGCCGCGCGGTGCGGATTCGCGGATCAGGCCCACCTGACCCGCTCTCTGAAAGCGTTCCATGGCCAGACGCCGGCCCAGGTGCTGTCGGGCCGATGATGGCGGAAACGTTCAATACGGTCGCCGTCGCCGGGTGATCGACTGAGGGCATCGCAACCCCTACCAGTACAGGAGCAGACGATGTCCGCACCCGCCGCCCCCGAGGGCTATGCCACCGTCAACCCGTTCATCATCACGACGGACGCCGATGAACTGACCAGGTTCGTGATCGAGGTCTTCGACGGCGAGGAGCGCGCCGAGGCCCGCACGATCGATGAGGACGGGCTTCTGCTGCAGGCCGAGGTGCGGGTCGGCACGACGACCATCATGCTCGCCGAGCGCAAGCCGGACTGGCCTTTCACGCCGAGCCTGCTCCAGGTCTACGTCGACGACCTCGACGCGGCGCTCGAGCGCGCTCTCGCGCGCGGAGCGCGTGTGGTCACGAAGCCGACCGACTTCTTCGGCACGCGGTTCGCCCGTGTGCAGGACGGGAGCGCGAACCTGTGGTGGATCTGGCAGCACGGTGATGTGGTCTGGGACGGCGAGAGCGAGTGGGCGGCCGAGGGCGCCGACGAGCGATGGGACAAGGTGTCACCCGAGCTCACCTATATCCACGACACGCTGCTGGAAGCGATGTCCGGCTTGCGCGACCCGAAAGGCGCGCAGCGCTGACCAGGGCCTGCCGGCCGGATTCGCTCAATGGGATGCCGATGCCGATGCCGATGCCGATGCCGATGCCGCTGCCGGCCGTGCCCGTCAACCGGCCGATCGCTGTCGGTGGTGCTGCGTACCCTCGATGTATGGCCACCCTCGACGATCTGCGTGCCCTGGCCGCGCGACTCCCCGGCAGTGAGGAGCGTGCGACGACGGGTGGTGCGGCGTGGTTCGTGCGCAGCAAGCTGTACGCGTGGGAGTGCCACCCGTGGCCGAGCATCCCTGATCGCGTCCGTGCGATCGTGGCATCGGAGCTCGTGGTCGGCGTGAAGATCGCCGATCCGGACGACGCCCTCGCCCTCCGCGAGATGGAGCCCGGAGTCTTCCTTCCGCCGACGACCCGCTGGGGCGAGCCCAAGATCGCGTTCCGCATGGCCGCGATCGACCTCGGGCACTTCGCCGAGCTCGTGACGGAGGCCTGGCGGGTGCAGGCGCCGAACTACCTGCGCCGCGAGTTCGACGAGTCTGTCGGGCTGTGATCGCCCGCGACGACGGCCGGCCGGGTCCGGCGAGGGCAAGCACATGTCATGAACGACGGCGATGTGGTCGAGTTCCGCTTCAACGTGTGACCGGGAAGAGCAGCTCGAAGCGCTCACACACGACCGGCATCCTCGTGTCGAACTCGTAGGGCGTGTTCGCGAGCGAGCTGCGCCAGGCCCGCTCGTGCTCGGTTCGCCAGTAGGCCAGCGACCTGTCGCCCTCTCCCTCCAGACGAGCGTGCTCTGCCGTGACCTCGTCGAACGGGACGATCTCGACCTCTGTCGTGCGGATCAGCGCCCGCGGCTCACCGCCGCCGTCGAGCACGATCGCGAGATCGCCGGTGTGGGGAAGCGGGGCGCCGTCGACCTCGAACTCCCGCTGCGCGCTCGCCATCGCCGTCTTCGCACCACGGAGGGTCAGGGCGAGCAGCTCGTCCGCGAGCGTCGGAGAATCGCCGAACGACCATGCGGGCGGTGCTTCGGTCCCGGCCGGTGCCCCGGACGATCGCCAGAACTGTTCTATCCGCTGTCCCCGATCCACAGCACCACCCTGCCGTGCGGGGACCAGCGTCGATCTCACTTGCTGTCGCGAAGACGGCGCGGAGCCGTCGCGCGGTGACGGGACGGGGCCAGGATGTAACCATGAGCGCGGAGCAGACGACCCCAGGTGAAGAGATCGATGCGATCATCGCCGCTGCCGGCGGATGGAAGGGGGAGATGCTCTCCCGGATACGCCGCATCATCGTCAGCGCGGACGCGGACATCGTCGAGGACATCAAGTGGCGGAAGCCGTCGAAGCCGGAGGGCGTCGCCACCTGGGTGTGCAAGGGGAACGTCTGCCTGGCGGACCTGCTGAAGAAGGCCGTGCGGCTGACCTTTCCTCAGGGGGCTCAGCTGGACGATCCGGCCGGCCTCTTCAACGCGCGGCTGGACGGCGCCGCCGTTCGCGCGATCGACTTCTTCGAGGGTGCGGAGATCGACGAAGCGCATCTTCGCGAACTCGTGCGCGAAGCGGTCGCGGCGAACCGGTGAGTTCCCGGCCTCAAGCGCTCGCGCGCGGGCCATCCGCGGATGCTACGCCGCCGCGACGGTGAGCGCGGCGGCGTAGTTGCGCATCGAGCGCTGATAGCGCGGCAGGCCGTCGATCTGCGCCTCGATCGAGACGCGCAGCGCCTCGTCCTTCCGGCCGGCGCTGTGCAGCGCAAGGGCCAGGACGATGCGCGGCGCGGACCCCGTCGACGCGTGCGTCGGTGCTGCGCGCAGCACCTCGATCGCCTCGTCGAGACGCCCGAGATTGCGCAACGTCGATCCGTACTGCACGGCGAGCTGCGCATGGCGCGCGTCGTCGAGGCCGAGCTCCAGGGCGCGCTCGTACTCGACGCCCGCCTCGGCCTCGAAGCCCATCGAGTCGTACATGCCGGCCAGTTCGAAGGCCGCTCGGCCGTCGGCGGCCGGGCAGGACTCGGCCAGCTCGCGCATCGCCGACACGCCCTCCTCACGACCGAAGTCGTCGAAGCGCTCCCAGAGGCTCGCGACGGATGCCTCCCACTGCTCGATGGTGACCGTCATGCTCCCATCCTGTCAGGCTGATCGGCACGGAGCCGGGAGGAGTTCGGCAGGTTCGCGCAGCTCGACGCGCATGACCCTTGACCGGGCCGATCGAGGTCGACATGTCAGGCTGGGATGGTGGCTTCTCCTCGGACGCTGACGCGTCGTCTCGTCCTCGCGACGGCCGCGCTCATGACCGTCGCGGCCGGGCTCGCCGTGCATCTGCTCGCGCCGCCGGGAGTCGTCATCGACGCGGTGGGCGACATCCTCTACGCCGTGCTGATCACGCTGCTCGTCCTCTTCGTCGCGCCGCAGGCGCGCTGGTGGGTGACCGCGGCGTTCTCGCTGGCCTGGTGCTTCGGCGTGGAACTGCTGCAGCTCACCTCATGGCCCGCTCAATGGGCGGCATCCTTCCCACCCGTACGACTGGTCTTCGGACTCGGCTTCTCGCCGTGGGATCTGCTCTGGTACGCGGCAGGTGTCGCGCTCGTCGTCGCGATCGACGGTCTGTTGATCCGCGGCCGACGTGCAAGGCTGGATGCGTGAACGTCCGCCCGCTCAGCGATCCCGACGAGTATCCGCGCCTCGTGCAGATCTGGCGCAGTGCCGTCGACGCGACGCATGACTTCCTCGCCGCAGAGCATCGCGACGACATCGAGGCGCACCTCGCCTCGGACTACCTGCCGCATGTCGACGTCTTCGTCGCGGAGCGTGACGGACGCATCGTCGGATTCGCCGGGATCGCGGATGACAGGCTGGAGATGCTGTTCGTCGACGCACAGGAGCGCGGCCGCGGCGCCGGCAGCGCACTGCTGTCCTTCGCGCTCCACCACGGCGTGACCTCGGTCGACGTCAACGAGCAGAACACGCAGGCCGTGGGGTTCTACGGGCGACGCGGCTTCACCGCGGTCGGGCGCAGCGCGCTCGACGACCAGGGCCGACCGTACCCGCTGCTGCACCTGCGGCACGATGCACCGGCGCCGCGGGGATCCAGGAGAATCTTCGGATGACATCCGTCCAGACCCTGAGCGAGACCGACCGACGTGCCATCGCCCGCTGGGCACTGGCCTGCGCGGAGCGCGTGCTGCCCCTGTTCGAGGCGGATGCCGCGGCGGAGGAGGCTATCCGTGACGCCGTCGACCGCACGCGCGCGTACAGCGCGGGCGCGGGCAGCAGCGCTGAGGAGATCAGGAAGCGCCTGATCGCGGGAAGGGCGGCGAACGCCGCATCCACTCCCGCCGGAACCGCGGCGGCGAGGTCCGTCGCACAGGCCGCAGCCGTCGCGCACATGGGCGCGCACGCGCTGGGCGCCGCGGCATACGCGGTGAAGGCCGTATCGCTGACGGATGCTGCGACACCGGAGCGCGTGCAGGAGGAGATCGACTGGCAGCTGGCGGAGATGACCGACGCTGAGCGGGCAGCGCTGCGGCTGCTCCCGCAGCTCGGCTCGGACGCCTCGGGGCCGCTCGGCGAGGGCCTGTTCGCGCGTGGCATCCTCGGCGACACGATCCGTCAGCTCCAGGACCGGATGGCCGGGACGGGGCGGCCGGTAGCCTCGATCGAGGGAGAGCCACGATGACCACACTGAGCCTCGAGGAGGCGCGGCGGGTGCTGGCGGCGCAGCCGTTCAGCGTGCTGCTCGGCACCGTCCTGACCCGGTTCGACGAGGACGGGATCGCCCTCGAGGTCGAGGTGGGCCCGCAGCTGCTGCAGCAGCACGGTTACGTGCACGGCGGCGTGCTCTGCTACCTGGCCGACAACGCGCTCACATTCGCCGGAGGGCTGGCTCTCGGCCCCGATGTGCTCACCTCCGGGGTCAACCTCACCTACCTGCGTCCGGCGCAGGGGGATCGGCTGATCGCGCGCGCGACCACGCAGGGCAGCACCTCGCGCACCGCGGTGACGCAGGTCGAGATCCACGTGCAGGGCGCCGACGGCGAGTACCTGTGCGCCGTCGGCACCGGCACCATCAGCGCGATGAAGCGCTGAGCCCTCAGTAGACCCGGCGGATCTGCTGGGGCCAGCCACAGGCCTCGGCGACCCTGCCGCCCCACATCCGAGCAGTCTCCTCGTCGGGGACGTCGACGAGGGTGAAGCCTCCGACGTACTGGTCGTCCGGGGCGTACAGCCCGGTGCCGAACTCCAGCGTGCCGCCGGTGTCGTCAGCGATGATCGCCGAGGCGACGTCCTCGTCCACGCCGGCGGCGAAGATGAGCACGCCGGCATCCTTCATGTCGTCGACGACGGCATTGCAGAGTCGCCCGCGCTCGGCGAACCACTCCTCGGGGTGGTCGCCCACCCACTGCTGGTTGAAGTAGATGATGTACTGGCTCATCGTCGTTCTCCTATCGTCATCGACGGGTGAGGGTGAGATGCGTCACGCCGCTCGGCGATGACACGGACTCGACGTCGTAGCGCTCCTCGAGCGCCTCCAGGTCGTCCCAGAGCCGCTCGCCTCGGCCGAGCAGGATCGGGACCTGAACGATGTGCGCGACGTCCACGAGCCCTGCTGCGAGGAATTCCCTCAGCATCGTCACGCCACCGCCGATCCGCACGTCGAGGTCACCGGCGGCATCCTTCGCGAGGGCGAGAACCTCCTGCGGGGTCCCGTCGACGAAGTGGAACACGGTGCCGCCGTCCATCTCGATGGAGGGGCGCGGATGGTGGGTGAGCACGTAGACAGGCGTGTGGAACGGCGGATTCGGCCCCCACCAGCCCCGCCACTCGTCGGCGGTGCCGATACCGCTCCACGGACCGGTCGAGGCGCTGAACTTGCCGCGGCCCATGATCTCGGCGCCGAACCCGATCCCGTGCTGTTCGGCGAAGGCGTTGTCGACTCCGGTGGAGCCGCCCGATTCTCCGACCATCGAGCGCCAGAACCTGGTGGCGAACATCCACTGGTGCAGCCGCTCGCCCGCGTGGCCGAACGGCGCTTCGAGGGTGAGACCCTCGCCGGTGCCGAAGCCGTCGAGCGAGATGGAGAAGTTATTGACGCGTACCCGTGACATCGAAGCCTCCACGAAGAGTGATTGCAGATTGCAACCTGATCTCGGTAACGTACCCTTAAGCAGTTGTCAGTTGCAAGCACTAATTCCGCAGGAGGCGAGCGATGCCGGCAGCCCCCCGATCCGGGTGCGCGATCAACGCCGCCGTCGAAGTTCTCGGCGACCCCTGGGCGATGCTGGTGCTGCGCGACATCATGTTCGGCAACCGCCGGTACTTCCGTGAGCTCCTCGCCGGGTCCGAGGAGGGCATCGCCTCGAACATCCTCGCCAGCAGGCTCAAGCGGCTCGTCGAGGCCGGTCTTCTCACCCGCGACGACGCGCAGCGCGGACAGCGGGCCGCGTACTCGCTCACGGAATCCGGCATCCAGGTGCTCCCGGTGATGGTCGCCCTCGGCAACTGGGGGCTCGCGCACCGCACCGGCGAGCGCCGGCTTCGGGTACGCGCGGAACTTCTCCGCGACGGCGGCCCGGAACTGGTGGAGGCGCTGATGGACGAGCTCCGCGAGCTCCACCTCGGCGTCCCGCGGCCCGACCCCGACGCGCCTCGTCCCAGCGCGCAGCTGATGGCCGCGTACGAGCTCGCGGTCCGAGAGGCCCCAGCCGCGCCCGAGTGACCGGTAGCCTGCCGGGGTGACGGATGCTCTGGACTACGACCCTCGAGTCGTCGACCTCTACGACCTCGACAACCCCGACGGGCCGGACCACGACTACTATCGCTCGCTCGCCGCGGATGCCGCCCGTGTCCTCGACGTCGGATGCGGGACAGGCATCCTGACCGCGACCCTGACGGCCCCGGGGCGGGTCGTCATCGGCCTCGACCCGTCTCCGGCGATGCTCGCCTATGCGCGCCGCAGGCCCGGCGCCGAGCGGGTGACGTGGATCGACGGTGACACCCGCGCGCTCCCGGAGGAGCGCTTCGACCTGATTCTGATGTCGGGGAACGTCGCCCAGCACATCCCGCGCGGCGAGTGGGAGCGCACGCTGCGCGACCTGCGCGCCGTCGCCGCGCCGGGCGCGACGCTCGCCTTCGAGAGTCGTAACCCGGATGCCCGCGCGTGGGAGTCCTGGGTGCAGGAGACCCCCTCCGTCCGTGACACCGTGCACGGCCCGCTGATGGAGTGGAGTGAGGTCGAGGGGAGGGGTGAGGGCACCGTGCTGCTGCGCGCCTTCAACCGCTTCGAGGACACCGACGAGACCGTCGTCATCGAGGAACTGCTCGTCTTCCGCAGCCGGGACGAGATCGAGGCCGATTTGCGCGCCGCAGGCTTCGAGGTCACCGCCGCCTGGGGCGACTGGCAGCGCACGCCGTTCGACGGTCAGCGGACCATGGTCTTCGAGGCGCAACCCGCCGCGCGGACGTGAGGATCCGTGCGACGATGGCGCACATGACTGTTCCCACCCCCGTCCTCGAGACCGAGCGGCTGCGGCTGCGCCCGTTCACGGATGCCGACGGCGAAGAGCTCTTCGCACTGATGAGCAACGCCGACGTGCTGCGCTACTGGGACTCGTCGCCCTGGACGGATCGTGCGAACATCACCCGCTTCCTGGACAAGTGCCGACGCGTGTCAGAGGAGGGCACCGGAGCACGGGTCGCGATCGAGAGCAGGTCGGACGGAGCCTTCCTCGGCTGGGCGACCTTCGGTGACTGGGACGAGGACTTCCGCAGCGCATCCCTCGGATACGTGCTGAAACAGGACGCCTGGGGCCAGGGCTATGCGACCGAGGCATCCGAGGCTCTCCTCGGGTGGGCCTTCGGCGCCTTCGACCTGAACCGCGTCCAGTCCGAGGCGGACACGCGCAACCCGGCATCCGCGCGGGTGCTCGAGAAGCTCGGCTTCGTGCACGAGGGCACTCTGCGCGAGGACTGCATCGTCGACGGCGTCGTCTCGGACTCGTGGGTCTACGGGCTGCTGCGGCGGGAATGGGACGCGCGGAGCGCCTCATCCGCGACCGCCGCCTGACCGCGTGTCAGCGGGTGAACAGCCCGCCGAGCCATCCCGGTGAGCCCTCCAGGTAGTCCTTCATGTTCGTGCCGCGCTCGTGGTGGGTGAGCGTGATCCGCGTGCGACGGGCGACGCGGGTGAGCTCGGCGCAGACCTCGTCGACCTTCTCCGGCTCGTGGAGCCACAGATCGGCGAGCGCGTACCCGTAGTCGCGCGCGTGGTCCGCGTGCAGACTGCGCGACTGTCCGGACCGCGCCAGAAGCCCGGGGAAGTCGTCGGGGACGACAGCGATCCGGGTGCGGGAGTGATGCGGGAAGAAGGTGAGATTGATCACGGCGCGCGGCTGGATGACCGCCCGCTCCTGACGCTGACCGAACACCGTGCCGGCCCGTGTGTCCTGGATGACCATGATCTCGGCGATCTCATCCCAGCCGATCGCCAGCCCGCCGCGCACGACCATGCCCGAGTCCGTGACCGCCAGGTCGATCGCATCGACCCCGCGCCTGGTGAGCAGCGGGAGCGCGAAGACCGCGAGCGAGATCCCAGCGACCAGGAAGATCGCCGAGATCGACGGCACGAGGATCAGCATCCCGAGGTTTTCGTCGGTGAAGATCTCCTCGCCGAGCACGGTGAAGTTCGACGGCGCTCGCCAATCCCAGTACCGGACCGAGGGCGGGCCGAACAGCAGCTGCTGCAGTTCGTTCAGATAGGCCAGCAGGCAGTAGCCGATGAAGACCGCCGCGGGCAGACCGAGCACCAGGAAGGCCGCCGTCCGCTGGAGCAGCGGAGCATGGCCGCTCCGGCTCGAGACCAGGGCGTCATCGGGCAGCGGGGCCGGTGCGTCGCTCCCGTCCCGGCCGCCGCCGCGGACCCGCCGGAACAGCCTCGCGGCCCCCAGGCGCTCGAGCATCGGAGCGGTGAACATGAACAGCCCCATCCAGAGGCACAGGACGATGCACGGGATCAGGAACACGCACAGGATGATGCCGGCGAAGACGTTCTCCAACTCCTCGACGCCCATGAAGATCGCCCAGACGAGCACCCCGGCGAGCACCAATGAGGCGAGTTTGGCCATGAGCAGGCCGACAGCTTCGGCGATGTAGTAACCGGAGGTCTTGGTCAGATATCGGACGAGTGCGTTTCGAGGATCGTCAAGGGGCGCGTGCCGTCGGGAGGAAGTCAGGGGAGTGTCGCTTTCATCGGGTCGTGCTCTCTCAGCGTAATCGAGCCGCCTGGGATGACGCGGGCTCCGCCAAGTAGGGTTGTTCAGGCACATCCCGAACGGCACCAGGAGGAGCACCCGTGGCAGAGAACAGCATCTTCGAGGCGGACGGGCGCTCCGTGTCCTACGTCGATGAGGGCCCCGGTCCCGTCGCTCTCGTCCTCATCCCCGGCGTCGGCATGGACGGCGGGGCGCTCGGATCGGTCGGTCATTACCTGGCCGAGGAGGCCGGCTTCCGCGTGCTGCGCGTCGGCGCCCGCTCCGACGACAGCACCGTGGCAGAGCGCGTCGAGGACGCCCTCGCCGTGATGGATCACGTCGGACTCGACGACGCCTGGATCGGCGGCCACGGCGCCGGCGGAACCGTCGCCCGCGTCTTCGCCGGAGAGCACACCGACCGCGTGAACGGCCTGCTGCTGCTCGGCGTCGAGGAGAACGAGACGCCGCTGGCTCCCGCCATCCCGATCCTCATCATCCAGGGCACCGAGGACGTCGTCACGCCCCCGGCCAACGGCGTCGCCCTGCAGGCCACGGCCACCGACCGGGCCAGCATCACCAGCATCCAGGGCGCCGATCACTTCTTCCCGATGACGCACCCGATCGAGACCGCCGTCGTCATCGAGGAGTATCTCGACTGGGACTGATGCTCACGCGCTCCGCTCCGGCGCAGTGATCCTCGCGTAGCTGATCGTGCCGATCGCCAGGCCGACGCCCCAGATCAGGTACGCGGGAACCGACACCCAGAAGAACCACTCCGGCAGCCCCTCGCCGTCGGTGGGCGGGAACGGGTTGCGTCCCTGCATGCGCTCGATGACCATCTGCACGGTCATCATGCCGAAGTAGGCGACCATCGAGGCGCCGAGCACGCCGCCGCAGACCAGCAGCAGCATCCGCGGCACACGGCGCCCGTGCAGCCACGGCACCCAGCCCGGCCAGATCCGCCCCCAGCTGTGCACCAGCGCGAGCGGCAGCAGGGTGCCGGCGAGCAGGAATGCCAGCTCGAACAGAACGGATGCCGGGCTCGCCGCGAACGGGGTGTTCTCCATGCCCACGAACAGCTGCGCGGTCAGGCGGATGACGCAGGCGGCCACCACTGCGTAGCCGGCCATGACGACCCAGGGCGGCGTGCGTTCGGGGCGCGGTCGCGACGATCCCGTGCGCCGGGTCGCCCTCCAGAACCGCCAGGTGTGCGCAGCGATGAGCGCCGCGGCGACGACGCAGGAGGCGCGGATGACGGCGCCGAGCGGGAAGAACACCACACCGAGGCCAGGCAGGATGCCGCCGACGAGATCGAGCAGGATCAGGGCGCCGGAGACCATCAGCGCGGCCGCCGTGAGGGCCCCCGCGATGATGACGCACCACCGCAGCGCGGCGCCAGGTCGCCTGGCAACGACGGCGGCCTGTGCGGCGACGGCCGCGAGGGCGACCACGGGCAGGGCGACGCTCCACCATCCGGTGATGACGATCAGGTCGGCGCGGACGGCGGAGAGTGGCACCTGCGGGTCCAGTATGACCAGCACAGCCCGGATGAGGGCATAACAGGCGAGCCAGAGCAGCGTCAGCACCGTGAGGCGATGGGGGACGCGCGGCGAGGCGGGCGTGGGCGGGGTCATGACGGGCGAGCGGTCTGCGGTATCGGTCATGCCCTCAGCCAAGCCCGGAGCCCGCGCGGGCGGCTCACCCTCGCGGGTGAACCGGATGCCCCGCGGGAGTGAGATCAGGCCGCGGGCGTCACCCGGACGCGGATGCTCTTCATCAGCGGCTGGTCGCTCTGCGCGCTGAAGTCGGCGGCACCGATCAGCACGTTGAGCTCGGGCATGTAGCCGGCGGCGCTGCCGCGCGGCACGTCGTACTCCAGGGCGCGGAAGCCGCGCACCGTGCGCGTCGAGCCGTCCTTCGACGTCGAGACGATGTCGACCAGTGCACCCTCCTCGAGGCCGCGGTCGCGCATGTCGCGACGGTTCATCAGGATGAGCTCGCGGATGTTCTTCACGCCGCGGTACCGGTCGTCGTTCGAGTAGATCGTGGTGTTCCACTGGTCGTGCGAACGCATGGTCTGCAGCACGAGCACGTCGGCGTCCTCCGGGATGACGTCCGGCAGCGGGGCGTGCGAGAACTCGGCCTTGCCGGACGGTGTGCGGAAGTCGCGCTCCCGTGCGGGCTGGGGGATGCGGAACCCGTACGGCTGCCGGACCAGCTCATTGAAACCCTCGAAGCCGGGCAGCACCTGCGACATGACGTCGCGGATCCGGTCGTAGTCGGCGACGTAGTCCTCCCACGGCGTGCTGCTCTCGGGCATCGTCGCACGGGCGATGCCGCCAATGATCGCCGGCTCGCTGAGCAGGTGCGGCGACGCCGGGCGACGCGCGCCGATCGACAGCTGCACCGAGCTCATCGCATCCTCGGTGGAGATGCCCTGCACGCCGTCGCGCTGCTCGTCCTTCTCCGTGCGCCCGAGGCAGGGCAGGATCAGGGCCTTTCCACCGTGCACGAGGTGGCTGCGGTTGAGCTTGGTGCTCACGTGCACGGTCAGGCTGCACTGCTGCAGACCGGCGGCGGTGAACGGGGTGTCGGGAGCAGCCCGCACGAAGTTGCCGCCCATGCCGACGAACACCTTCACCCGACCGGCGTGCATCGCCGCGACCGTGTGCACCGTGTCGAGTCCGCGCCCGCGCGGCGAGCGGATGCCGCATACCTCGTCGAGTCTCGCCAGGAAGGCCTCGGTGGGGTTGTGATTGATGCCGCAGGTGCGGTTGCCCTGCACATTGCTGTGGCCGCGGACGGGGGAGGGGCCCGTGCCCGGTCGGCCGATGTTGCCGCGCAGCATCAGCAGGTTCACGATCTCGCGCACCGTGTCGACGCCGTGCTCGTGCTGGCTCACGCCGAGGCACCAGCTGATGACCGTGCGCTCGGATGCCAGGTAGACGCCCGCCGCACGACGGATGTCGGCCTCGGTGAGCCCTGACTGCTCCACCAGCTCGGCCCAGGTCGTCGCCTCGACGATCGCGCGGTACTCGTCGAGCCCCGTCGTGTACATCTCGAGGAAGGCGACGTCGAGCACACCGGGGTCGTCCTGAGCTGCCTCGAAGACGGCCTTGGCCATCCCGCGGATCAGCGCGAGGTCGCCTCCGGGGCGCACCTGCAGGTTGTCGGTGCTGGTCTCGGTGGTCTTGAACCGCGCCATGTCGAGGATCTCGTGCGGCACGATCGTGCGCGTCGAGCCGGCCTCGTTGAGCGGGTTGACGTGCACGACCTGTGCGCCGCGGTCCACCGCCTGCGCCAGTGTGGTCAGCATGCGCGGCGCGTTGGAGGCGGCGTTGACGCCGAGGATGAACAGCGCGTCGCACAGCTCCCAGTCCTCCAGATCGGCTGTCCCCTTGCCGGTCGCGATCGACGCGGTCAGTGCTCGTCCTGACGCCTCATGGCACATGTTCGAGCAGTCCGGCAGATTGTTCGTGCCGTACTCGCGCGCCATCAGCTGGTAGAGGAAGGATGCCTCGTTGCTGAGCCGCCCCGAGGTGTAGAACGTGGCTTGATCGGGCGACTCCAGCGCGCGCAGTTCCGCCCCGATCAGCGCGAACGCCTCGTGCCAGCGGATCGGCACGTAGCGGTCGGTCTCGGCGTCGTAGCTCATCGGCTCGGTGAGCCGGCCCTGGTCCTCGAGGTCGAAGTCGGTCCATCCGGCCAGTTCGGTGACGGTGTGCGCCGCGAAGAAGTCCCGGTCGACCCGCTTGCGCGTCATCTCCCAGGTGACGTGCTTGATGCCGTTCTCGCAGATGTCCAGCCGGACGCCCTTGTCATCGGGCCAGGCGCAGCCGGGGCAGTCGAAGCCGCGCACCGGGTGGTTCATGATGAACATCGCCCTCGTGCCGAGCACCGGCTGCTGCTGGCGCACCAGCACCTCGCCGACCGAGAGCGCGGCACCCCAGCCGGCGGCCGGATGCCGGTAGGGCGAGCTCGACCAGGACCTGTCCGTCGCGGGTCCGAAGCCGCCCTGCCGCGGCCGGTCGGGCATCAGCCCGAGTGCGATCCCGCTTCTCCGCCCGCCGTCTCGGGAGCCCTCGGTCGTCGTGTCCGCCATCATCGCCGTCCTTCCGTCAGGCTCGACCCTACGCCCGGATCGGCATCGCACCCAGGGCCGCACCGCGGTCATGACGGAGTGGCACACTGAGGAGCGACGAGGAGGCAGGATGACCGTGAACGTGCAGGTGCGGCGGATCTACGAAGATCCGGAACCCTCAGACGGCACGAGGGTGCTGGTGGACAGGCTCTGGCCGCGCGGCATCAGCAAGGAGCGCGCCGAGCTCGACGAATGGTGCAAGGATGTCGCGCCCTCGACCGAGCTGCGCAAGTGGTACGCGCACGACCCGGAGAAGTTCCCCGAGTTCGCGCAACGCTATCGCGCCGAGCTCGGCGACCCGGCCCGCACGGAGGCGCTCTCCTCGTTGCGCGCACTCGCCGTGGCGGGGCCGCTCACGCTGCTCACCGCCGCCAAGCGCCACGACATCAGCGAGGCGACCGTATTGAAGCAGCTGCTCACCGGGGCCGAGGGATGAGCGGCGGACCGCAGCAGATCGACGCGCCGCTGAGCAGGGCGACGATCTTCCTCGTGCTCACGGTGACGGACGGCGACGGTGCGATCGACACCGTCCGCAGCGTCGTCTCCGGCATCGACGATCTGCTCAAGACCGTCGGCTTCCGTGACCCTGCAGCGCTGCTGTCCTGCACCGTCGGCATCGGCAGCGACATCTGGGCGCAGCTGACCGGCCGGCCTCATCCGGCAGAGCTGCACTCCTTCCGCGAGATCAGGGGCGCGAAGCACACCGCCGTCGCCACTCCTGGCGATCTGCTGTTCCATATCCGCGCCGACCGCACCGATCTGTGCGTCGAGTTCGAGCGACTGCTGCTCGACCAGCTGGGCGACGCGGTCACAGCCGTCGACGAGGTGTCCGGCTTCCGTTACTTCGACGCCCGCGATCTGCTCGGCTTCATCGACGGCACGGCCAATCCGGTCGGTCCCGACCTGCCGGAATCGACGCTGATCGGCGACGAGGATCCCGCCTACCGCGGCGGCAGCTACGTCGTCGTGCAGAAGTACACGCATCCGCTGTCGCTCTGGCAGGCGCTGAGCACCGAGCAGCAGGAGGCGATCATGGGCAGGCGCAAGGCCGACAACGTCGAGCTGCCCGATGCCGCGGCCGATGCCCAGAAGGCCCACAAGACCCTCGCCACGATCGAGGACGACGACGGCGAGCACGACATCCTGCGCGACAACATGCCGTTCGCGCGCCCCGCGCACGGCGAGTACGGCACTTATTTCATCGGGTACACGCGCCGGCTGCGGGTGCTGGAACGGATGCTGGAGCGCATGTTCATCGGCGATCCGCCCGGGCTGCACGACAGACTGCTCGACTTCTCGACGCCGCTCACCGGAACGACGTTCTTCGCCCCTTCAGCGGAGCTGCTCGCCGCTCTGGGCGACGATCCGGCACAGGGGTAGCCTCGGACGATGGGACGGATCACCACCAGGCGCTCGGTGCTGAGGATCGCGCTGGACGCGGAGACGCGGCGCCGTGCCGACACCCTCGCGGTCGAGGAGCCGCTCGAGATCCGTGTCGTCGGCGCACCGCTCGCCGTCACCATGCGCACTCCGGGGCACGATGTGGAGCTGGCCGCAGGGTTCCTCGTGTCGGAGGGGATCATCGCGGAAGGTGCGGAGTTCCGTTCGGCGATCCACTGCGGCGGACCGGGCACCGGCGGCTCGGAGAACACGTACAACGTGCTCGACGTCGCGCTGGCCCCCGGGGTCGCCCCGCCGTCTCCGGAGCGCGCCCGCGCGTTCTACACCACGAGCTCCTGCGGCGTGTGCGGCAAGGCCAGCATCGATCAGGTCGCGACGACCTCGCGCTACGACGTGGCATCCGACGGCGCGTCCGTCGACGCCGAGTCGCTCGCCGCCTTCCCCGATCTGCTGCGTGCGCAGCAGGACGCGTTCGACAAGACCGGTGGGCTCCACGCCGCGGCGCTGTTCGACGCCGTGACCGGCGAGCTGCTGGTGCTGCGCGAGGACGTCGGACGGCACAACGCCGTCGACAAGGTGGTCGGCTGGGCGGTGCTGAACGATCGGCTGCCGCTGAGCGGCACGGTGCTGCAGGTCTCCGGCCGGGCGAGCTTCGAACTCGTGCAGAAGGCCGTGATGGCGGGCATCCCGATCCTCGCTGCCGTGTCGGCACCCTCGTCTCTCGCCGCCGAACTCGCCGAGGAGCGCGGACTGACCCTGGTCGGCTTCCTGCGCGAGCGGACGATGAACGTGTACTCGCATCCTGCACGCGTGCGCGTGGCGGAGCCCGCGCGCGGCGAGACCCTGCAGGCGTGACCTCGGCTATCCGCGACGGAGGGCCTGCTCACACCAGCAGTACGACGATCGCCAGCACGACGTAGACCGCCGCCGTGGCGGCGGCGATCCGGCGCTGCGCGGTCCGCGAGCCGCGCAGCCGAACGGTGAGGCGCGCGGCCAGCACCGCGTAGGTGCTGTCGCAGGCCGCGGCGATCAGCACGAACAGAGCGCCCAGCACGGCCAGCTGCGGAGCCGACGGGCCACGGTCGGGCCGCACGAACTGCGGCAGGAACGCCAGGAAGAACAGGGCGGTCTTCGGGTTGAGCAGATCGACGAGGAGACCGTCCAGGAACAGGCGTCCGCGCTGCGGCACGATCGGTCCGGCGTCCTCCTGCGCGGCGCCGCGCTCGCGCACG
Source organism: Microbacterium sp. NPDC057659 (assembly GCF_042799915.1). Classification (NCBI taxonomy): domain Bacteria; kingdom Bacillati; phylum Actinomycetota; class Actinomycetes; order Micrococcales; family Microbacteriaceae; genus Microbacterium; species Microbacterium sp. NPDC057659. The sequence goes on along the minus strand of NZ_JBHVHU010000001.1, from coordinate 1,184,623 downwards.
GTCCGCACGGCCATCCACACGAGGTAGCCGGCGCCCGCCCAGCCGACCATCTCCATGCCCAGGGGCACCAGCGCGAGCAGCGCCGCGACGCCGGCGGCGGCCAGCGCGGCGTGCACGGCAGCGCCGGCCTCGAGGCCGAGCATGGAGAGCAGCCCCGCTGCTCTGCCGTGCTGGGTGCTGCGCGCGACGACGTACGCGACCGACGGGCCGGGGATCGCGACGACCAGCAGCGTGGCACCCGCGAACGCCAGCAGCATCTCCAGACTCGGCATGGCACCGTCTCCCCAACCCCCGGTGGTCCTTCCCCCGTCGCCGACCTATGATGGGTGCTTCCGCTTTCTCGGCGCTTTCCGACCTTCGGCGGCGACTCAGCGGGCGGGCATTCGGGGGGATGCAGTCGATGAGGACGACACGGTGAGGTTCGAGACCCTGGGACCCCTGCGGGTGTTCCGGGAGGACGCCGACGTCACACCGCCCGGGCGGGTGCAGCGGCTCGTGCTGGCGACACTGCTGCTGCAGGCGAATCATCCGGTGCCCGTCGAGGCGCTGACCGACGGGATCTGGCCCGACGAACCCCCGAGCACGGCGCAGTCACGGCTGCAGCTGGCGGTGCACCGTCTCCGGAGCCGCCTGGACGACCCGGCGCGGCTCAGCCTCGACCCCGGTGGGTACCGGCTGCGCGTGGGGGAGGACGAGTCCGATGTGACAGCGTTCGACCGACTCGCCGCCGGTCTGCTGGTCGATCAGCTGACACCGGATCAGGTCGTGGACATCACGTCGGAGGCCCTGTCCCTGTGGCGAGGCGAGCCCCTCGAGGATGTCGTCGAGCTGGCCGATTCCGCCGAGGCGCTGCGCTGGGCGGATCGGCGACGCTGGGTCGTCGAGGCCTGGTGCCATGCACAGCTGCTGCGCGGCAGGAGTGCAGAGGTGATCGACCGTGCGGCTGCGGCTCTGGCGTGCGAACCGCTGCACGAGCCGTACGCCGCCGTGCTGATGAGAGCGCTGCACGCTGCGGGCCGTCCGGCCGACGCGCTCGCCGTGTACGAGCGGATCCGGATCGGATTGCGTGACGAACTGGGCCTCGACCCGGGCCCGGCGCTCCGCGAGGCCCAGTCGGAGGCGCTCGGGGAGGAGGCGTCCTGGAGCCCGATCACCGTGCCCGCCGAGCTTCCCCCCGACGTGCCGCTGACCGGACGCGACGACCTCCTCGAGCTGATCGGGAATCCCGAGCAGGCGCGCCTGCGGGTCGTCACGGGCATGGCGGGAGCGGGAAAGACCGCTGCGGCCGTCGCCTGGAGCCATCGCCACCTCGGTTCCTTCCCCGACGGCCAGATCTTCATCGACCTGCGCGGATACAGCGACGACGCGCCGGCGGCGCCGGCGGACGCGCTGGCATCGGTCCTGGCATCCCTCGGCCTCGCTCATGACCGCATCCCGACCGGCGTCGAGGCGCGTGCGGCCCTGTGGCGGAGCCTGACGGCCGCGCGCCGGATGCTGGTGGTGCTCGACAATGCCAGGGAGACGGATCAGGTGCGGCCGATGCTGACCGGGGGCGCGGACAGCACCGTCATCGTGACCAGCCGGAACGCATTGCCAGGACTCTCCGCGCGCGAGGGCGCCGAGGTCGTCGTGGCGTCGCCGCTGACACCCGAGGCCTCGGTGACGCTGCTGCGGGGACTGATCGGTCGGCGCGCCGACGATGATCCTGCTGCCGTCCGAGAGCTCGCGCGAGTGTGCGGCGACCTGCCGCTGGCACTGCGGATCGCCGCGCAGGAGCTGATCGCACGGCAGGACCTGACACCGGCCGAGCTCCTCGCCGAGGTGTGCGATGAGCGCGACCGACTCGACCTGCTCGACGCCGATGACGGCGACGCCACCGACATCCGTGCGGTGATCTCGTGGTCGTACCGGGCGCTGCAGCCGGAGAGCGCACAGGTCTTCCGGAGACTGGGTCTGCTGCCGGGAGCAGACATCGACCTGCCGGCGCTCACGGCGCTCTGCGACATGCCCGAGCGTGAGGTCCGGCGGCGGGCCGAGGCTCTCGTCCGGATCCATCTGGCGCAGCGCTCCGCGACCGGCCGGTACCGGCAGCATGACCTGCTGCGCGCCTATGCAGCGGAGCGTGCGGCGGAGGACGGAGCGGAGGCCGCGTCCGCCGCGCGCACGCGGCTCCTGACCTTCTATGCTCGCGGAGCGCAGGAGGCGCAGCGCGTGTCGTTCCCCGACGGGGAGTATCTGGCGCAGGAAGCGATCGTCACCGACGGGCCGATCCCGGAGTTCGCGGCGATCCCGGAAGCGCAGGACTGGCTCCGCCGGGAGTGGCCCAACGCGCTGGCCGCGCTGGAGCGGGCCGAGGACGGGGACGCAGACCTCGTCCTCGCGCTGGCGAAGGCCTGGCACGTCCACCTGCGCGACAACGGCCTGTATGCCGACGGCCTGCGTCTGCATGAGCAGGAGGTGAAGGTGGGTCGCCGCACGGGGAACGCGATCGCGGAGTATGGCGGGCATGTTCGGCTGGGCGCGAATCGGCGCAATCTCGGCGACCTGGCCGGCGCCGAGCGCGAGTACCGGACGGCGATCCGGATCGCCGAATCCATCGGAGACCCCGCACGACGGGCGCGATCGACCGGGAACCTCGCGATGATCACGGCGCTGCGAGGCCGTCTTCACGAGGCGGAGGAACTGCTGGAACAGGTCATGCCCGTGCTTCGGGAACACGACGGTGCGTACTCGATCGCCATCGGGCTGAGCTGCCTCGCGGAGTGCCGGCTCCGCTCCGGGGATCCGGAGGGGGCGGAGGAGCTGCTGCAGGAGGGACTGCGTCTGTGCGATGAGGGTGACCTTCCGATGCGTCGTCCGGGCGTGCTGCTCGGACTGGCCGACGCGGCCTTCAACCGTGGCCGTGTCGCCGAGTCGGAAGGTTACGCGCGCGACGCGGAGCGACTGGCCGAGGAAGTCGGGGAGCCCAAGATCCGAATCCTCGCGCTGGCGGCCGTCGGTCGGGCACGGCTCCGACTCGACGATGAAGCCGCAGGGCACGACGCCCTGCGCACGGCGATCGGCCTGGCCCGCGGTGACGGCAGCGTCGAAGTGGCGATGAGCGTGCTCGAGATGTACGTCGAGGCCACCGCCGACCGTCAAGTGGCGACGGCGATGCACCGCGAAGCGGTCGCCTACGCAGCGGAGCACGGCTTCACCGGCCACGAGGCGAGGATGAGGGCCGCACTCGGCACCGTCCTCGCCGACCGCGGGGACGCGGAACGGGCCAGGGCGGAGCTCACTCTGGCCGCCGAGATGTATGCCGTCCTCGAGGATCCGCGAGCGGAGACGGCGGCGGCGCTCGCAGAACGGATCGCACCGGCGACGACGGCACGGATCTCAGACGGAAAGAGCGCGGAAAGCGAGCTCCTCTAGCGTGACCCGGGTCGGCGGCATCGCCGGCATCCGACGGGACACGGAGGACCTGCATGCGCACCACCACGACCGACCCGACGACGGCCGAGGCCGCCCCTGACTACCTCTTCACGAGCGGATCCCGGCTGGGCGCCGTGCATCTCGACGCGCTCTCGAAGGTGCTGGATCGCCACACGCTGAGCGTGCTCGACGCGCTGCCGCTTCCCGCGCATCCTCGCTGTCTGGAGGTCGGCGCGGGCAACGGGTCCGTCGCCCGCGCGATTGCCGAGCGCACCGACGGAGAGGTGCTCGCGATCGACCTCGATCCCGGGAACCTGATCGGAGGAACCCGTGTCGAGGTCCGCCGGCACGACATCCGTGACAGTGTGCCAGGCGGGCCGTACGATCTCATCCACGCACGCCTGGTGATGCTGCACCTGCCGGAACGCGAGCAGATCCTGCCCAGACTCGTGGACGCTCTCGCGCCGGGCGGATGGCTGGTGCTCGGGGACATCAGCGAGATGCCTGCCGCCGTCGTGCTGCCCGAGGAGGACGACCGAGCGGTCTGGGATCGGTACGCGCACGCGGCCTACGACATCGTCAGCCCTCAGGCCGGTCAGTCGTACGACTGGGCGCGCGAGATGCACGAGAGGATGCTCGACGCAGGCCTGCGCGGTGTGTGCGCCGAGGCATACCGTCCGCTCACCCGGGGCGGCGATACGAGCGCGCGCTGCCACGTCAATCTCAGCGTCCAGGGAGAAGGGCCGCTCCTGAGGGCAGGACTGTCGACGGAGGATCTGCGTCGCTATCGCGAGATCATGCGGGATCCCCGACTGCGCGCCTGGTTCTACGAGGTCGTGTACGCGTGGGGGCGACGCCCGGCGCCGCGAGGACAGACTGATCCGGCTCAGACCATGAGCACGACCGCCGCCAGCACCACGTAGACCGTGGCGCTCACCAGCGCGATGCGGCTCCGAGCGAGGCGCGACGCCCTCAGACGCGTCGTCAGATGCCCGGCGAGCACGGCGTAGGTGCTGTAACAGGACACGGCGATCAGCATGTACAGCGTGCCGAGAACACCGAGCTGCAGGGCTGACGGACCTCGATCGGGCCGCACGAACTGCGGCAGGAAGGCGAGGAAGAACAGCGCCGTCTTCGGATTGAGGACGTCGACGAGGAGCCCGTCGAGGAAGAGGCGGCCGCGCTGCGGGAGCGGGGCGGGCCCGTCCACCGGCTGGTCGGCCCGGCGCGTGCGCACCGTGTGGACGGCGAGCCAGAGGAGGTAACCGGCGCCCGCCCAGCCGACGGCCTCCATGCCCATCGGCACCAGGGCGAGCAGCGCGGCGACGCCGGCCGCAGCGAGTGCGGTGTGCACGATCACGCCCGCGCCGAGCCCCATCATCGAGAACAGCCCGGCAGCGGTGCCGTGCTGCGAACTGCGAGCGATGACGTAGGCCACTGAAGGCCCTGGCACCGCGGCGATCATCAGTGCTGTGCCGGCGAACGCCAGCAGCATCTCCATACTCGGCATGCGAATCCCCCCGGATACCGGTGGCGTTTCCCCCGGTGCCGACCCATGATGTTCGCTGCCGATTTCATCGTGTTTTCGTGGCGCGGCCGCCTGCTGATCCGGGCCCGGAGACGCCGGAACCGCCGCGCCAGGATGGCGCGGCGGTTCCGGGGGAGCGATCAGGCCGGCTGAGGAAGCAGCGTGAAGGACACCGCCCCCTGCTCGTCGACTCCGGCGTCGAGCACCTTGTCGGAGAGTGCCTCCGAGGCCTCGTGCTCGAGGAACACACGGGTGCCCTCGGCGGAGTCGACGATGTCGTCGCCGGGCTCGGGCGCAGGCGCGACCGAGACCATGAAACGGGGCTCCTCGGTCGTGCCCGATTCGGTCGGATGGATCCGCAGACCGGCACCGGGATCGGTGGTCTGGCGGGTGACGAGGGTCGTCACGATCGTGCTGGCGTTCTCGGTCAGGGTGAGCATCGCGCTCTCCTTCCGGTTGGCGTCACCGCACCATCCGGCGCGGTGTCCGGGCCACGTTTCCGCACTCGGCCGGCATCCTCAACCGGAACGCGCGGACTCTGACGACATTCACACCCTGAGCCGGATCCGGCGCGTACGATGCGGGCATGGCCGAGTCGGCATTCCACGAGCAGGTGCGTGTCCGCTTCGTCTGCGCACTGCTGGTCGGCGTCCTCGCAGCGATCGGGATGGGCGTGGTTTTCGGCCCCGCCGCCGGGATCGTGGGCGGCTGGGGCGCGCTCGGACTGGTGAACACGACCTGGGTGCTGGTGCGGGTCTGGCCGATGGATGCGGCCGCCACCAGAGCGCATGCTCTCGCGGAGGCCCCCGGTCGTCGCACCGCCCGGCTCATCGCGATCATCGGCAGCCTGATCAGCCTCGTGGCCGTCGGGCTCGTGGTGCTGCAGGCGCGGAACGCTCCGGAGATCGAGGGGTACATACTGGCCGGCATCGCCGTGCTCGGCGTCGCGGCGTCGTGGGCGCTCATCCAGACGGACTACATGCTCCGGTACGCCCGCATCTACTACTCCGAGCCCGCCGGCGGCATCTCGTTCAACCAGGAGGAGGATCCGCAGTACACGGACTTCGCGTACTTCTCTGTCGGCCTCGGCATGACGTATCAGGTGTCGGACACGAACGTCTCCACCAACGCCATCCGGCGCATCGTGATCGCGCAGACCCTGCTCGGCTACCTGTTCGGTGCGGTGATCCTGGCGACCGTGATCAACCTCGTCACCAGTCTGGGCAGCTGAGTCCGCCCCCTGTCGGGTGTCGGATCGTGCTGGCAGGATGGGGCCATGCCCGAGTCCCCCGAGGTGCAGGCGCTCGCAGAACAGCTCGACGAGCGGATGGCCGGTCACGCGATCATCTCCGTCGAGGGCGTGGACAGGCGGATCGTGAAGACGAGGGATCGGCCGCCCGCATCCGTCGCCGGGGCGCGCGTCGACGGCGTGCGGCGCTTCGGCAAATACCTCGGGTTCGACCTGGGTGGGCAGTGGCTGGTGCTGAGCTTCGGTCGCAACGGCTGGGTGCGCTGGCGTCCGGGCGGGACGCCAGATCCGGATGCCCCCGGCTACGCCGTCGGAGCGCTCACGCTGGACGACGGCGCCCTGCTGGAGATCGCCGAGACCGGGGACTTCCTCGCGGTCGCGGTCTGGGTCGTGGACGCGCCGGCAGATGTCGCGGGGATCGCCGATCTCGGTCCCGACCCGATCTCACCAGAGTTCGCGCCCGCCGATCTGGAGCAGGCGATGGGCAGCAGGCGCAAGCAGATCAAGGCGCTGCTGCAAGAGCAGCGGTCGATCGCGGGCATCGGCAACGCGTACTCCGACGAGATCCTGCACCGTGCCCGGATGTCGCCGACCGTGCATGCAGCCGTGCTGACGCCTGAGGAGCGGGAGCGGCTGTATCAGGCGACCGTCGACGTGATGCGCGCCGCCGTCGCAGACCGCCGCGGCATCCCCGCCGACCGGCTCAAGCAGGCCAAGGTCGCGGCGATGGCCGTGCACGGCAGGGGAGGGGAGGCATGTCCGGTGTGCGGCGACACCGTCGTCGATCACGTCTTCGGCGGCGCATCCGCGCAGCTGTGCCCCACGTGTCAGTCGGAGACGGCGTCCTGATCGGGGTGCCCGCGCTTCAGGGCCATCGGCAGCACCACCCACAGCACGAGCACGACCACAACCCCGATGACGGCGGCCGCCACGGCGACGGTGCGATCCAGGGTCACGTCGAGGATGAGCGCGGTCACCCCGACCGTGACCGCGCCGATCACCGCGAGGTCGGCCTTCACCAGGCGGTTGGCGACGCGAACCAGCTCCGGCTTGCGATGCTGATGGAACAGCAGACGGTGCAGGCCGACCGGTGCCAGCGCCAGCACGGTGGCGGTCGCCGCGCCCACCACGAGGACGACGTACAGGGCACGCTGCACATCGTCGAGGTCGGCGAAGCGGGGCTGGAAGGCGACGGCGAGCAGGAAACCGGTCAGGATCTGCGTGCCGGTCTGCATCACGCGCAGCTCCTGCATGAGCTCGTTCCAGTTGCGGTCCGCCCGGCTCTCCGGCGACTCGGTGCGGCCGGGATCCACATCGTCCGGGCTCATCGCGCGGTCCGCAGCGCGGCCGCGACGGCAGGATCGAGCCCCGGCACCTCGTCGGTCGGCACAGCCAGGGCCAGCAGCGCTCGGCTGAAGTAGTTGCGCGCCGCCGCCGCGAGCGTGATGTCCACGATCTGCCTGTCGTCGAAGCCCGCGTCGCGGAGCGCCTGCGTGTCGGCATCCGTCATCGACGCCGGGTCGGCTGAGAGGCGTGCGGCGTACCGGATGACCACCTGCTCGGTCTCGGAGAATCCGGAGTCGTCGCCGTGCGCGAAGCCGTCCAGTCCGGCCACGTCGACGACCTCGGCGCGCAGCGCCTTGCGTCCATGCGCGAGCAGGCAGTGCGGCGACCCGATCGCCCGCGCAGCGCCCAGCGTCGCGGCCTCGTAGACGCCTGTGCCGATCGAGGGGACCACGGCCCGGATGAGCGACTCGAACGCCGCATATGCCTCAGGGTTCACAGCCATCGCCGCAGTGTGCCTGAAGACGAAGCCGTCGGAATCGACGTCGCCCGCGTACATCTCGGCCACCTTGCCGGTCGCGCCTTCGGCGGCGGGAGGAGTGATGATCATGCCCGGCACGGTACTCGCCACCGCGAGGGAACGGAAGGGAGTGGCTGGTTCACCAGCGGTTGTGCACGTCCTCCGCCCAACCGGTGATTCCCGTCACCGGGATCCAGTCGCCGTGGTCAGCGCGCACCCGGCCGTCGTAGTGCCCGAAGCACTGGTGCGTCACCGATCCGACCAGCACGAGCTGGGTCTTCGCGCTCCGCACGTGGAAGGACGTGAAGGTCAGTTCCATGCGGTCGCCGCTGACGTGCCACGGCGCGGCCCAGTCCTCCGGGTCGAACTCCCACTCCAGCGCACCGGCGACCTTGTGCACCCGGCCGTCGAGAGTGAACGCGTTCTGCGAGACGCCGTGCCGCACGGCGAGAGGGCCGCCGCCGCCCAGCTGCAGGCCGATGCGCCGTCCGTCGGTCATCCCGGCGCCGGCGCCCCAGTTCCAGTGCGTGCGGTAGGGGAGCCGTCCGCGCAGATGGTCGAGTACCGCCCAGGACTGCCCGGCGGGGACCTCATGCACGACGCCGTCGATGGAGATCGTGCCGTGCGCGGGGCGGTCCACGTCCTTGACGGTGAACTCCGCGAGGAACGGGCTGAACGGCGCGGCGGTGCCCATCGCCTCGTGACCGGGAGGCAGGGTCGCCACGATGTCGACCCGCACTCTCGGGGAACGCGCGACGAGCAGCGTGCCGTCCTCGTCGTCGGCGAACTCGAGCGAGACCCGCCGGCCGTTCGACGACGCCGAGCCGCGTCCGATCGTGCCAGGCAGCCGCACGCCTCGGGACAGCATCCCGATCTCGAACACGTCGATCTCCTCGCCGGTCGCCCGGTCGAGCACCCACACCTGTCTGACATTCGCGTAGTCCAGCGCGCCGATGGTGAGCGCGACGATGTGGGTCGGCGTGGTGACGGCCCAGTACTCCCAGCGCTTGGTGCGTCCCCATCCCCGCGGGCCTCTGCCCACCGCATCCGTGTCGATCAGGGGCCTGCGAGCCCAGCCGATCGCCTCCGGATTCTGCAGTCCCTGCGCGGTGAGAAGCGGGACCGGTGCGGTGATCTCACGATCGGGCTCGGTCATCGGACGCTCCTGATCGGGATCACGGTCAGTGCCCCCAGCACGGCGAAGACGATGCCGGCCACGAACACCGCCGTGTACCCGCCGCTGATCAGGATGAGCACGCCGACCAGCGCGGGCGTGAAGGCCTGCGGCAGCGCCGTCGCGATGTTCAGGATGCCGAGGTCCTTCGCCGCCTGGTCCGCGGCGGGGAGCACCTCGTTCATGAGTGCGGTGTCGACGCTCATGTAGATGCCGTATCCGATGCCGAACACCGCGGCCAGCGCGAACATGCCGCCCACGGACGGCACCAGGAGGGGGATCGCCAGAGAGCCGGCCATGATGACGGACGACAGGAACACGAACGCCTTCCTCCGTCCGGTGCGGTCCGAGATCCGGCCGACGAAGTAGGTCGTGATCAGGGCGCCGACGAGCATCACCGCGGTGATCGGGGTGCTCATGGCGGTGGACTCGGAGTGAGAGAGACCGACGTAGTCACGCAGGATGTACAGCAGGTAGGACTGCACGCTCTGGTAGGCGAGGATCAGGAAGAAGCGGCCCGCGAACGCCCACCAGAAGTCGGGGAACCTCTTCGGGTCGACCCAGAAGCCCGCCAGGAAGGACCGCCAGGAGAACGGCGGGCGCTGCAGGTCGCGCGACGAGAAGTCGCGGTTGAACACCACGAACAGCACGCAGACGATCATGAATCCGACGCCGAACGCGGCGTACCCGATGCCGATGCTGTTCACGGCGATGCCGGCCAGCGCCACGCCCGCGCCCATGCCGACGAAGATGCCGAGCGCGACGACGGCGCTCGCGACGCCGAGACGCTCCTTGACGAAGTGGTCGGGCACGACGGCGGAGCCGACCGTGGCCACCGAGTTCACGCACAGCATCATCAGGACCCAGTACAGGCAGAGCACCCAGATGCTCTGCGCCCCGGCCAGCAGCACGGTGAAGAGGGCACCGGTGGCGCCGCCGATGATCATCCACGGGGCGCGCCGTCCGAGTCTGCTTCGCGTGCGGTCGGACAGCGCACCGATCAGCGGATGGATGATGATGGTCGCGATCGACGACGCCGTCATGACGATCGCGAGGTTCGCGACCTTGTTCTCCTCATCGATCGCCGCCACCTGGTCGGGCACCAGGATGACGATGAATCCGGCGTAGACCGTCAGGATCGCCGCGTTGAGCAGGAACAACCAGGTCAGCAGCCGGGTCTGCCGGGTGACGCGGACTCCGGGAGCAGCAGTGCTCACGGGAACTCCTTTCGAGGCGCGCCATCGCGCCGGGACGGATGCCGCGCAAGGGCGTTCCGCGGCGGGTTCGGGTTCCCTCACTGTATTGCGTGACGGGCCGTTGCGGAACGCGCTCGGAGCCCGTCCCGTCGCGCAGGCGTACCATCGAGGGATGACCACGCACGGCAGCACCACGGAATCCGCGCAGGAGCAGCAGTCGCCGCTCGCGCCGCTGACGCTCCTCGGCACCGCGGATCCCTCCGCGGGTATGTGCCTCGACGGCTACTGCGTCCTCCCCGGCGCGAAGCGCGAAGAGGACGCAGAGTAGCCGTCAGCGCCTGATCAGTGCCCGCCGTGCGCGGGCGCCTCGGCGCCGTCGTCCTCCGGCTTGCGGATGAGGAACGCGCCGATGATCGTGACGGTCGCGATGACCGCGGCGATCGTGAACGCCACTCGTGAGCCGGCGGCCACTGCCGCGGGAGCCTGAGGCCCTCCGTTCGCCGCGGCGACGGCGGTGAAGATCGCCATCATCACCGCGATGCCGGCAGCACCGGCGACCTGCTGCACGGTGCCGATGACCGCGCTGCCGTAGGAGTAGAACTTCGGCGACAACGACGCGAGGGACGCGGTGAACAGCGGCGTGAACGACAGCGCGAGGCCGATCGACAGCAGCGTCTGCGCGATCGCCACCGTCCACACCGAGGTGCCGGTGCCGAGGGTGGTGTAGAACCACAGCATCGCCGCGGCGAGGATCGAACCGGGGATCAGCAGGACGCGAGTGCCCCGCGCGTCATAGATGCGGCCGATGACCGGACCGAGCAGACCCATGGCGAGGGCTCCGGGAAGCATCACCAGACCGGCATCCGTCGGCGCGATCTCGAGGCCGTCCTGCAGGAACAGCGGGATCACGGTGATCGCACCGAAGAACGCCAGCGACAGCAGGAACATCTGCGCCATCGAGAGCGAGAAGCCCTTCGAGGTGAAGATGCGCAGGTCGAGCAGGGCGTCGTCCTTGCGCTGCAGCACGACCTGGCGCCGGAGGAACAGACCGAGGCCGATGACGCCGACCGCCAGCGAGATCGCCAGCGGCGCCCAGCTGGTGCCAGAGCCGAGGCCGCCGATCTGGCTGAGGCCGAACACCAGGCCGCCGAAGCCGAACGCGGACAGGACGACCGAGAGCACGTCGATGGGGGCGTGCGTGGTCTCGCCGACGTTGGTCAGCCAGCGCCAGCCGATGAACAGCGCGACCAGGGCGATCGGCAGCACGACGACGAAGATCGACCGCCACGAGAAGTGGTCGAGCAGGAAGCCCGACAGCGTCGGACCGATCGCCGGTGCGAGTGACATCACGACGCTGACGCGGCCCATCATGCGGCCGCGCGACGCTGCGGGCACGAGGTTCATGAGAGTGGTCATCAGCAGCGGCATCATGATCGCCGTGCCCGACGCCTGCACGATGCGGGCGCCGAGAAGCATCGGGAACCCCACGGCGAGCGCCGCGACCAGCGTTCCGATCGAGAACAGCGTGAGCGCCCCGATGAACATCTGCCTGGTCGTGAAGCGGCGCAGCAGGAAGCCCGTGGTCGGGATGACGACCGCCATCGTGAGCATGAAGGCGCTGGTCACCCACTGCGCGGCCAGCGGGGAGATCCGCAGGTCGGTGATGAGGTGCGGGATCGCCATGTTCATCGTGGTCTCGTTGAGGATCGCGACGAAGGCGGCGGCGAGCAGCACCCAGATCACCGCCATGTCCTTGCGCGGGATCACCTGGTTCGAGGCGATCGGAACGGAGCCGGTGTCGACAGCAGACATGAGGTTCCTCCGAGAGGTGCGCAAGAGATGGATGCGGAAGACCGAACGGTACCGCGAGAGTTGTTCAGCGTAACGGATGCCTCCGACATTCCATTCCCTCTGCGATGACATTCTTGTGAACCGGCATCCTGTCGCCGCCCGGCAGTAGCCTGAAGCGATGAGCATGCGCGGTGGTGCCGGTGGCGGCGGAGGGGGCGGACGCGGCGGCGGATTCCGCGGGGTCGACATCGAGGCGCAGCGCAGGCTGAACGCCGAGGCGCCGAGGATCGAGGGCCTCGGCAGGCGCGTGGTCGCCCTGTTCGCGCCGTATCGCTGGCGCATCCTGATCACCGGCATCCTCGTCGTGCTGCTCGCGGCGATCGGCGTGATCCCGCCGCTGCTGGTGCAGCGCATCTTCGACGACGCGCTGTTCCCCGCGGACGGCGGGGGACCGGTGATCGCGCTGCTGAGCGGGCTGGTCGCCGCCATGATCGGGCTCTACCTGCTCTCGGCCGTGCTCGGCGTCGTGCAGACCTGGCTGACCTCCACGGTGGGCAACGCCGTCACCGGCGACCTTCGTGTGCGCCTGTTCGACCATCTGCAGGCGATGGAACTCGGCTTCTTCACGCGCACCAAGACCGGTGTCATCCAGTCCCGGCTGCAGAACGACGTCGGGGGAGTGGCCGGGGTGCTGACGAACACCGTCAGCAGCATCCTCGGCAATACCGTCACGGTCGTCGCCTCGCTGGTCGCGATGCTGATCATCGATGTGCGCCTGACGATCATCGCCGTCATCGTCATGCCGATCCTCGTGATCATCCAGCGCCGCGTCGGGCAGGTGCGGGCGCGCATCGCCGGGCAGACCCAGGAGTCGCTCTCCGAGCTCACCAGCATCACGCAGGAGACGCTGAGCGTGTCCGGCATCCTGCTGTCGAAGTCGTTCAACCGGCAGCGCACCGAGTCCGAGCGCTACCAGGACGAGAATCGCAACCAGGTGCGACTGCAGGTGCGCCAGGCGATGAGCGGCCAGCGGTTCTTCGCCGTCGTCCAGGTGCTGATGTCGTCGATCCCCGCGGTGATCTACCTCGTGGCGGGGCTCTTCGTCGCCGGCGGCAGCGGCGACATCACCGCCGGAGCGATCGTCGCCTTCACGACGGTGCAGGCGCGGCTGCTGATGCCGCTGATGGGCCTGATGCGCGTCGCGCTGGACGTGCAGACGTCGAAGGCGCTGTTCGCGCGCATCTTCGAGTACCTCGACATGGTTCCGCAGATCAAGGATGCTCCGGACGCTATCGACGTCGCGGACGCACCGGGGCCGCGCGGGCGGATCGTCTTCGACGACGTCGTGTTCCGCTACCCGGATGCCTCGGCCGAGGCGCGCCCGACGCTCGACGGAGTCTCGTTCACCGCCGAGCCCGGTACCCACGTCGCCTTCGTCGGCCCGAGCGGTGCGGGCAAGACGACCATCCTCTATCTCGCGCCGCGGCTGTACGAGGTATCCGGCGGAGCCGTGCGCTTCGCAGGGCAGGACGTCCGCGGGCTGCGCCAGGAGTCGATCATCGACGACATCGGCATCGTGTCGCAGGAGACGTACCTGTTCCACGCCACGATCCGCGAGAACCTCAGCTACGCCAAACCGGGTGCGACGGACGCCGAGATCGAGGCCGCGTGCCGCGCCGCGAACATCCATCACGTCATCGCGGGTTTCGAGCAGGGCTACGACACGGTCGTGGGGGAACGCGGCTATCGGCTCTCCGGCGGTGAGAAGCAGCGCATCGCGATCGCGCGCGTGCTGCTGAAGGACCCGCCGGTGCTGCTTCTCGACGAGGCGACCTCGGCTCTGGACACCGTCTCGGAGCGCGTCGTGCAGGAGGCTCTGGACGCCGCCGCCCGCGGCCGCACCACGCTGACGATCGCCCATCGGCTCTCGACAGTGGTCGGCGCCGATGTCATCCATGTCGTCGAGGCCGGGAGGATCGTCGAGTCCGGCACCCACGCCGAACTGCTCGCCCGGGGCGGCCTGTACGCCTCGCTCGCCGCTGAGCAGCTCTCCACCGCGACGCGCGGACTCGAAGAGGCCTGAGCGCTCGGGTCCTGAGCGCCCTTCGTCTCGTCGCTGCGCTCCTCGCTCAGGACCCGCGAAGCCGGACGAAGGCCGCTCAGTGCACCGACAGCCCGCCGTCGATGAACAGATGCTGCCCTGTGACGTAGCCGGATGACGCGGATGCCAGGAACACGGCCGCGCCGGCGAAGTCCTCCGGCAGTCCGTTGCGGCCGATCATGGTGCGCGCAGCGAGTTCTGCGACCTTCTGCGGGTCCTGTTGCAGCCGTGCGTTCAGCGGGGTCAGCACGAACCCGGGCACGAGTGCATTGCTCGTGACGCCGGTGCCGCCCCAGGCCTCGGCCTCGGAGCGCACCAGCGACTCGATCGCGCCCTTGGAGACGCCGTACACACCGCTGTCGACGAACGCGCGATGCGCCTGCTGCGAGCTGATGTGGATGAGGCGGCCGAAGCCGCGCTCCGCCATTCCAGGGGCGAAGCGCTGGCCGAGAAGGAACGGCGCGAGGGCGTTCACCGTCATCGTGGCGTCCCAGTCGTCCTGCGTGATCTCGGCGAACGGCGGTCGGATGTTGATGCCGGCGGAATGCACCAGGATGTCGGGCTCGCCGAATGGTCCCGCCGCAGCATCGGCGACGACGTGGATCCCCTCGCGGGTGCTCAGATCGCCGGGGAGGCCTGCGGCGCGGCATCCGTGCTCGGTGAGCTCGCGAACGGTGTCGGCGACGCGGTCCTCACCGCGCGCGACGATCACGACGGACGCACCGGCGAGCGCGAGTGCGGTCGCGATGCCGCGTCCGATCCCGGAGGAGCCGCCGGTGACGACGGCGGTGCGGCCTTCGAGAGAGAACAGGTCGGCGAGGTAGGTGTTCACCTGTCAACCGTAGCCGTCACCACGCGAGCGCCTCGGACAGCCCGGGGTCGGGTGATGCCAGCGCGAACTCCGGCAGTGCGCGCAGCGTCGCGATGAACGCGTCGAGCTCGGCCCGGTAGGCGGGATCCGGATGCGTCGACGCGATCTGCTCGAGCGGCGCGACGTCCATGGCGAGGATCAGGTCGAGACGCGCGACGACCGCGGCAGAGGCGCCGGCCTCCTGCAGCACGCGGATGCCGCCGAGCAGCGCCGCGAGGTAGTCGCGGAGCACCGGCACCCGATCCTTGCCCTGCGTGATCGAGCTGCCGTCGGCGCGCAGGCGCCAGTGCACGAGCACGTCCGGGATGACGTCGAAGGAGCGCGCCTCGACGTGC
Source organism: Microbacterium sp. NPDC057659 (assembly GCF_042799915.1). NCBI lineage: Bacteria > Bacillati > Actinomycetota > Actinomycetes > Micrococcales > Microbacteriaceae > Microbacterium > Microbacterium sp. NPDC057659. Next base: position 1,169,160 of record NZ_JBHVHU010000001.1, on the reverse strand, counting down.
ATCCGCTGCGCGACGATCTGGTCCTCGTAGGCGACGCCCACGGGGAAGCGCCGGCCGTCCCAGAAGGCCGTTCGGCTCACCTTCGACCAGGCGACGATGTTCGCGGATGCGGCGGGGTGGGCGTGGATCGTCGTCGCGAGGCGCTCGGGGTCGGTGGCCGCCGTGGTCCACGGCTGCACGCGTCCGGCGCGGTAGTGGCCGTCGACGAGGCGGGAGCGGACGTACGCTCCGGCGGCGAAGTCGCTGCCCGTCTCGGCGAGTGTCGAGGTCATCCGCGCCAGCGCGCCGGGGGTGAGCTCGTCGTCGCCGTCGAGGAAGCCGAGGAAGGGTGTGTCCACCAGATCGAGGGCGGTGTTCCGCGCAGCACCGAGGCCGCGCGCCTCGTCATGACGCACGAGCGCGAAGCGGTCGTCGGCTGCGGCGGCCGCGGCGAACACCTCGCCGGTGGCATCCGTCGACCCGTCGTCCACGAGGATCGCGCGCCAGCGCGGTTCGGTCTGCGCTCGGAGCGAGTCGAGCGCCGCGGGTGCGTACGCGGCGATGTCTCGACCGGGCACGATCATGGTCACCAGCGCTTCGGGCACCCGCCGATTCTATCCGCGACGCAGCGGCCGGGGCGGGGGTTACGGATGTCGGCGGTGCGGCGTAACGTGCCGCACGTGTCTTCATCGACGAAGGAACTGACCGGTTGGCTGCTCGACTCCGATCCGGCGCTGCGATGGCAGATCGAGCGCGACCTGCTCGGGGCGGACGAGCACGTCTGGCAGCAGACGAGGGCCAGGATCGCCACCGAGGGGTTCGGGGCGACGATCCTCGCGCATCAGGACCCCGACGGCCAGTGGGCGGGCGGGGCGTACTTCCCGTCGCGCGAGCGCGACTACGCGGGCCAGGGCATCGTGGAGCGCGACGAGGAAGGGCAGCCGTGGATCGCGACCACCTGGGCGCTGAAGGATCTGCGGGATCTCGGGCTGGATGCGGGTGCTCTGGCGGGAACCGCTGAGAAGCTCGCCGCGAGCAGCAGATGGGAGTACGAGGGTCTGCCGTACTGGGGCGGTGAGATCGACGTGTGCATCAACGCGTTCACCCTCGCCACCGGCGCCTGGCTCGGTGCTGACGTCTCGCGCCTGGTGGCCTGGTTTCCCGAGCACCGGCTCGCCGACGGCGGCTGGAACTGCGAGGCGGAGGAGGGGAACTCGGTGCGCTCGTCGTTCCACTCCACGCTCAATGCCGTGGTCGAGATGCTCGAGCACCAGCGGATCACCGGAGATCCCGCGCTGCGGCAGACGCGCACGGCGGGGGAGGAGTACCTGCTCGAGCGCGGGCTGATGCGACGGCTCAGCACCGGTGAGGTGGTCGGTCCCTGGGTGACCGACTTCATCGCGCCCAGCCGGTGGCAGTACAGCGCGCTCGCCGCCCTCGACCACTTCCGCGCGGCATCCGTGCTGGAGCACACGGCTCCGGATCCGCGGCTCGCCGAGGCGATCGAGGTCGTACGGGCAGCCAGGCAGCCCGACGGCACCTGGCTGCAGGGCGGCGTGCCCGGCGGCGCGGTGTGGGTCGAGATCGACGGCCGGCAGGGTGAGCGCTCGAAATGGCTCACGCTGATCGGCACCCGGGTGCTCGATTGGTGGGACGCCCACCAGCAGGGTCGGTGAGGTCGTTCCTCCTGCTCAACGACCGGACACGGATGCGGCGGAGTCGGCCACCAGTGCCGCAAGGGCCTCGGGCTGTTCCAGCGGCGCTCGTCCGAACGTGAAACGGACCGAGGTCTGGGCGACGACCGGATCGATGCCGCAGGCCACGAGCACGTGCGAGGGTTCGTCGCTGCCGGCGGCACAGGCCGATCCGCTCGACGAGACAACGCCCCGGCGCTCCAGCTCGAGCAGCACGGCCTCGCCGCTGATGCCGCCGAACGTGAAGCTGGCGGTGGCGGGAAGACGGTGATCCGGGTCGCCGGTCAGCGACGACTGCGGCACGAGTCGCAGCACCTCTGCGATGAAGGTCGCGGTCCGCTCGCGGACGAGGTCGGCTGACGCCGCGCGTTCCGCCTCTGTGAGCTCGACCGCCACGGCCAGCCCGACCGCTGCCGCGACGTTCTCCGTGCCGGAGCGTCGTCCGCGCTCCTGACCGCCGCCGTGCAGCAGCGGCTCGAGCGGCACCTTCCCGCGCACGGCGAGGGCGCCGATGCCCTTCGGCGCACCGAGCTTGTGCCCGGCGATGGAGATCGCATCCGCTCCGAGACCGGTCAGCGGCAGCCAGCCGGCCGACTGGACGGCGTCGATGTGCAGCGGGATCGCCCTTCCGCCCGCTCCGAGCCGCACCGCGATCCCCGCGACGTCCTGCACGGTGCCGATCTCGTTGTTCGCCTGCCCGAGCGACACCAGTGCCGTGTCCGGCCGCACGGCCCCGGCGACGGCGTCGGGCTCGACCCGCCCCGTCGCTGTCACGGGCAGCAGCGTCACCTTGACATCGTGGAAACGTTGCAGGTACGCCGCCGACTCGAGGATCGATTCGTGCTCGATCGGCGTCGTGATCAGGTGCCGGCGGCCGGATGCCAGCACGATGCCCTTCACGGCCAGGTTGTTCGCCTCCGTGCCGCCCGAGGTGAACGCCACATCGCCCGCCCGCATGCCGAGGACGGCGGCCACCCGCGAACGCGCATCCTCGAGCGCCCTGGCCGCTGCCTCGCCGACGGTGTGGTGGCTGGACGGATTGCCGAACACGCCGCCCAGATACGGCGCCATCGCCTCGAGGACTTCGCGACGCACCGGCGAGGTCGCGGCGTGATCGGCGTAGAGCATCGTCAGGAGATCCGGATGTCGAGGCCCAGGTCGAGTGCCCGCGCCGAGTGCGTGAGCGCCCCGACCGAGATGACCTGCACACCGGATTCGGCGATCGCGCGCACGGTGTCGAGGTTCACTCCGCCGGATGCCTCGGCGATCGCCCGTCCGTCGATCAGTGTCACCGCATCGCGCAGCTGCTCCGGCGTGAAGTTGTCCAGGAGCACCGTGTCGGCGCCGCCGTCGAGCACGGCGGCGATCTGATCGATCCGGTCCACCTCGACGACGACGTGCGCGGTGTGCGGGAGCAGCTCCCGCGCCGCGCGCAGGCCGCTCGCCAGGTCGCCACCGTCCCGGGTGAGAAGTGCAAGGTGGTTGTCCTTGGCCATCACGGCGTCCGACAGGGAGTACCGGTGGTTGTGCCCGCCACCGCTGACCACCGCGTGCCGCTCGAACGCGCGCAGTCCCGGGGTGGTCTTGCGGGTGTCCGCGATGCGCACACCCGTCCCGGCGACCGCGTCGACGTACGCGGCGGTCAGCGTCGCGATCCCGCTGAGGCGCTGCGTGAAGTTCAAGGCGACCCGCTCCGCGGTGAGGATGCCGCGTGCAGGTCCCGTGACGGTGGCCAGCACGTCACCCGCGGTGAAACTGTCGCCGTCGGCGACGTGAAGGTCGACGGCGATCGTGGGGTCTGTGAGGGCGAAGGCAGCGGTGAACACCGCTCCTCCGGCGAGCACGCCGGGCTCACGCGCGACGAGATCGGCTGTGGCGCGGGCGTCCGCCGGGATCAGGGAAGCGCTGGTGAGGTCGCCCCACGGCGCATCCTCTTCGAGAGCGGCGGAGACGACGCGTGTGAGGGTGGCGGGGGTGATCATCGGGCTCCGATCAGGGCGGGTTCCAGGAAGTGCGCACCGACCGAGACCGGTCGGGCGAGCGCGGCGGACGCGGTGGTCTCGCCGAGGAGAAGCAGGTTCGCGTCCTCGTGCTCGCGGACGGTGAGGGGCCGATGCTGCCGTGCACGCCAGCCGCGGATCGTGTCGAGCGCCTCGGCGAGGCCCTCGGTCGTGCGGAGCAGTCCGACCTGGTCCCACATGAGCTGCTGCAGCGCGGTGCGGGTGAACGGCGTTTCGTCTGGCTCCTCCTTCGCTTGCTCAACGACCGGAACCATCGCCCCCAGGTCGTTGAGCGAGGAGCGCAGAGACGAGACGAAACGCCGCGACCCCAGCGCCTCGACCGCCCGCGCCGCGAACACCGCGCCCTCGAGCAGCGAGTTCGACGCCAGCCGGTTCGCGCCGTGCACGCCGGTGCGCGCGACCTCACCGACGGCGAACAGCCCGGGGATCGAGGTGCGTCCGTCGACGTCGGTGGCGATGCCGCCCATCAGGTAGTGCTCCGCGGGGGTCACCGGGATCGGCTCGCGCGACCAGTCCAGTCCGCGCTCGCGCACGACCCTGTCGATCGTCGGGAACCGCTCGGCGAGTCGTGTCGCTTCGAGCGCCGTGGCATCCAGCCGCACCGGCACGCCGTCGGCGGCCTGCTGCCGCGCGATCGCCCTCGCGACGACGTCGCGTGGTGCGAGCTCGCCGTCGGGGTGCGAGTCGAAGGCGAACCGCCGCCCCGCGGCGTCCCGCAGCACCGCGCCCTCGCCCCGCACCGCCTCGGAGACGAGGAACGGATCACCCACGGCGAGCATCGTCGGGTGGAACTGCACGAACTCCAGGTCGGCGACCGCCGCCCCGGCGCGCAGCGCGGCCGCGATCCCGTCCCCGGTCGCCCCGATCGGATTGGTCGTGTGCCGGTACAACTGCCCCGCCCCGCCGGTCGCGAGGATGACGGCATCCGCCCGCAGCATCCGATCCCGTCCGTCGCGCAGCACTCGGATGCCGCGGCATCCGCCGTCCTCGATCACGAGGTCTGTCAGGAACGCGTGCTCGAGGACGGCGATCCCGCGGGACGGATGCGGGCCGGATGCGCGGATGCCGGCCGAACCGGGGGCGGCTCCGCCCGCATCCGCCGTGCCTGCCTGCATCCGTGACAGGGGTGGCTGCGTGGTGCGCACCTGCGCGACCAGCGCGGCCGAGATCGCGGCGCCGGTGGCGTCGCCGCCGGCGTGGGCGATGCGCGGATGCGAGTGCGCGGCCTCCTGACCGCGTGAGAGCGCGCCGTCGGCGGTGCGGTCGAACGGCACGCCTCGCGCTTCGAGTTCGGCGATGCGGGCCGCGGCATCCGCGACGAGCGCGTCGACGGCGAGCGGATCCGACAGTCCTGCGCCCGCGATGTGCGTGTCCGCGGCGTGCAGCGCGGCGGAGTCGTCAGGGCCGTACACGCCGGCGATCCCGCCCTGGGCGAGGGGCGTGCTGCCGCCGCCGAGCGCGTCCTTGACGACCAGCGTCACCGCGTGGCCGGCCTCGTGGGCGTGCAGCGCTGCGGTCAGACCGGCGATGCCGCTGCCGACCACGATCACGTTCATGCGCTGGCCGCCCCCGGGCGTGCGGCCAGCATCCGCTCCAGCGAGAGGCGCGCGGGTACCGCGACGTCGTCCGCCACCTCGATGCGGTTCACGGTGCGCCCGGCGACGAGCTCCTCGAGCACCCAGGCGAGGTATCCGGGGTGGATGCGGTACATCGTCGAGCACGGGCAGACGACGGGGTCGAGGCAGAAGATCTCGTGCTGCGGATGCTGCGCGGCGAGGCGCCGCACCAGGTTGATCTCGGTTCCGATCGCGAACGTCGTGGGCTCGGTGGCCTCTGCGATCGCCCGACGGATGTAGGCCGTCGAACCGGCCTCGTCCGCGGCGTCGACGACCTCCATCGGGCACTCCGGGTGCACGATCACGCGCACATCGGGGTGCTCGGCACGCGCCTGGTCGATCTGCGCGGTGGTGAACCGGCGATGCACTGAGCAGAAGCCGTGCCAGAGCAGCACCCTGGCATCCTGCAGGTCACCGGCGGTCGACCCGCCGAGGGGCTTGCGCGGGTTCCACAGCGGCATCTGCTCGAGGGGGACGCCCATCGCCTTCGCCGTGTTGCGACCCAGGTGCTGATCGGGGAAGAACAGCACCCGGCGTCCGCGCGCGAATGCCCATTCCAGCACGGTCCTCGCATTCGAGGAGGTGCACACGATGCCGCCGTGCCGCCCGACGAAGCCCTTGATCGCGGCCGAGGAGTTCATGTACGTCACGGGCACGACCGGGACGAGGCCGTCCGCGTCCGGCTGGTCGAGGGGGCCGTACACGTCGGCCAGCTGCTCCCAGCAGTCCTCGACCTGGTCGATGTCGGCCATGTCGGCCATGGAGCAGCCGGCGGCGAGGTTGGGCAGGATCACCGCCTGGTCGGGGCGGGAGAGCAGGTCGGCGGTCTCGGCCATGAAATGCACGCCGCAGAACACGATCGCCTCGGCCTCGGGGCGGTCGAGCGCGGCCTGTGCGAGCTGGAACGAGTCGCCCACGTAGTCGGCGTGCCGCACGACCTCCTCGCGCTGGTAGAAGTGGCCGAGCACGACGACCCGGTCACCGAGGGTCTGCTTCGCGGCGCGGATGCGGGCGTCCAGCTCGTCCTCGGACGCCGCCCGGTATGCGGCGGGCAGCTCGCCCTGGTGCGGCGCGCCGGTGGGGATCACATCGCCCATGGACGAGCCGGGGCCGTAACCGGGACGGGAGTCGAAGTCCCAGGGGCCGGCCGCGAGATCGGTCGCGCAGGTCTCCTCGGTGGAGGCGCCGGAGACGATCAGTCGCAGCGCGTGGTCGACGGACGGGTCGAGCGCGGGGAGGGGGAGTGCGGTGTGCATCGGGGTCGCCACCTTCTGGTCATATAGACACTTACTGTGGGAACAGATTATGTCGACATGACCAGAAGTGCAATCGGCATGACGCCGCCGCACGACGGATGCCCGGCTCAGGCCTCGCGGCTTCGCCGGTACAGCCGTGCGGGGCGGTGCTTGCCGGTGCGGAACGAGTCTGTCGGCACCAGCTCGTCGGTGCCCTCCAGAAGGCGGCGGAAATTGGAGGGGTCGAGGCGGCGGCCCAGGACGGCCTCGTACACCTCACGCAGCTCGGTGAGCGTGAACTCGTCGGGCAGCAGACCCGCGGCGATGCGGCTGTAGCCGACCTTGTTGCGCAGCCTGTCGAGCGCGTATTCGGCGATGCGCCGGTGGTCGAAGGCGAGATCGGGAAGGGCGTCCACGTCGAACCACTCGACGTTCTCGGGCGCCCCTGCCGTCGAGCGCTGCGTGTCGACCAGGTCCGAGCGCAGCAATGCCCAGTACACGATCGAGACGACGCGGGTGGGGGAGCGGTCGACGTCGCCGAAGGTGTACAGCTGCTCGAGGTAGCTCGGCGTCAGGGCGGTGGTCTCCGCCAAGGTCCGCGAAGCGGCGGTGTCCAGGTCCTCATCGACCTCGAGCCAGCCACCGGGAAGCGCCCAGACCCCGCGGTGCGGGTCCTGCGTGCGGCGCACCAGCGGCACCATGAGGCGGTCCCCGTCCGGCGCTGCGCGCAGCGAGAAGATCACCGTCGAGACGGCGACGCGGATGGCGTCGTCCTCGGTGCTTCTCGCTCTCACACCACGAGCCTATGGGGTGGTGGCGCCGGGGCTGAGCAGCCTTCGAATCCGAAACGTTACTTCGCACGGCGGATCGGCCTTTGACACGCGCGGGGAATTTGTTAGGTTACTGTCCTAACAAACCTCCACCAACGGGACCGACTCCCCGATGAGCCGCCCCACTCTGCAGTGAAGCACTGAGAGGAAGTACAGGAATGATCCGTAACGGCAAGCGCAGCATCGCGCTCACCGCACTCGCTGGGGCATCTGTCCTCGCGATCGCGCTGACCGGATGCTCGAGCAACGACAACGGCGCAGGCGCCGCTGCCAGCGGCTTCGACGCCAAGGGTGCCAAGAACCAGGACATCACGTTCTGGGTCATGGGTGGCGACACCCCCCAGGAAGCACGCGACTACCTGGTCAAGGAGTACAAGGCGGCCACCGGTGGCGAGCTGACCATCCAGCAGCAGGACTGGACCGATGCGCTCACCAAGCTGACGAACCAGCTGCCCGACGCGAAGAACACCCCTGACGTCACCGAGATCGGCAACACCTGGTCGCCGACCTTCACCACCGCCGGCGCCTTCGCCGACCTGAGCGGCATCTACCAGGACCTCGGCGGCGACGACCTGCTGAAGTCGTTCGTCGACGTCGGCACGGTCGACGGCAAGCAGTACGCGCTGCCCTACTACTTCGGCTCGCGCTACATCACCTACCGCAAGGACATCTGGAAGGCAGCGGGCCTCGAGGTCCCCTCGACTCTCGAGGAGTTCAACGCCGACGTCGCCAAGCTGAAGACCGCGGGCCAGTCCGGCTTCTACATCGGCGGCCAGGACTGGCGCAACGGCGTCTCGTGGGTCTTCGCCAACGGCGGCGAGCTCGCCGAGAAGGACGGCGACAAGTGGGTCTCGACGCTGTCCAGCGAGAAGACGCAGACCGGCCTGAAGCAGTTCCAGGAGCTGTTCACGAGCGCTTCGAACGCCCCCGCCACCGAGGATGACTCCACCCCGTGGGTGAACATCAACAACGACAAGGACGGCGCCGCCCCCACCGCTGCGACGATCATCGCACCCGGATGGGCGCACTGGTCGGTCGGTGACTACAAGGGCGACGACGACAAGGGCAACGAGAAGCGCGAGTGGAACGACGCCACCTTCGGCGTGTTCCCGCTGCCGGGCGTCGAGGCCGGCACCGTCGCACCGGTCTTCGCGGGCGGCTCGAACATCGCCATCTCGGCGAAGAGCACCAAGCAGGCCGGCGCCAAGGAGCTGCTGCGCATCGTCTTCTCCGAGGACTACCAGAAGCTGCTGGCCAAGAACGGCCTTGGTCCGGCGAACACGAAGTACGTCGCCGACCTCGGCACGGACCAGTTCGCCAAGGCGCTCGTCGACTCGGCGCTGGGCTCCAAGCTGACCCCGGCCGCACCGGGCTGGGCCGCCGTCGAGGGTCAGAAGATCCTCGAGGAGTTCTTCGGCAAGATCGCCGAGGGCGGCGACACCTCCTCCCTCGCGAAGGAGTACGACAGCAAGATCAACGGCATCATCAACGGCTGATGCCCCTCGCGGGGGCCGGGCATGCGCCCGGCCCCCGCACCGTCGTCACCTCCCCTTCCAGAGACGGGTTTCGCGATTCCATGACATCCACCGCAGTCCCCACGCAGGCGTCCCCGAAGCACGCGCCGCCGAAGCAGGCGCCTCCGACCGGCGCGCGACGCAGGAACTGGGCTCCCTACGCCCTGATCACCGGCGCGGTGCTCGTGCTCGTGCTCGGCATGGGGTACCCGGTCGGGTGGCAGATCGTCACCTCGTTCCAGAAGTACGGCGCCCTGCAGCAGCTCGGCGGCAAGGCCCCAGATTTCGTCTGGTTCGACAACTACATCGCCATTGCGCAGAACCCCACGTTCTGGCAGGTCACCTTCCGCTCGGTGCTCTTCTGCCTGGTGACCGCCTTCGTCACCGTCGTGGTCGGCGTGCTGATGGCGCTGCTGATGACCAAGGTGCCCGCCGCATTCCGGTTCACCCTGCAGATCGCTCTGCTGCTGGCCTGGGCCATGCCCGTGATCGCCGCGATGACCGTGTGGATCTGGCTCTTCGACCGCCGCAAGGGCGTCGTCAACTACCTGATCAATCTGCTCCCCGGCGTCGACATCGGAAACTTCAACTGGATCGGTACGACGCCGCTGCTGTTCTTCATCGTCGCGGCGATCATCATCACCTGGATGTCGGTGCCGTTCGTCGCGTTCTCGGCGTACGCCGGCCTGACGCAGGTCTCCGGCGAGGTGCTCGAGGCCGCCCAGCTCGACGGAGCCGGTGCGTTCCAGCGGTTCCAGCACATCATGTACCCGGTGCTCAAGCCCGTCATCGCGATCGTGCTGCTGCTGAACCTGATCTGGGATCTGCGCGTGTTCGCGCAGATCACGCTGCTGCAGGACGCCGGTCCCAAGTCGACGGACTACGACCTGCTCGGCACCTACATCTACAAGACCGGCGTGGCCGGCATGGACTTCGGCGGGGGAGCGGCGATGTCGATCTTCGTCCTCGCCATCACGATCGCGCTGAGCTGGTTCTACGTGCGCAGCCTCATCAAGGAGGAGACCCAGTGACCACTGCAGCAGACACGGCCGTCGTCGCCGAACGACTGGCGAGCGCCCGCCCCGCCAAGGACGCCGCACCGGTCGATCGCATCCCGCGCAGGCGCCGCCGGTTCAAGGCATCCACCTGGCTGCTCAGTGCCCTCGCGCTGATCCTCGCCGTGGCGTGGGCCTTCCCGGTGTACTGGATGATCAACTCGTCCATGCTCTCGGCGGCGACCCTGGAGTCGCGGACTCCGACCTTCCTCCCGATCGGAGGCACGTTCAACAACTTCAAGAACGTGCTCACCCCGGCGTTCTTCTCCGCTCTGGGGGTGAGCGTCTCGGTCACGCTGCTCTCCGTGGCGGTGTGCCTGGTCTTCGCGTTCCTCGCGGCCATCGCGATCAGCCGGTTCAAGTTCAAGGGCCGCGTCACCTTCATCGTGACGATCCTGCTCATCCAGATGCTGCCCGCCGAGGGCCTGTTCATCGCGCAGTACAAGATGATGTCCAGCCTCGGGCTGCTCAGCAATGTGCTGGGGCTCAGCATCCTGTACGTCGCGGCCGTGGTGCCGTTCACGATCTGGATGCTGCGCGGCTTCGTCGCAGGCGTGCCGGCGGAGCTCGAGGAAGCCGCGATGATCGACGGCCTCAGTCGCACCCAGGCATTCATCCGCATCACCTTCCCGCTGCTGGCTCCGGGTCTCGTGGCCACCGGTGTGTTCGCCTTCCTGCAGTGCTGGAACGAGTTCACGGTCGCGCTGGTGATCATGGAGAACAACCGCACACTGCCGCTCTGGCTGCGGGGCTTCGTGCAGCAGAGTCAGACCGAGGCGATCAACTGGGGGCAGGTGATGGCGGCATCCGCGATCGTCGCGATCCCCGTGATCATCTTCTTCGTGATCGTTCAGGGTCGCATGACCAGTGGCCTGGTGGCGGGAGCGGTCAAGGGCTGACGCCCCGATCCGACAGGTCCGAGGACCGCTTGTGCGCCGTGCGCACAGGCGGTCCTCGTCGTGTTCTGCGGGTCTCGATGCCGAGTCCGAAACGTTATCCAAAACCCCGCCGCAAGCCTTGTTCCCGCCCCGAAGGGTTTGTTAGGTTGCTGTCCTAACAAACCCATTCGGGATTGCCCTCCATGACGGAGGCCGCCCCTCCTGCAAAGCAGCACCGAGAGGAAAACAGAATGAGTCGTAAAGTCGCGCGCAGCATCGCGATGACAGGAATCGCTGGGGCATCCGTCCTCGCGCTCGCCCTGACCGGCTGCTCGCCGAGCAGCAACTCGGGGGACAAGTCGGGTGCCGACGCCGTCCTCCGTGTGCAGGCCGGCACCCAGCCGCCCGTCGTGGCGAACTTCAACCCGTTCGCGCCCACGGTGCTCAGCGGCACCAACGGTCCGATCTACGAGCCGCTGTTCTTCTTCAACAAGACCGCGGACGACAAGCCCACCGGAATGCTCGGCGACTCGTTCGAGTACAACGAGGACGGCACCGTGATCACGGTCAAGCTCAAGTCCGGCCTGAAGTGGTCCGACGGCGAGCCGCTGACGGCCAAGGACGTGGCCTTCACGTTCAACTACGCCGCCAACAACCCCGAGGCCAACGGCCTGGTCTCGGCCGAGGCCAGCGACGACACCACCGTCGTGCTGACCTACAACACGCCGCAGTACACCACCGAGTTCGCCCGCATGGGGTCGACGCTGATCCTGCCGGAGCACATCTGGAAGGACATCACCGACTTCGCCGCGTTCGCGAACGAGGAGCCGGTGGCCTCCGGGGCCTACGTGGTCGACAAGGTCTCCAAGGAGTCGTACACCTTGAAGGCGAACAAGTACTTCCGCGACGCCGACAAGCTCGGCGTCAAGAAGGTGCAGTACATCGCGATCGACAACAACCAGACGGCGCAGGACCTGCTCACGGCGGGCAAGCTGGACTGGACCGGCATGTTCATCCCGAACCCGGACAGCGTCACCAAGAACGGCATCATCTCCTGGATCAACACCCCCCAGGACCCGACGGTGCTGTACACCTGCTCCAACGCGGATCTGGGCTGCACCGGCCCGCAGACCGACGTCGCCGTCCGCCAGGCGCTGAACGTCGCCATCGATCGCGGCACCATCGACGAGAAGGCGTTCGTCGGCATGACGGGCAAGATCTCGCCGACGTTCGCACTGCTCCCGCGTGACGAGAAGTGGGTCGCCGACCCCGCCAACGAGGTCAGCCCGCAGGACCCGGACGCCGCCAAGGCGGGCGAGATCCTCGAGGCCGCCGGATACACCAAGGGCGGAGACGGCATCTACGAGAAGGACGGCAAGAAGCTCGAGCTCGACCTGGTCTCGGTCGACGGCTGGACCGACTACAACGACGCGGCGAAGCTGATCGAGGAGCAGGCCGCGAAGGCCGGCATCAAGGTCACCGCGTCGACCGTGCAGTGGGACGCGTTCTCCGACGCTCGCCAGACCGGCAACTACCAGCTGATCATGGGCGGCGTCGTGGGCACCTCGGTGGCCGACCCGTTCCAGATCTACCGTGACTGGTTCGGCGGCACGAAGGTGGCCTCGACCTCGAAGGTGGGCGAAGAGGTCCCGCCGGGCCGCTGGAACTTCAGCCGCTACAACAACCCGAAGGTCGACGCGGCGATCGAGGAGGCCATCGGCACCAACGACGAGGCCAAGCGCAAGGAGATCTACGCGACGATCCAGACCGAGATCGTCCGTGACCTGCCGTACATCCCGATCGTGATCAACGCCACGCAGACCTTCTACAACTCGAAGGACTACACCGGCTGGCCGACCGAGGACGACCTGTACGCCTTCCCGCCCTCCTGGGGAGCCGTCTCGTCGGGCTACGTCCTGCAGCACCTGCAGCCCAAGAAGTGATCGCTGAGTGAGTCCGTGGAAGCAGGAAGTCTGAAGGTATCGGAATGAAGTTCTATCTGAGAAGGATCGGGTTCTATGCGGTGACGCTGTGGGCCGCGATCTCCCTCAACTTCCTGCTTCCGCGGCTGATGCCCGGCAACCCCGCCGACATCATGATCGCCAAGATGCAGCGGGCGGGGCAGGACGTGTCGGAGGACACGATCCGCAACATCAAGCAGCTCCTCGGCGGTGACGACACGCCGATGTGGGAGCAGTACCTGAACTACTGGAACCAGATCCTGCACGGCGATCTCGGGGTCTCGGTGGTCGCATACCCCGAACCCGTCACCAGCCTGATCGGTGCGGCCCTTCCGTGGACTCTGCTCCTGGTCGGCACCGCGACCGTCATCTCATTCGTCCTCGGCGTCGGCCTCGGCGCGTGGGCCGGCTGGAAGCGCGGCACCTGGGTGGACAACATCATCCCGGCGACCACGATCCTGCAGTCCATCCCGTACTTCTGGATGGCGCTCATCCTGGTCTCCGTGTTCGCGGTCGGACTCGGGTGGTTCCCCATCTTCGGCGGCTACGACGTCTTCACCTACCCGGACGGGCCGGAGTGGACCTGGGCATTCTTCCAGGACGCCCTGGCGCACGCCGTCCTCCCCGCCATCACGATCGTGATCAGCTCTGTCGGCGGCTGGCTGTTCGGCATGCGCAACATGATGGTCTCCACGCTGTCCGAGGACTACATCGTGACGGCCGAGGCCAAGGGCCTGCGCCCGCGCCGCATCATGGGCATGTACGCCGCCCGCAACGCCGCCATCCCCTCGATCGCCGGCTTCTCGATCACGCTGGGTTTCGTCGTGGCCGGATCGATCGTGATGGAGCAGGTGTTCACCTATCCCGGCGTCGGCCGCCTGATGTTCCAGGCCGTGATCTCGAAGGACTACGCGCTCATGCAGGGCGTGTTCCTGGTGATCACGATCGCCGTGCTCGCCGCCAACTTCTTCATGGATCTGATCTACGGATTCGTCGACCCGAGAGCGCGCCAGAATGTCTGACACCCAACTGAGCAGAGAAGTCGAGGACGCCGCGCTGCCGATCGGCGTCGTCGACCCCGCGACCGTCGAGCAGCCCAGCACGATCTCGCTCGCCACGAAGCCGAAGGGCAGGCCGCGCGGCGGATTCCGCGCCATGCTCCCCACGATGACGCCGAAGCTGATGGTGGGGATCATCCTGGTCGTCTTCATCCTGCTGCTGGCCGTCTTCGGCCCGTTCCTGGTGCAGGACCCGACCGACTCGGGCAACCCGGCGCTGCAGCCGCCGTCGTCGGAGCACTGGCTGGGCACCACCAAGCTCGGTTACGACGTCGTCGCGCAGCTCGCCTACGGCGCGCGCGGTTCCCTGCAGGTCGGGCTCATCGCCGCGGCCATCGCGATCATCCTGTCGCTGATCTTCGGCGTTCTGGCCGGCTATCTGGCCGGCTGGGGTGAGGACGTGCTGGCGCTGATGACGAACATCATGCTCGTCATCCCGGGCCTGCCACTGGTCATGGTCATCGCCGCGTTCGCGACGAACCGCAGCTGGCTGCTTGTCGCGGTCGTGCTCGGCATCACGTCCTGGGCGGGAGCGGCATACGTGCTGCGCCTGCAGACGAGATCGCTGCGCACCCGGGACTACGTGTCCGCCGCGCGGGTGGCGGGCGAGAAGCCCTTCCGGATCATCCTCGTCGAGATCATGCCGAACCTGCTGCCGCTGCTGACCGCGCAGTTCCTGTTCGCGATCATCTTCGCGATCCTCGGCGAGGCGGGCCTGGCCTACCTCGGTCTCGGACCGACCGACGGCATCACCTGGGGCACCATGCTCAACGAGGCGCAGTCCGGGCAGGCGCTCGGACAGGGCGCGTGGTGGTGGTTCGTGCCCCCGGGCCTGCTGATCGCGACGCTGGGCTGCGGCCTCGCACTGATCAACTTCGCCATCGACGAGATCATCAACCCGAAGCTGCGCAACGCCCCCGCGGCGGCCCGCAGCGTGCGCAAGGCCGCCAAGACGAAGGGGGTCACGGCATGACCGCCGCTCAGCCCGAGGCCGTCCTGACGGCCCGGAACATCTCGATCGAGTACGAGGTCGACCCTCCGGTCAAGGCGGTCCGCGACGTGTCCCTCACGCTGCACCGCGGCGAGATCCTGGGACTGGCAGGGGAGTCCGGGTGCGGCAAGACCACACTGGCCTACGGCCTGACCCGACTGCTGAAGGCGCCCGCGCTGATGACGGGCGGCGAGATCGTGTTCCACGATCGCGCAGGCACCGACATCGACGTCGTCGCTCTCGCCGCCGACGGCCTGCGGGCCTTCCGCTGGGACAAGGTGTCGATGGTGTTCCAGGGGGCGATGAACTCGCTCAACCCGGTCATCAGCGTCCGATCGCAGATCTACGACATCTTCGACACGCACCGGCCCGGCATGTCCAAGGCTGCGAAGAAGGAGCGCGCCGAGGAGCTGCTCACCCTGGTCGGCGTGGATCCGAAGCGCCTCTCCAGCTTCCCGCACGAGCTGTCCGGCGGCATGCGGCAGCGCATGATGATCGCCATGGCCCTCGCGCTCGATCCGCAGGTGATGATCATGGACGAGCCCACCACCGCGCTCGACGTCGTCGTCCAGCGCGGCATCATCCGCGAGATCATGCGACTGCGCGAGAAGCTCGGCTTCGCGGTGATCTTCATCACCCACGACCTGCCGATGCTGATCGAGATCAGCGACCGGATCGCGGTCATGCTGCAGGGGCAGATCGTCGAGTTGGGCACCGCGGAGGACATCTACCGCAGCCCGCAGCACGACTACACCAGACGACTGCTGTCCAGCTTTCCCAGTCTGCGCGGCGAGCGCGGCGACTTCGTGCGCACCGGCAGTCAGCCGAGTCAGGAGCAGGTCCGATGACCGATCAGGCGAAGCCCACCCTCGAGGCGCGCCATCTCGTGAAGGACTTCACGCTGCGCTCGGGGCTGAAGACCTCGAAGCTGCACGCGGTGAAGGATGTGTCGTTCACCCTGGAGGCGGGCAGGACGATCGCACTGGTCGGAGAGTCCGGCTCGGGCAAGTCCACGATCGCGCGCATGCTGATGAAGCTGGAGAAGCCCACCTCGGGCGAGATCCTGCTGAACGGTCGCGCCAGCGGGAACCACGGCGGGGAGCTCGAACGCTACCGCTCCGATGTGCAGATGGTGTTCCAGGATCCCTTCGCCTCGCTCAACCCGTTCCACACGATCGTGCACCACCTAGAACGGCCGCTGAGGCTGCACCACCCCGAACTCTCGGGCAGTCAGGTGCGCGAGCGCGCCCTCGAGCTGCTCGAGCGCGTGCGGCTCTCGCCTGCGGAGCACTTCGCGGACCGCCGTCCGCACGAGCTCTCCGGCGGCCAGCGCCAGCGCGTCGCGATCGCCCGCGCGCTCGCACCGGGTGCGCGCTTCATCGTGGCGGATGAACCGGTGTCGATGCTCGACGTGTCGATCCGGCTCGGCGTGCTGAACCTGCTCGCAGACCTGCAGCGCGAGGACGACCTGGGCGTGCTCTACATCACCCACGACCTGGCCACGGCCCGGCACTTCAGCGACGAGATCATGGTGCTCTACCACGGTGACGTCGTCGAGCGCGGCCCGGCGGACAAGGTCATCCTCGACCCGCAGCACGACTACACGAAGACGCTGCTGGGCGCCGCTCCCGACCCCGAGAACCTCGGCCGCCTTCGAGACGAGGTGCGTCGGGAACTCGCCGGCGCCTGACGGCAGACGCCGACACAGACCCCCGCCCGCGCACCGGCCCCTTGGTGTGCGCGGGCGGGCACTATCACAGGCATCCGAGCCGGTATGCTTGGTGGCTGCAGTGCCACAACAGAAAACTGGCCGCACGACGCGTGCGGGAGAGCCCGGTGCAGGAAGCCGGGCACCGAAGGAGCAAGCCTCCCCGCCAATCTCTCAGGTACCCCCACCGCTCGCGTCCGGCCGCTCTGAAAAGCGATGCGCACGCATCCGCCGACGGTGAAAGCCCCACGCTGCTGATACAGCGAAGGGGGCGAAGCTCTCAGGCCCATGACAGAGGGGGAGTTCACAGGACACGGTGATCCGCCGTGCCGCCCGACAACGGGAGAACTCATGACCGATGCCCGCTACACCCCGCTCCGCTCGCGCCACGAGGCGCTCGGGGCGTCCTTCACCGACTTCGGCGGCTGGCAGATGCCGGTGCGCTACACGTCCGATCTGGCCGAGCACCACGCGGTGCGCCAGGCCGCCGGTGTCTTCGACATCTCGCACATGGCCGAGTTCACCGTCCAGGGCGCGCAGGCGGGGGAGTACCTCGACTACGCACTCGCGGGCCGGCTCTCCGCCCTCGCGAACGGCAAGGCGAAGTACTCGCTGCTGCTCGCCGAGGACGGCGGCATCATCGACGACGTCATCGTCTACCGGCTGGACGATGACGACTACCTGATCATCTCCAACGCGGGTAACCGCGAGCACGTCAGCGAGGCCCTCTCCGCTCGTGTGGACCGGTTCCTGAGCGAGCGGAGCGAGACGAAGGGCGACGTCGTCGTCGCGGATGTCTCCGACGACTACGCGCTGATCGCCGTGCAGGGCCCGAAGGCCGAGACGATCGTCTCCGCGATCGCCGGACTCGACGATGTCAGCGTGCCGTGGGAGGAGCAGAAGTACTACGCGTGGGCCACCGCGACCTTCGCCGGCACGCCGGTGCTGGTCGCCCGCACCGGTTACACCGGCGAAGACGGCTTCGAGCTGCTGGTCGCCGCCGCAGACGCCGAGGCGATGTGGGACGCCGTGCTCGCCGCCGGCGAGCCGCACGGTCTGGTTCCCGCCGGCCTCGCCGCGCGTGACACGCTGCGCCTCGAGGCGGGCATGCCGCTGTACGGCCACGAGCTGAACCGTGAGACCAAGCCCGCGCAGGCTGGTCTCGGCCGCGTGGTGGTCACCGCCAAGGAGAGTTTCGTCGGCAAGGGCGCGGTGGACCCGGCAGCGGACGCCGCGGTGCTGATCGGTCTGGCCGCCGAGGGCCGTCGCGCCGGCCGCGCCGGCTACGCGATCGTGCTCGAGGACGGCACCGCCGTCGGCGAGATCACCAGCGGTGCCCTGAGCCCGACCCTCGGGCATCCCATCGCCATGGCTTTCGTGGCACCCTCTTACGCAACGGGTGAGACCCCGCTGTTCCTCGATGTGCGCGGGACGAAGATCCCCGCGACCGTGACCGCACTGCCTTTCTACCGGAGGACGAAATGACCGATCTGACCACCCTCAAGTACAGCGAAGAGCACGAGTGGGTCGCCCTCGAGGGCACCGTCGCGACCGTCGGCATCACCGACTTCGCCGCTGACGCGCTCGGCGACATCGTCTTCGTCGAACTGCCCGCCGTCGGCACCGAGCTGAGCCGCGGCGACGTGTTCGGCGAGGCCGAGTCCACCAAGTCGGTCTCCGAGCTCTACGCTCCGGTCGCCGGCACCGTCACCGAGATCAACGACGCCGTCGTGGACGACCCGGCGCTGCTGAACTCCGAGCCCTTCGAGGGCGCCTGGCTGATCAAGGTCGAGGTCGCCGAGGGCGCCACCGACGGCCTGCTCGACCGCGACGGCTACGTCGCCGTCACGGGGGCCTGATGGTCTCGTTCGCCGACCGCCACATCGGGCCGGATGCCGGGGACCGCGGGCGCATGCTCGATGCGCTCGGCGTCCTCGGGGACGACCCGATCGATGCGCTGATGCGCCAGGCCGTGCCCGGCACCATCTTCACCGAGCCCGCTGCCGAGTCCGTCATCCCGGTCGCGGCGTCCGAGGCCGAGGCGCTCGCCGAGCTGCGCGCTCTCGCGAGCCGCAACACGGTGAACCGCGCCATGATCGGGCTCGGCTACTACGGCACCATCACCCCGAGCGTCATCCAGCGCAACGTGCTGGAGAACCCGTCCTGGTACACGGCGTACACGCCGTACCAGCCGGAGATCTCGCAGGGCCGCCTGGAGGCGCTGATCAACTTCCAGACCATGGTGTCCGACCTCACCGGGCTGTCGACCGCGAACGCGTCGATGCTCGACGAGTCCACCGCCGTCGCCGAGGGCATGCTGCTGGCGCGCCGCGCCTCGAAGTCGAAGTCCTCGGTCTTCGTCGTCGACGCCGACGCGCTGCCGCAGACCAAGTCGCTGCTGCGCACCCGCGCCGACGCGGTGGGCATCGAGCTCGTCGAGCGCGACTTCGCCGCGGGCGAGGAGCTGCCGGAGGAGCTGTTCGGCGTGTTCGTCCAGTACCCCGGCGCATCCGGTCTGGTCGCCGACCCGACCGGAGTCATCGACGCCGCGCACGTCGCGGGCGGCCTCGCGGTCGTCGCCGCCGACCTGCTCGCGCTCACGCTGCTGCGCTCGCCGGGCTCGCTCGGCGCCGACGTCGCAGTGGGCACGACCCAGCGCTTCGGCGTGCCGATGGCGTTCGGTGGACCGCACGCCGGCTACATGGCGGTGCGCGCTGGTCTCGAGCGTCAGCTGCCCGGCCGTCTCGTCGGCGTCTCGCAGGACGCCTCCGGCTACCCCGCATACCGTCTCGCACTGCAGACCCGTGAGCAGCACATCCGCCGTGAGAAGGCGACCTCGAACATCTGCACCGCTCAGGTGCTGCTGGCCGTCATCGCCTCGATGTACGCGGTCTACCACGGCCCGGACGGGCTGAAGGCGATCGCGCAGGAGGTCGCGGCCAAGGCGTTCCTGCTGAAGTCCGAGCTGGTGAAGGCAGGCGTCGAGGTCGTGCACGACGCGTTCTTCGACACCGTGCTCGTGAAGAAGACGGATGCCGCTGACGTGGTCGCCCGTGCGCACGAGGCCGGCATCCTGCTGCACCTCGCCGGTCCGGACGCCGTGAGCGTCTCGGTCGACGAGACGACCACGCTGGAGGAGGTGCTGCGCGCGGCGAGCCTGCTCGGAGCATCCGGCGGTGCGTTCGGCTTCGCCGGCGGTGCGAACGCGCTGCCCGAGGCCCTGCTGCGCTCGGACGAGTACCTCACGCACCCGGTCTTCCACGCGCACCGCTCGGAGACCGCCATGATGCGGTATCTGAAGCAGCTCGCCGACCGCGACTACGCGCTCGACCGCGGCATGATCCCACTCGGCTCGTGCACGATGAAGCTCAACGCGGCGACCGAGATGGCGGCCATCACCTGGCCCGAGTTCGCGCAGCTGCACCCGTTCGCGCCCCGTGAGGACGTCGAGGGCTCGCTCGAGATGATCGACCAGCTCGAGGCGTGGCTCGCCGAGGTCACCGGGTACGACGCGGTCTCGCTGCAGCCGAACGCCGGCTCGCAGGGCGAGCTCGCCGGCCTGCTCGCGATCCGTGGCTACCACCACGCCAACGGTGACGAGCACCGGACCGTGTGCCTCATCCCGTCGTCCGCGCACGGCACGAACGCGGCATCCGCCGTGCTCGCCGGCATGAAGGTGGTCGTCGTGGCCACCGACGAGCTGGGCAATGTCGACCTGGACGACCTGCGCGCGAAGATCGAGGCGAACTCCGCCGAGCTCGCCGCCCTGATGATCACCTACCCCTCCACGCACGGCGTGTACGAGGAGCAGGTCACCGACATCACGGCGGCCGTGCACGCGGCCGGCGGCCAGGTGTACGTCGACGGCGCGAACCTCAACGCGCTGCTCGGCTACGCGCGCTTCGGCGATCTGGGCGGTGACGTCTCGCACCTCAACCTGCACAAGACCTTCGCGATCCCGCACGGCGGCGGTGGCCCTGGCATCGGCCCGGTGGCGGCCAAGGCGCACCTCGCGCCGCACCTGCCGGGGCACCCGCAGGCGCAGAAGACTGAGCACGCGGGCGGATACGTCTTCGACGGCGGTCCCGTCTCGGGCGCTCCGTACGGTTCGGCCGGTGTGCTGCCGATCTCGTGGGCGTACGTGCGGATGATGGGCGCGGCCGGTCTGCGCGAGGCGACCGCGGCAGCGGTGCTCTCGGCGAACTACATCGCCGCTCGTCTGGCCGACCACTTCCCGGTGCTCTACACCGGTGAGAACGGCCGCGTCGCGCACGAGTGCATCCTGGACCTGCGTCCGCTCAAGGAGGCCACCGGCATCACGGTCGACGACGTCGCCAAGCGACTCATCGACTACGGCTTCCACGCGCCGACCATGTCGTTCCCCGTGGCGGGCACGCTGATGGTCGAGCCGACCGAGTCCGAGGACCTGGGCGAGCTGGAGCGGTTCATCGAGGCCATGATCATGATCAAGGCCGAGGCGGATGCCGTGGCAGCGGGCACCTGGCCCGCCGACGACAACCCGCTGGTGAACGCGCCGCACACCGCCGCCTCGCTGATCGCGGGGGAGTGGACGCATGCGTACACCCGTGAGCAGGCCGCCTACCCGGTGCACGCTCAGATCGCGACAAAGTACTGGCCGCCGGTGCGACGCATCGACAACGCCTGGGGCGACCGCAATCTGGTGTGCGCCTGCCCGCCGATCGAGGCCTTCGCCTGATCGGCCTCATCACTATCGGAGTTCCGCCCCGTCGCGCCATGCGACGGGGCGGAATTCGGTTAAGGCTGGATAACAGTTGTCCTCGAAAGCTTCCGCGGGAACGTACAATCGATCCATGCCGTGCTCGAGGCTGAGCGCGGACTTGCCCGAGTCCATAGGAGGACACAAGTGAAGCGCAAGAAGATCGCACTCGCGAGTGCGGCACTGCTGGCGACGAGTGTTATCGCACTCGCCGGATGCACCTCAGGGTCCAACCCGGAACCGACCAAGGGTGGATCCGACGCCAACGTCGACAAGACCGCCATCATCAAGACCAACGGCTCCGAGCCGGAGAACCCGCTGATCCCGACCAACACCAACGAGGTCGGCGGCGGCAAGATCCTCGACTCGATCTTCGCCGGCCTCGCCTACTATGACGGCGACGGCAAGCTGGTCAACGACATGGCCGACGAGATCAAGGTCGACAGCCCCACCACGCTGACGATCAAGCTCAAGAAGGGCCAGAAGTTCACTGACGGCACCGACGTCAAGGCCGACAACTTCATCAAGGCGTGGAACTGGGGCGCCCAGCTGTCGAACAAGCAGCTGAACCAGTCCTGGTTCGCCGACATCGTCGGCTACAGCGACAAGGCCGACTCCGAGCTCACCGGTCTGAAGAAGGTCGACGACCAGACCTTCACGATCGAGCTGTCCACCCCGGTCGCGAACGACTTCGCCACCCGTCTGGGTTACTCGGCGTTCTACCCGCTGCCCGACGTCGCCTTCGGCGACATGGCCAAGTTCGGTGAGAACCCGATCGGAAACGGCCCCTACAAGCTGGCCGGCGACGGCGCGTGGCAGCACGACGTGCAGATCGACCTGGTCAAGAACGACGACTACAAGGGCGACCGCAAGGTGGAGAACGGTGGCCTGACCATCACGTTCTACGCCTCGTTCGACGCCGCGTACGCCGACCTCCAGGGCGGCAACGTCGACGTGATCGACCAGATCCCCGAGTCGGCGCTCGCCACCTACCAGGACGACCTCGGCGACCGCGCGGTCAACCAGCCCGCTGCGATCTTCCAGTCGTTCACCATCGGTGAGCAGATCAAGCACTTCTCGGGCGAAGAGGGCCAGCTGCGTCGTCAGGCGATCTCGATGGCCATCAACCGCGACGAGATCACCGACAAGGTCTTCAACGGCACCCGCACCCCGGCGGTCGACTTCACCTCCCCGGTGATCGACGGCGGCGGCGAGAAGCTCGACGGCGGCGACGTGCTGAAGTACGACCCCGACAAGGCGAAGGAGCTGTGGGCCGAGGCCGACAAGATCTCGCCGTGGTCCGGCAAGTTCGAGATCGCCTACAACTCCGACGGCCCCCACCAGGTGTGGGTCGACGCGGTGACCAACTCGATCAAGAACACCCTCGGCATCGACGCCGGTGGCAAGGCCTACGTCGACTTCGCCACCCTCCGTGCCGCGGTCAACGCTCGTGGCGCTGACGGCAAGCGCACCATCCAGACCGCGAACCGTTCCGGATGGCAGGCCGACTACCCGTCGCTGTACAACTTCCTGTTCCCGCTGTACGCGACCGGCGCCTCGTCCAACGACGGCGACTACTCCAACGCGGACGTCGACAAGGACCTCGCCTCGGGTGCGGCCGCGTCCGACGAGAAGGCGGCCCGCGCCGACTACACCAAGGCCCAGGAGCAGCTGCTCAAGGACCTGCCGGCCATCCCGCTCTGGTACCAGAACGTGAACGGCGGCTTCAGCGAGGACGTGCAGAACGTCAAGTTCGGCTGGAACTCCGTGCCGCTCTACTACGAGATCACCAAGTCGAAGAAGTAAGCACTCGGTAAGGCACGTCATGAGGCGGCGACTCGAAACGGTCGTCGCCTCATGACGTGCCAAGAGTGCCTTCACCTCCAAGAAAGGAGAGTGGATGTTTTCCTATATCCTTCGGCGAATCCTGCAGTTGATCCCTGTCTTCCTCGGGTCGACGCTGCTCATCTACGCCCTGGTCTTCGCGATGCCGGGAGACCCCATCGCGGCCCTGTTCGGCGACAAGCCGCCGGCCCCCGCCCTGCTTGAGGCGATCCGAGCCGAGTTCCACCTGGATCAGCCGTTCTTCGTGCAGTACTTCTACTACATGAAGGGCCTGCTCACCGGCGACATGGGCACCACCTTCTCCGGGCAGTCGGTCAATGAGGTCCTCGCCCGGACACTGCCCGTCACCGCTCGCCTGGCCGTGATGGCCATCGCGATCGAGTTCGTGCTGTCGATCATCATCGGCACGATCTCGGCACTGCGCAAGGGCAAGGTCGTCGACAACGTCAACCTCGTCATCTCGCTGATCTTCCTCGCCATGCCCATCTTCGTGATGTGCTTCCTGGCCCAGTACTTCCTGGCGATCAAGCTCGGCTGGTTCCGGCCGACGGTCGGCGGCCAGAACGACTGGGGCGACCTGTGGCTCCCCGCCATCGTGCTGGGTCTCAGTCTGTACGCGACCAGCATGCGGCTGATGCGCGGCACGGTCATCGAGACGCTGAACCAGGACTGGGTGCGAACCGCCTACAGCAAGGGACTGCCGAGCTACCGCGTGCTGCCCGTGCACGTGCTGCGCAACTCCCTGATCCCCGTGATCACCAACTCCGCGACGAACTTCGGCGTGCTGCTCGTCGGCGCCACCGTCACCGAGTACATCTTCAACATCCCAGGAGTCGGCAACGTCCTGTTCCACGCGACCCTCAAGCACGAGGGGCCGACGATCGTGTCGTTCGTCACGATCTTCGTCGTCATCTACGTGCTCGTGAACCTCGTCGTGGACCTGTTGTACGGCCTTCTCGACCCGAGGATCCGTTATGTCTAATCAGCACCCAACGCGCTTCGTCGCGCAGGTCACCGCTGCGCAGCCCGCCACCGATGCGGTCCGCGTGCAGGGCAAGCCCTCCAACCTCTGGCGCGACGCCTGGCACGACCTGCGTCGCCGTCCGCTGTTCTGGATCTCGATCGGCATCGTGGCCGTGATCCTGCTGATGGCCATCTGGCCGACGCTGTTCACCCAGACCCCGCCGAACAACGACTGCCAGCTGGCGAACTCGAACGGCGGACCCGAGGCGGGGCATCCGCTCGGGTTCACGTTCCAGGGCTGCGACATCTACGCCCGCATCGTCTGGGGCGCGCGCACGTCGCTGACCGTCGGCCTGCTGTCGGCGATCATCGGCTCGGTGATCGGCCTGATCATGGGCGCGTTCGCCGGCTACTACGGGGGATGGCTCGACTCGCTGCTGTCGCGCATCGGCGACATCTTCTTCTCGATCCCCTACATCCTCGCCGCCGTCGTCGTGATGACCGTGTTCTCGGAGTTCCGCAACGTGTTCACGCTCTCGTTCGCGATCGGCGGGTTCGCCTGGGCAGCCACCGCGCGCGTCGTGCGTGCGGAGGTGCTGAGAATCCGGCAGTCCGAGTTCATCACCGCATCGCGGGCGCTCGGGCGCGGCAAGTTCTCCACGCTGCTGTACCACGTGATGCCGAACTCGATCGCTCCGCTGCTGGTACTGGCGACGCTCTCGATGGCCGCCGGAATCGTCGCCGAGGCGACGCTGACCTTCCTCGGCGTCGGTCTTCCCGACGGCGTCATGTCGTGGGGCCGTGACATCAGCGATGCGCAGCGGTCGCTGCGCATCGCACCGGAGTCGCTGATCTACCCGTCGCTCGCGCTCACCATCACAGTGCTCGCGTTCATCATGCTCGGCGAGCTCGTGCGAGACGCCATGGATCCGAGGGCGAGGGCCAGCCGATGAGCTACGAGGCGAACATCGAACAGCCGCCGCTGCTCAGCATCCGTGACCTCAAGGTCGCGTTCCGCGGGCAGGACGGCGAGCGCGAGGTGCTGCACGGCGTCAGTCTGGACATCTTCCCCGGCGAGACCGTGGCGATCGTGGGGGAGTCCGGTTCGGGCAAGTCCACCACCGCGGCCGCGATCGTCGATCTGCTCCCCGGCACCGGCAAGGTCACCGGCGGGTCGATCACGATGGACGGGCGCGAGCTCACGAATCTCGGTCGCCGCGCCATGGAGGAGATCCGCGGGCGCGACATCGGCTTCGTCCCGCAGGACCCGATGTCGAACCTGAATCCGGTGTGGAGCATCGGCTTCCAGGTGAAGGAGGCGATCCGCGCGAACGGGCTGTCCCGCAGCCGGGCCGACACCAAGGCGCGCACGATCGAGGTGCTCAAGCAGGCCGGCCTTGCCGACGCCGAGCGCCGTCTGCACCAGTACCCGCACCAGTTCTCGGGCGGCATGCGCCAGCGTGCGCTGATCGGCATCGGCCTCGCGGCCGACCCGAAGCTGCTCATCGCCGATGAGCCGACCTCGGCACTGGATGTCACGGTGCAGCGCGTGATCCTCGATCACATGGCGTCGCTGACCCGTGACCGCGGCACCTCGGTGCTGCTCATCACGCACGACCTCGGGCTCGCCGCCGAGCGCGCGTCGAAGATCATCGTGATGAACCAGGGTGAGATCGTCGAGTCCGGCCCCAGCCGCGAGATCCTCGAAGATCCGCAGCATCCGTACACGAAGCGACTGGTCGCCGCGGCACCGAGCGTGGCGTCGCAGCGCATCCAGGCCGAGGTCGAGGACCGCGGTGTGGCGCATGCGGAAGAGCTGACCGGCACCACGATGGTCAAGGTGGAAGGGCTCACGAAGGACTTCAAGATCCGGCAGGGCAACTTCCGCAGCGAGCTGTTCCGCGCGGTCGACGACGTCAGCTTCGAGATCCCTCGCGGCAAGACGCTGGCTCTGGTGGGCGAGTCCGGTTCGGGCAAGACCACGGTCGCGCGGATGGTGCTCCAGCTGGAGTCGCCGACCTCGGGCCTGATCGAGGTCGGCGGTGAGGACGTCTCGCACCTGTCCAATGCGCAGGCGTTCCGGCTGCGGCGTCGTATGCAGCCGGTGTTCCAGGATCCGTACGGATCGATGGACCCGCTGCGCAACATCGGCAACACGATCGCCGAGCCGCTGCACATCCACGGGGTCGGTGACCAGGCGTCGCGGCGCGAGCGGGTGCTGGAGCTGCTCGACCAGGTGGCGCTGCCGCCCGAGCTGGCGACGCGTTACCCGAACGAGCTCTCCGGTGGACAGCGGCAGCGCGTGGCGATCGCCCGCGCACTGGCGCTCAAGCCCGAGGTCGTCGTGCTCGACGAGGCCGTCTCGGCGCTCGATGTGCTGGTGCAGGCCCAGATCCTGCGCCTGCTCACCGAGCTGCAGACCGAGCTCGGCCTGACCTACCTCTTCATCACGCACGACCTCGCGGTGGTGCGTGTCTCCAGCGACCTGGTGTGCGTGATGGAGAAGGGCAAGCTGGTCGAGCAGGGCACGGTCGATGAGATCTTCGCCAACCCGCAGCAGGAGTACACGGATCGCCTGCTGCAGGCGATCCCGGGAGCCTCGATTCCGCTCGGCGGTGCCGGGGCGTGACCGATTCCGAATCGCCGGTCGGCGTGCGGACGTTCCGCACGCCGACCGGCATCGTCGCGTTCTTCGCCGCCGCGGCGCTCGTGCTGTTCCTGCTGGGCGACGCGGTGATCCGCGGCAGCTGGTCGCTGATGCTCCTGATCGCGCCGTGGCCGCTGCTGGCGCTGTGGGTGATCTACGAGGCATCCGCGGCGTCATCCGTGCGCGTCGACGACGCCGGCGTCGTGGTGCAGAACATGCTGCGCCGCACCTCGTTCGGGTGGAAGCGCCTGCGCAAGGCGGACTTCCGCTGGCAGCTGGAGTTCCTGCTCGACGATGACTCGAAGGTCACCGCGATGGGCGGCCCGGCGCACGCCCGCGCGCGCCGGCAGACCCAGCGCGAGCGCGAGGTCGAGGGCGTCAAGGTCCCGGCCGGCGTGCGGGCGCTGGCGGAGATCCAGGAGCGGCAGTCGCTGGCGGATGCCACGGCCGATGCTCCGATCCGGCGCACCTGGGACTGGCCCGCCGTGATCGCCTTCGCGGTGATCGCCGTCTGGGCCGTCATCGCCGTGCTGCTCACCCGCTGACCCGGCGTAGCATCGGCACGTGACCGCCGCCCCCACACCCCCTGTCCCGGCGAAACCGGATGAGGGGCCCGCCCGCCTGTGGTGGGAGATCGCGATCGTGCTGGCTCTCGGGCTGGGGCAGTCGGCGATCTACTCGATCGTGCAGCTGGCCTACCGGCTGACCGACTCCACTCCGCTGGCCGACCAGACCGCGACGCTGAACCCGTCGCGCAGCGACCGCGAGGTGTTCGACTTCATCTACCAGGTGCTGAGCATCGGGTTCGGGATCGTGCCGGTGCTGCTGGTCTGCTTCCTGCTCTGGCAGAACCGCCGCCCGCACCTGGGCAGGCTGGGGCTGGACGGCACACGGGTCGCCGGCGACACCGGACGAGGCATCCTTCTGGTGCTCGCGATCGGCATACCGGGGATCGGGCTGTACCTCGCGGGCCGTGCGCTCGGCCTCTTCGTCGCCGTCGACCCCGGGGGCCTGTCGGCGCACTGGTGGACTGTGCCGATCCTGCTGCTCTCGGCGGCGCGCGCCTCGATCCAGGAGGAGTTCGTGGTGCTCGGCTACCTGTTCGCCCGGTTGAGACAGCTGGGCTGGGGCACCTGGTCGATCATCATCGCCACCAGCATCCTGCGCGCCAGTTACCACCTGTACCAGGGGCCGGGGGCGTTCGTCGGCAACCTCGCGATGGGCCTGCTGTTCGGATGGCTGTTCTCGCGTTCCGGCAGGCTGCTGCCCTTCCTCGTGGCGCACTTCCTGATCGACGCGACGGCCTTCGTCGGGTACCCCTGGGCGGCCGCGACATGGCCCGCGCTGTTCGGCCTGCCCGGGTGACACGCCCGGACTCGGGAGCCACTCAGCGGCGTTTGCTATCCTGGAACGTCGGTTTCCCGGCGCTTCTCCCACCTGTTTAGGACACCTTCATGGCGCATGCCCTTCGCCCGGACCTCCGTAACGTCGCAATCGTCGCTCACGTCGACCACGGCAAGACCACGCTCGTCGACGCGATGCTCCGTCAGACCGGCTCCTTCGGCGAGCACGCGCACGTCGAAGAGCGCGCGATGGACTCGAACGACCTCGAGCGTGAGAAGGGCATCACGATCCTCGCCAAGAACACGGCGATCACGTACAACGGCGCCCACACCGATGTGCCGGTGACGATCAACGTCGTCGACACGCCCGGCCACGCCGACTTCGGTGGCGAGGTCGAGCGCGCGCTGTCGATGGTCGACGGCGTGGTGCTGCTGGTCGACGCCAGCGAGGGCCCGCTGCCGCAGACCCGCTTCGTGCTGCGCAAGGCACTCGAGGCCAAGCTGCCCGTCATCCTGCTGGTGAACAAGACCGACCGCCCCGACGCCCGCATCGCGGAGGTCGAGGAGGAGGCGCACGATCTGCTGCTCGGCCTGGCATCCGACCTCGTCGACGACGTGCCCGACCTTGACGTCGACGCTCTGCTCGACGTGCCGGTCGTGTACGCATCGGGCCGCGCAGGCGCGGCATCCGCCAACCGTCCCGAGAACGGCACCCTGCCCGACAACGACGACCTCGAGCCGCTGTTCGCCGCGATCCTCGAGCACGTCCCCGCACCGGCCTACGACGACGAGGCGCCGCTGCAGGCATGGGTCACCAACCTCGACTCCAGCCCGTTCCTCGGCCGCCTGGCGCTGCTGCGCATCTTCAACGGCACGCTGAAGAAGGGCCAGACGGTCGCCTGGGTGCGTCACGACGGATCGCACGCGAACGCCCGTGTCACCGAGCTGCTGATGACCAAGGCGCTCGACCGGTACCCGGCCGAGTCCGCCGGTCCCGGCGACATCGTCGCCATCGCCGGCTTCGACGACATCACCATCGGCGAGACCATCGCCGACCCGGAGGACGTGCGTCCGCTGCCGGCCATCCACGTCGACGACCCGGCCATCTCGATGACCATCGGCACGAACACCTCGCCGCTGGTCGGCAAGGTCAAGGGCCACAAGCTCACCGCCCGCATGGTGAAGGACCGCCTCGACCGCGAGTTGATCGGAAACGTCTCGCTCAAGGTGGTCGACGTGGGCCGTCCGGATGCCTGGGAGGTGCAGGGCCGCGGTGAGCTGGCGCTGGCCATCCTGGTCGAGAACATGCGTCGTGAGGGCTTCGAGCTGACCGTCGGCAAGCCGCAGGTGGTCACCCGCCGCAACGAGCACGGCAAGGTCACCGAGCCCTTCGAGCACCTGACGATCGACGCCCCCGAGGAGTACCTCGGCGCCATCACGCAGCTGCTGGCCGCACGCAAGGGCCGCATGGAGGGCATGAGCAACCACGGCACCGGCTGGGTGCGCATGGAGTTCGTCGTCCCCTCGCGCGGCCTGATCGGCTTCCGCACCGAGTTCATGTCCGTCACCCGCGGCACCGGCATCGCCAACGCGATCTCGCACGGCTACGACGAGTGGGCCGGCCAGATCGTCGCCCGCGCGTCCGGGTCGATCGTCGCCGACCGCGCCGGCGTCGTGACGCCGTTCGCGATGATGGCCTTGCAGGAGCGCATGAGCTTCTTCGTGAACCCGACCGAAGAGGTCTACGAGGGCATGGTCGTCGGCGAGAACACCCGCGCCGACGACATGGACGTGAACATCACCAAGGAGAAGAAGCTCACCAACATGCGCTCCTCCACGGCGGACGAGCTGGAGCGGCTCACCCCGCCCCGTCAGCTCTCGCTCGAGGAGAGCCTGGAGTTCGCCCGCGACGACGAATGCGTCGAGGTCACGCCCGAGAAGGTGCGCATCCGCAAGGTCACCCTGGACCAGACGATCCGCGCCCGCGAGACCGCGCGTCTGAAGCGCCAGGACGCGAACGCCTGACCTGTTCCACACGAAAAGCCCCGGTCTCCGACCGGGGCTTTTCTGTGTATCCGGGGAGAATCCGGGACGTTCGAGGGCGCTCCGTGTCGAAAAATCACGATCTCATAACACACTTTCCCGAGAGCTTGACGCCGCGATTCACCGGAATCGACCAAGGTCTGTCCAGGTGGGCATACCAGAGTCGTTAGCCGTGCCCGGGATACCGCTCCCGATGAGCAGCCCTGTGCGGGGTCCGGGCCGACGACGACCCGAAAGTCGACACCCTCATGCTGAACACCCCTACTACCCGTGCGTCCCGACGCGCCGCAACGATGGCGCGCGCACACGCCGACGTCACAAGCCGGCAGCCGGTGGCCATCGGCGTCGCGGCCGCCGCGATCCTGACCATCGCGGTCACCGCGGGCACCGCCTCGATGGCCTCGGCCGCGGAGAACACCGACGCGCGTCCCACGACCATCGCGACGTTCGCCGCCGCGGCGCCGAACGCCACTGCCTCCGCCGCCACGAAGTCCTCCTCGGTCAAGACCGAGGCCGTCGACACCCTGCGTGACGCCCAGGGCGCCCTGCGCGACGCGCAGGCCGCGACCCTCGAGGTCGCCACCGTCGGCCTGCCGCTCGACCCGAAGGGCACGACGGCCGTCGACACCAGCGAGCTGGCCGCCGGCATCACCACCCTCGCCACCACTCGCGGCGACTCGGGCATGCGCATCGTCCTCGGCACCAAGGGCGTCGCCGACGAGACGGCGGAGACGGTCGAGCAGACCGCCGAGCTGCGCAAGGCGCTCGAGGTCGCCAAGCAGAAGAAGGCAGCGGCGGATGCCGCGGCCAAGAAGGCCGCCGAGGCGAAGAAGCGCGCCGCGGCCGCTGCGGCTGCGCTGGCGCGCAACAACACCCCCGAGGGGGCGAAGGCGACGGCCCGTGCGATGATGTCCAGCCGCTACGGCTGGGGCGGCGACCAGTTCTCCTGCCTCGCCTCGCTGTGGACCAAGGAGTCCGGCTGGAACTACAAGGCCTACAACAACAGCGGCGGCGCCACCGGCATCCCGCAGGCGCTGCCCGGCAGCAAGATGGCGGCAGCCGGCAGCGACTGGCGCACCAACGCCGCCACGCAGATCTCGTGGGGCCTGGACTACATCAAGCGCGCGTACGGCACGCCGTGCAGTGCGTGGGGTCACTCCCAGGCGATGAACTGGTACTGACAGCCAGTCGACTTCAGCGCAGTCCTGCTCACCGAAGCTCGGAGAGCAGGACTGCGCTGGTTCCGGGCTCGAGTGCCTCGAAGATGTGAGCGGCGTCCCCCGCGTAGGAGATGTAGTCGCCGGGATGCAGCACCTCTGCCGCATCCGCCGGGCCGAGCCTGGCCGAGCCGCTCAGCAGTACGACGTGCTCGGTCGTGCCCAGATGATGGGGGAGCGAGCGCCGCGGCTCGCCTGGCTCGGCCTGGATGATGTAGATGTCGCGTCGCGCGCCCGGAGGGCACGCGGACAGCAGAGTGGCCACATAGGGAGCCGCGGCCGACGGGACGCCGGCGTGCTCGTCGGCGCGGATCAGCCGCGGTGCAGTCGTCCGCTCCTCGACCAGGGTCGCGAACGGGATGCCGAGCGCGTCGCCGAGCGCCCACAGCGTCTCGACGCTGGGATTGCCCGCGCCGCTCTCGAGCTGCGAGACGGTCGCCTTCGAGACGCCGGCGCGCCTGGCCAGTTCGGAGACCGAGATGCCGGACGCCTCGCGCTCTCGGCGCAGGGCCCGGGCGATGCGTTCGCGGAGATCATCCATGCGTTCAGTATGACAAACGATCGTTCGACTTGACGATCGTTTCTCACGCGTTCAGAATGTTGTCCATGCGTTCGACGGATCGAACACCCGTGCGTGAGGGCTCCGCAGTGGTGTGGCGGGAGGCCCTGGGCGTCGCGATCGCGACGAGTGCCTACGGCATCTCCTTCGGCGCGCTCGCGGTGGCCGCCGGCCTCGACGTCTGGCAGACCTGCGTGCTCAGTCTGGTCATGTTCACGGGCGGATCGCAGTTCGCCTTCATCGGCGTCTTCGCATCGGGGGGAGTGGCCGCGCTGCCCGCGGCGATCGCCTCGGCCGGTCTGCTCGGCGTGCGCAACGTCGCCTACGGGATGCGGATGTCGCCGATCATCGGCGCCGGATTCCGCCGCCGGGCCGCCGCCGCGCAGTTCACGATCGATGAGTCCACCGCCGTGGCCATCTCGCAGGACGACCCGCGGCTCGCCCGGCTCGGCTTCTGGGTGACCGGGCTCGGCATCTACCTGGGCTGGAACGTGACGACGCTGGTGGGGGCGCTCCTCGGCGACGTGCTCGGCGATCCCCGGGCCTGGGGGCTGGATGCTGCCGCGGCGGCCGCCTTCCTCGCGCTGCTCTGGCCGCGGCTGAAGCAGCGGCAGGCGATCGTGGTCGGCGTCGCCGCTGCCGTGGTCGCCGCTGCGCTCACCCCGGTGCTGATGCCGGGCCTCCCGGTGCTGGTGGCCGCCGTCGTGGCGATCGTGGTCGGCTGGTTCAACTGGCTGGGCCGCGACCAGGCACCGGTGAAAGAGGCGGTCTCGTGAGCGTCTGGAGCGCGGTGCTGCTCGCCGCCTGCATCTGCGTCGCGCTGAAGGCCTTCGGCTATCTGATCCCCGCGCGGGTGATGGAGGCGCCGCGTCCGGCCCGCATCTCCGATCTGCTCACCGTCGCGCTGCTGGCTGCGCTCGTCGCCGTGCAGACGCTCGGCAGCGGACAGGAGATCGTCGTCGACGCCCGGGTGCCGGCCGTGCTCGTCGCGGCCGGCCTGCTCTGGCTGCGGCAGTCGTTCCTCGTCGTCGTGATCGCCGCAGCGCTCGTCGCGGCGGTGCTGCGGATGCTGGGCTGGGCCGCATAGCCGGGCGCACTAGGCTTTCCCCGTGCCCCACTGGATCTCCCGCGGCCTCTCCTGGATCGCCGCCGCCGTCGCCGGCGCGGTGTACGGCACCGCCGCGACCATCGCCCACAGCTTCACGTGGGGTCCGATCCCGGTGGGGATGATCCTCGGCGCGATCGCCTGCGGCGCACTGCTGATCGCCCTTCGCGCGCTCACCCACGATCGCTGGGCGGCTCTCGCAGCCGGAATCGGGATGCTGGTGCTGATCTTCGTGATCTCGCAGCGCGGACCGGGCGGATCCGTCATCGTGCCGAACACGCCGCTGGGGCAGATCTGGATCTTCGTGGTCGCCGCGATCGTGCTGATGGTGGTCGCCTTCCCCGACATGGCGAGGCTGCGAGCGACCGCGAAGCGACCGGAGGCGACCGCCGATCGGTCGTAGACTGGGCGGGTGACCTATGTGATCGCCCTGCCCTGTGTCGACGTGAAGGACCGTGCCTGCGTCGACGAATGCCCCGTCGATTGCATCTACGAGGGCGAGCGCTCGCTGTACATCCACCCGGACGAGTGCGTGGACTGCGGCGCCTGCGAGCCGGTCTGCCCCGTCGAGGCCATCTACTACGAGGACGATCTCCCCGAGGAATGGGCCGACTACTACAAGGCCAACGTCGAGTTCTTCGACGAGATCGGGTCTCCTGGCGGTGCGGCCAAGGTCGGCGTCATCCACCACGACCACCCGGTCGTCGCCGCGCTTCCTCCTCAGGGGGAGTGACGCGTGTCGGTCCGCGATCTCGCCGACTACCCGTGGGACGCGGTCGTCCCCTTCCGTGAGCGCGCAGCGCAGCATCCGGACGGAATCGTCGACCTCTCGATCGGCTCGCCGGTCGACCCGACGCCCGAGGTGGTGCGGCGCGCACTCGCCGAGGCCACGGATGCGCACGCCTACCCTCAGACGGTCGGAACACCGGCGCTGCGCGAGGCGATCGTGGACTGGTACGCTCGCCGCCGCGGTGTGCCCGATCTCACGGTCGACAACGTGCTCCCCACGATCGGCTCCAAGGAGTTCGTCGCACTTCTGCCCACGCTGCTCGGTCTCGGCGCCGGCGACATCGTCGTGCATCCGCGCGTCGCGTACCCGACCTACGAGGTCGGCGCCCGTGTGGCGGGGGCGACTCCGCTGCCGGCCGACGACCCTGCCGAATGGCCGGAGGGCACCCGGCTGATCTGGATCAACACCCCCGGCAACCCCGACGGGCGCACCTGGACGGTCGACGAACTCGCCGCGGCGGTGGCCCGCGCGCGCGAGCTCGGCGCGATCCTCGCCAGCGACGAGTGCTACGCAGAACTCGGCTGGGACGACGCCTGGGCCTCGGAGCCGGTGCCCTCGGTGCTCGATCCGCGCGTCACCGGAGGCACCCGCGCAGGCCTGCTGAGCGTGTACTCGCTGAGCAAGCAGTCCAACCTCGCGGGTTACCGTGCGGCGTTCGTCGCGGGATGCCGCGCCGTGATCGCCGAGCTGCTCACCGCCCGCAAACATCTGGGACTGATGCCGCCCCAGCCGGTGCAGCACGCGATGGCGGTGGCGCTCGGAGACGATGCGCACGTCGCCCAGCAGAAGGAGCTGTATCGCGTCCGACGCGACGTGCTGCTCCCCGCGCTGCGGCAGGCGGGCTTCCGCATCGACGGCTCAGAGGCCGGGCTCTACCTGTGGGCGACCGAGGGGCGCGACGCCTGGGAGTCGATGGGCCGGCTGGCGGACCTCGGCATCCTCGCCGGGCCCGGTCCGTTCTACGGCGGCTTCTCCGGTGACCACGTGCGTCTCTCGCTGACGGCGCCGCTGGAGCGGATCGAGGCGGGAGCCGCGCGTCTGCGTGCGGCCGCGCTGTAGGTTCTCTCAGGCGGATTCCGCTGTACCTTGGCGGATGTCACAGTTGGCCTCTCGCCGGACTAGGCTGTAAAAGCCATACGGTCGCCCCCAGGCCCGTGGCGCGCGCCGATCCGGCGCATCAAGACTTTTTCGTCCGCACGCGACTTCGATTCAGCAGGAGGTTTGGCGTGAGCACAGCTCTGCCGGAGAAGGCGACTCTCACCGTCGGCGACAGGATCGCCGAGTTCCCCGTACTACAGCCCACCTCGGGTGTGGGGAGCATCGACTTCTCGACCCTGACCCGCCAGACCGGTCTCACCGGCCTGGACTACGGCTTCGTGAACACCGCGTCCGCGAAGTCCTCGATCACCTACATCGACGGAGACAAGGGCATCCTGCGCTACCGCGGATACCCGATCGAGCAGATCGCGAAGAACTGCACCTACCTCGAGGTGGCGTGGCTGCTGATCTACGGCGAGCTGCCGACCGCCGACGAGCTGGCCGGCTTCGACGAGCAGATCCGCAAGCACACGCTGCTGCACGAGGACCTGAAGCACTTCTTCTCGGCGCTGCCCGACAACGCGCACCCGATGGCCGTGCTGTCGTCCGCGGTGGCCGCGCTGTCGACCTACTACCAGGACGCCTCCGACCCGAACAATCCCGAGCACGTGGAGCTGAACCAGATCCGCATGCTCGCCAAGCTGCCGGTCATCGCCGCCTACGCGCACAAGAAGAGCGTCGGCCAGGCCTTCCTCTACCCGGACAACTCGCTCAGCTTCGTGGACAACTTCCTGAAGCTCAACTTCGGTGTCATGAGCGAGGAGTACGAGGTCAACCCGGTCATGTCGAAGGCCCTCGAGCTGCTGCTGATCCTGCACGAGGACCACGAGCAGAACGCCTCCACCTCGACGGTCCGCCTGGTCGGCTCGACCGGCGCGAACCAGTTCGCCTCGGTCTCCGCAGGCATTCAGGCGCTGTCCGGCCCGCTGCACGGCGGTGCGAACGAGGCGGTGCTGACGATGCTCGGACAGATCCGCGAGTCGGGTCAGAGCGTTCAGCGCTTCGTCGAGCGTGTGAAGAACAAGGAGCAGGGCGTGAAGCTCATGGGCTTCGGGCACCGGGTCTACAAGAACTACGACCCGCGCGCCAAGCTCGTCAAGGCCGCCGCGGACGAGGTGCTCTCCTCGCTCGGCGTCAGCGACCCGCTGCTCGACCTCGCGAAGGAGCTCGAGGAGATCGCGCTCGCCGACGAGTACTTCCAGGAGCGTCGCCTGTACCCGAACGTCGACTTCTACACCGGCGTGATCTACAAGGCGATGGGCTTCCCGACCCGCATGTTCACCGTGCTGTTCGCGATCGGCCGGCTTCCCGGCTGGCTCGCGCAGTGGCGTGAGCTGCAGCTCGACCCGCAGACCAAGATCGGCCGTCCGCAGCAGCTGTACGTGGGCGCCGCGGAGCGTTCGTACCCCGGCATCTGATCCGGCCGCGCGAAACGGCCCCGGCATCCGCTCTTCGAATGCCGGGGCCGTCTCCGTCTCGTCGGGCGGTGTGTCAGGCGGCGTCCGCAAGCACCGGCTGCGTTCCGGTGGGCAGTTGCACCGGAGTGGTGGTGCGGCGCGCCGTCGGGACGATGGCGACGATCAGCGCGGCGACGACCGCGACCGCGGCGATGGTGATCCACGCGATGTCGTAGCCGCGCTCGAGGGGTTGACCTGTCGGGTCGAGCGCACTGAACACGATCGCCGTCATCAGCGCGGAGCCGATCGCAGAGCCGATCGAGCGCAGGTTGGCGTTCACGCCGGTGGCGATGCCGACGTTCGCCGCCGGTACACCCTCGACGATGATGCTCGCCATCGCGGCGTACGCGGCGCCCACGCCGATGCCGAACAGGCCACCGGCGATGGCGAGCTGCCAGACCGCCGAGTGGAACAGCACGGCGCCGACCACGGTGGCACCCATGAGGAGGCCGCCCAGCACGAGCTGGGTGCGCAGGGTGAGCACGCGGGTGAGCGCCCCGGTGGCGAAGCCGGCGACGGACATGCCGATCAACAGCGGCACCAGCACGAGCCCTGCCGTCTGCACGGTGAGCCCGAGCGCCCAGCCGGTGTCGGCCGGAACCTCGAGGAACAGCGGCAGATAGCCCCAGAAGCCGAAGACGGCCACGCCGATGAGCAGTCCGGCCGCGTTCACCGGCCAGATCGCGCGGTGCGCGAGCATCCGGATGTCGACCAGAGGGTCGGCGGACCGCAGCTCGGAGAACACCCAGGCGGCCAGCAGCACGGCGGCGAGGGCGAACAGGCCGAGCGTCGTTGCGCTCGTCCAGCCCCAGCGCGCGCCAGAGGCGAGCGGCAGCAGCAGGGCGACCAGCCAGCCGGACAGCAGCACGGCCGAGAGCGTGTTCAGGCGTCCGCCGGCACGCATGTCCGAGCGCGGGATCCAGGCGACGGTGAGAAGGGCGCCGACGGCGCCGGCGACGAGGGCGACCTCGAACAGTCCGCGCCATCCGATCGCGGACGACAGCGGCCCGGCCAGCACGCTGCCCGCGGCACCGCCGATGCCGATAAGTGCGCTCACCGATCCGATCGCGGCTGTCAGGCGCTCGGGCGGCATGAACTCGCGCAGCAGCGCGAAGGCGAGCGGGAACACCGCACCGCCTGCACCCTGCAGAACACGGCCGAGGATGAGGACGCCCAGGTTCGAGGCGAGGGCGGCGACGAGGTCGCCGAGCATGACGACGGCGAGCACGGCGAGGAGGGTCGCGCGACGGCCGCGCAGATCGCCGACCCGTCCGAGCAGGGGAGTGGCGACGGCGGCGGCGATGAGCCAGGCCGTCATGGTCCAGGTGGCGGCGTCCGAGCCGACCCGCAGGTCGGATTCGAGCATCGGGATCACGGGGATGACGAGGTTCTGGAGGAGGGCGATAGAGGCGACGCTCACAGCGACGGCCGCATATGCGCGGGTGGTGGTCGAGCGGATGGTCATGGGTCCTTCCGATCTTGCGATGAGGAGAGGTAAAATCGGAGAGTGGCTCCGAGTGGAGGAAGCCTCCGGTTAGAAGTTAGCGGAGGAACCCTCCGTTTCGCAACCGCTTCGACGAACTTTTTCGAGACCGCCTTTCCGGCATCAGGAGGACAGCATGACGACGGTCGCACCGGCAGCCGTTCTTCTCGAGGAGCGCAGGCCGAAGCGCGCCGACGCGGCGCGGAACTTCGACGCCCTCGTCGCCGCAGGGCGCCAGGCGTTCGCCGAGGACGGCTCCGATGCCTCGCTCGAGGACATCGCGCGGCGCGCAGGGGTGGGCATCGGCACGCTGTACCGCAACTTCCCGACGCGTGACGACCTCATCGAGACGCTGTACCTCGGCGAGGTCGACGCGCTCGCAGCATCCGCTCGTGAGGTGTCCTCGCTGGAGCCGTGGGAGGCGCTGCGCGCCTGGCTCGACCACTTCGTCGTCTACGTCGGCACCAAGCACGCACTGCTCGACGGGCTGAACCGCGAGTCGTCGGTGCTGACCCAGTGCCGCTTCATCATGCTCGAAGCGGGGGAGCCGCTGCTCACCCGTGCGCAGCAGGCCGGCGAGGTCGATCCCGGCGTCACCATCAGCGACGTCGTCAAGCTGGTCTCCGGCGTCGCCGCAGTCGCCTCCTTCGAGGATGCGGCGCAGCGTGAGCGCGTGCTGAACCTCGCCATCAACGCGATCCGTCGCTGAGCGGTGCGCGCTAGCGTCCGGCGAGCCGCTGCGGCCCGTCACCGGCCGCAGCCGGACACCGACAGCCGATGTCCGTGACACACGTCGACGCTCCCTCGAATCGCGCCGGCCCGGAGAGGCGTCGGCGACACGAGGGAGCGTCGAGGTGAAGGTCGCGCTGAGATGAACGTCAGTGCGTGCGGGGAGCGCCGGACGCGCGCTGCGCGCGGCGGTGCTGAGGAGCGCGGCGCGCGCCTTCGGCCGCCGGAGCGCTCGACTGCGTCGTGTAGCGGGTCTGGCCGCCCTGTCCGCGCGAGTGCGACCGGCCTGCGGCATCCTTACGCTGGGCGCCCTGGCGCTGGCCCTCGCGGGCCTGACGCTCACCGCCACCCTGCGCGGCAGCGGAGCCACGGCCGCCGGAACGACGACGACCGCCGCCGCTCCCCGGCTTGGGCGCACCCTGCGGCTGTCCACCCTGGCCGGCCGGCTTGGCCTTCTTCTGGCCGCCGCCCTGCTGCTGCTTCACGACCGGGGCAGGCTTCACCTTGGCGGCACGCTCGCCGACCAGCTCGTCGACGATCGTCGGGGTGACCGGCTCGAAGTCCGCGGTGATCTGCGCCTTGCGCAGCAGGTCCTTGGTGTCGCGGCGCTGCTCGGGCAGCACGACCGTGACCACCGTGCCCGCGGCACCGGCGCGCGCCGTGCGGCCGGAGCGGTGCAGGTACGCCTTGTGCTCCATCGGCGGATCCACGTGCACGACCAGCTCGACGTTGTCGACGTGCACGCCGCGGGCCGCGACATCCGTCGCCACCAGCACGCGCACGCCGCCCTCGGCGGGATCGGCCGAGAAGGCGGCCAGGTTGCGCTCGCGCGCGTTCTGACCGAGGTTGCCATGCAGATCGACCGAGGGGATGCCCGCGGCGGTGAGCACCTTGGCCAGCTTCTTGGCCTGGTGCTTGGTGCGGGTGAACAGGATGCGCCGTCCGGTGCCGGACGCCAGGTCCTGGACCAGCTGCTTCTTGGCGTCGGCGTCGGCCGAGAGCAGCACGCGGTGCGTCATCTCGCCGACGGGCACACTGGCCTCGTCGACCTCGTGGCTGACGGCGTTGTGCAGGAATCGCTTCGCGAGCACGTCGATGCCGCGGTCCAGCGTCGCGCTGAACAGCAGACGCTGACCGTCCTGCGGGGTCGCTGCGAGGATGCGGGTGACACCGGGCAGGAAGCCGAGGTCGGCCATGTGGTCGGCCTCGTCGAGCACGGCGATCTCGACGGCGTCGAGCTTCACCACGCCCTGCTTCATGAGGTCCTCGAGGCGGCCGGGGCAGGCCACGACGATGTCGGCGCCGGCGCGCAGCGCCTGCTCCTGCGGGCGCTGGCTGACGCCACCGAAGATCGTGGTGACCTTCAGGCCGGCGGCCTTCGCCAGCGGCGCGACGGTGGCGGCGATCTGGGTCGCGAGCTCACGGGTCGGGGCGAGCACGAGGCCGCGCGGGTGGCCGGGGCGGCTGTGCCGCCCGGCATCCGTCAGCCGCGCCACCAGAGGAAGGGCGAACGCGATCGTCTTGCCGCTGCCGGTGCGGCCGCGGCCGAGCAGGTCGCGGCCGGCGAGGGAGTCGGGAAGCGTGTCGCGCTGGATGGCGAACGCCTCGGTCTTGCCGTCGGCGGCGAGCACGGCGGCGAGCGGCGCGGGCACGCCGAGGTCGAGGAAGGAAGGCATAGGGGTATCTCCGTGAGAAGGGGCGCAGTTCGTTGCGCAGGTGGGCGACGGCGCGGGATCGCGCATCGGTTCGCCGTTCGAGATGCCGGCGCCGGTAGGGCGCGGAAGGATGTCGACGACGCAGACGACTCGCTGCAGAGCGAGGGGCGTCGAAAAGATCCTAGCAGTCCGCAGCGTTCGAAGAGCTGGGAAGGGGTGGGCGTATGGAGAACGCACCTCGTGCGCAGTCGGAGATGCGCTTTCCATCCGTGCGCGGACCGCGCGGATGGGTTTCGCCGCCGACACGGGATCCTGGCCTGCGAAATCCATCCGCGCCCGGGCTCGGTGGGGGATGAGAGGAGGGGAGCTGTACCTCTCCCTCAGGCGTGCAGCACGGCGTTCAGCGTCACGCCGTCGCCCTGACGCGAGAGCGCCTCGATCGCGCCGCTGAGCGAGTTGCGGCGGAACAGGATGCCGTCGCGCCCGGAGAGCTCCGCCGCCTTGATCGTGGGGCGGCCGCCGTCCGCGGTCGGCGCAGCATCCGCCAGCACGACCTTGGTGCCGGCAGTGATGTACAGACCGGCCTCGACGACGCAGTCGTCGCCGAGAGAGATGCCGATGCCGGCGTTCGCGCCGAGGAGCGAACGGGTGCCAACGGATACGCGGTGCGTGCCGCCTCCGGACAGCGTGCCCATGATGGATGCGCCGCCGCCGATGTCGCTGCCGTCGCCGATCACGACGCCCTGCGAGATGCGACCTTCGACCATGGACGCACCGAGAGTGCCGGCGTTGAAGTTCACGAAGCCCTCGTGCATCACAGTGGTGCCGGGGGAGAGATGCGCTCCGAGCCGCACCCGCGAGGCGTCGGCGATGCGCACGCCCTCGGGCAACACGTAGTCGGTCAGACGCGGGAACTTGTCGACCCCCTGCACCTGCAGGCCGTGCCGCTGCAGCAGCGGGCGCAGACGGTCGGCCTCGGCGGGCAGCATCGGGCCGGCCGTGGTCCACGCGTTGTTCGGCAGATGGCCGAAGATGCCGTCGAGATTCAGCTCGTTCGGGCGCACGAGCAGGCGCGACAGCGCCTGGAGCCGGAGGTAGGCGTCGGCCGTCGAGCCGACAGCGGCATCCAGGTCGATCGACAGCTGCACGAGCTCGGTGCGGACGGCCCGGCGCTCGTCCACGTCGGCGAGCGCACCCCAGGTCGCGGCTGCGGCCGCGGCGTCACCGGAGTCCGGCTCGCCGAAGCCGAGCTCGGGGTACCAGGCGTCCAGAACGGCGCCGTCAGCGGCGATGGTCGACAGGCCGATGCCCCAGACAGTGCGCTCAGTGCTCATCCTTCAACGGTAGAGCATCCGTACCCTCGAACTAAGCTGTGAGTCATGCCGCTCGATCCGTCCGCATCCTCCCTCGAACTCACCCGTGCGATCTGCGACTTCCCGAGTGTTTCGGGGGACGAGAAGGCACTCGCCGATGCGATCGAGGAGGTCGTGCGCCGCTGCGGTCACCTCGAGGTGATCCGGCACGGCAACACGATCGTGGCCCGCACCGACCTCGGCCGGGCGCAGCGTGTGGTGATCGCCGGGCACATCGACACGGTGCCGATCAACGAGAACCTGCCGACGCGCGAGATCTCGATCGACGGTGAGCCGTTCCTGTGGGGCCGCGGCACCGTCGACATGAAGAGCGGCGTCGCCGTGCAGCTGAAGCTCGCGGTCGAGCTCACCGAGCCCACGGTCGACGTGACCTGGATGTGGTACGACAACGAGGAGGTCGAGGCGTCCAGGAACGGCCTCGGGCTGCTCGCCGCCGTGCGTCCCGATCTGTTCGAAGCCGACTTCGCGATCCTCGGCGAACCGTCGAACGGCGAGGTCGAGGGCGGATGCAACGGCACGCTGCGCGTGGTCGTGCGCACCCACGGCGTGCGCGCGCACAGTGCCCGGTCATGGATCGGCGAGAATGCGATCCACGGGGCGGCGCCCATCCTCGCCCGGCTCGCCGAGTACCGTGCGCGCGAGGTGCCCGTCGAGGGGCTCGTGTACCGCGAGGGCCTGAACGCGGTGAAGATCAGCGGCGGCGTCGCCGGCAACGTCATCCCCGATCTGTGCGAGGTGGAGGTCAACTACCGCTTCGCCCCGAACAAGGATGCAGCCGAGGCCGAGGCCCACGTGCGCAGCGTCTTCGCCGGATTCGAGGTCGAGGTGACGGATGCCTCGGACGGTGCCCGTCCCGGACTCGACGCGGCCATCGCGAAGGACTTCCTCGCCGCCATCGGCGCCGAGGCGCGACCGAAGTACGGGTGGACCGATGTCGCCCGCTTCTCGGCCCTCGGCGTGCCGGCGGTGAACTACGGTCCGGGCGACCCGCATCTCGCGCACCACGACGAGGAACGGGTGCCGGTCGCGCAGATCGACGCCGTCGAGCGCGGACTGCGCGCGTGGCTGACAGCGTCCTGACGCCGGCGATCCGCGCGTGGGTGCGGCTGCCGGCCGCACTGCGCATCGCCGTCGTCTACGTGATCGCGCGCGTGATCACGACGCTGTTCCTGATGGCGGCGGCGGGCGAGTCCACCTCGCTGTCGAGATTCGGCGCGGGTCCGGGACTGGACGACTTCGTGCTGGGGTGGGATGCGCAGTGGTACTGGTTCGTCGCGGAGAACGGGTATCCGACCGAACTCCCACTCACCGACGCCGGTGACGTCGCGGAGAACGGCTGGGCGTTCATGCCGGTGTTCGCATATGCGGCCAAGGCGCTCGGACTCGTCTTCGGATCCTGGGGCGCGGGGGCGCTCGCGATCTCGCTCGTGGCGGGCTACCTCGCCTGCCTCGCCCTGCACCGGCTGCTGCGCGATCGGATCGGCGGTTCGGCCGCGATGTGGGCCGTGGTGTTCTTCGCGTCCGGGCCGCTGGCAGCCATGTTCCAGGTGGGGTACGCCGAGTCGCTCTTCGTGCTGCTGCTGCTCGTTTCTCTCGATCTCGTCGCGCGGCGACGGTACGGCTGGCTGTACCTGCTCATCCCCGTGATGGGGTTCACGCGCCCCGGCATCCTCGCCTTCGCCCTGTATCTCGGTCTGGTGGGAATCATGCGGTGGCTGCGCCGGGCGAGCGATCCGCTGCCTGCGCGTGAGGTCGTGCATATCGTCGCGCTCGGAGCGCTCGCCACGATCGTGGGCTTCGCCTGGCAGGCGATCGCGGCGCTCGTGACCGGGCAGCCGAACGCCTACCTCGCCACAGAGCTCGCCTGGCGTCGCAACTGGCTCGGTCAGCCGAGCGAAGGGTTCCTGCCCTTCGAGGGGTTCGCGCAGGGCGCATGGTTCTGGTTCTCGCAGTGGGGGATGCCGGGCTGGGTGGGACTCGTCGCGCTCGTGCTGCTCGTGGTGGGCATCGCCTACGCCCTGCTGCACGCGCGTGCCGTGCGCGCGATCGGCACGGATCTGCGGCTGTGGAGCGCGAGCTACCTGCTCTACCTGCTGGCCGTTTTCTTCCCGCAGTCCAGCACATTCCGCCTGCTGATTCCCCTCACCCCGCTGTGGGGAGCGGTCGCCGTGCCGCGCTCGCGCTGGTACCGGCTGACGGTGCTCGGCCTGTGTCTGCTGGGTCAGTGGGTGTGGATCCACTTCATGTACGGACTGGGACAGACCTACTGGCAGGTGCCGTGATGACGTTCTGTGCACAGGCGCGCATCGAACCCTGAGAGGGATCGATAGACTTGTCTTATACCACCGAGGAAAGGAAGCCACGATGGCAGCGATGAAGCCGAGGACAGGCGACGGGCCGATGGAGGCCGTGAAGGAGGGTCGCCTCATCATCGTGCGGGTTCCGCTCGAGGGCGGGGGGCGCCTGGTCGTCTCCGTCAACGACGCTGAAGCGAAGGAGCTCCACGACGTGCTCGGTGCCGTCGTGAGCGCCGCAGCCTGACCTGACACGTGAAGAGGGGCGACGGGATGATCCGTCGCCCCTCTTCTGCGTCTGCGGCCTCCTACGAGACTCGGGACAGCTGCAGCAGGCCCTCGCCGGCCGAGTTGATCGCCGCGAGCACGGCCGGTGACTCCTGCGTCTCCTGCAGCAGCGAGCGGTAGGCGGTCGTCACGGCGTCGCGCTGCACGGGGTCGGCGGCCCGGCCGCCGGCCAGTACTCGCGGGACGAGCACGAGGCCGCCGGTGCGCACCAGGCGAAGCCCGTGCTCGACGTACTCGATGACGTTCTCCGGGTCGGCGTCGATGAGCACGATGTCGTACGAG
Organism: Microbacterium sp. NPDC057659; assembly: GCF_042799915.1. Classification (NCBI taxonomy): domain Bacteria; kingdom Bacillati; phylum Actinomycetota; class Actinomycetes; order Micrococcales; family Microbacteriaceae; genus Microbacterium; species Microbacterium sp. NPDC057659. The sequence continues at coordinate 1,124,711 of NZ_JBHVHU010000001.1, read as the reverse complement.
CCCTCGTTCATGCGCGGCAGCACGTCGGACGCCCGACCGGTGATGAAGCGCGCCCTGGCGGCCGGGATCTTCGCCTCGGCGAAGGACTGCCGGGCGGCACCGAGGTGCTCGGGCTCGTTGTCGATGGTGGTCAGCACGGCCTGCGGGGCGCCTCGCAGCAGCCACAGGCCGGAGACACCGGCGCCGGTGCCGACCTCGATGATCGACTTCGCCGAGACGGATGCCGCGAGCACGGCGCACTGGGCGCCGATCACGGGGCTCAACGGGGTGGCGCCGAGTTCGACGGCGTGGGCGCGCGCACGGGTGATGGGGGTGGGTTCGACGACGGTCTCGCGGACGAATCGGGCGTTCGCATCGTTGTCGCTCATGGGGGTCTCCAGATCGGGCGGGGGATTCCCCCAGAATATGCGTCGATTCCGGATCGAAACGTCAGGCGCGGCGGGTAGCCTGGGGAGATGGATTTCGGGCTCACCTTCGAGAAGCTGCTGCTGATCGGCGTGGTCGCTGTGCTCATCGTCGGTCCGGAGCGGCTGCCCGCTCTCGCGGAGAAGTTCGCCAAGTTCGTGCGTCAAGCGGGTGAGTACATCCGCGACACCAAGGGCAAGATGCGCGACGAGATGGGCCCCGAGATCGACGACATCGACTGGCGCAAGCTCGACCCGCGTCAGTACGACCCGCGACGCATCATCCGCGAGGCGCTGCTCGATGAACCGACGCCCGCCGCGCCGGCAGCCGCTGCCGCCACTGCGGCAGCGGCCACGACGATGGCATCCTCGACACCGGCACCCACGATGACGCGTCCCCGCTTCGACAGCAAGACGCCGCCGCCGTTCGACGACGAGGCCACCTGAGGCCTCGCCACGTTCCGGGATCCCTGAGCTCAGCGCGGGGCGAACGGCAGCGAGCGGCCGGCCAGTCCCCGCCCCTGCCCTGCGACGGCATCCGCCAGCGCGGTGATCGCCAGGGCGGACGAGTCCTCCGGGTCGGACAGCACGACCGGCATCCCGGCGTCTCCTCCCACGCGCAGCGCGGGACTGAGCGGGATCGAAGCCAGCAGCGGCACCTCGAGGGCCTCCGCGACCTCGGTGCCGCCGCCGGAGCCGAAGAGGTCGAGCGCCGTGCCGTCGGGCAGTGCGAGCGCAGCCATGTTCTCGACCACGCCGATCACCTTCTGGCCGGTGCGCCGCGCGACGAGGCCGCTGCGGATCGCGACCTCGGCGGCGGCGGGCTGGGGAGTGGTGACGACGAGCACTTCGGCATGCGGCAGGATCTGCCCGATGGAGATCGCGATGTCACCGGTCCCGGGCGGCATGTCCACGAGCAGCACGTCCAGGTCGCCGAAGAACACGTCCGTGAGAAACTGCTGCACGGTGCGATGGAGCATCGGCCCGCGCCAGGCGACCACCTGTTCGCCCTCGCGCAGGAACATGCCGATCGAGATCGTCTTCACGTCGTGCGCGACCGGAGGCAGCATGAGGTCGTCGATGCGGGTCGGCTGGGTTCCCGGCTCGATCCCGAGGAGCCCAGGGATCGAGAAGCCGTGCACGTCGGCGTCGATGAGTCCTACGCGCAGACCCCGCCCGGCCAGCGCGACGGCGAGGTTCGCGGTGACGGTGGACTTGCCCACACCGCCCTTGCCGCTGGAGACGAGGATGACGCGGGTGAGCGCGTCGGGACCGAAGGGCATCTGGCGGGCAGGTCTTCCGTCGCGCAGCCTCTCGGTGAGCGCCCGGCGTTCCGCCGGCGTCATGACGCCGACGTCCACGGTCACGTCCTCGATGCCGGACACGGATGCCGCGGCATCCCGGACATCCTTCTCGATGCGCTGCGCCGCCGGGCATCCGACGATCGTGAGCACGATCGACACCTGCGCGGTCGTGCCGTCGACGGCGATCTCCCGCACCATGTCCAGGTCGCCGATCGGTCGGCGCAGCTCGGGATCGGTGACCGCGGCGACGGCCTTCCGGACGTCGTCGGCCGAGGTCATCGTGCGCGCTCCTGACCGCCGTGATCGTCCGGGGTCTCGAGCTCGGCCAGCAGCGCCTTCAGCTCCTGGCGGAGCACGTCGCGGGTCACGGTCTGCGCGCTGCGCTCCTCGAGCGCGATGCGCAGTGCCACGATCTCGCGGGCGAGGTACTCCGTGTCGGCCATGTTGCGCTCGGCGCGCTGGCGGTCCTGCTCGATCTGCACGCGGTCACGGTCGTCCTGCCGGTTCTGCGCGAGCAGGATGAGCGGGGCGGCGTACGACGCCTGCAGCGACAGCACCAGGGTGAGCGCCGTGAATCCGAGCGCCGCGTCGTCGAAGCGGAGCTGCTGCGGCATGGTCGTGTTCCACAGGATCCATGCGACGCAGAACAGGGTCAGGATGACGATGAATGCGGGGGTCCCCATGGCACGGGCGACCCACTCGGTGAACCGGCCGAACCGGTCGCGCGAGGTGGGAGCGGTGCGGGCGGTGACGCCGCGGTCCAGCGGCTTGTCGAGGCGCGGTGCGCGGGCCATCATCGGGCACCCCCGGCAGCGGTCTCATCGGCGTCATGGGTGCGCCAGTCGTCGGGCAGCAGGTAGTCGAGCACGTCGTCGACGCTGACCGCTCCGACGAGGCGGTGCGCGGTGTCGACCACGGGCAGAGACACCAGGTCGTAGCTGGCCAGCATGCGTGCGACCTCGGCGGCGGACGCCGTCGCGGGCACGGGCTCGAGGCTGTCGTCGACGATCGCACCGAGGCGCTCGTGCGGTGGGTAGCGCAGCATCCGCTGGAAGTGCACGAGGCCGAGCAGACGTCCGGTGGGCGTCTCATAGGGCGGCAGCGTGACGAACACGGCCGCGGCGAGAGCCGGGTGCAGTTCGTGACGGCGGATCAGGGCGAGTGCCTCTGCCACGGTCGCGTCGGCGGAGAGGATGATCGGCTCCGGCGTCATCAGACCGCCGGCGGTGTCGGGGCCGTAGCGCAGCAGCATGCGCACGTCCTCGGCCTCTTCCGGCTCCATCAGACCGAGGAGCTGCTCGAGGCGCTCCGGAGGGAGCTGGGCGAGCAGGTCGGCGGCGTCGTCCGGCTCCATCTCGTCGAGCACGTCCGCGGCACGCTCGTCGCCGAGTCGATCGAGGATGCCCATCTGGTCGTCCTCCGGCATCTCCTCCAGGGCATCCGCGAGACGCTCGTCCGGCAGCTCCTCCGCGACCTCGATCATGCGCTGCTGCGGCAGATCGAGCAGGGTGGTGGCGAGGTCGGCGGCGTGCAGCTCGGAATAGCTGGCGACCAGCTGCTCGGCGGACTGCGCCTCACCCGGCGTGCGCTGCTCCCGCACCTCGTTCCAGCCGGCGAAAGTCGTGGGCCCCTTGGCGAACGGGGAGGCGCTGGTCTTGGGCTTGCGCAGGAACAGCTGAGCGATCGCCCATTCGCCGTGCCGGTCCTGTTCGATCGCGACGTCCTCGACCACGGCGGTGCCGCTGCCGTCGGCGAACGCCACCTGCCTGCCGAGGTACTCGGCGAGCACGCGCACCTCGCCGGGGCGCGGCTGGAACCGGCGCACGTTGATGAGCCCGGTCGAGATGACCTGTCCGGCGCGGATCGACGTGACGCGGCCGATCGAGAGGAACACCTGGCGGCGGCCGGGGATCTCCACGACCAGGCCGATCACGCGGGGCGCGGCCGAACTTCGGTACACGATGACGACATCCCGGACCTTGCCGAGCCGGTCGCCCACGGGGTCGAAGACGGCGCAGCCGGCAAGGCGCGCGACGAATACCCGTTGTATGCTCACGGAACCAGAGTAGTGCGGTACCCGCATGCGGCAGCGTTCCGCGTTCAGCGGAAGCATCGGCGGGGCAGGGGCGTCGCCGAGGGCTCCATGGGACAATGACCGCATGAGCATGCTGAACCGGCCGTCGAACGGAACCGACGTGGGAGAGATCGTCTCGTCGGTGCGCGACTACGAGAGCGCGCAGAAGACGGTCTCCAAGCTCATCGCCGGCGAGGTGCCGGCGCGCGACATCGCGATCGTGGGCATGGGGGTGCGCACCATCGAACGCGTGACCGGACGGCTGGGTTACGCCATGGCCGCCCGGTCGGGGGCGATCAACGGCGTGCTCATCGGACTCTTCCTCTCGGCGATCATGCTGTTCGGCAACCCGAACGCGCCGATCACGCTGTTCCTGGGCTTCGTGTTCATCGGCGTCGCGCTCGGCATGCTCATGAGCCTGATCTCGTTCGCGATCGTGCGTCGCCGCCGCGACTTCGCGAGCGTGACTCAGCTCGCGGCGGACCATTACGAGGTGCGCGTGCAGCCCGCGTCGCTGGCGAAGGCTCGTCAGGTCGTCGGCACGACCGAGCGCCCCGAGCCGGCGCGACCGGTCGTGAACCTGGACGAGCCGCCGAAGTACGGTGAGCGGATCGATCCGGATGCCGCGGAGCAGAGCGGTCCGGCCGCCGCGGATGCCCCGGAGATGGCGATTCCTCCGCGGCCGGCCGCCCCGCCGCTTCCGCCCACACCGGCGCCGCCGGCGTACGGCGAGCGCGTGGATGCCGCTCCCGAGTCGGCGCAGGCGGATGCTCCGGAGGATGCCGCGGAGGAGACCGCGCAGCCGGCATCCGACGAGCCCACCGGCGACGACGCGCGCTGACGGCGATGGCTGACCTGCTGCAGATCCCCGTCGACCTGCCTGTGGGCTCGGTGTCCGCCGTGTGGGAGCCGGTGGACGGCGGCGATGTCGTGGTGATCGCGCACGGCGCGGGCACAGGAAAGGATCATCCCTTCCTGCTCGGCTTCGCCGAGGCGCTGCGCGCCGAGGGCTTCTCGACGCTGCGGTTCAACTTCCCGTATGTGGATGCCGGGCGCCGCATGCCCGGACCGGCGGCGCAGTCGATCACGACCTGGCGGGGCGTCGTCGAGTGGGTGCGCCAACAGGCGCCGGAAGCACGGGTGTTCGCCTCCGGACGCTCGTACGGCGGGCGGATGGCGTCGATGGCGGTCGCCGCGGGGCTCGACGTGGATGCCCTGGTGTACCTGGGTTATCCGCTGCATCCGCCAGGGAAGCCGGAGAAGCCGCGCGTGGAGCACCTGCCGGCGGTTGCGCCTCCGCAGCTGTTCGTCTCGGGCACGATCGACCCGTTCATCCAGCCGCATGCCCAGTTCGAGGCGGCCGTGGCCTCGTGCCAGGACGCCCGCATCGAGTGGGTCGACGGGGGAGGGCACTCCTTCGAGGTGAAGGGGCGCAAGCGCCCGGCATCCGAGATCGGGGCGGAGCTCGCGCCGCTCGTGGTGGAGTTCCTGTCGTCCGTGCCGTGACACGATGGGCGTGTGGATCGCATCGCCCTCATCTCCGACGTGCACGGCAATCTCACCGCTCTTGAGGCGGTGCTCGCCGACATCCATGCGCGCGGGATCGAGCACGTGATCAATCTCGGTGACACAGCGGGCAAGGGGCCGCGCGGCGAGGCGGCCGTGCAGCGCTGCCGCGAGACGTGCGCGGTGAATGTGCGCGGCAACTGGGACGACTTCCTGCGGTTCGTCCCGGACCAGCCGGATGCGGGGGCGCCGCTGCGCTGGTGGCACGCCGAGCTGTCGGCGGAAAGCCTCGGCTGGCTCGGGGCTCTGCCGCTCAGCCACGACCTGTTGATGAGCGGACGCCGCATCCGGCTGTTCCACGCCTCAGCCGAGAGCCCGCACAAGCGCGTGCACTTCCACCACACTCCCGAGCAGTTCGCCGCGATGTTCGAGAACACGGAGATGACCGGTGACGGCCCCGTGCCTGATGTCGTCGGCTACGCCGACATCCACGACGCGTACATCGAGTCGGAGAACGGCAGGACGCTGTTCAACGTCGGCAGCGTCGGCAACCCGCTCGATGAGCCGACGCCGTCGTACGTCATCCTCGAAGGTGTGCGGGATGCCGAGGAAGCCGCGCCGTTCAGCATCCAGTTCATGCGCGTGCCCTATGACGTCGAGGCCGAGATCGCAGTGGCCGAAGAACTGCGGATGCCGGAACGCGACGTGTGGGCGGTCGAGTTGCGCACCGCGAAATACCGCGGGCTGCAGTGATGATGGCCGGGTTCCATCACATCACGACCGTGCTGTTCGACCTCGATGGGGTCATCCGCCATTTCGATCCCGAGGTCACGGCCGAGATCGAGCGACGGCACGGGATCTCGGACGGCCGGATCATGGAGATCGCCTTCACCGGCACCGCGGCCGAGCAGCTGATTCTCGGACGCCTCCGTCGGGCGGACTGGATCGCTGGCATCGGCGCAGCGTTGGGGGCGCCGGACGCCGCCTCGGAGTGGGGTGCGCAGGGTGCTCGTCTCGACGAGGGCGTTCTCGCGCTCGCCGCAGAACTGCGCGATGCCGGAATCCGCACCGCCATTCTGACGAACGGAACTGACGGCGTCCGCGCGGAGATCGACGAGCTCGGCCTGTCCGCGTCATTCGACCCGATCCTCAATTCAGCCGAGATCGGGTTCGCCAAGCCGGACGCCCGAGTGTTCGCGCACGTCGTGGAAGAGCTCGGATGCGCGCCCGAGGCGGTCTTCTTCGTCGATGATTCCGCGACGAACGTCGCCGGCGCGATCGCGGCCGGCCTGCGTGCGCAACACTTCACGGATGCGGCGGGGCTGCGCCGCGCCCTCTTGGCGGACGCGCGCCGATGAGCTGGCCACCGAAGCTGCGAGCTCTGTTCTCCGGTCCGATCAGGACAGCAGGGCCAGCGCCTCGGCCGCGACGAGATCGGGCTGGGTGATCGGGATCAGGTGGCCGGAACGCTCGGCCACGACGAACCTCGCGCCGAGCGCGTGCACGGTCGTCCGATGCGCTGCGACGAGCCGGGTGCGCATCCGTCGATCGACGAGCGTGCTGCGTCCACCGGAGAGGACGGTGACGGCGATTCCCGCAAGCTCCGGCGGCGCGTCGTGCAATCGATGGATGCCGTCGGGAACATGCCTCAACTCGGCCGCGGCGGCGTGCGCGGCATCGATGGTGGACGAGGCATCTGCAGCCGCGGTGCGCCACGGCTCCGGCAGTCCGGCGAGCGTCGAGCGCATCAGCGGCGCGAGCAGCCGCATCCGGGCCAGCGGCGGCATCAGTGCGCCCTGGACAGCGGACGACCAGCGCATCACCGGCGAGACGTAGAGGTCGGCGGCGTGCTCGTCGCTCTGATCCACCAGGAGGACCCCAGCCGGCGGGCTCCCGGCGGCGGAGAGCCGTGCCGCCAGCATCCGCACGATCGGTCCGCCCCAGCTGTGTCCGACGAGCACCAGCCGCCGGCGCGGCTCGCTCTCGACGATCGCCTGCAGGTCGGTCATCAACGACGCGAGGTCGCGAGACCCGGGGGAGACCGGTGTGCTGCTCCCGTATCCCGCGCGCTCGTAGGAGACGACTCGCGCAGCGCGGGCGATGAGCGCTTGCACAGGCCCCCAGTACCGCCCGCTCATGCCGAGCCCTGCCTCGAGCACGACCAGATCGTCGCCCTCGCCGGAGGACATCGTGTGCAACAGCCGGCCGTCGGCGGTCTTCACGAATCGATCGGTCGCGGCGGGCGTCACGGTGCCGAGCCTATCGCCGGTCGGCCGAGCGCAGGCGGCTTGCCGCGTCTCGTCTCGCTCAACGACCGGCTCCCAGAGCATCTCGCCACACGCCTTCGTGTCGGCGCACGTACTCCGTCACGGCACGCCAGTGCGCACCGTGGCCCTGGACGTACATCGAGCCCCAGGGCTCTTCGCCCCCGTCGTGTGCCCGCTCCAGCATCCGGAGCATGGCCTGCGTGCGCGTGGCCATCATCGCGGGGAGAAGCACGCGGGTCCGAGCATCGGCGTCGTATCCGTCGACGAACGCCGCCAGGCGGGTCCCCGCCTCATCCGGATCCTGCGCCGGGTCGTTCACGGTGAACGCCGACGCCGAGTACGCCAGGTCCCACAGGCGGGTGCTCGGTCCGGCGCCGTCCCAGTCGATGAACACCCAGCGGTCGCCGACGATCAGATTCCACGGGGTCAGATCCCCATGACAGATCAGCTCCGGTTCGTCCGGCGCGGGGAGCAGTACGTCCCAGGCATCCGTCTCCCGGAACGGGAACGAGGTGGCGGCGTCGTGGATGTCGCGGATCATGCCGCCCACGCGGCGGAGTCCGTCGGCGTCCAGCACCCCCGGTTCGGCTCCGGGCACGAACTCGATGATCTGCCGCCCCCGGTCGTCCCGGCCGAGAGGAGCAGGCGCATCGACGCCCCGCGCCCGGACGTGCTCGACGAACTCCCGCACGAGAGCCGTCTTCGCGGTCCATGGCTTGCGCACCGTGGCGCCGACACGCACGACGGACGCGGTCGCGTTGCCGCCGGTCAGTCGATGCTCGATGCCCACGGCAACAGCGTAGGCGAGCATCGCCGCGTGCCAGGATGAGAGGGATGACTGACGCGGCCGAAGCACCCGAGACCCTGATCAACCGCTACGCAGCCCCGGCGCGCTGATCGTCATCGACAACGTCGTCCGCGACGGCGCCGTCATCGATGCCGGGAGCGCCGCCCCGCTCGACTCACGCGACGCGTCAGCTGCGCAGTTCGTCGGCGGCCAGCAGCCGCGCCATGGTGCGCAGTCCCAGCCGCGACATCGCCGGGTTCGACTGCTCGTAGTACCAGCCCAGCCCCGCCGACTGCTGCAGTGCCCAGGCAGCTCCGCGTCGCCACTCCACATCATCCGAGCCGACCCCTGCCCGCAGCAGAGCGCGGTCCTCGGTGTCGAGCAGATGCCAGGCGACGACCAGATCCAGAGCCGGATCGACCGGGCCGAACGAGCCCGTGTCGAGTGCTCCGGACAGACGCCCCTCCGTCGACACGAGCAGGTTCGGCGGGATCAGGTCGCGGTGCGACATCACCTCGACACCCGGATGCGGGATGGTCCGCAGCCCTGCCCAGAGCCGCCGCGCGGCATCCGCGTCGAACAGGTGCCCGCTGCGGGCGAAGCACTCCTCGACCCACTCGTCATGATCGGTCAGCTCGCCGCCGCGGCCCTGGCCGTCGAACGATCGGCCGCGCAGCGGCTCGGTGCGCAGGGCGACGACGAGGTTCGCGAGGTCGCGCGCGAGCAGCGGATGCCGTGCATCCGAAAGCCCCTCCGCCGTCTCGCCGTCGACCTAGGAGGCGATCATCCAGGCCGACGCGTACTCCCTGCCGGCATCGAGCACCCGCACGGAGCGCGGAGCGGGCACCGGGCTGACCTCGGCGAACTCCGCCATCCGCTCGGCCTCCTCGCGCACCTCCGCGAGCGGGGTCGGCATCAGCGGGAAGCGGGCCACGAGGCTGTCTCCGATGCGGAACAGCGCATTGACCGTGCCCGGCGACGGCAGCCTGCGCACCGGCATCCCCGCGGTCTCAGGAAGGGCAGCGGAGATCAACGCGACGGCCAGCCGGTCCTCCAGGACCAGCTGGCCGTCGTGCATGAGTGTGTCGCCCGTCACGGCGCGCCCGGCGCCTGCGGCGGTGCCGCCGGCGGGTACGGGGCAGCGGCGTGGGTCGACGACGGCTTGCCGGCATCCACCCATCGGGTGTGCGCCTTCATCGCGTGCAGCACTGCGAAGCGCACCGCGAAATAGATCACCAGCCCGATGAGGGCGGCGACGATCGCCCACACGAAGGGCATGATGAACAGCATGTGCCAGCCGGTGAGACCGGCCATCACGACGCCTGCGCCCGCACCATCCACGCCTCGACCTCATCGGCCGTGCGCGGGATGTCGGCCGACAGGTTCACCGGGCCGTCCTCCGTCATCAGGATGTCGTCCTCGATGCGCACGCCGATGCCGCGCAGCTCCTCCGGCACGGTCACGTCGTCGATCTGGAAGTACAGGCCGGGCTCGATCGTGAACACCATGCCGGCCTTCAGCTCGCCGTCGTAGTACATCTCGCGGCGGGCCTGTGCGCAGTCGTGCACGTCGATGCCGAGGTGGTGCGAGGTGCCGTGCACCATGTACCGGCGCTGCTGGCCGCCCTTGTCGGCGTCCAGAGCCTCCTCGGCGCTCACCGGCAGCACACCCCACTCGGCGGTGCGCTCCGCGATGACCTGCATCGCGGCCTCGTGCACGGCGCGGAACTTCACGCCGGGGCGGGCAGCGGCGAACGCAGCATCGGCGGCTTCGCGCACGGTCTCGTAGACACGCCGCTGCACCTCGGTGAACGTGCCGGACACCGGAAGGGTGCGGGTGATGTCGGCGGTGTAGAGGCTGTCGGCCTCGACACCCGCGTCGATGAGGATCAGGTCGCCGGGCAGGACGGCGCCGTCGTTGCGGGTCCAGTGCAGGTAGCAGGCGTGCGGGCCGGAGGCCGCGATCGTGTCGTAGCCCTCCCAGTTGCCGTCGCTGCGGGCGCGCTGGTGGAAGACGCCCTCGACGATGCGCTCACCGCGGGGGTGCTCGATCGCGCGGGGCAGGTCGCGGATGACGTCGTCGAAGCCGGATGCCGTGACGGCGACCGCGTGCTTCATCTCGGCGATCTCGTACTCGTCCTTGATGAGGCGCAGCTCGGAGACGAACTGGGTCAGCGCGGCATCCTCGTCGACCACCAGGTCGGCGTCGCCCGCGGCGAAGTCGTCCAGGTGCGCCGTGGCCACGCCGAGGTCGGCGGCGACACCGGCCAGAGAGGGACGCGGTCCGATCCAGAACTCGCCGATCGTGGCATCCGAGTAGAACTCCGCGGTGGTGCGGTCGGCGCGCTCGCGGAAGTAGAGCGTGACGTCGTGGCCGTCGGCGGTCGGCTCGAACACCAGCAGGGAGTCGGGCTCGGAGTCGGCCGCCCACCCGGTCAGGTGCGCGAATGCGGAGTGCGCCCGGAACGGGTAGTCCGTGTCGTTGCTGCGCTGCTTGAGCGACCCTGCAGGGACGACCAGGCGCTGGCCGGGGAACGCCTTCGAGACGGCGTCGCGGCGCGCGGCCGCATAGGGCGCCTGCGCCCGCGAAGCCGGCAGCGACTCGGTGCGCTCGGCCCAGCCCGTGGAGATGGTGTCCAGGAAGCCCTGGGGGAACGGCTGACGCCGGTTGGTCTTCTCCTCGACGACGTCTGCGTCGGAGGTCTCGGCGATCGTGTCGCCGTCTGCGGGAGTGCTCATGCTCTCCATCCTCTCACTCCTGACAGCACAGGACCCGGGCGGGGCTGAGTCCACCCGGGTCCTGCGCAGCGCAGCCGTCAGATCACTGCACGGCCTTCAGCGCATTGACGATGCCGGTGCCGTAGTAGCTGTTCTCCGCGTCGGTGCCGACGCAGGCGGCGCCCTCGTCGTACTGAGGCGCCGAGCAGGCCGTCGGGGTCGCGTCGGCGCGCAGCTTCTGCACCATCTGGGCCGGCGTCAGCTCGGGGTGCGCGGACTTCATCAGCGCGAGCACTCCGGCGACGTGCGGCGAGGCCATCGAAGTGCCGCTCATGTACGCCCAGCCGCCGCCGGGGACCGTCGAGGCGATGCGCGAGCCGGGCGCCGCGACATCGATCTGGCCGAGGCCGCGGTTGGAGAAGTACGACAGCTGGCCCGTCTCGGTGAGGGACGACACCGTCACCACGCCCGGGAGCTGCGCGGGGATGTCCAGGCAGCCCTCGTTGATCGTGCGCGTCACGGGCTCGGGCGCGTCGTTCGGGCTGCCCTCGTCGACCGTGTTGGTCGTGAGGTCGAGACCCGAGTTGCCGGCCGCGGCGGCGCTCACGACGCCCTTGTCCTCGGACCACTTGACCGCGCGCGTGACCGCTTCCTTCACCGCGGCCTGGTCGGGCTGGTCGCCGCACCAGAACTCGAACGGGTCGATGTAGTAGCTGTTGTTCGTGACATCCATCCCGCGCTGCCCTGCCCACATGAAGCCGCAGATCGCGTACTCGGGGTAGATGAACCCGTCGTCGTTGACGACCTTCACCGAGGCGACGCGCACGTTCGGTGCGACACCGACGACGCCGATCCCGTTGCGGGCCGCCGCGATCGTGCCTGCGACGTGCGTGCCGTGCGACGAGGTGGTCGGGTACCAGCCGCCTTCGGACTGGTCGGGACGGCCTCCGGCCGTGCAGTTGACCGAGTCGGCGACGTCGATGTTCGCCTTCAGATCGGGATGCGTGGGATCGATGCCCGAGTCCAGCACGCCGACGAGCACGTTGCGGCTGCCGTCGGTGACCAGGTTGGCCTCATCGGAGTGGATCATCTTCATGTCCCACTGCAGCGACGTGTACTGCTCGGTGCCGGAGCCGGGAATCGGAGCCGAGGGCTCGTCGCCGTTGACCGGCTTGTTCTTGCCCTGGTTCCATCCCGAGGATCCGGGCCCCCACGGGATGCCGGGGCCGGTGACCTTGTCCTTGACCTCGGCGGTGCGGGTGGCGCCGACTGAGGTGATGACGTTCTTGCCGGTGACCCTCACGCTGTCACGGAACGCCGCACGGTCGGACTGGGCGACGATCACGCCGATCTGCGGCCAGCTTTGCACCACCACGCCACCTGCGTCGGTGACGGCCTTCTCGGCCTTGCGGGTCTGGCCGGGGTTCGCCTGAGCGGTGTTCACCACGTAGCTCATCACGGTACCGTCCGGCGGATTCACCGGAACGGGCGTCGAGGTCTCGGAGGTGCCGGCGGTGGCACTGAGCCCGCCGGCGAGGACGAGCCCCAGGGCTGCGGCGGTGCCGACGATGCTGCGCACCGTCCGGCGTCGGGAGTGGAGGGTCATGACGGCCTTTCATCATTGGAAGACCGGCTTCTGCCGGGAGGGCTGGTGGCCCTCCCTTGCTTTTCTAGCGTGTGGGGTCGAGCTGCGCCACAAACGCACGGTGATCCGATCCCGCGGCGTCGTCGATCACGAGAGATCCGGTGGGCGTCCAGTTCGCGCTGGCCATGATGTGATCGATGGGCGCCGACAGCACAGCGGGGATGCTGCTCGGCCAGGTGCCCCACATGCCGGTGCCGGTGCGGGTGGCGACGTCCTGGCAGCGGCCCATGTCACCGCCGGCGACGCCGAGGCGGGCCATGTGGTCGATCGTCGCGTTGAAGTCGCCGGCGAGGATGAAGTCGCCCTTCGGGCACTGGTCGGCGATCCACTGCAGGTCGGCGCGCCAGCGCTCCATGGCCTCCTGGCGAGGGGCGACGGCGTGCACGGCGACCACGGTCGGTCCGTGTCCGTCGACGGGCATCGCGACGACGCTGGGCACGGACTTGGTGTTGCTCGAGCCGTCGCTGGACGACTTGATCACGGAGTAGTCGCCGAGCTTCGGCGAGATCAGCACGGTGGTCTGCCAGGCCTGCGGGCCGTTCTTCACCTCGGGGCGGATGTTGACGTTGTGCACCCACATCGGCTGGCCGCTCTCTCGCATCAGCACGGCGATCCGCTCGCCGACGCCGTCGGCCGTCTCGGGCAGGGTGACGATGTCGGCCTTCTGCTCGACGGCCTCGCGCGCGATCGTGTCGGCGGATGCCGCCTCGCCGCGGGTGTTCCAGGTCATCACGCGCACGCTGTCCTCGGCCTTCGCAGGCAGCGAGCCCTCGGAGACGCCGCGGAGCCCGCCGATGACGCCGATCGCACCGCCGGCGACGATCGAGATCACCAGCAGGGATGCCGCGAAGCCGCGCAGCGGCCGGGCGATCATGAGCAGCAGTGAGAGGACACCGACCACCGCGAACGCGATCAGCAGGACGCCGCGGGACGCCACGAGCTGGGCGAACGGGAAGGTCTGCTCGAGCCGGAAGAACTGCGGCCAGACGACGACGGCCGCGGCGATCGCGTAGAGCACGGTCAGCAGCAGACCAATGAGTCGGAACATCCCCTCGAGCCTAGGGGACGCGGTCTGTGACGCCCCTGACTGCGACGGGTGAGTACGCTCGGAGGATGACCACCGGCGCCCCGCGGTTCGCAGGTCCTGGCGACCTGCATCTGCACTCGAACCACTCCGACGGCACCGAGACACCGGCCGAGGTGGTCCGTCAGGCGCACGCGTACGGCCTGGGTACGGTCGCGTTGACCGATCACGACCGCACCACGGGGTGGGGCGAGGCCGGCGACCAGGCGGTCGCCCTGGGCATGACCTTCATCCCGGGCATGGAGTTCTCATCGAGGCACGAGTGGCGCAGCGTGCACGTGCTCGGCTACCTGTTCGACCCGACAGATGCCGCGCTGGTCGCGGAGACGAACCGCATCCGCGATGACAGGATCGGCCGTGCCGAGCGGATCGTGCGGAACATCTCGCGCGACTACGACCTGACCTGGGACGACGTGCTGGCGCAGACCGCGGGGGATGCCACGATCGGGCGCCCGCACATCGCCGACGCGCTGATCGCGCGCGGCATCGTCGCAGACCGCGGAGAGGCCTTCGACGGGGTCCTGCATCCCCGCACCGGGTACTACGAGCCGCACTACGCGCCCGACCCGCTCACCGCGGTCCGCCTGATCACGGATGCCGGGGGAGTGGCGATCATCGCCCACCCCGCGACCGCGGGGCGCGACCGCATGATGCCTGTCGCGTTCATCGAGCGGCTGATCGACGCCGGGCTCGCCGGCTTCGAGATCGAGCACCGGGAGAACACCGAAGAGGGCAAGCGGATGCTGCGCGACATCGCCGCACGGCACGACCTGATCGTCACCGGCTCGAGCGACTATCACGGCGCCGGCAAACCGAACCGGCCCGGCGAGAACACCACCGATGAGGGCATGATCGCCCGCCTGATCGACCGCGGCACCGGCTCGGCGCCGCGGTACCCGGCTCCCGGGTCGTTGAGCGAGCGGAGCGAGTCGAAGTGACGAAACGCGCTGAGTCGATGTGAAGCGTCTCGTCTCGTCGCCTCGCTCCTCGCTCAACGACCGTGCAGGTTGGCGCCGTAGCCTCGCTCCATGCAGCGGGGCACCTCTCTCGAACGCCGGATCGACGTCGTCGCGAGACGCGTGCTGCAGGGAGCTCCGCACCGCGGCGTCCGCGCAGGGCTCATCGAGTTCACGGTGTTCCTGCTGAAGCAGGCGTGGGCGTGCATCTTCGGGGCCTCGCTGCTCGCGCTGATCATCGCGGCGCGGCTCTGGTATCCCGACGACGCGCTGCTCGCTCGCAACGACGCCCTGACGCTCGCCGCCGTGCTCATCCAGGTCGTGATGATCACGTTCCGGCTCGAGACCGGGCGCGAACTGTGGGTGATCGTGATCTTCCACATCACGGGCACCGTCATGGAACTGTTCAAGACGGATGTCGGGTCGTGGGAGTACGCGGCGGGCGGATATCTGCACCTGGGTGCGGTGCCGCTCTTCAGCGGGTTCATGTACGGCGCGGTCGGTTCGTACATGGTGCGCGTGCACCGGCTGTTCGACCTGGCGTTCACGCGATCTCCGCGGCGCTGGATCACCGTCGTGCTCGCCGCGGCGATCTACGCGAACTTCTTCGCGCACCACTTCTGGATCGACCTGCGCTGGGTGCTGATCGCCGCGGTCGCGGTGCTCTGGCTCCGGACGATGATGTACGCGCGCTCGTGGCGGGTCACGCTTCGGCTGCCGTTGCTGGCCGTGTTCGCCGGAGTCGCCGTGTTCATCTACGCGGCCGAGAACATCGGCACCTGGGCGGGGGCCTGGTCGTACCCGAATCAGGCCGGAGGGTGGGAGCTCGTGTCGCCGAGCAAGCTCACCTCGTGGTTCCTGCTGATGATCATCTCGGTGGTGCTGGTGACCCTGGTCTATCCGCCGCGGGTGCCCGAGAGTGCGGGCGCACTGCGGGCGCAGTATGAGGAAACGCCCTCAGCCGCGGGCTGAAGGCGTTTCATCGAGAACTGCGGGTCAGGCGCCCGTGGGCGCTGCGCCGCCGGAACGGCGACGCCGACGGCGACGCTGCGGAGCGGGCTTGCCGTCGCGGTGCTCGGAGGTGGCGTCTCCGTCGTGCGTGCCGGCGCCCTCGGCGTCGCGCGGTGCGGCATCCGTCGTGGTCGGCGCCGCTTCTGCGGCATCCGTGCCCTCGGCGAACGTCGATCCGACCGGCTCGGTGGCCCGGCGGCGCCGGCGCCGGCGCTTGGTGGTGCCCTCGCTGGTGCCTTCCGCGGCAGCATCCGCCGCCTTCTGCGGCTGACGCTGCTTGCGCTCCCCGGCGGGCTTCTCGGCCTTCGGCGCGGTGCGCAGGCGGCCCTTCGTGCCCTCGGGGATGTTGAGGTCCTCGTAGAGGTGCGGGCTCGACGAGTAGGTCTCGACGGGCTCGGGCTGACCGAACTCGAGGGCGCGGTTGATGAGCGCCCACTTGTGCAGGTCCTCCCAGTCGACGAACGTCACCGCGATGCCGGTCTTGCCGGCGCGGCCGGTGCGGCCCGCGCGGTGCAGGTACGTCTTCTCCTCATCCGGGATCGTGTGGTTGATCACGTGCGTGACGTCGTCGACGTCGATGCCGCGGGCGGCGACGTCGGTCGCGACCATGACATCCTTCTTGCCGGCCTTGAACGCGGCCATCGAGCGCTCACGCTGGTCCTGGCCCATGTCGCCGTGCACGGCGGCGGCGTTGAAGCCGCGGTCGTTCAGCTCGTCGACCAGCTTCTGGGCTGCGCGCTTGGTGCGCGTGAAGATCACGGTCTTGCCGCGGCCCTCGGCCTGCAGGATGCGGGCGATGACCTCGTCCTTGTCCAGCGCGTGCGCGCGGTAGACGAGGTGCTTGATGTTCTTCTGCGTGAGGCCCTCGTCGGGGTCGTTCGCGCGGATGTGGATCGGATTGGTCATGAACCGGCGCGCGAGGGCGACGATCGGGCCGGGCATCGTGGCCGAGAACAGCTGCGTGTGCCGGGTCGCGGGGACCTTCTGGAAGATCTTCTCGATGTCGGCGAGGAAGCCGAGGTCGAGCATCTTGTCGGCCTCGTCGAGCACCACCTCGGTGGCGTTAGACAGATCGAGCAGGCGCTGGCCGGCGAGGTCGATCAGACGGCCGGGAGTGCCGACGACGATCTGCGCGCCGGCCTTGAGCTGCTCGATCTGACCCTCATAGGCCTTGCCGCCGTAGATCGCGACGACGCTGGTGCCACGGTTCGAGGTCAGCAGGTCCATGTCCTCGTAGACCTGCACCGCCAGCTCACGGGTCGGCACGACGATGAGCGCCTTCACGCCGGGACCGGGGTTCGCGCCGAGCCGCTGCACCACGGGGATGCCGAAGCCGAAGGTCTTGCCGGTGCCGGTCTTGGCCTGGCCGATGATGTCCTGGCCGGGAAGGCCGAGGGGGATGGTCTGCTCCTGGATCGGGAACGCGTCCACGATGCCCTTGGCAGCGAGTGCGTCGACGATGTCCTGATCGATGCCGAGATCGGCGAAGGAAGTCACGATATGCATTGCCTGTCCGGCGATCGCGCTGTGCTTCGTCGCACCCCGGGAGTCGCCTCGTAAACGGATCCACGCCGTCTCTGATCTCAGGCGCGGGGCCCTGCTCCACCGGCAGGACGGGAACCAGCCTACCGGAGGGGGTCCCGCGCGACGAGTTGCTCGCACGGTCGAACTCCCCGCCCCGGTAATCTGGGCGGGTGGTCAACTGGTTCTGGAAGAAGCGCCGCCAGCCCCGCCGCACCCTCTCGGTGCGCAGCAGGGGCGATGTGGGCGACGCGACGCGCGTCGACTTCGCCGAGCTCGCGCCGGAGCTGAACCGCTTCCTGGGCCAGGCCGCGTACCTGCAGCTCGGGTACTTCGAGACGCTGACCCGCGGCATCCGTGCCACGCCGGAGCTCGCGCGCAAAGAGGCTCTGTCTCGCGCCGCCGGAGCGGCGCTGGACAAGCACCGCGGCATCGTGCGCGTGATCGTCGAGCGCGGTGAGGACCCCACGGAGCTGATGCTGCCGTTCCGCGAGAACCTCGATGCCTTCCGGCGCATGACGATCGGCGCCCGCCAGGAGGAGACTCTGCTCGCGGTCTACCTGACCGCCGGCATGCTCGACGACTTCTACCTCGCGCTGGCGTCGAGCTACGGCGAGACGGGGGACAGGGTCGCCGAGATCCTCCGTGAGGACGACGCCGGCCACGAGATCGTCTCGATCATCCAGCAGACGATCGAGAGCGACGAGGAATGGCGCTCGCTGCTGTCGATGTGGGGGCGCCGTCTCGTCGGCGACACCCTGCTCGTCTGCCGCGGTGCACTGCGCCCGGAACGTCTCGCGCAGGACGAGCAGCGCATCGAGCCGGTGTACACCGAGCTGATGGGCGCGCACGCGCGCCGCATGGACGCGATGGGGCTCGCCTCGTAGCGGGCTCGGGGCTCAGAGCGCTCTCGGGGGCTCAGGCCCCGATCGCCTGCTGCGTCTTCTGGTCGGAGGCGTGCCGCACGACGGCGATGAGGTAGGTGGCCAGGGCTGCGATCAGCAGCCCGCCGCCGATGCTCGCCAGCCACAGCCAGCCGTTGCCCTCGGAGATGCCCGCCCACTGCATGGCCGTGTAGATCACGGCGGTGGACGCGGTGGCGATCGCCGGTGTGACGGCCACGCCGCGCAGCAGACGGTGCGGCAGCAGGAAGTGCAGGCCGATGCTCAGGGCGCAGGAGGCGATCAGCGCCAGGAGGATGTACATGTCAGGCGACGAAGCCGACCCGGCGGGACTCCTCGGTGCCCAGCTCGATGTATGCGAGGTTCGCCGTCGGCACGATGTAGTCGTTGCCCTTCACATCGGTGAGGGTGAAGTGGGTCGTGCCCTGCTCGAGCGCGCCCGAGATGGTGCTGCGCACCTCGTCGGCCGGGGCGTTGGTCTCGAAGGTCAGTTCACGGCCGGTGTTGACGATGCCGATGCGGATTTCCACGCGTGCTCCTCTGACTTGCTGGGGTGCTGGCCACTCTATCGCGACGTCGGGGCGCGGGTCCCGCCCGCCGGGCCGGTTTCGCCGAGGGCGCACACGGCCCCGGCATCCGCTCGCGCCGGGGATGTCGGGAGGCGCCGATAGTGTCGAAGGCATGACAGAGGATGCTGCGCAGCGGGCCGTCGTGACGGCCGACCCCGAGGCATCCGGAGTCATCGTCGGCGCGCCGGGAACGGGCAAGACGACTGCCCTCATCGACCGCGTCGTGCACCTGCTGGACGGCGGACTCGAGCCCGAGCAGGTGCTCGTGCTCACGCCCAGCCGTCAGGCCGCGACCGGACTGCGCGACCGCATCGGCGTGCGCATCGACAAGGCGACGCCGGGGCCGCTGGCGCGCTCGGTCGGCTCGTTCGCGTTCCAGCTCGTGCGCGGTGCGATGGTGCGCGCGGGCGATGACCCGCCCGCGCTGCTGACCGGCGCCGATCAGGACCGCATCATCGCCGAGCTGCTCGCCGGCGATCTCGAGGACGAGCGCGTGCACTGGCCCGACGCGCTCGGAACGTCGGTGCGCGCGTCGAAGGGCTTCCGCTCCGAACTGCGGGCGTTCCTCGCCGAGTGCACCGAGCTCGGCATCGGTCCCGGTGAGCTGCGCGAGTCGGGCTCCGAGGTCTGGGCGGCGGCGGGCGAGTTCCTCGACCAGTACCACGACGTGCTCGGGCAGCTGCGCTCCGCGCACCGCGACGCGGCCGACCTGCTCAGCGAGGCGACCGCCATCCTGCGCTCGGCGGATGCCGCGACGCTCGGCCCGCTCGCGCCGCTGCGCGTGGTGCTGATCGATGACGCCCAGGAGCTCACCCGCGGCGGGATCGCCCTGGTGGCGGCACTGCGCTCGCGGGGCATCGCGGTGCTGGCCTTCGGCGACCCGGACATCTCCTCCGGCGCGTTCCGCGGCGCGAGCCCTGAGCTGTTCGCCCGGCTCGCCGCCCACCTCGGCGAGGTGCACGTGCTCGACGGACCGCATCGGCAGTCGCCGGTGCTCACAGCGCTCACCCGCACCGTCACGCAGGCGATCGGCGCCGCGGGTCGGGTCGATCACCGCCGCGCGCCCGTCACCGTCGACGACACGGATGCCGCAGTGACGACCTTCGTCGCCCCCTCGCCCTACGAGGAGGTCGATCGCATCGCCGGCGTGATGCGCGACTGGCATCTGTCGGGCGGCATCCGCTGGGACCGGATGGCGGTGATCGCGCACGACACCCGTCAGGTCGCGCAGCTCGAGACCGAGCTCGCCGCGCGCGAGATACCGACCAGGGCGGCCGGCGTGCAGCGGCCGCTCGGCGATGAGTCCGTGGTGCGCGACATCGTCGGCATCGTCAGGCTCGCGCTCACGTCGGTCGACGAGCGCACCCCGCAGGAGCTCGAAGAGGCGCTGCGCTCGCCGTTCGGCGGAATGGACGCGATCGGGCTGCGCCGGCTCCGCGCCCGGCTGCGGCACCTGGAACTCGAGCAGGAGGGCAACACCCCGGCGCGCGAGCTGCTGCGTCAGGCGATGGCGTCCCCGGCGCACTTCACCCTGATCGACGCGGCCGAGGCGAGGGCCGCGGCGCGGTTCGCCGACACCCTCGCCGAGATGACCGCGGCCGCCGCCGCGGGCGAGACCATCCACGATCTGCTCTGGCGCGCGTGGGACGGCGCGCGCTCCGTCGACGGGCGCAAGCTGCAGTACGCCTGGCGCGAGAACGCGATGCAGTCCACCGGCGGCGAGACGGCTCGAGCCCTGGACGCACTGGTGGCGCTGTTCGACGCCGCAAAGCGCTTCGTCGAGCGCACGCCGAACGAGAAGCCGCGGAAGTTCGTCGACGACATCCTCGGTAGCGAGGTTCCCGAGGACACCCTGTCGTCGCCGGAGCGCCCCGGTCGTGTCACGCTGCTGACGCCCGCCACTGCGCTGGGCGCCGAGTTCGACGCGGTCGTGATCGCCGGCGTGCAGGACGGCGTCTGGCCGAACGTCCGGCTGCGCGGCGGGATGCTGCAGACGTGGCGCCTCGCCGACGCGATCGCCGCCGCACGCACCGGCGTCGAGGTCCCCGTCCCCGGCATCCTCGACCGGCGGCGCGGCGCCCTGCACGACGAGCTGCGGCTGTTCGTGCGAGCGGTGTCACGGGCGCGCAGCCGGCTGCTGATCACGGCGGTCGATGACGACGACGCGACGCCGAGCCCGTTCTTCGGCTTCCTGCCGCAGCCCGAGCCGCCGGAGCGGCACCCGTCCGCCGAGCACCCGCTCACGCTGCGCGGCATGGTCGCCCGGCACCGTCGCACGCTGACCACGAGCACGTCGCCGGCCGCGCGCCAGGAGGCGGCAGGGCAGCTGGCCGTGCTCGCCCGCGAGGGTGTGCCCGGCGCGGAACCCGCAGAGTGGTACGGCGTGACGCCGTCGTCGAGCGAGGCGCCGCTGCACGATCTCGCGGTCGAGGCCGCCCGCGTGTCGCCGTCGCGCATGGAGTCCTTCGAGGAGTGCGGCCTGAACTGGGCCGTGTCGGCGCTGGGCGGAGACACCGTGATGCCGCCCTCGGCGGGCATCGGCACGATCGTGCACGCCGCGATGGAGACCGCGCCCGACGGCGATCTCGAGCGGATGCGCGAGGTCGTCGCCGCGCGCTGGCCCGAGCTCGACTTCGAGACCGAGTGGATAGGGCGCAAGGAGCGTCGTCGGGCCGAGCAGTACGTCGACCGGCTGCACTCCTATCTCGACACCGTCACCCGCGACGGCGGCCGCGTGCTCGCCAGCGAGGTGGAGTTCCGGTTCGCGGTGGACGTGCCGGAGCTCTCGGGTCCTGAGCGCCCCTCGTCTCGCTCCGCTCGCTCAGGATCCGAAGAGCGAGACGAAGGACGCCCCACCGTGCATCCGGTCGGCGAGGACACCGCGCATCAGGCGATCATCCACGGGTACATCGACCGCGTGGAGGCGTACCCGGCGGGCACCGGCGAGCACCCCGCCGCGCGAGGGCGAGGGTGGCAGGCGATGCCCGCCGCGGACGAGCGGGTGGTCGTGGTCGACCTGAAGACCGGCAAGTACGAGCCGGAGAGCGACGAGAAGGTCGTCGAGCACGCACAGCTCTCGGCGTATCAGCTCGCCGTGCAGCAGGGGCTCATCGAGGGCGCCGCCCCGGAGTCCCTCGCCGGCGCGCGCCTGGTGCTCGTCGCGAAGACCCTCTCGAAGAGCGATTACCGCGTCGCCCACCAGCACACGCTCGACGGCGAGGCGCGCGAGGAGTTCCTGCGTCGCGTCGCGGAGGCCGCACGGGGCATGTCGGCGAGCAGCTTCACCGCCCAGGTCGAGGCGCACTGTGCCGACACCCAGTGGCGAGTCCAGCCCTGCCGCATCCACACCGTCCCGGCGGTGAGCGCATGAGTGCCTGGACCGGCCCGCTGGAGATCTCCGCGACCGACGTCGCCGCCGCCCTCGGGCTGCCGTCGCCGACCGCGGCGCAGCAGCGCGTGATCGAGGCCCCGCCCACGCCGGCGCTCGTCGTCGCGGGCGCCGGCAGCGGCAAGACCGAGACCATGTCGGGCCGCGTGGTCTGGCTGGTCGCGAACGGACACGTCCGCCGCGACGAGATCCTCGGGCTCACCTTCACCCGCAAGGCCGCCGGTGAGCTCTCCGAGCGCATCGCCGCGCGGCTCGCGATGATCGACGAGTACGGTCGCCGCGGTCTGCTGCCGCACGTTCCCGAGATCGTCGCATCCGGTGCACTGCGCCGCGTCGACGATGCTGCACCCGGCCGGCAGCGCGACCTGGTGCGCTCGCATGTCCTCGACGAGCTCGCGGCGCGGTACGGCACCGAAGCGGCCCCGGCGGCGGCGGAGGACCTGATGATCCGCCCCCGGGTCTCGACGTACAACGCCTTCGCCGACGGCATCGTCCGCGAGCACGCCGCACGCATCGGGCGCGACCCCGACGTGGCGATGCTGAGCCAGGCGGCATCCTGGATCCTCGCCCGTGACGTCGTGCTGCGCTCCGATCTGCCCGGCCTGGAACTGATCGATCGCTCGCTCACCGGCGTCGTCGACGCCGTGCAGTCCCTCGCCGGCGACACGCTCGACCACCGTGTCGACCTCGACCGCGCCGTGCGGATCGCCACCGATCAGGCACGCGCCTTCGCCCCCTACCGCAGCAACGACTCCGTCGAGAAGGCCGCGGCCAATCTCGAGGCGATGCCGGTGCTCGCCGCGCTGGTGCGCGACTACATCTCGGAGAAGGAGCGCCGCGGAGTGCTCGACTTCGCCGACCAGGTCTCGGGCGCCTACGACATCATCGAATCCGCACCCGATGTGCGCGCAGAGCTGCGCGAGCAGCACCGCGTCGTGCTGCTCGACGAGTACCAGGACACCTCGGTCATCCAGACCCGGTTCCTCGCCGAACTGTTCCGTGACTCCGCGGTGATGGCGGTGGGTGACCCGCATCAGTCGATCTACGGCTGGCGCGGTGCGAGCGCCGACAACCTGTACGCGTTCTCCGGCTCCTTCGCCCTCGAGCAGCCTGCGCACACGTACAGCCTGATGACCAGCTGGCGCAACGATGCCGCCATCCTCGACGTCGCCAACCGGGTGCTCGAGCCGCTGCAGCGCCCCGGCCTCGACGTTCCGCCGCTGGAGCCGCGCCCCGGCGCCGGAGCCGGAACCGTCGACACCCGCTTCGCGTTCACCGTCGACGACGAGGCGCGTGAGGTGGCCGACTGGTTCGCCTCGCGGCGGGACGCGCACCGGGGGAGCAGCCCGCACACGGGCGCGATCCTGTTCCGCTCCAAGCGGCACATGCAGACCTTCGCCGGAGCGCTCGCCGCGGCCGGCATCCCGCACCGCATCCTCGGCCTCGGCGGTCTGCTGAACACGCCCGAAGTGGTCGACGTGGTCTCCACCCTGCGGGTCATCCACGACCCGACCGCGGGGTCGGCACTGATCCGCCTGCTCACCGGTCCGCGCTTCGGGGTCGGCGTCGCCGACATGGCGGGGCTCTACGACCTGGCATCCGAGATCGCCAAGCGCGACAGCGCGCTGATGCCGCTGCCCGACGACGTGAAGGCGCGCCTGCGCTCCTCGCACGGCGCCGACGAGGCGGTGTCGATCGTCGACGCCGTCGACGTGGTGCGCGGAATGCGCGACGACTACCGCCTGATCGACGGGATCACACCGGACGGACGCGCACGCATCCGCGCGGCAGGAGAGATGCTGGAGAGGCTGCGCCGCGCCGTCGCCCAGCCGCTGCCCGAGCTGATCCGGTTGATCGAGTTCGAGCTTCGTCTCGACATCGAGCTCGCCGTCAACGAGACCCGGGGTCCGGCACGCGTCGCCACCACCCAGCTGCGCGCCTTCGCCGATGAGGTTCGCGCGTTCCTCGCTGCGGACGAGCGCGGCACCATCGGCAGCCTGCTGGCCTGGCTCGACAAGGCCGAGCTCACCGACGAGCTGATGCCGCGCCCCGAGCCGCCCGAACCCGGTGTCGTGCAGCTGCTCACGATCCACGGCTCGAAGGGCCTGGAATGGGATGCCGTCGCGGTGGTGCGCCTGGTCGAGGAGGAACTGCCGTCGCGCCCGACCGATACCGCAGGATGGTTCGGCTTCGGGGCCGTGCCGTTCGCGCTGCGCGGAGACGCCGCGGCTCTGCCCCGCTTCGAATGGGATCCGCGGTCGGCGATGGATGCCATCGGCGACGACCCCGTCAAGCGTCAGAAGGCCGGGCAGGCGTCGCTCTCGAGCGAGAGCAAGACGAACCCGGGCGCGCTCACCACATTCAAGAAGGCGTACTCCGAGTACCAGAAGCAGGAGGAGCGCCGGCTCGCGTACGTCGCCGTGACCCGCGCCCGCAGCGACCTGCTGCTGACCGGCGCGCACTGGGCAGGGCAGAAGAAGCCGCGCACGCCCAGCCCGTACCTGCTCGAGGCGTTCGACGTACTCGGCCTCGAGGGGGTCGGGCAGGTGGATCCCGACGAGAACCCCTACGACGGTCCAGGGATGACCGCGAGCTGGCCGCTCGACCCGCTCGGTGCCAGGCGCGAGCGCGTGGAGCGCGCCGCCGACGAGGTGCGCGCGGCGCAGGCCTCGCCCCTTCCTGAGGCGTCACGAGAGCTGGTCCGGCTGCTCGCCGAGCGCGAGGCGCGGCAGCGTGGCACCGACGTGGCCGTGCCGACCCGCGTGCCGGCATCACGCTTCAAGGACTACGTCACCGACTTCGAGGGCACGCTCGGGTCGATCATCCGCCCGATGCCGGAGCGGCCCTATCGGCAGACCAGGCTCGGCACGCTGTTCCATGCGTGGGTCGAGCGCCGCTCGGAACTCGTCGGCACCGGTCCGCGCATCGACGATGGGCTCTGGGAGATCGACGATGACACACCCGATGCGCAGGACGTCTCCGAGGCGGATGCCGCCGACCTCGGACGCCTGCAGGAGATCTTCGAGCGCAGCGAATGGGGCGGGCTCGCGCCGATCGCGGTCGAGATCGAGATCGATTTCGCGCTCGGCGTCTCGCCGGAGCACGAGGGGCACATCGTGATCTGCAAGCTCGACGCCGTCTACCGCCGCGCCGATCGCGGCGGGCGCATCGAGATCGTGGACTGGAAGACCGGCAAGGCGCCGCGCACCGCAGCCGAGCGGGAGGAACGGATGCTGCAGCTCGCGCTGTACCGCCTGGCCTACCACCGCCGGTTCGGCGTGCCGCTCGAGGAGATCGACGTCGCGCTCTATTACGTCGCCGACGACCTCGTCATCCGCGGAGGCCGGGTCTACTCCGAGGTCGAGCTGGTCCAGCGCTGGAGTGCGGCCCGCGCCGCGCGCTGAGCCTCTTCGGCCGAGTCGAGCCCCTCGTCATCGTGTGCCGACAACGGCCGGCCGGTGCTGCTCGGGCCCTTGGCCGCGCCGTGATCGCCGGACGACCCGCGCACGCCGGTGATGCCTGCGGCCTCGGCCCGCTCATCGAGGTCGGCGAGATCCTGGGTCTCCTGGTCGGCGCCGTCCGCCGGGGTCGCGACGGGCTCCTGCTGCACGGGCGTCTCGTCCGTGGGATCCTCCTCGGCCTCCGCCTGCCAGAGATCCTCGGGACGGTACGCATCGGTCTGCATCGAGGTGTCGACGCTCACGGACGGGACCTGGGGCAGGCGACCGGCGGCATCCAGGGCCGAATCGACATCGGTGGTCGCGCCAGCCGACACGCGCAGATCGTCGTGCACGCCCTCGGCGAGAGACTCCAGCAGCGCGGCGGCGTCATCGATGATGTCGGTGCGGCGCATGGCCTCGCCGTGCACGAGCCAGCGGGCGAACTCGAGTTCGGCGCGCAGCCGGGCGCGGATCCGCAGCGCGGAGTCCACCGCGTGGGCCGAGGAGCGTCCGTAGGCGTCGTGCACATCGTCGGCGGCATCCTTCGCACCCGACAGCCACGCGAGATCCACGGCGGGGTCGCCGAGGGACAGGCCGTGCCAGTGGACCAGCCCCACCACCTGCGGACCGAGCTCGGGGTCGTCCTCGAACAGGAACGTGTCGGCCTGCACGCCGCCGAGCGTCACGGTCGCCTCGAAGCGCCAGAGGTCGTCGTCCTCCACGGCCTGGCGCCAGCGGCTGCCCAGCCGGGCCGGCACACGTCCGGTCGAAGTGGCGCGCTCGACCAGTCTGCGCACCTCGTCGCGCGCCTCCTCGGAGTCGCGGGCGGTGAGCCCACCGCCGCGCACGACGGATGCCGGCAGCGCGTGCGTCGCCGCGATCGCCTCGCCGATCGACCACGCCGCGCCGCGACCCGCGGGCACCTGCGAGGCCTCGATCTGGAAACCGGGCAGCAGCCCGGTGACCAGCGCGCGGCCGTCGCCGATGCGCGTCTCGCCGATGTACTCGGGGGCCTGGAACGGCAGCATCTCCCGTGCGCCGGCGGTCAGGGCGCGCAGCGCGATCGCCTCGGAGGCGAGCTCGCGCGCGCTGTCCTCGTCGTCGGCGACCCGGATCGTCAGCTCACGGCCGTCGGCCAGCGTGGCCACGGCCGAGTCGAACCGTCCGTCCCCGCCGGCGGTGAGGGGACGGGCGCCGGTGACCTCCGCCCCGGGCAGTGCAGCTGTGACCGCCGCCACTAGAGTGAAAGGAGAGCGTGCCATGCCCTCCAGGGTAGGTCGGCATCCGGGGCCTGATGCCCACGCCACGCCCGATCGGGCACAGGCCGCCGTCCCGGCGGACCACCGCCGCCGTGCAGGACGCGGGGATGAGAGGGAGCACATGATCGTCGAACCGGGCCTCCTCGACCGTGCCGGAGAGCTCCGCGCCGAGCCCGGCATCCTGGACCGGCTGCGAGCGGATGCCACCACTCGCGTGATCGTCGCGCACGACAGGCGCGCGCGCATGAGGGATGCGGCGCTCGTGCGCATCGCGCCCGCCGACGTCGTCGGGGCGCGGGACTGGGCGCTGCTCGGGCGCGACTCGGACGGCACACCCGTGCTGCTCGCCGTCGTGGAGGACGCCCCGGCCGACACCGTCTCCCTCGATGCCGTGCCCGCCGATCCGGCGCCCGTCGACGCAGCCGTCTGGTCGAGTGTGCGCGACGCCGGCGGGGTACTGGCCGGAGTCGAGGCCGAACTCCTCATCGAGGCGGTCGCCCTCTCCGACTGGCTGACCGGCTTCCGCTTCTGTCCGGCCTGCGGCTCGGAGACCGAGCTGCGCCAGGCGGGCTGGTCGCGGCACTGTCCGTCCTGCGGCCGCGAGCACTTCCCGCGAACCGACCCGGCGGTCATCGTCGCGATCGAGAGCGCAGACGGCGAGCGTCTGCTGCTCGGCGCGAACGCCACCTGGCAGGGGCGGATGTACTCGACTTTCGCCGGTTTCCTCGAGGCGGGCGAGTCCCTCGAGACCACCGTGCACCGTGAGATCTTCGAGGAGGCAGGCGTCCGTCTGAAGGACGTGCGCTACGTGTCGTCGCAGCCCTGGCCGTACCCTCGTTCGCTCATGCTGGGCTTCCGAGCAACCGCGGTCGACGAGCACGCTGTCGCCGACGGCGAGGAGATCATCGACGTGCGCTGGTTGACCCGTGCCGAGATCGCCACCGCCCTGCGCGGCGAGGGGCCTGTGGGACTGCCCGGGCCGTCGTCCATCGCCCGGGCGCTCATCGTCGACTGGTTCGAGGAGCGCGTGTGAGCGCACTCGACGCGCTCGACGAAAGACAGCGGGAGGCGGCATCCGTGCTGCGCGGACCCGTGGCCGTGCTCGCCGGAGCCGGCACCGGCAAGACCCGCGTGATCACCCATCGCATCGCCCACGGCGTCGACACCGGCGCGTACTCGCCCGGCAGGGTGATGGCGGTGACGTTCACCGCGAAGGCCGCCGGCGAGCTTCGCGGACGCCTTCGTGCGCTCGGCATCGAGGGCGTCGCCGCCCGCACCTTCCATGCCGCTGCGCTCGCCCAGCTGAACTTCTTCTGGCCGACCCTCGCCGGTGACAGCGCCCCGTCGATCGTGAACAACAAGGTCCGCATGCTCGGGCAGGCCGCCGACGAGCTGCGGATCCGCCCCAGCACGGCCACCCTGCGCGACATCGCAGCCGAGATCGAGTGGCGCAAGGTCTCGATGATCTCGGTCGACGGGTACGCCGAGCTCGGACGCACGGTCACCGGTGTCGACGCCGAACGGCTCAGCGCGCTGATGCACGCCTACGAGCGGATCAAGGACGAGCGCCGCCAACTCGACTTCGAGGATGTGCTGCTCGCCTGCGCCGGCATGATCGAGGCCGAGCCGCGCGTCGCCGCGGCCGTTCACGAGCAGTACCGGCACTTCACGGTCGACGAGTACCAGGACGTCTCGCCGCTGCAGAATCGGCTGCTCGAGCTGTGGCTGGGCGACCGGCACGACATCTGCGTGGTCGGAGACGCCAGCCAGACGATCTACTCCTTCGCCGGTGCGCAGCAGCGATACCTGCTCGAGTTCGAGCGCCGGCACCCGGGGGCCACGGTCGTGCGCCTGGAGACCAACTACCGATCCCAGGCGCCGATCCTCGCCGTCGCGAACGCGCTGATGAAGGGGCGCCCTGGCGCGCTCGCGCTGACCCCGGCGCGTGAGACGTTCACCGCAGAGGCCCCGACGGTCACCGCCTTCGACACCGAGACCGAGGAGGCCGAGGGAGTGGCTGCAGCGATCGCCGCCCGCATCCAGGCCGGCGCCTCGCCCGCCGACATCGCCGTGTTGTACCGCGCGCACGCGCAGTCCGCCCCGCTGCAGCAGGCGCTGGCCGCGCAAGGCATTCCCACCACGGTGCTCGGAGGCACCCGGTTCTTCGACATGCCTGAGGTGCGCCAGGCCGTGCTCGCGCTGCGCGCCGCGGCCGTCGCGCCCGCCCTCGCCGGGTTCCTCCCCACCGTGCGGGATGTGCTGCGCAACCTCGGTCTGACGGAGGAGCCGCCGCAGGCCGGTGGAGCACAGCGCGACGCCTGGGAGGCCAGGCGGGCGATCCTGCGGCTCGCCGAGGAGGCACCCGCGGATGCCACGCTGCGCAGCTTCGCCGAGATGCTGTCGGCGCGGGCGAAGGATCAGCACGAGCCCGAGCTGCGCACGGTGACGCTGTCGACCCTGCACGCGGCGAAGGGTCTGGAATGGCCGCACGTGCACCTCGCCGGATGGACTGAAGGCGCCCTTCCGATCGCCTACGCCACCACCTTCGAGCAGGTCGACGAGGAGCGCCGCCTCGCCTACGTGGGCCTCACGCGGGCCGCGCGTACGCTCTCGCTGTCGTGGGCGCGGACCGCAGGACGAGGGGAGCGGGCGCCGTCCCGGTTCCTCGCTGAGATCGGGACGACAGGTCGCGGCACAGGCATCCTCCGTGAAATCTCACCGAGCGCCATGCGATCCGTCCGTCGGGGCTGACCCTGGCGCGCAGTCCCGCCTCGGCGAGGGGAGTGCGCAGGATGCGGGACACGAGAGCGGCCGCCTGCGCGAGCCTCGCTGACGAGATCGTGCCGACCGGTCGCCCGATCAGCTGGGTGTGCAGCAGCGGCCAGGCAGGGTCGCGCCGGGTCTCGTGCTCGTCACGGCAGGAGAGGCAGGGAGTCTCGCCGGGGCGCACCAGCGGACCGACGGTCGCTGCCGCGGCCTCGAAGGCCACCGGCAGGTGCGGCACGTCGTCGCGCAGGTAGCCCGCGAACTGCAGAGCGGATGCCGCGCCCTCGACGACGATCACTCCGACGTCGTCCGGGTCGTCACGGACGCCGCGGTCGAGCCCCTCCTCGCGAAGGCACTCGGCCATGCGGGGGAGCGCGCGGTCGTCCGTGACGTTCACGCCCTCGATCCAGAACGACGGCGCCGCCGGCGGATCGTCGTGCAGCACAGGGCGCAGTGCGGCGAGGAGATCGCGCGCGGCCTGACGCGGGGCGCCGACGGCGTGCGCGACGACGTCGAAGGTCGACATCCTGATGCCGGTGGAGAGACGGGCGAGGAGCGGTTCGACCCAGGGCGCTGCGGCGTCGACGTGGACGATGTTCTCGAGCCCGAACTGGATCGTGTCGGAGTCACGCCAGAGCAGGGGATATCGGGGATCGAGGCGTGTGACGGTCGTCGGACTGAGCGGGCTCATGGGGACGATCTTGGCCGGAGCCACCGACGTCGTGGTGGGGGGTCTGCGGGGCTGTGGAGAACTTTCGTCGCGGTATCGAGTGTGGAGGGTCGCGGAGGGGGCGCTCGCCGTGGGGTGGGTCGCGGGACGGGGTGTTCCCTGCGCTCGCAGAGTGGGACCCGCCCGCTGGGCGGAGCGGGCAAGCCCGCTCCGCCCAGCGGGCCCTCCCAATGCTCGCTCCGGGAACACCCCATCCCGCTCGTGCTTCTGGGCGCGGCGCTGCGCGCGCGGAGGGGAGGTATCAGGGGTGGAGTTTCTGGAGGGGCGACCGTTGGGCCTTCGCGCGGCGCCTCACTGTCGAACGTGCCCGGTCGTTGAGCGAGCGACGGAGGAGCGAGACGAAACGCCTTCAGCGCGGCTGGGGGCTACACCGGGCGGGGGTCGTCGGGGGAGTCGCCCTTCGAGTCATGGTCCGAGGAGTCGTCGGGGGACTGGCCCTCGGAGGGGGAGCCACCGAAGTCGTCGCCGTCCAGGAGGCGGGCGAGAGCCTCGTCGAACTCGTCGGCGGCGGGGGCCTCGCCGCGCTCGCCGGCCTGCAGACGGGCGATCAGCGCGGCCGGGTCGTCGATGTCCGAGGCCTGAGGCATCAGGTCGGGGTAGTCCCAGAGCGCGTCGCGGGCCTTGATGCCCACGGCATCCGTCACCGCACGCCACATGGCGGACGCCTCGCGAAGCCGGCGCGGGCGAAGCTTGAGCCCGACCAGAGCGCCCAGCGCGTCCTCGGCGGGACCACCCACGGCGCGGCGGCGGCGAGCCGCCTCCGCGAGGCGCGCTCCGTCGGGCAGGCGCGAGATCGCCTCCGTCGTCACGACATCCACCCATCCGTCGATCGTCGCCACGAGGTTCTCCAGGCGGGTCAGCGCCTCGCGCTGCGCCTCGGACTGCGCCGGCAGCAGCGCGCCGCCCTCGATCGCGGCTCGCAGTTCCTCGGGGTTCGAGGGGTCGAGTCGCTCCGCAACGTCCTGCAGCGCATCCACGTCGACCTCGACTCCGCGCGCGAACTCGGTGATCTGCGACATCAGGTGCAGGTGCAGCCACTTCGCGTGCCGGTACAGCCGTGCGTAGGCGAGCTCGCGCACGGCGAGGTACAGCGCGATCTGGTCCTCCGGGATCTCCAGCCCCTCGCCGAAGGCGGCGATGTTCTGCGGGATCACGGCGGCGGTGCCCGCGGGAAGCACGGGGACGCCGACGTCGCCGCCGGAGACCACTTCGAGCGACAGGTCGCCGAGCACCTTGCCGAACTGCATCGCGAACACCGAGGCGCCCAGCCCGCGCATCAGCTGCCCTGCGCCCTGAATGGCGCCGCGCATCTCGTCCGGCGCCTGCGACCCCAGAGCCTGGGTGAGCGCATCGGCGATGCTCGTCGATACGGGGCCCGCGATCTCCTTCCACACCGGAAGCGTCTGCTCGACCCACTCGCCGCGAGTCATCGCGCGCGGCGGTGCCGAGAGCTCCGACAGCGTCGTGGCCTCGCTCAGCCACAGATCGGCCAGTCCGAAGGCGTCCGCCAGCGAGCTGCGCGAACCGTCGGTGATGCCCTGCCCGTCCTGGTTCGCGATGTGCAGCGCCTGGCGCTTCGTGCTCTCCCAGGGGTCTCCGCCGAACGCGCCCTGCATCTGGGAGAAGAACGCCTGCATCTGGGCAGGGTCGATCTCGAAGCCGTTCATGCCGCCCATGGCATCACGAAGCGCGTCCGGGTCGATCCCCTCGCCGGACATCATCCGGCGCAGGAACTCCTCGAAGTCGGACGGGTCGGGTCGGTCGTCGCTCATGTCGCCCTCTCAGCACGCGGAAAGCCTGTGACCTCTACGCTAGTCACAGGTTTCTGCGCACGCCCCGGACGAACGCGGATCCCTGTACGCCGCTCGCGAACGTCGGAGGTCGCCCGTGTCCACAACCCGGTCCCGGCGGCTCGGCGTAGGCGTCTGGGCGCTCGTCGTAGCGCTGGTCGCGCTCGTCGCGCTCACCTTCATCCCCACTCCGTACGTGATCCAGCGACCAGGGCCGGTGTTCGACACGCTCGGCACAGCGAAGGGCGCCGACGGCGAGAAGGTGCCCCTGATCGAGGTCGACGGCGCCCAGACCTTCCCGACCGGCGGGACGCTCGACCTCACCACCGTCCAGGTGGTCGGCAACCGCGAGCGCACCCCGAGCTGGGCGGAACTGGCCGTCGCGTGGGTCGATCCCGCGCGAGCCGTGGTGCCGATCGACGTGGTGTTCCCCGAGGGCGTCACCTCCGAGCAGCGCGACAAGCAGAACGCCGAGCTGATGGTGAACTCGCAGCACGAGGCCACCGCCGCAGCGCTCACCGAGCTCGGCTACGACGTCGGCGCGAAGGTCGAGGTCGTCGAGACGATCAAGGACTCGCCCGCCGACGGGGTGCTCGAGGCCGGCGACATCATCGTCGCCATCGACGGTCAGAAGGTCTCCTCCGCCAAGGTGCTCCGCGAAGAGGTGCAGAAGTCCGAGGGCAAGACGGTCGAACTCACCGTCCAGCGCGACGGCACGGAGAAGCAGGTCTCGCTGACGCCCGAGAAGCAGGACGTGAACGGCACGACCACCTGGCTGATCGGCATCTCGCTCACCACCACCTACGACTTCCCGATCGATGTCACGATCCAGCTCGACAACGTCGGCGGCCCCAGCGCCGGCATGATGTTCGCGCTCGGAATCATCGACACCCTCACTCCCGGCGAGCTCAACGGCGGCAAGAACGTGGCCGGCACCGGCACGATCGAGGCCGATGGCACGGTCGGTCCGATCGGCGGCATCCGTCAGAAGCTGTACGGCGCGCGGGATGCCGGGGCGAAGATCTTCCTGGCACCGGAGAGCAACTGCGACGAGGTCGTCGGTCATGTGCCTGACGGGCTCACCGTGTACAGCACCGCGACGCTCGAGGACTCGATGCACATCCTGGACGTCGTGTCCAAGGACGGCGACACGTCGAAGCTGCCGACCTGCAAGGCGTCCTGAGACCATTCCGTTACGAAGCCGGTGCACAGACGCCCTGCCTAGGATGGACGGGTGACCTCGAACCCTGCGCCGACTGCGGCCACGCCCCGGACTTCCCGAAGAATCCTGACGATCTCGCTCATCATCATCGCGGCGCTGATCGCCGGGTTCTTCGTGTTCGCCTCGCTGTACACCGAGTTCCTCTGGTTCGACCAGCTCGGCTTCGAGCGGGTGCTGACGACTCAGTGGTTGGCGACGGCGGTGATGTTCGTCGTCGGATTCCTCGGCATGGCGGTGCCGCTGTTCCTGTGCATCCAGCTCGCCTACCGGTTGCGGCCGGTGTACGTGCGGCTGAGCTCGCAGCTGGATCGCTACCAGGAGGTCGTCGAGCCGCTGCGCCGGCTCGCGATGTGGGGTATGCCGATCTTCTTCGGCGTCTTCGCCGGGTTCGCCTCGGCGGGCAACTGGCGCGTCGTCTGGCTGTGGGCCAACGGCGTCAGCACCAGCGTCAAGGACCCCGAATTCGGCGTCGACACGGGGTTCTACCTGTTCGCGATGCCCTTCTACCACATGCTGCTCGCGTTCGTGTCGGCCGTGCTGCTGCTCTGCCTGGTGATCACCGCGCTGGTCTCGTACCTGTACGGCTCGGTGCGCATCGGCCAGCGTGAGCTGCGCATCTCGAAGCCGGCCCGCATCCAGCTCGCCGTGCTCGCCGGTCTCTACCTGGTGGTGCAGGCCGTCAGCCTGTGGCTCGACCGCTACCTGACGCTCACCCAGCCCGACGACCGCATCACGGGTCCGGCATACACCGGGGTCAACGCGACCATCCCGGGTCTGGCGATCCTGTCGATCATCGCGGCCGTCGTCGCGATCCTGTTCTTCGTCACCGCCGTCATCGGCCGCTGGCGCTTCCCGCTCGCCGCCACCGCGCTGCTGGTCGTGGCCTCGCTCGTGGTCGGCGTCGGCTACCCCTGGATCGTCACCACCTTCCAAGTGAAGCCGAACCAGAACCAGCTGCAGGCGCAGTTCTACGATCGCAACATCGCGAGCACGAAGGCCGCTTACGGTGTCGACGACATGACGGTCACGCCGATCAAGGCGAAGACCGACACCGAGAAGGGCCAGCTGCGCGAGGACGCCCAGACCACGGCATCCGTCCGCATCATGGACCCGAACATCATCAGCCCGACGGTGGCGCAGCTGCAGCAGTACCGCTCGTACTACCAGTTCGGCAAGGATCTCGACGTCGACCGCTACAAGATCGACGGCAAGATGCAGGACACCGTGGTCGCGGTCCGCGAGCTCGACATGTCCAAGCTCGGCGGCGGTGACAGCTGGAACAACCGTGCCGCGGTCTACACACACGGATACGGCCTCGTCGCGATGGCCGGCAACCAGCGCACCTCCGACGGTGAGCCGGTGTTCCTCGAGCAGGGCATCCCGTCCTCCGGCTTCCTCACGGACAGCGAGAAGTACGAGCCGCGGGTGTACTTCGGCGAGCACTCGCCGGAGTACTCGATCGTCGGCGCCCCGGAGGGATCCAAGCCGGTCGAGATCGACTACCCGCGCGGTGGCGAAGACGGCGGTTCCGACACCAAGACGACCTTCAAGGGCGACGGCGGGCCGCGCATCGGCAACACGTTCACGAAGCTGCTGTACGCGCTGAAGTTCCAGTCCGAGCAGATCCTGTTCTCCGACCTGGTCAACTCCGAGTCGCAGATCCTGTACGACCGGGACCCGATCACGCGGGTGCAGAAGGTCGCCCCGTACCTGACCCTGGACAACGACCCGTACCCGAGCGTCGTCGACGGGCGCATCGTCTGGATCGTCGACGGCTTCACCACGAGCGCGTCGTACCCGTACTCGTCGAAGGTCAGCCTGCGCGATGCGATCGCCGACTCGACCAACCCCGCCTCGGCGGTGTCGTTCGATGAGATCAACTACATCCGCAACTCGGTCAAGGCCACGGTCGACGCCTACGACGGCTCCGTGAAGCTGTACGCGTGGGACGACAAGGACCCGGTGCTGAAGACGTGGCAGAAGGTGTTCCCGTCGACGGTCGAGCCGATCAGCAAGATGTCCGGCGACCTGATGAGCCACGTGCGCTACCCGACCGACCTGTTCAAGGTGCAGCGCAACATCCTCGGCATCTACCACATCAAGGACGCGAGCTCGTTCGCGCAGGAGGACAACCGCTGGCAGACGCCGGACGACCCGCAGGCGCAGAACCAGTCCCAGCCGCCGTACTACCTCTCGATGCGGATGCCGGGTGAGGACACCGCGCGGTTCTCGATGTACTCGACGTTCATCCCCGCGGCTCAGGGACAGACCACACGCGAGGTGCTGATGGGCTATCTGTCCGTCGACTCGGATGCCGGTTCGACCAAGGGCGAGAAGTCCGACACCTACGGCAAGCTGCAGCTGCTCGAGGTCGACACGGACAACACCGTGCCCGGCCCCGGCCAGGTGCAGAACACGTTCAACTCGGACACGTCCGTCGCGCAGCAGGTCAACCTGATGCAGCAGGGCGAGTCGCAGGTGAAGTACGGCAACCTGCTGACTCTTCCTGTCGGCGGTGGTCTGCTGTACGTGCAGCCGGTCTACGTGCAGCAGTCCAAGGGCACCCAGCTGCCGAACCTCCGCAAGATCCTCGTCGCGTTCGGCGACCAGGTGGCGTTCGAGGACACGCTGACCGAGGCCCTGGACGCGCTGTTCGGCGGCGACGCCGGCGCGAGCGGTGGCGCGGAGAACGTGCCGCCCACCGGCGGCGAGACGACACCGCCGACGAATCCGACGACGCCCACCGCTCCGGATGCCGCCGAGAAGCAGGCGCTGGCGGATGCCTCGAAGGCGATGCAGGCCCGTGAGGCGGCGCTGAAGGCCGGTGATCTGGAGGCGTTCGCCGCCGCGGACAAGCAGCTCACGGATGCCGTGCAGAAGCTGCTCGACCTGTCGGGGTCGGCTTCGGAGACACCGAAGAAGTAGTACGGCCCAGCCGCGCAGAGACCCCCGCCCGCTGATCGCGGGCGGGGGTCTCTGCGCGTCTGCCCCTGGCGGGAGCGGCGTCACGGGCGGATGATGAAGACATCGGCTCGAGGACGAGGAGGTGGCACGGATGGAGCTCGTGGCAGGGTCGCGGATCGTGATCCATGGGGCGAAGGTGGGCGACGGCGAGCGTCACGGCGAGGTGATCGAGGTGCGCGGCGACAGCGGGGGACCGCCGTACTTCGTCCGCTTCGACGACGGCCACGAATCGCTC
Organism: Microbacterium sp. NPDC057659; assembly: GCF_042799915.1. NCBI lineage: Bacteria > Bacillati > Actinomycetota > Actinomycetes > Micrococcales > Microbacteriaceae > Microbacterium > Microbacterium sp. NPDC057659. The sequence continues at coordinate 1,088,170 of NZ_JBHVHU010000001.1, read as the reverse complement.
GTGTTCCCCGGTCCGGACTGCGAGATCGAACACCGAGGGTGAGGGCTTCGCGAACATGAAGAGGGCCAGTCCTCGCGGACCGGCCCTCTTCGTTCTGTTGCGGGGACAGGATTTGAACCTGCGACCTCCGGGTTATGAGCCCGGCGAGCTACCGAACTGCTCCACCCCGCGGCACGTTGAACAGCTTACCGGGGCGCGGGCGCGACTCCAAAGTCGACGCCCGGCGGGCGTGTTCCGGAGCGCGGCTCTCCGGGGAAAGCAAAAGGCTCCTGATCAGTAATTCCTGATCAGGAGCCTTTTCTTTGTTGCGGGGACAGGATTTGAACCTGCGACCTCCGGGTTATGAGCCCGGCGAGCTACCGAACTGCTCCACCCCGCGGCACAAGAAGACAGCCTAGCACGGAAACCGGGGTCTCGCGAATCGGGTGCAGGGCAGCGCTGCCGGTGCTGTTCCTGGGGCAGGATGGGGGCATGTCCGGATCCGCGCCGCTCGTCGCCGTCTGCCAGTTCGCCCCGACGGCGGACCGTGCGGCGAATCGCGAGAAGATCGCGGAGCTCGTCGCCCGTGTCGCGGCGCACGGCGCCCGGCTCATCGTTCTGCCCGAGTACTCGAGCTACTTCGTGAACCCGATGGACGCCTCGCTCGCCGAAAACGCCGAGTCGCTGGACGGCCCCTTCGTCCAGACGCTGCGCGAGGCGGCATCCCGCCACGGCGTCGTGATCGTGGCAGGGCTGGTCGAGACGGCGGATGCCGGCCGCGTGCACAACACGGTCGTCGCGGTCTCCGTCGACGGCGTGCGCGCCGTCTACCGCAAGCAGCACCTCTACGACGCATTCGGGCAGACCGAGTCCGACTGGATCGCGCCGGGGGAGCTGGGCACCGCGACCTTCGACCTCGACGGCATCAGGTACGGCCTGATGACCTGTTACGACCTGCGCTTCCCGGAGGTCGCGCGCACGCTGGCGGATGCCGGTGCCGATGCGCTCGTCGTACCGGCGGAATGGGTGCGCGGGCCGCTCAAGGAGCACCACTGGACGACACTCCTCGCCGCCCGTGCGATCGAGAACACCGCCTATGTGATCTCGGCCGACCACCCCGCGCCGATCGGCGTCGGGCGCTCGCAGATCGTCGATCCGCAGGGCGTGGTCGTCGCGGGCGTCGGCAGCGACGAGGGCGTCGCGATCGCCGCCGTCGATCCGGGGCTGATCGCGCGCACCCGCGAGGTCAACCCGGTGCTGAGGCTGCGCCGCTACGCGGTCGTACCAGACCCCGGTCGTTGAGCGACGATCGCCGCAGCGAGCCGAAGTGGCGACGGCTCTCAGGTGACCGCAGTGCGTGTCGCCTCTGCGCTTCGACTCGCTGACGCTCGCTCGACGAACACCTCCATCGCTGACTTCAACGGTCGGAGGGGCGGAGCGCAGTGAGTCGTCGCGCGGCCTCCTCGAGCACCTCGACGCGCTTGCAGGCGGCGAAGCGCACCAGGCCCGCATAGGACGACTGCCGCTCGGGTGAGACGAAGGCGCTGAGCGGGATCGCGACCACTCCGGCTCGGTCCGGCAGCGCGCGGCAGAACGCCGCGGCATCCGCCCCGCCCAGCGCCGTGGCATCCGCGACGGTGAAGTAGCCGCCCTGCGGGCTGTGCACCTCGAAGCCGGCGGAGCGCAGCGCGCCGCCGAGCAGCTCGTGCTTGCGCAGCAGGGCGGCTGCGGCATCTGCGAAGTAGGAGTCCGGCAGTCGCAGTCCGACGGCGACGGCGGGCTGGAACGGCGCGCCGTTGACGTAGGTGAGGAACTGCTTCACGGTGAGCACGGCCGTGATCAGGGCCGCAGGGCCGTGGACCCAGCCGATCTTCCAGCCGGTCGTCGAGAACGTCTTGCCGGCCGATGAGATCGTCAGGGTGCGCTCAGCGGCGCCGGACAGCGTCGCGATCGGCACGTGCGGACCGTCGAAGGCGAGATGCTCGTACACCTCGTCCGTGACGATGACCGCGTCGTGCAGATTCGCGAGCCGGACGACCTCGGCGAGGACCTCGGGGCCGAACACGGCGCCGGTCGGGTTGTGCGGATCGTTGATCAGGATGATGCGGGTGCGATCGTTCACCGCATCGGCGAGCTCGTCCAGGTCGGGCTGGAAGCCGGGCACGCGCAGCGGCACCGTGCGGAGCCGGGCGCCGGCGAGGGCGACGACCGCGGCGTACGAGTCGTAGTACGGCTCGAACACGAGCACCTCGTCATCGGGGGAGTCGATCAGCGCCAGCAGCGTCGCGGTGAGCGCCTCCGTGGCACCGGCCGTGACGATCACCTCGGATGCAGGGTCGACCACCAGTCCGTAGAAGCGCCGCTGATGCTCGCTGATCGCCGCCAGGAGGTCCGCGGTGCCGCGTCCGGGCGGGTACTGGTTCACGCCGGCGGCGATCGCATCGCGGGCCGCCTCGAGAACTTGGGCCGGCCCGTCCTCGTCGGGGAACCCCTGACCGAGATTGACCGATCCCGTCCGCAGCGCCGCGGCGGACATCTCCGCGAAGATGGTGGGTGCGACCTGGCCGTCAGGGGAGAGCAGTCCGGCGCCCGCTGCTGTGCGGCGCCATGCGCCGGGAATGACATCCATGCAGAACAGGCTAAGACCATAGAAGAAATCCATCGTCGCCATACGAAACGCACAGCATCGCCCGTCACGCTGTAAGAGTTGTAAGGAGCAGACCATGAACGAGAACAACCAGGGCGAACCGATCGCCCCCCAGCCGTCCCAGAACCCGGATGCCACGGCCGCGGGCGCCCCCGCAGGTCACCAGCTTCCCTCGAACTTCTCCTCGGACTCGCAGACACCGGCATCCGAGCCGGCCGCTGCGGCTCCGCAGGCCCCCGTCACGCCGCAGGCGCAGGCCCCGCAGAACCCCGTGTTCCCAGCCCCGCACACTCCGGCGCAGCAGGCGCAGGCACAGGCACAGGCACCCCTGGGTCAGCCGGTGCAGGGCCAGGGCTACCCGGCGCAGGGCGCCGCTCAGCAGCAGCCCACCGCCGCATACGCGACCGGCGCGGCCTTCGGCCTGCCCCCGCAGGGTGCGGACGCGCCCACCCAGCCGGTGCAGCCCCTGCACGGCGCACAGACCACCGCGCCAGCGAAGCGCTCCGGCGGCAAGATCGCCGCGTTCGTGCTTGCCGCGGCTCTCGTCGGCGGCGTCGCCGGCTTCGGCGGTGGCGCACTGTGGAACTCGGCGGTCCCCGAGAGCCAGGGCTCGGCGGCCTCCGGTCCGCAGACCGTGACGGTGAACAACCCCGGCTCGGTGAACGAGACGACGGCCATCGCCTCCAAGGTGCTGCCGTCGGTCGTCACCATCGACGTCTCCGGGCAGAGCGAGGGCGGCAGCGGCTCGGGCGTCGTGCTCACCAAGGACGGCTACGTGCTGACCAACACCCACGTGGTGACCCTCGGCGGGGCGGTCTCCGACCCGACGATCAGGGTCACCACCTCGGACGGAAAGATCTTCTCCGCCACGGTCGTCGGCACCGACCCGATCTACGACCTCGCCGTCATCAAGCTGAAGGACGCCTCGGGCCTGAAGCCGATCGACTTCGCGGACTCGTCGAAGCTGAACGTCGGCGACACGGCCGTGGCCGTCGGGGCACCGCTCGGCCTCTCCAACTCGGTCACCACCGGCATCGTCAGTGCGCTGAACCGCAGCATCCAGATCGCGTCCTCGGCGGCGCCGAAGACCAGCGATCAGAACCAGGGCCAGGAGGACCAGAACGGTCAGGACGGACAGGGCAACGGCAACGGCAGCCCGTTCCAGTTCGACATCCCGGGTCAGGGCCAGCAGCAGCAGGCCAGCGAATCCATCTCGATCGCCGTGATCCAGACCGACGCCGCCATCAACCCGGGCAACTCCGGTGGTGCGCTGGTCGACAGCAAGGGTGACCTGATCGGCATCAACGTCGCGATCGCGACCGCCGGCGGCTCGTCCTCCGGCGGCAGCGAGTCGGGCTCGATCGGCCTCGGCTTCTCGATTCCGTCCGATGTCGCGCAGCGCGTGGCCAAGCAGATCATGGACGACGGCAGCGCCACCCACGGCCTGCTCGGCGCCTCGGTGCGGGACGCATCCTCGGTGCAGGACGCCACGGTCGCCGGCGCATACATCGTGGATGCCACGGGAGGCGGGGCGGCCGCGAAGGCGGGCCTGCAGAAGGGCGACGTCGTCACCGAGTTCAACGGCGTCCCGATCACGAACTCGACTGATCTCACCGCCCAGGTGCGCGCCGTCGCCGGCGGCAGCGACGCCAAGCTGACCTACGTCCGCGACGGCAAGTCGTACGACACCGAGGTCACGCTCGGGACGCTCAAGCCCTAGTGCCGGTCTTCGCCCGCTCCGCAGAGCAGGCGACCCGCAATTGCTCCTCAGAGAAGGACGTCACCACCGCGATAGGCTCGCGGGGTGGCGTCCTTCTCTTTCGGTTCCGGGAATGCGGCTAAGCTGCTGCGCCTCCCGCTGTATGCCGTCGGGCGCATAGGCAATCTGATCGTGCCGCGCGGACGCACCTGGGTGTTCGGCTGCGGCGCCGGGATCGGCGACGGGGCTCTCGCGATGTGGCGGGTCGCGACCGCCGAGGGGCATCGGGCGGTCTGGCTCGTGCGCAACGCGCGCGAGAAGGCGGATGCCGCGGAACTCGGCATCCGGACGGTTCCCCGCGACAGCATCCGGGGCTGGTGGGCGACGGCGCGCGCCGGTGTCGTCGTCGTGACCCACGGCCTGGGCGACGTGAACAGGTACGGGTCCTCCGACGCGTTCGTCGTGCAGCTCTGGCACGGCATCCCGCTCAAGCGCATCGGACTGGACTCGCCGGCCACGACCGAGGTGCCCGCCGTGCCCGGCGCATCCGTGCTGCGGCGGCTCGTCGGCGTGGCGTACCGCAGCGCAGCACAGCGCATCCGCGTGCTGCCCGCCGCCTCGCATCGCTCCCGCGGCCGCCTGGAGTCGGCCTTCGGGCTCGGCGACGACCGCGTCGTGGTCACCGGTGAGCCGCGTGTGGACGTGCTCTCCGCCGGCACCGCCGACGAGCGGCGCACTGCCGCCACGGCGATGCTCACCCGCACCGGACCGCTGCTGCGCCGGCAGCGGGCGATCCTGTACGCACCGACCTGGCGTGACGGCGAGGCCGATCCCGCCGTGCCCGATGCCGCGGAGTGGGTCCGCATCGTCGCCCTGCTCGAGAGGCACGACGCGATCCTGTTCGTCCGCTCCCACCCGCTGGGCGAGGGAGCATACGCGCCGCCGTGGTCGAGCGGTCGGGTGCGGATGCTGGGCTCGTCGCTGCTTCCGGATGTGACTCCCGCGCTCCCGCGCATCGACGTGCTGATCACCGACTACTCGTCGCTGGCCTACGACGTGGGGCTGCTCGCCATGCCGGTGCTGTTCCTCGCCCCCGACGCGGAGGAGTACTCCCGCGTGCGCGGGTTCTACGGCCGGTACGAGGATGTCGCACCCGATGCGGCGACCGGCTGGGACGGTCTGCTGGCCGATCTCGAGAGCACGCTCGCCGATGAGGCGACCTTCGAGAACCGGTCCGCAAGGTCGGCTACGCTCAGCGCAGAGATGCACGCCTATCGCGACGGCGGCAACGCCGGCCGCGTCTACCGGGCGATCCGCTCACGCGGGATCCCGGCACCGAAGGGAACACGATGACGACTGCCCGGATCGATGAGGATCGCGAGACCCTGGTGATCAGCGGCAGCGGCCCGCGCCCGTCTGCGGGAGCGTTGTCGGGCGCCAGAGCCGGGGTGGCGGCGACGATCACGGGTGGCGGCAAGACCTGGAAGGCCTCGTTCCCGCTGCGCACCTCGCGCTGGGGTGGGGCCGAGCTGCCTCTGCCGGCGGGGGAGTACCGTCTCGAGATCGACGGTGCCGATCTGGGCGAGCTGACCCTCGAGGATGTGCTGCTGCCGATCCTTCGAGTGGCCGTCAGCGGTGCGGCGGTGACGATCGCCCCTCCGATCGACCCGGTCTACGAGACCACCGAGGGGCAGTCGACGCTCGAGGAGCGGTACGCGGCCGAGGGCGGCGGCACCGAGAACGCCGTGTTCTTCGAGAGCTTCTACGGCCAGGTGGCCGGCTGCAACCCGCGCGCGATCGACCGCGTGCTGGCCGAGCGGGCTCCGGCGGTGACCCGGTACTGGGCGGTGACCGACCTGTCGGTCGAGGTGCCGGAGGGCGCGGTGCCCGTGGTCGAGGGCAGCCCGGAGTGGTGGCGCGCCCGGGGCGCGTCCCGGATGCTGATCGTGAACGACTGGCTGCGCAGGCGCTTCTCCCGCAAGCCGGGGCAGCGGGTGCTGCAGACCTGGCATGGAACGCCGCTGAAGCGCCTCGCCCTGCACCGCCGCGGCTTCGACCCGCGTCGGATGGCGGCTGTGGTCAAGGAATCCCGACGCTGGGACGTGCTGCTCGCGCAGAACCTGTACGCCGAGCGGGTGCTCAGGAAGGCTTACGCGTTCTTCGGCAAGCCGATCTGGGTCGAGGGCTATCCGCGAAACGACGTGCTCACCGGCGGTGACGCGGCCGGGGTCCGTGCTGCTCTGGGGATCGGAGCAGAGGAACGGGTGCTGCTGTACGCGCCGACGTGGCGCGACGACCGCACCGAGATGGTCGACTTCGTCGACCCCGAGGCCCTGGCGCGCCAGACGGACGCCGTGGTGCTGGTGCGCGGGCACTCCCGCACGCTGAAGCCTGGCCAGGACCGCACCGGCGCCCGCGTGATCGACGTCACCGGGTACCCCGAGACCGCGCGCCTGCTGCTGGCCGCCGACGCCCTGATCACCGACTACTCCTCGGTGATGTTCGACTTCAGCGTCACGGGCAAGCCGATGTACTTCCTGGTGCCCGACCTCGAGCACTACCGCGGTGAGCTGCGCGGCTTCTACTTCGATCTCGCCGAGCGCGCCCCCGGCCCGCTGCTGCGCTCACAGGACGAGTTGGTCGCCGCGCTCGCCGCGAACACCACAGACGTGTACGCCGAGCGGTACGCCGCCTGGCGCGCGCAGTTCAATCGTCGGGACGACGGGCGCGCCGCGGAGCGCGTCGTGTCCCGCATCCTCGACCAGGGGTGGCTGACGCCGTAGCCACCCGGCCCCTGAGCCGGACGAACGGTCAGGGAAGCGGGGTGTTGCGGCCGCCGAGACGGGATGCGTCGACGGTGTCGTGCGCGCCCCGGAGCAGGCCCGCGATGAATCCGGCGCCCCAGGCGATGTGCATCGTGGGCAGCACCGCCAGCGTCCAGAGCCTCTCGCGGAGTCCGCGACCGCCGGGCGCGAACGCCACGGCGATCACCAGCAGGGCGTAGGCGATCAGCGGCACGTAGACGAGGGAAGCGATCAGCGACCAGGCGCCGGCCAGTACACCGGTCAGCTGGAGGACGCCGATCACGACCGCGACCGCGAGAAGCACCACGAGGGCCGGAGGGGCGAAGAACCGCAGACCGTTGCGGCGGCCGTACCGCCGCACCAGCTCGCCGCGCCATGCACCGGTGGCGCGGAACTGCCTGGCCAGACGCCACCAGCTCTCGCGCGGCCAGTAGGTCACGGCGAGCTGCGGGTCGAACCAGACCAGATGGCCGGCCTGACGGATGCGCAGGTTCAGCTCCCAGTCCTCGCCGCGGCGGATCGTCTCGTCGAAGCCGCCCACCTCGTCGAGCACCGAGCGGCGCATCACTCCGAGATAGGCCGACTCCGCCTCGCCTTCGTGGGTGCTGCCGTGGTAGGCGCCGCCGCCGAGGCCGACGGGGGAGTTGTACAGGTGCGCGACCGCCTTCTGGAAGGGCGTGCGGCCCTCGGCGCGCATCACCCCGCCGACATTGGCGGCGCCTGTCCGCTCCAGCGTCTGCATCGCACGGTGTGCGTACCCGGGGGAGAGCTCGGAGTGCGCGTCCACGCGGATGACAGTGGGATAGCGGCTCGCCCTGATCGCCAGGTTGAGACCGATGGGGATGTCTGCGGCGGGGTTGTCAACGACCCTGATGCGCTCATCCGCTGCCGCGAGACGGTGTGCGAGCTCGGTCGTGCCGTCGCCGGAGGGACCGAGCGCCAGGACGAGCTCGGTGGGGCCGTCCACGTCCTGCGACAGCACCGAGGCGACCGCATGCTCGAGGTAGGCGCGCTCGTTGAGCACGGGCATCACGAAGGACACCCCGGCCGTCGTGATCGCATCATCCTGCACGTGACGATCCTTTCACGACCGATGCTCTTAGTACTCTGGATGTGTGAGCGTGGTGTCCGATTCAAAGAAGGCCTATTCCCTGCTGAGGAAGGCCCTCGCCTCGCGCACGGCGGTGCAGCGGGTGCGACGCACGATCGCCGCACAGCCGCCGCTTCCCGAGCAGCACTTCCAGATCGCGGTGTACTTCGCCGACGGCGCCGTGAACATGTACCAGATGCGGCAGTGGTACCGGCCGCTCGCGGGTCTGGCCGAGCGCTGGCCCGTCGTGGTCCTGTCGCGCAGCGCGACCGGTGCCGAGAAACTGATCGCCGAGGATGCTCCGCCGGTGGCCTTCGTGCCCACAGTGCGCGACCTGGAGCGGTTCATCGCGAAGCAGGACATCCGTGTCGTGCTGTACGTGAACCAGAACACCCGCAACTTCCAGATGTTCCGATACGGGCGCCGCTGGCACGTGTTCATCAACCACGGCGAATCCGACAAGATGTACATGACCACCAACCAGTACAAGGCCTACGACTACGCCCTGGTGGCGGGACAGGCCGCACGTGACCGGCTCAGCCGGACGCTGTGGGACTACGACATCGACAGCCGCACGATCGAGATCGGCCGTCCGCAGGCCGACCACTACTCCGGCACGCTGCCTTACACCCCGGACGAGCGCACGGTGGTGCTGTACGCGCCGACCTGGGAGGGCGACCGCCCCTCGGCGCACTACGGCTCGATCGCCACGCACGGCGAGGCGCTGGTCAAGGCCCTGCTGGCCACCGGGACGCACCGGGTCATCTACCGCCCGCACCCGCGCAGCGGTGTGGTCGACGCCGAGTACGGTGCCGCCCATCGCCGCATCCTCGCCGCGATCGCCGAGGCGAACGGCGCGGATCCGGCCGCGAAGCACTTCTACGACGACGGTCCGGAGCTGGGCTGGCAGCTCGCCGCGGCGGATGTCGCGATCGTCGACATCTCGGCGATGGTCTACGACAGACTGGCCGCGGGCAAGCCGCTGCTGATCACCCGCCCCGCCGACGAACGCGCCTCGATCGACACCAAGGGGTATCTGTCCGACTGCGAGTGGCTCACCGTCGAGGGTGCCGCGGACATCGTCGCCGAGGTCGAGCGCGTGCGCGCCGACGACGACGCGATCAAGAAGCTGCGGATGTGGGTGCAGCACTACTTCGGCGACACGACCGAGGGCGTCGCGACCGCGAAGTTCCACGCCGCGATCGAGCAGCTCATGCAGAAGTGGGACGACTGGCACGCCGGCGAGATCGGCGATGCGGGTTCCGAAGAGGACGACGACGACGAAGAGGCGAAGGACGAGGACGAGGACTGATGGGACTGTTCCGCCGCACGGAGAGGATGGCGCAGCCGAATCCGGCGGCCTCCGGTCCGTTCCGATTCGAGATCGACGACGTGTTCGTGATCACCTTCCGCGGCCCGGTGTTCACCGGTCGCGTGACATCCGGTTCTGTCGCTCAGGGCGGGGCCGTCGTGCTCGAGCGCGAGGCGGGGAACCTGACGGGCACCGTCAAGGAGATCAACGTGCGCCGGCGCAAGCGCGATGCGACGACCGCGGGCGATGAGGCCGGTCTGATGATCGACGGGATCGGGGTCGACGACCTGCCGCTGCGCCCCACCGGGGACGGCCACGTGATCGATTCCGCCGCTCTGCGCGGCGCCGTCATCCGGTCGGTGTGAGCATGGATCTGCCCCGCACCGCTGCCGTCGCGGCGCGCCTCGTCGTGGTCGCCGCGTCGCCCTCCACGAATGCGCAGCTGCGGGCATCCGCCGAAGGTGCGCCGCACCTGACGGTGCTGCTGACCGATCACCAGACCGCCGGCCGAGGCCGCCTGGACCGCACCTGGGTGACGCCCCGGGGCTCCGCGCTGGCGATCTCGGTGCTGCTGCGCGACCTGCCGGCGCCCGCCGCGCGCGGCTGGATCCCGCTCGTCGCGGGGCTGGCGATGGCGGATGCAGTGGCGGCGCAGCTGTCGGAGCACGACGTGGGCGTGAAGTGGCCGAACGACGTGCTGGTCGACGGGCGCAAGATCTGCGGCATCCTCGCCGAGGCGACGCAGGATGCGGTGATCGTGGGCTCCGGCGTGAACACGGTGATGACCGCGGAGCAGCTGCCGGTCGCGACAGCGACCTCGTTCGCCGCTCTCGGGGTGACGGCCGACGACGACCGCCTGGTGGCCGACTACGTGTCGGCGCTCGACGCCTGGATCGCGGCGCTCGCCACGGAGCAGAGTGCCGATCGCGTCCGTGCCGCGGTCACCGCCCGCTGCCTGACGATCGGGCGGCAGGTGCGTGTCGAACTGCCCGCGGGCGGTGAGCTGCTCGGCGTCGCCACGGGCCTCGACGCCGACGGACGCCTCGTGGTCGTGTCAGACGGCGCAGAGCATCCCGTCTCGGCCGGCGACGTGGTGCACGTCCGCGCCGTCTGACACGCCGGGCCGCGCAGAGCGGTATGTCAGGGACCCCTGGGCACAATGGAGCCATGTCCCAGCCCGTCACTCTCGGCGGGCGGCCCATGATGCCGCCGCCAGGTGCTCCCGTCGAGGAGCTGCTCGTCGCGCGGTTCCACGGGCATGCGCGACGGCTGTTCTGGTCGGCGCTGGTGCTGATCGTCGTGTTCGGCGCGACGGCGTACCTCTACGGCAACCTTCCTGCGCCCTTCCAGAACTGGATGCTGCTGGCGGCCGCGGGAGCGGCGATCGTGCTTCTCGTCCTCATCCCGTACGCGGTGTGGCGGTCGCGCAGCTACACGATCACGAACCGTCGCGTGATCGTGCGCGAGGGGATCGGGTCGCGGCGTCGCCGCGAGGTCTCGCACGCGCGCGGCTACACGATCGCAGTGCATCGCGGGCTGGTGCAGCGGATGTGGGGTGCGGGGACGATCACGCTCAGCAACGGCGTGGATGCACCGCTGCGGCTGGTGAACGTGCCCAGCGTGAACCTCGTCCATGAGACGCTGGCGGACCAGATCGAGGTCAGCCAGATCCTCGCGCACCGCGATGCGCAGTCCGGTCTCGGGGCGCCGCCGCCGTCAGGGCCGCCGCTGGCTCCCTGATACGGGAGAATGGACGCGACGTTAGGAGTCGCGGATGGCAGTGCGCGTAGGTGTGATCGGTGGAGGGCAGCTGGCCCGGATGATGATCGCCCCGGCGGTCGAGCTCGGACTCGATCTGCGGGTGCTCGCGGAGGACGAGGGGATGTCGGCGCAGCTGGCGGCCACCGGAGTCGGCGACTACCGAGACCTCGAGACCGTGCGGGCATTCGCCGCCGACGTCGATGTGATCACCTTCGACCACGAGCACGTCCCGCAAGAGGTGCTGCGCGCGCTCGTCGCCGACGGAGTCCAGGTGCACCCTGGACCGGACGCCCTGCAGTACGCGCAGGACAAGCTCGTCATGCGCACGAAGCTCGCAGAGCTCGGTGCTCCTCAGCCGGACTGGGCGGCCGTGCACGACACCGCCGAGCTGCAGGCCTTCCTCGACGACCATGGCGGCCGCGCCGTCGTGAAGACACCGCGCGGCGGATACGACGGCAAGGGCGTGATGGTCGTGTCGGATGCTGCGGACGCGGCGGAGTGGTTCGGCGACTTCGACGCCCTCCTGGTCGAGGAGCTGGTCTCGTTCTCCCGCGAGCTGGCGCAGCAGGTGGCGCGTCGCCCCAGCGGCGACATCGTCGCCTATCCGGTGGTCGAGACCGTGCAGCGCGACGGCGTCTGCGCCGAGGTGTTCGCCCCCGCCCCGGAGGCGTCCGATCGCCTGGTGCAGGTCGCCGAGGGCATCGGTCGGCAGATCGCCGAGGGCCTCGGCGTCACCGGGATGCTGGCGGTCGAGCTGTTCCAGACGGTGGACGAGCGTCTGCTCGTGAACGAGCTCGCCATGCGTCCGCACAACAGCGGGCACTGGAGCCAGGACGGCGCGGTCACCGGGCAGTTCGAGCAGCATCTGCGTGCGGTGGCGGACCTGCCGCTGGGCGACACGGGGCTGCGCGCACCGTGGTCGGTCATGATCAACATCCTGGGCGGCCCGGCGGATGCCACGATCGACGAGCGCTTCCCGGCGGCCATGTCCGCGCACCCCGACGCCAAGATCCACACCTACGGCAAGGCCTCCCGCCCCGGGCGCAAGGTCGGGCATGTGAACGTCGCCGGCGACGATCTCGATGACGTCGTCTACGCGGCGCGGGCGGCGGCGGCATACTTCGCGTAGGCGTGCCGTTGCGCCGTTCTCACAGGCGCGAACCGTAGCCTGTTGTGGTGACTGAGCCACTGCACTCCTCGAGCCGTCCCGTCGTCGGCGTCGTCATGGGATCGGACTCCGACTGGCGCGTGATGAGCGACGCCTCCCAGGCGCTCAGCGACTTCGGCATCCCACACGAGGTCGAGGTGGTGTCAGCCCACCGCACGGTGGACAAGCTCATCTCCTACGGACGGGATGCCCGCGGCCGCGGCATCCGGGTGATCATCGCCGGGGCCGGCGGCGCGGCGCACCTGCCGGGCATGCTCGCCTCGGTGACCGCTGTTCCCGTGATCGGCGTGCCCGTGCCGCTGGCGTACCTCGACGGCATGGATTCGCTGCTCTCGATCGTGCAGATGCCGGCCGGCATCCCCGTCGCAACCGTCTCCATCGGCGGCGCGAAGAACGCGGGCCTGCTCGCGGCGCGCATCCTCGGCACCTCCGACGACGCCCTCGCCGATCGGGTGGAGGAGTACGCCCGCGACCTGGAGGCGCAGGTCGAGGAGAAGAACCGGCGGCTGAAGGGCTCCCTGTGACCCTGGCCCCGCCCCGGCAGCGCGCATCGGCGGGACGCCCGCTGATCGAGTCGCTGCCGCTGCGCAACCCCGAGAGCGACGATCAGCCGTTCATGGGGCGTCGGGCCTGGTGGCTCGTGGCGATGAACTTCCTGGTGCCCGGTTCGGCCCAGATCCTCGCAGGCAACCGCCGGCTCGGCAGGTTCGGGCTGGGCGCGACACTGCTCGGCTGGGTACTTGTGCTTCTGGCAGCGGGGCTCGCACTGTTCTGGCGCAGCGCGATGATCACGCTCGCGGGCAACTGGTTCGTGCTCACCCTCGTCCAGGTGCTGCTGATCGCGTACGCGGTGCTCTGGGTGGTGCTGACGATCGACACGATCCGGCTGCTGCGAGTGGTGAAGCTGCCGACGGTGTCGCGCTTCCTCGCGCCGATCGCGGCGCTGCTGGTGCTGTCGCTGGCCGTCTGGGGCACGCTCTACGCGTCCACTGCGGTGGCGTCCACGCGTGGGGCCTTCACCTCCATCTTCGGAAGCAGCGGCCCGAGCCTGCCGCCCAGCGACGGCTACTACAACATCCTGCTGCTCGGCGCCGACAGCGGCACCGGGCGCGACTCGCTGCGCTACGACAGCATCTCGGTGGTCTCGGTGAACGCGGCCACCGGGAAGGTCACCATCTTCGGCATCCCCCGCGACATGCCGAAGGTTCCGTTCGCCGAGGACAGCCCGATGCGCGATCCGAAGCTCGTCGGCTACGACTACCGCAACTTCTTCGAGGGTCACGACGACGCGACCTGCGGCTGGGGCTCGGGCATCAACCAGCTCACCAACGCCGTGCAGGTGTGCCGGAAGGACAAGGGGCAGAGCCTGTACCCCGAGGCCGTCGCGCACGGATCGGATCCGGGGATCGAGGCCACGAAGGATGCGGCCGAGGGCGTGCTCGGCATCGAGATCCCGTACTACGTGTTCGTGGACATGAACGGCTTCGCCGACCTCATCGACGCCCTCGGCGGCGTGGACATCAAGGTCGAGAAGCGCCTGCCGAAGGGCGGGGGACCGGGCAAGACGAACAAGCCGGTGTCGGAGTGGGCGACCGGCTGGATCGAGCCGGGCCAGCAGCATATGAACGGCGACACCGCGCAGTGGTACGCCCGTTCCCGTTACACGACCAGCGACTTCGACCGGATGAAGCGACAGCGTCAGCTCCAGCAGGCGATCCTCGCGCAGTTCACCCCGCAGAATGTGCTCACGCATTTCAGCGCGGTCGCGGACGCCGGTGCCGAGCTCGCTCACACGGATCTGCCGCAGGACAAGCTTCCGGAGTTCTTTGACCTGATCATGAAGGCGAAGAAGCAGAAGGTGACGACCATCGAGCTGACGCCGGACGGCGGTGTCAGCGAGCGGCATCCGGACTTCGGTCAGATCCACGAGATGGTGCAGCAGGCCCTGCATCCGCCGACGAAGACGCCGACGCCGTAAGTTCCTGGACACCGTCCAACCGAGTTCTCAGGCACGCGCGATTAGCCTTGCCTCATGAGTGTGCTGCTGCGTGTCGTCCTCGATCAGCTCGTGACGGTCGTGGATCCGGATCAGGCTGCGGCGTCGCTCGACCTGACGGCAGGGCTCGTCCTCACCGCACCTCGTGGATGCGCGGTGTCGGCGATCGCGCCCGTGGGTGCCGAGGTGCCGATCGCCGGGGTCGAGGAGGTGCGCACGCTCGCGATGGGGCGGCGCGAGCTCGCAGCCGCGTGGCCGCTCGGCTTCGCACCGGGAGTGGGTGGCGGGCTGGTGCACGCGCCGACGCTGATGGCCCCCCTGGTTCGGCACGATCGCGTGCACGACGGCGACCAGACGATCGTCACGCTGTGGGATCTGGGAGCGTGGGACGCGCCCGACCAGTACTCGAAGACATCCGTGGCCTGGCAGCGGGGGATGCTGCGGCGCGCGGTGAAGCATGCCGACGCGATCGTCGTGCCGTCGCACGCCATGGCGCGGCGCCTGGCCGAGATCGGATCCTTCGGCGACCGCATCCGGGTGATCGCCGGTGCACCGCCCCAGCGATTCGCGGTGCCGGCGGATGCCGCGCCGCGCCGCGGCGCCCTGCTCCTGCCGGAGCGGTACGCCGTGATCGTGGGCGATCGCGACTCGCTGTCGGTGGGGTTCGCCGCGGCGGTGGCCGCCGGCCTCGACGCCGTCGTCCTCGACGCGGCGGAGGGATCGGAGTCCGCGATCACGGAGATCGCCTCTGCCGCAGGAATGCCGGAGCGCCGGGCGCACGTGCGCGGCGCTCTCGACGCGCCGGATCGCGCGGCGGTGCTGGCCGGCGCCGCGGCAGTGCTCGCGACGAGCGCGTGGGATGCGTGGCCGTGGCGCGTCATCGAGGCGATGGTGCTCGGCGTTCCGGTGGTCGCGGCCTCGAGCGGGGTGCATCGTGACGTCGTCGCGGACGGCGGTCTCGTGGTCGCGCCGGAGGACTTCACCGAGGCGGTCGTCGCGGCGGCGGGCAGCGAGGCGAACAAACTGCGGGTGCTGGCATCCGATCGTGCCAAGGCCTTCTCATGGGCGAGCTCCGCGGAGCGCGTCTGGGCGCTGCACGCCGAGCTCTGACACACGCGTGGTCGTCAACTTTACTCCCGCCTGAATCAGGTGCCCCTCGCGCCACACCGGTGACTTCTGTCACACTGTTCACATGTCCAGACGTTCCCGGCGTCCGCAGAAATCGCCCCGCATCAGCCGAATCCTCACCGCAGTCGTCGCTGCGGCAGCACTTTCCCTGAGTGTGCTGATGCCTGCGACGGCGGCATCCGCGGCGCCGGCAGGCGGCCCCGTGAAGGCCTCACTGGTCGGATTCTCGGCGGGGAACATCATCAGCGACGCGGTGTTCACGGCCAAGGGCAGCATGACCGAGGCGCAGATCCAGTCGTTCTTCAACAGCAAGGTCAAGACCTGTCAGAGCGGGTACACGTGTCTGAAGGACTTCCGCATCACCTCGGTGACCAGGCCGGCCGATGCGTACTGCAAGGGCTACACGGGAGCAGCGAACGAGTCTGCGGCACGCATCATCTACCGGGTCTCACAGTCCTGCAACATCAACCCGCAGGTGCTGATCGTGATGCTGCAGAAGGAGCAGGGCCTGGTCACCCACACGTGGCCCAGTCAGTGGCGCTACGACAAGGCGCTGGGACAGGCGTGTCCGGACACGGCACCGTGCGACCCGAAGTTCATCGGCTTCTTCCACCAGATCTACGGCGCAGCGCGGCAGATGAACCTGTACATGGAGGGCAAGTACTTCACCTGGTACGCGCCGGGCAAGACCTGGAACATCCGCTACAGCCCGAACTCCGCCTGCGGCTCGTCACCGGTCTACGTCGCGAACAAGGCGACGTCGGCGCTGTACTACTACACGCCCTATCAGCCGAACGCGGCGGCTCTTCGTGCAGGGTACGGGACAGGGGACTCGTGCTCCGCGTACGGGAACCGGAACTTCTACAACTACTTCACGGACTGGTTCGGGTCGACGCAGAAGCCCGCGAGCACCACGCCTTCCGTGACGGGCGCCATCGCCACGGAGTGGACGCGTCTCGGCGGCGCCGGTGGTGCGCTCGGGCAGCCCACGACGTCGGCGACGACCGTCACAGCCAATGGCGGCGGACAGGTGCAGAAGTTCGCCAAGGGGACCATCTGGCTGAAGAGCGGCGCGACCCGAGCGTTCGGAATGGCGCTGGGGCCCTTCCTCACGAACTATGAGAAGGCGGGCGCCCAGGGCGGATCCTGGGGCTGGCCGGCTTCCGTGGCGACCTGTGGCCTGCTCGCGGGCGGTTGCCGGATGGAGTTTCAGAACGGCACGACGTTCTACTCTCCTGACACCCAGTCGGTGCTGGTGCCGAAGTCGATCGCGCCGGCGTACGCCAAGGCGGGTAATGAGAAGAGCGTCTTCGGGTATCCGAAGGCTCCTTCGTCGGCATCGGCCGGAGCCGTGCAGCAGGCGTTCGTGAACGGCCTCGGGGTCTATACGGCGACTGCCGGCCTGGTCCGTCTGAGCAACGGCGTCGCCAAGACGTGGGGCGGGCTGGGCTCCAGCCTCGGGCTGCCCCTTGCCGATGCGAAGGCGAGCACCGCCAACGGGGGCGGCGCGGTGCAGGAGTTCAGCAAGGGCACCATCTGGGAGTCCCCTGCCGGCGCCTTCGCCATGGCGCATGGTGCACTGCGGACGTCGTATGTGAAGGCAAACGGTCCTGCGGGCGCGTGGGGGTGGCCGGCGGGAGCTGCGACCTGCCGCCTCTCCGGCGGCGGCTGCGTCATGGCGTTCACCAAGGGCACGATCGGATACTCCGCTGAGACCGGATCCGTGCTGATGTCCACGGCGGTCGCGAAGGAATGGCTGAGGCTGGACCCCGCGTCCGTGGGATATCCCAAGGCGGTTGCGACGGCGAACCCCGCCAACGGCGGCGGTACGGTGCAGGAGTTCACCAAGGGCACGTTCTGGCAGTCCGGTGCCGGCGCCTTCGCCATGGGGTACGGCGCGCTGCGTACGGCGTACCTGAAGGCGGGTGGTCCGGCGGGGGCGTGGGGCTGGCCGGCGGCGGCCGCGAAATGCGGACTGGTCGGCGGAGGGTGCTCGATGCCCTTCACCAAGGGCACCGTCGGATACTCGGGTGCCACCGGCGCTGTGCTGATGTCCGCAGGCGTGACCAAGGAGTGGCAGCGACTGGGCCCGGCGTCGATCGGGTATCCGAGGACCGCGGCGAAGGCGATCCCGCAGAACGGCGGTGGCACGCTCCAGGAGTTCTCGAAGGGCACATTCTGGGAGTCGCCGGTGGGTGCATTCGCCATGGGCAACGGTGCGCTGCGCACCGCGTACGTGAAGTCCAGCGGCGCGGCGGGAGCCTGGGGCTGGCCCGCGGCGGCGGCGAAGTGCGGACTGCCCGGGGGCGATTGCACGATGGCGTTCACCAAGGGCACTGCCACGTACGACGGCACGACGGGGCGTGTCAGCTTCCGGTGAGGCGGTCGCCCGAGTTCTCAGCCGTCGTGGAATAGGATGATGACGTCCGCGACGGCACCGGTCGTCGCCACCGAGTGAGTGGGACCGTGACCGACACCCGAGATCTTTTCGCCGTCGTCCCGCGCTCCGAATTCGACATCCCGGGCCAGAGCCACGGGCTGATCGATGTGGTGCGCTGGCGCTATCTGCTGCGCCTGCTGGTGCGCACCGGAGTGACCACCCGTTACCGGAACTCCGTGCTGGGCTGGACCTGGTCGTACGTCCGGCCCGCCGCGCAGTTCCTCGTGTTCTGGGTGGTGCTCGGGCTCTTCCTCGGGATGAACAGAGTCCCGAACTACGCGGTCTACCTGTTCTCCGGCATCGTCGTGATCAACCTCTTCTCGGAGGGGTTCAAGAATGCGACCACGTCGATCGTGGGCAACGCGCCGCTGGTGCGCAAGGTGTTCCTCCCGAGGCAGTTGTTCGCGGTGTCCGCGATCATCGTCGCATTCGTGCACTTCCTGCCCCAGGTCGGCCTGCTGCTGGTGGTCTGCCTGCTCATGGGCTGGATCACCCACGTGTCACTGCTCGCGGTCGGCGCGATCTTCGCAGGGATGCTCATCGTGATGCTGTTCTCCCTCGGACTCGGGCTGTTCTTCGGCGCCATCAACGTGCGCTACCGCGACGCGGAGAACATCGTCGAGCTCATGCTGCTGCTGGCAACGTGGGCGTCACCCGTGCTCTACGCCTGGACGATGGTGCAGGAAGCCGTCGACACGCTGCACTGGCCGTCATGGATCGTCGAGCTGTACATGCTCAATCCGATCACCCAGGGCGTCGAGCTCTTCCACTACGCGTTCTGGCGTCCGGCATCCGCCGGTCTGGACGGGATGATCCCGCTGCCGCCGGCGCTCGGCTGGAACACTCTCTGGACCTTCCTGATCGCTGTCGGCACCCTGCTGCTGGGGCAGCTGGTGTTCCGCCGCCTCGAGGGAAGGTTCGCACAGGACCTATGAGCACTCAGATCACGGCGAAGCCCAGCATCATCATCGACCGCGTCCGTAAGACGTTCACGCTCAACCACGCGTTCTCGCTGAAGGACACGATGGTGGCGTGGATCCGCCGGCGTAAGACCACCAGCACCTTCGAGGCGCTGAAGGGCGTCGACCTCGTCATCGGCGAGGGGGAGTCCGTGGCGATCCTCGGCATGAACGGCTCCGGCAAGTCCACCCTGCTCAAGCTGGTCTCGGGTGTCATGGAGCCCGATGACGGTCAGGTGCTCACCCGCGGGCGGGTCGCAGGCCTGATCGAGGTCGGCGCGGGCTTCCACCCCGAGCTGTCCGGACGTGAGAACGTCTTCCTGAACGCGGCGATCCTGGGGATGAAGAAGCACGAGATCGAGGCGCGCTACGACGAGATCGTGGCCTTCAGCGAGATCGAGCAGTTCATCGATCAGGAGGTGAAGCACTACTCCTCCGGCATGTTCATGCGCCTGGCGTTCTCGGTGGCGATCCACGTCGAGCTCGACGTCCTGCTCGTCGACGAGATCCTCTCCGTCGGCGACGCACCGTTCCGGGAGAAGTGCCGGCTGAAGTTCGAGGAGCTCATCGCGGCCGGTAAGACCCTGGTGGTCGTCAGCCACGACATGGACATGGTGCGCCAGCTCTGCACCCGCGGCGTGGTGATCTCGAAGGGCGAGGTCGTCTACGACGGCGGCGTCGAGGGGGCGATCGAGCTGGTGGACGCATGATCGGCGACTGGATCCTGCAGACGCCGGCGCTCCTGGCGTCATTGCTCGTCGTGTTCGTGCCCGGCGTCCTCGCGATGCTCGCGGTGGGCCTGCGCGGACTCGCGCTCCTCGCCTTCGCCCCGGTCTTCTCCGTCGCCTCGACTGCCGTTCTGGCGCTGATCTTCGGCATGGTCGGTGTTCCCTGGTCGCCGCTGAGCTGGGGCGCAGGCAGCCTCGTCGTCGTGCTCCTCGCTGCGGTGCTGGGGCGGATGCTCGGGAATCGCACGCCGGAGCGGACCGGGAGCGCTCGCCGATGGCTGATCCCGGTCGCCCTCGCAGC
This sequence comes from Microbacterium sp. NPDC057659, assembly GCF_042799915.1. Taxonomy (NCBI): domain Bacteria; kingdom Bacillati; phylum Actinomycetota; class Actinomycetes; order Micrococcales; family Microbacteriaceae; genus Microbacterium; species Microbacterium sp. NPDC057659. Next base: position 1,068,158 of record NZ_JBHVHU010000001.1, on the reverse strand, counting down.
CGGGATCCTCTTCTCCGCGTGGCGGCTGATCGGCTACATCCACGATCCAGCGGGGATCTCGCAGACCAACGACGATGTGTTCCACCTGAATGCGGTGCGGTACATCCTGGAGACCTCGGACGCCTCATCCCTGCATGTCAATGCGGTGATCGGGGGGCACAGCTTCTATCCGGCGGCCTGGCACGGCATCGTCTCGCTGGTCGTCATGATCACCGGCACGACGATCCCCGTGGCCGCGAACATCCTCACTCTTGTGATCGGTGCGCTGATCTGGCCGCTCGGGGTCGCCTGGCTCACGCAGGTGCTCGCCGGTTCCGCGACCGTGACCGCGTACGCCGCGGTGCTGTCCGGAGCGCTGCAGACCTTCCCGCTGCTGATGTTCCAGTGGGGTGTGCTCTTCCCGAACGCGCTGTCGACCGCGCTCATCCCGGCAGGGGTCGCGCTGGTCGCCTCTCTGCCGGCGCTGCGAGGAGGCCGCGGGCCGTGGCGGGACACCGCGCAGGGTGCGCTCCTCGTGCTGGTCGCGGCGGGTTCGCTGCTGCTCTCACAGCCCGCGGCGTTCCTTCCCTGGGCCGCGATGAGCCTGGTGTGGCTGACGTTCCGTCTGCTCCGCACCGGGGCGCCCATCAGAAGAGGAAGGGCGATCACGCTGCTGGCTGCGGTGTGGATCGTCTTCGCGGTCATCTGGTGGTACCTCGCGCAGGGCACCAGCGGGTCGCACTGGCCGCCGTTCCGAGGAAAGGCCGCGGCTGTCCTGGACGTGCTCCTCAACGGCCAGGTGGGGATCCCGTTCGCGTTCGGTGTGAGCGCGCTCATGATCCTCGGCCTCGTCCTCGCCGTGCGCCGTGCGCCGCTGCGCTGGTTCGCCGTCGCCTGGCTCGGGATCTCGCTGCTGTACGTGCTCGTCGCCTCGGCTGGTCGCGACATCTTCCGCATCGACATCCTCGGCGCCTGGTACGCCGACCCGTACCGGATCGCCGCGCTGGCGCCCGTGGTGGTCATCCCGTTGGCGGCGCTGGGCGCTGACGCGATCGTCCGCGGAGCCGCCCGTCTGCTCAAGAAGGACGCGGACAGCGCCCGATGGGCGGTCATCGGGCTGGTCGCGACGACCGTGTTCATGCTGCTCGTCGTGCTCCTGCGTCCGGTGGCGATGCCGAACTTCCGCACCGGGGGCTTCGACGACGAGTCCCGGTACGACGTGACGGCCGAGAGTTACCTGAGCATCGATGAGCGGGCTCTGCTCGAGAAGCTCGACGAGTACGTCGAGCCCGGTGAACGGGTGATCGGCAACCCCAGCACCGGCATGGGATTCGGGTACTTCTTCAGCGGGGTCGACGTGTATCCGCGCACCTGGGCCCCGCCGTCCAGCGGGCCCTGGCAGGTCCTCGCCGGAGGCCTGCGCGACGCGGCATCCGATCCGGCGGTGTGCGATGCGCTGCACGCCTACGGCGATCCGGCGTACGTGCTCGACTTCGGTCCCGGCGAGGATGAGCCCGGACGGTACATCATGCCCGGGATGACCGACTTCGACGGGCAGCCCGGTTTCGAACGCGTAGCCGGAGTGGGGGACGCGTCGTTGTGGCGGATCACGGCGTGCGCTCAGTGAGCCCTGCCGACCGATCGCTAGGATCGGAGTCGATGCGTCCGGTTGATCAGTCTGTTCTCATCGCCGTTCCGGCGTTGAACGAGGAGGACTCCGTCGCGGACGTGGTCCGCGCCGTGCGCCGTGCCCTCCCTGCGAGTACCTGCGTCGTGATCGATGACGGCTCGCACGACGCGACCGCAGAGCGTGCGCGGGCTGCCGGCGCCACTGTGCTGTCGCTGCCGTTCAACCTCGGTGTGGGCGGGGCTATGCGGGCCGGGTTCCGTTTCGCCAGGACTCATGGTTTCGACGTCGTGGTGCAGGTCGATGCGGACGGGCAGCACGATCCCGCGCAGATCCCGGAGCTGATCAACGCTCTGGACAGCGCGGATCTCGTCATCGGAGCTCGCTTCGCAGGGGTCGGCGACTACGGCGTGCGCGGACCGCGGCGCTGGGCCATGCGCATCCTCGCCACCGTCCTGAGCAGAGTCGCGAAGACTCGCCTGACCGACGTCACGAGCGGCTTCAAGGCGGCAGGTCCGCGCGCCGTTGCGCTGTTCGCCGACACCTTTCCGGCGGAGTACCTGGGTGACACGATCGAAGCACTGGTCATCGCCGCTCGCAGCGGCATGACCGTGCGCCAGGTGCCCGTCGCGATGCGTGAGAGGCAGGGCGGCGCCCCGTCGCACCATCCGATCAAAGCCGCTGTGTACCTCGTCCGAGCCTGTGCGGCATTCGGACTGGCGATGATCAAGCCGAGAAGCGGTTCGGAGGCATGATGCTCAATCCGATCACCTATGCGTTCGGGATCGTCGCGGCGGTGCTCGCGCTGATCGCCATCATCGAACTCATGCGGCGGGGCACACTTCGCGAGCGGCACGCCGTCTGGTGGTTCGTCGGAGGGATACTGGCGCTCATCATCGCGGTGTTCCCGCAGACGCTCGGCTGGGCGGCATCCTTGCTGGGGGTCGTCGTCCCCGTCAATCTGGTCTTCTTCGTCGCCATCGGCCTGCTCTTCCTCGTCAGTCTGCAGTACGGTGCTGAGCTCACCAGGGTCGAGGAGAAGCTCAGATCACTCGCCGAGCAGTCCGCATTCCTCTCGGAGCGCGTCCGGGTGCTCGAGGAGCGGCGCGACGATGACGACGCGACTGATTCATCCACGGACCAGGAGGGCGGCCGTTGAGCCCGAGGATCCTGATCGCCTCGCGGTTGTTCCCGCCGGAGGTCAGCGCGGGGGCCTTCCGTCTCGGAGCGCTCGCACGGGCGCTGGTGCGGCGCGGAGACGCCGTGCGAGTGCTGACCACAGTCCCGCCTTCGCACGCCCCGGTGATCCCCGATCCAGAGGGCGTGCGGGTGGACCGCCGACCGGTTCTGCGCGACGGAGGCGGCAACGTCCGCGGGTACGTGCAGTATGCGAGCTACGACGTGCCGCTGGCGTTCCGCATGCTCCGCGGGCGGTATGACGTCGCCGTCGCTGAGTCGCCGCCCACCACGGGTCTCGTGGTGTGGGTGATGTCGGCGTTGAAACGACGGCCGGTGGTGTACTACGCGGCGGATGTCTGGACCGATGGCGTCATCTCGATGGGCGCTCCCGCGCCCGTCGTCTGGCTGATGCGTGCGATGGAGCGGCTGCTGCTGGCACGCGCCGCGCGAGTCATCTCCGTCTCCGCCGAGGTCACAGAACGCTTGGTGGCGCTCGGCGCTGATCCCGAACGCATCGCCACAGTCGGCAACGGCATCGACACCGGGGTGTTCTCGCCGGACGTCGCATCGCCCGACACCGAAGACGACTACTTCGTCTACACCGGCACGATGTCCGAATGGCAGCGCCCCTCGGTCTTCATCGAGGCGCTCGCACTCATCGCAGGAGAGTCGGACGTGAAGATCCGCTTCTTCGGGCAGGGCAGTGTGGAGGCCGATCTCAGGGAGCTTGCGGATCGGATCGCGCCCGGACGCGTCGAGTTCGGCGGCGTGGTCGGCCCTGCGGAATCCGCTCGGTGGATCCGGGGCGCGGCCGGAGCGCTGGTCAGCATCGTTCCCGGCATCGGCTACGACTTCGCGAAACCCACGAAGACCTATGCGGCCGCTGCGGTGGGTACCCCCGTCCTGTTCGCCGGCGCCGGCGCCGGCAGCGACCTGGTGCGTGATTCCGGACTCGGGTACGCGGTCCGGTTCGACGCGGAGGCCGTCGCTGAGGGCATGCGGCAGCTGCTTCGTGACCGTGAGGCCGGGGTGACCGAGCTCCGACGTGCCGAGCGTGCGGACTGGGCACGGACGAACGTGTCGCTGGATGCCGTCGCCGACCGCGTGGCCGAAGCGGTGCACGACGCGATCGGCAGGCGTTGAGCGGGCCTTCACGGACCGGACGATAGAATCAGTGCCAGACCTGGGTCCCGCATCCGGCGGTGCCATCATGAGGAGCCTCAGTGAATACCCCTTCCCGCGTGCGCATCGTCGATTCTGCTGATGTCTCTCCCGACGCATCCATCGGTGACGGCTCGTCGATCTGGCACCTCGCTCAGGTGCGCGAGGGCGTCCGCATGGGCGCGAACTGCATCGTCGGCCGGGGTGCCTACATCGGCACCGGCGTCGAGATGGGCGACAACTGCAAGGTGCAGAACTACGCGCTCGTCTACGAGCCGGCCAAGCTCGCCGACGGCGTGTTCATCGGACCGGCCGTCGTGCTGACCAATGACACGTACCCGCGCGCGATCAACGCCGACGGCACGATCAAGAGCGCGCACGACTGGGAGCCGGTCGGCGTGACGATCGAGAAGGGTGCCGCCATCGGTGCACGGGCCACGTGCGTCGCGCCGGTGACCATCGGCGCCTGGGCGACTGTTGCCGCCGGTGCGGTCGTCGTCAAGGACGTGCCGGCCTACGCGCTCGTCGCGGGTGTGCCGGCGAAGCGGATCGGCTGGGTCGGCGAGTCCGGCGTGCCGCTGATCGCCGGCGACGACGCCGGAACCTGGATCTGCCCGACCACGGGCGACCGATACTCCGAAACCAATGGAATTCTGACCAAGGAGGCCGCGTGAGCGAGTTCATTTCCCCGGCGAAGCCGATCATCGGCGACGAGGAGCGCGCGGCCGTCGACCGCGTCATGCGCAGCGGCATGGTCGCACAGGGCCCGGAGGTCGCTGCCTTCGAGCAGGAGTTCGCCGAGCACTTCGTGCCGGGGCGCCCTGCTGTCGCGGTGAACTCGGGAACCGCCGGCCTGCACCTCGGCCTCCTGGCCGCGGGGGTCGGCCCTGGCGACGAGGTCATCGTGCCGTCCTTCACCTTCGCCGCGACCGGCAACTCCGTCGCGCTGACCGGGGCGACTCCGGTGTTCGTCGACATCGAGCCCGAGACCTTCACGCTGGACCCGGAGGCGGTCGCCGCGGCGATCACTCCGAACACGAAGGGCGTCCTGCCGGTGCACCTGTACGGGCACCCGGCGCGGATGCGTGAGCTCGAAGCGCTCGCCGCAGACCGAGGCATCGCGCTCTACGAGGACGCCGCGCAGGCGCACGGCGCATCGCTGGACGGCCGCCCGGTGGGTTCTTTCGGCGAGTTCGCGATGTTCAGCCTGTATCCGACCAAGAACATGACCAGCGGCGAGGGCGGGATGGTCACGACCGCGACGGCCGAGATCGCCCGTCAGGTCAAGCTGCTGCGCAACCAGGGTATGGAGCGTCAGTACGAGAACGAGATCGTCGGGTTCAACGCCCGCATGACCGACATCCACGCGGCCATCGGTCGTGTGCAGCTGACGAAGGTGGATGCCTGGACGAAGACCCGCCAGCAGAACGCGGCCTTCCTGGACGCGAACCTGCAGGGCGTCGTCGTTCCGCCGGTCGCCGAGGGCGCCGTGCACGTCTACCACCAGTACACGATCCGTGTCCCCGAGGACCGCGACGGGTTCGTCGCGGCGCTGAAGGCGGAGCACAACGTGGGCGCGGGCGTGTACTACCCGATCCCGAACCACCGGCTGCCGTCGCTCGCACCGTACGCACCGGGGCTCGACCTGCCCGAGACGGAGCGCGCCGCGCGTGAGGTCGTGTCGCTCCCCGTGCACCCGTCGCTGTCGCAGGACGACCTTGACCGGATCGTCGCCGCGGTGAACACCGTCGCAGGGGCGGGCGCCTGATGGCGCTGCGCGCCGGGCTCCTCGGCGTCGGCATGATGGGGCGCCACCACGCGCGTGTGCTGCGCGAGGTGGAGGGCGTCGATCTCGTCGCGATCGCCGACCCCGGCGGTGACCCGCACGGTGTCGCCGGCGACCTGAGCATCCTGCCCGACATCGATGCGCTGATCGGGGAGGGCATCGACCTCGCCGTGGTCGCTGTGCCGACGCGGTTCCATGAGGAGGCCGCTCTCAAGCTGGCCGCCGCCGGAGTGCACACGCTCGTCGAGAAGCCGATCGCGCACAGCCTGGAGGCCGGACAGCGGATGGTGGACGCGTTCGCGGAGGCCGGCCTGGTCGGCGCCGTGGGCCACATCGAGCGCTTCAACCCCGCTCTGCAGGAGCTGCGTCGCCGGATCGAGGCCGGCGAGCTCGGCGCGGTGTACCAGGTCGCGACCCGCAGGCAGGGGCCGTTCCCGGCGCGCATCGCCGACGTGGGCGTCGCCAAGGACCTCGCCTCGCACGACGTCGACCTCACCGCATGGGTGGTGCAGTCCGACTACGAGCGACTGTTCGCGCAGACCGCCTTCAAGAGCGGGCGTGAGCACGAGGACATGATCACCATCACCGGACGCACCGCGTCGGGCGTGATCGTGAACAACATCGTGAACTGGCTCTCGCCCATGAAGGAGCGGGTCACTGTGGTCACGGGGGAGAAGGGCGCCTTCGTCGCCGACACCTCCACCGGCGACCTGACCTTCTATGCGAACGGCACCATCCCGCTGGAGTGGGAGTCGGTCTCGAGCTTCCGCGGCGTCTCCGAGGGCGACGTCACCCGCTACGCGTTCGCGAAGCGCGAGCCGCTGCGCGTGGAGCACGAGGCGTTCCGTGACGCGGTGCTCGGCGTGCGCAACGACGTCGTGACCATGGCGCAGGGGCAGCGCACGCTGGCCGTCGTCGAGGCTGCGCTGGAGTCCGCCCGCGAAGGCGTCGCAGTCACGCTCTGAGTATGAAGAACATCGTCGACACCCTGCGGCGGCTGATCCCGTTCCTGCCGTCTTCCGCCCGCAGCTTCCTTCTCGTGTTCGGCGTCGTGTCGGCCTTGCTGTCGGTGGTCGACGTCGTGGCTCTGATGCTCCTGGCGCTCGCCCTCGCGGGAACGGTGACGGGCGGAGGCATCCAGCTTCCGGTGATCGGGTCGATCCCGCAGGATCAGGTTCTGACGCTGATCCTCGTCCTCGCCGGTGTCGTCATCGCGAAGTCGGCGGCGAACGTGTGGCTTCAGTGGATCGCGACGCGTCGGTTCGCCTCCTACGAGCTCGCGGTCGGACAGGAGCTTTTCAGCGCCTACATCCGGTCTTCGTGGACTGACCGGATCTCCCGCAACAGTGCGCAGATCGTGTCGATGTCGGATACCGGTATCGCGAACGTGATCGCCGGTTTCCTGCTGCCCGTGACGACTCTGCCTGGCCTTCTGGTGACATCGGCAGGCGTGGTCGGTGTGATCGTCTTCACCCAGCCGCTCACGGCGCTGATCACCATCGTCTATCTCGGTGGCATCGCTCTGCTGCAGTACTTCGTGCTCAGTGGCAGGACCCGCCAGGCGGCTCGGGTGGCGCGGGACTCCGCGCTCAAGGTGGCGGCGCTGATCTCCGGGATGGTCGCGTCGCTGAAGGAGATCACCCTTCGTGGAAAGGCCGACGAGGTGAGTGAGGTCGTGCGTCAGACGCGCGTGCGCACAGCTCAGGCTCGAGCGAACTCGAGTTTCCTCGCCGCCGTTCCTCGATTCATCTTCGACGCCGCCATCATCGGCGGCTTCATCGTCGTGGGCGGCGCAGCGTTCCTCACGAACCGTGGCGACATGGATGCCACGGTGTCGGCGGTCGCGCTCTTCGGCATCGCCGGATTCCGCCTCGTCCCGTCTCTGACCGGGTTCCAGGCCGTTCTCACTCGGACGATGACCTCCGCGCCGTACGTCGATGCCGTGATCGCGGACATCGAGGCGTCGAAGAAGTTCCTCGCCGATCAGGAGGTCCTGGGCAAGCAGCCGCTGCCGGGAGAGCCGCGACTGCTCGAGCTGAAGGACGTCGCCTTCACCTTCCCCGGCGGAGACCGTCCGGCCGTGCACGACATCGCACTGCGCATTCCCATGGGAGCTACGGTCGGTATCGCCGGAGCGTCCGGAGCGGGGAAGTCGACGCTCGTCGATCTTCTGCTCGGGCTGCTGACGCCGACAGCCGGCTCGATCGAAATCGACGGCAACTCCCTCGTCGATGTCATGGCGGCGTGGCGTTCGCACGTCGGGTACGTGCCGCAGGAGGTCACGCTCTTCGACGGCACCATCGCGCAGAACATCGCGCTGACCTGGGGCGACGACGTCGATCTCGAGCGCGTGGAGTCCGCGGCGCGGCGTGCCCAGCTCTGGGACGTGATCCAGCAGCGCTCGGACGGCCTGCTGACCCGAGTCGGCGAGCGGGGTCTCACCTTGTCCGGAGGACAGCGCCAGCGTCTGGGTATCGCCAGGGCGCTCTACAACGAGCCGCTGATACTCGTGCTCGACGAGGCGACGAGCGCGCTCGACACCAAGACCGAGGCGGACGTCGCGGCAGCGATCCGAGACCTTCGAGGCGACGTCACGGTGATCGCTGTCGCGCACCGCCTCAGCACGATCAAGGACTCCGATCTTGTGCTGTTCATGCACGACGGCACCGTGACGGCACAGGGCACCTTCACCGAAGTCGTGGCGTCGAGTCCCGAGTTCGCCGCGCAGGCGAAGCTGGCAGGTCTCGCATGAGTGCGCTGACCTCCAAGGCGGCACTGGCGTATCGCGTGGTCACAGACCTGCTGCCAGACCGGTTGTCGATGCCTCTCCGCCCACGGAGCCGCCGGTTCGCGTTGAACGATGTTCCGGAGGCTGTCACCGCACCCGATACCGGCGTACGTCTGTTCATCGCGCCGGCGAACTTCGCGGCGCAGGGGTATCAATGGGCTCGGGCCGCCGAGCGGCTGCCGGACGTCGGGGCCGTGAACATGCAGTACCGCACGCCGCACGATTTCGGCTTCCCCGCTGACTACGCAGTCAGCGAGGAGGTCTTCCGCCTCTCCGGATCCTGGGGACGCCGGCAGCGCGATGCCGTCGGCGGCGGATTCACGCACGCACTCATCGAATCGGAGCGCGCGATGTTCGGCGTCGCCTTCGAAGGCTTCACCGGCCGCGAGGCCCGGTGGCTCCGGAACAGAGGCGTGCAGGTGGGACTGGTCAGCCATGGCAGCGACCTGCGACTGCCGAGCCGGCACGCACAGATCGATGAGTGGTCGCCGTTCCGGGACGCTGACCCCGGGTGGGTCAAGGCCCTGGAGGCCCGCGCGCGGGCGAATCGCGCGCTCTTCGAGCGGCTGCAGGCCCCCGCGTTCGTCGCGACGCCCGAACTGCTCCTGGACTGGCCCGACGCCGTCTGGCTGCCCAACGTCGTCGACCCGGCCAGGTGGCGCATCCCGCGGCCCGCGTTCGACGGCGGCATTCCCGTGGTGCTCCATGCGCCGACGAACGCGGCGGTCAAGGGCACGGGACAGATCGAGCCCGTCGTGGAGCGGCTGGCCGCCGACGGCATCATCGACTACCAGCGGGTGATCCGGGTGCCGGCGTCCGAGATGCCCGCCCGGTATGCGGCGGCCGATGTGGTACTCGATCAGTTCGCCATCGGCATCTATTCGACGACCTCGATCGAGGCGATGGCGGCGGGACGGCTCGTGATCGCCCATCTGCATGACCAGGTGCGTGATCACATCCGCATGGTGACAGGGCTTGAGGCACCGATCGTCGAAGCGACTCCCGACACGCTGGGCGACGTGCTGCGCGATGTGGCGGAGCGGCCGGATCACTACCGTGAGATCGCCGGACGGGGCCCCGAGTACGTGACTGCGGTTCACGACGGCGCGCTTGCGGCCGAGGTCCTCGCACCGTTCCTCGGCCGGGCGCCGGCATGAACAGGATGAACGCCAGGACCCGCCTGGTGTCGGCAGCGCGATCCGTGCTCGGCGTCGTGCCGGACCGGATCCTCGCGCGTGCCCTCCCGGGAGATCTCGGCTGGGATCCGGAAGCGATGCATGTCGCCGAACCGCGGGACGTGCATTCGCCGGTCCGACTGCTGATCGCACCGGTCAATTCCGCGGGCCAGGCGTTCCGCTGGGCGCGCGCCGCGGAGGCGGTTGTTCCGGGCGTGAGCGCCGTCAACCTGATGAGCGCCGTCGCGCGCACGACGCACTACGGGTTCCCGGCTGATTATCGTGTGCCCGACAGCGGCTTCATCTTCGCGCACCAGTGGCAGCAGCGACAGCGCGAGGCCATCCTGCGGCAGTTCACGCATGTGCTGCTGGAGTCGGGTCGGTTCATGTACGGGTTGCGCCCCGGACGCACACCACGCGACGTGGTGGAGGAAGTGCGGGCGAAGGGCGTGTCGGTCGCGCTGCTCTGGCACGGAACGGACATCCGCGTTCCCAGCGAGCATGCTCGATGGGAACGCGATTCGCCGTTCGGCGCGGACGGCGCTTACCCTCCCTCGTCCCGGCAGACGCTCGAACGCAACGCCCGGGAGCGTCGGGAGATGTTCGCCGACGCCGGCATTCCCGTCTTCGTGTCGACCCCCGGTCTTCTCGACGTCCCCGGTTCGCGATGGCTGCCTGTCGTTGTGGACATGGAGACGTGGCGGTCGGCCGAGCCTCCGTTGCAGCGGCGCCGGCCGGTCGTCGCGTACGCCCCGAGCAGCTCCGCGCTCAAAGGCGATCCGAGCATCGACGTGCAGCTGGATGCACTCGAGAGGCGGGGACTCATCGAGTACCGACGAGTCCAGGACATGCCGTCCGCGCAGATGCCGGACCTCTACCGATCCGCCGACATCGTGCTCGATCAGTTCCGGCTGGGCGACTACGGAGTCGCGGCATGCGAGGCCATGGCGGCAGGGCGTCTCGTGATCGGACACGTCCACGAGGACGTGCGTGAGCGAGCGCGGCTCCGCACCGGCCGGGAGCTCCCCATCGTCGAATCCCGATATCGAGACATCGGTGGCATGATCGAGGTCATCCTCTCCGACCGGGAGTCCTGGATCGAGTATGCGGCGCGCGGCCCCGAGTACGTCCGGGAGATCCATGACGGACGTGCCTCTGCTGAGGCGCTCACGGACTTTCTCGCACCGACACCACACGACCAGATGAACGACCGAGAGAACTGCTCATGACTCGCCCCCGCATCCTCTGCATCTCGTTCTCGGACATCAGCTCGGACTCGCGTGTGCTCCGTCAGCTCGACGTCCTCCAGGAGATGGGTGACGTGACCACCCTCAGTTACGGTCCGAAGCCCGACGGCGTCGAGGGACATCTCCAGATTCCGATGGATCTTCCGTCACTTCCGCAGACGCCGGTGGGCGTCATGAATCTCGCCCTGCGCCGGTTCCGGGCCGTGGAGTTCCAGGCGCCGGCAGTCAAGGCCGCGCTCGACCTGGTCCAGGGGCACTCCTTCGACATCGTCGTCGCGAACGAAGCGCGAGCGCTCCCGCTCGCGTATCGCGTCGAAGGCGCTCCGCGGATCTGGTGCGATCTGCACGAGTGGGCACCGGAGGAGAGGACGCACGTGTTGTCCTGGCGTCTGCTCGTGGCGCCGTTCATGGACTGGCTCTGTGCCCGCTACCTGCCGCGTGCGGATGCGACGACGACCGTGAACACGTCGATCGCCCGGATGTACGAGGAGCGCTACGGCATCGAGCCGGAGATCGTGAGGAATGCGCGTCCGTTCGTCGCAGCGCTCGCACCCACACCGTTGGCTCCCGGGGCGATCCGGCTCGTGCACAGCGGGGGAGCGGTGCCAGGGCGGAACATCGAGTCGATCATCGACGCCGTCGACCTCCTCGGCGACGGGTACACGCTGGACCTGTTCCTCATCCCGTCGCGGCAAGCAGACGCGTACTGGAAGCAGATCACTGCTCGCATCGCGAACAGCCCGCGGACGACGCTCCACGATGCGGTGGCTCCTGACGACCTTCCCGTGGCGCTCAACCCGTACGATCTCGGGGTCTATCTGCTTCCGCCGCACACCCCGAACCACCGCCTGATGCTGCCGAACAAGTTCTTCGACTTCGTGCAGGCGCGACTCGGATTCGTGTTCGGTCCGTCCACGGAGACTGACCGGCTCATCATCGAGAACGGCCTCGGCGTCGTCACCGCCGGATACTCGGCGACGGACCTCGCGGAGGCGATCCGCGCGCTGTCGCGCGAGGAGATCGCCGGCTTCAAGGCCGCGACCGACGCCGTCGCGGAGGAGATGTCCTCGGATGTCGATCTCGAGGTCGAGCGGAACATCCTGCGTCGACTGCAGCAGCCGGCCTGACGCGGAGGTCGGCTCGAGTCCGCGCCGCCCGCGTCCCGCAGCTCTGGGTCAGGAGGAAGCTGCTCCGGTCCGCTGCCCTGCTCGGCGCGCGGTGATGGCAGCAGCCCAGCCGTTCTGCATCGCCCGCAGGCGGCGTTCTGCGGGCCGCTCGATGCCGATGTGCAACAGCCAGGAGAGCGCGATCGAGGCCGCGAGCACGAGGAGCGAGATCGCGATGCCCTTCTTGCCGAATGTCTGGTACCCCACGAGATCCCGAGCGGCGTAGATCAGGGTCGCGTGGACGAGATAGAACGCGTACGACCACTCTCCGAGGGCCAGCAGCGGGCGCGCCCGCATCAGTCGGCTGCGTCCGGCGATGTCGTTGGCCGCGAAGGCGCAGATCAGGAGAGCGAACAGCACGGTCATCGTCTCGCTGGTGCCGGAGGCGAGCAGGTCGTGCGCGCCCTGGGAATCAGGGATCCGCTCCAGCAGGCTGAGCGTGCCGAGGTAGAGCACCATGCCGCCGACGGGCAGCCACGCACGGAATCGCGGACGCCATCCCGAGCGGATCGCCCAGGCCAGTGACATCCCGATGACGAACTCGTTCAGCCTGAGCACCGGCCAGGGCAGCCCGGCGAGCCACCCGGTCGGCGCGGCGATGATCGCGACACGGACGAGCACGCTGATGAGCAGAACGCCGAGAGCGACCCACAGAGCGCCACGCGCTTGGAGCCTGCGAAGCGGCTTCATGATGAACGGATGCAGCGCGTAGAAGAACAGCTCTGCGGTCAGGGTCCATGCGGCAGGATTGCCGGAGAACAGAACATTCAGGTCACGCGACCAGCCCTGGAGCAGGAAGACGTTGAGGAGGAGCACGCCGCCGTCGAACGGATTCTCCCAGGGGTGGGCGGGATCGGGCGTGAGACTGTAGAAGACCGGGATCGCAAGGGCCAGCGCCGTGAGATGCAACGGGAAGATACGCGCGATCCTACGCCAGTAGAAGGTGCCGATGCCCACCGACGGTCGCCACGACCAGGTGAGCACGAATCCTGAGAGCACGAAGAAGAAGGTCACGCCGAGATAGCCGTACTGGGCGATCGGCCCCAGTATCCCCGGCATGGGCATCAGATTCCGCAGGTGGAAGAAGAATACGGCGAACGCGGCCCACCAGCGCAGACCGGTCAGGGAGTCCAGCCGTGCGATCGACGGCTGCGGCGAGGTGCTCTTCATCGAGATGGTCATCCGAGACTTCGTGCGTCGTCCGGCTCAGCCCACGCCGTCGAGCACGGCTCGGGCGGGCGCGATCCCGTTGACTGCCCGTACGGATGCCGGGGCGAGACGACGCATCGTCTGCCAGCCGGTGAGGAGTCCGTCGCGTTCCAGGACGACGATCAGCTGAGCGGTGCTCGCGGCCTCCTGCCAGTCGCGATCTCGGCGCGCGGCAGCTGCGAATCGGCGTCCGTGGTCGAGGGGGCTGAGGCGGAAGAGATTTCGGCCCGCTGCGGAGCCGCCGAGCATCCGGTCCGCGCGCACGCTGACGCCGCGAGCACCGGGGGTCACTCGGATGGTGCGGATGTCGGAGTCGGTGTCCTCTCGCGAGAGCACGGTCACCTCATGCTCGGCCGAATCCAGCGACAGCTGCTCGAGGGCGGATGCGACGGATCCGGAGGGGGCGATCAGGAGGATGTTCACTGCTGCTTCGCTCCTTCGACAGTGCTGCGAAGCGCCGCGATCTGCGGATCGAGCTGGCGCGCGCGCTGGAACTGCTCGGCCCAGGCGCGACCGGCCAGGCGGTCCTCACCGGTCTGGCTCTGCGCAGCCTCGGCGGCGTCGATCAGCGCGGACGCGATGGAATCAGGGGTCAGATCCTTGACCGGATACCACGCAGGCGCATCACGCAGCACCTCGGTGGCGGCATTGATCGGGTCGTGCACGGAGACGATGGGCAGCCCTGTTGCGGCGTACTCGTACACCTTGCCGCTGGTCACGTAACGTCCTGTCCCGAGGACGAGGAGAAGTGCATCGAAGTTCGCGTAGACACGATCGATCTCGCGCTTCGGCACGGGGCCGCGATACGCGATCGCGTGATTGGCGAACACGGACAACTGCCGAGCGACGGCCTCGTTCGGAGGCCCGACGTGGTTCAGATGTCCCCACAGCTCCATGCGGGCCTTCGCGAGCAGGGGTGACCGCTCCCTTGCGCGCTTCCACCCCTCGACCAGACTCTCGATGGGGACTGACGCGGAGATGGTGCCGATGTACCCGAAGACCAGGCCCTCGTCATCATCCTTCACCACTGACTCCTCCGGAGCCGCGTCGTAACCGTTGGCCACGACGTGGAACTTGTCCGCGTCGTCGGGGTAGAGATCCGCATGCCACTGCAGAATCGGGTCGTTCACGAACCAGACGGCGTGGGCGTGCGTGATCAGCTGACGCTCCCACTTGGCGACTGCGCCGTTCGGGGCGGACAGGCGTGCTCCCGTGAAGACGTCGAGCTGCCAGGCATCCCGGTAGTCCATCACGTAGGGAACGCCGAACTTCGTGTACAGGGCCCAGCCCGGTGTGAAGTCGACGTGCGGGTTCGCTGACCCGAGGACGATGTCGACAGGATGCCGGGCGTGCACGGCCAGCGCGGCCGACTCGAGCTCGGAGCGCCAGCCGCCATAGGTGTGCTCGGGGAAGGAGCGCCAGTTCTTCCGGGCGTTGATGACGTTCCAGATCTCGGGGATCGTCGCCCGCGTCCGCGACCAGTTGCGCAGATCGTTCTCGAACGCGGCGGCGTGGAACGGGACGCGAACGATCTCGATGGACGGGTCGACGGTGCGTTCCAGCGACTCGTCCACGCCGGTCGACATGGTGAAGGTCTCCCGCGGAACCGTCAGCACGGTCACGTCCCACCCGGCGGCGGCGAACGCGTTGGCCGTCGCCCACGCTCGATACACGCCACTGCCTCGGCACGGCGGGAATCCCCATGCGACATACAGCAGATGCGGCTTCCGCTCCGCGTCTGTTCCTGATCCGTCCATGCTCATCACTCCTCGATGTTACCGGCGACCCGCTTGGTGCCTCGGACACGGGCCCTAGACTGGTGTCTCGTGAAGATCGTCAGCGTCGTGGGCGCGCGCCCGCAGTTCGTCAAGCTCGCCCCCATCCACAAGGCCGCACTCGCCGCCGGTGTGGAGCACGTGATCGTTCACACCGGTCAGCATTACGATCCGATGCTCTCGGATGTCTTCTTCGAAGACCTCGGCATCGGCGCGCCCGACGTGCACCTGGGCGTCGGCAGCGGCTCGCACGGGGTGCAGACCGGGGCGATGCTCGCCGCTCTCGACGGCGTCTTCGACGAGCACCGTCCGGACTGGGTGCTTGTGTACGGCGACACGAACTCGACTGTCGCGGCTGCGCTCAGCGCAGTGAAGATGCACATCCCGGTCGCGCATCTCGAGGCGGGACTGCGCAGCTTCAACCGGCGGATGCCGGAGGAGCACAACCGCGTGATGACCGATCACGCCGCCGATCTGCTGCTCGCCCCGACCCAGGTGGCCGTCGAGCATCTCGCGAGCGAGGGGCTCGCCGAGCGCACCGTCCTGGTGGGCGACGTCATGACCGACGTGTTGTACGAGGTGCGTGATCAGGTCGGCTCCGCTTCGTCCGTGCTGCTCGAAGAGCTCGGCCTCGAGGCCGGTGGCTACTACCTGGCCACGATCCACCGTGCGGAGAACACGGACGACCCGGCGCGGCTCGCCGAGATCGCCGCTGCGCTCGGTGGTCTCGACCGGCCGGTCGTGCTCCTCGCGCACCCGCGTGTCGTCGCGAAGGCCGCGGCTCACGGCATCGAGCTCACCCAGGGCACGCTCATCGCCCATGCGCCCCTGGCGTACCCCGACCTGATCGCCGCAGCGCTGTCCAGCGCCGGCGTCGTCACCGACTCCGGCGGCCTGCAGAAGGAGGCCTTCCTGCTGCGCGTGCCGTGCACCACCGTGCGCACCGAGACCGAATGGGTCGAGACGGTCGAGCTGGGCTGGAACGTGCTGGCGAACACCGCTGAGGAGATCGGGGCGGGCGTGACCCGGCCTCACCCGGATGACACGGACGCCGCCCCGTACGGTGACGGGCACGCCGCGGAGCGCGTCGTCGACGTGCTGCTGCGCGAGGCGGCATCGTCGGAGTCCTGAGCGGCGAAGCGCGTGCGCATAGTATGATCTGCGCATCGCGCGTGTCGACCCGCGCGGGCGAAGGGCGACGACGATGAACACCCAGCACTTCATGGTCGCAGGGGGAGTGTGTCTGCTCCTGATCGTCACGGCGGGCTGCGGCGCTGCGCCGACGCACCCCGATCAGGCTTCCGCGGTGGCTGAGCGCGTGGCTGCGCCTTCTGCGCCGGAGGCACAGACGAGCCGGGTCAAGAGCTACGACAAGATCTCGCAACTCACGCAGGACAGTTCTCTCGTCGTGGTCGCCACCGTGAGCGACGAGTACACGATGGCGAACCACGGCGCTCTGGCGAACGTGGTGGAGCGCGTCGTGCACGTCGAACGGACGCTGAAGGGCCAAGCTCGCGAGCAGGTGATCGTCCTCGATCTCGGCGCCGGTGAGGACTCCGTGGCGCTGCAGCCGGGCACGACTCATCTGTTCTTCCTCGACGACTACGAACTCGAGAAGGGCGAACCGACCGGGCAGTTCGTCATCACCGGTGTGTCCGCGGGGGACTACGAGCAGGCGGACGACGGATCATTCCTCCGCGTCGACACGGATTCGCTCCGACTGCCCGAGACCCTCCCGCGGGATTTCAGGCTCTAGCGGGTGCCATCGCGGCCACCGATCGCTACTGATCGGTCGAGCTCACACCGGTTCCGGCCATCGCGTCTTCATCATTCGGCAGGAGGATGCCGGAAGCGTCCTGAGCGTCGAAGGAACGGGTCTTCAGCGGAGCCCAGTCCTTGCGGAGCGTGGCCGCCCACGTCGAGAACCGCGGGTCCCCGGTCAGGCGTGCGAGAGTGTCGAGCTGCCAACTGTGGATCGGATGGTAGGTCTTGTTCTGCCAACGTGGCGTCGCGCATCCGACCTGCCAGCAGTAGTAGGAGATACCACCGGGCACGCGGATCTTGGGCATGACCTCGAGCACTGAGGCGGTCGCGCCGTCGAGGTATCGCAGAGCATCAGGATCCTGGGTGAGTCTCCAGTAGTCGTAGACGCCGAACAGCGCGAAGATGTGCCCGTTGAGCACGCGCATCGGCTGAGTGCTGCCGCGTCCGGCGTACTCCTCGATCCACAGCGTCTTGCCCACGATCAGGCGAGCCCACGGCTCAGCGGCGGACTGGGGGAGCGTCAAGCTCTTCCACGTGTGATCCGCGGCAGTCCGCCACGTCTCATCGCCGGTCTGCTCGTACATGCGCACGAACAGTGACAGCGCCTCGCCCTGGGCCATCCCCGACCACCAGGGCTGCCGGTACCAGCTGGCCATCGCCCAGTCGAACAGGTAGGGGTAGAACCACGCGCCATCACGCTCGGTGCGAATCTGGATCAGTCGTTCCGCGTGGCGGGTGGCGCGATCGAGCCACACCGTGTCGCCCGTCTCCTGGTACTCGGCCAGCGCCGACATCCCGTACTGCGCGTAGGCGACCGGATGGTCGACCCTCGAGCCGTTCGGACCCATGTTCAGCACCCGAAGGCCGGTGGAATCCAGCACGATGGCGGGGTCGTGGACATCGACCGTGCGGCGGTCGTAATAGGGGGCGTCGACATCGGCGCGGAACGTGAAGCCGCCGGTGTTCCAGGTGGCCGGTGCGGCAGGGTCGTCCCCGCAACTCGCACCGGCGACGGCGGCGTTGCTGACGACCGCCGTGCCTCCGATTGCGATACGGGGGATGTCGGGCAGAGCCGCGAGCGCGAGGCGCTCTGCGCGAGGCATGCAGTTCTGCCGCGCCAGTGTGAGCACCGCATCGGATTGTGCCACGAGTGCACCGGCCGCAAGCGCATCGGGGAAGTCCTCACCGGTCGCGACGTACGCCTTCATCGGCGCCTTCGGACCGAAAGCCGCAGTGAGCGCGGCGGCGGTGTCGTAGCGCGTTGCGCCGCCGAGGCGGTCGATCGTATAGCCGGCGGTGCGCATGGACTGCTCGATCGGGATGCTGATCGCCCCGTATCCGCCTGCCAGTGCGAGCTTCTTCGCCCTCGAAGCGGTGATGATGCTGCGGGTCGCGGTGTCGAGAGTGGCCTTGGCGCCGTCGACGAGCATGACCGGGATGCCCTGTCGACCTGCAGCCGCTCCGGCGACCAGCGCGTCGGCATAGCCGCGTCCGGTGGCGAGGATCATCTGCTCGGCGAGTGGCACGAACTTCTTCACGATCTTGCGGGAGGTCTCGTAACGATCGGTGCCGTAGATCCGCTCGATCGGTGCGACGGCCTTGAGCGCGTCGGCCACCTTCGTCGAGATGACGGTGGGGCCGCCCAGCACGTAGATGCGCTCGGGGGACAGCCGCTTGACCTCGTTGAGAACACCGGGCCAGAGCGCCGTCGCCTTCGTCAGCAGGACCGGTCCGCCGACCTTCGCGGCAGCTGTGGAAGCGGACAGCGCATCGGGGAAGTTCTCACCCGTGGCGATGAACACAGCCTTCTGTTCGGCGACGAAGGTGCGGGACACAGCGAGGGCGGTGTCATATCGGAATGCACCGTACAACCGTCCCGACACAGGGGCAGCCGCGGTGACCGCGGCATCCGCCCCAGACGTCGACGTCGTGAGCGCAGCGACGGAGGCCTGCGCGGGAACGGTGAGCACGAGCGCAGCGACCGCAACAGCGGCGATGCCGGTCCGCACGAGAGTGCGCAGTTTCATGGGCTGGTCCTTGAGATCATCGATGCAGGAGCAACACGCGGGTACCCGACCTGCACTGTCAACCTAGCCCACGAGGTCGTGCTTCGTGAGGGGGCCCGTAGACTAGATCCCATGCGTATCGCCGTCGTGGCCCTCGGAAAGATCGGGCTTCCCCTTGCCGTCCAGTTCGCCTCCTCCGGTCACGATGTGATCGGCGTCGACGTCAACCAGAGGGCGGTCGACTCGATCAACGCCGCGAAGGAGCCGTTCCCCGGCGAGGCCGAACTCCAGGAGCGGCTCGAGGAGCTGATCCCCGCCGGCCGTCTGCGTGCGACCACCGACTACGCCGAGGCCATTCCTGGCGCCGATGCGGTGGTGCTCGTCGCCCCGGTCTTCGTCGACGACGAGACGTGGGAGCCGGACTTCAAGTACATGGATGCCGCGACGAAGTCCCTCGCGGAGCACCTGACCCCCGGCACCCTGGTCTCCTACGAGACGACCCTGCCGGTGGGCACCACGCGCTCCCGCTGGAAGCCGATGCTGGAGGAGGGCTCCGGCCTCACCGAGGGCGTCGACTTCCACGTCGTCTACTCGCCGGAGCGTGTGCTCACCGGTCGCGTCTTCGCCGACCTGCGGAAGTACCCCAAGCTCATCGGTGCGCTCTCCGACGAGGGCACGCGTCGTGCGCGCGAGTTCTACGAGGCGGTGCTGCAGTTCGACGAGCGCACCGACCTGCCCAGGCCCAACGGCGTGTGGGACCTCGGCTCGACCGAGGCATCCGAGATGGCGAAGCTGGCGGAGACCACCTACCGCGACGTGAACATCGGACTGGCGAACCAGTTCGGCGTCTTCGCCGCGAATCACGGCATCGACGTGTACAAGGTGATCGAGGCGTGCAACTCGCAGCCCTACAGCCACATCCACCGTCCGGGCATCGCCGTCGGCGGGCACTGCATCCCGGTGTACCCGCGGCTCTACCTGTCGACCGACCCGGATGCCGACATCGTGCGCGTCGCCCGCAACTTCAACGCGTCGATGCCGGAGCGCCTCGTCGCGCAGGCCGCCGGTGTGCTCGGCGACCTGAGCGGGCGCCGTGCGGTGGTCCTGGGCGCCGCGTACCGCGGGGGAGTGAAGGAGACGGCGTTCTCCGGGGTGTTCCCGACCGTGGCCGCGCTGAAGCAGCGCGGCGCCGAGGTGTTCGTGCACGACCCGCTGTACACCGATGACGAGCTGCGCGGTCTCGGGTTCGAGCCGTTCGCGGTCGGGGATGCGGCGGAACTGGCGATCCTGCAGACCGACCACGCCGTCTACAAGACCATCGCTCCGGCGCAGATCCCCGGGATCAAGCTGCTCGTGGACGGCCGCAACGCGACCGACGCCGCGCTCTGGGCCGGGACGCCGCGCATCGTGGTCGGCGCCGCCAGCTGAGCATCCGAGGTCGGAAGAAGGACGGGGTGGCGCCAGCAGGCGCCACCCCGTCCTTCTTCCCGGTCAGCGAGTTGCGTTCAGCTGGCTGACCACCTTGTTGCTCACCACGGTCGGTCCGCCGAGAACCACGATGCGCTGCGGCTTGAGTCGCTTGATCTCGTTGATCACGGATGCCGGAGCGACAGCCGGATCGGTGAGGAGCACCGGTCCGCCGAGATGCGCGGCGGCCGCGGCACCGGCGAGTGCATCGGGGAAGTTCTTCCCGTTGGTGACGTAGACGACGGGCACGCCCGCGGTCGGGAAGGCCGCCTTCGAGATCGCCACGGCCGTGGTGTAGCGATCCGCCCCCGCCTGGCGCGTCAACGACGTCGTCACACCGGTTGCGGCCTTCGCCTTGTTGGCCACAGTGGTGCTGACGACTCCGGTGCCGCCCAGCACGACGATCTTCTTGGGCTTCAGACGCTTGAGAGCGGCTGCGGTCTCGCTCGGCAGCGTGGTTGCCTTCGTGAGCAGCACCGGCGAGTCCTTGTACCCGGCTGCGGCGGCACCCGCCAGCGCGTCGGGGAAGTTCTGCCCGTTGGCGAGATAGACGGTGTCCGCCGTGTCCCAGAAGCGCGAGACCTCGGCCGCCGTGCCGAACCTGGTCGCGCCGGCCAGACGCAGCGAGTTCTGAGTGGCATACGTCCCGGCCTTGTTCGCGACGGCATCGCTGACGACTGCCTTGCCCCCGGCGATCACCACGACGCCCGGCTGAAGCGCCTGCAGCTCATCGGCCGTGGGCTGTGCCAGGGTGGTGGCCTTCGTCAGCAGGACCGGTCCGTCGCCGGTGCCGGCCGCTGCCGCAGCGGCGAGAGCGTCGGGGAAGTTCTGACCGTTGACCACGAATGCTCCGTCGATTCCCGAGTAGGGGAACGCGCGTTCCGAAACGCGAGCGGCGGTCTCGTAGCGATCCGCGCCGAACTGCCGCTCGATGTAGACGAACGGCGTCGCGAACACGACAGCCTCGGATGATGCGCCGGTGCCGATCGCATTCACGGCTGCGACGCTCACCTGATACGTCGTGTCCGGATCCAGGTTGTAGACGCGTGCCGATGTGGAGGGGTCGTTCCACTCGAGCGTGTAGACACCGAGATCGGTGGTGAACGTCAGGACATAGCCGGTGATGGGAGAACCGCCATCCGCCGGCGCCACCCACGTCAGCACGACGGATGTCCCGCTGTCCAGCTTCGCTGTGGGCTTCGCCACCTGCCCGGGCACCGCAGCCGCAGCCGTCGTCGCCGAATGGGGTACGACGCGCTCCTGAGTGGTACGCGCGGCTGCGCCCGCCGCCGCTTCGATCTTCAGGCCGGAGAGACGTGCAGCAGGGCTCGTCTGCTCATCACGGCCGTCCGAAGATGACGAGGGCCAGGCCGGTGCTGTCGCTGCATGCGCAGCGACAGGGACACAGAGTGACAAGGTGACCGCGGCGGCGAACGCAGCGGCCGCACGTCGGCGGGACTGAGAAGACATGGAATGAGAACCTTCCGGGAGGCGGCGTCCGTGCGTCCCAGGAACGGTACCGCCGTCATAGCCGATGAGCGATCTTATCCCGAACCTGAAGATCCGCTGAACATACGCCCTGCAACGGCTGAGTCACAGTTTCGACTTGCGATAGCCCGCGTTCCTCGCATCGGTTTCAGTCCGGAAGCACTCCTCGGGATTCGTCCTCGCGTAGTAGGCGCCGCCGGGGACGTGGTAGATCATCGAGCTCGCGTTGCCCTTGATCGGCGCCCACGAAGGGCAGTTCCAGCTGTCGATCGGCACGGTCCGTCCCGGATAGACGACCTTGGCGGTTTTGCCGGAGGTCGCGGATGCGGTCAGATAGCCGGCCTTGGAACCGGTGACCCGTACAGAGATCTGCTTACCCGCCATTCCCGTGGAGAGCAGGAGCGTGGACGAGGTCGCACCGCTGATTGCCGTGCCGTTGGCGAGCCATTGGTACCTGAACGATGTGCCCGCAGTCCACGTTCCGACCTGAGCAGTCAGTCGGTACGTGACCTTGGCCGTTCCCAGGACTCGTGGTGCTCCGGGCGTGAGGCAGCCGATGTTCCTGGCGGCGTTGTCGCTGACAACCGCGGCGCCGCCGAGGACGACCGTGCTGGCCGCGCCGATGCGCTGCCGAGACGTGCGCGCTACTTCGGGCACGCATGCTGCGGTAGTGATGTAGACCGGACTCGTCAACCGCCCGGCGAGAGCGGCACCCGCGAGGGCATCGGGGAAGTTCAGGCCGGTCGCCAGGAACACCGCCGGCGCTGATCCCGTCGGGAAGAACACGTCGTTCACCTTGGCGGCTGTCTCGTACCGTCCGGACCCACCTATGCGCTGCGTCTGGTAGCGGGTCTGAAGGTGGGTCAGAATCCCGTCCGAAACGGCGCCGGAGCCTCCCACCACGGTGACCGAGGAGACACCGAGTCTGTCGAGCAGCGTGATGGTCGAGGGAGGAAGTGCGGGTCGTGAGCCGTCGACGAGAATCACCGGTGCGGACAGCGAACCTGCTGCGCCGGTCGCTGCCAGCGCGTCGGGGAATGTGCTGCCGGTGGCGATGAAGGCGTGAGTTGCGGACGCGAAGGCTCGAGCGACGACGTTGTTCCCGGTCTCGTAGCGGGTCGCGCCTCCGAGCCGCGTCGTCGGGGCGATGGTCTGCAGACTTGTGGCGACGGCGGGAGCCACTGCCCCCGTGCCGCCCACGACGTAGATCGTCCGTGGCTTCAGACGCACGATCTCCTGCCGCACCTTCGCAGGGAGCGATGCGGAAGGTGTGAGGAGCAGCGGACCCCCCAGCTGAGCAGCCGCGGCCGCTGCGGAGAGCGCGTCAGGGAAGTTCTGCCCGGTCGCGACGAACACCGCGTCGACGCCCGGGGCGTAGCGTTGTGACACCGATACGGCGGTGTCGTACCTGCTCGCCCCGGCCAACCGGGTGATTCCCGTCGGAAACGACGCGACTTCCGGCGCGGTGCCTGTGGCGGCCGCGACAGATGAGGGGGCGATGGCGAGTGGACCGATGAGCGCGGCGGAGGCCAGCGCTGCGACGAACAGGCGGCGGAGGTTCACAGAGACGTCCCTTCGGGAGACGGGCAGCGTAAAAGGGACGTGTCCCCTCCCGAACCATATCGGTGGACGGAGGGCTGGCACAGTGGTCGCACAGCCTTGGTCGTCGACGCCGATACGATTGTCTTCATGGATCTCCTCGTCGTAGGGTCGGGTTTCTTCGGCCTCACCATCGCTGAGCGCGCCGCTGACGCCGGCCGCAAGGTGACCGTCATCGACCGCCGCCCGCACATCGGCGGCAACGCATACAGCGAAGCGGAGCCCGAGACGGGGATCGAGGTGCACCGCTACGGTGCGCACCTGTTCCACACGTCGAACCCGACGGTCTGGGAGTACGTCAACCGGTTCACCACGTTCACGAACTACGTCCACCGCGTCTACACGACGCACAAGGGCACCGTGTTCCCGATGCCGGTGAACCTCGGCACGATCAACCAGTTCTTCCAGTCCGCCTACACGCCGGACCAGGCGCGGGCGCTGGTCAAGGAGCAGGCCGGCGAGTTCGATGTCAAGACGGCGGCCAACTTCGAGGAGAAGGGCATCGCCCTGGTGGGGCGCCCGCTGTTCGAGGCGTTCTTCCGCGACTACACCGCGAAGCAGTGGCAGACCGACCCGCACAAGCTCTCCGGCGACATCGTCAGCAGGCTGCCGGTCCGATACACCTACGACAACCGCTACTTCAACGACACCTGGGAGGGCCTGCCGACCGAGGGCTACACGGCCTGGATCGAGCGGATGGCCGATCACCCGAACATCGAGGTGAAGCTGGGCGTCGACTTCTTCGACGAGTCGCAGCCGCTGAACAAGAAGGCCGTCGTCGGGCAGGTGCCGGTCGTGTACACCGGTCCCGTGGACCGGTACTTCGGCTACTCCGAGGGCGCGCTCTCCTGGCGCACGCTGGACTTCGAGCAGGAGGTGCTGGGCACCTCCGACTTCCAGGGCACGCCCGTGATGAACTATCCGGACCTGGACGTGGCATACACCCGCATCCACGAGTTCAAGCACTTCCACCCGGAGCGCAAGGAGCTCTTCGAGCAGGACCGGACCGTCATCATGCGCGAGTTCTCCCGCTTCGCGGAGCGTGACGACGAGCCCTACTACCCGGTGAACACTCCTGCCGATCGCAGCGGACTGCTGGCGTATCGCGAGCTCGCCAAGGGGGAGAAGGACGTGCACTTCGGTGGACGCCTCGGCACCTATCAGTACCTCGACATGCACATGGCCATCGGTTCGGCGCTCTCGATGTGGCGCAACGACCTGACCGAGCTGCACGGCTGAGATGACGACGACGGTGGGGGCGCCGGGAACGCCCCGGCGCTACTTCCATTCGCTCTGGTTGCTGTCGGCGCGAGACCTGAAGGTGCGCTACTCGACCAGCGCGCTGGGATATCTCTGGTCGGTGCTCGACCCGCTGGTGATGAGTGCGATCTACTGGTTCGTCTTCACCAAGGTGTTCCACCGCAGCGCCGGTGAGATGCCCTACATCATCTTCCTCATCTCCGCCCTGCTGCCATGGGTGTGGTTCAACAGCTCTGTCGGCGACTTCACCCGCGCGTTCAAGAAGGATTCACGGCTGGTGCGCTCCACGGCGATCCCGCGGTCGATCTGGGTCAATCGGATCGTGCTCAGCAAGGGGATCGAGTTCCTGTTCTCGCTTCCCGTGCTCGTGATCTTCGTCGCGGCGAACATGCTGTTCGAGACCGACCCCGACAATCTCGCGCATGTCGGGTGGGGCATCCTCTGGTTCCCGGTCGCGATCGTCTGGCAGACCGTTCTCCTGATCGGACTCGGTCTGCTGGTCGCACCGTTGTGCGCCCTGTACACCGATCTCGAGCGGACGACGGCGCTCATCCTGCGCGCTCTCTTCTATGCGACGCCGATCATCTACAGCGTCCGCGACCTGCCCGGCGTGTTCGAGACGATCGGCGCGTTCAACCCCCTCGCGGGAATCTTCTCGTTGTACCGGATGGCCTTCTTCCCCGATCAATGGGATCCGAAGGCGATCGTCATCGGCCTGATCATGACCGCGGTGATCTTCGTGCTGGGTGTCTGGACCTTCCGGACACTCGAGCGTCCTGTCCTGAAGGAGCTGTGATGACCGCTGCCATCGAGGTCCGTGGGCTCGGGGTGCGGTTCCGGCGCAACCGCCGCGGCAATCGCACGCTGAAAGACCTGTTCGCCGGAGCCAGCCGTCGTTCACGGCCCGGCGAGTTCTGGGCGCTTCGAGACGTGTCCTTCACGGTCGCCCCCGGTGAGGCGATCGGCGTGGTGGGGCGCAACGGCCAGGGCAAATCGACTCTGCTGCGGCTCGTCGCCGGCGTGCTCCTCCCGGACGAGGGCACGGTTGAAGTGAACGGCGGGGTCGCGCCCCTCATCGAGCTCACCGGCGGCTTCGTCGGGGATCTGACCGTCCGCGAGAACGTCCGGATGACCGCGGGTCTGCACGGCATGCCCAAGGATGAGATCGCTCGCCGCTACGACGACATGATCGGCTTTGCCGAGCTCGAGGACTTCCAGGACACGCCCTACAAGCACCTCTCGAACGGAATGAAGGTGCGGCTGGCGTTCTCGGTCGTGTCACAGCTCGAGGAGCCCATCATGCTCGTCGACGAGGTGCTCGCCGTCGGCGACAAGGCGTTCCGGGACAAGTGCTACGCCCGCATCGACGAGCTTCTCGCCGACGGACGCACGCTGTTCTTCGTCAGCCACAATGAGCGGGACCTGCGCCGGTTCTGCAGCCGAGGCCTCTACCTCAACAAGGGCGAGCTGGTGCTCGACGGCCCTATCGGCGATGTGCTCGACCGCTACAACGCCGACAGCGCCGCGCGCTGAACAGCGGAGCGCCTGAGATCACAGGCCGACGAGCTGCTTGAGCGACTTCTCGGCGGACAGCGCCGACTTCATCGGCGCGTCCGTCGAGGCTCCGTCGGCGTAAGCCTTCTGGAGCTGTGACAGCGCACCCAGGTAGGCGTCGGTGCGTGTCCTCCAGGCGCTCGCGATCGACGAGGGCGCGACCATGTCCGAGAGGCGCTCAGCGTCCTGCCGCAACTGGTCGACGACCTGCACCGCATCCTGTCCGTTCATCGAACCGAGCATGCGCAGACCGGTGTCGGCGTCGGTCAGCACCGGTCGCACCTTGTCGCGGAACACCGCGAGGCTGGGATCGGCGGGCGGCGGGGATGTCGCAGGAGGAGCGGACGGCGTGGGAGCCGTCGTCGAGGTGGGCGTCGGCGTCGGCGTCGGGGTCGCGGTCGGAGTCTCGGTCGATGTCGGCGACGTCGTCGGGCTCGGAGTGTCCGTCGGCTGCGCGACCGGCGCCGAGCGAGGCAGGAAGAGCAGGAACAGCGCGACCGCGACCGCCACGGCTGCGAAGGACAACCCGATGATCAGCCACACCCGGCCGGGGTGGCGCTTCTGCTCCGGGGGGAAAGACCAGACGTACTCCGGCTCCTGCTGAGTCATCTCAGGACTCCAGCGGCGCCATCGGCCGCCAGCTGCGATCGCGGCCGATCCGGCCTCCGTCACGCAGCCCGCGGAACAGGTTGCTCGTACCGCGAACGGTGCGCTCTACGAATGCCAAGCGGATCAACTCCTTGAAGAAGGTCAGCGTCGTGCCGGCGCCGAACAGCACCGGGTTGTAGACGCCGTTCGCGCGGTAGTAGTGCTTGATGAACGCCCGGTTGCGCATGATGTAGTACCGGTAGGCGTTGCTGGACGCGTTCAGGTGGCGGATACCGAGATCCCACTGCACGATCTCGCGCGTGCGGCGCAGCACGAACTCGTCCACGATCACGGCCGTCGTCCGCCGTGATGCGAGCCAGCCGTACAGCTGGTCATCCCAGTAGATGAAGAAGCGGGGATCGGGAAGACCGATCTCCTTGACGATCGACCGGTGGATGAACATGCCCTCGAAGCATCCGCTGTTCATCTCCTTGAACCCGGTGCCGTCGAAGCCGGACGGCGCGAACGGGATCGGGATGCCCATCCGCTCCGCGATGCGGTACTGCCAGTAGAACTCGCTGCCGTCGTAGTCGTAGCGGCGACCCTGGATGCTCTTGAACCGGGTGGACCACTTGCCCATTCGCGCAAGCCCGTCGGGGAGCACCTCGACGTCGTCGTCCATCATCCAGATCCACTCGGAGCCGAGTTCGTAGGCGGTGCGCATGCCCTCGCTGAAGCCGCCGGAACCGCCCGTGTTGGTCTCCAGGCGGCGGTACACGATCTCGGTGCCGAGGTCGGCCCGGAACGACTCGACGACCTCGGTGGTGTCATCCGACGATGCGTTGTCGATGATCACGATGCGGCCCGGCTTCGGGTCCATCGCGCGGATGCTGGTGAGCAGCCCCTGCAGCAGGTGCGAGCGGTTGTAGGTGACGATGACGATCGCCGCGGAGGCGGGATCGAACGGGGCGGCGGTCAAGACTGCTCCTCGAAGGTGTGCTGCCATGCAGCGTCGGAGACGAGGTCGGGAAGCGCCTCGCGATACTCCTTCTGCAGCTGGGGCCAGCGGCGCTTCAGCTGTCGGTGCAGACGCACACTGTCCAGCAGCATCCGTCGGAACTTCGCGCGATCCCGCGTGTAGACGTTCTTGCCCGAGCCGTCCGCCGAGCTGACGAGGGCGCTGTCGAACGCCGGCAGCCGCCACCAGTGCGCGTCGTCCTTGCCGAACTCCACCTCGGGCTGGGACACGTTGGCCGGGTCGGGCTCATGCAGCCAGTGCTTGAGGAGAGTGCTCGCGGTGAACCATCGCAGCCGGATGCCGGTCGGGCTGTCGTACTCATGCTGCTTGCGCCGCTTGTACACCCGGCGCCCCTTGCGGGAATGCAGGACGACGGACGGATCCCGGTGCACCACGGTCTCAGGGAACTCGGCCGCGAGCGCGCGTGCTGCAGGCATGGCCGTGGCGAGGTTGCCGCGCATGTGCGACGGCCCCGACAGCACATCGCGGAGCGCCCTCGCGCGAAGCGCGGTGGGGTAGTACTGCATCATCATCAGATGCTTCAGATCGACCCGTCGGCTGTGCGACAGCAGACGTCCGCCCCGTGGAGCGTTCGAATGCAGAAGGCCGGCCACGATGCGGTTGCGTGCGTGGAAGTACGCCTGCCAGTCGATCGTGTCGTCCTTGTTCACCCAGGACACGTGCCAGAGGGCGACGCCGGGAAGGGACACCGTGGGGAAGCCGGCCTCCCCGGCGCGCAGGCAGAACTCCGCGTCGTCCCACTTGATGAATGCGGGCAGCGACAGACCCACCTCGCGGATCGCTGCGACCGGGATGAGGCACATCCACCAGCCGTTGTAGTCGGCGTCCATGCGCATGTGCAGCAGGGGCGACTGGCGCAGGTTCGCGACGCCGAAGTCGTGAGGCAGCTTCTCCTGATAGAGATTTCGCCACATGAAGGGGTCCTCGTCGACGACTTCGGCCCAGCCGTGCAGCTTGGGGCGGTCGAGCAGGTCGAACATGTGGCCGCCGACGAGCATCGGGTTGGTGGCGAAGCGGGCGAAGACGATCGAGCGCCGCAGCGACTCGGGTTCCAGGCGCACGTCGTCGTCGAGCAGCTGCACGAAGTCGCTCTCCGGGCGCTGCAGCGTCTCGTGCATGGACCGTGCGAATCCGCCCGAACCTCCGAGGTTGGGCTGGCGGATCACGGACAGCGTCTCGCCGAGTCGCCCGGCGACGTCGTCGAATCCGTCCTGATCGGCGACGAGCTGCGTGCCCTGATCGACCAGGAAGATGCGATCGACGAGATCGAGTGCGTCCGGCGCATCCGCGAGGGCTTGAAGGGTCTCGACGCAGTAATCCGGCTTGTTGTACGTGGTGATGCCGAGAGAGGCCTTCCCCATGCGGGCCGGCTCCTGCTCGGTGGTCCACTCGGCTCCCTCGAGCACGGCGTGCTTGTCGTCGGCGACGACATCGAACCAGAGCCATCCGCCGTCGGAGTATTCGGTGAGGGCCAGATCGAAGGAGGTCGTCGCCGTGCCGCTCACCTCGCGATCGTCCACGCGCTGACGCACGCCGGCTCCATTGGACCGGTACACCAGGATGGTCGCCGGCCCCGAGGTCCGCACAGTGAGGCGCACCTGCCGGACACTGGTCCAGTGCTGCCAGTACGACGCGGGGAACGCGTTGAAGTAGGTGCCGAGCGACACCCGCCGACCGGCGACGATGCGTGCCCGGTTGCGGCCGAGGATGTTCCCCAGATGCGCCCGATTCGAGACGCGCACCGGCTCCTCGTCGATCACCGACCAGGTCTCGGGGTCGGCGTAGAGCGGCAGCAGGTCGGGGTCTCGGTCAAGCGGGAACACGACGTTCTGCAGCACATGGGTCACGAGGTGCAATCCTACCGGGCATACCTTGAGAACCCCGGGAGCGGAGTCCGCCCGTCAGTGCACCGGCAGCGTCGGCATCGTCCCGGTGTGCGCGGCGTCGATGTTCTCGCGCCAGGACCTCGTCTGGCCGGCGCGCAGAGCGCAGAGCACGAGCATGAACCAGCCTGCCCCGACCAGCGTGAAGCTCTCGAACATCGAGTCGATCGCCAGCGTCACCAGCACCAGGGGAGTCCAGGCGTAGACCACGGAGCGACGGACGCTGGCGACCAGCCAGGAACGGATGATCGCGACGCCACCGAGCACGAGGAACAGCAGCAGCCCCACCCAGCCCAACTGCAGCAGCACGTCGAAGTACGCGTTCAGGGCGCTCTGGTGCTGCTGGCTCAGGAGCACGTTGATCGGGTTGAACGGGAACTCGGCGCGCGCCCATCCGCCGAACCAGCCGTAGCCGAGGACGGGGTTCTGCAGCGCGAAGTCGAGGAGCGTGTTCCAGAGGTCGGCGCGCATGGAGAAGTCCGAGCCGGCATCCAGCATCTGGATGATCTGATGGCGACGCACGAACGCGGCGATCAGGCCGATCAGCACGACGGCGCCGAGCGCCCACTGCACCATGTTCCGGCGTTCTGCAGGTGCGTGCCGCACGATCATGAGGGCGAGGGTGGTGACTCCGACGCCTGCGGCCAGCACGACGACGGTCGGCGATGCCGACACCAGGGCGAGGAACGCGCCCAGGGCCACCGAGCCGACCGCGACGGGCGTGGACACGGACTGGGTGCGCCACTCGATCACGAACGTGATCAGAGCTATGACGGCGATGAACCCGAGCATGTTGCGGGTGCCGAAGATGCCCTGGACCGGACCGCCGGCAGCGAGGTTGCCCTCGATGCCCAGCCGTTCGAACGGCACGTCCAGCAGGATGCCGGAGAGCACTTCGAGCGCCAGCGAGACCATGAGCATCCAGCGCAGCGTGTCGCCGATCGCACGCACCGTCTGCAGCGTGTCGCGCACATGCCCCACGGTGATGGCGAGGACCGCATAACCGGCCAGGGCCGCCCAGCTCGTCAGCGTCTCAGAGCGATCCGTCGTCCACACCACGCTGAGCAGCGCCAGTGCGAGGAACCCGAGCAGGGACGTCGGGGCGAGCCGCAGCAGGCTCAGCTCCTCCCGTCGTGCGAACAGGACCGCGACGCCGATGAGGGCCAGCACGACGATGACGGTGGCGAGCGTCAGCCGGGAGGAGAGCCGTTCGATCGCGAAGGTTCCGAACACCGCGATGAGCACGGCGATCGTGTACGCCCTGGCGAACTCGGCCGAGGCGAGCAGGCGCACAGGATGCCGGAGATCGGTCATGGCACCTGCCGAGCCTGCTCACCGCGGGCGAGGACGGAGGAGCGCTCGTCCAGCCCGACACCCACGAGCGGCACCGCCTTGATCTTGAAGGAGAACATCACGAGCAGCATCCAGCCCCACAGCATGATGGGTGCGGACTCCGCGAGTCCTTCGACCAGCAGCGTGGCGACGACCATCGTGGGCAGCAGCGAGAGCGGGGAGTAGGGCCGCTTGGCGTCGAGGTCCCAGCGGGGACGGTCCACGGCGAAGAACCAGGCGCGCCAGGCGAGCGCCGCCCACGCGGTGAGCATCAGCAGCACACCGATGATGCCGAGCTGGAAGAACACGTCCAGCCACATGTTGTGCGCGTGGAACACGGTGAGCTTGTGGTCGACGATCCAACCGGCGAAACCCGGGTCCCAGGGGACCCAGGGGGAGGAGTAGCCGTTCCCGATCACCGGATGCGTGATCGCGCGCTCCCAGACCTTGGCCCAGATCTCGAACCGGCCGGTCATGTCGGAGTCCTTGCCGAACGCGGCCAGCACCTGCTCCCGCAGCACGAAGCCGCCGGCGACGCCGGCGACCACGACCAGCGCGGAGCCGACGTAGATGGCCGTGCGCTGCGAGGGGCGCCGAGCGCCGCGCATCAGCAGGGCGATCAGCAGCACGACACCGGCCGCGACGCCGCAGAGCACGCTCGTCGCGGACGCGGCCTTGTAGAGCAGAATCAGTGCGACGATCGCCCACGCGATGAGCGCTCCGCGACGACGCGCCTTCGACGCGTACAGGACGCCGAAGACCATCAGCGCCAGCAGGCACATCATCGACAGAGTGTGCGCGTTGCCGACGATGCCCTGGATCCGGCCGTCGTTGAAGAGGTTGCCGCGCACCCAGTAGATGTGCGGATCGATCTTGCCGTCCGGCACGGTCACGAAGTTCGGCAGGATCGGATGCCGCAGTACGAGGGCCACCCACAGCTCGATCGCGAGAGAGAGGCCGAGGATCCACTTCAACGCGCTGGAGAGCGCGCGCACCAGCTCCTGCCAGGTCAGCATCGTCGCGGCGAACAGCGCATTGATCGTCACTGCGAGCCACAGCGCCCAGGTGACCAGGGTGGCGCTCGGCCACTCCGACCAGATCACCGACAGCAGGGCGAAGCCGCCGTAGCCGAGCGCGACCCAGGGCAGTCGCCGCCAGGGGAAGCGAGTGGGGCGCCGATGCACGATGGCGGGGATCCAGATGCCCAGGATGCCCGCGGTGAGCACGGCCATCGCCACCACGGCGCCGGTGGAACCGAGAAGGTTGAAGACCGCCGTGTGCGCGAGAGTCGCGAAAAGCGTGAGGACGATGTAGCCGCGCAGCATGAGGTGCCCGGTGGTCTCCCGCTCGGGAGCCGTCGGTGCCGGTGTCGCGGGGTGCTTGCTCAACTGGGCCATCGCGTTTCAGGCTACAGCGCGCGGACCTGCGAACCCCTGTGCGGAACGTGCGGCGCGGCATCCGCTCTCCGGTCGCCCTACCCTGGTGATCATGCTGATGCGACTGACGAACGTGCCGCGTGACTACGCCTGGGGGTCCACCACTCTGCTGGCCGAGCTCGAGGGGCGCGCGCCCTCGGCCGCGCCGGAGGCCGAGGTCTGGTTCGGAGACCATCCCGGTGACCCCGCCGAGCTCGCCGACGGGCGCACGCTCGACGCCGTCACCGGCGGGACGCTGCCGTATCTGCTGAAGCTGCTCGCAGCCGCGACTCCGCTGTCGATCCAGGTGCATCCGACCAAGGAGCAGGCCCGGACCGGATTCGCGCTCGAGGCGGGGATTCCCGCCGACGATCCGGGGCGCAACTACCGCGACGACAACCACAAGCCCGAGCTGATCGTCGTGCTGAGCGACCGGTTCGAGGCGCTGGCCGGCCTGCGGTCTGCGGATGCCTCGCTGCGCCTTCTCGAGGCGCTCGGCGACGGCGCGGGCGTCACGGCGCTGCGCGCGAGGCTGTCGGGTGACGGCGACGTGCTGCGCGACACCATCGCCTGGCTGCTCTCCGGCGATGCGCAGGCCGAGGTCGATGACGTGATCGCGGCGCTCGCCGCGGCGGAGTCGGAGGAGTTCGCCACGGAGCTGCGCGTCGTGCGGTCGGTCGCCGACCGGTACCCCGGCGACCCCGGTGTGGTCGTGGCGCTGCTCATGAACGTCCTGGTGCTCTCGCGAGGAGAAGGGGTGTTCCTGCGTGCGGGCCTCCTGCACGCGTACGTGTCCGGGCTGGGGGTGGAGATCATGGCGGCCAGCGACAACGTGCTGCGTGGAGGGCTGACCCCCAAGCACATCGATGTGACGGAGCTGCTGGCGATCCTGGACACCACCCCGGGGGACGTGCCGGTGCTGCGCCCCGACGAGGGCGCCGTCACGGACTACGAGGTACCCGTACCGGACTTCGCGCTGCGCCGGGTGGAACTCGACGGCGCCGAACGCGCGCTGAACGTGCGAGGTCCCGCGATGGTGCTTGCGACCGGCGGTGACGTCCTCGTGCGCGGCGCCGACGGCGAGCCGGTCGCCGCGCCGGTCGGCACCGCGGTCTTCGCTTCGGCGGAGGAGAGCCGGCTGGTGCTCAGCGGTGTCGGTGAGGCGTTCCTCGCCGAGCCCGGTGTTGCTGACTGAGCTCGCTCGCGCGGGCGTGACACGCCCGCGCGACACGCCGGTCGGCCGCCAATGAACCTTCAAGACCCGGTTGAGGGTTTACTATCCGCGACTTGACCCAGCGGAATGACACGGGTGTAATTACTAGTGCACGGCCCGAGGGGGGCAAGGCAAAGGGTTGGGAGATCGAGATGACGGGTTACCGTTCGGAAGTTCCCGACAACTGGTACGTCGATCCGGTCGATCTCGGCGTTCCTGGGGTCAGGCAACCAGAAGAGGATGACAACGCACTCGCATGGCAGGCCGACGCGCTCTGCGCGCAGGTCGACCCGGAGGCGTTCTTCCCTGAGAAGGGCGGATCCACCCGCGACGCCAAGCGCATCTGCAGTTCCTGCGACGTCCGGGGCGAATGCCTGGAGTACGCGCTGAACAACGATGAGCGCTTCGGCATCTGGGGCGGACTGTCCGAGCGGGAGCGGCGCAAGCTCAAGCGCCGCGCCGGCTGAAACCCGATCTGAGACCCCGCTTCTCGGGGCGCGCCGGGTTCGCTCACCGCACACGGTCCACCGTCTGCCTAGGCTGTCCACGTCATGCCAGCCCGAGTTCACGCCCTTGTCGTCACGCGCTCCGGTGAGTCCGCGCGCACCCAGCTGATCCGCACTCTCGACGCGGTGCGCGCGCAGAGCCTCACTCCCGAGGCGGTCACGATCGTCGTGACGGGCAGCATCGCCGCGATTCGAGGCGACGGTTTCCCGTCCATCGTCGAGGGGGTCGTCGAGACCCGCCAGGGGCTGTCCTACGCGGATGCGCTGCAGTCCGCGTACTCACGCGTCCCGGAGGGCCGCGCGGTGTGGCTGCTGGCGCAGGACACCGTCCCCGAGCACGATGCGCTCGAACTCCTCGCGGGCGCCCTTGAGCGATCGCCGTCCGCAGCCATCGCCGCGCCCAAGCTCACAGACGAAGAGCATCGCGAGATCGTCTCCCTCGGCGTGAGCATGACCGCGCTCGGGCGGTCCGTCGAACTCGCCGCGGGTGAGCTCGATCAGGGCCAGCACGACGGCACTGACGACGCCCTCAGCGCCGACATCCGCGGAATGCTGATCCGCACGGAGCTGGTCCAGCGTCTGCGCCCGGATCCCGCGCTCGCGGGCGCCGACGAGGGGCTCGACCTCGGCGTCCGCGCACGTCTCGCCGGCGGCAGAGTGGTGCTCGTCCCGACCGCGCAGGTGGCGGTCCGTGCGGACGGACCCGCCGCGCTTCCTCAGCGCGACTCGCAGCGCGCCTGGGCCACCCGCCTGGCGCAGCTGCATCGGCGACTGACCTATGCGCCCATGCCTGCCGTGCCGCTGCACTGGCTCACCCTCCTGCCGCTCGCCCTGTGGCGATCGGCGGCGCACCTGATCGGCAAGCGCCCGGCTGCGGTCGCGCCCGAGTGGGGGGCGGCCTTCACCGAGATGCTGCGATTCGGTGCGGTCGCGCGATCGCGTGCGGCGCTCGCCGCCGTCCGCACCTCCGGCTGGTCCGCGATCGCCCCGCTGCGCATCACTCGCGCCGAACTGCATCGCAGCCTGGACGACGGCTACGGCAGCGAGGGCGGTGCGGTCAGCGAACTGCGCTTCTTCTCCGGCGGCGGCGCCTGGGCGGTGCTCGCCGCGCTGGTCGTGAGCGTCGCGAGCTTCACCACCCTGCTGGCGTGGCCCGGGATGGGAGGCGGCGCGCTGCTGCCGCTGCGCGACACCGTGTCGGCGCTCTGGGCGGATGCCGGCTGGGGCCTGCGGGGCATGGGACTGCACACGGTCGGCCCCGCCGACCCGTTCTCCGCCGTGATCGCCGTGCTCGGATCGCTCTGGCCGGGCTCGCCGTCGCGCGCGATGGTGCTGCTCTGGATCCTCGCGCTGCCGCTGGCCGTCCTCGGCGGATGGTTCGCGGCGACCCGGGTCACGGATCGCTCGGGTCTGAGAATCCTGGGTGGCATCGCCTGGGCGCTCGCCCCCGCCTTCTTGACGGCCCTCGTCCAGGGACGTCCGGCTGCCGTCCTTCTGCACCTGCTGCTGCCCTGGGCTGTGCATGCTGCGGTGGTCGCGCACCGGTCCTGGGGAGCGGCGGGAGCGGCGTCGCTGCTGCTCGCCGCATCGCTGGCCTGCGCGCCGTCGATCGCGCCCGCTGTCGTGGCGCTGTGGGCCGTCGCACTGATCCTCGTGCTCGTCCGCGGGCGCATTCACGGCGCTGCGCGACTGATCTGGACGATCATCCCCGCCGTCGCCCTGTTCGCGCCGCTGGCCTGGGCGCAGCTGCGGCACGGCTCGCTGATCGCGCTGCTCGCGGACCCCGGCGCGATCTGGCCGGCGGGGCCGCAGGCCACGGCGGATGCCGCAGGACGAGGCGTACTGGCCATGGGCTTCCCCTCGATGGACCTCGCCGGCTGGGGCTCGGTCTCCGGTGCTCCGATGTCGGCCGTGCCGCTGCTGCTCGCTCCGTTCGCCGTGCTGGCGCTCATCGCCGCGGTCGCGCCGCGCTGGCGTGCCGGAATCATCCTGCTCGTCGTCACGGTGGCGGGGATCGGCACGGCACTCCTCGCGGTCGGCATCGTGGTGAGCTTCTTCCATGGCGACAGCGCGGCGATCTGGCCCGGTGCGGGCCTGAGTCTCGCCTGGATCGGCGTCGTGGGCGCGGCTCTCGTCACGCTCGACACGGCGCTCACGCTGCCCTGGCTGCGCTCGGTGGCGGCTGTGGTGGCAGGTCTGGCGCTCGCGGTCTGCGCGCTGCCCGCACTCACCGCGGAGCACCAGGAGCGTGCCGAGCTGAGCGCAGCCGCCGCACAGACCCTGCCCGCCCTGGTCGCGGCCGAGTCCAACGACGATGTCGGCACGCTGGTGCTGACCCCTCGCGACGACGGAGCCCTCGCGACGGATGTCGTCTGGGGTCCCGGCCGCACCCTGGGGGCGCAGACCACCCTGCTCTCCACAGCCACCGAGCCACGTGACGACGGCGTGAGCGTGCTCGCGGTCGATCTGCTCTCCGCCCGGGACTACGACGCGGCGAAGTCGCTCGCCGATCGGGGGATCTCCTTCGTGCTCCTCGCACCAGGGGGCTCCGACAGGGGAGAGGCGCTGCACAACGCCGCGGCCACGTCGATCAGCCAGCGCACCGGATTCGTCAAGGCCGGCGACACCGCCCGCGGAGTGCTGTGGCGAGTCGAGGGAACGGTGGCATCGCGGCCGGGTCTGGACGACACGCAGCAGGCCGCCGCTCGACTCGTGGTGCTGCTCCAGCTGATCGCCGTGATCGCCGCGCTGCTGCTCTCGATCCCGACCCGGGCGTCCCGGCGCGCGGCGCGCGCACAGTCCAGGATCGTCGGGCGGGCACCGGAGGAGCCTGCCGTGATCTCGCGCCGTCGCGATGTCCTCGCCCTGGCCGACGCGGAGGCCCGCGAGCTCGCGAGCATCGCCGGTGAGGGGACGACCGTCGTCGTGCCCGCCACGGCGGAGCAGGATCCTCCAGCGGATGCAACTGACGCCTCGGCACCCGACGAACCCGCGGCATCCCCGCCCGCCGCATCCGAAGACGAGGAGAATCGATCATGACCGCGAACCGCGCCCTGCGCGTGGCGGCGACGAGCGCCCGCGTCCTGACCGGAACGATCGTCGCCGCCGGATGCGTGCTCGGCGTCTTCGCCGGCATCGCTGCGCCCTGGCCGGGCGTGGAGCATCAGCCCGCGAAGGTCAGCGTCGCCCCTGTGCCCGGTGACAGCGTGCTGGTGTGCAACGGATCCTTCCGTGTGCTCGGCCGCGACAGCACGCAGGCCGACCTGATGATCTCCGCCGGCGTGCCGCGCACCGTGATCGGCGGATCGGATGGCGATCCGTCCTCCGCCGCACTGGACATGCCCGATCTCGCGGGCGGCTCCGGTGCACGCAGCCTCACCGGTCAGGTGCAGGATCGCCGGGCTCCGCTGATCGCCGGCTCGGAGTCGCTCACGCTGAGCACGGACGATGTGGTGGGACTCACCGCTTCGGCGTGCCGGGCGCCTCAGATGCAGACGTGGCTGGTCGGAGCAGACGCGTCCACCGGGGCGACCGATGTCGTCGTCCTGTCGAACGCAGCCGACGTCCCCTCCACCGTGGCGCTCACCGTCTTCGGGGCGAAGCGCTCCGCGAGCACCCAGACGGTACCCGCGATGACGCAGATCGCCGTGCCGCTGGCGTCGATCGCTCCGGATGAGACGAGCCCCGTGATCCAGGTCGCCGCGGAGGGCGCTCCGGTGCGGGCCAGCCTGCAGTCCTCGTTCACGCAGGTGCTCCGGCCGATCGGAGCGGACGTGCAGGACGGCATGGACCAGGCGCAGCGTGCGCTCGTGATCACCGGCGTGCAGGTGACGCAGGCCGCCGGCGACGGCGACGAAGGCACGATCCTGCGGATGCTGGCACCCGGTGCCGACAGCGACGTCGTCATCACCGCGCACCGCGAGAACGGCGGCGAGCCCATCGAGTACCGTACGAGCCTTCTCAAGGGGGTGCCGAGCGAGATCTCCCTCGGGGACGTGCCTGTCGGCGCGTACGACATCGAGATCGCGGCTGATCAGCCGGTCGTCGCTGCTGCCAAGCAGACCGTCGCGGATGGACGCAGCGCGGACTTCGCCTGGATGACGCCGGCGCCGGAGCTCACCAGCGCCCTGATGTTCGCCGTGCCGAGGGGGCCGTCGCCGAAGCTGCACCTGACGAATCCCGGCGACGCGCCGATCGAGGTCGTGATCAGCGACGACGGAGACGAGCGCACCGTCGACGTGGCCGCGGGCGAGTCCGTGTCCGTCGGGCTGCGACGCGGTTCGACACCGGTTCTGTCGCCCTCCGGACCGGTGCATGCCTCGGTGACGATGCTCAAGAAGGGGACGGGAGCCGTCGTCGACACCGGTACGGACACGGCGCCGCCGCCCACCGCGCCCCCGACGGCCGATGAGTCTGTGGGCATGGCGGGCTGGCCGCTGTGGCCGGACGCTCAGCGTCAGCCTGCGATCGACGTCTACCCCTGACGCCTGGTCGATCCCTGACGCCCGGTCCGGTCAGTCCTCCCGGCCGAGTTCCCAGGGCTCCCGGCCGATGTACTCCGCGGCTGCGTGGAACACCGCGCTCTCGATCGCATAGCGCCGGTGATAGGCGTCGTCGTGCCCCTTGGGCAGCAGCCGCTCGATCGGCACCCGGTACAGCGAGATGCGCTGCTGCTGGTGATCGATCCGCCAGCGGGGCACACGATCCGGACGATCGTGCAGCGGCATCGCGGCGATCTCGAACCTCACGTCGCGCAGCTCCGGCCAGGTTCCGCGCAGGAACTCGACCGCGGTGCCGACGGTGAGGTCGAACCGGTCTATGCGTCCGTCGAGCGGCGGCAGCGGCGGCCGGACGACCTCGCTGCGTCCGAGGCGTCCGTGCCTGCCGTGCCGGGCGCCGCGGGCGACGGCGGCACGGGATGAGCGGCGACGGGGCATGGGGGCAAGTCTATCCGCGGGGTGCCGTGCGGGAGCGAGGCCGCTGAGACTCCAGCTCACCGCGCGGCGTCCCCGGGTAGCGCGTCGCGCACGCGTAGCCTGAGGGAGATGGACGGACGACTGTGCTCGAAGGTGGGCTGCGCGCGCGAAGCGGTCGCGACCCTGACGTACGACTACGGCGACCAGATGGCCGCGCTCGGACCGCTCGGGCCCGCAGGGCATCCGCATGCGCACGACCTGTGCGGGCCGCACTCCGACCGGCTCTCCGTGCCTGCCGGGTGGCTCGTCGTTCGGCACGAGGCGCTGCGCGCCTGACCGGGCCCGCAGCGGTGGGTCAGACCCGCACGCGCCGTCCGGTGAGTCGCTCGGCGCGGTCATCGGCGAGCGCGAGTGCGCGCGTCTCCCGGGTGCGACGCACGGCGGTGATCGCGACCAGCAGAGTCTCCGAGGGGACGGGCGGGATCGGCGAGACGAACGGCGCCGCCTCCGCCGCGAGTTCGTCCGCGAGGCGCACGCGGGCCGCAGGGCTGAGCATCGCCGCGCTGGAGAGGAACTGGGAGATGCGCCGCGCGAGCCGATCCGGCAGCTTCGCGACGTCTGCGACGCGCGCCCATTCCGACATCCCCTGCGGAAGCATCGGCGGGAGGGTCACCAGCGCAGGCACGCGCACGCGCTGACTGTAGGTGCCTGCGACCAGGTCTCCGAGGCGCTGCGACCGCGGTGTGAGCGCGCCGGTGATGATCGCGACGCTGCCGAGCGTCATGTACACCTCGAGGACGCCGAGCAGGCCGCGGATGAAGGAGTGGCGGAACCCGATCGCGCCACCGTCGACCCGCACGATGCGGCCGCCGACCGCCAGCTTGCCGAGGCTCCTCCCGCGCATCGCGACCTCGACGGTGACCGGCAGCACCAGGAAGCTGATCACGATCGCGGCGACCTGGTAGATGCGCGCGGTCGCATCGTCGAACACCCCGATCTCGCCGAGCCAGATGCCGAGGAAGACGAAGGCGAGGTACACGGCGAAGCCGATCAGCATGTCGATGATCGCACCAGCTGCACGCAGGATGAAGCCGATCGGCTGTGCGTCGATGGCGACCGCTTCGCCGGACAGGATCTCCTCGGACGCGTCGATCGGCAGGGACATGAGTACAGTAAATCAGGTGGATGCCGATGCCCTCGCCGATGCGCGCCGCCAGGAGTGGGACGCCCTCGACCGGCTGAGCCGCACCCGTCATCTGGACGGCGCGGGGGTCGACGAGCTGATCGTGCGTTACCGCGCGGCGTCGGCCGATCTCGCCGAGCTGAAGACGTCGGTGGGGGAGTCGCCGCAGAGCGCCTACCTGTCCACCGTGCTCGGCGCCGGCAGATTGCGCCTGACCGGGGCATCCGACGGCGTGCTCGCGCAGGTGAGCAGGTTCTTCGGATCCCAGTTGCCCGCAGCACTGTACCGGGTGCGGTGGACGACGCTCGTCATCGCGGTCGGGTTCGTTCTCATCGCCGCCGTTGTGGCCGCGTGGGCGGCATCCGATCCGGCGCTGGTGGCGACGCTCGGCCCTCCGGATCTGCTCAAGCAGTACGCCGAGGAGGACTTCACCGGCTACTACACCGAGAATCCGGCGGCGGAGTTCGCCGGGATGGTGTGGACCAACAATGCCTGGATCGCGCTGCAGTGCGTGCTCTTCGGGATCACCGGCATCTGGCCGCTGTACATGATGGTGCAGAACGCGGTGAGCATCGGCATCGCCGCCGCGGTGATGGCCGCGCACGGCCGGCTCGACGTGATGGTGCTGTACATCCTTCCGCACGGGATGCTGGAGATGACGTGCATCTTCGTGGCCGGCGCCGCCGGGCTGCACATCTTCTGGGCCTGGGTCGCCCCAGGGCGGCGTACGCGCGCCGAGGCGCTCGCGACCGAGGGGCGGTCGCTCGCCACGGTGGCGATCGGCCTGATCTTCGCGCTCTTCCTATCGGGGCTCGTGGAGGGTTTCGTCACCGGCTGGGGTCTGCCCTGGCCGGTCAAGCTCGGCATCGGCGCCGCGGCGCTCGGCGTCTTCCTGGTCTACATGCTCGTGGTGGGTGGTCGTGCGGTCCGCCGAGGCGAGACCGGCGACCTGGTCGAGTACGAGGCGGGAACCCCGCGCCTGGTCGCCGGCTGACCGCAGCCGGCACGAAGAAGGGGCCGGCGCGATGCGCCGACCCCTCGATGATCCGTGCGGATCAGATCTTCTGCGTGGCGTCGAACAGGGCCTTGTAGGCGAAGCCCGCCAGCAGAGCGCCGACGATGGGGAACACCAGGAACACCCACAGCTGGCCGAGCGGGCCGACGCCGCCGTAGATCGCCGCGGCGATCGAGCGGGCCGGGTTGACCGAGGTGTTGTCCACCGGGATCGAGATCAGGTGGATGAGGGTCAGCGACAGGCCGATCGCGAGTCCGGCGAGCTTCGTGCCGCGCTGGGGGTGCGTGGTGCCGAGGATCACCAGGACGAAGACTCCGGTGAGGATGATCTCGATGATGATCGCGGCCGGAAGCCCGAACCCGCCGGGGGAGTGCTCGTCCCAGCCGTTGCTGGCGAAACCGGCGTCCTGCGCGCCGGCGAGCCAGCCCTCGGGGCCGAACATGCCGATCAGCACGAGGAACGTGGAGGCGATGGCGCCGCCGACGATCTGCGTGATGATGTACGGCACGACATCCCGCCAGGGGATGCGACCGGCCGCGGCGACGCCGAGCGTGACGGCGGGGTTGAAGTGACCGCCGGAGATGGGGCCGAAGGCGTAGGCGCCGACGAGCACCGTGAGGCCGAACGCCAGGGCCACCGGGAGGTAGACCCCGGCGTTGGGCGAGGGGTCGGTGTACAGGTTCGAGGCGAACACTGCGGTGCCGACGCCGCCGAAGACCAGGAGGAACGTTCCGAAGCCCTCTGCGGCGAGTTTCGCGCCGAGCGTGGGAGTCGCCGGGGACGGGGAATCAGTCATTTTCTCTGTCCTTACCTTGTGGAAGCCACGGCGGTTGCCGGACTTTCACATGATTCCGCACTCTCAGCGAATGCACAGCCGGGACACGCCGCCGGGCGACACGCCCGCCGGATCGCCCCTTTCTTGAATCAATCAAAACAGCTAAACTGTGGAGCATGTCCGTCCCCCTCGCCGCCGCCGACATCGCGATCCGTGGCGCGGGCCTTCGGATCACCGATTCTCGTCGAGCCGTGTACGACGCGCTCCGCGACCACCCGCATGCCAGTGCCGACGAGGTGCACGAGAAGGTGCGACTGCACGTCGACTCGACCAGCATGCAGTCCGTCTACAACGCGCTCGGCGACTTCGCCGCGGCGGGTCTGGTGCGCCGCATCGAACCCGCCGGGCACCCGATGCTCTTCGAGCTGCGGGTCGACGACAACCATCATCATCTGGTGTGCACAGGCTGCGGCGCCGTCGAGGACGTCGACTGCGCCATCGGCTCCGCACCGTGCCTCACGCCCTCGGACGACCGAGGCTTCACCATCTCCTCGGCCGAAGTGACGTACTGGGGGCTGTGCTCCCGTTGCGTGCTGGACCGCGACTGAACCAACCACGACCGCACACGAAGAAGGAAAGCAATGACTGACGTGACTCAGACCGAAGCCGCCGCCGACGGCTGCCCGGTGATCCACCAGCCGAAGGGTGCCGCGGGCGGCGCAGGAAACCGCCAGTGGTGGCCGAACCAGCTGAACATCAAGGTGCTGGCGAAGAACAATGAGAAGCGGAACCCGCTCGAGGGCGACTTCGACTACAAGGCCGCATTCGAGGCTCTCGACCTCGATGCCGTCAAGGCCGACATCGCCGCAACGCTGACCACCTCGCAGGACTGGTGGCCGGCGGACTTCGGCAACTACGGCCCGCTCATCATCCGCATGGCGTGGCACAGCGCGGGCACCTACCGCGTGACCGACGGCCGCGGCGGTGGCGGAACCGGCCAGCAGCGCTTCGCTCCGCTGAACAGCTGGCCCGACAACGTCAATCTCGACAAGGCCCGCCGCCTGCTCTGGCCCGTCAAGAAGAAGTACGGCCAGTCGATCTCATGGGGCGACCTGATGATCCTCGCCGGCAACGTCGCGCTCGAGACGATGGGCTTCAAGACCTTCGGCTTCGCCGGCGGACGCGTGGATGTCTGGGAGCCCGACGAGGAGATCTTCTGGGGCCCCGAGGCGGAGTGGCTCGCCAACAAGCGCTACACCGGTGAGCGCGACCTGGACAAGCCGCTCGCGGCCACCCAGATGGGCCTCATCTACGTCAACCCGGAGGGCCCGGACGGCAACCCCGACCCGCTGCTCGCCGCGATCGACATTCGCGAGACCTTCGCCCGCATGGCGATGAACGACGAGGAGACCGTCGCGCTGATCGCCGGCGGCCACACCTTCGGCAAGACGCACGGCGCAGCGCCCGACAGCAACGTCG
The DNA here is from genome assembly GCF_042799915.1 of Microbacterium sp. NPDC057659. Classification (NCBI taxonomy): domain Bacteria; kingdom Bacillati; phylum Actinomycetota; class Actinomycetes; order Micrococcales; family Microbacteriaceae; genus Microbacterium; species Microbacterium sp. NPDC057659. The sequence goes on along the minus strand of NZ_JBHVHU010000001.1, from coordinate 1,024,584 downwards.
GCCCGGATCCCGAGGACGCTCCCATCGAGCAGCAGGGCCTGGGGTGGAAGGGGTCCTTCGGCACCGGCAAGGGCGACGACCAGATCGGCTCCGGCCTCGAGGTCACCTGGACCTACCACCCCACCCGTTGGGACAACGAGTTCTTCCACATCCTGTACGCGTACGAGTGGGAGAAGTTCGAGAGCCCGGCCGGTGCGCAGCAGTGGCGTCCGAAGAACGGCGCCGGCGCCGACATGGTTCCGCTCGCCCACTCGGACGGTCGTCGCGAGCCGCGCATGCTGACCACCGACCTCTCGCTGCGCTACGACCCGATCTACGGTCCGATCTCGGCGAAGTTCCGTGACGACCCCGACGCGTTCGCCGACGCCTTCGCGCGCGCCTGGTTCAAGCTCACCCACCGTGACATGGGCCCGCTGGCCCGCTACCTGGGCGCCGAGGTGCCCGAGGAGAAGCTGATCTGGCAGGACGTCGTCCCGGCGGTCGATCACGAGCTGATCGACGATGCGGATGCCGCGGCGCTGAAGCAGCAGGTGCTCGACAGCGAGCTGACCGTCTCCGAGCTGGTCGCGACCACCTGGGCCGCGGCATCGACCTTCCGCGGCAGCGACAAGCGCGGTGGCGTCAACGGTGCCCGCATCCGCCTCGCCCCGCAGAAGGACTGGGAGGCCAACAACCCGGCGCGCCTGCAGAAGGTGCTCGGCGTGCTCGAGGGCATCCAGGCATCCTTCAACGCAGCACAGACCGGCGGCAAGCAGGTCTCGCTGGCCGACCTGATCGTTCTCGCCGGAAACGCGGCCGTCGAGCAGGCCGCGCGCCAGGGCGGCGTCGAGGTCACCGTGCCGTTCCACCCCGGACGCACGGACGCCACCCAGGAGCAGACCGACGTCGAGTCGTTCAGCTACCTGGAGCCGGTTGCCGACGGCTTCCGCAACTACCAGGGTCCGCTCGCTGAGCAGCCCGCCGAGTTCCACCTGCTGGACAGGGCGAGCCTGCTCACGCTGACCGCGCCCGAGACGACCGTGCTCGTCGGAGGCCTGCGCGCCCTCGGCGCGAACTGGGACGGTTCGGAGTACGGCGTGTTCACCTCGCGTCCCGGCGTGCTGTCGAACGACGTGTTCGTGAACCTGCTCGACCTCGGCACCACCTGGACGCCGCTGGACCCGGGCTCGCACGCCTTCGAGGGCCGCAAGGACGGCTCGGGCGAGCTGGTCGGCCGCGGCACCCGCGTCGACCTGCTGTTCGGCTCGAACTCCGAGCTGCGCGCGCTGGCCGAGGTGTACGCCTCGGATGACGCGAACGCGAAGTTCGTCCGCGACTTCGCCGCAGCCTGGGGCAAGGTCACCGAGCTGGACCGCTTCGACCTGGTCTGAGTCCCGCTCTGAACGGCCCCTGCACCGTGCCCCGGCACGGTGCAGGGGCCGTTCCCCTGTCTGCACTCGCGGATGGCGGACGGATCCGGTGTGCCGTCCGGCATCCGATGTTCGGTCCGCCGGCTGCGGAGCCGGATGCCGGGGGTCAGAGCCGGCCGGCGGCCTTCAGCTCGAGGTAACGGTCCGCGATGCGAGGGGGCAGTGCCTCCGGGTCGGCGGCGATCGCCTCGCCGCCGGCGCGGCGAACAGCATCCGCCACGTTCTCCGCGTCGCGCAACGTGCGCTCCGCCGCGGCGGCGAGATAGACCTCGGCGCGGGAGTCGCGCTGCCGCGCCAGCCGGGCGATGCCGTCGTCGGTCGTCGAACCGACCAGCACGGTCGTCGCGCGGGACGCCTGCGGGAACGCGCCGAGGAACCCGCGCGCCGATTCTGCGGCATCCTGCGCGGTGAGGACGACGATCAGGGAGGGGCGCGTGGTCATCGAGCGGATCGCCGCGAACGCGCTCGGCCAGTCGGTGTCGATCAACTGCGCGTGCACCGGGGCCATCGCGTCGCTGAGCGCCGGCAGCAGGGGCGCGCCGTCGACGCCGGTGACCCGTGCCCTGGCGATCCGGTCGTACATCAGCAGATGCACATGGTCGCCGGCGCGGTTCGCGAGTGCCGCCAGCAGCAGGGCGGCCTCGAGCGAGGCATCGAGCCTGGTGCCGTCGCCGACGCGGGCCGCTGCGGTGCGGCCGGTGTCGATCAGGATCACGACGTGCCGATCGCGCTCAGGGCGCCAGGTGCGCAGCATGGTGGTGCCCGCGCGCGCGGTGGCACGCCAGTCGATCGAGCGCACGTCGTCGCCGCGAACGTACTCGCGCAGCGAGTCGAACTCGGTGCCCTGGCCGCGGACCTGGATCGACGTGTTGCCGTCCAGCTCGCGCAACCGGGCCAGACGGGAGGGCAGATGCTTGCGCGAGGCGAATGCGGGCAGCACCCGGATCGCGCCGCGCACGTCGTGCCTCGCCTGACGACCGCCGAGGCCGAGTGGTCCGCGGGACCGGATGACGACGAACTCGCTGACGAGCTCGCCGCGGCGGCGCGGCAGCAGCGGCACCGCCGCACGACGCCGCTCTCCTGGCGGCACGACCAGGCGGGCGCGCTCGGTGGGGGCGCCGGCGGTCGGCTGCCAGGCATCCCGGACCAGCGCGTGCAGGGTGCGTCGTCCGGTGTTCTGCAGGGCGACACTCGCGGCGATAGGCTCGCCCATCCGCGCCCGCTCCGGCACGCGACGTGTGACGATCACCTGTCGCGCGCTCGCTGCGAGCAGCACGTCGAGCGAGATCAGCAGGACGCAGAGGGCGATCCACAGGCCGAACACCGGCCACGCCGGCGTGCCGGTCGCGCTCAGCAGCACGATCGGGATGACGCCGAACCCGACGAGGACGGCGAATCGTCCGGTGAAGAACACGGGCTCTCCTCCGCCGATCAGATCGGGACGCGGGTCTGCTGCACCACCGAGCCCAGCACGGCGTCGGGCGTCACACCCTCCATCTGCGCATCGGGGCGCAGCTGCAGGCGGTGCCGCCAGACCGGCATGAGCATGGTCTGCACGTGGTCGGGAGTGACCGCGGCGGAGGCGTTCAGCCAGGCCCAGGCCTTGGCCGCGGCGAGCAGCGCCGTGGCTGCGCGAGGGCTGGCGCCGAGCTCGACCGAGGGCGACTGGCGGGTGGCTCGGGCGAGATCGACCACGTAGCCCAGCACCTCGTCGGTGACCTGTACGCGGGCGGCGGCCTCCTGCGCGGCGCGGATCTCCTCCGCGGAGATGGCGGCCTCGACACCGCTGAGCAGACGCGGCGAGAAGCCGTCCGCGTGCAGGCGCAGCACCGAGACCTCGGCGTCGCGCTCGGGCATCCCGACGACCAGCTTCATCAGGAAGCGGTCCAGCTGAGCCTCCGGCAGGGTGTAGGTGCCCTCGTGCTCGACCGGGTTCTGGGTCGCGGCGACCAGGAACGGATCCGGCAGTGGCCGGCTGACGCCGTCGGCCGACACCTGGCGCTCCTCCATCGCCTCCAGTAGCGCGGCCTGGGTCTTCGGCGGGGTGCGGTTGATCTCGTCGGCGAGCAGGATGCTGGTGAACACGGGGCCCGGCCGGAATTCGAACTCGCCGGTGCGCGCGTCGTAGACCAGGGAGCCGGTCACGTCGCCGGGCATCAGGTCGGGGGTGAACTGCACCCGCTTGGTGTCCAGCCCCACGGCGCGAGCGAAGGAGCGCACCACGAGCGTCTTCGCGACGCCGGGCACGCCCTCGAGCAGCACGTGGCCGCGCGCGAGCAGGGCGACCAGCAGTCCGGTCACGGTGCCGGCCTGGCCGATCACGGCCTTGTCGACCTCGAGTCGCACGCGGTGCATGGCCTGGCGCAGAGCGGCGTCATCCGGCGCCACGGTGCTCTGGCCGGGCACGGTGTTCTGGCCAGGCACGCTGTTCTGGCCGGGCACAGTGTTCTGATCAGGCACGGTGTTCTCCTCGGTCACTGGTGTTCCTTCCGGATCGCGATGGGTCGTCGGGGTTCGGGGTGCGGACGTGGGGATGCAGCGCGGCGTCCACCGCGTCCTCCAACTCGGCGAGGCGGCGGGCCAGGTCGACGAGCTGCTGGTCGTCGGCCGGCGGGGGACCGCCGAGCAGATCCTGCAGGGAGCCGCGCGGGATGCGCAGCCGGTCGGATGCGGCGTCGGCGACCTCATGCGCCGAGACGCGGTCGCCCAGGGCGAGACGCTGCGCCAGCCTCCGCACGGTGCCCTCGCGGATCGCCTCTGCGGCGTGCGGGGCGTCCGCCGCCTTCGCGGTGAGCCGGGCGCGACCGTGCATCGTCTCGGAGGCGCGCACCGTCACCGGGAGCGTCTCGGCCACGAGCGGCCCGAACCGGCGCCCGCGCCAGAGGGCCGCGGCGAGGCCGGCCAGCAGCAGCATGAGGATGGCGGGCGTGACCCAGCCGGGCGTCAGCGAGCCGAGGGACTCCTGCGCCTCGCCGGTGATGTCGCTGTCGCCGGAGGACGGCACGTACCAGACCACGTGTCCGGTCTGGCCGAGCAGCGCGAGGCCGAGTGCGGCGTTGCCGTTCTGCGCGAGACGGTCGTTGGTGAACAGCACGGTGCCGTCCACGAGTGAGATGCGTTGCGACGAGGAGTAGTCGACGAGCACAGCCGCGTTCTCGTCCTGGTCTGTGAAGCACCCGGTCGTGTTCACGGACGGCGAGAACATCCGGCCCGGCAGGATCGTGCCCACCCTGGCGAACTCGGGGAGGTCGCAGGCCGCCGTGACCGGGCCAGACTCGCCGACGGCAGATTCTCCCAGCCGGAACAGCCGAAGCATACGCGCGCTGCCGGAGAGCAGGACGGTGCGCGGGGCATCTGCGACCAACGCCTGCACCGTCTCGTCGGTGAGGTACAGGGGGTCGGCCATCGCGAGTGTGGCGCCGTCGTCGAGGTGGCTGCGCACCTCGGCATAGGAGCGCACCACCGTGACGTCGATGCCCTGCTGTCGCAGAATCTCGGCCAGCGCGCGGGCGCCGACGTCGCCCGGACCCTCCGGATCGAGCATGGCGCCGACCGCGGGCGGCGTCGTCACCAGCCGCGCCGCGATCGCCGTGCCGCCGATCACCATCAGCGCGACGACGAGCCATCCGACCCACCGACGCCAGCGCCCGCGCGGGCGAGGTGCGGCGGTGGATTCCTCGAGCTCAGCGGTACTGGAGCCGTCTTCGAGCAGCGTCATGCCGGCACCGCCTCGGGGTGCAGGGCGGTGAGGCGCTCGTCGGTCGCGGCGATCGCGCGGTAATCCGCCTCATCGGCGGGCACCCGCAGGTATCGCACCCTGTCGAAGGAGGAGGCGGCGTCGTGCAGCGCGGCGCGCTCGGCGGGGAGCGTCGCGCCGGCGTCACGCGAGATCGCCTGCGCGGTCGCGCCCGGGGCGGGATCGATCAGATCGCGTTCGATGAGACCGCGGGCGAGCCCCCGGAAGCGCAGCGTGACCGCGGCATCCCAGTCGCCGTCTCGGGCCGCGCACTCCGCATCGGCGCGCAGCTGGGCGGCGGTCCTGTCGTCGGCCTCGCCGAGCAGCCGGGCGCCCCGGCGCACGGTGCGGGATGCCCGAGGGCGACCCCAGAGGATCAGCGCGACCACGAGCGCGGCGACGATGACCACCGCGATCAGGACGCCGGCGAAGGGCGCGATCGCGCCGGAGCCCTCGGGGTTGAACAGGCCGGCGAGGAATTCCAGGATCGCCCTGGACATCCGGTCGAACCAGCTCGGCTTCGCCGCCTCGTAGATCTGCTTGGAGAGCTCCTCCTGCGCCCAGCGTCGAGCCTCGTCCCCGTCGGGGACGTAGACATCGGTGCTCACGAGCGGCAGAATCATGCGCCGCCGCTCGGGGGAGCCCAGGGGCTGTCGGACGGCGGCGGCGGGACGGCCGTCGGCGGTGCGGGGGCGGGCGGTGCCGGCTGGACCGGCGGTGCGGGAGCGGGCGCAGGCTGCGGAGGCGCGGGCTGGTAGTACGGCGGATACGCCGGTGCCTGCGGCTGCCCGTACCCGTAGGGAGCGGCAGGGGAGGGAGCCTGCTGGGGCTGCACGTAACCGTACGGAGCCGTGGGCTGCGGGCCCTGCGCTGCATAGCTGTACTGCGGGGGCGCGTACGCGGGCGCCTGCGGCTTCTCCTTCGTCACGGCGCGGGACGGATCCACCGCGTAGGGGTCGCCGAGCTGCTCCTCCGACCAGCCGGCCGCACTTCGCTCCTGGTACGCGATCAGTGTCTGATCGAGTCCCTCGTAGCGCATCCGGGAGTCGATGTACACGAGTGTCGCACCCGTGCACTGCACGACCTGCCCGATCGCCTGGACGGCGAAGACCAGGAGCTGCGGCACCAGGACCGCCAGCACCATCACGACGATCTGCCCGACGCCGGGGTCGCCGGTGGGCGCCACGATGCCCATGACGATCGACGTGATGAGGGTGCCGGGCACGGACACCACGTTGGCGGCGACGCCCATGATCAGCGAGATCAGGAAGACGACGCCGAAGGCCACCCAGAACCGCCCGCGGGTGAGCCGCCACGAACGCGCCAGCGCGGTGCGCAGCGTCGCCCGCTCCAGCACCAGGATGCTGGGGACCAGCAGCAGCTTCGTGGAGAGCCAGACGAACAGCGGGATGCAGGCGATGCCGAGTGCGATGGTCAGGATGATCGTGAGCGCGGTGGCATCGGTGCCGGCCAGCCCCGCACCCGCCGCAACGGCGAAGATGGCGAAGCCGATGAGCGCGAAGGCGGCGCCGATGGCGAGACCCTGCAGCACTGCGTACAGCAGGAGCCGCCAGAACGAGGGCGCCATCCGCTTCCAGAGTGCGCGCAGCGTGCCCTGGCGCGAGAGCGCGGCGAGTGCGACGTCGGCGGCGACGATCCCCTGCAGCACGACGGCGACCGCGGCGGAGAGGAGCACTGCGAGGATGCCGAAGACGATGCTGAGGCCGACGGTGCCCGCCTGGATCGTGAGCGCGTCATCCGAACCGGGCTGCACGGTCTGCAGCCGCAGCACGCTGGCGGTGATGATCGCCCCGAGCACGATCAGAACGATGAGCAGGCTCAGCACCTGCACCACGACGGCGAATCCGAACAGCACCTTCGGATTGTGTCGCAGCGCCGCGAAGGCCCGTCCGAGCAGCATCCCGAAGGTCATCGGATGCAGCGGGATCGCCCCTCGTCTCGGTGCCGGTGTCCAGCCCTGACCGCTCACTCGCTTCCCCTCCCGCGCAGCTCTACAGCGTGCCGTCCCATCGTGGCACATGCGCGCAGGGCGGCGCCGATCGCGAGGCTCCGCGTCGCCTTCGACGGGGTCCGGCGCGTGCTCGGGAGACGCGCGCGACGCGGCGTGGAGGCGCGTCCAGGACGCACAGGGCAGGATTCAGTAAGCTGTGCGGAGGTGCGGTCATGCCGGGGTAGGGGCCTCGGAAGCCGCACGTAGCGGACAAAGATTGTTGAGGCTGGGCGGATATGACGTCACGCATCCTCGTGGTCGACGATGACACGGCGCTTGCCGAGATGATCGGCATCGTGCTGCGCACGGAAGGCTTCGAGCCGCTGTTCTGCGCTGACGGGGCGAAAGCGGTCGAGCAGTGGCGCAGCCAGCGCCCGGATCTCGTGCTGCTCGACCTGATGCTGCCGGGCATGGACGGAATCGAGATCTGCAGCCGCATCCGCGCCGAGTCCGGCGTGCCGATCATCATGCTCACCGCGCGCAGCGACACGGCCGACGTCGTGCGCGGACTCGAGGTGGGAGCGGACGACTACATGGTCAAGCCGTTCAACCCCAAAGAGCTGGTCGCCCGCATCCGAACCCGCCTGCGGCCGACCCCGCAGGCGACCACAGAGGTGCTGCGCGTCGGCGATCTCGTCGTCGATGTGGACGGTCACGAGGTGCGCCGCGGAACCACTCCGATCTCGCTCACACCGCTCGAGTTCCAGCTTCTCGTCGCGCTCGCCTCGAAGCCGCAGCAGGTGTTCTCCCGCGAGATGCTGCTCGAGCAGGTCTGGGGCTATCACTACAAGGCCGACACCCGTCTGGTCAACGTGCACGTGCAGCGACTGCGCGCCAAGGTCGAGCTCGACCCCGACAACCCGAAGATCGTGATGACGGTGCGGGGCGTGGGGTATCGGGCCGGGAGCGCCGGCTGAGGACCCTGCGATGACGGCGACGAGCGTGACGCCCGCTCCGGTCGCGTCATGGCGCGACTGGAGGAGCTGGCCGCGTTCGGTGGTGAGCCTGTGGCGCCGATCGATGCGGTTCCGCACGATCGCCGTCACGCTGCTGCTGACCTCGCTGGCGATCTTCATCACCTGCGTCGCGATGGCGCTGGTGATCCAGAACGATCTGTTCGAGTCGCGCAAGGACGACGCACTCGCGAAGGCGCAGCGTGCCGTCGCCCAGGCGCAGACAACGCTGGACAACAGCAACGTCGACGACGACCGCGCGGCGCTGCAGGCGTTGTGGCGCTCGGTGCAGACCGACCTGGCCCGCGCCGCAGCATCCGACATCATCACGGCGTCTCCGATCGAGACGGTCAACGGCGGGTTCATCCCGCCCGAGTTCCGCGCCGGAGGACTCTCGGTCGACATGCTCAGCGAGGGCCTGCGCAACCGGGTGGCCGACAAGGGAGACCGGCAGCAGTTCTGGCAGTCGATCGCGGTGCCCGCGACCGAGGGGAGCTCGCCCCCGGGGATCGTCGTCGGACAGCAGCTGCTGGTGCCGGGCAAGGCGGTGTACGAGCTCTACATCGCCTACGACCTGAGCGACTCCGACGAGACGCTGCTGTTCGTGCAGCGCACGCTGTGGCTCGCGGGCATCGCGCTGGTCGCCATCGTCGCGGCGATCTCGTGGCTGGTGCTGCGCGCGGTGTCGCTGCCGATCGTCGAGGCGTCCGAGACCAGTGCCCGGCTGGCCGCCGGTGATCTCGGCGTGCGGCTGCCGGTGCGCGGTGAGGACGAACTGGCGGTGCTGGCGCGCTCGTTCAACGCGATGGCGGACAGCATCGAGGCGCAGATCAAGGAGCTCGGGGAGCTCTCGCTGGTGCAGCAGCGATTCGTGTCCGACGTCTCGCACGAGCTCCGCACACCTCTGACCACCATCCGCCTGGCGGCCGACATGATCAACGACCAGAAGGGCGATTTCGAGCCGACCACCGCCCGCACCGCCGAACTGCTGCACACTCAGGTGCAGCGCTTCGACACGCTGCTGGCCGACCTGCTCGAGATCAGCAGATACGACGCCGGCTCGGTGCAGCTCGAGGTGGAGGCGACGGGCCTCGCACAGGTCGCCGAGGAGATCGTCGACCAGATGCGCCCGCTCGCCGAGCAGCACGGCGTAGAGCTCAGGCTGGTGGCGCCGGGCGGATACTCCCCGGTCGACATGGATCCGCGTCGCGTGCGCCGGGTGCTGCGCAATCTGGTGGGCAACGCCATCGAGCACGGCGAGGGCCGGCCGATCGTCGTCACGGTCGACAGCAATCAGCATGCCGTCGCCGCCGGCGTGCGCGACTTCGGGCTGGGGATGCGGCCGGAGGACGCACAGCGGGTGTTCGACCGCTTCTGGCGTGCCGACCCCTCGCGCAAGCGCACGATCGGGGGCACCGGACTCGGTCTCTCGATCGCGCTCGGTGACGCGCGGCTGCACGGCGGAACTCTCGAGGTGTGGTCGGAGCTCGGGGTCGGGACGAACTTCGTCCTCACCGTCCCGCGGCATCCGGGGGAGCTGAGCGGGCCGAGCCCCGTTCCTCTCGAACCGCAGGAGACGCTGTCCGAGATCGGTGCGCTGACGCAGCCGATCCCGACGGCGGATGCCGAAGGGGGCGACCGATGACACGGATGCGTGCACTCGCAGCGGGGCCGGTCGCGGCCGCGATGCTGCTGCTGGCGTCCTGCACCGGACTGCCGACCACCGGACCGGTCTCGGCCGGACTCGCGCTGGGCGAGAAGAACGATGCTCCTCCCTTCACCGAGTTCGCCGCGCGTCCCGCGGAGGGCGCCGGTCCGCAGGACATCGTGGAGGGCTTCCTCGATGCCGGCATCACGCCTCTCGACAACTGGGGCATCGCCAGGGAGTACCTCACCCCGAAGATGAGCGACGAGTGGTCGCCGGCCGTCGGCGTCACGATCGACACCTCGAGCGAGTCTCGGTCGATCACCGCGGTGGGCGATGTCGATGACAAGGACGCGACCAGTGCCGATGTGAGCGTGCAGCTCTCGCAGGTGGCGAACGTCGACGCCACGGGAGCGTACGCGCCCGACACCGGCAGCACCGCGCCGCTCACGTTCCATCTGACGCGCAAGAAGGGTGGCGAGTGGCGCATCTCGCAGGCGCCGGACGGCATCGTGCTCGACGCCGCCAACTTCCCGCTGGTGTTCCGCTCGTACTCGCTGCAGTACTTCGACCCGTCCTGGACGCATCTGGTCCCCGATGCGCGCTGGTACCCGCGCGGCCGGTCCACGGCGACGACCCTGACGCAGCAGGTGGTGTCGGGAGCACCGGCGCCGTGGCTGGCACCCGGCGTGCGCAATGCGTTCACGGACGAGGTCAGCCTGGCCCGCGGCGCCGTCGTGATCGACCAGTCCCAGGTGGCCGAGGTCGATCTGACCCGATCCGCGCTGGATCTGGACGCGACGACCCTGGCGCGGATGCGCACCCAGCTCGAAGCCACCCTCGCTCCGCTCGGCGTCGCCGAGGTGCGTTTCACCGTGGATCAGCGGCCGCTGGATGCCAGCACCGTGCAGGTGGAGCAGCCGGCGCCGGATGCAGGGACTCTGGTGCTCACGAAGGACGGGTTCGGCACCGCCGTGGGCGATCAGATCGTGCCCGTGGGTGACCTGAGCGCGCAGGTGAACAAGAACGCCGCCCGGCTGCGCGCCATCGACGTCGCCGCGGACGAGTCCGCGGGCGCGATGATGCTCGACGACGGGCACGTCTATCTCGCCACATCGGACAACACCGCGGAGCTGGACGCCAGGGCCGGGCTGATCGCCCCGAGCCTCGACACCTGGGAATACACCTGGACGGTCCCGCGCGGGACCCCGGGTGCGCTGCTGGCGATCGGCGCCGACGCAGTGCCGCACAAGATCGAGCGGGCGTGGCCCGGGGCGTCGGAGATCAGCGCGCTGCGGGTCTCGGCCGACGGTGCGCGGGTCACCGCGCTGGTCACCGTGGGCTCGCAGCGGCGGATCGTGGTGGCCGCGGTGATCAGGAACGACAAGGGCGTGCCGACCGGACTGGGCGAGATGCATGAGCTCGGCCGGTTCCCCTCCACCGCGCTCGGGCTGAGCTGGGTGGGTTCGGACGCCGTCGCGATCCTGACGTCGGCCGAGGAGCCCCACGTGCTCACCCAGCCGATCGGCGGACCCGCCGATTCCACATCGGCACCGGCGGGTCCGCGATCGATCTCGGGTGCGCGTGCCGTGTCCGGGGTGCGCATCCTCGCGACCGACGGCGTGGTGTTCGCGCAACGGGGCTCGACCTGGCAGGCGTCCATCGACGGCGTCCTGGTGCTGGGGACGCGCTCCGGCCAGTGACCCTCCCCAGTCCGCCGCAGGCGGCCGAGCGTGCACAGGCGCGCGGAAGCCGGACGGCCGCCGCTGCGCCGCGGGGCAGGATCGACGCATGCTCGCCGTCTGGATCGATCATGCCCGGCGCCTCGGCGCCGAGGCCCTCGCCTTCCTGCTCGCAGCAGACTGCCCCGGCTGCGACAGTCCGGGCAGCCTGCTGTGCCCGGACTGCGCGGATGCGCTGATCGCCCGCCCTGTGCGGCGCACCACCCCCGGCGGCGTGCAGGTGTGGGCGGCGCACGAGTTCGACTCCGTCGTCGCCCGCTGCATCCGCCGAGTGAAGGAGGACGGCCAGACCCTGCTCGTGCCGCCGCTCGGCGCGGCCCTGCGTGCCGCCCTCCCGCAGGAGCTCGACGGTGCGCTGTTCGTGCCCGTCCCCACGAGCCGGGCGGCCTTCCGCAGGCGCGGCTACCGCGTGCCGGAGGTGCTGCTGCGGGCGGCGGGACGTTCGCCGTGCCGGATGCTGGCGAGCACGGGCGCCCGCACCGACCAGCGGAGCCTCGGCCGCGCGGCGCGTGCACGGAACGTGCGGGGCAGCATGCGGGTGCGGCATCCGCTTCTCGGCCCTGCCGGAGCGGGAGCAGTGGTGATCGTGGACGACGTGGTCACCACCGGGGCCACGATCGACGAGGCCGCGCGGGTGCTCCGGCAGGCCGGACATCGGGTCCTCGGCGCGGTCGCGCTCGCCGCCACACCGAGCAGATCCGAACACGGGGTTAACGGGTAGTGACAACCGTCGATCTCGGCACTACGGTAGGGCACACAAGGCGACCACGGTCCGCCCTTGGCCGGGAGGACCGGGACAAGGAGGCAGGAATGGAAACGAGCATCGTCGGTGTCGGAGTGAGCATCTCCGATCGGTTCCGGACGGTTGTCGAGGAGAAGCTGGGACGCCTCCAACAGCTCGCGCCCAAGGCCCAGCGCATCGACGTCAAGGTCACCCACCGCGCGTATCGCAACGGGCGTGTTCCCGACGAGACCGTGGAGCTCACGCTCGTGAGCAGAGGCCCGGTCATCCGCGCAGAGGCCGTCGACGGCGACAAGTTCGTCGCCCTCGACCTGGCTGTCGACAAACTCGCCGAGCAGCTTCGCCGCGCGAAGGAGAAGCGAATCGACGGGCGTCAGCACCCGCGTGGGGCGCACTTCGAGAAGGGCAGCGGAGCGCTGGCCGGCATCGACGTGCAGCCCGCATCCGCAGACGTGCTCAAGGCCGTCGCGACCGGGGCAGTACCCGTCCAGGCGGAGGAGGACGAGGTCTACTCGCCCGTCGTCATCCGCACCAAGAACTTCGATGCGGAGTGGATGACGGTCGAGGAGGCCGTCGACCGCATGGAGCTGGTCGGACACGACTTCTTCCTGTTCGTCGATGCGAGCACCGACCACCCGAGCGTCGTGTACCGGCGCAAGGGCTGGGACTACGGTGTCATCTCGCTGACGACGCAGGCGCCGCCGTCGGAGGAGGCACTGGCGTCCTGAATCCGCAAGAGGCGGCCTTCCCGAACGGGGAGGCCGCCTCTTCCTGTGCGCGGAGGTCAGTCGAAGATGCCGTCCAGGATGCTGCCGATCACGAGACCGCCGAGGACGCCGCTGACGATGTCGCCGCCGCCCCCGCCGCGCCGGCCGCCGCCCCATCCGCCCTGTTGGTTCGGTCCGCCCCATCCGGCGTAGTCCTGCGGGCGCGCGGACTCGATGTCGCGCTGTGCGAGCTGCAGCGCCTCGGCGGCCAGCTGGCCGACGCGTCGTGCGGTGGAGAGCGCCTGTTCCCGGGTCTCCTCGGCGGGAAGCATGCCGGTCACGTCGATGCGCAGCCGCTCGGCCTCGGCGAAGCGGGTGCGCGCATCGGCGCCGATCCAGCCTCGGTGGCCCGAGATCAGCGGGCGCGCGATGCCGAGCTGGCGGTCGGCATCGTCGAGCGCGTGCTGCACCTGCTCGAGAGAGGGCAGCGGATGCTCCGCGCGGTACTGCGCAGCGGCGATCGCCTGGTCCAGGCCGGTGTTCGCCTCACGCAGGGCCGTGAGCTCGGTGAACGGGTCGTTGCGGGTTCCCGACGGCGGCAGGGCGGCGAGCGCCGCCTCCAGAGCGGATGCCGCAGTCTGCACCTCGCGGGTCTGCGGTGCCGATCGGTACGCGATCAGGTCTCCGCGCGAGTCGTCGACCACGGCGGCGAGGGTGGACTCGGCACGCAGCGCCTGGATCTCGAAGTCCTCCACGCCGTCGAGCACGGCGGATGCGCGGCGGATCGCCTCGGTCGCGGTCTCGAGGGCGAGGTTCGCCTCCTCGTTCTGCTTGGCCTCGCGGCGACGCTCGGACACCTCCGCTCCGTGCGTGGCGAAGGTCACGAGCTGCTCTGCCTCGGCGGGCGACGACGAGACGCGGCGCATCGCGGCATCCGAATAGCGCAGTGACAGGCGCTCCACGGTCGCTCGGGCCTGCGGGATGCGGGCGGCGAGGGACTCGGCGTCCCTGCGCAGCTGCGCGACGATCTCGGGGGAGCGGCGCACCAGAGCGACCTGCTCCGCGATGGCGGAGGTCTTCTCGTCGAGCAGCTCCTCAGCCCATTCGCACAGCTGCACGATCCGCGCGTTCCGGGTGCGCAGCTCGTCAGGGGTGTCCGGGATCTCGTCGTGGTTCAGCTGGTGCAGCTGGAAGGCCTCGCGCATGTGCGTGCGCACGGCGTCGAGAGCGTTGCTGAGGTCGGCGGTCATGGACTCGCCGAGCTCGGCCTGCGCGAAGACGAGCTCGTCCCCGGTCGTGCGGATGCGCTCATCCGCTTCGACGAGTGCCTGCTCCGCGCGACGCGCGAGATCGGCGTCCTGCGCGGCCAGCTCTTCCTGATCGCGTTTGCGCTTACCCCAGAATCCGGCCATTCCCCGATCCTACGATCTCCAGCCTTGGGCGGGCTGTGGATCCGATACGCCCTGCGAGAACGGAGGGGCGGTCGTCCGGGGCGCTGTGCCGCAGCTCTCGACGGCAGCGCGTCGGGGGCAGGAAGGCGCCGGTGAACTCATGCGATCGCGGAGCGGCGGGTGAGCGTCGCCTGTGGCGGCCGGATGCCGAGTGAGAAGAGTGCGATCATGAGCGGCAGCCCGATCCCGAGTGCGGTCAGCCAGAGGAAGGGCAGATCCGCGAGCATGAGGGTCGGGGCCGCGGCCTGTGTCAGCGCCCAGGCGCCGATCAGGCCGATAGCGATGCCCACGGCGCACCCGACACCGACGATGATGAGCGCCTGCCAGGCGCCGATGGCACGGCGCACCCGTGTCGTGGCGCCGACAGCGGCGAGCGTCGCATCGTCGTCGCGGCGCTCGATCCTCGCCAGTCCGAGGCTGATCGCGGCGGCCGCGATCACGATCGCGCTGACGGCGGCGAACACCAGGACGAGCCACGGCGCGATCGATTCCGGTCCGGTCTCGACCGAGACGGTGTAGTTGCCTCCAGCCGACTCCGCGGTCTCGGCATCCGCCCTCACCCGGTCCTGGGTCGGCACCGATGCTCCGCCGTCGAACAATGCCACCCAAGTGGTCGGCACGGCGATGATGCCCAGTGCCTGCGCGGCAGCGGGGGAGAGAACGACCGGCCAGGCGGAACCGCGGCCGGTGCGCACGTCCGCAGGAAGCTCGACGGTGCGCAACGGAGTCGGCGACCCGGAGGTGTGGACTTCTTTCTGATCCCAGAACGAGAGACGGACCATGCTGTCGGGGCCGACGACGCCGGGCGCGCTGGCGATGACCCCGCCGTCGGCGAAGTCGCTCAGCTCCCGGGCGCTCATCGTGAGTCCGGTGAGTGCTTCGAGATCGTCCGGGGCGATCACGGCGACGGCTGTGCCGTACATGCTCGCCCACCCGGCCTCGGTGCCGGCCGTGGTTCCGTCGTAGTAGTTGTCGACGGACACCGCGTCCGAGTCGGCGAAGATCGGATCGCCGTTCTCGTCCACGGACATCTCCGGGGGTGAGGACACGGAGACGATCCGCTCCGCACCGGACTGCCGCAGGAATGCGGGATCGGCACCGACCGAATCGCCCCACCCGGTGACCGCAATGCTGCCCTCGGGCCCCTGCCAGGCGTAGGTCCGCTGCGTCTGCGCGCTGATCATCGCCATCGCGCAGAGCACGAAGGCCGCCACCGCGGTGCTCGCGGCGATCGCCACGAAGGCAGGTACCGTGCGTGAGGAGTTCGCGACGGCGTCGCGGGACGCCAGGCGCGGGGCGGAGCCGAAGCGAGGCAGGAGCCACGCGATCGCTGCGAGGATGGCCTGGCCGCTGAGGACGACGCCGAGCAGCAGCAGAAGAACGCCGACGATCAGGATCCACAGCATCACCAGGGTCGGCACCCCCCAGATTCCCTGCGCGGCCGCGGTGCCCAGCGCGATGCCGGTCACGGTGACCGTCGCCAGGCCGAGGAGCAGCACGACGACTCCCCATCGGGGCTGCCGGCGCGACGCAGGAGCCGGGCGCCGGGCGCCGCGCAGGGCGGAGAGCACGTCGCCGTGGGTGGCGGTGCGCGCCGGCGCGAGAGACGCGATCAGCCCTACGAGAACGGCGAGCAGCACGGCTACCGGCACCGTCCACGGCACAGTGAGACCCCACGATGACCAGAATGTGCCCTGCACCCCGGGGTTCATCACGGCGAGAGCGGCGGCCACTCCGCCGATGCCGATCACCGCCCCGATCACCCCTCCGGCGAGCCCCAGCAGCGCCCCCTGGGTGAGCACGATGCGGAACACGTCCGCGCGCCGTGCGCCGATGGTCGTGACCACGGCGAGCGAGCGCTGCTGGCGACGGGCGCTGACGGCCATCGCGGCCGCGGACAGCAGCCCGACGAGGACGGCGGCGAAGGCGGCGGAGAGACTGACGGTCGCGGCGGTCGCCCACTTCTCGGATTCAGGGACGAACTCGCCGCCGAGCACGGCCCCCGGCGGAGGATCGATCACGAGGTCGCGGGCGAACGAGATGTATCCCGCACGGTTGAGTGCACTCAGCTCGGCCATGTCGGGCTGCCACGCGGGCAGGAACCACACGAGCGACGTCGGCTCGACATCGTCAGGGAGCGGGGCGAAGAAGGTCTGGCGGGAGTAGGTGTTCGCATCCATCGCCTGCATCGTCCCCACGATGCGCACCCGGCGATCCTCGTCCGGCAGCACCGCGTCGTCCCCGACCTTCAGTCCGAGCCGCTCGAGCAGGGTCGGCGATGCCATGGCCTCATCCACGGATGCGGGCGTCCTGCCGGAGAGCACCTCGAACTTGCCCTCCAGCCGTGGGTCCCATGACGCGCCGGATATCTGGGTGAAGGTGGCGATACCGTCCGGCGTCCTCAGACGCACTCCCTCGCTGAGCCCGAGAGGGATCGACTCCGTGCCGGCCGGCAGCCCGGCGTGCTCCAGGCCGTTCGGAACGGGCTGCTCCGAGTTCTTCGCGACGCCGTTCTCGTCCTGCGCCACCGACGTCATGAACGGCATGTCGACGGCCTGGGTCCTGCTCGGATCCGGCCCGCCGATGATCTGGATCCAGGACTGGGCCTGTCCCAGCTCCAGCGTCGCCGCCTGCTGCGCAGTCGGCGTCCGGCTCTCCAGGAAGGTCAACCCGGCCACGGCGCCGGCCACGGGCACGGCCACGAGGGATGCGACCAGCACCGAAGATCCGGCGGTGCGCAGCAGCTGCCGCCACGCGAGCCGCAGGATCACACCGGGACGGGCGCGCCGGATCATGCCCGTGCCGTGAGGATCGCGTCGGCGCTCTCGCGCCGGCTCTCGTCGACGATGCGGCCGTCGCGAAGGAACACGATGCGGTTCGCCCACGCGGCATGGCGCGCCTCATGGGTGACGAGGATGCCGGCTGCCCCGGCGTCGATGCGGCCGCGGAGCGTGCGCATCACCTGCTCTCCCGTGACCGAGTCGAGTGCACCGGTCGGCTCGTCGGCGAGGATGAGACGCCGCCCGCCGACGATCGCCCTCGCGATCGCGATCCGCTGCTGCTGCCCGCCGGAGAGATCATCGGGGTAGGCGCTCCCGCGCTCAGCCAGCCCCACCAGCGACAGCGCGTCTTTGCCCGCCCGGCGTACGGCGCGCGCGCTGATGCCGTCCAGTTCGAGCGGCAGAGTGACGTTCTCGAGCGCGGTGAGAGTGGGCACGAGGTTGTAGTCCTGGAACACGAATCCGACTGATCTGCGCCGCAGCGCGGCGAGCTCGTTCGGCTTCGCGGTGCTGAGGTGCTCGCCGTCGATGACGACCTCGCCGGAGGTCGGCGTCTGGAGGCCGCCGGCGATGGACAGCAGAGTGGACTTGCCCGAACCGGAGGCGCCCATCACTGCGACCAGCTCGCCGGCGTGCACCTCGAGATCGATGCCGCTCAGCGCGGACACCGCGAGCTCGCCCGCGCCGTACTGCTGGGAGACTCCGACCATGCGGAGCACCGCGACGGTCATGCCCTGGCCTTCGCCGGGCGGCCGCGCTTGGGGCGGTCGGTGGACAGAGCGAGTTCGAGCGCGTGCTGCGGGTGCTGCGCGAGTCGCTGTTCGGAGTGATCCAGCCAGCGCACCTCGGCCTCGGCCGCGAAGATCATGGAGTCGACGACCAGTGACCAGGCGAGATCTTCGGGGCCGTTCGGATCCGTCCCCGCGTACTTGGCGCGGTTCAGCTCCTGAAGCTGTGCGAGGGAGGCTCGGCGCTGGGTCTGGATGACTGCGGTCACATCGACGCCGGGCAGCGTCGCCGCCACGGCGAGCTTGATGGCGAGTTCGTCCCGGGTGCCCTGCGCGCGCTCGACGGGGGAGTCCAGCCAGTCCGTCACGGCCTCGTGCCCGGCATCCGTGATCACGTAGTAGACGTGACCCTCGTCGTCGACGTCGCCCTTGGCGACGAGGCCGTCGCGCTCGAGCCGCTCCAGGGTGTTGTAGATCTGACCGACGTTCAGCGGCCAGGTCGATCCGGTGCGCCGGTCGAACTCGGCGCGCAGCTGATACCCGTAGCAGGGACCCTGGTCGAGGATGGCGAGCAGGCTCTGGCGGACGGACATGGCGCTCCGATCGGTTGCTGGTATTGCATTTCTGAGTATATGCATACTCGGAAATGTGCGTCGACGCAAGCATCCGAAGTGCGTGTCCGTTCGCCGTCAGCGTTCCCATGCACAGGTAGCGCAAGTCACAGGCCGGTAACATGACACGGTATGCCCGGCGCTGAACATCGTCGGCACCCGAGACCCAAGGGAGACATCCGTGGCGAATCCTCTGGAGAAGCTGCTCCGCGCCGGTGAAGGTCGCATCCTTCGCCGCCTCAAGCAGGTCGCCAAGGCCGTGAACGAGCTCGAAGAGGACTTCGAGAAGCTCAGCGATGACGATCTGCGCAACGAGACCACCGTGCTGCGCGAGCGCTACGACAAGGGCGAGACCCTCGACCAGCTGATGCCCGAGGCCTTCGCCGCGGTCCGCGAGGCGGCCCGCCGCACACTCGGCATGCGTGCCTACGACGTGCAGCTCATGGGCGGCGCGGCCCTGCACCTGGGCAACATCGCAGAGATGAAGACCGGTGAGGGCAAGACCCTGACCGCTGTGTTCGCGATGTATCTGAACGCGATCGCAGGCAAGGGCACGCACCTGGTCACGGTGAACGACTTCCTCGCGAGCTATCAGGCCGAGCTGATGGGCCGCGTCTACCGCGCCCTCGGCATGACCACCGGCGTGATCGTCGCGGGCCAGACCCCCGACGTGCGCCGGCAGCAGTACGCCGCCGACATCACCTACGGCACGAACAACGAGTTCGGCTTCGACTACCTGCGCGACAACATGGCGTGGCGCAAGGAGGACCTCGTCCAGCGCGAGCACTTCTTCGTGATCGTCGACGAGGTCGACTCGATCCTCATCGACGAGGCCCGTACCCCGCTGATCATCTCGGGCCCCTCCTCGGGCGAGGCGAACCGCTGGTTCACCGAGTTCGCGAAGATCGCGCGAACCCTCGAGGCCGGCGTCGACTACGAGGTCGACGAGAAGAAGCGCACCGTCGGCGTGCTCGAGCCCGGAATCGAGAAGGTCGAGGACTACCTCGGCATCGACAACCTCTACGAGTCCGCCAACACGCCGCTGATCTCGTTCCTGAACAACTCGATCAAGGCGATCGCGCTGTTCAAGCGCGACACCGACTACGTCGTGATGAACGACGAGGTCATGATCGTCGACGAGCACACCGGCCGCATCCTGGTCGGACGCCGCTACAACGAGGGCATCCACCAGGCCATCGAGGCCAAGGAGAACGTCCCGGTCAAGGCCGAGAACCAGACGCTGGCGACCGTCACGCTGCAGAACTACTTCCGCATGTACGACAAGATCGCCGGCATGACCGGTACCGCCGAGACCGAGGCGGCCGAGTTCATGTCCACGTACAAGCTCGGCGTGGTGCCGATCCCGACCAACCGCCCGCTGATCCGCAAGGACCAGCCCGACCTGGTCTACAAGAACGAGCAGGCCAAGTTCGCCCAGGTCGTCGAGGACATCGCCGAGCGCCACGCCGCCGGCCAGCCCGTCCTGGTGGGTACCGTCAGCGTCGAGAAGAGCGAGTACCTCTCGCGTCTGCTCGCGAAGAAGGGCATCAAGCACGAGGTCCTGAACGCGAAGAACCACGCCCGTGAGGCCGAGATCGTCGCCCTCGCCGGGCGCCTCGGCGCCGTCACGGTGGCGACCAACATGGCCGGTCGAGGCACCGACATCATGCTCGGCGGCAACGCCGAGTTCCTCGCCGTGCAGGAGCTCAAGGCCAAGGGGCTCGACCCGGAGGAGACCCCGGAGGAGTACGAGGCCGCGTGGGACGAGACCTACGAGGCGATGAAGGCCAAGGTCGCCGAGGACGGCGTCAAGGTCATCGAGGCCGGCGGTCTGTACGTGCTGGGCACCGAGCGGCACGAGTCGCGCCGCATCGACAACCAGCTGCGTGGTCGCTCCGGCCGTCAGGGTGACCCGGGCGAGAGCCGGTTCTACCTGAGCCTGACCGACGACCTGATGCGGCTGTTCCAGTCCGGAGCCGCCGAGGCGATCCTGTCTCGCACGAACTTCCCCGACGACGTGCCGATCGAGTCGGGCATGGTCTCTCGCGCGATCCGCAGTGCGCAGTCGCAGGTAGAGGCGCGCAACGCCGAGATGCGCAAGAACGTGCTGAAGTACGACGACGTCCTCAACCGCCAGCGCGAGGCGATCTACGCCGACCGCCGACACATCCTGCAGGGCGACGACATCGCCGACCGCGTCGGTCACTTCATCGAGGACGCGATCGGCGGCGTGGTCGATGACCACACCGGTGAGGGACACAACGAGAGCTGGGACTTCGACGCGCTCTGGACCGAGCTGAAGACGCTCTACCCGGTGGGCGTGACGATCGATGAGGTCGTCGCCGAGGCTGCAGAGCGCAAGGGCGGCATCACCGCCGACGGTCTGAAGCGCGAGCTGCTCTCCGACGCGATGATCGCCTACGAGAAGCGCGAGGAGGCGCTCGGATCTGCTGCCACGCGCGAGTTGGAGCGCCGCGTGGTGCTGCAGGTGCTCGACCGCCGCTGGCGCGACCACCTCTACGAGATGGACTACCTGAAGGACGGCATCGGCCTGCGTGCGATGGCGCAGCGCGACCCGCTGGTCGAGTACCAGCGCGAGGGGTACGCCATGTTCCAGTCGATGATGGGGCAGATCAAGGAGGAGTCGGTCGGTTACCTCTACAACCTCGAGGTCGAGGTGCGTCGCGCCGGAGAGGACGGCACCGCTGAGGTGGCCGAGGTCGAGGCGAAGGGACTGACCAGCGGTCAGCCCGAGCAGCGGCTGGAGTACTCCGCGTCGAACGACGCCGGCGAGGTCGAGGTGCGCAACGAGCGCGGCCAGGTGCAGCAGGCGCAGACCGCACGGATGCGCCAGGCCGCTGCCGCCCGCGAGGCCGCACAGCAGCCCGAGCAGCCCGCCGAACGCGGCGCCTTCGGTCAGGCCGTCGACGCCCCCGCGCAGCAGCCTGCGAACCGCGCGCAGCGCCGGGCTCAGAAGAAGAAGTAAGCGGATACGAAGAAGGCCGGTCTCCTCAGGGGAACCGGCCTTCTTCGTGTTCTGGGGCTCAGGCGTTCAGCGCCTGGAACTCCGTCCAGATCGATGCGCAGTCCTCGCGACCCGTATCCAGGTGGATCATGTCGAGCGTCGAGGTGTCGCTTCCGTCGAGGTACTTGCGCAGGTGCACATCGCTGAAGCCGTTGTCACCGGCGTCCACGTGCGTCGACGCGTAGTAGCACGTGGTGATGCCGGCCCACATCATCACGGCGACGCACATCGGACACGGCTCGCAGGTGGCGTACATGACGTGACCCGACAGGTCGAGCGTGTTCAGCTTCCTGCAGGCCTCGCGCACGGCGACCATCTCGGCGTGGCCCGAGATGTCGGTGTCCTTGATCACGGTGTTGCCCACCGCGACCACGATCTCGCCGTCGGCGTTCACCAGGGTCGCGCCGAACGGGCCGCCTGTGCCTTCCCGCATCCCTTCGATCGTCACCTCGACAGCCGGAGTGAAGTACGAGTCCAGGACCTCGGGGGAGGGTGTGGTGTGAGTCATCTCTTTCTCTTTCGGATCGAGTCAGGCGCGCTTGCGTGCGGCCAGGGTGAGGATCGTGTAGCCGACGAAACCGATGATCAGGCCCGAGAAGAACGCCATGTTCTTCACCTGCACCAGGAAGTCGACGTTCGTGAACACGGTGCCGAGCATGGTGAACACGAAACTGAAGATCAGCAGGCCGACAGCGCGCCAGTTGTACGCGGGCAGCGAGCCCTTCTGGCCGCCCTTGTAGTCGGCGTAGATGCCCTCGACGTCCAGCGTGCGCTTGCGTTCCACGAAGTACGAGGCCAGCATGATGCCGGCGATCGGACCGAACATCGATCCGATGAACGCGTAGAACAGGAAGAGGATGCTGGTGGTCTCGAGGAACACCCACGGCAGGATCAGGGTGCCGACGACGGCGGTCAGCACCGCACCGCGGTTCAGGGTGAACACCCTGGGCAGCTGAGCGGTCAGCTGAAGCCCTGCGGGGAGCATGTTGCCGAACACGCAGAACGCGATCGCGCCGACGTTCATCGCGAGGATGAGGAACACGACGACGAACGGGTTGCCGATCGAGTTGATCGCCTGGACGAACACGACAGGGCTGTTGATGTCGAACTGGCCGGCGGTGGCGACCGACAGCGAGGCCATGAACGACACAGTGACAAGGGTGAACAGGATGTACGAGGTGATGACGCCGAGCGGGAAGCCGATCGCCGGGGCCTTCATCGATGTCGCGTTGCGGGTGTAGTCGCCGGTGTTGACGATCGGGCCGGCCCAGTTCGAGACCAGGGCGGCCACGCAGCTGATGAAGATCAGAGGGGTGACGTCGGCCTGCACGGCCTGGAAGGCGAACACCTCGCCGAGGCCGCCGGCGTTGGCCACGGCGAGGATCACGGCGATCACGATCAGCACGAACACGAGCGGGTTCGCCCAGGTGCTGAACCGGCCGAGGAACTTCTGCCCGCCCAGGAACAGCGCGACCGTGATGACCCAGGTGATCAGGTAGGAGATCGCGGTCGGGATCGGCAGGCCGAGGATGTCGGCGCCGTTCCCGATGTTCGTGAAACCGGGGAAGACCGTCTCGAACACCACGTCGAGCGCTTGCGCGGACGAGACGGTGGTGAGGCCGAAGAAGACGACGCCCGCGATGATGCCGCGGATCCAGGTCGGTACCAGCGCACCCTTGTGGCCGAAGGCCTCTCGCAGCTGCATCGCGAAGGGCACGCCGTACTTGGCCGCGGCCTGGCCGTTGAGTACGTAGCCGATCGAGACGATGACCGCCGAGGTCATGATCGCGGCGACGACCTGCCAGGCCGAGAGGCCCAGCGCGAAGAACCCGACGACCGTGAAGTACGACAGGATGTTGTGGATCGGGCCCATCCACACCGTGGCGAACTGGGTCGTCTTCCAGGTGCGATCCTTCGGGCGGATCGGGAGCACGTCATCGGCGTAGCCGCGGGACGCGTATTCCGCGACCTTCTCGGCTCCGGGGTCGACCAGGGCGGGGTCGATTGCGGGGGTGGACATGACCATCGGTCTCTCTCTGCACCGGAGTCCGGGTGAACGGGTCCGGGAGCGGTGCACTCCCGGACCCGCTGCGCGGTTCAGGCCTTCGCGGGCTCGACCGGGCTGGGTGCGACGGCGCTGCTCAGGGTGAGCTCGTCGATCGCGGTGAAGGTCACCGTCTGCTTCGTGATGCGGTCCTGGATCCACTTCGCCAGGAACAGCGCCGCGACCATCAGGTAAGCGACCAGGAACATCACATGGCTGTCCGACAGTGCGAACTCGGCGGGAAGACCGGGCTCAGGGGCGTGGATGATGCCGAAGAACGACAGGATCGCGGCGAGCACGCCCACGATCGCGCCGAGCGCCGGCTTGTTCCGGATCGCGAAGATCGCGATCATGCCCCACAGCAGCGACGACAGCGGTGCACCGTTGCCGAGCGTCGAGATGCCTGCGAAGTAGGTGCCGGCGCCGTTCAGGGCGTCCGCTCCCACCTCGGCGACGTTCGTCCCGGCGGCCTTGAGCGTGTTGCCGATCAGGCTGTTCGCCCAGTTCGCGATCCACGGGAACAGCGCGATGAAGATCACCGGCAGCTCCACCTTCGGCGTCTCGCGAACCGACTGCGCGGCGGTGACGATGCCGATGTAGATCAGGATCGGGGCGATCGCGGCCATCGGGACCACCGACAGCAGCAGCGCGCTCATGCCGAGCAGACCGACGGCGAACATCGTGATGCCGTTGAGCATCGTGTAGCCGATCCCGGCGCCCATCTCCTTGTACGCGGTGTGACCGATGTACACGGTGACGGGGTACGGGTTGCCCATCAGCGCGCCGACCATCGTCGCACCGCCGTTGACGAGCATGACCGGACGGGCGCTGTAGTGATCACCCGCCGCCTCGGCGGCCTCGATGTTCTCCAGGTCGAACACGTAGTTCGCCAGGGCCAGCGGCACCGCCGACGCCAGGAACGGACCGGCGTGCTGCAGACCCTCGAAGAAGTTGCCGATCGACACCTGCGGCGGGTGCCATCCGGCGTGCACCAGTGCGGCCTGGACCGCCTCCGGCGTCTGCAGCCCGAACGCCCAGGCGGCGGCGGTTCCCACGATCAGCAGCAGCAGACCGGTGGGGACCTTGCCCAGGAACGGCGAGCGGCCGAACCAGTTCATGAACACGATCACCAGGACGATGAACGCGACCACCGGGAACTGGAAGGTCTGCAGCATCGGGTTCATGGCGAGCAGCAGCAGGCCGAGCCCGGCGAGGCAGGCGAGCAGTACCGAGCGGGGCACCGCACGGCGCAGCAGGTCGCCGAAGAACGAGCCGACGAACAGGATCAGGCCCTCGAGGAACCCCCACACGAGGCCGATGCCCACGGCGAGCTCCGCGTCCTGGGTGCTCGAGTAGACCGGCAGGATCACGAGGAACGTGACCGTGAAGATCGACGGGGCGCTCGGGCCGGAGGGGAGGGCCACGACATCGTCGCGACCCTCCTTCTTGGCCAGCCGACGGGCGAACCACACGTACATCGACGAGGTGATCAGGATCGCCAGGCCGAAGGCCGGTGCGATCCGTCCCACCACCATCCCCACCGGCAGCCCTGCCATCGTGAGCAGCGCGGTGAAGGTGATGATGTTCGTGAGGTTGTTGGTGAACAGGGCGAAGAACGCCGCGATGTCACCCTTCTTCCACCACTTGAGGTGGACAGCGGCCGGGGCGGGAGCGACGGTCGTCATGGCTTGATCGTGTCCGCGAGGGCGCGCAGCGCCTTCTGGAACGCCTCGACCGGCGGGTTGACGATGCCGGCGCCGATCATGCCGATGCCCGGATCCTTGTGCGCGATGGCGGTGGTGATCAGCGGCAGGATGCCGGTCTCCATCACCTTGCGCACATCGATGCCCGAGGGGATGCCCATGAAGTCCAGCGACGGGATGGTCACGTTCGGGTTGTTGCCGGTGGTGATCTCGTTCATCGAGCGCGACGTGTTCATGGCGTCCTCGACGGTGCCGCCGATCAGCGCGATGATCGCCGGAGCCGCGGCGAGGGAGAAGCCGCCGATGCCGAAGGTCTCGGTGATCGCGGAGTCGCCCATGTCGAGGCCGGAGTCCGCGCGGGTGTAGCCGGCGAACATCGGGCCGATGACCTCCTGGGCGGGTCCGGTGAACCACTGGTCGCCGGTGCCGGACACGCGGATGCCGAAGTCGACACCGTTGCGCGCCATGGTGGTCACCACGGTGGAGTTCTCGATGCCCTTGGCAGCATCCAGCGAGGCCTTCGCCGTTACCATCCAGGTCGGGCCGGAGAAGTAGTCGGACGAGGCGACGAAGTCGAAGACCTCGCGCTTCTGCTTCGTCGTGAAGTCCGTCTCGAGGATGTAAGGCGCGAGAGCCTGGATGAGCAGGGCGGTGCCGGCGTTATTGCGGTTGTGCAGCTCGTCACCCATGTGCAGGGCCTGCGACATCATCAGTCGCAGGTCGATGCCGTCGGTGTTGAGCTCCATCGCCCCGGCGAGCACCGGGCCGAACACGTCGCGCATCCAGTTCAGGCGGTCGATGACCGACTGGTCGTTCGCACCGAAGCGCAGGATCTTCGACAGCTGCTCCGACAGGTTGGTGTAGGCGTAGTTGCCGTAGGTGCGGTTGCGCACCTTGTGCACGTACATGCTGGCGCTGGTGACACCGGCCATCGAGCCCACGGACCCGTGGTCGTGGCACGGCGAGAAGGTGATGTCGCCGGATGCCGCGAGGTCGAACGCCTCGTCGAGGTCCTTCGCCAGACCCTCGAACACGAGCGCGCCCGTGACGGCACCCTGCATCGGGCCGGACATCCGGGTGAACTCGATCGGCGGTCCCGCGTGCAGAATCGTCGTCTTCGTCATGCCGGGGACCGTGTCGATCGCCTGGCCGAAGCCTTCGAGGAACGGCTGCGAACCGAGGATGCGCTCGAGCGCCACCTGGTTGGCGGCGTCGATCTTCTCCGCGATCGCGGGGTCCTCGAGGCGGCTCAGCGCGGCGATGACCTCGGGGTCGCCGCCGCCCGGCGGGGTCCAGTCCATCAGGACCGGCTCGACGCCCTGGGTCCTCAGGTCGTCGGCGAACATGTCGAGGCCGAGGTTGACCGGCTTCAGGTCGGTGGAGAACAGGTCGTTGACGCTCATCAGTTGTCACCCTTCGCGACGAATTCACGGGCCAGGAGGCCGAGGTTGGTGGAGGAGGAGGCGATGGTCACGCCGGCGGCCTCGAGCTTCGCCACCTGCTCGCCGATCGCCGGGGTGTCCAGGTCGGTGCCGAGGACGTAGCCGAGGATCTCGAGGTGCTGACCGCGTGCGGCGGCCTTCGCCTTGGCCTCGGTGATCGCCGGGATGGTGACGCCCACGGGGTCCTCGTGCGAGCCGAAGCCGAGCACGAAGTCCATCGCGATGACGCCGACCTCGGGGTCGTCCGCCTCCTGGACGATGCGCTGCAGACGCAGCGAGGGATCGATCATGGGGTGCGGGCGACCGTTGGTGAAGTCGTCGTCGCCCATGTCGAGGAAGGTGTGCTCCTTCGAGGCATCCATCGCGCCGATCCTGTAGGCGGGGTTCCTCTGGATGTTGGAGTACACGTTCTCGTAGGTGCCGAGGGCCGCGAACATCGACTCGTCGCACAGCGTGCCGCCGCAGAACAGGCCGCGGATGTACTTCTGCTCGGGGGCGAGCTTGGCGCGCACCTCTTCGATCAGCGGGATGTTCAGCGGGTGCTTGTCGAGCGTGGACTCGTCGATGCCGGATGCCACGACGGCGGCGATCGCGAGGGGCTTGGTGCCCTCGGTGACCATCGTCACGTTGTCGTGGCCCGACTCGGTGCGGTCGGAGCCGAGGAAGGTGACGAAGACCGGCTTGGAGGCGGCGCCGGCGACGGCGAGCACCTTCTCGGCGACGTCCTCTGCCGGCGGCTTCGAGATCAGCACGATGACCTCGGTCTCGGGGTCGGCGTCGAGGGCCTTGATGCCGTCGATCATCGAGATGCCGCCGATGTCGGTCGACAGGTCGCGTCCGCCGGTGCCGATCAGCTGCGAGATGCCGCCGCCGAAGTCGTGCACGCGCACGGACACCTCCTGGCTGCCCGTGCCGGAGGCGCCGACGACGCCGATGTTCCCCCGGCGCACGGCGTTCGCGAACGCGAGGCCGACGCCGTTGATGATCGCGGTGCCGCAGTCGGGGCCCATGACGATCAGGCCCTTCTCGTGCGCGAGGTTCTTCAGCGAGAGCTCGTCCTCCACGGACACGTTGTCGGAGAAGATCATGACGCTCTTGCCGGCGTTCAGTGCCTTGCGCGCCTCGCGGGCCGCAAAGGCGCCGTTGACCGAGATGAGCACCAGGTTGGTGTCGTCGTTCTCCTCGAAGGCGCCGTCGAGGGTGCGGTAGCGCACCTCGTTCGCGCCCGCCGCCTTCTTGTCCTTGCGGGCGAGGATGTCGTTGACCGCGGCGATGGCCGCCTCGATGGTCTCCTCCGAGGCATCCACGACGATCATCAGATCGCTGGGCTTGGCCTCGTCGACGGCGGCGTCCTGGACGCCGACGTTCGCGAGGACCTCCTTGTTCATCGGCGTCGCCATGCCCAGCAGAGCCTGGGTGACGCCCTCGACGGCGTTCGCCTTGGTGCTCATCGACATGAGCGAGACCGAGTCGAGGTAGGTGTTCTTCCTGATTTCGATGTGCCTGGTCATCGTTGTCCTTTCGGGGGAGTCTTAGGCCTGGGCCTTGTCGAGGATGTCGGCGATCTCGGTGTATCCGCGCTCGCGCGCGAGATCGGCCGGGGAGGTGCCCCACGGGTCGGGCATGCCGGGCTTCGCGCCGTGCGCGAGCAGCAGCTGCACGATCTCCTGGCGCACAGGGCCGCCGTCGCCGAGGATGATGGTCTCGATCAGTGCCGTCCAGCCCAGGTTGTTCGTGAGGTTGACGTTGATGCGCGTGTTCTCGAGGAGGTAGCGGACGACCTCGAGGTGGCCTTTCTCCGCCGACGGGGTGAGGCCGTTGCCGCCCATGCGGGTGAGGCGCTTCAGGTCGGCGCCGGCCTCGGCCATGATCTTGACGAGCTCGAGCCGGTCGTTGATGCAGGCGAACAGGAACGGGTTCGCGCAGGTCTGGTCCTGCGCGTCGATGTCGACGCCCTCCGCGATGAGAGCGCGCACGACGTCGAGGTGTCCGCCGCGGGCGGCGTGCAGGATCGCGGTCGCCTCCTCCCAGTCCACGGCATCCTTGTCGGCGCCCGCGGCGAGGGCCGCGCGCACGCCGTCCAGGTCGCCGGCCGCTGCTGCCGCGAGGTACTGCTCGTCGACGGTCTGAGTGCTGGTCATGAGTGGATCTCCTTCTTTGCTGAGAACTGTTCGAGAGCGAGGTAGGCGACGCAGCCGACCACGAGGCCGACGACGGCGTCCGAGAGCACCGGGATGAAGAGGTGCGAGATCAGCGCGGCGGCGGCGCCGATGGCCCAGGCGAGCAGGGCGTTCCCGCGGAACCGCTTCTCGGGTCGGCCGGCATTGCGCTTCGCCAGGATGATCTGGTCGGCGATCAGCACGGCGCCGAGCGGCGGCACCAGGACACCGAGCAGGGCGAGCCAGTTGGCGAAGTACTGCCAGGCGCCGGCCACGGCGACGATGACGCCGATGACGCCGAGGATGAGCGTGAGCAGGCGCATCGTGGAGCGCGTCAGATGGGACCAGCCGAGAGCGCCGTTGTAGAGGCAGTGCGTGCAGACGGATCCGAGGTTGATCACCACGAAGAGCACGAGGAACACGTTCAGCCAGGGGTTGCCGGTGCCGGTGAGGATCGGGGCGAAGTTGCCGCCGTTCACCGCGGGCAGCGCGATCGCGCCGGCCGCGACGAAGAGGGCGCCGCTGAGCTGGGCGACAAGGCTCGCGATCGGGAAGGCGGTGACGGTGGCGAGCACGGCCTGCTTGCCGTTCTTGGCCCAGCGGGTGAAGTCCGCCGTCATCGTGCCGGAGTCGGCGAAGGTGGCCATGATGGCGGTGACTGCGACGCCGAAGGTCATCGGGTTGGGCACGCTCTCTCCGGCGTAGCTGAAGACGGCGGAGAAGTCGTTGGTCTGCGCCGCGATGACCATCGCGATGACGACGGCGATGATGAACAGCGGCGCGGCGATGGTGCCGAGCACCGACAGCGCGCGGATGCCGAGGTACGTGACGGCGATGAAGACGATGCCGGCGATCGCGGCGACGAGCATCTCGTTCCAGCCGAACGCCTCGCTGAGCGTGGCGCCGGTCGCGCCGGTGTTGAAGGCGAACCAGCCGACGACGACCGTGGAGAGGAACCCGGACGCGATCGCGTATCCGGCGGTGCCGAAGGTCTCGATGGCCTGCAGCGAGAAGCTCTTCCCGGTGCGGCCGGCGCGCCAGCTGAGCAGGCTCACGTAGACGAACATGATCGCGTTCGCCGTGAGGATCGCTCCCACTCCCGGCCAGAACCCGAGCATCGCGACGACCAGGCCGCCGGGGACGGCGTTGGTGAGGATCATCGGGAATCCGAACCACACCGCCGAGACGGTGTAGAGGGACTTGCGGTGGCTCAGGGGCACCGGCTCGTGCTCGAACTCGGCCGAAGCAGTCGCCTCGGTGGCCGTCGTGGTGTCGCTCATGACTGCTCCTTCTTCTCGTCGTCCTGCGGAAACGTGCTTCCGGCGCTGCGCGTCTCGCGCTCGACGTCGAGCGCGAGACGGATGCCGGTGAGGATGTCGGCCCCAGAGGTATGGCCGATCCGGAGGATGCGGTCAGCGGTGCGCCGCAGAGCGGCGGCGTCGCGGTCGCAGACCGCCGAGATGAGGTCGTGCAGGCGCCGTCGACCGCGTCCGTCGGCGGCCTGCGCCATGGTGGTCGCGCTGAGCAGGCCCGTGCGCGTGGCGCCGGCGTGGATCGCGTCGGACAGCGCGGGAAGGGAACGGGTCAGCAGCATCCCGTCCTGGGCGGCGAGCAGAGCGAGACCGGTGAGCACGTCGTCGCCGGAGGGAGTGAGCCCCTCGCCGAGGCCGATGAGAGCGGATGCCCCCGTGCGGACAGCGCTGTCGTCGGACTCGAGCAGTGCGGTGCGCAGCATCCCGATCCGTGTGCGCAGCATGCCGTCCGCCGCGCGACCGAACGGCGTGGCCGGGGCAGGGGAGGGCAGCACGTCGAGCACCGCCAGCGCCGCGGTCAGGTCGTCGGCGGTGAGTGCGGAGAGATCGGCGCGAGGCGCTTCCCAGCCCGTCGCACCGGAGAGCGAGACGACCGGCGCGCTGTGTGCGCCCGCGAACTCGATCCGGTCGAGGCGGGCCACGACGGTCGAGCCCTGGCGGATGCCGCGGGAGTCCCATTCGCTCAGCGGCACGCGGATCGTGGCCGGGGCGTCGTCGATGCCGTCATCGGCGATCGCGACGAGCGTGTTGCCGAACAGGACGTTCACGACGCGGCGGTGCACGGAATGCACGGTGCCGACGGCGGCATCGCCGAACGCGCGCTCGGCGGCTCCTGAGAGCGTCTCCGCAAGCGCGTGATCCCAGCTGGTCGCCCTGAGGACGATCGGGACAGCGACGGGGGTCATCGTCTTCTCTCCGGGATGCCCCTGCCGTGGATGTGCGGTGCGGAGCATCTTTACGTTGTATTACTTCAGGTATACCATTTACTCAAATGGAATACCATCCCGGATTCCGGGATACCAGAAGACCTCGACAAGGGAGAACAGCATGCGCGTCGTAGTGGCACTCGGAGGCAACGCCCTCGCCCGCCGCGGAGAGCCGATGACCGCGGAGTACCTGCGGGCCAACGTGAAGTCCACGATGGAGGCGCTCGCGAATCTCGCTCGCGACAACGAGATGGTCATCACGCACGGCAACGGACCGCAGGTCGGTCTGCTCGCCCTGCAGAACCTCGCGTACCAGGACGTCGCCGCCTATCCGCTCGACATCCTCGGTGCCGAGACCCAGGGCATGATCGGCTACGTCGTGCAGCAGGAGCTCTCCAACGCGCTGAACGGCGAGCGCGAGGTGGCCGGCATCATCACGACCACCGTCGTCGACGAGGCCGACCCGGCCTTCGCGCGCCCGACCAAGCTCATCGGACCGACCTACTCCGCGCACGATGCGGCCGAGGCGGCCGCCGAGTACCGCTGGACCATCGCGAAGGACGGCAACGCGTTCCGTCGCGTCGTGCCGTCGCCGAACCCGCTCTCGATCGTGCAGGCTCCTCTGATCCGCCGTTTGCTCGAGGCCGGCAGCCTCGCCGTCTGCGTCGGCGGTGGCGGCGTGCCGGTCCGTGAGGACTCGAAGGGGCGTCACATCGGCGTGCAGGCCGTGGTCGACAAGGACCTCGCCTCCGCCGCGCTCGCCGCCGACATCGGCGCCGACACGCTCATCATGCTCACCGACGGCGACTACGTCAGCGAGAACTGGGGCACCCCCGAGCAGCGTGACATCCTCACCGCTTCGGCTGACGCGGTGGCCGCCATGAAGTTCGCCGAGGGATCGATGCAGCCCAAGATCGACGCGGCGATCCGTGTCGCGCGCGCCGGCGGCCGCACCCTGATCGGCCCGCTGGACCGCCTGGACGACCTGCTCGCACGCCGCATCGGCACCGAGATCGTCCCCACACTGGACGAGGGAATCGTGTGGGTGCAGGACAAGCAGGACAAGGCGTCCAAGAAGGGCTGAGCCGCTCTTCCGGCCGAGTGACCGGGAAACGCCCGGTCACTCTGGAAGAATGAAGCCGTGAGCGGAGCAGAGGAACGCATGCTGGAGTCGACGAGGGTCGCGTCGTGGTTGCGCGATGCGATCCTGGACGGCGTCCGCGAGCCAGGAGGCCGTCTGATCGAGCGCGACCTCGCCGCCGAGTTCGGCGTGAGCCGTGTTCCGGTACGCGACGCTCTGAAGGTTCTCGAGGGGGAGGGGCTCGTGGAGCTCCGTCCCCGGACCTGGGCCGTCGTGCGGGAGTTCACCGATCACGACCTCGCCGACCTCGATGAGGTGCGTGAGGTGCTCGAGCCCCTGGCGTTCAAGCTCGCCGCGCAGCGCCACCGCAGGGAGGGCCTGGAGCGCCTGCACCGGGCCCTCGAGAACGAGCGGTCCAGCGCAGAGGCCGAGGACCGCGTCGTCTCCCGTCGCTCCGCGGCGGACTTCCACGAGATCGTCACCGACCTCGCGGACAACATGCTGCTGACGGATCTCATGCAGAGCATCCGCAGTCGGCTGCGCTGGGCGCTGTCCCAGCACGACGACCTGCGGCACATCGCCGAGGAGCACGTCGCCCTCTATGAGGCGATCCGCGATCGCGACGGCGACCGCGCCGCCACGCTCGCCCTCGCGCACATCGAGAGCAGCCGCCGGGAGCGCACCGCGCACGCCCAGGCGCTGCACACCGAGACCCCCGCGGCGGGAGTGGTCGCCTCGTAGCGCTAGGATTCTGCGATGACCCCTCCTCGCCATTTCGACCAGTCCTCGAAGCTCAAGAACGTTCTCTACGAGATCCGAGGCAAGGCACTGGTCGAGGCGGCGCGGCTCGAGGCCGAGGGGCATCAGATCCTCAAGCTGAACACCGGCAACCCGGCGATCTTCGGGTTCGAGGCGCCGCACCAGATCGTGCATGACATGCTGGCCGCTGTGCCCACGGCGCACGGCTACAGCGACAGCAAGGGCATCGTCTCGGCCCGTCGCGCCGTGGTCAGCCGCTATGAGCAGATCCCCGGCTTCCCGCGATTCGATCCGGACGACGTCTACCTCGGCAACGGCGTCTCCGAGCTGATCACGATGGTGATGCAGGCCCTGCTCGACGAAGGCGACGAGGTGCTGATCCCCGCGCCCGACTATCCGCTGTGGACCGCGATGACCTCGCTGGCCGGTGGCACCCCCGTGCACTACCGCTGTGACGAGGACAACGGCTGGAATCCCGACCTGGAGGACATCCGGTCTCGGATCACGCCGCAGACCAAAGCCATCGTCATCATCAATCCGAACAACCCCACCGGCGCGGTGTACTCCCGGGAGGTGCTCGAGGGGCTGGTGCAGATCGCCCGCGAGAACCAGCTGCTGCTGCTCTCCGACGAGATCTACGACCGCATCCTGTTCGACGATGCCGTGCACATCCCGACCGCGACGCTGGCGCCCGATCTGCTCTGCCTGACGTTCAACGGGCTGTCCAAGACCTACCGCGTGGCCGGATACCGCTCCGGGTGGCTGGTGGTCACCGGACCGAAGGATCACGCGCAGGGGTTCCTCGAGGGCATCACGCTGCTCGCCTCGACGCGCCTGTGCCCGAACGTGCCGGCGCAGTACGCCATGCAGGCGGCGCTGTCGGGCGTGCAGTCCATCGACGCGCTGATCGCCCCCACCGGACGCCTGCACGAACAGCGTGACATCGCCTGGCAGGGCCTGGAGTCGATCCCGGGCGTCAGCTGCGTGAAGCCGGAGGGCGCGCTGTACGCATTCCCGCGCTTGGATCCGAACGTGCACGAGATCCGCGACGACGCGCGCCTGGTCTACGATCTGCTCGTCTCCGAGCACATCCTGCTGGTCCAGGGCACCGGATTCAACTGGCCGACACCGGACCACCTCCGCCTGGTGACGCTGCCCGAGCCCCGGGTGCTCAGCGAAGCCGTCGAGCGGCTCGGGAACTTCCTCGCGAGCTACCGGCAGTAGCAGGTTCGCGGACGGCGGCATCGCCCGGGGTCAGTCCCGCGGCGAGCCGGCGCACCGCGGCGACCAGGGAGGAGCGAGGGAGCACGTCGGCGATCGGACGGGCGTGCAGCAGTGCGGCATCCGCGGCGCGCAGGTCGTACGGCAGGAACTGCACGTCGTCGATGCCGGCGAACCGGTCGAGCGTCCTGCGGATCTGGCCACGGGCGTCGATGCCGAGCGGACCGGGCCGCACCGAGTTCGCGACGACCGTGATCGGCGTCGCGCCGACCAGGTGGCGCAGTTCGGCGTGCCCCCTGACGAACCTGCTGACCCCGATCGGATCGGCCGAGGTCACGGCGATGATCGCGTCGGCCTCGCGCAGTGCAGCGGATGTCGCGGCATGGCGTGACGGGGCAGCGAGGTCGTAGTCGTCCTCCTCTTCCTCGAACGAGGCGGACACGTCGACCACGATCTCCTCGGCCCAGTCGCGGCAGGCCGTCAGAGCGCCATGCATGCGCGCCGCGCCGAGCTCGGGCCACCGTGACGGACGGTTGAGGCCGCCGAGCACGTCGATCGGTCCTGCCGAGGTCTCGAGTGCCACTGCGAGGCGCGACAGCTCGGCGCGGTCGAGACTGCCCAGTTCCGCGCGACGGCAGGCGGCGGCGAGACCAGGGGCCTCATCGCCCAGTCCCAGCTGCAGGGCGATCGAAGGAGCGGTGGTGTCGGCGTCGAGCAGGGCGGTTCGGCGTCCGGTGCGCGCGAGTTCGACAGCGAGCTGGATGGCCAGTGTCGTCCTGCCAGGGGCACCGTGCGGGCCCCACACGGCGATCACCCGTGACGCGCGCGCCTCGGCCGGCGCGGGCTGCACGCCGGGGTGGTCGGCGACGAGCGTCTCCGCGATGCGCCAGCCCGGGGTGTCCTCGGGAAGCGCCGGTGCGAGCCCATGCCGTGCCAGCAGTCGCTCCTCACCGTCGCCGAAGGCGACGATCCGCACCGCCGCGCGGTCGCACGCGGCGATCAGATCACGGGTGATCCAGCGGCGCGACGGGGTGATGACGAGCGCGTCGGCTGCCTGCAGGTCTGCGGCGTCGATCGCGTCTGGCGTGCTGACGGAGAGGATCGTGACGTCCTCGAGTTCGAGCTCGGAGGCCAGGGCACGTGCGCGCTCCTCGTCGGCGAGGGCGATGACGACGGCGGTCATTCGGCCGGCCCCGCCGGGATGACGGACAGGGCAGATCCGCCGGTGATCGCGGAGAGCACGTCGGCCACATCGGTCCGATCGATGACCACTTCGACGTCGGTGCGGGCGTCGTTGAGCATGCCCTCGGGCTCGGCCACGGAGGCGACGACGCCGTCGGGCACGAGGATGCGGGGATCGCCGAAGGAGCGGCCGTCCTTGCTGGGCGGCGCCTGCCAGAGCTCCACCGTGCTGCCCGCCTTGACGCCGGCGGGGATCGCGCCCGTGCTCGTGATCACGACCGTCGTGGTGCGGCCGTCATCGGCGTCCGTCGCGCCGGAGCGCGGCACGAGCTCGCCCTCGTCGATGGTGCGCGCTGCGATCATGCCCGGCTCGAGATCCTGCGGTGCGAGATAGTCGTCGGTGAGCGCCCCGAGGCCGACCTCGACCACCTGGAAGTCCGAGGACCCGAGCGGTTCGCCCAGCACGATGGTCCGCGATGCCTGCAGCACCGGCGTCGTCTGCCTGGCCGCGCCGACCAGCAGCCACACACCGGCGATCGAGGCGATGACCAGTGCGATCCCGATCAGGAACCGCGTGTCGGCGAGGAACGAGCGGCGGGAGCGCGAGTGCGTCGTCATGAGGACATAGTCACAGATCCCGGAAGAACGCTCCGAAAGTTATCCACAGGCCCTCCGGTACTGTCCCTCGACCCGCAGTTCGCGCAAGAATGGAGCAATGCCCGAAGCCGCCCCGTCCGACCCGCGCTACCTGACGCCCGGCCAGGTAGCCGAACTCCTCGCCGTCCCGGTCGACGAGGTCATCGCGCTCGTCCACGAGGGACGACTGCGCGGTGCGCAGCTCGGCTCGCCGGCGCGCTGGAGGGTCGAAGAGGCCAGCGTGAACGACTATCTCGAGGACCAGACCGAGGCCGCGCGCCGTACTGCGCTCTGGCACCAGTCCGAGAACGCCAGCTTCCCCGAGGTCTGGGGGCCGGCGCCGCGCATCCAGCGCTGATCCCGGGCATCCGACTCCTCTGCCGGTATCCGTGCGCCGCGCAGATCGGCGTGCGCGGCTCAGGAGATCCGCGTGCCCGGCCGTTCCGCGCGCACCCATCGCAGCGATGAGAACGGCACGATCCGGAAGCCCTGCACGCTCGCGCTCCGGCGGGGCTCGCCGGCGTCGTGCAGAGCCATGTCCAGGTGATCGGCACCGGCGCGATCGATCGTGCCGTGCTGGAGCCCGCCGTCGCGCAGCGCGAGGGCGACCGGGATGCGCCGCTGCGCGAGGTCGCGCAGCATGAAGCCCAGGGTCATCCTGGCGCGCAGAGGCGTGAGCGGAGCGCTCGCGTCCAGACTGGCGAGCAGGCTGCCGTGGTCGGTGCCGACGGCGGTGATCGCGGAGAGCGGGACGAGGGTGGGGCGGGTGTCGTCCTGAGCGGTCACGGCGACCCAGTCCGCGCCCATCGTGCGCGCTGTCGCGCGCAGTCGCTCACCGTCGCCGAGATCGAGGACGATGACGGATGCCTGGGCGCAGAGCGCCCGCAGGCGATCGCGAAGATCGAGCTTCGAGATGCGGAGCCGCTCGGACTCGGCGTCGAGCGCGGCGCGCTCGGCCTCCCATTCGGAGGCGAGCTGTCCCTCGAGGTCGTCGAAGAGGTGATCCCATTCCACACTCCGAGGTTAGGGGAGGGCGGTCGGGTGGATACGCGTTATCCACAGACCTGCATGAATGTGCTTCCCGAGTCCGGGCATCCGTGTTCTACTTTTCTGGGGTTCGCGCTGGGGCAAGGACACCACGCAGCATGGATCGAGGACGATAAATGATCGCGCAGGAGTTTTTCGCGCCCCAGCACACACCGGCTGACGCGCTTCCCGACCCGGTGCCGCTGCTCCGCGGGCTCGCTCAGGGCGTGCTCGAGGTACTCGCGGGCGTCCGCGAGGTCGAGCAGCTCGCCCGCTGGCTGAGCGAGGACTCCTTCCGCAAGCTGGTCGTCCGGTCGAACCTCGCCGCGCGCGCACGGAGTGCACGCGGCACGCCGGCGACTCGACCGGTGTTCCAGATCCTGTCGCTTCGGCACTCGTCGCCGGCGGAGTGCGTGCTCGAGGCGACGCTCGTCGTGGCCGGCCCAGGGCGCGTGCGCGCCGTGGCCGTGCGTCTGGAGGGCCTGGACGGGCGCTGGCGCGCGACATCCCTCGCCGTGCTCTGATTCCCTGGGCGGTGCACCCTATTCTTGGGAGGGTGTCCACGCTCAGTGATCTCGTCCACGCCCAGGGGCTCCTCAGCGACGCCGACGTCGAATGGCTGCACCGCCTCGCCGGAGACGGCCAGCTTCTGGCCGACCTCTCGTCAGCCGACATCGTCCTGTGGGTGCAGACCGGCGACGGATCGTTCATCGCGATAGCGCACTCCCGGCCCAGCGGCGCAGCGACGCTGTTCTACCGCGACATCGTGAGTGAGCGGGTGCGGCCGCAGTGGCGCACCCAGGTGCAGACCGCGTTCGACACCGGCGAGATCATCGACTCCTCGTCGCCGGACTGGTTCGAGGAGATCCCCACGCGCGTGCGTGCGGTGCCGATCGAGCGACGCGGTCAGCAGGGCGTCGTGCTCGGGGTGATCACCAGGCACACCAACCTCGGCGAGGCGCGGATGCCGTCGCGCCAGCAGATCAGCTTCGACGAGTGCGCGAACGACCTGTTCCGCATGATCGCGACGG
This sequence comes from Microbacterium sp. NPDC057659, assembly GCF_042799915.1. NCBI lineage: Bacteria > Bacillati > Actinomycetota > Actinomycetes > Micrococcales > Microbacteriaceae > Microbacterium > Microbacterium sp. NPDC057659. Next base: position 986,521 of record NZ_JBHVHU010000001.1, on the reverse strand, counting down.
GGGAGTTCCCCGACCTCGCGGCACCCACGTCACCGCGTCGCGGCGCTCCGCGCGCCTCGGACGGCCTGATCCGTATCGACGTCGACGGCATCACCACCTTCGCCAGCCCGAACGCGCTGTCCGCCTTCAACCGGATGGGGTTCGACGACGAGCTCGAGGGGGAGTCCCTCGCAGAGGTCACCACGCGCCTGGTGCCGCCGTCGCGGCAGGTCGACGAGTCGCTGCCGGTGGTCGTCACCGGTCGTGCGCCGTGGCGCACCGACATCGAGGCACGCGGCGTGACCGTGTCGCTGCGGGCGATCCCGCTCAAGGACCACGGCACCAGGATCGGCGCGATCGTGCTGTGCCGCGACGTGACCGAGCTGCGGCACCAGGAGCAGGAGCTCATCACCAAGGACGCGACGATCCGTGAGATCCACCACCGGGTGAAGAACAACCTGCAGACCGTCGCCTCGCTGCTGCGCATCCAGGCCCGCCGCACCCATTCCGAGGACGCCAGGGACGCTCTGACGCAGGCGATGCGCCGTGTGGAGTCGATCGCCGTCGTGCACGACACGCTCGCCAGCGGGCTCTCGCAGACGGTGGACTTCGATGAGGTGTTCGCCCGCGTGCTCAAGCTGGTGGCCGAGGTCGCCGCCGCGCCGAACACCCGCGCTCGCACGCAGCACAGCGGCCGCTTCGGCGTGCTGCCCAGCGAGTACGCGACGCCGCTGGCGCTGGCGCTCACCGAGGTGGTGACCAACGCCGTCGAGCACGGTCTCGCCGGACAGGAGGGCGTCGTGACGATCGAGGCTCAGCGCACCACCGAGAACCTGCGTGTCGTCGTGCGCGACACCGGACACGGACTGCCGGAGGGGCGCGTCGGACAGGGACTCGGCACGCAGATCGTGCGCACCCTGATCCAGGGCGAGCTCGGCGGCACGATCGAGTGGAAGGGCGTGGACGGCGAGGGCACCGAGGTGACCATCGACGTGCCGCTGCGCTGGATCAAGGCCTGACGCACCGGCACGACACGCGAAGACGCCGCCGTCCGGAATCCGGGCGGCGGCGTCGATGGCTCAGTGTGCGAGCGGTCAGCCGGCGCGGCGGGCGCGCGCGGCGCGGCGCTTGAGGGCGCGGCGCTCGTCTTCGGAGAGGCCTCCCCAGACGCCCGAGTCCTGTCCGGTCTCAAGGGCGTACTGCAGGCAGATCTCGGTGACAGTGCAGGTGGCGCAGACGGCCTTCGCCTTCTCGATCTGGTCGACGGCGGGACCGGTGTTGCCGACGGGGAAGAACAGCTCGGGGTCGACGGTCAGGCAGGCGGCTTTGTCGCGCCAATCCATGGGGGCTCCTCGGTATGGGATCTGGTTCGAGTACGCGGTTGCGACACTCGATGCGGGCGGCGGTTCGGGGGTCCGCTACCCTGGTGAGATGCGAGCGATTGCTCGCCCCACGCCGCTGTGGGAGCACATGGCTTTGTCTATTCTGTTACATGGAAACCCTGAAATCAAGGGTTTTCTGACATCCGATTCCTCAGGAGTGCTCGTGCGCGCATCCCGTCCCGCCTTCCTCGCCGCGATCCTGCTCGTGCTGGAGGGCATCGCCCTCGGCATCGTCTCGATCATCGAGCTCGTGCAGCTGGGGGCGGGCAACGTCACCTCGACGCCGTCCGGACTGGGGCTGGTCGTGCTCACCCTGCTCGTGGCGGTGGGACTCGTGCTGTTCGCGTTCGGCGTGCTGCGCCGCCTGTCCTGGGCGCGCTCCGGTGCCATCGTGTTCCAGGTGCTGGCCGTCGCGCTCGGACTCTCCTCGCTCACGCTGCAGCCGATCCCGTGGCCGTTCACGATCGCCGTGGGTGTGCCGGGGGCGGTGTGCCTGGTGCTCCTGATCCTCGCGTCGCGCAACGACGGTCGCAACGACCCGAGGGTGCAGAACCGGGACTGATCAGGCGTCGATGCCGAGCGTCTTGCGCAGTCGCGCGACGTGGCCGGTGGCCTTCACGTTGTACTGCGCCAGCGTGATGACGCCGTCCTCGTCCAGCACGAAGGTCGAGCGGATGACACCCTCGATCACCTTGCCGTAGTTCATCTTCTCGCCCCAGGTGCCGTATGCCGCGTGCACGGCGTGATCAGGATCGCTGAGCAGCTCGAAGGTCAGCCCGTCGCGCTCCTGGAACTTCTTCAGCTTCGCCGGCTCGTCGCGCGAGACGCCGACGACGGTGTACCCCGCCCCCTGCAGCGAGGAGATGCTGTCGCGGAAGTCGCATGCCTGGGTGGTGCAGCCCGGAGTCATCGCGGCGGGGTAGAAGTACAGCACGACCTTCTTCCCCCGCAGGTCCGCCAGGGAGACGGTCTTCCCGTCCTGGTCGAGCAGGGAGAAGTCGGGGGCCGGGGTGCCCGGCTCGAGGCGCGTTGCAGTCATGCTCCCAGCCTAACGGCGGGCTCGCGGTGCGCGCCGGTCAGCCGAAGGTCTGCAGCAGGCGCTGCAGCGAGTCCAGGCGTCCGCGTCCGGCCTCGCCCAGCTCGCCGGACGCCGCGGCCTCGTTCAGGGCGCAGTCAGGGGCATCCGGCAGGTGCGTGCATCCGCGAGGGCAGTCCTCGGCGATCGCCGCGAGTTCGGTGAACGCCGCGAGGATGTTGGCCGGATCGACGTGGCCGAGGCCGAAGGAGCGCACTCCGGGAGTGTCGATCACCCAGCCGCGTCCGTCCACGCCCTGGTAGCGCAGCGAGACCGTCGACGACGACGTGTGCCGGCCTCGGCCTGTGACCTCGTTGACGTGTCCGGTGGCGCGCCCCGCGGTGGGTACCAGCGCGTTGACCAGCGTGGATTTGCCCACGCCGGAGTGCCCCACGAACACGGTGGAGTGCCCGACGAGTGCCGCTCCGATCTCGTCCACCGGCATCTGCTCACGGGCGCTGGTGAACACCCGCAGGTCGTCCAGTCCGTCGAAGTGGGCGAGGAAGGGCGCCGGGTCGGCGAGGTCGGTCTTGGTCACGACGAGAAGGGGGCGGATGCCGGCGTCCAGAGCCGCGACGAGGTAGCGGTCGACCAGCCGCTCGCGCGGCTCGGGATCGGCGGCGGCGACCACGACGAGCATCTGGTCGGCGTTCGCGACGATCACGCGCTCGACCTGGTCGGTGTCGTCGGCGCTGCGGCGCAGCAGCGAGCTGCGCTCTTCGATGCCCACGATGCGGCCGAGGGTGCCGTCGTCGCCGGAGCGGTCGCCCACGACGCGGGCGCGGTCACCGGTGACGATAGGCTTCTTGCGCAGCTCTCTGGCCCGCGCCGCGGTGATCAGGTGCTCGTCCTCGGTGTCCTCGTCGACCAACACGTTGTAGCGGCCGCGGTCGACGCCGAGCACGCGGCCGATCGAGGCGTCCTCATGGGCTGGTCGACGCTTGGTGCGGGGGCGGTTCGCCTTGGGGTTCGGGCGCACCCGCACGTCGGACTCATCGAACTCGTCGAGGTCGTCCTCGTCGTCGTCAGCGCCCAGCCAGCTCACGCGCGTGTGCTCCCCGGCGCATCAGTGCCCTCCTGCATCCGCTCCCACAGGTGGGTGAACTCGGGCAGCGTCTTCGCGGTGGTGCCGATCTCGTCGATCTCCACCCCGGGCACGCGCAGTCCGACCAGCGCGCCGGTGGTCGCCATCCGGTGGTCGTGGTGCGCCGGCCATTCGGCGCCGTGCAGCGGGACCGGCGTGATCCGCATTCCGTCCGGCAGCTCCTCGATCTCACCGCCGAGCGCGCGCAGGTTGCCGACCAGTGCCGAGATCCGGTCGGTCTCGTGCCCGCGGATGTGCGCGACACCGCGGATCGTGGTGGGGCCGTCGGCGAAGGCCGCCAGGCCCACGATCGTGGGGGTGAGCTCACTCGCGGCGGACAGGTCGAGGTCGAGACCGCGGATGCCATCGCCGGCGCGCACGGTGAGGACGCCGGAATGGCGCGACACGTGCGCGCCCATCGCGCGGAGGATGTCGGGCAGCAGGGCCCCCGGCTGCGTGGAGTGCAGTGGCCAGCCGGTGACGGACACCTCGCCACCGGTGACGAGCGCGGCGGCGAGGAACGGCGCGGCGTTGGACAGGTCGGGCTCGATCGCGATCTGCTTGGCGCGCGGCACGCCCGCCTCGACCAGCCATTCACCCGCAGCGGGGCGCTCGATGCGGATGCCGCGGGTGCTCAGCGCCTCGATCGTCATGTCGATGTGCGGCAGACTCGGCAGGTGCTCGCCGGTGTGCACGAGGTGCAGCCCGACGTCGAACCGGGGAGCGGCGAGCAGCAGACCGGAGACGAACTGGCTCGACTCCGACGCGTCGATCTCGACGCGCCCGCCGCGGATGTGCCCGTGTCCGCGCACCGTGAACGGCAGCGACCAGGTGCCCTCGTCGTCGATGTCGACGCCGAGGTCGCGCAGTGCGTGGATCATCGCCCCCATCGGCCGGTGCAGTGCTGTCTCATGCGCCGTGAGCGGCACATCGGCCGTGGCGAGGCCCGCCAGCGGGGCGATGAAGCGCATCACCGTGCCGGCCTGACCGCAGTCGATCTCGTTGCCGCCGGCGAGCGGCGCCGGGGTCACCTCGAGGTCGGGGCCGAACTCGCCGTCGCCCTCGACCTCTTCGATGCCGACGCCGAGCGCACGCAGCGCGTCGATCATCCGGCGCGAGTCGTCGGAGTGCAGCGGACGCAGCAGGCGTCCGGGTCCGTCGGCGATCGCGGCGATCACGAGCTCGCGGTTCGTCAGCGACTTCGAGCCGGGGATCGTCAGGGTCGCGACGACGGGCCCGGCGGCCACGGGCGCGGAATACCGACCCGTCACAGGGGAGGTGGAATACCTTGCAGCGCTCATCGGTTCCAACCTTAGTGAACGGCCCCGACGTGATCGGAGAGGAGGGGCGGCATGCTCTCGACTCTGGAGCGCGATGACATCGCCATCGTGGACCCCTGGGGCACCGGCCTAGACTGGCCGGTGATGGATGAGACCTCTTCTGACGACGCTGCTGCGCGCGACCCTCGACGCGATTTCGAGGAGCAGGCGATCCCGTACATGGATCAGCTGTACGCCGCTGCCATGCGCATGACGCGCAACCCGGCCGACGCCGCTGATCTCGTGCAGGAGACCTTCGTCAAGGCGTTCGGCTCGTGGGCGACGTTCTCGCAGGGGACGAACCTGAAGGCGTGGCTGTACCGGATCCTCACGAACACCTACATCAACATCTATCGCAAGAAGCAGCGCGAGCCGTTCCAGGGCACGATCGACGACCTCGAGGACTGGCAGCTCGGCGGGGCCGAGTCCACGACGGCGACCCGCGGCCGCTCGGCCGAGGCCGAGGCGATCGACCGGATGCCGGCCTCCGTGGTCAAGGACGCGCTGCAGCAGGTGCCCGAGGACTTCCGCCTCGCCGTGTACCTGGCCGACGTCGAGGGATTCTCCTACCAGGAGATCGCCGACATCATGAAGACGCCCATCGGCACCGTGATGAGCCGCCTGCACCGTGGCAGGCGAATGCTGCGGGAGCTGCTGGCTGACTATGCCGCCGAGCGAGGGATCGCGGCGGCCGGAACGAGGAGCACGAAATGACGGACTGCGGCTGTGAGAAGGCGCGTCGCGACCTTGAGGAGTACCTGCGCTCGGAGGTCTGCAAGACGTCCGAAGGCGAGATCCGCGAGCACCTGGACAACTGTCCGTCCTGCCAGGACGAGGCTCTCGTCGCCAAGACCCTGACCGAGGTCGTCGCGCGCGCCTGCAAGGAGGCGGCTCCGGAGGAACTGCGCGACCAGGTCCTCGCGCGGCTGCGCACCGCCGCCGCCGCGCACTGACCTCCGTCGGCGCCCCTCGGTAGGGTGGGCGGGTGACCCTCATCGACGCCCGCTCCGTAGCAGCTGACCCCCAGTCCACCGCGCGCTTGAGCGACGCAGGTCTCGAGTACCGCGTCGTCGACATGGCGGATGCCGTTCCGGCCGGAGCGTTCGCCAGGGCCGACGCCCGCGGATTCCTCGACGCCGATCCGGGCGAGGAGCAGATCGGGCGGATGCGGGAGGGCTGGCAGGATCGCCGGAACATCGGCGTCTACGAGCCCGGCGCCGCGCCGGAGGCGTTCCCCGTCGCCACGGTGAACTCGTGGGTGGTTCCGCTGACCGTCCCGGGCGGCGAGGTTCCGATGTGGGCGATCAGCTCCGTCACCGTCGCCGCCACGCACCGCCGTCGCGGCATCGCCCGAAACCTGCTGGAGGGTGAACTCCGCTCCGCGGCATCCGCCGGCGTACCGATCGCCGGGCTGACGGTCTCGGAGGCGACGATCTACTCGCGGTACGGATTCGCACCGGCGATCCCGGTCGCGCGGGTGGCGATCGACACCCGCCGCGCCGGATGGATCGGGGGCGCGACCGAAGGGCGGCTGGAGTACATCGACCGCGAGACGACCGCCGCAGAGCTGGAGAGCGTCTTCGAGCGCTCCCGCGCCCGGCGGACGGGGCAGATTCCTGGCTGGAAGCTGCGCTGGCTGCGCAAGGCCGGACTCGCAGCAGACGACTCGAAGGGCGCCGGAGTGCGCGGAGTGCGCCACGTGGACGCCGACGGCGAGACCAGGGGAGTGCTCGCGTACTCGCTGAAGGAGCAGTCCGGGACCTTCCGATTCACGCTGGCCATCAACCATCTCGTGGCCGAGACCGATGAGGCGCTGCGCGCGCTGTGGAGCTTCGCCGTCCATCACGACCTCGTGACCGGGATCGAGGGCGATCTGCGTCCGGTCGACGATCCGATCCTGCACCTGGTGGCAGATCAGCGCGCCGTCGAGTTCACCGTGCACGACCACGGGTGGCTGCGCGTCCTCGACGTCCCCGCCGCGCTCGCGGCGCGCCGCTATCGTGCGCCGCTCGACCTCGTGCTGCGCGTCGACGACGCACTGGGGTTCGCCGACGGCACGTGGCGGCTGCGGGTCACCGCGTCTGGCGAGGCGACCGTCGAGGCGACGGATGCTGCCGCCGAGGTCACGATGACCGTGGTGGAGCTCTCCGCGATCTACGCCGGAGGAGTGCGGGCGACCCAGCTCGCCGCCGCCGGACGGATCCACGGCGATCCCCGCGAAATCGCGGCGATCGACGACGCGTTCCGCACCACCGAGGCGCCGACTCTCGGCATCTGGTACTGACCCGCGAGGGCGACCGACGGAGTGATCCGGCCGCTCTGCGGAGCATTCCGGACAATCCTGGTCCGCAGGCCGCTGAGCGCATCCCGGTGTCAGATCCCGGCGCTAGCGTGAGCGGGTGAGCATCCGGGAACCTGCGCCGATCACGACGCATCCTGCAGGACACGTCGGCGGTCGTCTCGGCCTGCTGCCGGGGATCGCGCTGTACCTCGCCTCCGTGCTCGGCACGGGTCTGCTCGTGCTGCCCGGTCTCGCCGCCCAGACAGCGGGGCCGGCGAGCATCCTTTCCGTCGGAGCGGTGACGCTGCTCGCGATCCCGCTCGCGGGAGCCTTCGCCGCGCTGGCCGCACGGCATCCCGACCCCGGCGGCGTCGCGGGCTACGCCCGCCGGACGCTCGGTGCCACCGCGGCCAGGGCGGCCGGCTACTGGTTCATGTTCGGCGTCGCCGCCGGCGGATGCGTCGTCGCGCTGCTCGGGGCCCGGTACGTGGCGACCGTCCTCGGTATCGACGGCCGTGCCGTCCCCGTGATGGCCCTCGCGTTCCTCGCCGTGCCGTTCATCGCGAATCTCTTCGGCGTGCGGATCGCGGGCTGGGCGCAGCTCGCCCTGACGGGCCTGCTCATGGCGGTCGTGATCACCGTGATCGCCGTGGCGGCGCCGGCAGTGGAGCAGGAGAATTTCCGGCCGTTCCTGCCGCACGGATGGGGCGGGGTGGGCACGGCGATCGTGATGTACGTGTGGGCGTTCGCCGGCTGGGAGGTCGGCACCCACATCTCCGGCGAGTTCCGCCGGCCGCGCCGCACCATCCCGATCGCCACAGCCGTGACCCTGGTGCTGTCCGGGGTCGGCTACCTGGTGCTGCAGATCGTCACAGTGGGGGCGCTCGGCGAACGAGCAGGGGAGGGCGACGTGGTGCTTCTCGACCTCGCCCGCGCCGGCGACCTGCCCGGTGCGCCGATGCTGATCGGAGCGGCGGCGGGCATCGTGGCCCTAGGCGTGATGAACGTGTATCTCGCTGCGTTCGCGAAGCTGGGCGCCTCACTGGCATCCGCCGGTGACCTGCCCGGCTGGTTCGCGAAGGGCGTCGAGAACGGGGAGGTCCCGCGCCGTGCCCTGCTGCTCACCGGCGTCGTCGTCATGCTGTACTTCTGCGCCGCGCTGCTCACAGGCGGAGAGCTTCAGCCGTTCATCCTGATCCACACTGCGAGCATGGTCGCGATCTACGTGATCGGGATGATCTCGGCCGTCAGGCTGCTCCCGCGGGGCACAGCGGGGCATCGATTCGCCATGGTCGCGGTGGTGCTCACGATCCTGCTGCTGCCGCTGGCCGGCATCGCGCTGGTGGTGCCGCTGTTGCTCGCGGCCGCCGCCGTCGTCGTCACGCTCGTGCGCCGAAGCCGCAGCGACTGAGACGACGGATGCCGCCCCTCTCGAGGAGGGGCGGCATCCGTCATCGCGAAAGGCGGATCAGCTCAGGGTGAGCGCCGCCTTCAGCAGTTCGGCCTGCTCGACGGCGTGCACCTTCGAGGAGCCGGTCGCGGGCGACGCCGATGCCGGACGGCTGATCGCGCGGAACTGCCGCGGGCCGGGGACGTCGGTGAACGCGAGCGCCAGGAACGGCCAGGCGCCCTGGTTCTCCGGCTCCTCCTGCACCCACACCAGCTCGGCGTTCGGGTAGCTGTCGGTGATGGCCTTGAGCTCGTCGATCGGCGTCGGGTACAGCTGCTCGAGCCGGACCAGCGCGACCTCGGGGTTCGGGTTCTTGTCGAGCTCGCTGCGCAGATCCCAGTGCACCTTGCCAGAGTGGACCAGCACGCGCTTGACCGCGGCGCGATCGAGCTGACGTGCGTCGTCGATCACCGGCTCGAAACGGCCCTGGGTGAAGTCCGCCACCGCACTGGTCGCGCCGCGCAGACGCAGCATCGCCTTCGGGGTGAACACGATCAGCGGCTTGCGCGGTCGGGCGTAGGCCTGGCGACGCAGGAGGTGGAAGTACGACGCGGGGGTCGACGGACGCGCGACGATCATGTTCTCCTGCGCGCACAGCTGCAGGAAGCGCTCCATGCGGGCGGAGGAGTGGTCCGGTCCCTGACCCTCGTATCCGTGCGGCAGCAGCAGGGTGACGCTGGACTGCTGGCCCCACTTCTGCTCGGCTGCCGAGATGTACTCGTCGATGACCGACTGGGCGCCGTTGACGAAGTCGCCGAACTGCGCCTCCCACAGCACGAGCGCCTCGGTGTCCTCGACCGAGTAGCCGTACTCGAACCCGAGCGCGGCGTACTCGCTGAGCAGAGAGTCGTACACGAAGAAGCGGCCCTGGCTGTCAGACAGGTTCGTCAGCGGCAGCCACTCCTGGCCGTTCTTGCGGTCGTGCAGCACGGCGTGGCGCTGCACGAAGGTGCCGCGGCGCGAATCCTGGCCGGCCAGGCGCACCGGGGTGCCCTCGAGCAGCAGCGAGCCGAAGGCGAGAAGCTCGCCGAAGCCCCAGTCGATGTTGCCGGAGCGGCTCATCTCGACGCGCTTGTCCAGAGCCTGCTGCAGCTTGGGGTGCACGGTGAAGCCCTCGGGCTTGTTCGCGTGCGCGTCGCCGATCAGGCGGATGATCTCCTCGGAGACCCCCGTCACCTCGGGCGCCCCGACGCGGTCGTCGACGGGCGTCAGCTCCGGGGCGATCGGCGTGGCACCGGTCTCTGCGGCGTGCGTCTCGGCGAAGGCGATCTCCAGGCGGTTCTGGAAGTCGGCCTTGGCCTCGTCGTACTCCTCCTCGGTGATGTCACCGCGTCCGACCAGCGCCTCGGTGTACAGCTTGCGCACCGAGCGCTTGGCCTGGATCAGGTCGGTCATCAGCGGCTGGGTCATCGACGGGTCGTCGCCCTCGTTGTGGCCGCGGCGGCGGTAGCAGACCAGGTCGACCACGACGTCGCGGTGGAAGCGCTCGCGGTACTCGAATGCGAGCTGTGCGACGTGGATGACGGCCTCGGGGTCGTCTCCGTTCACGTGGAAGATCGGCGCCTGGATCGTCTTCGCGACATCCGTGGAGTAGACCGACGTGCGCGAGTCGTTCGGCAGGGTGGTGAACCCGACCTGGTTGTTGACCACGATGTGCACGGTGCCGCCGGTGCGGTAACCGCGCAACTGCGACATCTGCAGAGTCTCGACCACGACGCCCTGGCCGGCGAAGGCGGCGTCGCCGTGAACGAGCACCGGCAGCCAGGCGAAGGTGCCGATCGGCTTGCGGTCCTGCTTGGCCCGGACGATGCCCTCGAGCACGCCGTCGACCGTCTCGAGGTGCGACGGGTTGGCAGCCAGGTAGACCGGCATCTCCGCGCCGTCCTCCGACACGAAGGTGCCCTCGGTGCCGAGGTGGTACTTCACGTCGCCGGAGCCGCGCTGGTTGCCCGGGGTCAGCGACCCCTCGAACTCGCGGAACACCTGACCGTACGTCTTGCCGGCGATGTTGGTGAGCACGTTCAGGCGGCCGCGGTGGGCCATACCGATCGCGGCACCCTCGAGGCCCGCCGACGCGGCGCCCTGCAGGATCTCGTCCAGCAGGGGGATGAGCGACTCGGCGCCCTCGAGCGAGAACCGCTTCTGACCGACGAACTTCGTCTGCAGGAAGGTCTCGAACGCCTCGCCCTCGTTCAGCTTTCGGAGCACGCGCAGCTGCTCGTCGTGGCCGGGCTTGACGTACTTGACCTCGAGCTTCTCCTGGAACCAGCGGCGCTGCTCCGGGTCCTGGATGTGCATGTACTCGATGCCGACGGTGCGGCAGTACGAGTCGCGCAGCACGCCCAGGATGTCGCGCAGCTTCATCTGGCGCTTGCCGCCGAAGCCGCCGGTGATGAACTCGCGGTCCAGATCCCAGAAGGTCAGGCCGTGGTTCTCGATCTCGAGGTCGGGGTGCGTGCGCTGCACGTACTCCAGCGGGTCGATGTCCGCCATCAGGTGGCCGCGGACGCGGAACGAGTTGATGAGCTCCTGCACGCGGGACTGCTTGTCGACGCGCTCGGCGAGGTCGATCGAGATGTCGGAGTTCCAGCGGATCGGGGCGTACGGGATGCGCAGCGCCGCGAAGATGTCGTCGTAGAAGCCGCGCTGCCCGATGAGCAGCTCGTGCACCTTCTTCAGGAACTCGCCCGAACCGGCTCCCTGGATGACGCGGTGGTCGTAGGTGCTGGTCAGGGTGATGGTCTTGCCGATGCCGAGCTCGGCCAGCGTCTTCTCGCTGGAGCCCTGGAACTCGGCCGGGTACTCGAGGGCGCCGGCGCCGATGATGCAGCCCTGGCCCTTCATCAGGCGCGGCACAGAGTGCACGGTGCCGATGCCGCCGGGGTTGGTCAGCGAGACGGTGGTGCCGGCGAAGTCGGCCGCGGTGAGCTTGTTGCCGCGGGCGCGGGAGACGAGGTCCTCGTATGCCGAGAGGTACTCGTGGAAGCTCATCGTGTCGGCGCGCTTGATGCTCGGGACCAGCAGCGCACGCGTGCCGTCGGACTTGGGGATGTCGATCGCGATGCCCAGGTTCACGTGCGCGGGGGCGACCACCGACGGCTTGCCGTCGACCTCGGCGTAGAACACGTTCTGGCTGGGGAACTCCTTGAGCGTCTGGATGAGCGCCCAGCCGATGAGGTGCGTGAAGCTGATCTTGCCGCCGCGGGTGCGGGCCATGTGGTTGTTGACCACGATGCGGTTGTCGATCATCAGCTTGGCCGGGACCGTGCGCACACTGGTCGCGGTCGGGACGCTGAGCGACTGATCCATGTTCGCGGCGAGGGTCTTCGGCATGCCGCGCAGCGGCGTGACCTTGTCCTCGTCGACGGCGGGAGCCTCTTCCGCGGCCTTCGACTGCGGCTTGGGGGCCTGCGCGGGCACCGGAGCCTGGCGGGCGGGCTTCGCGGTGGTGCGCGCCACGGGCTGCGCGCCGATCACCGGGATGGGCGCCGTGACCGGAGCGGTCGTGGTCGGCACGGGCGCCGCGGCCGCGGCATCCGGCTGGTAGTTCTCGAGGACGGGCCACCACTCCTTGTCGACGGAGTTGCGGTCCTTCTTGAACTGCTCATAGAGCTCGTCCACGAGCCAGGAATTGGCTCCGAACCCCCCGTCGCCGCCGACGCCGGTCACCTGGTTCGCCACTCTCGATCGCCCTCTTTCATCGCTGAATGTCTGATGAGCGGATCAGGGCAGACCCGCACACGTTACGGGGTTCAAGCCTAATGCCATTCCCTGCACGAGCGCTTGATCCGGCAGCGCCGCCACGCCGCCCCACCCGGTACCGTGGAACCCATGGAGTTTGCAGGCGAACGACCCATGGTCGACCTCACGTATTCGGACGTGTTCCTGGTGCCGCGGCGCTCGGGCATCACCAGCCGCCTGCAGGTCGATCTGGCCCCTGCCGACGGCACCCCCGCCACCATTCCGCTGGTGGCGTCGAACATGAACTCGGTGACCGGTCCCCGGCTGGCCGCAGCTCTCGCACGGCGCGGCGGACTGGGCGTGCTGCCTCAGGACCTGCCGCTGCAGGAGCTCGACGCGGCGATCCGCTGGGTCAAGCGCCAGCCGGTGCGGTGGGACACCCCGCTGGTGCTGCCGCCGTCGGCCACCGTCGCCGACGCGCTTCGGCTGCTGCCGCCGACCGAGGGGCACGGGATCGTCGTGGCCCATCCGTCGGGTGACGACCGCCTGTCGATCGAGCAGATCGCGGGCATCCTTCCGGCCACACGCCTCGCGACCGCATTGCCGGATGCCGCGCTCGGCGACCTCGTGCATGCGCATGCTCCGGCGATCGACGCGGAGACCGTCGGAGAGGGCCGCGCGGCGTTCGACGCCGTGGACGCCCTCGACGCCGAGATGGCGCTGGTGATCGACCACGGGCACCTGGTCGGCACGCTCAGCCGCCGCACCGCGCTGCGCTCGAACCTGTACCGCCCGGCCGTCGACGGCTCGGGGCGCCTCGCCGTCGCCGCCGCGGTCGGCATCAACGGCGACGTCGCCGAGAAGGCCAGGGCCCTGGCCGCCGCCGGTGTCGACGTGCTCGTCGTCGACACGGCCCACGGGCACCAGGAGGGGATGCTGCGCGCACTGTCCCTCGTCGCGGACCTGGATCTCGGCATCCCGATCGTCGCGGGCAACATCGTCACCGCCGACGGCGTCGGCGACCTGGTCTCCGCCGGTGCCACGATCCTCAAGGTCGGGGTCGGCCCAGGAGCGATGTGCACGACGCGCATGATGACAGCCGTCGGACGCCCGCAGTTCTCCGCCGTTCTGGAGACCGCCGAGGCGGCTCGACAGGTCGGCGCGCACGTGTGGGCGGACGGGGGAGTGCGGTACCCGCGCGACGTCGCGCTCGCGCTCGCCGCCGGTGCAGCATCCGTCATGGTCGGCTCCTGGTTCGCCGGCACGATCGAGGCTCCGGGCGAGCTGCAGCACGATGCCGAGGGGCGCGTGTTCAAGGAGTCCTGGGGCATGGCGTCGACCAAGGCCGTGCAGGCGAGGTTCGGCCGGCTGGACTCCTACGAGCGGGCGCGCAAGGAGCTGTTCGCGGAAGGCATCTCATCGTCGCGGATCTACCTCGATCCGCTGCGTCCCGGTATCGAGGATCTGCTCGACATGATCACCTCCGGCATCCGTTCCTCGTTCACCTATGCCGGGGCGGCCACCGTTCCCGAGTTCCACGAGCGCGCGCTGGTCGGACTGCAGTCCGCAGCCGGGTACGAGGAGGGCAAGGCGCTGCCGGTCTCGTGGTGAACAGGCGGGGACACAGCGCGACTATGTAGAATCGTGCGCACAATGGACGACCCTCCTTCTTGCAGTCCCTCGCCCCACCGCCCGCTCCTCCTTCATTCGGAGGGGATCAACTGATGGATTACATCCTGTTGGGCGTGGGGCTTCTCCTCACGATCGGCACCGGCCTGTTCGTCGCCAGCGAGTTCGCACTGGTCAATCTCGACCGCGCAGACCTCGAAGCGCGGCAGGCCCGTGGCGAGACGCGTCTCGGACTCACCATCCGGGCGCTGAAGATCACGTCGACGCATCTGTCGTCGGCTCAGCTGGGCATCACGCTGACCACGCTGCTGACCGGTTACACGATGGAGCCGGCGATCTCGAACCTGCTGGCGCCGGTGCTCACCGCCTGGGGTGTGCCGGAGGCCGCTGTCCGGCCGATCGCCGTCGTCGTCGCGATGGTCGTCGCGACGCTGCTGTCGATGATCCTCGGAGAGCTGGTGCCGAAGAACTTCGCGCTGGCGCTGCCGATCGCGACCGCGAAGCTGGTGCTCCCGTTCCAGACCGTGTTCACCGCGGTGTTCAAGCCCGCGATCCTGGTGCTCAACGGCAGCGCGAACGCCGTGCTGCGGTCGATGGGCGTCGAGCCCAAGGAGGAGCTCTCCGGCGCGCGCAGCGCAGAGGAGCTCTCCTCGCTGGTGCGCCGCTCGGCCAGCGCGGGCGTCCTCGAGGAGGACACCGCGAGCCTGCTCGACCGCAGTCTGACGTTCACCCGCCTCACGGCGGCCGACATCATGACGGCCCGTCCGAGCATGCAGTCCGTCGCGGCATCCGACAGCGCGGACGACGTCATCCAGCTGGCCCGTCGCACCGGTCTCAGCCGCTTCCCCGTGCACGGTGACGACCTCGACGACATCACCGGTGTCGTGCACCTCAAGGCCGCGGTGGGCGTGCCGCGCGAGCGGCGTTCCGAGGTCCCCGTCGGAGCGCTCTGCACCGAACCGCTCCGTGTTCCGGAGACCGTGCACCTGGACGCCCTGCTCGCCGAGCTGCGCGCCAAGGGCTACCAGCTCGCGATCGTCGTGGACGAGTACGGCGGCACCGCGGGACTGGTCACCCTGGAGGATCTCGTGGAGGAGATCGTCGGCGAGGTGTCCGACGAGCACGACCGCACCCGCGCCGGCGTCGTCCGCAGACCCGACTCCGTGACGTTCCCCGGCGAGTTGCGGCCCGATGAGCTGCGCGCCCAGACCGGCATAGACGTCCCCGAAGGCGATGTCTACGACACCGTCGCCGGCTTCGTCATGAGCCTGCTCGAGCGGGTGCCGGTCGTCGGCGACGAGGTGCGCACCGAGCACGGTGTGCTGCACGTCGTGCGCATGGACGGCCGACGCATCGACCGTCTCCGTTTCACGCCCGACCCGGTGTCCGACGACGAGGAGGGCGACCGATGAGCGACTGGGCGGGAATCGTCTGGCTTGTCGTGCTGCTGCTCGGCAACGCCTTCTTCGTCGGCGCCGAGTTCGCCGTCATCTCCGCGCGCCGATCGCAGATCGAGCCGCTCGCCGAGAAGGGCTCGCGCCCGGCGAAGACGGCCCTGTTCGCGATGGAGCACGCCACGCTCATGCTCGCGACCTCGCAGCTGGGCATCACGATCTGCTCGCTGCTGATCCTGAACGTCTCGGAACCGGCGATCCACCACCTGCTCGCCGTGCCGCTGGAGGCGCTGGGCTGGACGACCGCGGTCGTCGACGTGACGGCGTTCGTCATCACGCTGGTGCTGGTGTCGTTCCTGCACGTGGTGTTCGGCGAGATGGTGCCGAAGAACCTCGCCTTCTCGCTGCCTGATCGCGCGGTGCTGCTGCTCGCGACTCCGCTGGTGTGGATCTCGAAGGTCTTCATGCCGGTGATCTGGTTCCTGAACGCCTCGGCCAACGCCGTGCTGCGGTTGTTCCGGGTGGAGCCGAAGAACGAGGCCGCCTCGACGTTCACCCTCGACGAGGTCGCCACGATCGTGGATCAGTCCCGTCGCGAGGGCGTGCTGGCGGATGCCGCGGGCACGGTCGCGGCGGTCGTCGAGTTCACCGACAAGAAGGCCCGCGACGTGGCTGTGGCGCTGGGCGATCTGGTCACCCTGCCGCAGAACACCACACCGGACGAGATCGAGCGGGCGGTCGCCCGCTACGGCTTCTCGCGGTACGTGATCGTCGACGACGATGGCCTGCCGGTCGGATACGTGCACCTGAAGGACATCCTGCGCGCCGCCGAGGGACCGGATGCCGCGCAGCGGGCCACCGTCCCGGTGCCGGCGAAGCGCATCCACCACATGGTGCCCGTGCAGGAGGACACCGACCTCGAAGACGCGCTGACCGCGATGCGGCGTGCCGGGCGGCACCTGGCGCGGGTGCGCGACCGCAACGGCGACACCACCGCCGTGCTGTTCCTGGAGGACATCATCGAGGAGCTCGTCGGCGAGGTGCAGGACGCCACTCGGCGCGGCTACGGTCGTTGAACCACGCGTGCCCGCCGGCGCTCAGCGCCAGCGGGCACGCAGGTACTGCGGCGGCCAGGCGACGTCCGCGCCGAGCTCGTGTGCGGCGCGCAGGCCGAAGTGCGGGTCGCGCAGCCATTCCCGGCCGGCGAGCACCGCGTCCGCGCTGCCGGATGCGATGACCTGCTCGGCCTGTTCGGCGGTCGTGATGAGTCCGACGGCGCCGGTGGTGACCCGTCCGCCTTGCCGCACGATCTCGGCGAGAGGCACCTGATATCCGGGGTGCGGGTCGATCTGCTGGTGCAGCACCAGTCCGCCGCTGGACACGTCGATGAGGTCGGCGCCGTGCTCGACCGCCCACCCGCCGACGATCGCGGCTTCCTCGGGAGTGAAACCGCCCTCAGCGTGATCGGTGGCCGAGATGCGCACAAGGATGGGGACGGCCCCGCCGGCGACATCGCGCACCGCGTCGATGACGCGCAGCAGCAGCCTGGCACGGTTCTCGAGGCTGCCGCCGTAGGCGTCGGAGCGCAGATTCGACAGCGGCGAGAGGAATTGGTGCAGCAGGTAGCCGTGAGCGCCGTGCACCTCGAGCAGATCGAACCCGGCATCCAAGGCACGGCGCGCGGCATCCGCGAAGCCGGTGACGACGCCCTCGATGCCGGCGCCGTCGAGAGCGACGGGGTCGGCGAAGCCCTGGAAGGCGATCGCCGAGGGGGCGACGGTCGGCCAGCCGCCCTCGGCGGCGGGCACCGAGCCCCGCTGCTCCGCCCAGGGCCACCAGGTCGACGCCTTGCGGCCCGCGTGAGCGAGCTGGATGCCGGCGTGCGCGCCCCGATCGTGGATGCTGCGCACGATCGGCGCCCAGGCCTCGCGTTGGACGTCGTTCCACAGGCCGGTGTCGTGCGGCGAGATCCTGCCCTCCGGCACCACGGCCGTGGCCTCGGCGATGATCAGGCCGGCGCCGCCGTCGGCGAACTGCGGCAGATGGACGTGATGCCAGTCCCCGGGCACACCGTCCACGGCGGAGTACATGCACATCGGCGAGACCCACAGTCGGTTGCGCAGGGTGAGGGAACGGAGGGTCAGCGGGGAGAACAGCAGGCTCACACATCGACGCTACCGCCCCGCCCGACCGCCGGCGCTAACGTGGAGGCATGCGTGAGTGGACCGGTGCGGATGTCGCGCGCTTCCTGCGTGCGCCCGGGGCCGGCGACGACAAGCGCTCCCGCGGCGTCGTCGCGCTGCGCACCGGATCGATGAGGTACCCGGGAGCCGCGGTGCTCGGTGTCGAAGGGGCCTGGCGCACCGGCTGCGGCTTCGTACGCTACGCCGGCCCCGCCACCGACATCGTGCTGGCCAGGCGCCCGGAGACCGTGATCGGTGCGGATGCCGGCGCACACGTGGACGCCTGGGTGATCGGCTCCGGCACGGACGGCGCACGGGTCGGCGGCGCCGGACGCGGTGCGGCCCCTGCGACCGCGGCGGTGGCGCTGCCGGGGGCGCCGCGCGCGGATGCCGGGCGGTCCGCCGTGTCGGCACGCGGCTATGACGAGGAGCGTGCGCTGCGCGGCATCCTCGCGGGGGATCGACCGGTGGTCGTGGACGCCGGCGCCCTCGATCTGGTCCGCGGAAGCACAGCGCCGATGGTCATCACGCCGCATGCGGGCGAGTTCGCCCGGCTGCGCGACCGGATGGCGCTCGACTGCGCCGTCCTCGCGGATGACGCGGGTCGTGCCGCGCAGGCCGTGGAGGTCGCGCAGACGCTGAACTGCACCGTGCTGCTGAAGGGGGCCCGCACCCTGGTCTGCGCACCGGACGGCATGACGATCGTGGTGGCCAACGCGCCAGGCTGGCTGGCGACCGCCGGTGCCGGCGACGTGCTGGCCGGCGTGATCGGAGCACTGTTCGCTGCCAACCCGGACGCGGCCCCCGTCGAGGTCGCGGCCTCCGGCGCCTGGCTGCACGGACGGGCGGCGACGATCGCCGCCGGTGCCGAGAACGGCGCGACGGGGCATCCGATCGTCGCTCTGGACGTCGCAGACGCGCTGCCCTACGCGGTGGCGGAGCTGCTGGCATGAGCCGGGCTCGGATCCGGCCCGGCACGATCGCACTCTGGGTGGTCTTCATCGCCGTGCACGCGGTCGTCGCCTGGTTCGGGTGGGTGCTGCCCAGCCAGCCGATGGGCGACGTCGTGCTCGTCTATCAGCCCTGGTCGCACTCGGCACTCAGCGGCGGGGCGATCATGGGAATCACCGAGTCGTGGGTCTACCCGCAGCTGGCGCTCATCCCGATGGTCATCGCCTATCTGCTCTCGCTGCCGCTGGTCGGGGCGATGGGATCGCTCGGCGCATATCTCATCGCCTGGGCGGTGCTGGTCACCGCACTCGACCTGGTGGGCTTCGCCGTGCTCGTGGGGCGGGGCCGCACGCACCGCCGGCGGATCGCCGGCTGGTTCTGGTGCGGTGCGCTGCTGCTGCTCGGCCCGATCGCGATGTACCGCCTGGATGCCGTGACCGTGCCGCTCGCGATCATCGGCGGACTCTGGCTGGCCACGCGACCCGCCGTCGGAACCGCCCTGCTGACCGTCGGCGCCTGGATCAAGATCTGGCCGGCCGCGCTGGTGCTCGCCGCGATCATCGCCGTGAAGCAGCGCATCCGCGTCCTGCTGACGGCCGCCGCGGTGACCGCCGGCATCATCGTCGTGCTGTTCCTGCTCGGCGCGGACAGCGCGCTGTTCGGCTTCCTCGGCCAGCAGACAGGGCGCGGCCTGCAGATCGAGGCGGTCGCGGCGACACCGTTCCTCTGGATGGCGGCCTCCGGCCAGGCGTCGATCGCCTACAGCCAGGAGATCCTCACCTTCCAGATCGGGGCGCCGGGCGCAGCCGTCGTCTCGACCCTGCTGACGCCCTTGATGGCGCTGGTCGTGATCGCCGTCGCCGTGTTCGGCGCGGTGAAGGCCGCCCGCGGCGCGACCTGGCAGCGACTGTTCCCGCCGCTCGCGCTGACGCTGGTCACGCTGCTGATCGTCACGAACAAGGTCGGGTCACCGCAGTTCCAGACCTGGCTGTTCGCGCCGATCATCCTGTGGCTGGTCCTGGACCGCGCACGTGCCGTGACACCCGCGCTGCTGGTGCTCGGACTGTGCGCGCTCACCTTCCTCGTGTACCCGCTGACCTACGACGCGCTGCTGCGCGCCGAGCCGCTGCCCGTGCTGCTGCTCACCGTCCGCAACATCCTGCTCGTCGTGCTGGCCGTGGTCGGCATCGGCGCCGTACTGCGCGTGCCGGCCGCCGGCCGGAACCGCTGAACCCACCAACCGGAGGTATCCCATGCTCATCGCCTTCTCCGTCGCCCCGAGCGGCGCGCCCCAGGACGGCTCGGAGAGCCCCGACGGCTCCGTGCACAACGCCGTCGCCGCCGCCGTGAAGGTGGTGCGTGACTCGGGCCTCGCGCACCGCACGACGTCGATGTTCACCGAGATCGAGGGCCCTGACTGGGACACGGTCATGGACGTCGTCAAGCGCGCCACCGAGGCCGTGATGCCGTTCGGGTCGCGGGTCTCGCTGGTGCTCAAGGCCGACATCCGCCCCGGCCGCAGCGGCGAGATCGATGGCAAGATCGAACGGCTCGAGGCGGCGATCGAGGATGCCGCACAGGCCTGACTTCGAGGACGGCATCCCGGTCGCCGGCACCGCGGTCGTCCTGCGGGATGCCCCGGACGGGATGCAGGTCCTCATGCTGCTGCGCCCGGATCGCGGTTCCTTCGCCGGGTCGTGGGTGTTCCCCGGCGGCAGGGTCGACCCGGGGGATGTCGGCGTCGATGAGACGGAGCGCGCCCGCTCCGCCGCCGTGCGCGAGACCGCCGAAGAAGCCGGCATTCGAATTCGCGACCTCGTCACCGTGTCGTGCTGGGAACCGCCGCGCGAGGTGCCCAAGCGCATCCGCACCTGGTTCTTCCTCGCCGCGGAGGACGGCGAGGACGTGCACGTGAACCCCGGCGAGATCGAGCGCGCCGAATGGGTCGCCCCAGCCGAGGCCCTGCGCAGGCACGGCGCGGGAGACCTGGTGCTGTGGCCGCCCACCTGGGTGACCCTGCACGGGCTGCTCCCGCACCGCACGTCGGCTGAGGCGTTCGCATCGCTCGGTGAGCCCGAGCTGCGGCGGACCCGCATCGTGGAGTCCGCCGAGGGGCGGGTGTTCCTCTGGGAGGGTGATGAGCAGCATCCGGAGCGTCCTGGTGGGGCGGGCGCGCGCAACCGCATCGCGACCGGGCGCCTGCCCTGGACGTACCAGCGCGGCTAGACGCGGCACGCGCCCGGTCATCGTCAGATCAGCTCCAGCACCGGCCCCTCATGCACGGCACGGTAGATCGTGTTGCGGATCGCGTTGGCCTCGTCCGAGGTGAGCGTGCGATCGATGGGGCGCAGGATGATCCGCAGCAGCACGTTCACCTGACCGCGCTCGGTGCCGAGGCGGGAGCGGGCGGCCTCCGGCAGCTGCTCGTGCGCCGTGCGCGAGAGTACTTCGACCGATTCGACGACGTCCGCGTCGTCACCGAGCGCGATCCGGACGCGGTCGCCGAGCGTCTCCTCGTCGTGCTCCGCATCCAGCACCACCGAGATGTCCCGCCGGGCTGCCGGCAGCGGTGAGACGTGGCGCCACGGTTAGAGATCCAGCATCTGGGTGGCGATCCGCGGGTCCCCGGCACGGAGGTACCGGATGTCGGAGATCCCCTTGCGCAGCATCAGAGCGCGTTCGAGACCCATGCCGAGAGCCAGACCGGACCACCGCTCAGGTTCCAGCCCTGAACCGCGCAGCACGTCGGGATGGATGCGCCCGCATTCGGCGAGCTCGAGCCACTCGCCGTCGTGCAGCACGTCGATCTGGCGCCCGCCGTCCGTGTAGGGGTGCGCCACGTCCGTCGTCCGCCACTCCGCGCCGGGGAGCACAGCCTCGACAAGACGGCCGATCATCGTGAGCATGTCGTCATCGTCGACGCCCGGGGCGCTGCGAATGCGCCAGAGGTCGACCTGGTGGGGCTCTCCGACATGCGTGCGATCGACGGCGTCACGCCGGTAGGCGAGGCCAGGCGCAACGATCAGTTCATCGATCCCGTCTCGTCCGGCGTAGTCCTCGAGGGCCGTCGGGAGCTCGGCGCTCAGGTGGCTGCGCAGCATCACGGTGGGGCTGATGTACCGCGTGTAGCGGCGGGCGCGGGTGACATCGTCGCGTCGGTAGCCGAGGCGATCGTAGTTCTCGCGCACCGGGACGACGGGGGAGCTGCGCACCAGGCGCACGGAGCTTTCCCATGCAGTCGCGAGCGCGCTGACGACGGAATCGAGAAGGGACTGCAGGGCGTGTGCGCCCTGAGCGGGGTCGGTGAGGTCGCGCAGGTTCAGGGCGCGGCAGAGCTGGTCGGCGGTCAGGTAATCGTCGTGCGACATGAGGTCTCCAGGAAGCGGAAGCGGGCTGGCGAAGGATGAGAGCTTCCCCCGGCCGTGCCCACGGAGACCCGGTGCGCTACATGCGAGCGTCGACGGCCCCGCGGCCATGAGGCCGGGGGCTCAGAAATCGCTGCTGCTGCGCGTGCATGGGGGTCAGCCTAGTCCTCGAGCAGCCGCCGCAGGTGGCCGCCGACCTCGTCGGTCTCGATGAGGAAGCCGTCGTGACCGAAATCGCTGTTCAGCACGACCGCACCGTCGTCGATCGTGTGCGGGATGCTGCGCGCGATGCGCTGCTGCCCGTCGACGGGGAACAGGCGGTCGGTGTCGATGCCGAGCACCAGCGTCTTCGCCGTGACCCGGTGCAGGGCCTCCTCGACGCCGCCGCGGTCGCGGCCGACGTCGTGCGAGTTCATCGCCTCGACCAGAGTCAGGTAGCTGTTCGCGTCGAACCGGCGGGTGAACTTGTTGCCGTGGAAGTCGAGGTAGGACTCGACCGCGAACCGGCCGCCGCGGCCGAGCGGGGACAAGTCGGACTGCCAGGAGCGCTGGAAGCGCTGGTTCAGCTCGATCGGGCTGCGGTAGTTCAGCAGCGCCATGCGACGCGCGAGGGCGAGCCCGCGGTGCGGGCCGTCACCGAGCCCGGCGTCGTAGTACTCGCCGTCGTCGAAGCGCGGGTCCATCCGCACGGTCTCGAGCTGCACGAAGTTCAGCGCGAGCTGGTCGGCGGTGGTCACCGGGGGAGAGGACAGCACCGCGAGACGCTCGACGCGGGCCGGGTGCGTGACCGCCCACTCCAGGGCGTGCATGCCGCCCATCGAGCCGCCGATCACGGCCGCCCAGCGCTCGATGCCGAGCGCATCGGCGAGCTTCACCTGAGCCGACACCTGGTCTCGGATCGTCAGGTACGGGAAGCGGGACGCCCACTCCCGGCCGTTCGGTGCGATGCTCGCGGGACCGGTCGAGCCCTGGCATCCGCCCAGGATGTTCGGCGCGATGACGAACCACTCGTCGGTGTCGATGGCGCCGCCGGCGTCGACGATGTCGTTCCACCAGCCCGCGGTCGGGTGGCCGGGACCCGCCTCACCGCGCACATGGCTGTCGCCGGTGAGTGCGTGCAGGATCAGGATCGCGTTGTCACGCGCAGCGTTCAGTTCGCCCCACGACTCCCAGGCGAGGCGGATGCCGGGCAACTCGGCGCCGTTCTCGGTGCGGAAGACACCCAGATCGGTGAAGCTGCGGCCTCCGGCCGGGTCGCCGTCGCGCCAGGCACCGGTGGCCGGCGGACGCGCCCGCATCATGCTGGACTGCGCTTCGGTCACACGCCGCGAGGGCACCGTGTCTGCCGAGGTCGTCTGCCAGTCCATGCCTCCATTCTTCCGTGAGACGCCCTGCGGCTGTGGCACGTTACGCAGTGCGTGGCGGAGTCGTTCACCGTCGCGTCATCTGCCGTTCGCGCTGCGCTCGCCTGGCATCCCTAACCTCTGGGGCGGCGCCGGTCGGCGTCCTACGCACTCACTCGGAGGAGAACCTCATGAAGCGCACGACATCTGCGCTCGCCGCGACCGGCGCGCTGGTCGCGATCGTCGCGGCATCGCTGGTCGGGGCAGCGGCAGCCCCGGCATCCGCATCCGCGAACGGCAACGACGGCCGTAACGACGGCCGCGTCAAGAACGTGATCTACCTGGTCGGAGACGGGATGGGACGCACCCACGTGTCGGCCGGTCGCGAGAGGTACTACGGCGCCGACGGGCGCCTGAACATGGAGACCATGCCCTCGCACGGGTACGTCAGCACGTACGCCGTGCAGAAGGGCTCCGCGCAGCCCGGAGAGGACGGCTTCGAGCCGAACTACGTCACGGACTCCGCATCCGCCGCGACCGCGTGGTCGTCGGGCGTGAAGACCTACAACGCCGCGCTCGGCGTCGACGCCAAGGGCACGCTCGTGCCGACCGCCATGGAACTGGCCAAAAAGGCCGGCTACCGCACCGGCAACGTGAGCACCGCCGAGATCACCGACGCCACCCCTGCCGGTCAGATGAGCCACGTGCTGGCCCGCGGATGCCAGGGCCCCGTGTACTCGGCGAAGTCCTGCCAGGACGCCGAGGTCACCGGCGCGGAGCTGCCCACCGACGACCTGCGCGTCACGCCGGTGGCGAAGCAGATCGCCCGTAACGGCACCGCCGACGTCATCCTCGGCGGCGGTCTGAGCCGCTTCGACGCCGCGGACGAGAAGGCGCTGCGCGCCCAGGGCTACACCGTGCTCGGATCGCCTGCATCGCAGACGGTCGCTACCGGAGCCGACCTCGCCGGCGCGAAGGGCGACAAGGTGTTCGGCCTGTTCAACCAGGGCAACCTGACGATCGAGAAGGCCAAGCGCGAGAACCCGCAGTCGATCCAGGCCAAGGAGCCGAACCTCGCCGCGATGACCACCAAGGCGATCTCGCTGCTGGAGGGCAAGGGCAAGAAGGGCAAGGGCTTCTACCTGCAGGTCGAGGGCGCGCTCATCGACAAGCGCTCGCACGCCAATGACGCGGCTCAGACGCTCGAGGAGATCAAGGCCTTCGACGACGCGGTCAAGGCAGCGCTCGACTTCGCGAAGAAGGACGGTCACACCCTGGTCATCGTCACCGCCGACCACGAGTGCGCGGGCTTCAACATCATCGAGAAGGGCTCGTTCACCAACGCCGAGGCGGCGAACCCGCCGGTCAACGTGGACGGCGGGAACACCGCGAACAACTCCACGCCCTCGCGCGCCGGCGGCAACACGAAGGATGCTTCGCGTTCCACCGGCATCGTGAACGGCGCAGGCTCGAACGACCCGCACAACTTCGCCCCGGCGACGTTCCGCACTGCGGACGACCCGAAGGACGTCAAGGACGGCAGCCCCGAGGCGAGCCTGTGGCTGACCTACCTGTCGGGCAACCACACCGGTGCCGACGTGCCGATCTACTCCTACGGCGCCGGCTCCGACAAGATGCAGGGCTCGATCGACAACACCGATCTGTTCGACATCGTCACCGGCGCACTCCGCGTGCGCTGATCCACCCGGCGGGGGCGCCCCGATCGGGCGCCCCCGCTTCGGCCTGTCTGGAGAAGGCTTTGAGACGTCACACGCTCGCCCTGGTCGCGGTCACCGCTCTGCTGCTGACCGGATGCTCGGCATCCGTCGCACCGCCTGCAGAGGATGCCGCATCGCGGCCCGTCATCGCGACGACGTTCCCCGACCTCCCCGCGCCGAGCGGGGAGCCGGAGCTCGCGTCGCTGCAGGATCTGCATCCCGCCCCAGGGAGGGTGCCACTCGCCGCCGGTCCGTTCGATGACCGCTTCGTCGTGCGTGATGTCGCCTTCGACGGCGCGGTCGTCACGGGCGAGCTCGAGATCACCTCCGATGTCAGCGACGTGCTCGAGCTGATGGTGGTCGCCGGCTTCTACGACGACGGTGGACGCATGCTCGGCACCGCGCGCTTCGAGCAGCACGCGGACGGCGATCACGATCATGCCGGCGTGCCCTCCGAGACGATCGCGTTCCGCATCGAGGTGCCCGCCGGGCTGCGCGGCAAGGCGGTCGCTGCCGCGATCGGCGTGCCGGTGCTTGTGAACGAGTGAGACCGGCGTTCTTCCGCGGCC
This sequence comes from Microbacterium sp. NPDC057659, assembly GCF_042799915.1. Taxonomy (NCBI): domain Bacteria; kingdom Bacillati; phylum Actinomycetota; class Actinomycetes; order Micrococcales; family Microbacteriaceae; genus Microbacterium; species Microbacterium sp. NPDC057659. Next base: position 961,118 of record NZ_JBHVHU010000001.1, on the reverse strand, counting down.
TTCTGCGGGTGTAGTCTCGCGTCGAGCGGGCGCTGCCTGCCGGTATGAAAGGACGCGTAGATGCGCCGGATCGCCCTCGTGCTCGCGATGATCGGGCTGCTGGTTCCCGCGGCGATCGCCGCATCGCCGCCCGCGGCTGCGGCCGTCACCATGAGCGGCCGGATCGAGCGGGTCGCGGTCAAATTCAGTGGCGGCCCCTACCTGGACATCTACGGGTGGTCGAAGGATCCCCGCGATGTCTACACGAACAACAACCTGGTGAACGTGACGGTCACAGGACCTGACGGTCGGGCGGTCTCCACGGCGTACGACCAGCCGCTGCTGTCCACCCACTCGTTCACGAACGGTGTGAGCGACCACCCGGACAAGGATCCGAGGTTCGGCAATACGGTGCACCACGGGTTCTCGACGACGGCGAATGTCGCCAAGCCAGGCGTGTACACGGTGTGCGCGAAGGCGGCCCCCGCGGATCCGAAACCTGCCGCGGGCAGCTGGACCAACCTCGGTTGCACCAAGGTGACGGTGCCCGCCAGGAAGATCTCCGGCGGGCTGAACACCGTCGGAGGACACTCCGGGCGATCCGGGCTGTACATCGACGGATGGGTGGCGGATAGCTGGAACGACTTCGTCCCCGTCTCCGCCGACCTCGCGATCACGTACACCGGCCCCGGCGGTGTGCCTCAGAACGTATTGCCGCCGTCAGCCATTGTCAGCGGGGGAGGAGTGGACACCCCCTCCGCGAGCCTGACGTCCCAGCACCCCGGAGTCGTGGGCCTGCATCCGCTGACTGCGGCGATCGACCCGGCACCCCCGGGGACATATACGGTGTGCGCCGCGTTCAGCAGCGCCGGCTCGGTCGCCCCGCAGTCGTGTGTGACGGCAACGGTCGCATCGGCGTATCCGACGCAGAACGCAATCGCACCGGCCAGCACCACCCTCGCGGTGGGCAGCCCGGTCTCCTTGACTCCCGCTGAGTGGTCGGCATCCGATGCGACCATCGTGGATCGTCTCGTCCTGGGAGAGCCCGCCAGGTGGTCGGATAGCGTCGATCTCAGTCGCAACGTACTCATGACGGCCTCAGCCGGCGGAAAGCTGGTCGTCCCCGCCTCCGCCGCAGGACAGAGGGTATGCCTGGTGGAGACCGCCACGGTGCCCGGCGGCATCCCGATGAGTCAGTACTTCTGTTATAACGCGGTGGTCGACACCGCGGTCGGCCGGGCGGCCGGCGCCGACCGCTATGCGACGGCGGCGGCAGTGTCCCGAAAGGCGTTTCCGAGCGCCGGTCCGCGCACGGTCTACATCGCTTCGGGGACGTCGTTCGCAGACGCGCTGTCCGCCGGGCCGGTGGTCGCGAAGACCGGCTCCGCTCTGCTTCTGACCGGTGCATCATCTCTGCCTCCGGCGACGAAGGCCGAACTGACCAGGTTGCGACCCGCCAAGGTCGTCGTCGTCGGCGGGGCGGGTGTGGTGTCCGATGCCGTGCTGAAGCAGGTGCGCTCGCTGGTGCCGGTTGTGACGAGGATCGGTGGCGCGGACCGCTATGCGACATCGCGGGCGATCATCGCCTCGGCGTACGGGGCGGGGACGGCGCAGCGGGCGCTTGTCGCGACCGGGCGAGACTTCCCGGATGCACTCGCCGCGGTGCCGGCCGCCCAGGCACTCGGCGCGCCGATCCTGCTGGTGGACGGCAAGGCGCGGAAGGCGGACGCCGCGACGGTGGCGGCGCTCAAGCGGCTCGGTACGAAACAGGTCACGGTGCTCGGCGGCACCGGCGCAGTATCGTCGGGACTGGCGTCGTCGTTCGGCACGGGGGTCACGGTGAGTCGCGCCTCGGGCGCGGACCGGTACGCGACCTCCATCGCAGTGTCGCGGCTCGCCTATCCCGGAGCGGCGGATCATGCCTATCTCGCCGCGGGTGGGACTTTCCCCGACGCGCTCGCCGCCGCCTCGCTGCAGAAGACGGCAACCGGCCCGCTGTACCTGACGCCGAGGTCATGCGTTCCCGTCCCGACGGTCACCGATCTGGTCCGGACGAAACCGGAAGACGTGACGATTCTCGGCGGCAACGGCGTGCTGTCCTACGACTCCGTGGTGGCCTGCAGACCCTGATCCTGCGGACTCCGAGGTCCGGCAGAAGCTCCGATCGCCTCACACGCAAGATGCCCCGGACCAGACGGTCCGGGGCATCCGTGTCCCTGAGGAGGAGGGAGTCAGGCGCGAGCGGCCTCGGTCACGGCGCGGGCGGCCGCGAGAGCCTGCTCGAGGTCGGCCTTGAGGTCGTCGATGTTCTCCAGTCCGACCGAGAGGCGCACCAGGCCCGGCGTGACGCCGGCGGTGAGCTGCTGCTCGGGGGTGAGCTGCGCGTGCGTCGTCGATGCGGGGTGGATGACCAGCGAGCGGACGTCGCCGATGTTGGCGAGGTGGCTGAACAGCGTGAGGCTGTTCACGAACTCGCGACCGGCCTCCACCCCGCCCTTGAGCTCGAACGAGAGCACGGCGCCGACGCCCTTCGGTGCGTAGTGGTTCGCCTTGGCGTACCACGGCGAGGACGGCAGGCCGGAGTAGTTCACGCTGGCGACGTCGTCGTGGTTCTCGAGCCACTCGGCGATCTCCTGCGCATTCTGCACGTGACGCTCGACGCGCAGCGACAGGGTCTCCACGCCCTGGATGAGGTTCCAGGCGCTCTGCGGGGCGATCGCCGAGCCGAGGTCGCGCAGCAGCTGCACGCGGGCCTTGATGATGTACGCCAGCGGATCGCCGACCGCAGCGGTGTACGAGGCGCCGTGGTACGACGGGTCCGGCACCGTCAGCCCGGGGAACTTGTCCACGTTCTTCGACCACTCGAACGTGCCGCCGTCGATGACGACGCCGCCGATGGTGGTGCCGTGGCCGCCGAGGAACTTGGTCACGGAGTGCACGATGATGTCGGCGCCGTGCTCGAAGGGGCGGATCAGGTACGGGGTGGCGATCGTGTTGTCGACGATCAGGGGGACGCCGTTCTCGTGGGCGACGTCGGCGACGGCGCGGATGTCGAGCACGTTGATCTGCGGGTTGCCGATGGTCTCGGCGAACAGCAGCTTGGTGTTCGGGCGCACCGCGCGACGCCACTCCTCGATGTCATCCTGGTTCTCGACGAACGTGACATCGATGCCGAGCTTGGCGAGCGTGTACTTGAACAGGTTGTAGGTGCCGCCGTAGATCGAGCTGGAGGCGACGAAGTGGTCACCGGCCTGCGCGATGTTCAGGATGGCGAAGGTCGACGCCGCCTGGCCGCTGGAGAGCACCAGCGCGCCGGTGCCGCCCTCGAGCGCGGCGAGGCGCTGCTCGAGCACGTCCTGGGTGGGGTTCTGGATGCGGGTGTAGATGTTGCCGAACTCGGCCAGGGCGAACAGGTTCGCGGCGTGGTCTGCGTTGTCGAAGACGTACGACGTGGTCTGGTAGATCGGCGTCGCGCGAGCCTTGGTGACGGGGTCGGGCGCGGCGCCGGAATGGATCTGCTTGGTCTCGAAACGCCAGTTCTCAGCTGCGGACATGAGGTTCCCCCAGGGATGGAAGCGAGTGGATGCGGCGGATGCCTTCCAGTGACAGTACGGAAGAACGATGTCTGTCAACAAGGAGCGGGAAATGTGACGTAACAACCGGTCCGGTGTGCGCGCCACTGACACCGGCGGTATCCGTCGTACGGTTGAGTCATGGCGAACAGACGTGCAGTGGTGACCGGCGCGAGCACCGGTATCGGCGAGGCGACGGTGCGGGCGCTCCGCGCCTCCGGGTGGGATGTCGTGGGCGTGGCCCGGCGGGCGGAGCGGCTGGAGGCGCTGGCGGCCGAGACCGGTTCGACAGCCTTCGCCGCCGACCTCACGGATGCTGCGCAGATCGAAGCCCTCACGGCTCATCTCGCCGAGACCGGCCCGGTGCACGCGCTCGTTCACGTCGCCGGCGGTGCGCGAGGCACCGATCGCGTGGAGGGCGGGTCGGCGGAGCAGTGGCGCTGGATGTACGAGTCGAACGTGATCGCCGCCCAGCAGCTCACCGCGGCGCTGCTGCCGCAGCTTCGTGAGGCGGCCGTCGATGGTCACGCCGACCTGCTGTTCGTGACCTCGGTCGCCGCGCGCGGGGCCTATCCGGGCGGCGGCGGATACAACGCTGCGAAGGCGGCGGAGTCGATGATCCCGCAGGTGCTGCGTCTGGAGCTGAACGGCGAGCCGATCCGCATCACCGAGATCGCCCCCGGCATGGTGCACACCGAGGAGTTCACGCTGCGCCGCCTCGGCGGAGATGCGGTCGCGGCCGAGGCCGTCTACTCGGGCGTGGAGGCGCCGCTGGTCGCGGAGGACGTCGCCGACGTCGCCGCCTATGCGCTGAACGCCCCCGCGCACGTGAACCTCGACCTGATCGTGATCCGGCCGGTGGCGCAGGCCGCCTCGCACCTGCTGGCGCGCGGTCCGCTGCGCCCGCGGATCGAGGACTGAACGTGGGCGTCCACCTCGTCGGCGGCGGCTTCGGACGCACGGCCTTCGCGCCGTTCACCGCGGACGTGCGCGCCACAGCACCCGACGATGAGACTCCGGTCGTCGTGGTCGTCACCGTCCGCGAGAACGGCGGCACCGGGCATGCCCGCGACCTTGTGGAGGCGATCACCGCCGACGGCGCCGCCGCCTTCGACATCCGTCTCGTGGCCGTCGCAGAGGACGACGTCGTCGACCCGGCCGTGTTCGACGGCGTGCACGCGATCGTGATCGGCGGCGGCCGGACGCCGGCCTATCACGCCGCCCTGGAGGCGAGCTTCGACCGCATCCGCGCGGCCGTCGCCGGCGGCACGCCGTACCTGGGATTCTCCGCCGGCGCGATGATCGCCGCCGAGCGCGCCATCCTCGGCGGCCGGCTCATCGGCGGCGTGCCCGTGGCGCCGGAGGGCGTCTCGCAGCGACTCGACGAGCTCACCATCGCCCCTGGCATCGGCCTGGTCGACGTGTCCGTCGACGTGCACGTCGCGCAGTGGGGCGCGTTGTCCCGCCTGATCGCGGCGACCGAGGCCGGGGCCGTCGACGGCGGCGTGGGACTCGACGAGAGCACCACCCTGATCGCCGGGCCCGACGGTCTGCGGATCGCCGGAGAGGGCAGCGTCTGGCGCGTCTCGCCCGGCGAGGACGGCGTGGTCGTCTCGAGCGACCGGAGCGCACTCTGATGTCCAGGACGCTCGTCGAGCTCGCCGCCGACGGGCAGCTCGATCCGGGCTGGGCCGAGGCGCTCGCGCCCGTGCAGCCGGTGATCACCGAGCTCGGTGACCGGCTGCGTGCCGAGCAAGCTGCCGGCCGCGGCTACCTTCCGGCAGGGGCGAACGTGCTGCGCGCGTTCCAGCGGCCGCTCGACGACGTCAAGGTGCTGATCACCGGTCAGGATCCGTACCCGACGCCGGGGCACCCGATCGGCCTGTCCTTCGCGGTGGAGGCCGATGTGCGGCCGCTGCCGCGCAGTCTGGGCAACATCTACAAGGAGCGTCAGACCGACCTCGGCATCCCGCCCGCACCGCACGGCGATCTGACCGCGTGGAGCGATCAGGGCGTGCTGCTGCTGAACAGGGTGCTCACGGTGCGGCCCGGCACCCCGGCATCCCACCGCGGCTGGGGCTGGGAGCAGGTGACCGAGCTCGCGATCCGGGCGCTGGTCGCGCGCGACCGGCCGCTCGTCGCCGTCCTGTGGGGCGCGGATGCCCGTGGTCTCAAGCCCCTGCTCGACCGGACTCCGATCATCGAATCCGCGCATCCCTCACCGCTGTCCGCGAGTCGCGGGTTCTTCGGCTCCCGGCCGTTCTCCCGAGCGAACGAGCTGCTCGCCCAGCAGGGCGCCGATCCCGTCGACTGGCGAGTCGGGGGAGAGGCATGAGAACCCGTCCGGTCTCCGACGGCGACCTCTCCGGCATCCGCGCGATCTACAACCACTACGTGCGCGAGTCGGTCGTCACGTTCGACGAGACCGAGTCCACCGACGAGGACTGGGCAGCGAAGGCGACGAGGATCCGGGCCGCCGGTCTGCCGTTCCTGGTGGCCGAGACCGACGACGGAGAGCTGATCGGATATGCGCTCGCTCAGCCGTGGTCGCCGAAGTCGGCGTACCGGTACACCGTCGAGAACTCGATCTACCTCGCTCCCGGAACCGCCGGTCAGGGCTACGGCTGGGCGCTGATGGCGCAGTTCCTCGACGCCTGCCGGGCCGCGGGGCTCCGTGAGGTGATCGCGGTGATCGTGGAGGGCGCTGACGCCTCGCTCGCGCTGCACCGCAAGGCGGGCTTCACAGACGCCGGCGCGCTGCGGAACGTCGGCGAGAAGTTCGGCCGCGACCTCGGCGTGCAGTTCCTGCAGCTGTCGCTCAGGACGCCGGGTTCTCAGGGATGACGGGGATCGCGGCGAGCAGCGCCTTCGTGTAGTCCTGCTTCGGATGCCGCAGCACGGCATCCGTCGAGCCGTGCTCCACGATCCTGCCGTCCTTCATCACGGCCACCGTGTCGCTGAGGTGCTGCACGACCCCGATGTCGTGCGACACGAGAATGACCGTCAGGTTCTCGGTGCGCCGCAGTTCGGCGAGCAGTTCGAGGATCTGCGCGCGCACGGTGACGTCGAGCGCCGACAGCGGCTCGTCGCCGACGAGGATGCGCGGGCGGTGCGCGATCGCGCGCGCCAGCGCGATGCGCTGCCGCTGACCGCCGGAGAACTCGTGCGGATGCCGGTCCGCCATGTCTGCGTCCAGTCCGACCTGTTCGAGCACCTCACGCACCCGCGCGCGGTGGTCGCCGTCGATGTCGAGCGCGCGCAGCGGCTCGGAGATGATCCGCCCCGCCGACATCCGCGGGTCCAGCGATGCGTACGGGTCCTGGAAGACCAGACCGGTCTGCCGGCGCAGCCAGTGCAGCGACCGCGCGCTCGCCGACGCGTCGACCTCGCGCCCGTCGACCATCACGCGGCCCGTGGTCGGCCGGTCCAGGCCCAGCAGCAGGCGCACCAGCGTCGACTTGCCCGAGCCCGATTCCCCGATCACGCCGAGCGACTCGCCCTCGGCGATCCGCAGGTCGGTCGGATGCAGGGCGGTGTTCATGCGGGTGCGCTCGAACATCGACTTCTTCGGCAGTCGGAACTCGCGGCTGAGGCCGGATGCCTCGATCAGGCGCCGTCCTGAGCTTGACGAAGCGCTCATGCCCCACCGCCTTCCGGGCGCCACAGTGTCGCAGTGGCATCGCGCAGCAGCCCCTGGGTGATGGGGGACTGCGGGGCGCTGAGCAGCGTGCTCACCGGCGCGCGCTCCACCACGCGGCCGTCTTCGAGCACGACGCCGTTCGTGGCGACCTGGGCCAGCACGGCGAGGTCGTGCGTGATGAACACCAGCGACATCCCGCGCTCCTGCACAAGGGCCAGCAGCAGATGCAGGATCTCTGCCTGGATCGTCACGTCGAGGGCGGTGGTCGGCTCATCCGCGATCAGCAGGCGGGGATTCGCCGCCAGGGCCATCGCGATCGCGACGCGCTGCCGCTGACCGCCGGACAGCTGGTGCGGATACCTGTCGATGATGCTCTCGGGGTCGGGCAGTCGCACCTGCGCGGCCGCCTCGATCGCGCGCCGGCGCGCCTCGGCCTTCGGGATGCGCTCGTGGATGCGCACCGCCTCGGCGATCTGCCGCCCCACCGTGCGGATCGGGTTCAGGGCCGTGCGCGGCTCCTGGAACACCATGCCGATCTGGTCACCGCGCAGCTGCGCCATCCGCCGGTCCAGCAGACCGATGATCTCGGTGCCGTCCCAGCGGATGCTGCCGCTCGCCGACGCCTCCTCGGGGAGCAGCCCCATCGCCGCGAGCGCCGTCAGCGACTTGCCGGAGCCCGACTCGCCGATCAGCCCGAGCCGCTCGCCCTCCGCGACCTCGAACGAGACTCCGTCGACGACGCGTCGTCCGTCGATCTCGATCACGAGATCCTGCACGACCAGACTCATGACACCACCCCGGGTACGTGCGCCTCCGCGGCGCGGCGCTTCGAGCCGCGCGCCGAGAGCGTCGGATCGGTCGCCTCGCGCAGCGCGTCGCCGAGCAGGTTCAGGGCGAGCACGGTCAGCGTGATCGCCAGCCCCGGCCACAGCACCGACAGGGGATGCACACCGATGTAGCGCTGCAGGTCGGCCAGCAGCAGACCCCAGGACGGCTGCGAGACCGAGGCGCCGAAGCCCAGATACGACAGGCCGGCCTCGGCGAGCACGGCGACGGCCATCGACCAGGACAGCTGCACGATGAAGACCGGGGCGACGTTGGGCAGCAGATGCTGCACGAGGTTCTCGCCCGGCGTGAGACCGTTCGCCCTGCCGGCGAGCACGAAGTCGCTCCGCTGCACGCGGCGCAGCTCGGGGCGCGTCACCCTGGCGATGTTCACGCCGAATCCGATCCCGACCGAGAACACCACGACCCACAGCGACCCGCCCCACACCGCCGAGATCATCATCGCGATGAGCAGCACCGGGAACGCGATCAGGATGTCGACAAGTACGGCGACGGTTTCGCGCACCCAGCGGGTGGTGAGCGCACCCAGCGCGGCGAGGGCGATGCCGACCAGCGTCGCCACGATCCCGGCGCCGACGCTGACGAACACCGTCGTGCGCGCGCCGACCATGATGAGGCTGAGGATGTCGCGCCCTGTGCCATCGGTGCCCAGCAGATGCGGCCACCCCGGGGCGGCCCAGCGGTCGCGGATGCTCCCGATGAGCGGGTCGAAGGGCGTCCAGAACAGCGAGATGAGCGCGGTCAGGGCGACCACGGCGACGACGATGGCGGCGAATCGGCCGATACGGGAGGCCCAGAGCCGGGAGCGCCAGTTCATTCCGCCTCCCGCTGTCGTGGGTCGATCGCGTGGTGCACGAGGTCGACGAGGAATCCGATCACCAGCACGAAGCCGGTCAGCACGAGCAGCTCGCTCTGCACCTTGACCAGATCGCGGGTGCCGACGTCGGTGACCAGCATCCGTCCGATGCCGGGAAGGGTGAACAACTGCTCGATCACGACCGAGCCGACGATGATTCCGGCGACCTGCAGGCCGAGCACGGTGACGATGGACAGACCCACGGCGGGGATGCCGTGCTGCACGAGCGCACGGCGTCGCGTGAGCCCCTTCGCCGCTGCGGTGCGCACGAAGTCCTGGCCGGCCGCCTGCAGGGTGGCGCTGCGCACGAAGCGCATCAGCATCGCGCCCTCGACGAGGCCGATGGTCAGGGCGGGCAGGATGAGCGACTCGAAGGCCTTCCCGGGCTTCGCCCAGCCGGCGATCGGGAAGCCCTGCGCCGGCAGCCAGTGCAGTCCGTGCGCGAACACCAGCACCAGCAGCATCCCCGCCCAGATCACCGGCACGGCCGCCACGGCCTGCGCGATGAAGTTCGTCGCGGTGCCGCCCGCGCGGCCGCGGAGCATGGCCGAGACGATGCCGAACGGCACGGCGATGAGCAGCGCGATCGTCAGCGACATCAGTCCCAGCGGCACCGTCACCTGCGCCTTCTGCGCGAGCTCGGCGCCCACCGACGCCCCGCTCAGCTGCGAGGTGCCGAGGTCGCCGTGCAGGATGCCCCCGATCCACTCCGCGTACTGCACGGGCAACGGTCGGTCGAGCCCGAGCGATTCACGGATGGCGTCGACCTGCGCCTGGCTCGCCTGCGTTCCGGCGATCAGCTGCGCCACGTCTCCGGGGAAGACGCGCAGGGTGAGGAATATCAGCACGCTCGACACGAGGAGCCCTGCGATCAGCAGGGCTCCTCGTGTGAGCGTGTATCGGAGCACGGGCGGGTCAGTCCTTTGCGCGGGTGACGCCGAGCAGGTCGATCCGGGAGTTGATCGAGTCCTTCGGGAAGCCCTTCACGATCGGCAGCAGCGCGGTCAGGGTCGCGCCGTTGTACAGCCAGTCCGCGGCGTCGTCCTCCGAGACGATCTTGGCGGCCTGGGAGAGCAGCGCGGCCGACTTGTCGGGGTCGATCTCGGCCATCGCCTCGGCGTACAGCTCCTGCACCTGCTTGTTGTCGTAGCCGAAGTAGTAGTCCGGGTTCGCCCAGTTGCCGAAATCACGCGGCTCCACGTGCAGCACGAAGCTGAGCTCGTAGTCGTGGTTCGTGTAGACGTCCTCGAGCCAGGCCGGGAACTCGACGCGGTTCACCTTCAGTGTGACGCCGACCTTCGCGAAGTCCGAGATCAGCACCTGCGGCACGGTCGTGCCGTAGAACGTCGGAATCGTCAGCGTCAGGGTGAGGTCCTTCTGCCCGGCCTCCTCGAGCAGCTTCTTGGCCTTGGCCGGGTCGTAGGGGACCAGCTTCGAGAGGTCCTCGTATCCGGGGTCGAGCTCGGGGATCGGGCCGTACATCGTCTGACCGGCGCCCACCGCCTCGACGAGGGCGTCGTGATCGATGGCCAGGCGCAGCGCCTCGCGCACCTTCTGGTCGTTCAGCGGTGCCTTCGCGTTGTTGAACGCCAGGGTGCCCTTGTCGGTGGTGCGGCCGGTCGTGACAGTGAAGTCGCCGGTCTCCTTGAGCTGGTCGACGAGGTTCGGGTCCACGGCGGTGAGCACGTCGAGCGTGCCGTCCATCGCGGCGTTCACGCCGGCGGTGAAGTCGGGGATGTAGTGGAACACGACCTGCTTCACGCCGGCCTTGTCACCCCAGTACGTGTCGGAGCGCTCGAACGTGATGCTCGCGCCCTTCGACCAGCTGCCCAGCGTGAACGGACCGGTGCCGTTCTCGGCCGTCTTCAGATCGGTGGTGTCACCAGTCTTGAAGACCAGCCCGGCGCGGCCGGTGAGCGCGAACAGGAAGTTCTGGTTCGGCGCGGTGAGCACGATCTGCACGGTCTTCGGATCGGTCGCGGTGATCGACGCGACGCCCGCGAAGTCTGCGTGGCCCTGCACGCTCTCGTCGGTCTGGACCGTCTTGTACGACGACACGACGTCGGCCGAGGTCAGCGCGGTCCCGTCGTGGAAGGTCACGCCGTCGTTCAGCGTGAACGTGTAGGTCAGGCCGTCGGCGGAGACCTCGTAGTCGCTGGCCAGGCGCTTCTCGATCTTGTTGTCCTGCGTGCGCGTGACCAGGCCCTCGTAGATGTTGTCGAACAGGATCTGCTCGAGTGCGGCGCCGCTCGTGTGCCGGATGTCGAGGTTGGTCGGCTCCAGGACCAGGCCGACCGACAGACTGGCGTCGGGGTCGGGCTTGCCGACGGAGGTCGGCGTCGGCTCCGCTGAGCCGGTGCACGCGCTGAGTGCGAGCGCGACGGCGGTCAGCGCGCCGATCAGCGCGAGGCGGGTGGGGCGTCGGAACATGTGCGGTCCTTTCAGACGGCAGTGCTGTGTGCGTGCGGGAGGGTCAACGTCGGGAGGCGTCGAACGATTCCGCGATGAGAGAGGCGAGGGCCGCGGGTGCGGTCTCCTGGACGTTGTGGGTCGCATCGACGGTGCGGATCGCGGCATCCGGACGCCGTGTGCGGAACTCGGAGGCGTCGTCGTCGGCGACGTAGCCCCTGGTCGCGCGGACCAGAGTGATCGGTGCGGTGACGGCGGCGAGATCCGCCCAGCTGCGGTCGGACGCGAGGATGGCCGCACCGGCATCCGGCGTGGTCGCGAGTGCCGATCCGGCGAGGTGCGCGAAGTGGTGCTTCCATTCGATGCGTCCGTCCGCACGGACACGGGTGTTCAGGAACACACCCCGCTCGGTCTCGGCGCGGGTGCTTCCGAAACCGAACGACATCGCCCGATCCACCGCCTCGTCAAGCGACGCGAAGTCGGCCTGCCGATAGAACTCGCCGAGCACAGAGGGGGCGGCGTCGCCCCGGACACCGGCCGTGATGTCGACGATGATCAGGTCTCGGACGGATGCGGGGTGGGCAGCGGCGACGGATGCCGCGGTCAGGCCCCCGAGGGACTGGCCCACGAGCACCTGGGGGCCGTCGGTCCAGGCATCGAGGGCGAGGGCGACATCGGCGGCGAGGGTCTGCGGCGTGTAGTCGAGATCGTCGCGCCAGGAGGAGTCGCCGTGCCCGGCGAGGTCGATCGCGAGGACGGGGCGTCGCAGGAGAAGGGCGGTGGTGTCCCAGGTGTGCGCGTTCAGGCCGGCGCCGTGCAGCAGCGTCACTTCGGGGCTGCCCCCGCCGTAGCGGATCGCGCTCAGGGTGCGACCGTCCGGGAGGTGAAGCGCGAGTCGCTCGGTCTTCGGTGCGGGGACGCCGAGTGCGGCAGCCTGGCCGGGAAGGTAGCGGAACTCGCTGGTGTCATTCTCCACCGCTGTATTCTCCTTCCTGGACAGGGTCTCGCGGAAATGCCGGTGCAATATGACAAGCGAATGCGAGGGTATTGCGTGCTGTGTGTGCGCGGTGTCGCGCACATACTTGTCATTATGCAGCGGCGCCTCGACGGCGCGGTCTTCGTAGGATGGAATCATGAGTGTCCTCCAGGTTCCCGGCGTCGCGAACATCCGCGATGTCGGCGGGATCTCCGCGGGGACGTCCCGGGTGCGGGACGGGGTGCTGTTCCGCTCAGGGCACCTCGCTCACCTCACCGCGGAGGGCGACGAGATGCTGCGTGCCCGAGTGCGCCGGGTCGTCGACCTGCGCGACGACACCGAGGTGTCCGCCGAGCCGTCCGCGCTGCATGACGTGCCCACCACCCGGGTGCCGCTGTTCCTCGGGTCTGTGGCATCCTTCTTCGCCGAGGACTTCAGCCTCGCCGGTATGTACCAGCACCTCGTCGATGATGCGGCGCCGCGTCTCATCGACGCCATCCGCGTGATCGCGGCAGGCGAACCGACGCTCGTGCACTGCACCGTCGGGAAGGACCGCACGGGGGTCACCGTCGCCCTCGCGCTCTCGGCGGTCGGTGCTGACCGTGACGAGATCATCGCCGACTATGCGCTGACCGCCTCGCAGCTGCCGCAGGCACGCACGAGGGCGGTCGTCCAGTACCTGCAGGCACGGCATCCGGATGCCAGGAACGCGATCGACCTGGCGACGGCATCGCCCGCGCCGGTGATGCGGGAGCTCCTCGCCGGCATCGAGCGAAGGCACGGCTCGATCGTCGGCTACCTGCGGGCGGGCGGGCTCACCGATGCCGAGCTGGATGCACTCGGTCGCACGCTCGTCGAGTAGGAGGGGCGGGCTGAGGTTAGGTAAGCCTTGGCTGGGTGATACGATGGAGGCATCATGCGAACCTCCCTTGACGCGACCAGCACGCGCTCTCAGCGCCGCGAGGCCCGTCGTCGTTCGCACCATCTCGTGACGGCCGACGAGAACTCGCTCGCCGAGCTCGAGCTCTTCATCGCGACTCTCCCGTTGTGCGCGTCCGGTCGCATCTTCATCGAAGTGCCCGAGGTCTCCGACATCGGCGTCATCACGGCGCCGGGTCGCATGACGGTCACCTGGCTCGCCCGCGGCAGCCGCACCGGTGCCACGGGATCCGGGCGCCTGTGTGCTCCTGGCGAGGCACTGGCCCGGGCCACATGCGCATGGGCCGACGAGATGCTCTGCGACGACGCGATCGAGACGAGCGTCACCCTGCTCGGAGGCTTTCTCGGAACGGCCGACATCGTCGAGCACCTCACCGATTCGCTCGGAATGGATGCCGCGGCGATCAGCACACCGGAGAGCTACGGACTGCTGACGCGCTGACGGCGCACGTATCCGCCGTCCTCGAGGCCCGCCTCGATCTCGAAGCGGTTGCGCAGCGCGTCGCGCCCCGCGAACAGATACAGCAGCGGCATCAGGAAGCCGTACCGCAGCCACTGCGCCTTGTGCACCGCCTCATGCTTCAGCACCGCCTCGCTCGGCGGGCGTTCGCCGGTGAGGTAGCAGCCGCCGACACAGACCCCGCCGCGGGCGAACGCCCAGTTCGGCAGCCCGCGGAACACCCACAGGCCGTTGCGTCGCTCGACCGGACCTGTGCTCCAGAGCGAGCCCCAGACGAAGCCGACGGAGGTGCCCCACCAGTAGCCGATGCGGCTGATCGGTGAGCGCAGCAGGAGCGAGGGGATGCGGCGGTCGAACCGCCGACCGCGGGCCAGGGCCGCTTCGGCGGCCGGGCGCCAGTCGTCCGTCACGCGAGGACGCCGATCAGCCGCAGGATCGCGCCGAGATCGTCGACGGCGGCCGTCGGCGTGCGCGGGGCGAAGCCTGCGATCGTCGCACCGGCGAGCGGGAACTCCTCGCGGAGCCGGCGGATCGCGGTGACCAGATCGGAGGCCGAGGCGCCGAACGGTGCGGCTTCGGAGACCCCGCTGAACTCAGCGGGGTCGATGACGTCGACGTCGATGTGCACCCAGACGCGTGAGGCGCCGGTGGCCCGGATGGCGTCGAGCACAGCATCCGCGCGGGTGAGATCCTCGGGAGTGAGCGAGGTGAGGCGCTCGTGCTCGCCCGCCTCCTCGTCGTCGATGGCACGCACGCCGACGGTCACCACGCGTTCGCGGGGAACGCCGGGGGAGAGCGCGACCTGAGCCTCGCCCTCACCGAGCACAGCGCGCAGCGCCATGCCCGAGAATGCGCCGGACGGCGAGGTGTCAGGGGAGTGCAGATCGGGATGCGCGTCGCACCACAGCACGGCGACGTCCGAAGTGTCGGCAGCGGCGAGGGCCGCGACGGTGACGCTGCAGTCGCCGCCGATCACGACGGCGCCCTCGGTCCACGAGTCCTGCAGGGCGGTGCGCACCCGCAGCAGCGAACTCAGGCGATGCACACCGCTGCCGAGTGATTCGCCGGCCTCGAGCGGCACGTCGAGCATCGTGGTGGAGGAGCGCGGCAGGTCGCCGGCGATGGCGGCGGCGCCGTCGGTGAGGAGCATGGCCCGAGCGGAGGGCGAACCCTGCCACTGGGGGACGATCAGGAATTCGGTCATGTCAGTCGGGGTGTCGGGATGATGGGGGACGGGGTGGGCGCCGCCTTGCAGCAGCGCCCACCCGGGGTGTCACTCGGACTCGATGGCCGCCTGCGGCTTCGGCGAACCGCCGGCCTTCAGCTCGGCCAGACGCGCCTCGACCTCGGTGAGCTCTCCGAGGTCCTCGAGGCTTTCGAACTGCGCATCGAGCGTCGATGCCGCGATCTCGGCCTTGCCCTGGGCGAGCGCCTCCTGACGACGGATCTTGTCCTCGAACCGGCCGAGCTCGCTGGTGGGGTCGAGAACGTTGATCTGCTTGACGGCGTCCTGCACCTTGTTCTGCGCTTCGGCGACCTTGGCGCGCGCGAGCAGCTCGCTGCGCTTGTTCTTGAGCTGCTCGAGCTTGTCCTTCATGCCGTTCAAGCCGTTCTTCAGCTTGTCGACGATCTCAGTCTGCGCGGCGATCTGAGGCTCGGCGGCGCGGGCGTCGCGCTCCTCGCTGATCTGACGCTGCAGCGCGATCTTCGCGAGGCTGTCGAACTTGTCGGCGTCCGCGGTGCTGCCGGCGCCGCGGAGCTCGTCAGCCTTGCGGCTGGCGGCGAGGGCCTTGTTGCCCCACTCCTGGGCCGCGCGCACGTCCTCCTCGTGATCGCGTTCGAGCAGACGCAGGTTGCCGATGGTCTCGGCGATCGCCGACTCGGCGTCCGCGATGTTGTTGGTGTAGTCGCGCACCAGCTGGTCGAGCATCTTCTGCGGATCCTCGGCGGAGTCGAGGAGCGAGTTGATGTTCGCCTTCACCAGTGTCGAGATGCGCCCGAAGATGGATTCCTTGGCCATGGTGTGTTTCCTTTCGATACGGAAGGGTCTGTGAGTCGAGATCGAGGTCAATCCGGGTTCAGAAGCGGCCTCCGCTGGAGCTGGAGCGTCCGCCGCCGAAGCCGCCGGCGGAGAAGCCGCCTCCGCCTCCACCACTGCTCCAGCCGCCGCCGCCCCAGCCGCCACCGCCACGGTTTCCGCCGCCGAGGAGCTGACCGATGAGCACGCCGCCGAGCACGGCGCCGAGGGTGTCATTGCCGCCACCGCCGCCGCCCCCGCCCCACGAACCGGTGTCGTTCTGCGCGAGGCGCAATGCCTCACCGGCCATCCGATCCGCGTGCTGCGCGTACGCAAGGGCCTGCTGCGGGTCGGCGTCGGCCATGCGGCGCGCCTGGTCGCGGTTGGACTGAGCCTCGGCGAGACGGGTGCGGGCGGTGGAGCTGATCGCCCCTCGGCGGTTGAGGATGAAACTCTCCGCTGCGGAGATCTGCACGTCCGCACGCTCCAGGGCACCGCCGAGCAGGCTGCGGGCGTGTGCGATCTTGGCCTGCTCGTCACGCACCTGCTGCACGGTCTGGTCGATGACAGCGTTCGCGGCGTCCAGCACGCGCAGCGCGTCAATGGGGTTGCGTCCGGTGCCGCCGAGCAGACGCTGCGCGTCGGACAGGTGCTGGGAGGTGGCGGCGATCGCCTGCGCGACGAATCCCTGCGCGTCGGGCAGGGTCTGCGCGGTCTGCAGATCGCTCTGCAGTTCGGCGACGAGTGCCGCGCCGCGCTCGTCTGCGGCCTTCAGGTCGTTCGAGAGCTGCTCGACGGCATCTTCCAGTTGTGTTGCCTGCTGGACCGCGCCTTCCGCAGCGCGGATCGACACCGCGGCATCCCCGGTCTTCCCCGCGGCCATCTGCTGCTCGGCGGCCTGGATCTGTTCGTCGGTGAACGCTATGCGCGAGCGAGCCTGAGCGGTGTTGTCAGCGACGGCGGAGATCGCCGCGGGCGCGTAGACCGTGCCCAGCGCGGCGAAGATCTGGTCGGCGCGGTCGATCTCGGCAACCGCCGCGGCGCGCAGCCGGCGCACGTTCTCCAGCGCCGCGGGGGCGTTCTGCTCGAGCTCGCGGAGCTCGTCGAAAGCAGCCTTGCGCTCCTCGAGCGACTGGGTCGACTCGGAGCACAGCTGGATGATGCTCTGGTTCCAGACGATGCGCTCCTGATCGGTGTCCGGGATCTCGTCGTCGAGCTTCTGCTGCAGCGAGAACGCCTGGTCGAGGTTGGTGCGAGCGGTCTTCAGCGCCGCGACGAACTCGCCGATGGCGTCGTCGCCGAACTGCGCCCTGGCATACTCCATCTCCTGCTCGCTGGACTTCACGACGTCGTCTGTGCGCACCAGGGCGATCGACGCCTGATGCGACAGCGCGGCGATCTCCGCCTCGCGGGCTGCCTTCTCCGTCGCGCGCCTGCGGCTGCGACGCACCTGCAGCACGATGACGAGGACGATGACTGCGACGACGGCCACCACGCCGAAGATCGCCCACCCCCGCGCGGTGCGCGCCGGGCCGTCGACCACGATGTCCTGCACCTCCGCAGCGGCCGCGTCGATCGCCCCTGCCCAATCACTCTGGCGCAGTGCCGGAAGCATGGCGTCGGTGACCCGGGCGCGGTCGGCGACAGACACGGCCCCTCCGGATTCGGGGCCGTTCATCGCAAACACCCGCGTGTCAGTGGCGATGCCGATCAGATACTGACGATCGCTGAGACCGTTGGCGTCGGCGGTCTGGTCGACCCAATCGGTGTCGATGCTCGGGTTCGTGAACTCCGGCACGAAGACGAAGAACAGCCCGACACCGGTCTGCTCGTCGAGCGCGGTGAGCCGGGCCTCGGCCTCGTTCTCCTGCGCGGGAGTGAGGACGCCACTGGTGTCCGTCACGTAGACCCCGGGGTCGAGTGGTCCTGGATCCGCCGCGGATGCCGCACCGGCAGCGAGGCCCGAGCCCAGAAGCGCGACCAGCAGACCCACCACGACCGTCCAGCGAGTCCGCATCCCGCTCCCTCCACCCCGATGAGCATGCCCCACGGCACGAGTCTATGCACTGGCGAGGACAGGCGACAGCGGCGGGACGCAATCGCCGTTCGCCCTGCGCGGAGCGCGGCAGAGCGACGCATACCCTGGAAGGCATGGAAGACCGGTACGGATCGGATGTGCTCGCCGCGGGCTGGCGCGAGCAGGGGTTCAAGAAGTCCGCGGACGTCGCCGCCGAGGTCGATCTGGTCGTCGAGGTCGCCGACGATGGGTACTGCGGTGCGGTGATCCGGATCGAGGCCGGCATGGTCGAACTGGAGGACTGGAAGGGCCGTCGGCGGATGTTCCCGCTCGGCGCCGGCTTCCTCATCGACGGCGAGCCGGTGCGTCTGGTGCATCCGACCGCGAAGTCCTCCGGCCCGCAGCGCACAGCCTCCGGCTCATTCGCCGTGGCGGACAGCAGGGCGCGGACGGCGCTGCCCAGCCGCATCCTGGTCGAGGGGCGGCACGACGCCGAGCTCGTCGAGAAGGTGTGGGGCGACGACCTGCGACACGAGGGCGTCGTCGTGGAGTACCTGCAGGGCATCGACCTGCTCGACGAGCTGCTCGCTGAGGCCCCGCCGACAGCGCAGCGGCGCTACGGCGTGCTCGTCGACCACCTGGTCCCGGGCTCGAAGGAGACCCGGATGGTGGAGCAGATCCTGCGGGGACCGCACGGTCCGCACCTGAAGATCGTCGGGCATCCGTACATCGACGTCTGGCAGTGCGTGACGCCCGCCGCGCTGGGGATCCGCGCCTGGCCGGTGATCCCGAAGGGCACCGACTGGAAGACCGGCATCTGCCGCGCCTTCGGCTGGCCGGCCGAGTCGCAGGCCGACATCGCACACGCCTGGAAGCGCATCCTGTCGCGGGTGTCGACCTATCGCGATCTGGAGCCCTCGCTGCTCGGGCGGGTCGAGGAGCTGATCGACTTCGTCACCGAGTGACCGGAGCGCATCAAAGATACGAAACGTAAGATCACGACGAGATTCGTCTTCCCTCAAGAGGGATTCGAGGGCAGAATCGGCACAAGCTGTTCCTGCCCCGAGGAGAGAATCGTGAAATTTCGCCACCTGATCTCGGTCGGCGCCATCGCCGTACTGATGGCCGGACTCCTGGCACCTGTCGCATCCGCGAGTGCGGGCGACGATGATACGCATCAGAAGATGATCACGTCGACGCACTGGGACTCCAGGCGCGACTTCGCCCACGGAACCTCCGACGGCGTGAGGCCGGCCCCGCACAGCGGGGTGACGCTGCCGCCGTCACGCTCGCACCGGCTGCCGACGCTGACGTACGTCGATCCGTTCGGCGACGGTGCCGAGCGCACCTACGAGTACGGCACGTGGACCTCGCCGGTCGTCGTCCCCGGCTACTCGATCGACGAGGCGATCGTCTCGTGGAACGCGACGACGCCCACGGGCACCTGGGTCGAGTCATCCTTCCGCGGACGACTGACCGACGGCACCTGGACCAAGTGGTACGTGATGGGACGCTGGACCTCAGGCGCGGACTTCGGCAAGGGCGACATCCATCGCACCTCGGTCGACGGCCAGGGCGACGAGCATGCGAACATCTGGACAGACACGTTCTCGGCGCGCACAGGTCAGGAACCCGAGGCGTTCCAGACCCGGGTGCGACTGCTGCGACCAGAGGGCTCGAGGGCGAGGCCCAGCGTCGAGGCCGTGACCACGCTCACCAACGAGTACCTCGAGGGATCGGACGACGTGACCAGTGCGTTCACGCTCGGCAAGCAGGTCGAACTGGACGTGCCGCCGTACGCGCAGAACATCCATTCCGGCGAGTACCCGGAGTTCGGCGGCGGGGGAGAGGTCTGGTGCTCACCCACCTCGACAGCCATGGTGCAGTACTACTGGGGCAAGCGGGTGCCGACGCGCGAGCTGGCGACGATCGAGGGTGTTCCGCAGGACCCGCAGGTGGCCTACGCCGCCATCCACGCGTGGGACTACACCTATGAGGGCGCGGGCAACTGGCCGTTCAACGCCGCGTATGCGCACCGCTTCGGGCTCGACTCGTTCGTCACCCGGTTGCGTTCGCTCGCTGAGGCGGAGCGGTTCATCGCACGGGGCATCCCGGTGATCGTCTCGCTCTCCTGGGATCTCGAGGAGATGCCTGAGGCCGGATACGACACCGACGGTCACCTCATGGTCATCGTCGGCTTCACAGCCGAGGGCGATCCGATCCTGAACGACCCCGCGGCGAACAGCAACGAGAACGTGCGCAGCATCTACACCCGGGAGAACTTCGAGAAGGTGTGGCAGAACTCGACCAACGGCATCGCCTACATCTACACGCCCCAGGGCAAGCGCCTGCCTGACAACGTCGAAGGAGTCACTCCGAACTGGTGATCGGCGGGGCGAGCGAGCCGATTACCCTGGAGGGATGCCAGAACCCCGCACCTTCCGCGATGAGCCGGTCTCGTTCGTCCGCCGCTCCGGCCGCATGTCGGAGGCCCAGGAGCGGGCGTTCGAGGAGCTGGCTCCGCACTACCTGCTCGATGTGCCCCGCGACGTCGCCTGGACCTCGGTGCATCCAGAGGCCCGGCTCGACCCGGCCTCCGAGTACGGCCGCGAAGCGTCCCTGATCGTCGAGGTCGGCTCCGGACAGGGGCATGCGATCGTGCACGCGGCATCCAGCCGCCCTGACGACGACTTCCTCGCCGTCGAGGTGTTCCGCGCCGGGCTCGCCCGCACGATGCTCGACGCCGACAAGGCCGGTGCGCGCAACCTGCGCCTGGTCGAGGCGAACGCGCCCGAGGTGCTGTCCTCGTACCTGCCCGCCGGCGCGGCATCCGAGGTGTGGATCTTCTTCCCCGACCCCTGGCACAAGAAGCGCCACACGAAGCGCCGTCTGGTGCGCCCCGGCTTCCCGAAGACCGCCGCTCGTGCTCTCGCCGACGGCGGGATGCTGCGCCTCGCGACCGACTGGGAGGACTACGCGCTGCAGATGCGCGAGGTGCTCGACGAGGCACCCGAGTTCGAGCGCGCCTTCGAGGGGGAGTGGGCCGAGCGCTTCGACGGTCGCGTGATGACCGCGTTCGAGCGCAAGGGCATCGCCAAGGGCCGCGACATCCGCGACCTCGCGTATCGACGAGTGCAGTGACGCGCAGCGCCTGGCAGAGCCTCGGACCCGCCGCGCTCGTGTGTGCGGCGGCCCCCGCCTTCTTCGTGCTGGGCTGGGCCGTCGTCGGCTGGGCGCTCCTCGTGGCCGGCGTGGGCGTCGCGGCGCTCATCGAGCGCGGCCGTCTCGTCGCCGCGGAGCCGTCGCTGACCCGTGACCTCGCTCTGATCGCGATCGGCATGCTGATCGTGCACTCGATCCCGCTCGCGGCGGAGCTCGACGACGGGGCGATGCTGCGTTTCACGCTGGCGCTCGGCGGCGCGGTCCTCGTGCCCTACCTGCTCTCGCGCCTCGTGTTCCGGGACAGGGCGATCTCGTTCCCCTGGCGCACGGGTAGGCGCTGGGCGCCGTGGCAGTGGATCTGGCTCGTCGCGGTGCTCGTGCTGGGCTGGCTGATCCTGCCGTTCTACTTCATCACCAGCGGCGTGTACCTGAACTGGCCGGTGGTGGACAGTCCAGAGCTCATCGGGCGTCTGTTCCTCGGCGTGGGCGCCGTCGGCATCTGGGATGAGCTGTTCTTCATCTGCACGGT
Organism: Microbacterium sp. NPDC057659; assembly: GCF_042799915.1. NCBI lineage: Bacteria > Bacillati > Actinomycetota > Actinomycetes > Micrococcales > Microbacteriaceae > Microbacterium > Microbacterium sp. NPDC057659. The sequence goes on along the minus strand of NZ_JBHVHU010000001.1, from coordinate 939,716 downwards.
GTTCGCCCTGTTGCGCCGGCACCTGCCGGACGCCACCGCGAACGTGCTGCAGGCGGTGGTGTTCGTCTCGTTCCTCTGGGAGCTGGGCTACCGCGCGTGGGGGCCCGTGCTGACGATCCCGTTCGCGCTGCTGCAGGGCTGGATCTTCCTGCGCACCCACTCGCTCGCATACGTGGTGACCGTGCATCTGCTGTTCGACGCCGTCGTGTTCGCGGTGCTCGTGCATGCGCACAATCCGGGGATGCTGCCGATCTTCCTGCTCTGACCGGGCCCAGGGTGCTCCGGTGGCTGAGAGGATTGATGCATGGACATCCGCACCGCGACCGCTGCCGCGCTGACCGATCAGGAGGTCCTCCGACTGCGCGAGGACTTCCCGATCCTGCAGAGCGAGGTGAACAGGCATCCGCTCGTCTACCTCGACTCGGGGGCGACCTCGCAACGGCCCTTCGCCGTGCTCGACGCGGAACGCGAGTTCGCCACGACGCTGAACGCCGCCGTGCACCGCGGGGCGCACACGCTCGCCGCCGAGGCGACCGTGGCCTTCGAGGACGCCCGCGCGACGCTCGCAGAGTTCATCGGCGCGGACGAGGACGAGGTGGTCTGGACCTCGAACGCCACCGAGGCCGTGAACCTCGTCGCGTACTCGCTCTCGAACGCCTCCGCAGGACGCGGCGGCCCCGAGGCCGACCGGCTTCGCCTCGGCCCCGGTGATGAGATCGTCACCACCGAGATGGAGCACCACGCCAACCTCATCCCGTGGCAGGAGCTCGCCGCGCGCACCGGCGCGACCCTGCGGGTCGTGCCGCTCGACGACGACGGCGCCCTTCGGCTCGACGTCGCGGCCGAGCTGATCGGCGAGCGCACCCGCCTGGTCGCCGTCACGCACGTCTCGAACGTGCTGGGCGTGATCAACCCCGTCGAGCGGCTGATCGCCGCCGCGCACGCCGTCGGAGCCCTCGTGCTGCTGGACGCCTGCCAGTCGGCGCCGCACCTGCCGCTGGACGTGCACGCGCTCGACGTCGACTTCGCCGTGCTCTCCGGGCACAAGATGCTCGGGCCGACGGGCATCGGCGCGCTGTACGGACGGCGCGAGCTGCTCGAGATCATGCCGCCGTTCCTCACCGGCGGTTCGATGATCACCACCGTCACCACCACCGAGGCGGAGTACCTGCCGCCGCCGCAGCGCTTCGAAGCCGGCACGCAGCGGGTCTCGCAGGCGGTCGCGCTCGCCGCGGCCGTGCGGTACCTGCAGGCCGTCGGGATGCCGCGGATCGCCGCGCACGAGGCCGAGCTCGGCGCCCGACTGGTGCAGGGCCTGTCCGCCATCGACGGTGTCCGCGTGCTCGGCGCCGGCATCGATCTGCCGCGGGTGGGACTCGCGAGCTTCGACATCCCCGGCATCCATTCGCACGACGTGGGGCAGTTCCTCGACGACGCCGGCATCGCCGTGCGGGTGGGGCACCACTGCGCGCAGCCGCTGCACCGTCGACTGGGCGTGACGTCGTCGACGCGCGCGAGCACGTATCTGTACACGACGGGGGACGAGGTCGATCAGGTGATCGACGCCGTCGCCCGCACCATCGACTTCTTCCGGAGGGCATGATGGCCTCGTCCGACCTGCAGGGGCTCTACCAGGAGCTCATCATGGACCACTCCCGCGCGCCCTACGGCTTCGGTCTGCGCCCGGCCATCGCGGCGCAGTCGCACCAGTTGAACCCGACGTGCGGTGACGAGATCACCCTGCAGGTGCACGCCGCCCCCGACGGCACGATCGAGGCGATCGCCTGGGAGGGCCACGGGTGCGCGATCTCGCAGGCGTCCGCCTCGCTGTTCGCCGAGCTCGTCGAGGGTATGCCGGTGGCCGAGGCGGAGCATCGGATCGACGCGTTCCGTGAGGCGATGCGGTCGCGCGGGAAGATCGAACCCGACCCGGAGCTGCTCGGCGACGCCGCAGCGCTCGGCGGGGTGTCGAAGTACGTGGCCCGCGTGAAGTGCGCGATGCTCGCCTGGGTCGCCGCGGAGGACGCCCTGCACAAGCTCGGCTGAGCCGGACTCCGGCTCAGGAGAACTGCGAGACCGTCGAGAAGAACTGTGCGTAGAACGACGAGAGCACGGCGGACGTCCAGATGATCGCAGTGAGGACTGATGTGACGGCGATCGCGATCGCGGCCCACATCGGCCACTGACCGGTGCCCGCCTGACGGCGCACGACGACCGAGCGGCCGATCGGGTACACCGGGTTGACGAAGCTCCAGGCCCAGTGGAACCGGCGCTGGTACCCCAGCCGGCCGAGGTCGCGGTGATCGAGATAGGCGAACAGGACTCCGGCGCCGTAGAGCAGCAGGCTGCCGAACGACAGCAGCATCGTGATCGTCATCAGGCCGTTCGTCCACACGAACAAGCCGTTCATGTTCGTCGGGTCGGAGGCGTACGGGTCGTACATCATCGTGTTGAACGTCGCCATCATCCGCTGCATCATCTGCTGCATGAGCACCAGCTGCACGATCGTGAGCACCAGGCCGGCCAGGGGCACCGCCACGACGGCCCAGATCCACGGGGTGTTCGTCGGGGTCCCTGCGGGCACCTGCGGGTAGTGCTGAGGCGTTGCTACGGGTGCCGGCGAGGGCATCGCCATCGTGCTGGCCGTCCAGGCCGTTCCGTCCCACCAGCGCAGCATGCCGGGCGCGCCGTCCGGATACCAGCCGGGAGGGGTGGGTGGCGCGTACGACATCGGATTCCTCTCGATCAGCAGGTGCTGAGCCCACGGTACCCGGTGCGCGGGTTCGGCTCGAACCGGCTCAGGTCAACTGCAGCGTGGTCAGGCAGGTGGGGGAGTCCGCATCTGTGGAGAACGGCCGGCTCGCGCGAAGGCCGTCGCGCTCGACGGTGATGGTTCCCTGGATGCCGCGCGGCAGCCAGAGCCCGACGAATCCGTTGTCGTTCGTGGTGCGCGCCTCATCCGACAGCACGGCGCCGTCCGCGTCGGTGACGATCACGCGGACGTCGGCGTTCGGCAGTTCGCCGAGACACGTCGTCAGGCTGTGGAAGAAGCATTCGTGGGTGCGGTCGGTGTACGGGGCGACCGAGGTGTAGAAGAGGTCGTCGGGGAGAGGCAGGGACGTCGTCCGTCCTGCCTGGTCGGAGAACTCCACGCGGTCGGGGCGCACAGACGCGATGAGGTCGGCCGGCCGCTCCGCCACCGGCAGCGCGTCGAGGCGATCGATGACGGCGCGAACGTCGAGACCGTCCAGGTCGTGTTCTGCGAGCAGCTCGGACGACGTCGCCGAGGCATCCGGTGCGGTGTCCGGCGACGGCGCCGGAGCCGCGCACCCGGTCAGGATCAGAGCCGCGAGAGCAGCGGAGACGATGGCGGGAGTGTATCGGCGAACGGGCATGATGAGGACCGTAGCGACATACCCTATGAGGGTATTGGGAGCACCGCCGCGGGAGCGCGCGGCATGAGGGCGGTCCGGTAGCTGATAGGCTCGTCAGGTTCGCCTCCGTAGCTCAGCGGATAGAGCGCCGGTTTCCGGTACCGTAGGTCGCAGGTTCGATTCCTGTCGGGGGCACGAACATCGAAAGGGCCGCCCGTCAGGGCGGCCCTTTCGGCGTTCTGCGCCCCTGGCGGCCGGGTCGGCTACTTGCCAGGGGCGACCGGCTGCACGGTCTCCGCCGGCTCCACGGCGACGGTCACCGGCGCACCCGCCATCTCCTTCAGCGCAGCCGCCACCTTCTCGGCGAGGTACCGGTGTCCGGCGTTCGACGGGTGATCCCGTCCGATCCCGGTGTCGATGAGGCCGGCGTAGTTCTGCGGGGTGATCCACTTCTGCTGCACCGGGGAGATGTACCACCAGCCGCGCTGAGCGGCGAGCTGCTGCAGGTCGCGATCGATGCGCGCGGTGGCCTGCTCGACGGGGAGCACCTGCGGTGCGGGGCCGAGCACCACGATCCCGGCATCCGGATAGATGTCCGCGAGTCTGTTCCATGCGGCGTCCACCGCGGCGCGGTAGCCGGCCGCCGGCAGCCGCCGGTCGTTGATCGAGCCCTCGATCACGACGAGGTCGGGGCGCAGCGCCGGATCGAGCCGGTCGATCCGCGGTCCGTAGGCCGGTCCGTCGAGACCGGGCTTGAGGTAGCCGCTGCCGCGCACGCCGTCGACGATCGTCGTCCCGTGCATGAGGTCGGCGAGCCGGTAGGCGTAGCCGTCGGTGGGCGGCGTGGCCGCAGACCCGTACGTCCACGAGTCGCCGAAGACGAGGATGCGGGGGTGCTCGGGCAGCACCAGGGGAGCGGGAGCCTCGGCGCTCGTCGCACCGGATGATGCGCCCAGTGCGACTGGATCCGGAGCGTGCGTGCGAAGCATCCCGAACCCGATCGACGCCGCCGTCACGAGGACGGCGGCGCCGATGAGGATCGCGCCACGCAGCGACATGCGTGGACGACGGGATGGCGGAGTCATGATCCGAGGATAAGCGCTCCGCCGACTACTTGGACGTGCCCTGTGACACGGAGCCCTGCAGCTGGCGCTGGAACAGGATGTAGACGATCAGCACCGGGATGATCGTGATCATGACGGCGGCGAACATCTGGCCGAAGTCCAGTGCGTAGCCCGCCGACGACGCGTACGATGCCATGCCCTGCGAGAGCACGTAGTTGTCCTGGTTCGTGTTCAGCGAGATCGGGAGCAGGAACTGGTTCCACAGACCCAGGAAGTTCATGATCGCGATCGCGGCCATGCCGGGCTTTGCCATCGGCAGCATCACCTGGAAGAACGTCCGCCACTCGCTGGCGCCGTCCACGTAGGCCGCTTCCTGGATCTCGTAGGGCAGTGACTTGAAGAACGAGAACAGGAAGAACACCGTGAACGGCAGCGCGAACGCGACATAGGTGAGAATCAGACCAGGCAGCGTGTTCAGCAGCCCCATGCCCTGCAGGATGAAGAACAGGGGAACGATGGCGAGGAACACCGGGAAGGTGAGTCCCGCCAGCATCAGGTAGTAGATGATGCGGCTGCCGGGGATCTCGAAGCGTGCCAGCACGTACGCGCACATGGCGCCGAGCACCATCACGAGGACCAGCGAGACGCCGACGACGATGACCGTGTTCACGAACATCCCGCCGAAGTTGTTGTCGACCCAGGCGCTGATGTAGTTGTCGAAGTTCCAGTTCGCGGGCAGCCCGAACGGGCTGGCGAAGATCTCCTTCGTGGTCTTGAACGATCCGATCAGGGTCCAGATCATCGGCAGGATGACGATGATCGACCAGATCACGAGGATGACGTGCGAGATGCCGCCGACGACCTTGTCGCCCGTGGTCGACTTCGTCACGCGGATCTGGGGAGCGGGGCGCTTGCCCTTCTCGATCGTGACAGCGGCGCGCGTGTCGGTGCTCATGCGCGTCCTCCTTCATCCTTGCCGCCGATGAGGCGGAAAACGCCGATGACGACGGCGGCGAACAGCAGGGTGATCGCCGCGAGCACGACGCCCATGGCGGTTGCGAGGCCGAACTGGCCCTTCTCGAACGCGGTGCGGAACAGGTACTGGCTCATCACCAGCGTCGTGTTCGAGGGGCCACCGGTGGAGTTCAGACCGGCCATGTAGACGAAGGCGTCCAGCGCCATGATGCCCAGGTAGATGTACGCGGTCTGCACGTTGTCGCGGATCTGCGGAAGCAGGATCGAGGTGACCGTGCGGAACCGCCCCGCGCCATCGATGCGGGCGGCCTCGAGGGTCTCGCCCGGGAGGCCCTTGATGGCGGCGATGAACAGGATCATGTAGAAGCCGACCATGCTCCAGACGATCACGAAGATCGTCGCTCCCATGGCCGTGCTCTCCTCGCCGAGCCAGGCGAACTGGTTGTTGTCGATGCCGAAGATACTCAGGACGCCGTTGAGCAGACCCGTCGGAGCGTAGATCATGCTCCACAGGATCGCGATGACGATGGCGGGGATGACGTACGGGAAGAACGACACCACCCGATAGAAGCTCGAGCCGCGAAGGCCCCTGACGTTGCCGTGGCTCGGGCCGCCGACGGTGATCATGCTCGCGAAGATGAGGGCGATGACGATGGTGATCAGGGGCACCACCACGGCGAGCAGGATGTTGTTGCCCATCGCCTGCAGGAAGGTGGTGTCCTGGAACAGCTTGACGAAGTTCTGCAGGCCGACGAACTGCATGTTCGGCGAGAACCCGGTCCAGTTGGTCATCGAGTAGTACAGCGCCTGGACGAACGGGGAGATCACGAACACCAGGAAGATCGCCAGGGGCAGGACCAGGAACACCAGCAGGAACGAGCCGTAGTCCCAGTTCAGTTTGCGCGGAAGCCCCGCACGGGGCGCCTTGCGGCGCCCCGTGCGTGCTGCGGTGACCGCGGCTGTCTGAAAGCCCGGTCCACCGCTGGGAGTGGAATTGCTCACTTGATCTCGATCTTCGTGATGGAGCTGTCGTTCGCGACCTTGTCCACCAGAGCCTGCAGCTGCTTGGTGATCTCGGCGACCGTCATGCCGCCGGCCAGGAACGAGTTCCAGATCGGCAGCTGGTCGGAGTTCATGCCGTACAGGTTGGTCGACTTGATCGTGAACACGTTGTCGCCGGCAGCCTCCAGCATCTTGCCCTGCGACTGAAGCGCGGTCGAGCCGAAGCCGTCCTCGGGGACGGTGCCCTTCACGATCGTCGGAGCGAACTTGCTCTTCGCGAACGCGGTGGCGGACTCCTTCGACAGCATGGTGCGCAGCAGCTCCTTGCCGCCGGCCGGGTTCTTCGACTTCGACGGGACGATGAACGGCTCGCCCGCCTCGGCGCGCGCGAAGCCCGCCGGGGTGGTCTGCTTGTCGTCCAGCGGCAGCTCGGTCATGCCCATCATCTTGAAGTCGGGCGCGGTCTGCTTCTTCATCTCGTTCTCGATCCACGAGCCCGAGGGGTAGAGCAGCGCTGCCTGGTCGAGGCTCCACTGCGACTGCGCCTGCGTGAACTGGGTTCCGCCGCCGCCGGGCTTCATGTAGCCCGCCTTGATCAGGTCGTACAGGATCGTCAGGATGCTCTGCAGGGTCGGGTGCGACCAGGCCTTCGGGTCGAGGTTCTCCAGCGGCAGGCGCACGTCGTCGCCCGACTGGATGACCGCGGAGTCGATGACGAGCGTCTGGTAGTACGTCGCCGCCTCCTTGCCCCAGAGGAACAGGTACTTGCCCTTGGCCTTGGCCGCGGCGCCGAGTGCGGGCAGGTCCTGCCAGGTCTTCGGGACCTGGAAGCCCTCCTTCTCGAACAGCGAACCGGAGTACCAGATGCCGTAGATCGTCATGACGTAGTTCAGCGCCTTGAACTTGCCGTCGAAGGTGCCGGGGTCCTTGACGCCGCCGTACACGGTGTCTGCGATCTTCGTGCCCTCGAGGTTGTTGGCCTCGAACACGTCGTCCAGCTCCTCGAGCTGGTCGAGGATGGTGTTCCAGCCGATCGAGTTCGCGCCCGAGTTGTCGATCAGGTCCGGCGGGTTGCCGCCCACGAAGCGGGGCTGCAGCTCCTGCGCGATCTTGGTGGACGACGAGACCTTGACGGTCACACCGTCGAGCTTCTTGTTGCCCTCCATGATCTTCGCGGAGTTCTCGACGTAGTCGATGCCGTAGCCGCCGTTGAAGATGACCGCGTCGACCTTGGAGTTCGCTGCGACGCCGAACGGGTTGTCGGCGGTGACCTTGCCCGTCGAGCCGCCGCCGCTGCTGCCGCCGCCGGGCGCTGCGCACGATGCGAGCGTCATGCCGAACGGGACCAGCGCCGCCGTGGCGATGGCTCCGCGCAGCAGGTTGCGGCGGCTGATGGAGGTGTTCTCGAGTTCCATCTTGTGACTACCTTCCCTGGTGTTGGGGATGTGTGGTTTTGGTGGCCTTGCGGCCCAGGGTATTCGTATCGGTGCTCCGGGTGGATAACGATCCGGCGGCGTCAGTTGCCGCGGCGGATGCGCTCCGCATAGAGCTCTTCCAGTGCGTGGTTGTGTTCGTCTCCTCCCGGGATGTTGGCAGAGATGTACATGGGTGGCTTATGGCCGGTCTCGGCTATCGCGCGGGCGACGCCGAGCGTCAGCAGCTGCGCGATGAAGGCGGCGGTGATCGACGAGATCGCACCGGCGGCGACGCCGTCGGTCACCTCGAGAGTGGCGTCCCCGTAGGGCGCGAGGTTGTCGATCACGACGTCGGCGACCTCGCTGAGCCGCTTCCCGCTCGGATGCTTGGACTCGACCCTCGACGTGTGATCAAGGCTGGTCACGGCGATGACCGGATGACCATGCTCCTTCGCCCAGACGGCGACGCCGACGATCGAGCCGTTCACTCCGGAGTTCGAGGCGATCGCGAACACGTCGTGCTCGCTCACGGGCGTGAGAGCCATGAGCTCGTCGACCAGCCAGGGCTCGCGCTCCAGCGAAGCGTTCAGGATGCCGGCATCCCGCTCGCCGTGCAGCACGAGGTCCCGCAGGGCGATCTTGTTGGTCGGGATCAGCCCGCCGGCACGTCCGGCGATCTCCATGGCGAACGCCTCGGAGTGCCCGGTGCCGAAGGCGTGGATCACACCGCCGTCCTCGAGAGCACGCGTGAGCAGCGAGATCGCGCTGTCCAGGCCGCCCTCCTCGGCGAGCGCGGTGATGCGCTCGAGCCGTGTGGTGGCCTCGCGCAGCAGGTCTGTGGGGGTGGCGGTCATCGGATCTCCTGAATTCCTCGGGGAAGGTGTGCCGTGGATCGCCATCGTGGCCGCCGAAGCCCGGCGACGGCGCGGGCGGTGTCCTCGAGCCGGGCTCTCGAGGCGGGGAAGTCCTGTTGCGCGACCAGGTAGTAGAGCAGGTCGATGGCGAAGAGCTGAGCGTGCGGCGCCGACAGGTCATCGGGCTGGACGGAGGGCGACTGCGCGGCCGTGGTGATGACCTCGTCCGCCGCATCGGCCAGCGCCGAATGGGCGTCCTGCGTGATCGCGACGGTGAAGGCGCCGGAGGCGGCTGCTCGGGACAGCATCTGGACGGTGTCGATCGTGCTGCCCGTGGTGGACATGCCGATCGCGGCGCTGGTGCCGCCCTGCAGTGCGGCCGAGGTGAGGCCGTCGTGAGCGGACGTCCACAGGTGCGCGTTCACTCCGATCCGGTACAGGCGATCACGGAGGAACGCCGCGATCGTCCCGCTGGAGCCGACGGCGTAGATGTCCAGATGATCGCAGTGCGCGATCGCCTTCGCCGCCCGCTCCACCGCGCCGAGATCCAGCCGGTCGACGGTCGCCTGGATGGCGCGGCCGTGCGTCTCGACCAGGGTCTGCATGAGGATCTCGGGCGGATCATCCTCACCGAGGACTCGTCGTGCGCGGCGCGGTGCCTCGTCGGTCGCGCTCGCCCGTCCGATCTCGGAGGCGACGCGGACCCGAAGCTCGGTGTAACCGTCGAATCCGATCAGACGGCAGAACCTCGTGACCGTCGCCGCGGACGTCTGCGCACGCGCCGCGAGCTCGCTGATCGTCCACTCCAGCGGCGCGGAGGGATTCTGCTCCACGACATCGGCGACTCTGGCCATCGCAGCCGGCATGCGCCAGCGCCCGGCGTCGATCCGGCGTGCGATGCTGACATCGTTGCCGGTCGTCTCGGTCCGTGGCACCATTGCCTCCAGTGAAAATCGCATACGTTTGGTAAGCGTCTTTCTGAAACCTATTCTCATTCTGCTCCGAGGTCAACGATGAACATGCGAGATTTCGATGGCGACCGCCTGATCGTCGGTATCGACGCGGGCGGAACGTCCACCAGGGCGACGCTCCTCACTCGGGACGGCCAGTGCCTCGGGTACGGGAAGTCGGGCAGCGGGAACCCCACCTCCGCAGGCATGCAGCTCGCGGGCGAGAGCATCGTGGACGCGATGTCGCTTGCGCTCGGTGCCGCGGGCCGTGAGATCGGCGAGGTCGATCACGTGGTCGCGGCAATGGCCGGACACGGCGCCGGGGGCGACGTGCGCTGGCTGATCGACACGCTCGCCGTCGCCGGCTACGACGGGGCGCTGGGCTTCGAGTCGGACCTTCTCGCCCTCTACTTCTCCGGGACTGCCGAGCAGAAGGGATATGCGATCGTGTCCGGCACCGGCGCCGCGGTCGTCAGGGTCTCCGGCGGCCGGCTGGAGGCGACCTCCGACGGCGTCGGCTGGCTGCTCGGAGACCGGGGGAGCGGCTTCTGGATCGGTCATCACGCCGCACTCGCGGCAGTCGAGGACCTCGACGGGCGCGGCCCGGCGACCGCCCTGACCGAAGCCGTCCTGGACGCTCTCCAGGTCGTGCCCAGCGACTTCTCGCTCGGCTACGGCCGGCCCGCGAAGCTCGAGGCGCTGGTCCGCACGATCTACCTCGGTCGCCCCGTCGAACTGGCGCGCCTGGCTCCGCTGGTGTTCGCCGCAGCCGACGCGGACGAGATCGCGCGCGGCATTCTTCTGCGCGCGGGCGAGCTGCTCGCGCAGACCTTCGCATCCGTGCATCGCGGCTCCGGACCTGTGGTGGTGGGCGGCAGCGTGCTCGCCCAGGAGGGGCTGCTGTCCGAGATCTTCCGGCGCCTGGTGCTGGACCGCGAACCGCAGGCGCGGTTCATCCCGGTTGCGGACGGCGTGGTCGGCGCGGCTGCGCTCGCCCTCCGGCACGCGGGAGTCGTCGTGGACGGGGAGGGGCACGCGAGACTGACGGCCTCCGTCGCCGCGGCCCGCGCCCGCTGACGCACAGGAGCACCACGTAGACTAGAAGGTCTATGAACCCGGAAACGCTCGCCCAGGAAATCCTCGCCGTCATCACCCCGATCGCGGCGTCGCTGCGACCCGGGGAAGAGCTCGGCCTCACGGCCTCCGACATCGTGCTGGAGCGACCGCGCAACCGTGACCACGGCGACTGGTCGTCGAACATCGCGATGCGCCTGGCCAAGGGACTCGGCACCAACCCGCGCGAGCTCGCGCAGCGCGTCGCCGACGGGCTCGTGCAGTCCGACGGCATCGCCGCCGCCGACATCGCGGGTCCGGGGTTCCTGAACATCCGGCTGGACGCGGCAGCGGCCGGCGCCCTCGCGAAGACGATCGTGGACGCCGGGGAGAGCTACGGAACCAACGACTCGCAGGCGGGCGTGTCGGTCAACGTCGAGTTCGTCTCGGCGAACCCGACCGGCCCGCTGCACATCGCGCACACCCGCTGGGCGGCGCTCGGCGACTCGATCGTGCGCCTGCTGCTGGCGAGCGGCGCGAACGCCGTGCGCGAGTACTACATCAACGACGCCGGCGTGCAGATGCAGCGCTTCGGCGACTCGATCCTCGCCGCTGCCAAGGGCGAGCCGACTCCTGAGGGCGGCTACCCGGGCGAATACATCGCGACCCTCGCCACTCGTGTGCTCGAAGCACGCCCCGACCTGCTCGCGCTCCCCGATGACGAGCAGCTGGTCGTCGCGCGCGACCTCGCCTACGAGTACCAGCTCGCCGAGATCAAGAACTCCCTGGAGCGGTTCAACGTGCCCTTCGACGTCTGGTTCTCGGAGCGCACGCTGCACGCGGCGTCCGCCGACGGCGGCCCCAGCCTGATCGACCAGGCCGTCGACCGCCTGCGCGAGCAGGGGCACGTCTTCGACGACGAGGGTGCCGTGTGGGTGCGCACCACCGACTTCACGGATGACAAGGATCGCGTCATCCGTCGTTCGAACGGCGAGTACACCTACTTCGCCGCCGATGCCGCGTACTACCTGAACAAGGGCGACCGCGGCTTCGAGAACAAGATCTACCTGCTCGGCGCCGACCACCACGGCTACGTGAACCGGCTCAAGGCCGTCGCCGGCGCCGCGGGTGAGGATCCGGAGAAGAACATCCAGGTGCTGATCGGTCAGATGGTGTCGATCAACGGCGCGCGCCTGAGCAAGCGGGCGGGCAACATCATCGAGATGGACGACCTGCTGAACTGGCTGGGCGCCGACGCCCTGCGCTACTCGCTGGAGCGCTCACCGGCGGACTCGCCGCTCGACCTCGACCCCGAGCAGCTGCAGAAGCGCACCAACGACAACCCGGTGTTCTACGTGCAGTACGCGCACGCCCGCACCCACAATGTCGCCCGCAATGCGGGGGACTCCGGCGTGGATCGCTCGGAATTCGCCCCCGAGACGCTGACCCACGAGACCGAGTCCGCGCTGCTCGGCGCGCTGCAGGAGTTCCCGCGTCTCGTCGCGTTCGCCGCCGAGGTGCGCGAGCCGCATCGCATCGCGCGCTATCTCGAGGAGCTCGCCGGTCTGTACCACCGCTGGTACGACAACTGCCGCGTGATCCCGCAGGGGGACGACCCCATCGAGACGGTGCACCGCACCCGGCTGTGGCTGAACGACGCCACCGGCATCGTGCTGCGCAACGGACTCGGCCTGCTCGGAGTCACCGCCCCGGAGCGCATGTGAGCGACACCTCGGCGTACCACACGCTGCCGCTGCCGGACGATCTCGCACCGGCCGCGGCGCAGCCGAAGCGCCGCCGCGCCCGCTGGCCCTGGGTGGTTCTGATCGTGGTCGTGGTGCTCGCGGCGCTCGCCGTGACGGCCGAGCTCGTGGCGCGGGCCGTCGTGCCGAACATCGTGCGCAGTGTGGTCGTCGACAGCATGGATCTGCCCGCAGATCAGCAGCTCGACGTGCAGACCTACGGGTTGCTGGTGCCACAGCTGATCGCGGGCCGGTTCGGCCGGCTGGATCTCTCGAGCGACAGCGTCGAGCTCGGTGGCATCACCGGCGCCGTGGACGTCATGGCGACGGGAGTGCCGCTCGGCGGCGGTGACATCGGACACGCGTCGGGAACGGTGACGATCCCGGAGGACCAGTTCGCCGCGCTCGTGAAGAAGGCGGATCTGCCGATCGAGAAGATCGCGTTCGACGCACCGGACGTCACGGCCAGCGGCAGCGTGCCTGTTCTCGGGATGTCTCTCCCGGTCTCCCTCACGGTCACGCCGGGAGCGGATGCCGGCGAGCTGCTGCTCACCCCCGTCTCCGCGACGCTGGGCGGCATCGACCTCGACCTCGCGCAGCTGGCCGACCGCCTCGGCGGGATCGGCTCGGGCCTTGCTGAGACGCACCGGATCTGCATCGCGGACCAGCTGCCGGCGGGGATCACCCTCACCGGGCTGAAGATCGTCGGCGACACCGCAGTGGCCGATGTGGCCGTCGACGGCAGGATCGGCACCGACCGGACGCTGCAGGAGAACGGCACCTGCCCCTGAGCGCATTCCGGTCAGGAGGCCCCGCGCTCGTCGGACACCGCGCGCTGCGCCTCGCGCAGCGCTGAAGTGGCGACGGTGACGTCCTGCTCCGCCCGACGCAGTCGGTACTGCGCCAGGGTCTGAGCTCCGTGCGTGCTGAGCACGCGATCGCTGCTCTCCTCGGCGGCGATGGCGATGTAGGCCGTCGCGAGCAGGATCACCTGCGTCGAGAGGTTGAGCCAGATCAGCAGCGCCAGCAGCGACGCGAACGAGGCCAGCAGGGGGTTCGCCTTCGCCCCGCTGACGAACAGACCGGACAGCTCCTGCAGCACGAGCAGACCGACAGCTCCGCCGAGCGCGCCGCCCCAGAGCGCGGGACGCGGGGCGCGCACCCCCGAGAGGGTGCGGAACGCGGCGACGATGAGCACCACGTTCAGGGCGAGCACGACGACAAGCGACAGCACGCGCACCGACCAGAACACGACCCCGGACTCGGGGGGCATGCCCACCGCCCGAGCCGACCAGCGCACGGCGACGCCACCGGCGAACGTGAGGAACGCCGCCGCGAGGAACGTCGCACCGATCACGACCGCGAGCAGCAGATTGCGTGCGGTCACCCGCAGCCACGGACCGTCATCGGCTGCGGTGCCGCACATCGTGCGCATCGCCGCGCGCAGCGAGCCGATGCCGCCCAGCGCGGACCCGATCAATCCGATCGCGGAGAGCGCTCCGGCGATCGTGAGGCCGGCTGGCGCCCGGATGCTCGACGGGTCGACGATCCCGCCCTCGCCGTCCTTCGAGATGAGTCCGGGCAGCGCGGCGTCCACCGCGGAGACGACCGCATTCCACGCGGCATCGTTCCCGGCCAGCCAGAGCGCCGCGACCGAGAACCCCAGCAGCACGGCGGCGAACACGCTGAACAGGGCACGATAGGTCACCGCATCCGCGAGCATCGGCCCGCGGCGTGCGAGGTGCAGCAGCACGGCCCTGACCGCCCGCAGGCGCAGGGCGCCGCGGATCATCCGGTCCCGCCACCGGACCCGTGCGGCGGACGCCGGCTGGTTCGAGTGCGTTTCGTCTTCCATCGGCGCCACCCTACCGAAGGGCTCGTAATGAGGCCGAGGGCTTGACAGGAGGTCGCGCGACGGTGCCATAGAATCGGGGGAACCTCGCCGCGTGCGCTGTTCTCGCCCGAGGATCCCTCCCACGATTGGTGTCCTGCTCCGTGCATTCCGCCCCCACTGCGCTCGCCCCCGACTGGCTGGCCGTGCCCGACGATCCCGATGATCTCGCGGCGGGGGTGTGGCCGGCATCCGCGCACCGCGACGCGGACGGAGCGCTCGTCATCGGCGGTGTGCCCGTCGGTGACCTGGTGCGCTCCCACGGCACCCCCCTGCTCGTCCTGGACGAGGGCGAGGTGCGCCGCCGCGCGGCGGCGCTGCGCGACGCCTTCGAGACGGCGGCCACGGCGCACGGCACGAGCGCGCGCATCTACTACGCGGGCAAGGCCTTCCTCTCCACCGCCGTCGCACGGTGGATGGTCGAAGAGGGGCTGAACGTCGACGTGTGCACCGGCGGAGAGCTGCAGGTCGCGCTCGCGGCATCCGTCGACCCGGCGCACATCGGCTTCCACGGCAACAACAAGTCGGCGGCCGAGCTGGAGAGCGCGGTGGAGGTCGGCGTCGGCACGATCATCATCGACAGCTCGATCGAGATCGAGCGACTCGCGGCGATCACGGCGCGCACCGGAACCGTGCAGCGCGTGATGCTGCGGGTCAACAGCGGAGTGCACGCCGAGACGCACGACTTCCTCGCGACCGCCCATGAGGATCAGAAGTTCGGCACCCCGCTCGCGGATGCTGCGGCGATGGTCGCCCGCATCCGTGAGCTTTCGGGACTGGAGTTCGTCGGGCTGCACTGCCACATCGGCTCGCAGATCTTCGGGGTCGCAGGCTTCCGCGAATCCGCGTCGCGCGTGCTCGACCTGCACGCGGAGCTGCTCGAGGGCGGCCCCGTGCCGCAGCTGAACCTGGGCGGCGGCTTCGGCATCGCGTACACCCGCGCCGACGACCCGGCTCCGGTCGCAGAACTCGCCGAGGGCATCGTCGCGGCGGTGGCCGAAGGCTGCGCGGCGCGCGGCATCGACCTGCCGCTGCTGTCCTTCGAGCCCGGCCGCGCGATCATCGGCAACGCCGGAGTCACGCTCTACGAGATCGGGACGATCAAGGACGTGGTCCTCGAGAACGGCAGCCGCCGCTACCTCAGCGTCGACGGCGGGATGAGCGACAACGCGCGCCCGGCTCTGTACGGTGCGCAGTTCTCGGCGCGCCTCGCCTCCCGCGAGAGCGACGGCGAGCCGGTGCTGTCGCGCGTGGTCGGCAAGCACTGCGAGTCCGGCGACATCGTCGTGGATCACGAGTACCTGCCGGCGGACGCCGCCCCGGGCGACCTGCTGGCCGTGCCGGCGACCGGCGCCTATTGCGCACCGCTGTCGAGCAACTACAACCACGTCCCGCGTCCGCCGATCGTCGCCGTGCGCGACGGGGCCGCCCGGGTGATCGTGCGCGGCGAGACCGTGGCCGATCTGCTGTCCCGCGACGTCGGAATCACGGAGCCCGATTCCGACGCCCTGCATCCGCAGACCTCCGAAGGAGAGAGATGAGCGAGTACCGACGACTTCGAGTGGCGCTGCTGGGCGCCGGAGCCGTGGGATCCCAGGTGGCGGGTCTGCTGCTGCGCCACGGCGACGAGCTCGCCGACCGCGCGGGCGCCGAGCTCGAACTGGCCGGAATCGCGGTGCGCAACCTCGACGCGCCCCGTGACGTCGACCTGCCGCGGGAGCTGTTCACCACCGACGCCGAGAGCCTCATCACCGGCGCGGACATCGTCGTCGAGCTGATGGGCGGCATCGACCCGGCCCGGGCGCACACCCTGCTCGCGCTGGGCTCCGGTGCCGACGTCGTGACGGCGAACAAGGCGCTGCTGGCCACGCACGGCCCCGAGATCTTCGAGGCCGCCGACCGCGTCGGCGCCTCGGTCTACTACGAGGCCGCCGCCGCCGGTGCAATCCCGATCATCCGCCCGCTGCGCGACTCGCTCGCCGGCGACCGCGTGGTGCGGATCATGGGCATCGTGAACGGCACGACGAACTACATCCTCGATCGGATGGACTCCGAGGGTGCGGACTTCGCTGACGTGCTCGCCGATGCACAGCGCCTGGGCTATGCCGAGGCCGACCCGACCGCCGACGTCGAGGGCTACGACGCCGCCCAGAAGGCGGCGATCCTCGCATCCCTGGCGTTCCACACCGCGGTGCCGCTCGAGACGGTGCACCGCGAGGGCATCACCGGCGTCACCGCTGACATGATCGAGGAGGCCCGGGACGCGGGCTTCGTGATCAAGCTGCTCGCGGTCTGCGAGCGCCTGGGCGACGAGGGCGCCGAGTCGATCTCGGTGCGCGTCTATCCGGCCCTGGTGCCGCGGTCGCACCCGCTCGCGTCGGTGCACGGCGCCAACAACGCCGTCTTCGTCGAGGCGGAGGCCGCCGGGCCGCTGATGTTCTACGGCGCCGGTGCCGGTGGCGTGCAGACCGCGTCGGCCGTGCTCGGCGACATCGTCTCCGCCGCCCGCAGGCACATCGCCGGCGGAACGGGCGTGGGGGAGTCCACCAGGGCTAACCTGCCGATCGTGCCGATCGGGCACGTCACCACGCGCTACCAGATCACCCTCGAGGTGTCGGATGCCCCCGGCGTGCTCGCCGCGGTGGCGGGCCTGCTCAGCGAGGGCGGCGTCTCGGTCGCGACGGTGCTGCAGACGGTGGCCGAGCCGAATGCCGAGGAGGGCGGCACCGCCCGCCTGATCATCGGGACGCACCGGGCGGCGGACCAGTCGCTCAGCGCCACGGTCGACAGCCTGGCCGCCAGCGGCGTCGTCGAGCGCGTGGTGTCTGTGCTGCGCGTCGAGGGCGAGTGACCGTGGCCGTCACCGTCATCCCCGCTGCCGAACCGGTCGATCTGCCCGGCGGCGAGCCTGTCGCGGGTGCTCTGCGCACCGTGGACGTCACCGTCCCCGCGACCAGCGCGAACCTCGGTCCAGGCTTCGACACGCTCGGCCTCGCGCTGAGCATCTACGACCACCTGGTGGTGTCGTCCTTCGCCGACGACCGACTCGAGATCGAGGTGTCCGGCTCCGGCGCGGACGAGATCCCCACCGACGCCACGAACCTCGTCGTGCGCACGATCGCGCATGTCTACGCGGACGCCGGCCGCCCGATGCCGGGGCTGCGGATCGTCGCCGACAACGGCGTGCCGCACGGCCGCGGGCTCGGCTCCTCCGGAGCGGCCGTGACCGCGGGCATCCTGGCGGCGAAGGGCCTTCTCGCCGGTGACGTCGAGATCGACGATCAGGCGCTGCTGCGACTCGCGACCGAGATCGAGGGGCATCCCGACAACGTGGCACCCGCGCTGTTCGGCGGGCTGACGATCGCGTGGATCGGCGATCACGGCCCTGCGCACAAGAAGCTGCTCGTGCACCGCGGTGTGGCGCCGCTGGTGTTCGTGCCCGGCTTCACGATGTCGACCTCGTTGGCGCGCTCGCTGCAGCCGCCTCAGGTGCCGCGCGAAGACGCCGTGTTCAACGTGTCGCGCTCCGCGCTGCTGGTCGCGGCGCTCACGCAGAGCCCGGAGCTGCTGCTGGACGCGACCGCTGACCGCCTGCACCAGGACTACCGGGGTCCGGCGATGCCGGAGACGCTGCGGCTGGTGCAGTCGCTCCGGCAGGCGGGCTTCGCCGCCGTCGTGTCGGGCGCGGGTCCCAGCGTGCTGGTGCTCGCCGACGGCCCAGGCCACCGGCAGGACGCCGTCGAGCTCGCGGACTCCGTCACGGACACCCCGTGGGCGGCACACATGCTCGCAGTGGACGTGCGGGGTGGTACAGTAAGGAACCGAGCGGAGGGCTCCACGTAACTTCGTGAATCTGGCCCCATCGCACTTCTGCGAGATCCGCACGTGTTCCCCGGTCTGAGAAGGAATCCGTTCCTTCGCGGTTCCGGCTGGCTGGTGCTCGTCGCCTGTGCGTGCAACGCACCCAGCACTGCTGTGTGCTCAGGATTGCTCATACCCCACGACATATGAGGGAGTACTCGTGGAGAACTTCTCCGAGACCCAGAACGACCAGGCGGCGCCGGTGAACGACGCCCCCGCATCCACTCCGGCCACTCAGGCCGACGCACCTGCGGCCGAGGCGCCGCGCAAGCGCGCGCCGCGTCGTGCCACCACGGCGACCGCCGCCGCGAAGGCCGCCGAGAAGGCGCAGACCGAGGCCGCCGCGCCGGTCGCCGAGACTGCCGCCCCCGTTGCCGACGGCACTGCCGAGGCTCCGGCCGAGGCGCCCAAGGCGAAGCGTCCGACGCGCAGTCGCGCGAAGAAGGCGGATGCCGCACCCGAGGGCGAGACCGCTGAGGCAGCCGCCCCCGCCGCCGAGGCCGCCGCAGACGCACCCGCCAAGCGCACCCGGCGCGCCTCGTCCAAGGCCGCTCCCGCAGCCGAGGCCGGCGAGCAGGCCGAGCAGGTCGCCGAGACGCCCGTCGCCGAGAACGACGCGGCCGAGGGCGAGCAGCCCGCCAAGCCGGCCCGTCGTCGCGGCAAGAAGAGCGAGCAGCCGGCACAGGCCGAGGGCGAGCCCGCGGCATCCGAGGCATCCGAGTCCGGTGCGGCGCAGGCCGAGAAGTCCGCCGACCAGGGCGGCGACAACAAGGACTCCGGCGACGGCGAGGAGGGCACCGGCCGCGGCCGGACCCGCAGCCGCAGCCGCAACCGCGGCCGTGGCCAGGGCGGTCAGAACGGCCAGGGCGGCCAGCAGGAGCAGCAGCAGTCCTCCTCCTCGTCCGACGACGAGCAGGGCAGTGGCCGTTCGCGTCAGCGCAACAAGCGCCGCGGCGGCGCCAACCAGACCACCGACGAGTTCGAGACCGAGATCGGCGAGGACGACGTCCTCATCCCGGTCGCCGGCATCCTCGACGTGCTCGACAACTACGCGTTCGTGCGCACCAGCGGCTACCTGCCCGGCCCGACCGACGTCTACGTCTCGCTCGGCCAGGTGAAGAAGTACAACCTGCGCAAGGGCGACGCCGTCGTCGGCGCGATCAAGCAGCCGCGTGAGGGCGAGCAGCAGGGCCGCCAGAAGTACAACGCCCTGGTGAAGGTCGACTCGATCAACGGTCTGTCCACCGACGACGCCGGCACCCGCGTGGAGTTCGGCAAGCTCACCCCGCTCTACCCGCAGGAGCGTCTGCGCCTGGAGACCGCGCCCGAGAAGCTGACCCAGCGGATCATCGACCTCGTCGCGCCGATCGGCAAGGGCCAGCGCGGTCTGATCGTCGCGCCCCCGAAGGCCGGCAAGACGATCGTGCTGCAGCAGATCGCGAACGCGATCGCGCACAACAACCCCGAGGTGCACCTCATGGTCGTCCTGGTGGACGAGCGCCCCGAAGAGGTCACCGACATGCAGCGCTCGGTGAAGGGCGAGGTCATCGCCTCGACCTTCGACCGTCCCGCCGAGGACCACACCACCGTCGCCGAGCTGGCGATCGAGCGTGCGAAGCGCCTGGTGGAGCTGGGCCGCGACGTCGTCGTGCTGCTCGACTCGATCACCCGCCTCGGCCGTGCCTACAACGTGTCGACCCCGACCTCGGGTCGCGTGCTCACCGGTGGCGTCGACGCTTCGGCGCTGTACCCGCCGAAGCGCTTCTTCGGCGCCGCGCGCAACATCGAGAACGGTGGCTCGCTGACCATCCTCGCGACGGCGCTGGTCGAGACCGGCTCCAAGATGGACGAGGTCATCTTCGAGGAGTTCAAGGGCACCGGCAACAGCGAGCTGCGTCTGTCGCGCGCGCTGGCCGACAAGCGCATCTTCCCGGCCGTCGACGTCAACGCGTCGAGCACCCGCCGCGAGGAGATGCTGCTGTCCTCCGACGAGGTCAAGATCACCTGGAAGCTGCGTCGCGCCCTCGCCGGCCTCGACCCGCAGCAGGCCCTCGAGGTCGTGCTGGGCAAGCTCAAGGAGACCAGCTCGAACGTGGAGTTCCTCGTTCAGATGCAGAAGTCGATCCCGGCCCCGCCGGCGACCGGCCACAGCCACGGGCACGAGAACAGCATCCGCTGAGATCGTGTTCGAGTCCGTCCAAGGCCTCATCGACGAGCATCGCCGGGTGCAGGAGGAGCTCTCCGACCCGGCGGTGCACGCCGACGCCGCGCGCGCCAAGCGCGTGAACCGGCGCTACGCCGAGCTCTCGCGCATCGTCGCGGCGTACGACGCCTGGTCGGCGGCATCCGATGATCTGGATGCCGCGCGCGAGCTGGCCCGCGAGGACAGCGCGTTCGCCGACGAGGTGCCCGCGCTCGAAGAGGGGCTGCAGGCCGCGCAGGAGAAGCTGCGCCGGCTGCTGATCCCGCGCGATCCGGACGACGCCCGCGACGTGATCATGGAGATCAAGGCGGGGGAGGGCGGGGCCGAGTCGGCGCTGTTCGCCGCCGACCTGCTGCGGATGTACATCCAGTACGCGGCATCCATGGGGTGGAAGACCGAGCTGCTGGAGCGCAACGAGTCCGACCTCGGTGGCTACAAGGACGTGCAGGTCGCGATCAAGGGATCCTCGACGGATCCGGCGCAGGGCGTCTGGGCGCACCTGAAATACGAGGGCGGCGTGCACCGGGTGCAGCGCGTGCCCGCCACCGAGTCGCAGGGGCGCATCCACACCTCCACCACCGGCGTGCTGGTGTTCCCCGAGGTCGACGAGCCCGAGGAGATCCAGATCGATCAGAACGATCTGAAGATCGATGTGTTCCGCTCTTCGGGTCCTGGCGGCCAGTCGGTGAACACCACCGACTCCGCCGTTCGCATCACCCACGTTCCGACCGGCATCGTGGTGTCGATGCAGAACGAGAAGTCGCAGCTGCAGAACCGCGAGGCGGGCATGCGAGTGCTGCGCGCCCGTCTGCTGGCCAAGCAGCAGGAGGAGCTCGCCGCGGCGGCATCCGATGCGCGGAAGAGCCAGATCCGCGGCATGGACCGATCCGAGCGCATCCGCACGTACAACTTCCCCGAGAACCGGATCGCCGACCACCGCACCGGGTACAAGGCGTACAACCTCGACCAGGTGATGGACGGCGCGCTCGCCCCGGTGATCGCCTCCTGCATCGAGGCGGACGAGGCCGAGCGCCTCGGCGCCGTCGGCTCCTGACGACGGAGGTCGTCTCCTTCGTCGGAGTCAGGGGCTAGGCTCTGCCTGTTCCTCGACTTCAGGAGATGCCATGCCGCAGTTCGCCGTCCTCATCCATGTCTCCGACTCCGCCCACGCTCCCGATGCGACGCCGGAGGAGCTGAAGGAGTGCGATGACGACTACGAGGCGCTCGTCGCCAGCGGCAGGATGAGCCTCGCCTACGCCCTCAC
This sequence comes from Microbacterium sp. NPDC057659, assembly GCF_042799915.1. Classification (NCBI taxonomy): domain Bacteria; kingdom Bacillati; phylum Actinomycetota; class Actinomycetes; order Micrococcales; family Microbacteriaceae; genus Microbacterium; species Microbacterium sp. NPDC057659. The sequence continues at coordinate 918,068 of NZ_JBHVHU010000001.1, read as the reverse complement.
ACCCAAGGAGTTCGCGAAGACGGTCAGGCGGACGGGCGACGTCGAGGGCGTGCATCGGCCTGACGGTGACATCGTCGCGGGCTTCTACGTGATCGAGGCCGCCGACATCGACGAGGCGGCGCGCCTGGCACGGCACAACCCCGCCGTGCTCGCCGGGGGCGCGGTCGAGATCCGTCCGGTGCACAGCGGCGGCCTGGTCGAGGTCTCCTGAGCGTTCACCATCCGCCGCGTGTCGGGGTGTGCCCGTCCCTGGCATCCTCCGGCATGGCCATCTCGGCGCGCATGCCGAGCAGTCGCACCGGCCGTTCGGGGTCGATCCTGGCGATCATCTCGCGCGCCTTCGCGACCACGGCCTCGCGATCCGTGGTCGAGGGCACGCGCCTGGTGAACGTCTTCGTCGTGAAGGGCGCGTAGCGCACCTTCAGACCGAGGCCCACGACCGGACGCCCGTCCTCGCCCACATCCGTGAGCACCTGGTCGAGGAGCGCGAGTGCCGCGAGCTCGATCTCCGCGCGGTCCACGAGATCGGTCTGATACGTCGTCTCCCTGCTGTGCCCGCGGGGCACCCAGGGCGTGTCGTCGACCTCGGCCGAGGCGCCGCCACGACCGAGCTCCTGATACCAGAGCCCCATGCGCGGGCCGAACTCCGTCGTGAGGGCGTCCTCGGGCGCCGCGGCGAGCTCGGCGACGGTGCGGATGCCGAGGGCCAGCAGTCGCTTCGACACCTTCGAGCCGACGCCCCACAGCTCGATGACCGGTCGGTCGCCCATCACCTCGTCCCAGTTCTCCGCCGTGAGCCGGAACACCCCGCGCGGCTTGCCGAAACCGGTCGCGATCTTAGCGCGCACGAGCGTGTCGCCGATGCCGACGCTGCAGTGCAGCGAGGTCCTTGCGAGCACGGACTGTTGGATGCCCCGTGCGAACGCCTCCGGATCGTCCGTGTCGACCCCGACGAACGCCTCGTCCCAGCCGAGCACCTGCACGACGGCTCCAGGCTGGGCTCGCAGCTCGGCCATCACCTCCTCGGACGCGGCGAGGTACGCCGGTGCGTCGACCGGGAGGATCACGGCGTCGGGCACCTTGCGGGCTGCGATGCGCAGCGGCATCCCCGATCCGACGCCGAACGCGCGCGCCTCGTACGACGCGGTCGACACGACAGCGCGCTCGGTGGGATCGCCGCGACCGCCGACGATCACCGGGAGACCGGCGAGCTCGGGGCGCCGCAGCACCTCGACCGCCGCGATGAACTGGTCGAGGTCGACGTGCAGCACCCAGTGCATGCTCCCGAGGGTACGCGGGGCGGATGCCGGCCGGCACCCGCCCCGCGCGAGTTCAGCCGCCGTAGACGCCGAGCTCCCAGATCGAGTAGCCGTAGTTCGTCGTGCGCTGGGTCATGCTCACGCGGACGTACCTGGCCGCGGTCGGCTCGAAGGACGCGGTGTCCAGGCCCCCGTCGCCCGTGGTCGTGGACCATACGGGCCGCCAGTTCTTCGCGTCATCGGAGACCAGCACCTCGTAGGCCTTCGCGGCCGCCTTCTCCCAGTTGACGGTGACGCGGCCCACCGGCACGCTGGCTCCCAGGTCGACGCCGAGCCACTGCGGATTGCCGTCCCAGTCCTTGCTGGCCCAGCGGGTCGACGTCGAGCCGTCGACCGCCTGGCCGGCCTGGTAGCTGTAGATCGGGTTCCACTCCGAGGTGCTCGCCATCGCCGGCTTCCGGGTGGCGAGATTCTGCTTCGACGTATAGCTCTTCGTCTTCTCCCAGGTGCGCAGATAGCCCTCGGCGCCGCGCATCAGGTCGTCGACGACCGCCTTGCCGCCTGCGAGCCGGATCTGCTCGACATAGTCCGGCAGCAGGCCGTAGTGCGCGAATCCGTCGGTGTTGAGATCGAACGTGCGCTCGCCGGTCACCTGGCGCTCGAGCTTCACACCGCCCGCCGCAGAGAACGGATACGTGATCTTCGTGGGGGACGCGTCCGGCCCGGGGTGGCTGCCGACGCCGTTGAAGTCGAGACCGAACCCATATCCGCCGCCTGCGGTGCTGCGGGCGGCGGCATCCCGCTTCCACTCCGTGACGAAGCCCTCGGCGGATCCGGGGTAGCCGGTCTTGAAGCCGCCGAGCGCGTACAGCCGCGAGACCATGCGCTCGTCCATCCAGCTGTGGCTGGAGAGGACACCCGGGTAGCCCGCTGCCTCGACGATGTCCAGGCTGCGTGAGGCGGCTTTGACGCTCATGTGGTCCAGCTCGATCATCATGTTGCGCGCCATCATCGCCTTCAGGGCGTACTCGCCGAGCGAGGTGAGTCCGCGCGTGTTGCAGTTCTTCCCCGCCGTGTAGGTGGGGACCTCCACGCCCGGCGGCAGGTCCTTCTCGAGCTCGGGGACGCTCGCGCCTCCGATCGGATTGTCGTGCATTGCGCCGGTGCACTGCTCGGTCTGCCAGAACGTGCCGGTCGAGTAGAACTGACCGATGTTGATGACGGTGCCCTGGGTTCCCTCATCGAAGCGCACTCCGCACAGCGCGTTGTCGAACTTGTGGCACAGGAACATGCTGCTCACGCCGAGCGACTGCAGTTCGGCGAGGCCCTTGTCGATGTCCGCCCTGCTGCACTGGGCGACGTCGAGGATCATCTTGCAGCCGAACGGCTCGGACGTCTCGACACCGAGAACGACGGCAAGCCGTCCCGACTCGATGATCTGCCGCGCCTGCTCGGGCGAGGTGACGATGCGGAAGAAGCCCTTGCCCGGGCCGCCGTAGATGTCGTCGATGTAGGACTCCATCTCACGCGCCTTCTTCGCCTCGAGCCGGATCGCCGTCATCTCGTCGCAGGAGCGGTCCTTCGGCATGATCGGCAGCGAGCAGATCACGCCGTTCGTGACGAGGTCGTTCACCAGCACGCGCTGTCCGCCGCGCCAGGCGCGTTCGATCCACGCGTAGTAGGACTGCTGATGGCTCATCGAGGCGGTCTTCGGCCAATCCTTGAACGTCGGCCACCCGACCGGGTCGTGATGGTCGATCCCGCTGACGAGGCTCTCGAAGATGGCGAGGCGCCCGTCGGGATAGTGCTCGGGACAGTCCTTCAGCGCGGCGGCGATGCCGTCTGGGGAGAACGGTGCACCGCAGATCATCCGGCCCCCGAATCCCTCGTTCGAGTTGAGATGCGTGTGGGCGTCGACCAGCCCGCGCACCTCGCCCTTGACGGAGCCGGTGAACGGCGCGCCGGTGACGTTCAACTCGGCGTCGGGGGAGGGGCGGTTCGGCGCGTCCCACCATCCGTCCACGGCGGCCTGCGAGGCCGCCGGCGCTGCGGATGCCGGTGGGGCCGCCGCAGGAACGGCGATCGCTCCGGCGGCGAGGACGGATGCCGCAGCCAGGGCGGCGAACCATCGCCGGCGGAGTGGGCGGGCGTCGATTCTGGACGGGGGAACTCGGTGATCCCGCGCGGCGCGCGGCTGGGGAGTCGCCATCTGAGCCTCCTTGCTCGATTGCGACGCATCCTATTGTCTAGGAGTCAATACCGTCCAGGGGCAGCCTCAGATCAGGTACTCGGGAGCGGAGAGCAGATGCGCGAGGTTCTCACCGGGCACGCGAGAGCGCACCTTGGCGGGTACGCCGGTGAGCACCGAGTCGGCCGGGGCGTCCTTCGTGACCACCGCGTTCGCGCCGATGGCCGTGCCCGCACCGATGATGATCGGGCCGAGGATCTTCGCGCCGGCGCCGACGAGGACACCGTCCTCGAGGGTGGGATGCCGCTTGCCGGCATCCCTGGTGCGGCCGCCGAGCGTCACTCCGTGATAGAGCATGACGTCGTCGCCGATCTCGGCGGTCTCGCCGATCACGACGCCCATGCCGTGATCGATGAAGAAGCGTCGGCCGATGACTGCGGCGGGATGGATCTCGATCCCGGTGAGCCAGCGGCTGAGCTGGGAGCCGAGACGGGCAGGGAAGCGCAGCCCGCGCTTCCACAGCGCGTGGTTCACCCGGTGCGCCCAGACGGCGTGCAGACCGGGGTAGAGGACCGCGATCTCCACCGCACTGCGCGCGGCGGGATCACGAAGCCGGGCGGCGGCGATGTCCTCGCGCATCCGCCCGGCCCATGTCATGCCAGGGACCGGCATCAGTCCTCGCGCAGGTCCTCGAACAGCGCGGTGGAGATGTAGCGCTCGCCGGTGTCGGGTGCGATCACGACGATCGTCTTGCCCGCGTTCTCGGGGCGGGCGGCGACCTTCAGCGCCTGTGCGACGGCGGCGCCGCTGGAGATGCCGACCAGCAGGCCCTCCTTCGCGGCGAGGGCGCGTGCGGTCGCGAGGGACTCGTCGAACTCGGCGGTGATGATCTCGTCGATGACGTCGCGGTCGAGTACGGCGGGGACGAAGTTCGGGCCGATACCCTGGATCTTCGCCGGGCCGACGCGACCCTCGGAGAGCAGAGGGGAGTCCTTCGGCTCGACGGCGATGACCTGCACCTCGGGCTTGGCCTTCTTCAGCGCCTGGCCGGTGCCGGTGACCGTGCCGCCCGTGCCGACGCCGGCGATGAAGACGTCCACGTTCCCGTCGGTGTCGCGCAGGATCTCCTGAGCGGTCGTCTCGCGGTGGATCTGCGGGTTCGCCGCGTTCTCGAACTGGCGGGCCCAGACCGCGCCCGGAGTCTTCTCGATGATCTCCTGCAGGGCCTCGATCGCGCCGCTCATGCCCTTGGTCGGGTCGCTCAGCACGAGCTCGGCGCCGTAGGCCTTCAGCAGCACGCGGCGCTCCTTCGACATCGAGGCCGGCATGGTGAGGATCACGCGGTAGCCGCGCGCAGCGCCGACCATGGCGAGGGCGATGCCGGTGTTGCCGCTGGTGGCCTCGACGATGGTGCCGCCCGGCTTCAGCTCGCCGGACGCCTCCGCGGCGTCGACGATCGCGATGCCGATGCGGTCCTTCACGCTCGAGGCCGGGTTGAAGGACTCCAGCTTGACGAGGACGGTGGCGTCCAGACCCTCGGTGAGCCGGTTCAGACGCACGAGCGGGGTGTTGCCGAACGTGGAGGTGATCTCGGAATGGATACCGGACATGGGTCGACCTTTCGATGCAAGGAGCGAGAGCGGCACCAGCCTACTTCTCGGTCTCCGAACGATGACGGAATGTGTCTGCTCCTAGACTTGAACCCATGCCAGACACCCTCTCCGCGCTGCTGCGCGCCGTCGCCGGGCAGCTCGCAGATGCCGGTGTCCCCGACCCCCGGGTCGATGCGGAGCTGCTCGCGGGCCATGTGCTCGGCCTGTCGCGCGGGGGAGTGCAGGCCGCTGCCCTGCGCGGCGACGCCGTCGACGAGCAGGATGCCGCGGAGCTGGCGGCACTCGCCGAGCGCAGGGCCGCAAGGGAGCCGTTGCAGCACCTGACCGGCACGGCGCCGTTCCGCCGGCTGGAGCTCGCCGTCGGGCCGGGGGTGTTCGTGCCCCGCCCCGAGACCGAGCTGGTCGTGCAGTTCGCGATCGATGCGCTGATCAGCATGGCGGAGCCCGAGCCGATCGGGATCGATCTGGGCACGGGCAGCGGCGCCATCGCGATGGCGATGGCGACAGAGGTGCCGCAGGCGAGGATCTTCGCAGTCGAACTCTCGGACGCAGCATTTCCGTGGGCGGTGCGGAACACCGCGGATGCCGCGAATCTGACTCTCGTGCAGGGCGATCTCGCCACGGCCTTCGAGGAACTGCGTGGAACCGTGTCCGTCGTGATCTCCAATCCGCCTTACGTGCCGGACGACGCGATCCCGCGCGACCCGGAGGTGCGCCTGTTCGACCCGGCGCAGGCGCTCTACGGCGGACCGGACGGGCTCGACGTGGTGCGGGTGATCAGCCGCCGCGCGCTCGAGCTGCTGCGCCCCGGCGGGGTCCTCGTGCTCGAGCACGGTGAGCTTCAGGGGGACGCGATCCGCGGCATCCTGACCGGCGACGGATGGCGCGGGGCAGTGACGCATCCGGATCTCACCAGGCGCGATCGCGCGACCATGGCGCTGCGGCCGTGATCCGCGCCGCGCGGATCGGCATCCCATCGACAGGTTCGGCGCCCGCCGCCCGCGTAGACTGAGGCCGCCATGTCTACCGTCTTCGATTGCAGCGATGAGGCCGAGCTTCTCGCAGGTATGCGTCACGCCCGTCAGGCCATCGCCAGGGGCGAGCTCGTCGTCATCCCCACCGACACCGTCTACGGCGTCGCCGCCGATGCTTTCTCGCCGGCTGCCGTCCGCCGTCTCCTCGAGGCGAAGGGCCGGGGCCGCGACATGCCGCCGCCCGTGCTCGTCGCCGGGCAGGCCGCTCTCGCAGCGCTGGTCGAGACCATCCCCGAGCCGGTGCAGCGGCTGGTCGACGAGTTCTGGCCCGGCGGCCTGACGATCATCCTGCCGTCGCAGCCGTCGCTGGCCTGGGATCTCGGCGACACGCTGGGCACCGTCGCGGTGCGGATGCCGGATCGCCGGATCGCCCTCGAGCTCCTGGAGGAGACCGGACCGCTGGCCGTCTCGAGCGCCAACCTCACCGGCAAGGACGTCGCGATATCGGTGCCCGACGCCGAAGAGATGCTCGGCGACAGCGTCTCGGTGTACCTCGACGGCGGCCTCAGCGAGACCGGCGTCGCGTCCACCATCATCGACTGCACGTCGCTGGCCGATCCGTCCGCCGAGAACCCGCTCGTGCGTGTTCTGCGCGACGGGGCGATCAGCAGGAAACAGCTGAGGGTCGTACTCGGCGATCTGCTCGAGCCCGAGGAGCCGCCGGCCGATGCGGCGACGGAACAGGAGCCTGCGAAGCACCGGGGAGCGCCGGAGGAGGGCGTCGAGGACGGGACCACGGCTCCGGACGGCGCCGCGTGAAGCAGTACCTGTTCACGGTCATCCTGACGGCGGCGATCACGTTCGCGCTGTCCTGGGCCGTCTGGAAGCTGAGCCTGAAGTACAAGCTCTATCCCGGCATCCGTGAACGGGACGTGCACACCACGCCCACGCCGCGACTGGGCGGCGTGGCCATCTTCTTCGGCATCGTCGCGGCCATCGCCGCCTCGGCGGCGAACCCCTTCTTCGACATCATGTGGGTTCCGCCGAGCACGATGTGGTCGGTGCTCGGCGCCTCCGCGCTGATCGCCGTCATCGGTGTGCTCGACGACCTGTGGGACCTGGACTGGTTCATCAAGCTGGGTGTGCAGTTCCTCGCCGCCGGCATCATCACCGTGGGCGGGGGGCTGCAGATCCTCTCGCTCCCGTTCGACGAGATGATCCTCGTCTCCAGCTGGGTCAGCATCGGGGTGACGATGCTCGCGCTGGTCGTGGTCATGAACGCGGTGAACTTCATCGACGGTCTGGACGGCCTGGTGGCGGGGGTGTGTCTGATCGCCAACGGCGTGTTCTTCATCTACGCCTACACGCTCACCCGTGACTCCGGCGCGTCCAGCTACTTCAACCTCGCGACCTTCCTGGCCGCCGTGCTGATCGGGGCCTGCCTCGGGTTCCTGCCGCTGAACTGGAGTCCTGCGAAGCTGTTCATGGGCGACTCCGGCGCGCTGGTGATCGGGCTGCTGATGGCCACCTCAGCGGTCGCCCTCACCGGCCAGATGCCGCCGACCGCCTTCGACCCCGAGCAGTTCGGCCGTTCGCAGCTGCTGGGTGCATTCATCCCGATCCTGCTGCCGCTGGTGATCGTCATCCTCCCGCTGCTCGACTTCGGTCTCGCGGTCTTCCGGCGCATGCGCGCCGGAAAGTCGCCGTTCTCACCCGACCGCCTGCACCTGCACCACCGGATGCTCGATCTCGGCCACCGCGACCGCGACGCCGTGCTGATCTTCTACGCGTGGACCGCCGTGATCTCGATCGCGGTGCTGCTGATGTACATCGCCACCCGCGAGGACTGGCCCGGCGGCTATCTCGTCGGCGTCGTCTTCGGCGCCGTCGGAGTCATCGCCTGCCTCGTGGTCACCTTCTACCCCTCCCGTCCGAAGCACCCCACACCGGAGAAGTCATGAACACCCCCGCCAGGCCGACCAGCACGCCGCTGCTGCGCCGCACCCTGATCCTCAGCGCGATCGCCACCGGAGTCCTCGCCGTTCTCGGCGCCCTGATCGGATGGGCCGTCGCGGGGCAGGAGGGACTGATCAGCGCGCTGGTCGGTGTGCTGCTGTCCGCGGTGTTCCTGGCCATCACGGCGATCAGCATCCTGATCGCGAACCGGTGGTACGGCGACGACCTCTACGTGCCGATCTTCTTCGGTGCCGTGCTCGGCGGCTGGCTGCTGAAGTTCGTGATCTTCCTCGTGGTGCTCGCCACGCTGCGCGGGCAGCCGTGGATCCAGCCCCAGGTGTTCTTCTTCGCCATCCTGGCGGGCATCATCGTCACGCTGATCATCGATGTCGTGGTGATGATGCGCTCCAGGATGCCCAATGTCAGCGACGTCTCGCTGCCGGAGTCCACCGAGGACTCATCGGATTCGTGAGCAGGCGCACAAGTTTGCTAGGCTGTAGAAGTCCCCGCTGAGAGATTGCTGAACAGTCATGTGCCTCGGCGTGATCGCGGGTGACGATCATCCGTCCCCTCCGCACCGATCACGATCGGCGCAGACGAAGCTGGAGCCGCAACGTTGACTCAAGCCGTGACCTTCATCGCAGCAGCCGCTGAGGATCCGACGTTCCATCCGCCGTCGATCTGGGAGTTCTTCCCCCCGGTTCTGCTGTTCGAAGGCACGCCGTTCGCGATCACGCGGATCAACCTCGCGCAGATCCTCGCAACTGTCGTCCTCGTGGCACTGTTCCTCATCGGGACGCGTCGCCTGAAGATGATTCCCGGCCGCTTCCAGAGCATCATCGAGATGGGCTTCGGCTTCGTGCGCAACAACATCGCGCACGACCTGCTCGGCCGCAAGGACGGGGAGCGCTTCCTCCCGATCCTGATGACCATGTTCTTCATGATCCTGTTCATGAACATCACGGGCATCATCCCCGGCATCAACATCGCCGGAACGTCCGTCATCGCGGTGCCGCTGCTGCTGGCCCTCGTCTCGTACGTGACGTTCATCTACGCGGGTGTGAAGAAGAGCCCCAAGGGTTTCGTCAAGGCCTCGCTCTTCCCGTCGGGCATCCCGGTCGCGCTGCAGTGGTTCGTCGCCATCCTCGAGTTCATCTCGACGTTCATCATCCGCCCCGTCACGCTGACGCTGCGACTGCTGATGAACATGATGGTCGGACACCTCATGCTGGTGCTGCTGTTCTCGGCGACCCAGTTCTTCATCTTCGGACTCGGCGGCTTCTGGTCGGCGCTCGGTGTCGCCACCGGTGCGTTCGGGTTCGCCTTCACCCTGTTCGAGATCCTGGTGGCTGTCCTCCAGGCCTACATCTTCGCCGTCCTGACTGCGGTCTACATCCAGCTCGCAGTCGCTGAAGAGCACTAAAGGGGACAGGCTACCGCCTGCCCACCAACCGAAAGGAAAACCCCCGTGGACGCAACTACGGTTCTCGCTGCAACTTCCGGCTCGCTCGCCGCTGTCGGTTACGGCCTCGCCGCCATCGGCCCGGCCATCGGCGTCGGCATCGTCGTCGGCAAGACGATCGAGGGCGTGGCCCGTCAGCCCGAGCTGGCCGGCCGCCTGCAGGTCCTGATGTGGATCGGTATCGCCTTCACCGAGGCGCTCGCCTTCGTCGGTATCGCCGCCGGCTTCATCTTCGGCTTCTGATCCGCCACCTCACACGTAAGGAGACAGGATGCTGAGCACTCTTGTCACTGCGGCGGAGGAAACATCTCCCAGTCCGCTGCTGCCGGCGACCTACGACATCTTCTGGTCCGCGATCTGCTTCATCATCATCCTGGTGGTGTTCTGGAAGGTCGCCATCCCGAAGCTGACGAAGATGCTCGACGAGCGCTCCGAAGCCATCGAGGGCAACATCGCCAAGGCCGATGAGGCGCAGAAGCAGGCCGAGGCCGCGCTGGAGGAGTACACCCGCCAGCTCGCCGAGGCTCGCGCCGAGGCCGGCACGATCCGCGACGCCGCCCGCGAGGACGGCAAGAAGATCGTCGCCGAGGCGAAGGACGCCGCGACCACGGAGGCTGCTCGCATCACCGCTGCCGCACACTCCCAGATCGAGGCCGAGCGTCAGTCGGCGTTCGTCTCCCTGCGCAGCGAGGTCGGCACTCTCGCGATCGACCTCGCCGGTGGCGTGGTCGGCGAGTCGCTGTCCGATGACACTCGTGCCGCCGCAGTGGTCGACCGCTTCCTGGCCGACCTCGAGGCATCTGAGACGGCGGCCAAGTAATGGGCAGCGCGACCACTCAGGCTCTCGAGACCACCGCGAATGCTCTGGCCTCGACGAAGGGGATCACGGTAGACGTCGCCGGCGAACTGTTCGCCGTCGCGCGCCTGGTCGATGAGTCCGTTCAGCTGAGCGGCGCGCTCGCCGACCCGTCGGTGCCTGCAGAGGCCCGCGCGAAGGTCGCATCGGACGTCTTCGCGCAGGCCTCTGAGCCGACGCGCGAGGTGCTCCGTGTCGCCGTGTCGCAGCGCTGGTCCTCAGCAGCCGACCTGGTGGACGGCATCGAGGAGCTCGCGGTCCGTGCCGCGGCGATCGGTGAGCCGAACGCAGACCTCTCCGGCGAGCTGTTCGCGGTGACTCGCGTCATCGCGGACAACCCCGAGCTCGAGCTGGCCCTGGGCAGCCGCCTGGGCGACAGCGCGGCCAAGGGCGGTCTGGTCGAGCGTGTGCTCGGCGGCAGCACCAGCCCGGCGACGGAGCTCATCGTCTCGTCGCTGGTGCGCCAGCCGCGTGAGCGTCGCGTGCGCCAGCTGCTGAGCCGTGCCATGAGCATCGTCGCCGCACAGCGCGGCGCGGTGGTGGCCACGGTGCAGACGGCGTCGCCCCTCTCGGCGGAGCAGCAGACGCGCCTCAGCCAGGCGCTGACCCGGCGGTACGGCTCCAACGTGTCGCTGAACGTTGTCGTCGACCCCACCGTGGTGGGGGGCCTGCGCGTGCAGGTCGCCGACGACGTGATCGACGGCAGCATCTCCGCGCGGCTCGCCGACCTCCGACAGAAGCTCGCGGGCTGACTCAAGACTTTGCGCGGGCTGACCGCGCCACCAGATACAAAGGGAAGACAATGGCAGAACTATCGATCAGCCCCGACGTCATCCGTGACGCGCTGAAGGACTTCGCCGCCGCCTACGAGCCCACGTCGGCCGCTGCGACCGAGGTCGGCACGGTCATCGACGCCGCCGACGGCATCGCTCACGTCGAGGGACTGCCCGGTGTGATGGCGAACGAGCTCGTCACCTTCGCGGACGGCACCAAGGGCCTCGCACTGAACCTGGACGAGCACGAGATCGGTGTGGTCGTCCTCGGCGACTTCACCGGTATCGAGGCCGGCCAGGAGGTCACCCGCACCGGTGAGGTGCTCTCGGTCCCGGTCGGCGACGGCTACCTCGGCCGCGTGGTCGACCCGCTCGGCAACCCGATCGACGGCCTCGGCGACATCGCCACCGAGGGCGTTCGTGAGCTCGAGCTGCAGGCGCCCGGCGTCATGCAGCGCAAGAGCGTTCACGAGCCCCTGCAGACCGGCGTCAAGGCCATCGACGCGATGATCCCCGTCGGCCGCGGTCAGCGTCAGCTGATCATCGGCGACCGCCAGACCGGCAAGACCGCTCTCGCGATCGACACGATCATCAACCAGAAGTCCAACTGGGAGTCGGGCGACGTCAACAAGCAGGTCCGCTGCATCTACGTCGCGATCGGCCAGAAGGGCTCGACCATCGCCTCCGTCAAGGGCGCGCTGGAAGAGGCCGGCGCCCTGGAGTACACGACGATCGTCGCCGCTCCGGCATCCGACCCGGCAGGCTTCAAGTACCTCGCCCCCTACACCGGCTCGGCCATCGGCCAGCACTGGATGTACGGCGGCAAGCACGTCCTGATCATCTTCGACGACCTGTCGAAGCAGGCCGAGGCCTACCGTGCCGTGTCGCTGCTGCTGCGCCGCCCGCCGGGGCGTGAGGCCTACCCGGGCGACGTCTTCTACCTGCACTCGCGTCTGCTCGAGCGCTGCGCGAAGCTGTCCGACGAGCTCGGCGCCGGTTCGATGACGGGTCTGCCGATCATCGAGACCAAGGCGAACGACGTCTCGGCGTACATCCCGACCAACGTGATCTCGATCACCGACGGCCAGATCTTCCTGCAGTCCGACCTGTTCAACGCCAACCAGCGTCCTGCTGTCGACGTGGGCATCTCGGTCTCGCGAGTCGGCGGTGACGCTCAGGTCAAGTCGATCAAGAAGGTCTCCGGAACGCTGAAGCTCGAGCTCGCGCAGTACCGCTCGCTCGAGGCCTTCGCGATGTTCGCGTCCGACCTCGACGCGGCCTCGCGTCGTCAGCTGGCCCGCGGTGCGCGCCTGACCGAGCTGCTCAAGCAGCCGCAGTACTCGCCGTACCCGGTGGAGGAGCAGGTCGTCTCGATCTGGGCCGGCACCAACGGCAAGCTGGACACCATCGAGGTCTCCGACGTGCTGCGCTTCGAGCGCGAGCTGCTCGACTACCTGCGTCGCAACACGAAGGTCCTCGACAAGCTGCGCGAGACCAACGTCCTCGACGACGACACCGTCGCCGAGCTCGAGAAGCAGACCGACGCCTTCATCCTGGAGTTCTCCGGCGGCAAGGGCCAGTCCCTGGGCACCCCCGGCAACGAGCAGGTCTCGGCCGAGGACGCCGGCGAAGTCGACCAGGAGAAGATCGTCAAGGGTCGCCGCGCGTAACGCGCGGGGGATAGGCATTCATGGGCGCTCAACTCCGGGTCTACAAGCAGAAGATCTCTTCTGCTCAGACGACCAAGAAGATCACGAAGGCGATGGAACTCATCGCGGCTTCGCGCATCCAGAAGGCGATGGCACGCGTCAAGGCGTCCTCTCCCTTCGCGCAGGCCGTGACGAGGGCCGTGTCCGCCGTCGCGACGCACTCCAGCGTCGATCACCCGCTCACCCGGGAGTCCGAGACGATCCGCCGCTCCGCGGTCGTGATCTTCTCGAGCGACCGCGGCCTGGCCGGTGCGTTCAACTCGCAGGTGATCCGCGAAGCCCTCGAGCAGGGTGAGCAGATCCGATCCAAGGGCAGCGAGCCGGTGTACTACCTCGTCGGCCGCAAGGCCGTCGGCTACTTCCAGTTCCGCGGCATCACCGCGGCCGCGGAGTGGACCGGTGACACCGACACGCCCTCGTTCCACACCGCCGAGGAGATCGCGCACGTCCTGCAGGAGGCCTTCCTGCGGGGCGGTGCCGACGGCGGCGTGGACGAGATCGTCCTGGTGTTCAACCGCTTCGTCAGCATGATGACGCAGGAGCCGACGGCACGCCGTCTGCTTCCGCTCGAGATCGCCGAGGCAGACGCCTCCGAGGCGGGGAGCACCGTCTACCCGCTGTACGAGTTCGAGCCGGATGCCGCGACCGTGCTGGACGCCATCCTGCCGGTGTACATCCAGAGCCGCGTCTTCAACGCCCTCCTGCAGTCCTCGGCCGCCAAGCAGGCCGCGACGCAGAAGGCGATGAAGTCGGCCAGCGACAACGCCGACAAGCTCATCACCGACTACACCCGTCTGCGCAACAACGCGCGTCAGGCGGAGATCACGCAGCAGATCGCCGAGATCGTCGGCGGCGCCGACGCCCTGGCGTCGAGCAAGTAAGCCTCAAGAGAGAGACGAAGATATGACCCCCACCGCAACGGCTGACAACGCCGCGACCGCGGTCGTCGGACGCGTCGCACGCGTCACGGGCCCGGTCGTCGACATCGAGTTCCCGCACGACTCGATCCCCGACATCTACAACGCGCTCAAGACCACGATCACGATCGGCGAGGAGTCCACCGAGATCACGCTCGAGGTCGCTCAGCACCTCGGTGACGACCTCGTGCGCGCCATCTCGCTGAAGCCCACCGACGGCATGGTCCGCGGCCAGGAGGTGCGCGACACCGGTGAGGCCATCTCGGTCCCGGTCGGCGACGTCACCAAGGGCAAGGTCTTCAACGTCATCGGCGAGGTCCTCAACGCCGAGCCCGGCGAGCAGGTGGAGATCACCGAGCGCTGGCCGATCCACCGCAAGGCGCCGAACTTCGACCAGCTCGAGTCGAAGACCACGATGTTCGAGACCGGCATCAAGTCGATCGACCTCCTCACCCCGTACGTGCAGGGTGGAAAGATCGGCCTGTTCGGCGGCGCGGGCGTGGGCAAGACCGTCCTCATCCAGGAGATGATCCAGCGCGTCGCGCAGGACCACGGTGGTGTGTCGGTGTTCGCCGGTGTCGGCGAGCGCACCCGTGAGGGCAACGACCTCATCGCTGAGATGGAGGAGGCGGGCGTCTTCGACAAGACCGCCCTCGTGTTCGGCCAGATGGACGAGCCGCCGGGGACGCGTCTGCGCGTGGCCCTCTCCGCTCTGACGATGGCGGAGTACTTCCGCGACGTGCAGAAGCAGGACGTGCTGCTGTTCATCGACAACATCTTCCGCTTCACGCAGGCGGGTTCCGAGGTGTCGACGCTGCTGGGCCGCATGCCCTCGGCCGTGGGCTACCAGCCGAACCTCGCAGACGAGATGGGTGTGCTCCAGGAGCGCATCACCTCGACGCGTGGTCACTCGATCACCTCGCTGCAGGCGATCTACGTGCCGGCCGACGACTACACCGACCCGGCTCCGGCGACCACGTTCGCGCACCTCGACGCCACCACCGAGCTCTCCCGTGAGATCGCCTCGAAGGGTCTGTACCCCGCGATCGACCCGCTGACCTCGACGTCGCGCATCATGGACCCCCGCTACCTGGGCGAGGACCACTACCGCGTGGCGACCACGGTCAAGCAGATCCTTCAGAAGAACAAGGAGCTGCAGGAGATCATCGCCATCCTCGGTGTCGACGAGCTCTCCGAAGAGGACAAGATCATCGTCGCCCGCGCGCGCCGGATCCAGCAGTTCCTCTCGCAGAACACCTACATGGCGAAGAAGTTCACCGGTGTCGAGGGTTCGACGGTGCCGCTGAAGGAGACCATCGAGTCGTTCGACGCGATCGCCCGTGGTGACTTCGACCACGTCGCCGAGCAGGCCTTCTTCAACGTCGGTGGCATCTCGGACGTCGAAGAGCAGTGGGCGAAGATCCAGAAGGAGAACGCCTGATCATGGCTCTGAAGGTCAATCTCGTCTCCGCCGAGGCGGAGATCTGGTCGGGCGAGGCCAGCCTCGTCGTCGCCAAGACCGTCGAGGGCGAGATGGGCATCATGAGCGGTCACGAGCCGGTGCTCGCGATCCTCGCCAAGGGTGAGGTCCGCATCACCGAGCTCGACGGCTCGAAGGTGCTGGCCAACGCGCAGGACGGGTTCCTGTCGATGGAGGGCGACGAGCTCACCATCGTGGCCGGAAACGCCGCACTGATCGCCTGACATCCGTATCCACGTCTCCGCCCCGGTCCCCGCTCAGGGTCCCGGGGCGGAGCCGTCTGCAGCCCAGTCCGGGAAGGGGCCGCCCATGAGGATCCTGCTGCCGCCGTCCGAGACCAAGCGTCCGGGCGGGACGGACACGCCGCTCGATGTCGACGCCCTCGCGCTGCCATCGCTCGCCGCGGCGCGCCATCAGACCGTCGATGCGCTGATCGCGCTCTCAGCGGATGCCGCGCACGCGCAGCGCGTTCTCAAGCTGAGCGATCGCCAGGCCGGTGATGTCGAGCACAACCGCGTGCTGCGCACGGCAGCGACGATGCCGGCGATCGACCGGTACACGGGCGTGCTCTACGACGCACTCGATGCCGCGTCGCTGGATGCGCAGGGGCGTCGCTGGCTCGGAGCGCATGTGCTGGTGCACTCGGCTCCGTTCGGTCCGGTCGGCGCTCTCGACCCGATCCCGTCCTACCGTCTCGCCGCGGGCACCTCTCTTCCCGGCATCCCTCCGATGCGGCGGCACTGGGCCGACGCGACGAGTGCCGCGCTCGCACAGGAGCGTTTCGTGCTCGACCTGCGCAGCGAGGCCTACGTGGCTCTGGGACCGGTGCCGGTGACCGTGAAGTCGGAGTACGTGCGCGTGGTGACCCCGACCGGGCGCGCACTGAACCACTTCAACAAGAAGTCCAAGGGTGAACTCGTGCGCCTCCTCGCGCTGTCGCGGCCCCGTGTGGGCAGCTCGGCGGCACTGCTGCGCTGGGCGGAGGAGAACGGCGTCGTGCTCCGGCGCACAGATCCAGGCGTGCTGGAACTCGTCGTCGACGAATGACCCGCGGGGAGAACCCGCCGCAACGGTCGTTGCCGTGGCCGGAGCCACGCCGATAGCATGACCTGTGCGAAGCCCAGGTTTCGCCGTGGGGGGCGAGATCCGTCTCCCGAGACCAGAGAAATGTGAGTCTCATGGGTTACTCCGACTACGGAGCAGGCTACGCAGCCATTCTGGCCGTGTACTTCTTCGTCATCTTCCTCATCTCCATCGCCGGGTACATCCTCACGTCGCTCTTCCTGATGAAGATCTTCGAGAAGGCCGGTGTGCAGGGCAAGTGGCGCGCGTGGATCCCGGTCTACAACGCGATGATCTTCCTCAAGCTCGGCGACATGAGCCCGTGGCTCATCCTCTACGGCATCGGCGCGTCCATTCTGCTCGGGTGGATCCCCGTGATCGGCCAGATCGTCCTGCTGGCGGTTGCGGCGCTGATGGTCATCGCCTCGTGGCGCGTCGGACTGAAGCTGCAGAAGGAGGGTGTCTGGGTGATCCTTTACATCTTCCTCTCGATCGTGTGGCTCGGCATCAACGCCTTCGACAAGTCGCGCTGGAACGTCGCGATCGCTCCGGCCCCGTGGGCGGGCAACGCGTTCTTCGGCGACCGCACCGTGTGGCAGGGTGTGCCCGTGCAGCCGGCGGGCGCCGCTCCCGCGTACGGTGCGCCGCAGGGCTTCCCGACTCCGCAGGGATACGCCCCGCCCGCGCCGCAGGGCTACGCCCCGCCGGCTCCGGGTGCTCCTGCTCCTGGTGCCCCCGTTCCGCCGGCCGCTCCGGCTCCTGGCGCCCCGGTTCCGCCTGCCTTCAGCACGCCGGAGACCCCGGCTGCTCCGCAGACCCCGCCGGCTCCGCCCGCGCCTCCCGCGCCGCCGGCGCCTCCGGTTCCGCCGACGGATGCCGCACCCGCAGCGGACGCCGCTCCTGAATCGGCGCCGCAGGCCGACGCTCCCGCGATCGACTTCGGCACTCCCGCGGCCGAGCCGCAGGCGGATGCTCCGGATGCTCCTCCTGCCGCAGAGGGCGACGAGAACCGGCCCCCGGCCTGAGTCCGGAACCGAAGGGCTCCCGATCGAAGGATCGGGAGCCCTTCGGCGTCCCCGCCTCACACAGCACCGATAGTGTGGAAGGCATGGTGAACGCTCAGCGTCGCGTGGGGGCCTCCGGACTCGTCGTCTCTGCCGCAGGTCTCGGATGCAACAACTTCGGCCGAACGGGCACGGTGACCGAGAGCATTCAGGGAAGCCGCGACGTGATCGATGCGGCGATCGACCAGGGCATGTTCTTCTTCGACACCGCCGACATGTACGGCAATGGCGGCACCAGCGAGAGCTTCATCGGCGAGGCGCTGGAGGGGCGCCGTGATCGTGTCGTGCTGGCGACGAAGTTCGGGCACGAGTACGACATGGGCTACGACTTCCCGGGCGGGCGTGGATCGCGCCGCTACGTCAGGTTCGCAGTCGAGCAGTCGCTGCGCCGGCTGAGGACGGATTGGATCGACCTCTACCAGCTGCACCTTCCCGA
This sequence comes from Microbacterium sp. NPDC057659, assembly GCF_042799915.1. Taxonomy (NCBI): domain Bacteria; kingdom Bacillati; phylum Actinomycetota; class Actinomycetes; order Micrococcales; family Microbacteriaceae; genus Microbacterium; species Microbacterium sp. NPDC057659. The sequence goes on along the minus strand of NZ_JBHVHU010000001.1, from coordinate 900,319 downwards.
CGTGCAGACGCCGATCGCCGAGACGATCGACGCGCTGGACGAGCTGGTCGACGAGGGCAAGATCCGCTACTACGGACACTCGAACTTCACCGGCTGGCAGATCGCCGAAGCCGAGTTCACCGCACAGGGGCGGTCGACCGGGCGCTTCGTCTCGTCGCAGAACCAGTACTCGCTGCTGGCGCGAGGCGCCGAGCGCGAGGTGCTGCCCGCCGTCAACAGGTACGCACTGGGCTTCTTCCCGTTCTTCCCGCTGCACAACGGCCTGCTGACCGGCAAGTTCACCCGTGACGCCGGGCCCGCCGGCAGCCGCATCATGAGTGAGCGCCGCTTCATCTGGGAGAACGCTCCCTGGGACGCGCTCGAGGGATATGCCGCGTTCTGCGCTGACCGCGGCATCACGATGCTCGAGGCGACGTACGCTTGGCTGCTGGCGCAGCCAGGGGTCTCGAGCGTGATCGCCGGGGCCACGACGCCGGCGCAGGTCGAGTCCAACGCGCGCGCGGCCATCGCCTGGGAGCCGGATGCGACGGAGCTGGCCGCGATCGACGCGCTCTTCCCGCTTCCCGAGGATCCGGCAGTCGGTCTGTGAACCCGCGTTCCACTACGATGGCAAGAGATTCCGGCGATGTCCGGAGCACCGCCCGCACACCGGAGAGTCCTCGTGCCTGAGACGACAACGCAGACGTACCGCGTCGATGACGCCGTACAGCTGTCGTGGGCGGGTGCGACCGATCAGGGTCACCGCCGCGACACCAACCAGGACGCCTTCCTTGCGCGCTATCCGCTCTTCGTCGTCGCCGACGGCATGGGCGGTCATGCCGGAGGCGAGATCGCGAGCAGCCGGACGATCGCCCGTCTGGACGCCGTCGTCGACAGCGGCGACGTGGGCACCGAGGCGATCGAGAAGGCACTCGGCCTGGCCGTGGCGGACATCGCCGCCCATCCCGACACCACGGACGAGGGCACCGGCACCACGCTGACCGGGCTCTTCCTCGACCTGAGCAACGAGGAGCCGCGCTGGGTCGTGCTCAACATCGGCGACTCCCGCGTGTACCTGGCGCGCGAGGGCAAGCTCGCACAGGTCACCACCGATCACTCGGTGGTGCAGGAGCTCATCTCTTCGGGCAAGCTCAGCCCGGAAGAGGCCGAGGGGCACCCGTACAGCAATGTGATCACGCGTGCCGTCGGAGCGAGCGAGCTGCTCCCGCCGGACTACATCTCCGTCGAGGTGCAGGCGGGGGACCGCTTCGTGGTCTGCTCCGACGGACTCACCAAGGAGCTCACCGACTACGGCATCCTGCACTTCCTGCGCGAGCACGACGATCCGGCCGCCGCGGTCGAGGCGATGCTCGAGGCGGCGCTGGAGAACGGTGGCCGTGACAACGTCACGGTGATCGTGCTGCAGGTTGATGACCCGTCCTCCACAGCGGGCGATTCCGAGGACTGACCGCATCGGGCTGTGGACAGCCCACGATCGCGCGTTTCCGTGCGCTCTGATGGGGGCATGGAAGCCACCACGATCATGCTGCCGCCGTCACCGGCACCGCCCAGTCGCCCGTCATTGCCGCTGCTGGCGGCGATCGTGCCCGTCGTCGCCGGGGTGGTGCTGTGGGCGGTCACCGGTTCACTGTTCGCCCTCTGCTTCGCTGCCCTCGGGCCGCTCATGCTCCTCGCGTCGTTCCTCGACGGTCTGCGGTCGCGGCGCCGCGACCGCCGGCGCGGAGAGGCTGAGGCGGATGCCGCGTGGCGGCGCGCCGAGGCCGAACTGATGGAGCTGCACTCCCGCGAGCGCGCTGACCTGTGGCGACGTCACCCGGATGCGGCCGGGTGCCTGATCGAGCAGCCGCTGCGCGGACCTGAACCGCCGACGGCGGACACGGCGCTCGTGGTCGGTCGCGGCACACGGGCGAGCGGGGTGCGTGCCAGCGGGGGAGAGGACGATCGCTCCCGTGCGTTCCGGGAACGTGCTGCGGTGCTGGGCGATGCGCCGGTGGTCGTCCCGATCGGCCGGGGCGTCTGCGTGCGCGCGCCCGAACCGGTCGGCGCCGCGGTGCTGCGGGCGCTGATCGTGCAGCTCTGCCGGCGGTTCACCGCGTCGCAGCTGATGCTGCTGGGGGAGGGCCTCGAGGACCTCGGCGTGGCTGAGCTGCCGCATGCGAGTGCCGCTCGACGTTCCGCCTTCCGCCTGGTCATCGGCACGGGGAGCGAGCACGGCGGCGATGCGCAGCTCTCGTTGTGCGCCCCGGAAGAGCAGCCGCCCGACGGGGTGACTGCGGTGCTGGACTGCGCCGACCCCGCGCGCGCCCGACTGCGCACCCCGGACGGAGTCCAGGAACTCGTCGTCGAGGGGCTGTCCGCCGCTCAGGCGCGGCGGATCGCAGCGGAGAGCGCGGCGAGTGCGGAGGAGGTGTCCGAGGTGCCGGCGGCGGTCGCGCTGCACGAACTCGAGAGAGCGCCGAGCGTCGGACTCGCGGCGGCCATCGGCCGCGGCGAACGAGGCGATGTCGTCGTGGATCTCGTCGAGGATGGACCGCACGCGATCGTGACCGGCATGACCGGCACCGGCAAGAGCGAGCTCCTGGTGTCCTGGGTGACGTCGATGGCCGCCCTGCACGGTCCCGAGCGGGTGAACTTCGTGCTCGCCGACTTCAAGGGCGGCACGGCCTTCGATCCGCTCCGTGAGCTGCCGCAGGTCGCCGCGGTGATCACCGACCTCGACGATGACGGGGCGCGTCGCGGCGTGGAGAGCCTGACGGCTGAACTGCGCCGCAGGGAACGGGCGCTGGCCGAGGCCGGTGCGCGCGACATCGGCCAGCATCCGTCGCTGCCGCGGCTGGTGATCGTCGTCGACGAGTTCGCCGCGCTGCTGCGGGAGCACGCCGATCTGGGCGCGGTGTTCACCGACGTCGCCGCGCGCGGCCGCGCGCTGGGCATGCACCTCGTGCTGGGCACGCAGCGCGCGGCCGGGGTGATCCGCGACGCACTCGCCGCGAACTGCCCGCTGCGTGTCAGCCTGCGAGTGTCGGATGCCGCGGACAGCAGGCTCGTGATCGGTTCGGACGCCGCGGCCGCAGTGCCGGGTGGGCCGGAGTCGCGCGGGCTCGCCTTCGTGCGCCGGCCGCAGGACGAGGAGGCAGTCTGCGCCCGCATCGCGCTCACCGGCGCCGCTGAGGTGCGCGCCGCGTCGCTGCGATGGGCTGAGGCCGAACGGCCGCGCAGCCCCTGGCTGCCTGCGCTTCCCGAACGGATCGGGCTGGAAGAGCTGCTCCCGTCTGCGGACGGCGGCCTGCGGCGACGCGGCGCGGGGCTCGTGCTGGGCAGGGCGGACGAACCCGACCGTCAACGCCAGCCGACGGTCTCCCTCGAACCGGGATCCGGCCTGGCGGTGGTCGGCGGTCCAGGATCCGGGAAGACGGCGGCTCTGCGCCTGCTCTCGGTGCAGCAGCCGGCCGCACGGATGATCCCGGCCGACGCCGAGGGCGCCTGGGATTCCGTGCAGGAGCTGCTCGCCGGGGCTGTACGTCCGCCCCTGGTGCTCTGCGACGATCTCGACGCCCTCGTCTCCGCCTACCCGCCGGAGTACGCGCAGGAGTTCGTGTCGGCATGGGAACAGCTCGTGCGCGCCCGCCCTGCAGCGGTGACGTCGTCCCGCATCTCCGGCGCGCTGGGTCGGGTCATCGACGCGCTGCCGCGGCGCGCGGTGCTGCGGATGCCGGGGCGGATCGAGCACATCGCAGCCGGCGGTGAAGCCGACGCGTTCCGCAGGGATCGCCCTGCAGGGCGGGCGCGCATCGACGGTCGCGAGGTGCAGCTGTGCTGGATCGGGGCGGAGCACGCGCAGCCGCAGCCCGCACCAGGCTCACCCCAGTGGCGGCCGGAGCAGGGCATCAGCGGAGTGGTCACGCCGGCGGCATCGCGCACTGTCGAACTGCTCCGTGGACAGCACCCGTCGCACCAGGTGCTCAGGATCGAGGCCGCGGTCGCGGGTGCCGCAGCATCCGCTGGGCCGGTGATCATCGTCGCCGACCCCGAGGACTGGCGGATGAACTGGTCGCTCGCGCAGCGGGTGCGGGCCGAAGGCGAGATGCTGATCGCCGCGGAGTGCGGGGGCGAACTGCGTCAGCTGGCCGGAGTCCGCAGCCTGCCGCCGTATGCCCGCACGCATGCGGGGAGGGCGTGGTCGACGATCCAGGGCAGTGCGCCGCGGCGAGTGCTGCTCCCCGGTGCGCCGGACTGAGCGGTCAGATGCCGGCGCCGGGGCGGATGGTGCCCACCGGGGCTCCGCCGCCGTTCACGACCAGCGGCAGCTCGGCGGCCAGCGCCGCGACATCCGTCTCGGCCACCGCTCCGGCACGCGCGAGCAGGGTGGCGGCGACGATGGTGGCGGCACGACCGTTGCCGTCCAGCATCTTCAGGGCGACGGTCGTGCCGCCGGGTGCGACCATCACCATCACACCCTCGGCGCCATGCTTCGCGAAGACGCCGAGGCGCTCGATCGCGACGGTGTCCTGGTGGCCGGGGCCGGCGATCGTCCAGGGGTTCTCACGCACGGCGCGGACGAGCTGCCCCGCGACGCGGTGCAGGGCGAACGGCGAGCGATCCGAGGCGGTGCCGATGCGGTGGATGCTGCGGGCGAGGCCCTCCAGCGTCATCGCGTGCACGGGAGCGCCGCACCCGTCGATGGCGGTGTGCGCGACCTTCGCGCCGATGAGGCGCTCGACCGTCTCGCGGATGTGCAGCTGCAGCGGATGCGCCGGATCGAGGTAGCCCTCGGTCGGCCAGCCGGTCGCCACGCAGGCGCGCAGCATCGCGGCGTGCTTGCCGGAGCAGTTCATCCGGATGCGGCTCGGCTCGGCGTGGTCGCGCGTCATCTCGCTGCGGGTGTCCGTGTCGCCGGGCCAGGACGGCGGGCATGCGAGGTCGTCCTCGGTGAGGCCGCCGGCGACGAGCATCTCGCGCACGACCTCGACGTGGCGGTCGGTGCCGGTGTGGCTGGCGGTGCTCATCGCGAGCTGCTCGCCCTCCAGCGCGGCGCCGGCCGTGACACAGGCGACGGCCTGCAGCGGCTTCATGCTCGACCTCGGCAGGATCAGCGCATCGGCGTTGCCGTGGCGCGAGACGACCTCGCCCTCGGGCGAGAGCACGACGGCGGCGCCGGCATGACGGGATTCGACGAATCCGCTGCGTTCGACGACGGCCAGTTCCACAGAATCCGCAACGGTGAGAGTCTCGAGCACGTCTTCCAGCTTATGACGTGTCGGCCGCCGTGCCAGACTGACGGCATGCCCCTGGGAGAACACCACTACGCGCTCACGACCACGTGGACAGGCAACGCCGGCACCGGCACAAGTGGGTATCGCGACTACCGCAGGGACGTGACGCTGCAGGTCGAGGGGAAGCCCGACCTGCTGGCCTCCTCCGACAAGCCGTTCCGCGGCGACACCTCGCGGTGGAACCCGGAGGATCTGCTCGTGGCATCCCTGTCGGAATGCCACCTGCTCTCGTACCTGCACGCCTGCGTGACGGTGGGAGTGGTCGTCACGTCGTACCGTGACGAGGCGACCGGCGTGATGCGCGAGGACGGCCGCGGTGGCGGGGCGTTCGCCGAGGTCGTGCTGCGCCCGCAGGTGACCGTCGCCGACTCCTCGATGGTCGAGGCGGCCGAGCAGGCGCACCATCAGGCGCACGAGTGGTGCTTCATCGCGAACTCGGTGAACTTCCCGGTGCGCGTCGAGCCGGTCGTCACGGTCGCAGACTGAGGGAGCCGTCCGGCGCGCCGCGGGGTGCCGGGATCAGCGCCGCTCGTGCGGCAGGGCCTGCTTGATCTTCTCGATCGGGTTCTGCGCGGGCGGCTCGTTGTAGACGCCGGCGAGCTCCTGCCCGGAGAGCGCGTGGATGGCGGCCATGATCTCGTCGGTCGCTTGGCGCCGCGCTCTGCCGCTGGAAGCGGGCCCGTGCGTGCTGAGATCGAGGGGCGCACCGAACTTCACGGTCACGCGCGGGCGCAGCGAAGGCATCTTCGCGCCGCGGGGCATGACGAGGTCGGTGCCGATCAGTCCGACGGGCACGACCGGTGCGCCGGTCTCCAGCGCGAGGAACGCCACCCCGGTACGGCCCTTGTACAGCCGGCCGTCGTCGGAGCGGGTGCCCTCCGGATACAGCGCGACGGTCAGGCCGTCGTCGAGCAGCTGCTTCTGCTGGTCGAGGGCGTCGAGAGCCGCCTGACCGGCGCCGCGTCGCACCGGGATCGCGCCGATCGAGGTGAAGAACATCCGCGACATCGCGCCCTTGAATCCGGTGCCCTCGAAGTAGCTCGACTTCGCGAGGAAGTGCACCGGTCGGGGAGCGGTCACCGGGATGGCGATCGAGTCGATGAACGACTGATGGTTGCTGGCGAAGATCACCGGGCCGTCCATCGGCACGTTCTCGCGGCCCTCGACCCGAGGACGGTAGATCAGGCGTGCCAACGGTGTGAGCAGCATTCGGCCGAATGCGTACGCGAAGCCGGCGCGCCTCGGAGTGCTGGTCTGTTCAGGTGCCGATTCGGGCTCCGGCGACTGCTCAGAGGTCATCCGTAGAGATTATCGAAGCATTCATGCCGGTGGGGGAATGGGTGGCACTCAGCCCTGGCCTAACCGGATGGTGGATGATGGGAAGTCTCCTGCTCCCGATCACGAGGTCTCACCGTGCGCCTGCGTCGTCCGCTTGCCCTGCTGTCCACCGTCGCCGCGGCGACCCTGATCCTGGCCGGCTGCGCGGGTTCGCCGGATGCGGGGTCGACGCCGACGCCCACCAAGAGCTCCTCCACGTGCGTGCTGGACACCCAGGCCGGCGCGACCTCCGACTCGGTCAAGGTCGACGGATCGGGACTCGATGCCAAGGTCACCGTGCCGAAGGACGCGAAGTTCGCGGACGTCGAGCGCACCGTGGTCAAGAAGGGCGACGGCAAGGACATCACCCCCACCGACTTCATCTCGGTGCGCTACCAGCTCATCCAGGCCGACACCGGGGCCGTGCTGGACACGTCGAAGCGCGGCCCGGAGGGCGTGCTGCCGGTGCTGCTCAACCCGAACACGCCGCAGCAGATGTACGACATGACCATGTCGCCGATCTTCCTCATCGCGACCGAGTGCATGCCGATCGGCTCGGAGGCGGTGCTCGCGCTCCCCGGTGACAAGCTGGGCGAGAACCAGCCTTCCGTCGTGCTGTACGTGCAGACGCTGGAGAAGCTGCCGACGGTCGCCACCGGCAAGGACGTCGACCCGCCCGCCGGTATGGCCGCCGTCAAGCTCGACAAGGATGGCGCGCCCACGATCACCATCCCCAAGACCGACCCGCCCACCGAGACGAAGATCGGCCAGCTCAAGCAGGGCGACGGCGCCACGGTGACCGCGAACGACCTGGTCACCGTGCAGTACCGGGGCGTGAAGTGGAGCGACGGCAAGGAGTTCGACTCCACGTGGAGCCGCGACGCGTATCCGTCGCAGTTCCCCGCGACCGGGGTCGTGAAGGGCTTCCAGCAGGCGCTCATCGGCCAGAAGGTCGGCTCTCAGGTGCTCGCCGAGATCCCGCCGAAGGACGGCTACGGAGCCGCGGACGACAGCAACGAGCTGAAGAAGGAGACCCTGGTCTTCGTCGTCGACATCCTCGGCACCACCCCCGTCGAGAAGCAGTGAGGCACCCTGCCGCGCAATAGGCTGGCGGCATGCGTCGCATCCTCGTCCTCGGGTCCACAGGTTCCATCGGCACTCAGGCCCTGGACGTGATCCGCGCGAATCCGCGGCGGTTCGAGTTGGTCGGCATCGCCGCAGGCTCGAATGCCGGGATGCTGGCCGAGCAGGCAGTCGAGTTCCACGTCGAGCACACCGCGCTCGGCGCGGAGGAGGCCGAGCAGCTGGTCCGTGAGGTCGAGGCCGATGTCGTGCTCAACGCGATCACCGGCTCGATCGGACTGGGCTCCACTCTGGCCGCCCTGAAGGCCGGCCGCACCCTGGCACTGGCGAACAAGGAGTCGCTGATCGTCGGCGGCGCGCTGGTCCGCGCCGCCGCAGCCGAGGGGCAGATCGTCCCGGTCGACTCCGAGCACTCCGCGATCGCGCAGGCGCTGCGCTCCGGAGAGCACGGCGAAGTGCGGCGGCTGGTCGTCACCGCATCAGGTGGACCTTTCCGCGGGCGCACGCGGGAGCAGATGACCGAGGTCGCCCCCGCCGAGGCGCTCGCACACCCGACCTGGAACATGGGACGGATGGTGACCACCAACTCGGCGACTCTCGTGAACAAGGGGCTCGAGGTGATCGAGGCGCACCTGCTCTTCGACGTCGCCTACGACGACATCGAGGTGGTGGTGCACCCGCAGTCGATCGTGCACTCCATGGTGGAGTTCGTGGACGGCTCGACGATCGCTCAGGCGTCGCCACCCGACATGCGGCTGCCGATCTCGCTCGGCCTGGACTGGCCGCACCGCGTCGGCGGCGTGGGGCGCCCGATGGACTGGCGCCAGGCCACGAGCTGGACGTTCGAGCCGCTCGACGACATCGCCTTCCCCTCCGTGGCCCTCGCGAAGCAGGTCGGCCGCGCAGGGGCGACGTTCCCCGCGGTCTACAACGCCGCGAACGAGCAGGCGGTGGACGCGTTCCACGAGGGGCGACTGTCGTTCCTCGGGATCATCGACACGATCGCCGCAGTCGTCGATGCGCACGAGCCGCCGGAGCAGCTCACTCTCGAGTCGCTGGCGGATGCCGAGGCCTGGGCCCGCGCGAAGGCGGACGCCCTCATCTCTGCGGCCTGATCCGTCTCAGTGGTCGTCAGCCGCCGGCCACCCGGCATCCCGCAGCGCCTGACGGGCCAGGGCGCGCGCGGAGAACGGGGTGCGCACCCCGTCGATCTCGCGGTAGTCCTGGTGACCTGGGCCGGCCCAGAGGATCGCGTCGCCCTCGCCGGTCATCGCGACCGCGGTGCGGATCGCCTCCTCGGGAGCCGCGACCTCGAGGATCTCGGCCTCCGTCCCCGCTGAGCGCGCGCCCTCCAGCAGTGCGGCTCGGATGGGTGCCGCCTCCTCGTAGCGGGGATGGTGATCGGTCACCAGCACGATGTCGGCGCCCTCGGCGGCGACGCGACCCATGATCGGCCGCTTGAGCGTGTCCCGGTTGCCGGAGGCCCCGAACATCATCAGCACCTTGCCGGGAGTGACCTTGCGCACCGCGGCGAGGGTCTTCTCGAACGAGTCGGGGGTGTGCGAGAAGTCGACGTAGACCACGGGGCCGCGCTCGCCGGAGACGATCTCGGTGCGGCCGGGCAGCACAGCCCGGACCTCGCCGTCCCGCAGCAGGACCTCTGCGATCCGGTCGAAGTCGTGGCCGGCCTCGACGAGCATCGCGATGGCGAGACCGGTGTTGGCGGCCATATGCGCGCCGATCACGGGGATCGTCGTGGTGATCTCCGCTCCGCCCGGCGCACGGACGGTGAAGGTCGTGGCGCGCTGCGTCTCCTCCTCGATGCGGACGGTCCAGTCGGCGCCGGCCGCGGCATCCGGATCCTGTGCGAGCTGCGGTGCACCCACGGTGACCACCGGGATCTCCGCGCGCGAGACGACCTCGAGCCCCGAGGCGGTGTCCACGCACACCACCCCGCGACGGGCGCGGTCGGGGCGGAACAGCGCGAGCTTCGCCTCGAGGTAGGTCTCGAGGTCGCCGTAGTCGTCGAGGTGGTCGTGGGTGAGGTTGGTGAAGCCGGCGACGTCGAACAGGATGCCGTCGACGCGGTGCCGCGACAGGGCCTGGGCGCTCACCTCGACGGCGACCGCCTCGACGTCGCGCTCGCGCATGAGAGCCAGCAGCGCGTGCATCTCGGACGACTCCGGCGTCGTCAGCCGCGACACGATGGTCTGCCCGGCGATGTGCCGCTCCGCCGTGGAGCTCAGGCCGGTGACCACGCCCAGCTGGTTCAGGATCGCCTCGAGCACGTGGGCGGTGCTGGTCTTGCCGTTGGTGCCGGTGACGGCGAGCAGCTCCGGCATGTCATGGTCGGTGCCGTACAGCCAGGCGCTGATCCCGCCGAGAACGGCGCGCGGGTCGTCGGCGACGAACACCGGCAGCCCGCTCGGGGCGGCGATCTCCGCGCCGTCGGCGTCGGTGAGGATCGCGACGGCGCCCTGCGCGGCGGCCTGCCCGGCGAACTCCGCGCCGTGCCTGCGAGCACCGTGGATGCCGACGAACACCTCGCCCTCGCGCAGATCCGCGGTGGCCAGAGTGATGCCCGCAGCCGTCAGGCCGGAGACATCCCCTCGGATGCCGAGGTCGAAGCGCTCGGCGAGATCGGCGAGCGACCGGTGCGGCGGGCGCTCGGGACGCAGGACGGGGGGCAGGGGAGCGGAGGCGGGTACGGTGGCCATGACGCCTCCAGTCTCCCACGCGGTCTGCGGATCCCTGCCGCGGTCACAGCGGATTCCTCGCCTCGGCCAGTACGGTGATCTGGTGGAAATCCTGCTGTACCTGGGCGGCATCCTGTTCATGCTGATCGGTCTCGCGCTGTCCATCGGACTGCACGAGATCGGGCATCTCGTGCCCGCGAAGCTCTTCGGCGTGCGCGTCGGCCAGTACATGATCGGGTTCGGCCCGCGGCTGTGGTCGAAGCAGATCGGCGAGACCGAGTACGGCGTGAAGGCGCTGCCGCTGGGCGGGTTCATCTCGATGTCGGGCATGTACCCGCCGTCGAAGGAGACCGGCAAGGCCACCGGTCTGTTCTCGAAACTGGTGCAGGACGCCCGTTCCGCCAACGACGAGACGATCGCCGAGGGCGCCGAGGACCGCGTCTTCTACAGGCTGCCGGTCTGGAAGCGCATCATCGTGATGTTCGGCGGCCCGCTGATGAACCTCATCCTCGGCGTGCTGATCTTCACCGTCGTCGCCTCGGGCATCGGCCTGCTGCAGGCCACCACGACCGTGGCATCCGTGAGCGAGTGCGTGGTGCCGGCCGGCTCCAGTCAGACCACCTGCAAGCCGGGCGACCCGACAGCGCCCGCCGCCGAGGCGGGCATCCAGCCCGGCGACGTGCTGGTGAGCGTCGACGGTGAGAAGGTGTCCACCTTCGCCGAGGCATCCGCCATCATCCAGGCCTCGCCGGGCGTCGCGCTGCCCGTCGTCGTCGAGCGCGACGGCACACAGGTCGACACGACCCTCACGCCGGTTCCTGCGCAGCGGCAGGAGGTGGATGCCAAGGGGCAGCCCGTGGTGGATGCGGACGGCAAGCCCGTCATGCACGAGGTCGGCTATGCCGGAATCACCTCGCAGCAGGCGTATGTGCGCCAGCCGATCGGAACCGGAGCGGAGATGACCTGGCAGCAGGTCAGCGGCGTCGCCTCGATGATCGTGACCCTGCCGCAGAAGATGTGGAGCGTCGGCGAGACCGTCTTCGCCGGAGCGCCGCGCGACCCGAACGGGCCGCTCAGCGTCGTCGGCGTCGGACGCCTGGCCGGTGACGTGGCCGTCACCGACAGCCCGATCCTGAACCGCCTGACCACGCTGCTGTATCTGCTCGGCGCGCTGAACATCGCCCTGTTCGTGTTCAACCTCATCCCGCTGCTGCCGCTGGACGGCGGTCACATCGCCGTCGCACTGTGGGAGGGCATCAAGCGCACCTGGGCCAGGCTCACCGGACGCCGGGCGCCGAAGCCGGTGGATGCCACGCGACTGGTGCCGCTCACCGTCGTCGTCGCCGTGGTGATGATCGGCATGGGTGCGCTGCTGATCGTCGCCGATCTGCTCAAGCCGGTGAACCTGCTGGGCTGACGCCCTTCGTCTCGTCGCTGCGCTCCTCGCTCAGGGTCCGGGGTGTTCATCCGGTTCCTGAGCGAGCGCAGCGAGACGAAGTGACGAAGGGCCTTTCAGGCCAGGGCGTGCTCCGCCAGCCGCTGCAGGGTGCGGATGCCGTCGCGCGACAGGATCGACTCCAGGTGGCCCTGGATCGACGCGAAGCGCTCGCCGCGGAGCGCGTAGACGTCTCCGGTGTTCGCATCGGCCGAGACCTCGGCATCCGCCACGGAAGCGGTGCCGGGAGCGACCCGCGCGGTGAACGTGTTGTAGAAGCCGACCGACGCGTCCTCACCGAACACCGGCACCGTCTTCTGCACGCCCTGGTGCGGCGCATCAAGCGGCACGAGGTCGATCCCGAACGAGTCCGCGAGGATCTGGTGGCTGAGGCACACGGCGAGCAGCGGAGCGTCCGCTGCGCGGCGGCGAGTGACGACCTGCCGCATCCGCGCGATGCGCGCTGACGCGGCATCCCGCGGGTCGCCGGGCCCGGGGCCGGCGACGACCAGGTCGGCGGCGTCGATCTCGTCGTCGGTCACGGCGTCCCACGGCACGACGCGGGCGTCGAGACCGAGATGCCGCAACTGGTGGGCGAGCATGGTCGTGAAGCGGTCCTCCGCGTCCACGACCAGGGCGGTCCGGCCGGCGACGGGGCCCGAGGCCGCGGCGTCCTGCGGCTGCAGCCAGAAATCGGCCAGGCGCGCGTTTCGCGAGGCGAGCAGCTCGGAGACCTCGGGGTCATCGGCGAGCGAGGTCGCGGCGTCGGGAGCGTCCGCGTCATCGCGCGCCTCTGCCGCGTGGTCGCGTTCGATCGCGCCGATCGCGCCCAGCACGCCCGCGGCCTTGCCATGCGTCTCGCCGACCTCGCCGTACGGGTCGGAGTGCCGCACCAGGGTGGCGCCCACAGGCACGGACAGGCTCCCATCGCCGACGTAGACGGTGCGGATCAGGATCGGCGCGTCCAGGTCGTGACCGCCGTGCGTGTTCGGGCTGAACAGCGCAGCCACGCCGGAGTAATAGCCGCGCGGAGTCTGCTCGTGCCGGCGGATGACGGCGCAGGCGTTCTGCATCGGCGACCCGGTGACGGTGGGCGCGAACATCGTCTCGCGCAGCACATCGCGCGGGTCGAGCCTGCTCTGCCCTCGGAGCATGTACTCGGTGTGTGTGAGCCGCGACATCTGCTTGAGGTGCGGGCCGGTGATGCGGCCGCCGTCCGAGCAGACCTGGCTCATCATCTTGAGCTCCTCGTCGACGACCATGAACAGCTCCTCGGTCTCCTTCGTGGAGGAGAGGAACTCGGTCAGCGCGGCCTTGGTCGCGCCCCCGGACGGATGCCGGAACGTGCCCGAGATCGGGTTCATCGTGACGATCCCGTCGCGGGCGACGACGTGGGCCTCGGGGCTCGCGCCGACTGCGATGCGGCCGGGAGTGATCACCGCGAAGGTCCAGTACGCACCACGTTCGTGCTCGAGCAAGGCGCGGAACCAGGTCAGCGCGGCGGTGCGGTCGTCGGCGTCGAAGGAAGCCCGGTAATCGCGACGGATCACGAAGTTCGCGCCCTCGCCGCGGCCGATCTCCTCGTCGATGACCTGCTCCACGATCGCCGCGTAGTCCTCGTCGGTGATGTCGAAGGCGCCGTCTCGCAGCGCGATCGGGGCATTCGGCAGCGCCGCGATCAGCTCGGCGGCATCCAGCTCGTCGTGCTCGTCGACGAGGATGCAGCGCAGCGGAGTGCCGTCGTCCTGGGCCTCGAAGCCCCGCTCGCGCACCTGACGGTAGGGGACCAGTGCGAACACCTCGCGGTCCGGTGCGAGCGGGATGTCGGCGAGCAGATCCACGTCGGCGACGGCGCCGGTGAGCAGCTCGACGCCGCCGTCGCGTGCGATGAGCACGAAGGATGCGTCGGGGTCGGCAGTGAGGGCGTGCAGGCGGTCGGCGATGGCCATCGGGTCTCCTGTATCGGGGAATCCGGCGCGGGATGCAAAAAGACCGCCCCGGAAGGCGGTCTGATTCTCGTGGGTACGCGAAACTCCGCCTAGGAGGCGGGCCACCAGGAACGGTTCGCGAACATACCGCGAAGCTACCACACAGCGGGCATCAGGCCTCCGCGTGTGACGCCCGGGTACGCTGGAGGGGTGCCAGCAGTGAACCTGGGGATGCCGCGCGTCCCGGAAGTCCTCGCCCCTCGTCGCAAGTCCCGTCAGATCCGGGTCGGCAAGGTGCTCGTCGGCGGTGACGCCCCCGTCAGCGTGCAGTCGATGACGACCACGAAGACCACCGACATCAACGGCACCCTGCAGCAGATCGCCGAGCTGACGGCATCGGGCTGCGAGATCGTCCGCGTCGCCGTGCCGTCCCAGGACGACGCCGACGTGCTGCACATCATCGCGAAGAAGAGCCAGATCCCGGTCATCGCCGACATCCACTTCCAGCCGAAGTACGTCTTCCAGGCCATCGATGCCGGCTGCGGAGCGGTGCGCGTGAACCCGGGGAACATCCGCAAGTTCGACGACCAGGTCGGGGCGATCGCCAAAGCGGCGAAGGATGCCGGGGTCTCGCTGCGCATCGGCGTCAACGCCGGTTCGCTGGACCGGCGCCTGCTCGAGAAGTACGGCAAGGCCACCCCGGAGGCGCTCGTGGAGAGCGCCGTGTGGGAGGCGTCGCTGTTCGAGGAGCACGACTTCCACGACTTCAAGATCTCCGTCAAGCACAACGACCCCGTCGTCATGGTGAAGGCGTACCGCATGCTCGCCGAGCGCGGCGACTGGCCGCTGCACCTCGGCGTCACCGAGGCCGGGCCTGCCTTCCAGGGCACGATCAAGAGCGCGACGGCGTTCGGCATCCTGCTGGGCGAGGGCATCGGAGACACCATCCGCGTGTCGCTCTCCGCACCGCCGGCCGAGGAGGTCAAGGTCGGGCACCAGATCCTGCAGTCGCTGAATCTGCGCGAGCGCAAGCTCGAGATCGTCTCCTGCCCGTCCTGCGGACGTGCGCAAGTCGACGTCTACACCCTCGCCGACAATGTCACCGAGGGGCTGAAGGACATGACCGTGCCACTGCGCGTCGCCGTCATGGGCTGCGTCGTGAACGGCCCGGGTGAGGCCCGCGAGGCCGACCTCGGCGTGGCATCCGGCAACGGCAAGGGCCAGATCTTCGTCAAGGGCGAGGTCATCAAGACCGTGCCCGAGGAGGACATCGTCGCCACCCTCATCGAGGAGGCGAACCGCATCGCCGCCGAGATGGGCCCGGACGCGCCGCTCGGCACGGCGCAGGTCGTCACCAGCTGAGGATCGGCCGGCGTCACCATCCCGCCGAACCGCTGACCGCTCTTCGCGTAGCGTTGAGGTCATGCATCCGACGCGTGTCTCCTTTCCCGGCAACGTTCTGAGCGGCACCGGGGAGGTGCTCCTCGTCGACTCCGGCTCACGCGTGGTCGTCACAGACGCCACGCCGTTCCACCCGGTCGACCACACCTGGCCCGATCAGCCGGGGGACTCCGGCACGATCACGGTGGACGGCGCGCGTGTCGATGTGGCAGAGGCCGTGATGGCGGCGGTCAGCGACGACGGCGCGCTCGCCGTGGGAACCGACATCCCGGTCAAGCGCGGCGCGGAGGGCTGGACGTGGCTGGTCGGCCACCGCACGGAGGGCGAGATCCCGGCATCCGTCGTGGCAGGGGCGTCGGCTGTGCTCGAGGTCGATGCGGAGCGCCGGGCCGGCCTCAGTCGCGGTCACACCGCATGCCACCTGGCATCCCTTGCCCTCGACCTGGCCCTCGCCGACCTGTGGCGCAAGGACCCGGGCAGCGACGCACTCGGCAACCCGGACTTCGAGGGCCGGGCGAACCAGACCAGCTTCATCCACGCCGATGGCGCGGTCGACGAGTACCGGATCGGCAAGAGCCTGCGCAAGGCGGGCTTCGACTCCGAGACCTTCGCCGCGACGGTGGCGGAGCGCGAGGCGGCGATCAACACCACGCTGGCCGCCTGGGTGGCCTCAGGGGCCCCGAGCCGCATCGTCACCGAGGGCCCGACGATCATCGACATGCGCCGCTGGGAGTGCGAGTTGCCCGAGGGCACCGCGTCGATCCCGTGCGGCGGAACCCACGCCGCCTCGCTCGCGGAGTTCGCCTCGATCACCGTCTCGCTGGATCTGCAGGACCAGCTGCTCACGATGACCACGACGGCCGTCGCCGTCTGACCTGTCAGCTCGTGGCTCGCTCGTCGACGCCGTACTCGTTCAGCCAGGTGTGCCACGGGGACACGGTCTCGACGAACGCGATCGCGTCGAACGCCTCCCGCACGGACAGCGGCTGCAGTACGTCGCCGTTCTGAACACCGGTCATGCGGTCCAGCGCGTGCCCGGCGGCGGGCGTCGCGCGCCGGAGATCAACGATGGCATCGCCGACCCCGGTGTGCGCCAATGCCGCGTCGACGCTGTCCGGCAGCAGCGGGCCGAGCGGCTGCACGAAGGGCCGGGAGTGCCCGGGTGCATCGGCGGGATCCGGCCGGTGCAGCCACGCGTCACCGCCGCCGAACGTCGTGCCGATCGCGACATAGTCCGGCCCGAACCGCTCCGTGAGATGTCCGCCCAGCGTCGTCATGGCGTCCGGCACGTACGGAGGTGCGGAGAACGGCGTGCGCTGCACATGACCGTTCGCAGCCGCGACGAGGATGCGCGGTTGGTCGCGCAGCACCCGCTCGACGGAGTCCGCCATCCACGCATCCCGGATGTTGGCAGGGGACCAGGTGCGAACCGGGCCGCTCGTCATCGCGCGCAGGAAGTCATCGGCGGAGCGCGCGCTCTCCGCGGCGTGGATCGCCTCGTCGACGCGACGGATCGCTGCCCTCCCGCCGCCGAGGCGTGCGATCAGATCGGGCCTCAGCGCCCGCACGCGGGCGGCGAGGTCACCGATGGCAGCCGCGATCTCGTTGCGGCTCTCCGGCGGGAGCGCAAGGTAGGCCCGGATGGCGGGTGCCGCCTGCGCCAGGCCGGAGCGATCGATGGGCAGATAGTCGAACAGCGGGACCACAGCAGCACGGACATGCGCCGCATACGCCGGGTCGGCCTCATCGAGCAGGTCCAGGGCGGCGAGGATTCCGGGGACCGCACTGGCCGAGGAATCCGGTATGTCCATCCCAGCGAACCGTACCGGGATGCCGCGGACGTTCTGCTCCCGCATCCAGGTGACCTGGTCCAGCAGCTCCTCGCAGGCGCCGAACCGGTAGGTGATCCCGCGGTTCAGCACGTCGCGCAGCCCGGGGCCGCCGTCACGCAGCCAGCGATCGACCCTGAGCCCCTCCGGTTGCCCGCTCTCCATCACCAGGGCGGTGAACCCGGCGCGGCGCACGAGGAAGCGGAACAGACGGTGACGCAGGGCGAGGAATTCGTGCACGCGGTGCATCGACTCGCCGATCGCGACGATCCTTGCATCGCCGATGATCTCGAGAAACGGCTCGATGTCGCTGTCGTCGGGATCGTCCGGATCCAGCGTGCGCAGCCGGTGCGCGTCGGTGCGGAGCCAGGAGGCGAGCGGGTCTGCGGTCACAGCTGGATGCTACGCCGTACGTGGTTTCCACATGCCTGCGCCGGAACCGGGCGTGCCGATCCCGATCGCCGCTAGCGTGCTCGGCGACGGCGCTCGGATGCTGCCGGGGCCGCTGGACGGTGAAGGACGACACGGAGGAGACAGGCAATGAGACGGAAATGGATCATCGCGGTGGGCATCGCGATCGGGGCCCTCGTCGCCGGGGCCGCAGCGACGGCAGCCGGTGCACACGGCTGGGTGACGGATCCGCCGAGCCGCCAGGCGCAGTGCGCGGCGGGCGCGACCTCGTTCGACTGCGGATCGATCACGTACGAGCCGCAGAGCGTCGAGGCGCCGAAGGGATCGATGAAGTGCAGCGGCGGCAACGCCGAGTACGCGATCCTCGACGACGCGTCCAAGCCGTGGCCGCGCACGAAGGTCGACTCAACGGCCACGCTCACCTGGAACATCACCGCGCGTCACTCGACGAGCAGCTGGGAGTACTTCGTCGACGGTGTGCCGTTCAAGGTGTTCGACGGGGGGAACAGGCAGCCCGAGGCCACGGTGAAGCACACGCTGTCGAATCTGCCTGCCGGCGACCACACGATCCTCGCGCGCTGGAACGTCGCCGACACCGTGAACGCGTTCTACAACTGCATGGACGTGACCGTGGGCACCGGCGGACCGACGAATCCGGATCCCGATCCGACGCCCACGCCGAACCCGGGCACCTGCACGGCACCGGCGTGGAGCGACTCCGGCATCTACCTCGGCGGCGCTCAGGTGAGCGAGGCCGGTCACACCTGGAAGGCCTCCTGGTGGACGACCGGCGAGAAGCCGGGCACCACGGGCGAGTGGGGCGTGTGGAAGGACCTCGGCGCCTGCTGACCGGCATCCGCTGATTCCGCCCTCCAGGGCCGGGTCCTCGTGACCCGGCCCTGACCCATGCCGCGTCGAAGGGAGTAGCGTCGGTGGACGTGACCGCGAATCGGATGAGCAGGGCATTCCGGGGCGCGGCCGTCGCCGGGGCCACGGCGGTCGCCGCCGTCCTGGTCTGGTCGGAGGTCGTGCACGAGCGCTCCTCCCGCCGCCGGGTGGGCGTCGACGACGGGCATCCGACGCGGCGCGAGGCGATCGTCGTCCTCGGCTACCGCAACCGCGGCACGCGCATCAACGGCGTGAACCGCTATCGAGTGCGCGCCGCGCTGCGTTCGCCGTCGCCGGATGCCGCTGAATCGGTGCTCGTCCTCTGCGGCGGCGCCGTGGGCGGCGAGATCCCCGAGGCCGAGCTGCTCGCCGGGTATGCGCGGCGACGCGGATACACCGGTCCGATCCGGCTCGACACGCTGAGCAGTACGACGCACGAGAACGTGCAGAACGCGATCGTGCTGATCGAGGACGCCGACGTGATCAGGATCGTGTCGAACTCCCCGCATGCGGAGCTCGCGCGGGCCTACCTCTGGGACCTGCGGCCCGATCTGGCCCGGCGCCTGCGACGGGCGCGGGAGCAGCGGATCGGCGAGGTCCTGTACATGAAGCCGTACTCGGCTGTTCGCGGGATCCGCGCGCTGGCCGAGCATGACCGCATCACCGACAGCGAAGGAGCATGACATGCAGAAGCGAACCCTCGGCCAGGGACTCGACGTCTCGGCCATCGGCCTTGGATGCATGGGGATGTCCCAGACCTACGGGCCCAACCCGGGCAGTCGCGACGACATGATCGGCGTGCTGCGCGGCGCGGTCGACCTCGGCGTGACGCTCTTCGACACCGCCGAGGTGTACGGGCCCTACGTGAACGAGGAACTGGTCGGAGAGGCGCTCGCGCCCGTGCGGGACCAGGTCGTCATCGCGACGAAGTTCGGCTTCCGCATCGGCGAGCACGGACTGGACAGTCGGCCGGAGCACATCAGGGAGGTCGTGGATGCCTCGCTGCGGCGACTCGGCACCGATGTGATCGACCTGCTGTACCAGCACCGCGTCGACCCGGCCGTGCCCATCGAGGAAGTCGCCGGCACGGTCTCCGCACTCATCGCGGAGGGCAAGGTGCGCCATTTCGGACTGTCCGAGGCGTCCGCGGCGACGATCCGTCGCGCTCATGCCGTGCAGCCGGTGACGGCGGTGCAGAGCGAGTACTCGCTGTGGACCCGCGACCCGGAGGCGGAGGTGCTGCCGGTGCTCGGTGAACTCGGCATCGGCTTCGTGCCGTTCAGCCCGCTCGGCCGCGGCTTCCTCACGGGGGCGATCGACACCGCGACGGCGTTCGCATCCGATGACATGCGCAACGGGCTGCCGCGGTTCACCGAGGAGAACCGCGCGGCGAACGCCGCGCTGATCGCGCACGTCACCGCGCTCGCCGCAGCGAAGGATGCCACGCCGGGACAGATCGCGCTGGCCTGGCTGCTCGCGCAGCAGCCGTGGATCGTGCCGATCCCCGGCACCCGGCGGATCTCCCGTATCGAGGAGAACCTGGCGGCCGTGGATCTGGTGCTGACGCCCGCTGAACTCGCCGAGCTCGACGCCCTCGCCGACAGCGTGCAGGGGGACCGGTACAGTGCCGCGCAGTTCGCACAGGTGGATCGGGGTTGACGCCGGCGTCGGCCGGACCTAATCTCTTACCGATCAGTAAAGTTTACTGATTGGTAATACAGGAGGTCATCATGCCCGACGTGTCGCATTCCCTCGAGATCGCTGCTCGCCCCAGCGCCGTGTGGCGGTGGTTGGAGACCCAGGAGGGCCTGCGCCGCTGGATCGGCGCGGACCTGGAGATCGACCTGGCCGTCGGCGGCTCCTACCGGATGACCGGACCGGACGACACGGCCATCAGTGGCCGCGTGCTCGAACTCGTGCCGGAAGGGCGACTGGTGCTGTCCTGGCTGGAAGAGGATGCCGGGTGGGAGCATCCCGGCCGGCTCGTCATCGAACTGCGGCCGACCGAGGCGGGTACCGCGGCCGCTCTCGTGCACGACGGTTTCGCCGGCATCGGCAAGGAGGACTGGCGCGGCACCCGAGACGCGTACCAGCGCGGCATCGCGAAGCACCGGATCCTGGAGCAGCTCGCCGCGCTCGTGGAGGACGAATGACCGATCCTTCGGATGCCGCGTTCCGGGCACTCGCCGATCCGACGCGCCGGCGCATCCTCGACCTGCTCGCCGACCGTGGTGTGTGCACGGTCGGTGAGCTCGCCGAGGAGTTCCCGGAGCTGGTGGCATCAGGTATCTCGAAGCACTTGATGGCGCTGCGCGCCGCGGGACTCGTCGTGTCGGAGCGTGAGGGGCGCAACCAGCGGTACCGGATCGACGCTGACGCGTTCCAGGCGACACTCGGCCCGTGGATGCGGCGCTACGAGAGCTACCTCGCCGCCTCGCTGCACACGTTGAAGGCCCTCGTCGAATCGGGGGAGGAACCCCCGGCATCCTGAGCGGTCAGGCGAGGCAGGTCGAGATGACTGCCTGCTGCACGGGCAGAAGCGTCCTCTTGAAGCTGTGCCCGGCGAAGGCCGAATGCAGGAATGTGGCCTTGGTCGCCTCTCGACCCGCGACGTGCGGGGGACAGGGGATGAACTGCGCGCCCGCCGGAGCCGAGTCGAGTAGGTCGGCGGTGATGCGGAACGGCGCGAGTGCCTCGGCGTGCTGCCCCGGACCATCTGTGATGATCACGTCGGCCCTCGCGATTGCGCCGGCGAGATCCTCGGTGTGCGCTGTCCCGGGCGTCGCGATCGCGGTCGGGCAGCACTGGACCAGGTCGAGATCGAGAACGCCGGCGATCTCCCGCCAGGCACGGGCGATGTTGCCGTCGGCGCCGACGAACAGGAAGCGCAGGCTCTGCGGGTCGCGCGTGCGGCCGAGGGCGTAGACGTCGCCGAGCACTTCGCACGGATGGCTGAGCTCGGTCATCGCGTTGACGACGGGAATCGGACTCGATGCGGCGAGCTCTTCGATGATCTGCATCCGGTGCCGCACGACCAGCACGTCCGCCCACGACGCGAGATAACCGGCGACGTCGGCGAGTGCTTCGGGCTTCTCGAGAGAATCAGGCGGGAACACGATCGGCTGCAGGCCCATCAGTTGCGCGCCCCGCTCGAACGAGGCTCGGGTGCGCAGGCTGCTGCTCGGGAAGAACATCACGGCGCAGCCCTCGCGGCGTGGCCCGGCGCCTCGTTCGTACTCGTCGGCGAGGGCGAACACACGCTCGACGTCGGCGCGGTCCCAGTCGGAGAGGCGGATCAGGTGGCGCATCCGGCCATGCTATCCAGCCCTCACGATCAGCCGAGCGGCTTCATCATGCGGAAGTTCGTGAGTTCGACGCCGTCGATCACCGGATGCTGCTCGGCCTCGACCGAGAAGCCCACGTGCTCGAAGAACGGACGGGCTGTGACGCTCACGTTCGCCGAGAGGACGGGCGTTCCGGCGGTCCTGGCGCGACTCTCCAGCTCGGTCAGCAGTGCGCGGGCCACGCCACGGCGGGTGAAGTCGGGGGAGACGAACATCATGTCGATGTCCCCCTCCGCGCTGACGTCCGAGAACCCCGCGACTCGACCGTCGATGACGGCGACGATGCCGGCGAGCCGCTGCATCGCCGCGCTCCACTCCTCGATGCTGCGCTTCTCCGGTCGCGCCCACGCGGCGATCTGCTCCGGCGAGTAGTCGGCCGCAGCTGTGACCGTGACGGCGTCGAGGAACACCTGCAGGGTCGCCGCCGCGTCGCTGTCGCGACAGTCGCGGATCTGGATGCCGGGCATCCGGCCAGCGTAGCGGCGGTGCCTGCTCAGAAGGCGGCGAGCGCCTCGGCCAGCATCCGGTGCCCCTGGTTCTCGAACCGCTCATCGCCGACCTTGTACGCCCAGCACGCGGTGCCGATCGCTTCGCGGAGCGCTTCCAGACGCCACAGCTCCGGATCGCGCGGATCCGGACCGTAGCCCTCGAAGAACGCCGCCTCGAACTCCGGATTCTCGCGCCACTGCTGTGCCGCGAGGCGGGTGAGATCGGTGGATGCCGGACGGAAGGCGAAGCGCCCGAAGTCGATCGCCCGCACGGTGCCGCGGTCGTCGAGCCAGTTGCGGGGATGCCAGTCACCATGGGTCGGGACCAGGCGAACAGCCGGCGTCGGAGCGGAGGACAGGATGTCGCGGGCCCGCTCAGCGGCCGTGGCATCCAGCCGATGCGGCTGGTCGAGCCAGTGCAGGGCGCGAGCGGTCGCGCGCGCCTCGTATCCGGCATCCGCCCGTGTCGCGAGCCGGTGCAGCCGGCCCAGCAACTCACCGGCCTGCCGGTACGTGTCCGGCTCGTGCTCGGCGTTCGTGCCGAGCACCAGCGCGCCGGGCAGGTACTCGAGCAGGATGATGCGGGCGGTGGCACCCGCGTCGATCAGGCGCGCGGCCTGCCCGGTGAGCGCGAGTGGTTCGACGTAGGCGGGGTGTGCGGCGATTTCGCGTGGCAGGTGGGTGTCGTCAGGACCGGCGGCCTTGACGACGAAGTCCGTGCCGCCTGCGCGGACGTGCAGCACTGTCGTGTCGACGAGGTTCCAGGACATGTCCTGGACGAACTCCGCACCCGGCAGTCGGTCGTCGATCCAGGCGCGCTGCGCGGCATCCAGTCGATCGTTCACCGGTCTCCCGTGGCGGAGAGCGTGACCGTGCCCGTCCGGACGTCCGCCGCGTCGAGACGCACGCGCACGACATCCCCTGGCTTCGCGCCGGACGGGATCGGGGCGCGCGCGGTCACGGCGGGGTCGGCGATCTGCACGGTCGCCTTCCCCTCGCCGTTCGCGGGGCGAAGGACGGTCGCGCTGAACACCGTGCCGACGAGCGGGGCGAGCAGCGCCGCCTCGACGTGATCGATGGTCTGCGCATTCAGCTGCGACGCCCGAGCAGAGGACTCCTGCATCCGCTTCGGCAGCTCCGCCAGCCCCTCGCGAGCCCAGTCGGGAACGCTCCCGCCCTGCGAGAGCGCCAGGCAGATCGCGAGCGACCAGCGGTCGACGAGCCGGCGCAGCGGTGCAGTGGCGTGCGCGTACGGAGCGCCGATCGCCGCCTGCATCCGCTCCTCCGGCGGTGCGCCGTCGAAGACGACGTAGCCGGCGCCGCGGAACAGCGCGCTCGCAGCCTCGAGGATGGGCAGGGTCAGCGGATCCGCGCGGTCGAGCCCCCGTAGGTAGTCGCCGTACCGACCGTCGGTCCACGGCCGGCCCAGCGCCTTCGTCTGCACCCGGAAGGCCTCGAAAGCTGCATCATCGGGCTGCGGCATCGTGCGCAGCACGCCGATGCCACCATCGAGCATGATCGTCGCCGCGGCCATGCCCGTCATCAGCGACAGCTGGGCATTCCAGTCCTCGATCGGCAGCGGACGCCGCATCTCGATGTCGTATCTGCCAGGGCCGGTGTGCACGACCTCGGCGTCCGGCAGATTCAGGCTGGCGCCGCCGCGCGCCGCCTCCTGCTCGAGTCGCAGCCTGCCGATCTCGGGCAGCAGCGCGGCGGGGGAGTCCTCGCCGCGGTCCAGCGCCTTCTGGGTGCTCACGTAGTCCAGCTGGGCACGCGAGCGGATCAGTGCCCGCTGCAGCGTCGTCTCCGTCACGACGCCGTCGGCATCCAGCGCGAACGTCCACACCAGCGCCGGGCGCTCCTGATCGGGCAGCAGCGAGGCGCTGCCCTCGCTGAGCACCGACGGATGCAGCGGGATCGAGCCGTCAGCGGCATAGAGGGTCTGCCCGCGTTCGCGTGCTGCGGCATCCAGCGCACCGCCCGGAGTGATGAAACCGGGCACGTCGGCGATCGCGTACCGCACCGTGTAGCCCTTGCCGCTGCGCTCGAGCTGGAACGCCTGGTCGAGGTCCTTCGACCCCGCAGGATCCAGCGTCGCGAACGGGACCTCGCGCAGATCGACATCGGGCACAGGCGCTGTGGCCTTCTCAGCCTCCGTGACCGCCTCGGGCGGGAACGGGACGTCGAAGGGCGCACGCACCGCGGCCAGGGCCTCGGCCAGGGCGCTCTGCGCGGCGGAATCTGCGATGTGCGATCGGCGCTGAGGCATGGCGTCAGCCTATTCCGCCTTCTTCGGACACATCGGCCCACAGCGCCCGCCACCGGGTTAGCGTGGCTGACATGACCACCACTGCTGACAAGGCCCAGTCGCTCGCCGCTCTCTACGACGCACCCGAGATCCTTCGGGTCGTGAACATCTGGGACGTGGTCTCGGCTCAGGCCATCGCGGCCCTTCCCGAGACCCGCGCGCTCGCCACCGCCGGGCACTCCATCGCCGCGACCTTCGGCTACGCCGACGGTCAGATCCCGCGCGAGATCATGATCGACTTCGTCGGTCGCATCGCGGCCGCCGTGGAACTGCCCGTGTCCGCCGACCTCGACGACGGCTACGGAGATGCCGGCGAGACCACGCGGCTCGCCATCGGCGCGGGCGTCGTCGGCGCGAACATCGAGGACCGCCTGAAGCCGCTGTCCGAGTCGGTGGCGCAGGTCGAGGCGATCGTGAGAGCCGGTGAGGCGGAGGGCGTGCCCTTCGTGCTGAACGCCCGCACCGACGCGATCGTGCGCGGCGGCGACAAGCCGCTCGCCGACAAGCTCGCCGATGCCGTGGAGCGCGGCCGCGCCTACCTGGATGCCGGCGCGAAGGCCGTCTTCGTGCCCGGTATCCTCGATGCGGATGCCACCCGCACGCTCGTCGACGGGATCGGCGTCGGAAAGGTCAGCGTGATCGGGCTGCCCGGCGCGCTCACCGCGGCGGAGTACCAGGCGCTCGGCGTCGCCCGCATCTCGTACGGTCCCGTGCCGCAGCGTGTCGCGCTGACCGCGCTGCAGGACGTCGCGACCAGCCTCTACGCGAACGGCGTGATCCCCGAGGGCACCCGCGCGCTGAACTGACGATGGTGAAGGGGACGGGCGGCCACCCGTAGAATCGTCCCGTGGTCACCCGTCTCTCTCATCTCTTCGTCCGTACGCTCCGTGAAGACCCGGCAGGCGCCGAGGTCGCGAGCCACAAGCTGCTGATCCGTGCCGGGTACATCCGACCGCAGGCCGCCGGCATCTTCGCCTGGCTCCCGCTGGGCCTGCGTGTGAAGGCGAAGATCGAGAAGATCGTGCGCGAGGAGATGGAGGCCGCCGGCGCTCAGGAGGTGCACTTCCCGGCTCTCATGCCGCGCGAGGCATACGAGGCGACCGGCCGCTGGGAGGAGTACGGCGACCTGCTGTTCCGTCTGCAGGACCGCAAGGGCGGCGACTACCTGCTCGCCCCGACGCACGAAGAGGCGTTCACGCTGCTTGTGAAGGACCTGTACTCGTCGTACAAGGATCTGCCCCTGTCGATCTACCAGATCCAGGACAAGTACCGCGACGAGGCGCGTCCGCGCGCAGGTCTGCTGCGCGGCCGCGAGTTCACCATGAAGGACGCGTACTCCTTCGACTACACGGATGCCGGGCTCGACGCGAGCTACCAGGCGCAGCGCGACGCCTACGAGCGCATCTTCCAGCGCCTCGGCATGGAGTACGTCATCGTTCAGGCGGATGCCGGCGCGATGGGCGGCTCGCGCAGCGAGGAGTTCCTGCACCCGACCCCGATCGGTGAGGACACGTTCGTGCGCTCCGCCGGCGGTTACGCCGCCAATGTCGAGGCATACACCACGCCGGCGATCGCCCCTGTCGCCTTCGATGCGGATGCCGCACCGGTGATCTTCGATTCGCCGGACACCCCGACGATCGACACGCTCGTCGCGCACAGCAACGCCGTGCTCGACGGCGAGTACACCGCAGCCGACACCCTGAAGAACGTGGTGCTCGCACTGACCCACCTCGACGGATCCCGCGAGCTCGTCGTCGTCGGCGTGCCCGGCGACCGGGAGGTCGACGAGAAGCGGGCAGAGGTCGCCTTCGCGCCTGCCGAGGTCGAGCCGGCCAGCGACGCGGACTTCGAGAAGAACCCGCTGCTCGTGCGCGGCTACATCGGCCCGTGGAGTGAGACCGGCGCCGTGCTGGGCGAGGAGTCGGCCACCGGCATCCGCTACCTCGTCGACCCGCGGGTGGCCGAGGGCACCAGCTGGATCACCGGTGCGAACATCGACCAGAAGCACGCGCACAGCGTGACCGCGGGCCGCGACTTCGCCGCGGACGGCTTCGTCGAGGTCGCCAGTGTGCGCGATGGCGATCAGGCTCCCGACGGCTCCGGCCCGGTGACCATCGCCCGCGGCATGGAGATCGGTCACGTGTTCCAGCTCGGGCGCAAGTACGCCGAGGCGCTCGGGCTCAAGGTGCTCGACGAGAACGGCAAGCTGACCACCGTGACGATGGGCTCCTACGGCATCGGCGTCACGCGCATCCTGGCTGCGATCGCCGAACTGAACAGCGACGACAAGGGTCTGATCTGGCCCGAGACGATCGCGCCGTTCGACGTGCACGTGATCGCCACGGGCAAGGACCAGGTCGCCTTCGAGCTGGCCGCTCAGCTGTCCGCCGACATCGAGGCCACCCGTCGCGACGTCCTCTTCGACGACCGTCCGAAGGTCTCGCCCGGGGTGAAGTTCGGTGACGCCGAGCTGCTCGGGGTGCCGACCATCGTGATCGTGGGGCGCGGTGCGGCCGACGGTCAGGTCGAGCTCTGGGATCGCCGCTCCGGCGAGCGCGAGACCGTCCAGGCATCCGAGCTGGTCGCCCGTCTGGGCTGATTCCCGCTTGGCCCGTGCGCTTCGCGAGCGCGCCCGACTTCGGATGCCACGGCTGAAACGCCGTGGCATCCGGCGTTTCAGCGGTGTGTCGCGTACGCGATCCGAAGTCGGGGAAGGCGTGATGGCTCCGGGCGGAGTCAGGGATCAGTGCTCCGCGAGCAGGTCGCGGATCTCGGCCTGCATCCGCTCGGACTGAGCGAGCAGCGCGCGCAGGCGCTCCTCGCGCCCGGCGGCGTCGGCCTTCGCCGACGCGCCCGCGGCGACCGCTCCGGATGCCGCACCGCCGGCCACCCCCGCGGATGCCGCCTTCGCGGTGTCAGCTGTGACCGGGGCATCCGCATCGACCGTGCGATCCGCGGCCGGGGCATCTGCTGCGGTGGGTGCGTCCTTGGACGGCCCGAGGAACATGTTCGCCAGATAACCGGTGAAGGTTCCGAAGATGCCGACGCCCACGATGATGATGAGTACGCCGAGCACGCGTCCGGCGTTGGTCACCGGATACTGGTCGCCGTAGCCGACCGTCGAGATCGTGACGACCGTGTACCAGAGCGCGTCCGACGCAGAGGTGATGTTCGCACCCTTGGCGTGCTCCTCGATGGCGAGGATCGAGAGGCTGCCGAACTGCAGCACCAGGATGCCCAGCAGCAGCAACGTCATCAGGGTGCTGTTCGCTCGGTCGTGCACGAGCGTGGAGACGATCTGGCGGACGCCGAGCGCCTTCAGGAGCCGGAACACGCGCAGCAGCCGGAACACGCGCAGGACCTTGAACTGGGGGAACGGCAGGCTCGCCAGCAGATCGGCCCACCCGAAGCCGCGGAAGAAGTACTTCCATGGTGTGTCGGATGTGGCGATCCGGTACAGGAAGTCGATCAGGAAGATCACGCTGAACAGCGCGTTCATCACGGACAGCACCAGCTGCATCGCGCCGTCGCCGGCGAACACGTAGACCAGCACGAGGTTCGCGATCGACAGCAGCGACAGGATGCCGATGAAGATCTCGTACGCGGTGTTCTTCAGCTCGCTGTGACGCGCCCGCTTCGTCCTGGCCATCAGGGGTTCTCCTCCCGGCGCGCTGTGCAGCGCGGCAGCACTCATCTTCCGGCACGGGCGCCCCCGCGGCGGCCCCGACTCGCCCGGCGAGGGCGACGAGCTCGGCGCTGTCCCGCGTGACAGGCTGGAGACATGACCGATGTGCCTTCATCCGACGACCTCCGCGCCCGACTCACGGCGCTGCTCGACGAGGAGGGCGTCACTGCCAACAGGGCCCTCGTCATGCGCATCCTGCAGTCCGCTGTCGCTCTGGGGCAGGATCGCACCGACCGTCTCGACCTGAAGATCGCCTCGGCGGCGATCAGCGAGATGCGAGATGCGTTCCGCCTGTTCCAGCCGCTCAGCGGCGTGCCCAAGGCGACGATCTTCGGCTCGGCGCGCACCACTGAGGCCGACCCGCTCTACGGTCAGGCGCACGACGTGGCCGCTCTGCTCTCGAAGGACGGCTGGATGGTCGTCACCGGTGCCGGTCCCGGCATCATGCAGGCCGCCGCGGAGGGAGCGGGACGGGCGATGTCGATCGGCGTCTCGATCAGGTTGCCCTTCGAGGAGAAGGCGAACGCGGTCGTCGCCGAGGACTCGAATCTCGTCTCGATGAAGTACTTCTTCACGCGAAAGCTGATGCTCATCAAGGAGTCGCGCGGATTCGTCTGCCTCCCCGGCGGGTTCGGCACGATGGACGAGATGTTCGAGCTGCTCACCCTTCAGCAGACCGGCAAAGCCGAGCCGGTGCCGATCGTGCTTCTGGACGAGCCGGGCGGCACCTTCTGGCACGGGCTGAAGGCCTTCGTCGACGGCAGCCTCGCGGCAGGCGGATACATCGCCGGCGACGATCTGGAGCGGGTGCTCATCACCGACTCCGTCGAGGCGGCCTCCCGCGAGATCATCGGCTTCTGGCACAACTACGACTCGCTGCGCTGGGTGGGCGACCAGCTGGTTCTGCGCCTGCGCAAC
Organism: Microbacterium sp. NPDC057659; assembly: GCF_042799915.1. Lineage (NCBI taxonomy): Bacteria > Bacillati > Actinomycetota > Actinomycetes > Micrococcales > Microbacteriaceae > Microbacterium > Microbacterium sp. NPDC057659. Next base: position 871,315 of record NZ_JBHVHU010000001.1, on the reverse strand, counting down.
GAGCCGACCGACGCGGAGATCGAGTCTCTGAACGAGCGGTTCGGCGACCTGCTGCTGCGCGGCAGCATCGAGCGCACCGAGCCGCTCGCGCCTGAGCGCGCCGATCACGACGCGGTCGACCTGCCGCGGCTCGTTCTGGTGCTCAACCAGTTCAGGGTGGGGTCGCTGCACCGGCTGATCCGCGCGATCAACGCGTTGCCGTCGGCGGGCTGAGCGCGGTCAGGACCCGGCGAGCTGCTCGATCCGGTCCGCAGCGACGGCCGCGCCCTGCTCGGCCCGCAGACGCTCTCCGATGCGGGCCGCGGACGCCGCGACGCGCGCATCAGCGAGCAGCCCGGTGATGGCGCTCTGCAGTTCCGGGGCCAGCGCCGACCGGGGCAGCGCCCGGCCGGCGCCCTGGGACTCGACCACGCGGCCGATCAGCGGCTGATCCGACGCCCTGTTCATGGGCAGCACCAGCAGCGGCACGCCGTGGGCCAGCGCCGAGAGTGTCGTCGAGTGCCCGCCGTGCCCGATCACGAGCGACGCGTGCGGCAGGATCTCGGCGTGCGCCGATCTGCCGCGCACCTCGACGTTGGGCGGGATGTCGCCGCGCAGCGGGGTCAGCGGCATCGCCCTGGTGACCACGGCACGCACCGGCAGGCCGCCGAGGGCGGCGATCACCCTCCGGTACACGCCGTCCTGCCTGCGCTGCCAGACGCTGCTGAGGCTGACCAGCACGAGCGGGGGGTCCGAGGCGGCCCGCGGTGCCGGTGCGCTTCCCCGCTCGGTGGTGCCGGTCCACTCGAATCCGAGCGTGTTCTCCTGATCGGCGAGTGGATCGAGTTCCCGATCGGTGAGCAGCAGCCGGGCATCCGCCGCTCCCCACACCGCCGTCGGGCTCAATCCGACCGGCCCCAGGACCGTGCCGGCGGGGCCGCGCGACATCCGGCCGTCCCAGAGCGCGCCGAACGAGTGGAACAGCACGGCCGTCGGAGCACCGAGCCGCGTCGCCTCGCGGATCGACGCGATCATGATGCCGTCGATCGCGACGACGTCCGGATGTCGCTGGGCGATCGCCTGCCGCACCTGCCGCGCGATGGTCCGGCTCAAGCCCATCCTGGCCATGTCCGACATCTGCGCCGCGCCGTTCGTGGCGAGTCCCGGCTGATGCCCCACCAGTGCCGGCAGCGGTACGGGCTCCACTCCGGGATGCCGGGGGAGCAGGCCGGCGAACGCGACTCGATGCCCGCGCGTGACGAGCTCACGCGCGACGGCGGTCACCGGCGGCACGTTCCCGCCGGCGTCCGCCCCGATGAAGAGGATGTCCAGCGGCATCACGGTGGTCCGATCTCGTTCCCCAGCGCGGATGCGGGCGGCATCCGCAGAGATCCGTTGCGCTCAGGCTAGACCCGCGCCGTCACGCGGACAAGCGCGGGATTCCGGGCGAGTGACATCATGAGTCCATGACGCACTCCGCAGAGGTGACCTGGCAGCTGGACGGCATCGAGATGTTCGGGACATTCACCGCGCCGGATGGCAGAGGACCGTACCCGGCGGTGGTGATGGTCGCAGGCAGCGGCCCCACCGATCAGGACTGGACCTCGCCGCTGCTGCCGGGCGACAACGGCAGCGCGAGGCTGCTCGCCGAGGCGCTCGCCGAGGCGGGCATCGCCTCGCTGCGCTATGACAAACGCGCCTCCGGACCGCGTGCCGCCGAGAACGTACCGCGGCTGATCGGGAAGATGAGCATGCAGTCGCACCTCGACGAGCTGGTCTCGGCGGTCGGATCGCTCGCCGCGCAGGATGGCGTGGATGCCGCGAGGATCGTCGGGCTGGGCAACAGCGAGGGATGCCTGCATGTGCTGCACTACGCGACGACAGCACAGGAGGTGCCGTTCGCAGGGCTGGTGCTGGCGGCCCCGCCCGGGCGCAGCATCGGTGCGGTGCTGCTGACCCAGTTGCGCACGCAGCTCGGGCTGGTGCCCGGTGGCGCCGACCTGGTGCCTCTGGTGGAGCAGGCGGCAGCGCGGTACAGCGCAGGGGAGTCGATGGCACCCGATGACCGACTGCCCGAGCCGCTGCGGACGGTGCTGATGAGCTTCGAGACGCCGGCGAATCTGCCGTTCGCCCGCGAGCTGTGGGCGGAGGATGCCACCGACACGCTGCCCGCGGTGCGCGTCCCCGTGCTCGTGGTGATCGGGCGCCGCGACGTGCAGGTCGACACGGAGCTCGACGGCGAGCCGTTGCAGATCGCCGCCGACGGCATGCCCCGCGTGACCTTCGCGTTCCCGGAGCACGCCAACCACGTGCTCAAGGAGGACGTCCGCACGCCCGAGGAGCGCGCCGCCGCACCGGGTGCGGGCTACAACGACCCCGGAACCCGCCTGGACCCCGAGGCCCTGGACACGATTCTCACCTGGCTGCGCGGCGTCATCTGAGCCCCGCGGCGAATTCCGCCCGGTCGACGGGGCGTCCGAGGATGCGCTCCGCGGCACGATGGCCCGATGCGTAGGCGCCGCCGACAGTCGCCGGCTCGTCGCCCCAGGTCGCCTCGCCGGCGAAGTGCAGCACTCCGTCCACCGGACCCGCGAGTGCGTCGTGGTCCTCGTGCGACGAACCGGTCGCGAGGTACGAGTACGATCCGTGCGAGTACGGGTCCTCGCCCCATCGCGTGATCCGGTGCGCGACCGGATCCGGGACGCCGTCGCCGTACAGCACGCGCAGCGCGCCGAGAACGTCGGTGATGATCCCGGCGTCCGAGACGTCCTGAAGGTGGCGGCCCAGCGGGCCGGCAGCGAAGGTGAGCAGCATCGGTCGCCCGCTGATCGCGGAGACGTCGTACCAGGAGTGCCAGATCTCGCCCTGCTCGCCCAGCGCGCGGATCGCGTAGCTGCCCTCGTCCCAGAATCGCTCTGGGAACTGCAGGAAGACCTTGTTGAACACGCCCATGCCGAGCCTGCCCAGCGGACCGGTGATCTGCTCCGGCAACGGCGGGTCGAACGCGATCACGCCGGCCTTGAGAACACCGAGCGGCACGGTCACCACGACCGAGCCCGCGCGGTGCTCGTCCGCGGTGGTCGTGACCCGCACACCGTCCGTGCCGCGCGCGACGGCGGTCACCGGCTCGGACAGCCGCACGTCCAGGCCCGCGGCGATGCGGTGCGGGAGCTCGTCATAGCCACGGGGGAACACCACCTCGTCGCCCTCGATGGCGTCCTCGTCGAGACCGTGCGCGTCCAGGTCGCCGATCCAGGCACCGCACTGCTCCTCCACCCGGTGCCGGAAGAACTCGCGGATCTCGTCGATGCGCTCCGGCTCGAGACCGGACCGATCCAGCACCCGCTCGGTCACGTCGAGGTAGGTGTCGCCGGGGGAGGAAGCGGCGATCTCGTCGAGGAGCGCGGCGTCCGCGCGAGCGACGTCCTCCACCCACTGGGCGCTCTCCGCAGCATCCATCCGGCGGCCGTCGCCGTCGAAGTCCTCGATGGGCCGCCCTCCGGCCTGGAAGCTGCCCACGGTGAACTCGATCGTCGGCACGCCGAGCGCCTGCGTGAGCTCCCAGAGCGGGGAGTCGGCGATCCCGTGGATCCAGGACGCGCCGAGGTCGATCGGGAATCCCGCCGTCCTGTCGGTGTGCATGCGCCCGCCCAACCGATCCCTCGCCTCCAGCACCAGCACTCGATGTCCGGCGTCCTGCAGCATCCGTGCGCAGGTCGTGCCGGCCATGCCGGCGCCGATCACGATCGTGTCGTACCGAGTGGGGGCCGCGTCGGGGAGAACCATGCCGCACAGTATGCGGGCAGCGGCATGCGCACGTCCAGAGCGCGAATCCTCCCTCGTCGCTGGTTCCGGTATCCTGGACGGATGCCCGCGGCGAACCTGACCGCGGTGAGAGCTTAATAGGGAGGCCGTCATGGACATCGAACTCGGACTGCTGCGCGGTATCGAGAAGGAGAAGGCGATCCCCTTCGATGAACTCGTCGAGATCATCGAGCAGGCGATCCTCACGGCCTACCTGAAGAACGCCTCGTCCGAGGGTGAGGACACCACCGAGGGCGTCCGGGTGCACCTCGACCGCAAGTCCGGTCACGTCGCCGTGCTGCAGCCCGTCCTCGACGAGGAGGGTGCGGTCATCGGTGAAGAGGAGACCACTCCCGACGACTTCGGCCGCATCGCCGCCTTCGCCGCCAAGCAGGTCATCAGCCAGCGGCTCCGCGACATCGCCGACGACGCCGTGCTGGGTGAGTTCCGCGGCAAGGAGGGCGACATCGTCGCCGGCGTCATCCAGCAGGGTCCGAACCCGCGGATGATCCACGTCGACCTCGGCTCGGTCGAGGGCATCCTGCCCCCGGAGGAGCAGGTGCCCGGCGAGGAGTACACGCACGGCTCGCGACTGCGCGTCTACGTCACGAGCGTGGCGAAGGGCGCCAAGGGCCCGCAGATCACGGTGTCGCGCACCCACCCGGGGCTGGTGCGCAAGCTGTTCGCGCTCGAGGTCCCCGAGATCGCCGCGGGTCTGGTCGAGATCGTCTCGCTCGCCCGCGAGGCCGGTCACCGGACCAAGATCGCGGTGAAGGCGAACGATCCGTCGATCAACGCCAAGGGCGCCTGCATCGGTGAGCTCGGTCGTCGCGTGCGCGCGGTCACCGAGGAGCTCTCCGGGGAGAAGATCGACATCGTCGACCACAACCCCGACCTCGCGACGTTCGTCGCGAACGCGCTGTCGCCGGCGAAGGTCACCAGCGCTTTCGTGCTGGACGCCAGCACGAAGGCCGTCCGCGCGCTGGTCCCCGACTACCAGCTGTCGCTCGCGATCGGCAAGGAGGGGCAGAACGCCCGCCTCGCCGCGAAGCTCACCGGGGCGAAGATCGACATCCAGCCCGACAGCGTCATGGACTGACCCCGGCGCGGGGGAACGGACACCCGAGGCCGAGGTGTAGGATGGAACCTGTACGAACGTGTGTCGGTTGCCGCGAACGTGCCTCTAGATCCGCCCTGATCAGGGTGGTTGCCCGGAATGGTGAACTCGTCCTGGACGAGCGCGCTGTGCTGAGCGGGAGAGGTGCGTGGCTGCATCCGACGCGGGAATGCATGGATGCCGCGCAGCGGCGCCGCGCTTTCCCACGTGCACTGCGCACGTCCGGATCCCTGGAGTTCTCCGAGGCCGACGTGCGGACCATTGAACAGCATCGCCAGAACAAAGGCTGAACGGCTATGGAAACAAAGTGAACGGCTCGAAATGAGACCCGTCCGCGACTGATGGTCCGCCCTGCCTGGGCGGACCGACCCAGACAGGAGAATTGTGGCTGCCAAACCACGTGTGCACGAGATCGCCGCTGAACTCGGCGTCGACAGCAAGTTCGCTCTCGCGAAGCTCAAGGAGCTCGGCGAGTTCGTGAAGAGCCCGTCCTCGACCATCGAACCGCCGGTGGCGCGCAAGCTGCGCGCGGCGATCGAGGCTGACCCGACCGCGAAGCCGGCCGAGGCCAAGCCCGAGACGAAGTCCACCCCGAAGCCTGCGGCTCCGGGTGCGAAGAGCGCCCCGAAGCCGGGCCCGAAGCCCGGTCCCGCGAAGCCCGCGGCTCCGGCGAAGCCCGCGCCCGAGGCGCCGGTCGCCGAGCAGGCCGCTCCGGCCGCGCCCGCGGCCCCGGCATCCGAGGCGCCCAAGCCGGGCGGCAGCGCACCCAAGCCGGGTGGCGCACCGAAGCCCGGTGCCGGTCAGAGCGGTGCCGCCCCGAAGGGCGGCGGCGCCCCGAAGCCGGGCGCTCCGCGCCCCGGCAACAACCCGTTCTCGTCCGCGCAGGGCATGGGGCAGCGCCCCGCAGGCCCGCGCCCGGGCAACAACCCGTTCGCCTCTGCGCAGGGCATGGGCCAGCGACCGACCCCGGGCAACATCCCGCGGCCGCAGGCTCCCCGTCCCGGTTCGCCGCGCGTCGGCGGCCCCCGTCCGGCAGGTGCCGGTCGTCCCGGTGGCGCACGCGGCGGCCAGGGCGGTCGTCCCGGCGCACCGTTCCAGCAGCGCTCCGGCGGTCCGGGGCGTCCCGGCGGTCCCGGTGCGGGTGCCGGTGCCGGTGGTGGCTTCCAGCGTCCGGGCGGCGGCTTCGCCGGTCGCCCTGGTGGTGGTGGCGGTCGTGGCCGTGGACCCGGTGGTGGCACCGCCGGTGCGTTCGGCAAGGGCGGCGGCAAGAGCAAGCAGCGCAAGTCGCGGCGGGCGAAGCGGCAAGAGTTCGAGATGCGGTCGGCGCCGGTCGTCGGCGGCGTCAACGTCCAGAAGGGCAACGGCGAGATCATCCGTCTGCGCCGCGGCGCATCGATCGCCGACTTCGCGGACAAGCTCGAGGCCCTGAGGGGTTACACCGTCCAGCCCGGCACGCTCGTCACCATCCTGTTCAACCTGGGTGAGATGGCGACCGCGACCGAGTCGCTCGACGAGGCCACCTTCGAGGTCCTCGGCGAGGAGCTCGGCTACAAGGTGCAGATCGTCTCCCCCGAGGACGAGGACAAGGAGCTCCTGGAGGGCTTCGGTCTCGACCTCGAGGCCGAGCTGGAGGCCGAGAGCGAGGACGACCTCGAGATCCGTCCTCCGGTGGTCACCGTCATGGGCCACGTCGACCACGGTAAGACCCGACTGCTCGACGCGATCCGTCAGACCAACGTCATCGATGGCGAGGCCGGCGGCATCACCCAGCACATCGGTGCGTACCAGATCTGGACCGAGCACGAGGGCAACGAGCGTGCGATCACCTTCATCGACACTCCGGGTCACGAGGCGTTCACCGCCATGCGTGCCCGTGGTGCGCAGGTGACCGACATCGCGATCCTGGTGGTCGCCGCCGACGACGGCATCATGCCGCAGACGGTGGAGGCACTGAACCACGCCCAGGCGGCCGAGGTGCCGATCGTGGTCGCGGTGAACAAGGTCGACAAGCCCGAGGCCAACCCGGCCAAGGTGCGCCAGCAGCTGACCGAGTACGGCCTGGTCGCCGAGGAGTACGGCGGCGACGTCATGTTCGTGGACGTGTCGGCTCGCGCCGGCACCGGCATCCAGGAGCTGCTCGACGCGGTGCTGCTGACCGCCGACGCCGGTCTCGACCTCACGGCGAACCCGAACAAGGCCGCCCGTGGTGTCGCCATCGAGGCGAAGCTGGACAAGGGCCGCGGTTCCGTCGCGACCGTGCTGATCCAGTCCGGAACGCTGCACGTCGGTGACGCGATCGTCGCCGGCACGGCGTACGGCCGTGTCCGCGCCATGCTCGACGAGAACGGCGACGCGGTCGAGTTCGCAGCGCCCTCGCGTCCGGTGCAGGTGCAGGGTCTGAACTCGGTGCCCCGCGCCGGTGACGTGTTCATCGTCACCGACGAGGACCGCATGGCCCGCCAGATCGCTGAGAAGCGCGAGGCCGTCGAGCGCAACGCCCAGCTGGCCAAGGCCCGCAAGCGCATCTCGCTCGAGGACTTCACCCGTGCTCTCGAAGAGGGCAAGGTCGAGACGCTCAACCTCATCATCAAGGGCGACGTGTCCGGTGCCGTCGAGGCGCTGGAGGAGTCGCTCCTCAAGATCGAGGTCGACGACTCGGTGCAGCTGCGGATCATCCACCGCGGTGTCGGCGCCGTCACGGAGTCGGATGTGAACCTGGCGACGATCGACAACGCGATCGTCATCGGCTTCAACGTCCGCCCCGACGCGAAGGCCCGCGAGGCGGCGTCCCGCGAGGGCGTGGACATCCGCTTCTACTCGGTGATCTACAACGCGATCGATGAGATCGAGAGCTCGCTCAAGGGCATGCTCAAGCCCGAGTTCGAAGAGGTCCAGTCGGGTGTCGCCGAGATCCGCGAGGTGTTCCGCTCCTCGAAGTTCGGCAACATCGCCGGTGTCATCGTCCGCTCGGGAACGATCACGCGCAACGCCAAGGCGCGCGTCATCCGCGACGGCGTCGTGCTCGCCGATGGCCTGGCCATCGAGTCGCTGCGCCGCTTCAAGGATGACGTCACCGAGGTGCGCACCGACTTCGAGGCCGGTATCGGCCTCGGCAAGTACAACGACATCCAGATCGGCGACGAGATCGAGACCATCGAGATGGTCGAGAAGCCGCGCGGCTGATCGAATCCGTACGATGTGAGGGGCGCCTGCGGGCGCCCCTCATTCGTCACACAGGGGAGTAGGGAACATGGCTGGCGAACGACAGGCACGGCTCGCGGACCGCATCCGCGTCATCCTCGCCGAGCGGCTGGAGAAGGGGCTGCGCGACCCGCGCCTCGGCTTCGTGACGATCACCGACGTGCGCGTCTCGGGCGATCTCCAGCATGCATCGGTGTTCTACACCGTGCTCGGCACCGAGGAGGAGCGCGTCGCCAGCGGCGCCGCGCTGACCTCGGCGACGGGGATGCTGCGCAGCGAGGTGGGCCGTCAGCTGAGCACCCGTCTGGTGCCGACGCTGGAATTCATCCCGGATGCGCTGCCGGAGACCGCCGACCACATCGGCGCTCTGCTGCGTGAGGCGCAGGAGCGGGATGCCGAGGTGGCGAAGCTGGCCTCGACCGCCACGCACGCGGGCGACGCCGACCCGTACCGGGCGGACGACGAGGACGACGCCTCGTAACACGGGACGCCCGATTCCACGGGTGCATGCGATTAGTTTGTAATCGGTGCTAACATTTTGCCCACGCGATCAGCGTTGTGATCGGAGGGCGATGTGGCCACGGTTTTCGCAGTACCCAGGAACGTCCGCGCAGCGGTGCCGGGAGGGCCGCCCGCCGCACAGGCGACGATCGCACCGCATGTGCACGCGCAGCTCGTCGCGACGTGCTGCGGCGATGAGGCCATCGCTGTGGAGATCGCTGCTGCACTCACGCCCGAGCAGCGCACAGGGATGAGTGCGCTGCCCGACCCGCTGCCGCTGGTCCCGGGCATCCGCTCCGCGGTCAGTGCGGCCCTGCGCGCATCCGATCTGCGCGTCCTGCTGATCGCAGCCATCTGCGTCGACGACCGTGTCGATGTGCTGCTCGAGGCCTGCGGCATGGACATGGATCAGCTCGTGGACTCCGCGGCCGGTGCGGTGCTCACGCTTGTCGCCGGCCGATTCTGGTTCGCCGACCCGAGGGCGCGCATCCTTGCGCACGAGTCGGCCGACCTCGGGGCTCGCACCGAGGCGCACCGCATACTCGAGCAGGTCTACGTCACGCGCGGTGAGGAGGAACGGGCGCTGTGGCACCGCGCGCTCAGCCACATGCAGGGCGACGGCGCGCTGACCCGCCCCCTGCTGAGGATCGCGGATCGCGCGTTGGATGCCGGGCAGGCGGAGCGCGCGTATGCGATCGCCCGCGAGGCCGCGAGTCACGCGGACGCCGCGGACGTGGACGCCGCCCGCGTGGCGGCGGGATGCGCGGCGCTCAGCGGGGGGTGGCTCGACGACGCGGTTGCCTGGCTGACTCCGGTGATGGCGGGCCCGCGTCCGGATGCCCGCGCGGCTCGAGCGCTGTCGATCGCGACGATGCTCCGCTACGGGGCCTCGCCGTCGGTCATCGAGGACGACCAGGATGCGGCCGATCGCGACCTGCTCGCCGGGCACTGGGCGAGCATCGACGTCTCCCTGGATGTGGAGGACGAGCCGGTGCGCGCACCGCTGCGGGCGGCCCTGCGCACCGCACTGCGCGGTGATGTCCCGGAGGGACTGAGCATCCTCGCCGTAGCGGCGGCGCCGCTGCCGGTGAATGCGGATCCCGGTGCGCTCGGCGTGGCGCACGGACCGCTCCTGCGAGCACATCGAGAGGTGCTGGCAGCGCTGCTGCGCACCTGGAACGGCGAATTGGGCGAAGCGCGCGCCGCACTGCAGCGAGCGGCATCGGCAGTGCCGCTGGCGCTGCCGTTCGGCGGCCTGGCGATCCGTCTCGCGCGGCGTCTGGAACTGGCCTGCGACGGCCGCGCCGGTGAGCTCTCCGCCGTGCTCGAGGCCGTGTCTCCGCTCCCTCGGATGCAGGCGAGATCGATGGAGAGGGCGATCGCCGCCTACCTGTCCGGTCGCAGCGACGAGGCCTCCGTGCATCTGCGGATCTGGGCGGAGCGCACCCCGCAGGGGATCGAGGTCGGGCTGCCCGGTCTGGACGAGGTGGGCCCGCTCGATGTGCCGGTACAGGTGCAGCCGCCCGAGGCGGCCCGCGCCGGTGCGCTGCGCAGGCAGATCCGTTCCATGGGAGCCGGAGCGACCGGGTTCCCGCTCGACGAGATCGCGGATGAGGCTGTGCAGATCCGATCGCCATTCGAACGCGGCCGGATCGAGGCGATGCTGGGTGTCGTGGGGATGACCAGAGGCGACGCCGCCGCGGCGGCGAGGCACCTGCGCACGTCCATCGGCCTGCTCGCCGACGCGGGCGCCGACGCCTGGCGCTGCGCGGCCGAGGCACGACTCGCGAAGCTGGGGGAGCAGCCCATCATCGACGTGCGCACCCCCACCACGCCGATCCCGGTGTGCACGACCGATCCGCTCGGCGTGTGCCGCTCGGCCTGGCAGCCGATGCTCACCGGACGCGAGCTGGAGATCGCGATGCTCATCGCCGAGGGGGCGAGCAACCGCGACATCGCGGAGCGCCTGCACCTGTCCGTGCGCACGATCGAGGTGCACGCCGGGCGGATCTTCCGCAAGTTCGAGGTGCGCACGAGGGGCGAGCTGACCGCGCTCGCGCATCGCACGAACCAGCACGTCTGACCCGCCCTCCAGACAATGTGGAAACCACTGATGTGGGGATCCTGCGCTCGCCGATAGCGTCGGGCCAGCCCGATTCCCGGGCCTGCTGTCCGTTCGGAGAACAGGAGCCCCATGCACACTCGTCGATCCTCGTTCCGGCTTCGCGCCGGGGCGGTCATCAGCGCCGCGGTGGTGATCGCGGGCTTCGCGACAGCCACCACCACGGCCACTGCGGTGGAGCCCTGCCAGGCCCCGTGGGCAGGAGCCACCGCATACTCCGGCGGCGCGCAGGTCTCGTATCAGGGCGCCAACTACAAGGCGCGGTGGTGGACCCAGAACGAGACCCCCGGTGCCAGTGCCTGGGGCGCCTGGGAGAACATCGGCGCCTGCGGCGGCACGACGCCCACGCCGGACCCGACGCCCACGCCGGACCCCACGCCCACGCCGGACCCCACGCCCACGCCGGACCCCACGCCCACGCCGGAACCCACGCCCACGCCGGAACCCGGCACCCCGTGGACCTCGAACCCGGATGAGAAGTGCCGCCCCGACGGCCTCTACCAGACCCCCGGCGTCGATGTGCCCTACTGCACCGTCTACGACCAGGCCGGTCGGGAGAAGCTGCCGAACGGCCTCGAGAACCGCGTGATCGGCTACTTCACCAGCTGGCGCACCGGCAAGAACGGACAGCCCGGCTACCTGGCATCCGACATCCCCTGGACAAAGCTCAGCCACATCAACTACGCCTTCGCGCACATCGGCAGCGACAGCAAGGTCTCGGTCAATCAGGATGCCGCGGGCAATCCGGCCACCGACATGACCTGGCCCGGCAGGGCCGGCGCCGAGATGGACCCGGCGTACACGTACACCGGCCACTTCAACCTGCTGAACAAGTACAAGAAGGCGAACCCCGGCGTGAAGGCACTGGTATCGGTGGGCGGCTGGGCCGAGACCGGCGGGCACTTCGACGCCGACGGCAACCGCGTCGCCGACGGGGGCTTCTACACCCTGACCGACTCGCAGGCCAAGATCGACACCTTCGCCGACTCCGCCGTGCAGTTCATCCGCACCTACGGTTTCGACGGCGTCGACATCGACTACGAGTACGCGAACAGCAACGGCAAGGCCGGCAGCCCGGACGACTTCACATACTCCGAGCCCCGCCGCGCCAAGCTCTGGGCCGGCTACCAGTCGCTCATGAAGACCCTCCGCGAGAAGCTCGACCGGGCCTCCGCCGCCGACGGCAAGGCGTACATGCTGACCGTCGCCGCACCGGCATCGGGCTGGCTGCTGCGCGGTGCCGAGGCGCACCAGATCCTGCAGTACCTCGACTACGTGAACATCATGAGCTACGACCTGCACGGGTCGTGGAACAACTACGTGGGCGGCAACGGCGCACTGTACGACGACGGCAAGGACCCGGAGCTCGCGGCGGGTGGCGTCTACAACGCGTACAGCAACATCGGCTACCTCAACACCGACTGGGCGTACCACTACTTCCGTGGTGCGATGCCTGCCGGCCGCATCAACGTCGGCGTGCCGTTCTACACCCGCGGTTGGGACGGTGTGCAGGGCGGCACCGACGGACTGTACGGCTCGGCACCGCTCGCCGACCAGACGAAGTGCCCGGCGGGCACTGGTCCGTCGCTCGGCGGCACCTCCAAGTGCGGCGCCGGTGCTGTCGGTATCAACAACCTGTGGCACGACCTGGACAAGTCCGGCGGTGAGGTCGGAGCGGGCGCGAACCCGATCTGGCACGTGCTGAACCTGGAGAAGGGCGTGGTCGGCGACTACACCGCCTCATACGGTGCGCCGACGACGATCAACGGCACCTACACCCGTCACTTCGACAACACGACGAAGGTCGAGTGGTGGTGGAACGTGCAGACGAAGACGTTCCTCTCCGGCGACGCCGACCAGGCCATCAGGGCCAAGGCCGACTACGTGGCGAACAACGGCATCGGCGGAATGATGATCTGGGAGCTCGCCGGCGACTACGGCTACAACCAGACCAAGGGCCAGTACGAGATGGGCGAGACCCTGATCGACATCATCCACGACCGCCTGGCGACGTCGAAGCCCTACGGCGCGACGAAGGCGGACGTCACGATGCCGACGAAGGCGCTGGATCTGCAGGTGAGCTACAGCGACTTCGCGCTGGGCGACAACAACTATCCGATCAACCCCAAGGTGACGTTCACCAATAACGGGAAGTCCGCCATTCCCGCGGGTGCGATGATCACATTCGACACCGGCACCAGCGACACCGGCGCCATGGGCGAGCAGAACGGATGGGGCCTGACGAAGGTCTCCAGCGACCACACCGGCAGCAACGTCGGCGGTCTGAAGGGCGACTTCCACACCTACTCGCTGAAGGTGCCCGCGGGCGGCATCCCGGCCGGGGGATCGGCATGGACGAAGCTCAGCTGGCGACTGCCGATGGCGCAGATCTCGAACCTGCGCGTGACAATCGGCGCCGAGACCTACGCCACGCTGTATGACCTTCCGCGCGGTGCGACCGTCGTCGAGCCCGGCTCGGAGGGCGGTGGTACGAACGGCGGCGGCACGGGCACCTGCACCGCGCCCGCCTGGAGCGCGACCACGGTCTACACCGGCGGCCAGAAGGTCAGCCACGAGGGCGCCGAGTACGCAGCCAAGTGGTGGACGCAGGGCGACAGGCCCGGCTCAGCCTCGGTCTGGGGCGACGGCACTCGCTGCTGACCCCGAGCGGCGGAGCCTCCGGGCGGTGCGACCCTCCTCGCGCCGCCCGGAACAGAAGTCCCGCAGAACGCGGGTCGCAGAGCGGATGCCCGGCATCCGCCGAAACAGGAAGAGAAGGTATGAAGAAGACCAGATCCCCCCGGCGCGGCATCGTCGCAGCGCTCGCGGGCGTGGCGGCCGCAGCGACGCTGGCCGCGGCCTTCGCGGTGCCGGCTGCCGCGGCCGCACCCGCCGAGACCTCCGCGGCGAGCGACACCGGCAACGTCAACGGCTACCGAAACGTCGGCTACTTCGCCCAGTGGGGCGTGTACGGACGCAACTTCAAGGTGAAGCAGATCGACACCTCGGGCGCCGCCGAGGACCTCACCCACATCAACTACTCCTTCGGCAACATCAACAACCAGACGCTGAAGTGCTTCATCGCGAACAAGGCGCAGGGCGAGGGGCCCAACGGCTCCGACGGCGCCGGTGACGCGTGGGCCGATTTCGGCATGAGCTACGACGCGGCATCGTCGGTGTCGGGCACGGCCGACACCTGGGACCAGCCCCTGGCAGGCTCGTTCAACCAGCTGAAGCAGCTCAAGGCGAAGCATCCCAATCTGAAGGTGCTGATCTCGCTGGGCGGATGGACCTGGTCGAAGAACTTCTCCAAGGCCGCGGCCACGGATGCCTCTCGCAAGGCCTTCGTCTCCAGCTGCATCGACCTGTACATCAAGGGCAACCTGCCCGTGATCGACGGCCGCGGCGGCGCAGGAGCCGCAGCGGGCGTCTTCGACGGCGTCGACATCGACTGGGAATGGCCGGGTAGCCAGAACGGCAACGTCGGCAACTACGTCGACGAGGCGAACGACAAGGCGAACTTCAAGGCGCTGCTGAAGGAGTTCCGCACTCAGCTCGACGCCTTCGGCGCCACGAACGGCAAGAAGTACCTGCTGTCGGCGTTCCTGCCTGCGAACCCGTCGGACATCACCGCGGGCGGCTGGAACGATCCGGAGAACTTCAGGTCGCTCGACTACGGCAACGTGCAGGGCTACGACCTGCACGGGGCATGGGATCCGGCGCTGACCGGGCACCAGGCGAACCTGTTCGACGACCCGAAGGACACCCGCGCTGCGGACCGTCGGTTCAGCGCCGACAAGGCCGTGCAGATGTACCTGAAGGCGGGCATCGACCCCAAGCAGCTCGGCCTCGGCATGGCTGCCTACGGCCGCGGCTGGAAGGGCGTCGCCTCGGCTCAGCCGTGGAACGCCGCCACCGGCGCCGCTCCAGGGACATGGGAGGCCGGCAACGAGGACTACGACAAGCTGAAGACGCTCGGCACGGAGTACTACGACGCCGCGACCGGTGCCGCCTGGCGCTACAACGGCGACCAGTGGTGGAGCTACGACAACACGCAGTCCATCGAGCGCAAGGCGCAGTACACCCTGGATCTCGGCCTCGGCGGCGGCATGTTCTGGGAGCTGGACGGTGACCGCAACGGCGAACTGATCGGCGCCTACGCCGACAAGCTGCGCACCGGCAAGGCCGGCGGCGGTGACACCCCCGGCAACGGTGGTGGCACCGACCCCGGTACCGACCCGGGGACGGATCCCGGCACGGGCACCTGTGCCGCGGCCGCCTGGTCTGCCACCGCCACGTACTCCGGCGGCGCGAAGGTCAGCTTCGAGGGCGCCGAGTACACCGCGAAGTGGTGGACGCAGGGCGACAAGCCCGGCACGAACGCCGTGTGGGAGAAGGCCGGCAGCTGCGGGACTGGTACCGGCACCGGCCCGGGGACAGATCCCGGCACGACTCCCGGTGCCTGCGCCGCGGCGTGGGCTGCCGGAACCGCGTACCCC
The DNA here is from genome assembly GCF_042799915.1 of Microbacterium sp. NPDC057659. Lineage (NCBI taxonomy): Bacteria > Bacillati > Actinomycetota > Actinomycetes > Micrococcales > Microbacteriaceae > Microbacterium > Microbacterium sp. NPDC057659. The sequence goes on along the minus strand of NZ_JBHVHU010000001.1, from coordinate 856,092 downwards.
GGAGGCTCGACCGTGAGCTACAAGGGGTCCGATTACAAGGCGAAGTGGTGGACGCAGGGCGAGACCCCCGGCGCATCCCAGTGGGGTGCGTGGGAGCTCGTCGCCGCCTGCAGCTGATCCGCATCGCCTGACGCCGTGACGCGGCGTGCGGATGCCCCGGGGATTCGGGTTCCCCGGGGCATCCGTGCGTTCAGCGGGGGAGTAGCAGGTGATCGCCGGATGCCTCGACGAGCCCGTCTGCGATGAGCGAGTCGATCGCTCTGTCGCGCTGCACTCGGTCCGGCCAGTCCGCGAGCACGGCGTCGGCCAGCATCCGGTGATCGGGCGCGTGCCGCAGCGTGCGCAGGATGCCGCCACGCGTCTGCCGGTCGGAGCCCTCGTAGCGCGCCTGCCGGCGACGCTCATCGCCGGTGTCGGGCCGGCCGGCGGCGAGCCAGACGCAGGACGCCGCGATGGGACACACGTCGCACCGCGGCGCGCGGGCCGTGCAGACCACTGCTCCCAGCTCCATCGCAGCGGCGTTGAACACGGCGGCATCCGCGTCGTCGTCGGGCAGCAGGGCCGACATGCGCGTCAGATCCGCTCGTGCCGGGGGCGCGGGCTGCGAGTGCCCGTCGACCGCCCTCGCGATCACGCGGCGCGTGTTCGTGTCGACGACCGGATGCCGGTCGCCGTAGCTGAACACGGCGACGGCGCGTGCGGTGTAGTCGCCGATGCCCGAGAGCGCGAGCAGCGCGTCGACGTCGCGCGGCACGATGCCGTCGTGCCGCTCGACCACCTCGATCGCGGCGCGGTGCAGCCAGAGCGCGCGCCTCGGATAGCCGAGGTTGGCCCACTGATGCACGACCTCGGCGGGTGTCGCCGTCGCCTGTGCGGCGGGGGTCGGCCATCGCGCCAACCATGCCTGCAGGTGCGGGATCACGCGGGCGACGGGGGTCTGCTGCAGCATGAACTCGCTGACGAGCGTGCCCCAGGCGCCATAACGATCCGAGAACTCCGGTCGCCGCCACGGCAGATCGCGGGCCTCGTGTGCATACCATTCCAGCAGAGCTGGACGCCACGCGGCGGGGGGAATCGCGGGCGTGGGCATCCAGCCAGCCTATCGAGGCGACGGCTGCGACGGAGGGCGAGCCATGAACACGATGACGGGGAAGCGCACGGCGGCGATGCTGGGCGCGATGGTGCTGGCGGCGACGCTGGCGGGCTGCGGGTCGGGGTCCTGGACGAGCCCCTCGCCATCGCCACCGGCGTCCGTGGTGTCGCCGACGCCGTCGCCGATCGAGACGGAGCACACAGACGCCGATCCGGCCGACGTGCGCACCTGGACGATCACCGAGCAGGGCATGGGGCCCGTCCAACTGGACGAGCTCTTCGCCGACGCCGTCGCAGGCGTGCCGAACTGGACCGTCGATCAGAACTGCACCTGGGCGGCGTTCCGGAACGACCAGGCGACCGGCGTCACCGTGTACTTCGCGCGCGACAGCGAGGTCAGCGACGGGAACGTCACCACGATCGAGGCCGAGTCCACCACCGACACCGTGAAGCCGGACGGTGGTCCGCGCACCGCCGACGGCCTCGGCCTCGGGTCCACCCGTGACGAGGTGCTCGCGGCGCACGCGGACGCGGCGGAGCAGAAGCCGACCATCGGAGACGGCACCCTGCTGCGCCTGGGCCCGGCCGGTCCCGGGCAGGGCACGATCTTCTTCTCGTTCCGCGCAGGCGAGGACGCCGTGACTGCGGTGACGGTCACCTCGCGCGACGAGCCGCCGTACGAGGTCTGCGGCTGACACGCCGTAGGCTTGAGGGATGGTCTCGCCCGGAATCCTCCTCGTCGACAAGCCAGGCGGGCTCACCAGCCATGACGTCGTGGCGCGCGTGCGTCGTGCCTTCGGCACGCGCAAGGTGGGTCACGCAGGCACGCTCGACCCGATGGCGACGGGACTCCTCGTCATCGGCATCGAGGGCGCGACCCGGCTGCTGACGTACATCGTCGGCGCCGACAAGACCTACGAGGCGACGATCCGCCTCGGCCAGGCGACCAGCACCGACGACGCCGAGGGCGAGATCGTCTCCACGACGGATCCCGGTGCTGTACCGGCGTCCGCGATCGAGGCGGGAATCGCCGCGCTGACCGGCGAGATCTCGCAGGTCCCCAGCGCCGTCTCGGCCATCAAGGTGGACGGGCGCCGGGCGTACGACCGCGTGCGCGCGGGGGAGCAGGTCGAGCTCGCCGCCCGCGAGGTGACCGTCTCGCGCTTCGAGGTGCTGTCGGAGCGCCGTGGCGACGGGGTCATCGATCTCGACGTGATCGTGGACTGCTCTTCCGGCACGTACATCCGCGCACTCGCCCGCGATCTCGGCTCCGGGCTCGGCGTCGGCGGGCACCTGACCGCGCTCCGCCGCAGCAGGGTCGGCCGCTTCGACGTCACCGATGCCGTGACGATCGAGCAGCTGTCGGATGCCGAGCCGATGACCCCGGCCGCGGCGGCCGAGCGGGTGCTGCCCGTGCTCGCCGTCTCTGTCGACGAGGCGCGCGATCTGCGCCACGGCAAGCGCCTCGGTGGGCAGGCATCGCGTCTTACCGCGCCGCTCGTCGCGGCGATCGACCCCGACGACGTCCTGGTGGGCGTGGTCGAGGCCCGTGGCAACGATCTGAAGAGCGCGATGAACATGCCCGAGGAGGCATCCCGATGATCCTGTGGTTCACGATCGTGCAGATCGCGCTCGCCTGCGCTTCCGGGCTGTTCTGCCTGATCGCAGGCTTCGCCGGCCGCCGCCCGAGCGACTGGACCGTCGGCAGCCTCGCCGTCGTGGAGCTGCTGCTGCTCGTGCAGGTGGTCGTCGCGATCATCGCGCCGTTCGCAGGCAATCCGCCCACCGGGGATCTGCTCGAGTTCTGGGTCTACCTGGTGGCCGCGGTGCTGCTGCCGCTGGGCGGCGTCGCCTGGGCGCTGCTGGAGCGCAGCCGCTGGAGCACCGTCATCCTCGGCGTCGTCGGCCTGTCGCTGGCGATCATGCTGTGGCGCATGCAGACCATCTGGACGATCCAGGTCGCCTGAAGCCACCCGCCTCTAAACTGGAACACGCCATGACCAACACTGTTTCGCGCGCCCGGATGACGGGTGTCGGCCGCGTCCTCGTGATCGTCTACGCCGTGATGGCGCTGGGTGCGACCGGACGCAGCTTCGTGCAGATCGTCCGCCGGTTCGATGAGGCGCCGCTGGCGTACACGCTCTCGGCGATCGCCGCCGTGGTGTACATCCTTGCCACTCTCGCGCTGATCAACGCGGGCAAGCCCGGCTGGTACACGGTCGCCTGGGTGGCGATCGTGTTCGAGCTGGCAGGCGTGCTGGTCGTCGGCACGCTCAGCCTGGTGGAGCCGCAGCTGTTCGGGCACGACTCGGTCTGGTCGTACTTCGGAATGGGATACGTGTTCATCCCGCTCGTGCTGCCGATCTGCGGCCTGTGGTGGCTGCGCACGCACCGTCCGGCGGTCGCATCATGATCGTGTTCCGCGGCACGGAGGACGTGCCGGCCGACTTCGGTCCCTCGGTCGTCGCGATCGGCAAGTTCGACGGCGTGCACATCGGCCATCAGGCCGTCATCCGGCGGATGCAGGAGGATGCCGCGGCATCCGGCGCCCGCACCGTCGCCGTGACCTTCGACCGCAACCCTCTCGCTCTTCTCCGCCCCGAGATCTGCCCGGAGAGCGTCGTCGACCTGGAGCGCAAGCTCGAGCTGCTCGCGGGCACGGGCATCGACGCCACGCTCGTGCTCACCTTCGATCGCGAGCTGTCCTCGCGTGAGCCTGCGGACTTCGTCACCGGCATCCTGGTCGACGCTCTGCGCGTGCGCACGGTGCTGGTCGGCGCGGACTTCCGCTTCGGCCGAGGGGGAGCGGGCACGCCAGGGCTGCTCCGCGAGCTCGGCGCGCAGCACGGTTTCACGGTCGACGTGGTCGACGACGTGTTCCTGCCGGGCTCCGATCGTCGCGTGTCGTCGACCTGGGTGCGAGAGCTGCTCGACGCCGGTGACGTTGCCACGGCCGCACAGGTGCTCGGTCGCCCGGTCTCGGTGTCGGGAGAGGTTGTGCACGGGCTCAAGCGCGGCCGCGAACTGGGCTTCCCGACCGCGAACCTCTCCGAGACCGTCGACGCGCTGGTCCCCGCGGACGGCGTCTACGCCGGCTGGCTGGTCGACGGCGACCAGCGGTACCCGTCCGCGATCTCGGTCGGCACCAACCCGACCTTCGACGACGTGCCCCGGCGCCAGGTCGAGGCCCACGTGCTGGGCGAGACAGGTCTGGATCTGTACGGTCACCACATCTCCGTCGAGTTCGCCGACCGTCTCCGCGGCATGGTCGCCTTCGAGGGGATCGACGCGCTGATCGCGCAGATCGATGCCGACGTCGCCGCTGCGAAGCGGCTGCTGGGCGTCTGACACGCGGCCTGTCGCGGCGCCGGAACCGCGCGATGGCGTAGACTCGTGGGTGGATTCCCGCCCGAGCGCATCTGCTGCGCATCGGCGCCGGCGATCCGGAGGTCGCGGGGGCATCGGCCCGAATGCGCAGTCGCCATGCGAATACGCATCCGGTGAGGTCCGTTCCGGCAGCACGCCGCCCGCGGACGACAGGTACGGCCGAGCATCCTCGGCACGGATATCTCAGCTCAGGAGGAGCATGCCGACCACGGCGACCGCCGCCCCGCGGCGAAAGAAGACGTCCCGTCGCGATGACGAGGCGCCTCTGATCCCGATCCTCGCCCGCAAGGTGCGCGAGATCGAGGCGAAGGCTCAGCGCGGAAAGCTCGGGCCCACCAATCGTGTGAAGTTCCAGGTCATCGCCTTCCTGGTGCGCGAGGAGCGCGCCAGGGTGAAGGCCGACCCCGAGCTGTCCGACTCGGCGCGCGCCGAGCTGCTGAAGCGCCTCGACGGCGTGGCGACCATCCTCGCCAAGACCGCCGCGCGCGACACGTCGCTGATCCAGCTGCTCGAGGCCGACCAGGCCACCAGCCCTGTGGCCAAGCGGATGCGCCGGGACTGGCTGCTCGAGTCGGGTGCGGAGCTCGCACCGGAGGAGCTCGTCATCACCGACATCGCCCCGGTCAAGGCCACGGTCGTCGTTCCCCCGGCGCTCGCCGAGAAGCAGGTCACCCCGCCCTCTGTCGAGGCCCGCCAGCTCGCGAACCCCTTCCTCGCCCCCGACCTCACGCCGCGCCCCGCGTCCACGCCGCGCCGCCGGCTGGACGGCTGGGAGCTGATGGGCCCGCTGTACAAGGCGTTCGAGTCCGGCGCCGGCGGGGGAGCGGCCACCATGGAGCTGCCGCCGGTGCCCGAGTACGACCACATCTCGCCGAAGGGCCGCGAGGTCATGGTGCACCAGTCGCGGTTCATCGAGTCCGTGCGCGCCGGCCACCGCAGCTTCCTGCTCGCCGACGAGCCCGGCCTCGGCAAGACCGCGCAGTCGGTGCTCGCGGCATCCGTCGCCGAGGCGTACCCGCTGCTCGTGGTCGTGCCCAACGTGGTGAAGATGAACTGGGCCCGCGAGGTCGAGCTGTGGACGCCGCAGCGGCGCGCCACGGTGATCCAGGGCGACGGAGCCGACATCGACGCGTTCGCCGACGTGTTCATCGTGAACTACGAGATCCTCGACCGGCACCTGTCCTGGCTCAGCTCGATCGGCCTGAAGGGCATGGTCGTCGACGAAGCCCACTTCATCAAGAACCTCTCCTCGCAGCGCTCGCAGAACGTGCTGGCGCTGGCCTCCCGCATCCGCGACCGTGAGCGCGACCCGCTCATGCTCGCGCTCACCGGAACGCCGCTGATCAATGACGTCGAGGACTTCGACGCGATCTGGCGCTTCCTGGGCTGGACCAACGGCGAGAAGCCGGAACCGGCGCTGATGGACAAGCTGGATGCCACGGGGCTCACCCCGGCCGACAAGTCGTTCTACGCGGAGGCGCGCGAGGCCGTCATCTCCATGGGAATCGTGCGGCGCAAGAAGAAGGACGTCGCCGCCGATCTGCCCGACAAGCTCGTGGCCGACCTGCCGGTGCAGCTGGACGACGAGTTCGGCCGCGGCATCCGCGAGGCGGAGCGCGAGCTGGGCCAGCGAATGGCGGCGAAGTACCGCCGCATCGTCGAGGCCCGTGCGGCTGCGCACGGCCCGTCCGATGCCGGTGAGATCGACGACGACATCGTCCGTCTGGTCGCACACAACGAGCTCGAGGAGTCCAAGGCCGCGGGGACCGGCGGAGACAACGTCTTCACGATGGTGCGCCGCATCGGCCAGGCCAAGGCCCAGCTCGCCGCCGACTACGCCGCCCAGCTGCAGCGCTCGGTCGAGAAGGTCGTGTTCTTCGCCAAGCACATCGACGTCATGGACCAGGCCGAGGCGCACTTCGCGGCCTCCGGCATCAAGGCGGTCTCCATCCGCGGCGATCAGACCGCCCCGGCCCGGCAGGCGGCGATCGATGCGTTCAACACCGACCCGGATGTCGGGATCGCGGTGTGCTCGCTCACCGCTGCCGGTGTCGGCGTGAACCTGCAGGCCGCATCGAACGTCGTGCTCGCCGAGCTCAGCTGGACCGCGGCCGAGCAGACGCAGGCAATCGACCGCGTGCACCGCATCGGTCAGGACGAGCCCGTCACGGCGTGGCGCATCATCGCCGCGCACACGATCGACACGAAGATCGCCGAGCTCATCGACCAGAAGCAGGGCCTGGCCGGCCGGGCGCTGGACGGCGAGAACATCGAGCCGGGAAGCACGGAGTCCGTGCAGTTGGGCGCGCTCATGCACCTGCTGCGGGAGGCACTGCAGGGCGCCTGACGTCACAGGCCGGTCAGAGGGCGTTAAGAACGAGAGTTCTTGACGCCCTCTGGCGTTCGATATCGGGAAGATCTCGCAAGATCATCGTTTCGACCCGATGCGTACCGCAAGATTCACGGTTTTCGGTCACTTCGAATGGCATCGGATGCCGCCGCCCACTAGGGTCGGAAGCAGGCAGCGTCGCCTTTACCCTTTCCCCCGAAGCATGAAGGCAGCAGCATGAAGATCGGCATTCTGACCAGCGGTGGCGACTGCCCCGGACTGAACGCAGTCATCCGCGGCATCGTGCTCAAGGGCACCACCACCTACGACCTCGAGTTCGTGGGCATCCGCGACGGCTGGCGCGGCGTGGTCGACGGCGACTTCTTCCCGCTCACCAGGCACGAGGTCAAGGGGCTCTCCAAGGTCGGCGGCACCATCCTCGGCACCAGCCGCACCAACCCCTACGAGGGCGAGCGCGGCGGCGCCGAGAACATCGCGAAGACCCTGTACGGGCATCGCATCGACGGCATCATCGCTATCGGCGGCGAGGGCACTCTCGCCGCGGCCGACCGGCTCGCCAAGGACGGCATCAACGTCATCGGCGTACCGAAGACCATCGACAACGATCTGCGCGCCACCGACTACTCCTTCGGCTTCGACACCGCCGTCAACATCGCCACCGAGGCGATGGACCGGCTGCGCACGACCGGTGACTCGCACCAGCGCTGCATGGTCGCCGAGGTCATGGGACGCCACGTCGGCTGGATCGCGCTGCACGCAGGCATGGCCGCGGGTGCGCACGCCATCCTCATCCCCGAGGTGCCGCAGACCCTCGACGAGATCGCCGCGCTGGTCACCAGCGCGCATGATCGCGGTCGCGCGCCGCTCGTCGTCGTGTCCGAGGGCTTCAAGCTGCAGGGCATGGACGAGGCGTACAGCGACAAGGGCCTCGACGCGTTCAACCGCCCCCGCCTCGGCGGCATCGGCGATCGCCTCGCGCCCGAGATCGAGCGCATCACCGGCATCGAGACACGAGCGACCATCCTCGGCCACATCCAGCGCGGCGGCTCGCCCTCCGGGTTCGACCGCGTGCTCGCCACCCGCCTCGGCCTGCACGCCGCCGATGCGATCGTCGACGGCGCCTGGGGCCAGATGGTGGCCATGCAGGGCACCGACATCGTCCGCGTCCCGTTCGAGGACGCGCTCGGCGAGCTGAACACCGTGCCTCGCAGCCGGTACGACGAGGCCGCGGCCCTCTTCGGCTGATCCTCGCGCTCACGAGAACAGGAGATCCGCTCAGAACAGGGTGCTGTTGCAGCGTCCGTCCTGTCCTTGCGCGATCTCCTGTTCTCAGCGAAGCCGGCGGGCCTCAGTCTGCGAGGTCGAAGCGGTCCAGCATCCAGGCCAGCGCGAAGGCGCGCTCGCGCCAGGCGTTGTAGCGGCCGCTGACTCCACCGTGCCCGGCGGCCATCTCGCACTTCAGCAGCACGTCGTCGGCACCGGCGAAGCGCAGCGCCGCGACCCACTTCGCGGGCTCGACGTACAGCACCCGGGTGTCGTTGATCGAGGTGATCGCGAGGATCGGTGGGTACGGGGCATCCGTCCTGATGTTCTCGTACGGCGTGTACGACTTCATGTAGGCGTACACTTCGGGGTCGTGCAGCGGGTCGCCCCACTCGTCCCACTCCACGACGGTCAACGGCAGCGACGGGTCCAGGATCGACGTCAGTGCATCGACGAACGGGACCTCGGCGAGGATGCCGGTGAACAGCTCGGGTGCGAGGTTGGCGACCGCGCCCATCAGCAGCCCTCCGGCGCTGCCGCCCTCGGCGATCATCCGGTTGGGCGTCGTGACCCCGGTGTCCACGAGGTGCCGTGCGCAGGCGACGAAGTCCGTGAACGTGTTGCGCTTGCGCAGCATCTTGCCGTCGTCGTACCAGTGCCGGCCCATCTCACCGCCACCGCGGACGTGCGCGATCGCGAACACCACGCCGCGGTCGAGCATCGACAGGCGCATCGGGGAGAACCCGGGGTCCATGCTCGACTCGTAGGAGCCGTAGCCGTAGAGGTGCACCGGGCGGGGCTCGGCTCCCGGCTCGCCGGACGAGCGCCGCCAGACCAGCGAGATCGGGACCTGCGCGCCGTCCTCGGCGGTGGCCCACAGTCGGCGCTGGTCGTAGTCGGCGGGGTCGTAACCGCCGAGAACCGTCTGCTGCTTGCGCACCAAGCGCTCGCCGGTCGCGACGTCGAGGTCCATCACGGTCGAAGGGGTGACGAACGAGACGTAGCCCATGCGCAGCAGCGGGGCATGCCACTCCGGGTTGCCGGAGAACCACGCCGTGTACAGCGGCTCGTCGAACTCCAGCTCATCGAGCGCGTCGTCGGCGTAGGAGAGCAGGGCGATCTGCCCGAGCCCCTCGCGGCGGTACTCGACGGTCGCGAAGTCGCGGAAGCAATCCACCTCGAGGATGCGGCGACCGGGCGTGTGCGGCAGCACCACACGGCGCTCGCCCTGCGGGTCGGATGCCGGCACGGCGACAAGCTCGAAGTCGAGGGCGCCGTCGTTGTGCAGCACGTACAGCACGTCCTCGCCGTCGATCACGGCGTGATCGATCTCGTATTCCACGCCGTCGCGCCGCGGCCAGACCACCCGTCCGCCCGCGGTCAGATCGGCGAGGTCGAACAGGTGCGCCTCGCTGGTGATCTTCGAGCCCATCTCGACGACCAGGTACTTCTTGGAGCGGGTGATCCCCGCGCCGAGCCAGAACCGCTCATCGGGCTCGTGGAGCAGCTTCGCGTCCTCGGTCACCGGGGTGCCGAGGCGGTGCAGCCAGAGGGTGTCGGGTCGCCAGGCCTCGTCGCGCGTCGTGTACAGGATGGCGGTGCCGTCGGGGGTGAAGAAGGCCTGGCCTGTGTTCTCGATCACATCGTCGAAGTCGGCGCCTGTCGCGAGGTCGCGCGCGTGCACCGTGTAGAGCTCGTCGCCCTCGACATCCACCGACCACAGCATCCGCGTGCCGTCGTCGGACACGTCGAACGCGCCCAGTGAGAAGAACTCGTGGCCCTCCGCCTCGATGTTGCCGTCGAGCAGTACCTGCTCGCCGGGCACGGGCTCGCCCGGCACCAGCTTCGGCGGCGTCCAATCGCCGGGCGATGCCGCGGTGCGGCACTGGATGCCGTACTGCGCACCCTCCTCGGTGCGTCCGTAGTACCACCAGTCGCCCTGGCGGGTCGGCACCGAGAGATCGGTCTCCTGCACGCGACCCTTGACCTCCTGGAACAGGCGCTCGCGCAGCGCGTCGAGGTGCGAGGTGCGCTGCTCGGTGTAGGCGTTCTCCGCCTCGAGGTGGGCGACGACCTCGGGATCCTCCTTGGCGCGGAGCCATTCGTAGGGGTCGTCGAAGGTGTCGCCGTGGTGGGTGCGGGGCGCGGGGCGGCGCGCCGCGACGGGCGCACTCGTGGTCTGCTCGGTCACCCTCCCACGCTACCGGGCGCAAGTTGACCGAGGGGGAGAGGGGTGGGAGGATTCACAAGGGCCGATCAACGGAACGTGAACCCACGGTGAACTCTTCGTTCGTCACGCCGACCTCGTCGGCACTGTCTCTGCATCTTCAACGAAAGCGACCGGTGGAAACCGCAGCCCTCATCGTCGTGCTGGTCATCGCGCTGGCACTGTTCTTCGACTTCACGAACGGCTTCCACGACACCGCCAACGCGATGGCGACGCCCATCGCCACCGGTGCTCTCAAGCCCAAGGTGGCCGTGCTGCTGGCAGCGGGCCTCAACCTGGTCGGCGCGTTCCTGTCCACCGAGGTCGCCAAGACGGTCTCCGGTGGCATCGTGAACGAGGCCGACATCCCGCATGATCTGCTGCCCTCGCTGATCTTCGCCGGCCTCATCGGCGCGATCACCTGGAACATGCTGACCTGGCTGCTCGGCCTGCCGTCCAGCTCGTCGCACGCCCTGTTCGGCGGCCTGATCGGCGCGACCCTGGTCGGCTACGGCCTGGCCGGCGTCAACTTCAGCATGGTGCTCTCCAAGGTCGTGCTGCCCGCGCTGATCGCCCCCGTCACGGCCGGTGTGATCGCGTACGCGGCGACCAAGGTCGCCTACGGCATCACCCGGCGCTACGACGGTCGTCCCGACGGCCGTTCCGGCTTCCGCTGGGGACAGATCTTCACTTCGTCGATGGTGGCCCTCTCGCACGGAACGAACGACGCCCAGAAGACCATGGGCGTGATCACCCTCGCTCTGATCTCGGTCGGCTGGCAGACCGGCGACCGGAACAGCGCCGACTACCACAACCCGGAGTTCTGGGTGATCGTGGCGTGTGCGTTCACGATCGCGCTCGGCACCTACCTGGGCGGCTGGCGGATCATCCGCACGCTCGGCAAGGGCCTCACCGACGTCAAGCCCGCGCAGGGCTTCTCCGCCGAGAGCTCGACCGCCGCGACCATCCTGGCCTCGAGCTACTTCGGCTTCGCCCTCTCGACCACGCAGGTCGCCTCCGGCTCGGTCATCGGGTCCGGCCTGGGCCGGCGCGGATCCACGGTGCGCTGGCGCACCGCCGGGCGCATCGCGCTGGGCTGGCTGCTGACGCTGCCCGCCGCCGGCGCCGTGGGCGCCATCGCGGCGGTACTCGTCGTCTGGTTCGGCGGCTGGGGCGTCGTGATCGACGCGATCGCCGCGGTCGTCATCATCGTCGGCATCTTCCTGCGCTCCCGCAAGAACGCCGTGACCGCGTCGAACGCGATGAGCGACGTCGCGGAGTCCGGCCACGCCGTCGAGCTGCCCGAGGTCCCCGGTCCGACCCGCCGCACGAGTCGGATCGAACTGATGCGCGCGCTGGAGCGCGCCGAGCGCAAGGCCGACGAGGCGGAGCGCGCCGCCCGCAAGGCGAAGAAGCTGAAGAAGTCCGGCGGCAAGCCGAGCGAGGTCAAGGCCGCGCGCAAGGCCGCCGAGCGCGCCGCGCAGAAGTATGCCGAGGCCGATCAGGCGGCCAGGGAGTGGGAAGAGCTCAGCGGCAGCCGCCGCGCCCGCGCCAAGCTGGCCGAGTGGGACCTCGACATCGATGAGCAGGAGGATGCCCGATGAGCGTCGAGATCAACTGGATCGACTTCGGCTACGTCTTCTTCGCGGCGCTGATCGGCGCGGTCGCGATCGTCGTGTTCTACTCGCTCGGCCTGCGGATGCTGGTCCGCGCCGGACGCATCCCCGTGGTGTCGCCGGCGGAGTTCACCGACGCGATCACCGTGCTCACCGACAAGGAGATCCGCCGCGCCGAGAAGCAGGCGGCAAAGGCGGCGAAGAAGAGCCCGCTCACCGACGCGCAGAAGATGCTCGCCTTCGTCGCCGCGATCGGATGCTTCATCCTGTGCGGCCTCGCCGTGCTGGGCGGCATCGCCCTGATCGTCATCGGCCACTGACCGCCCTATCATGAGGGCATGACCGCCCTTCCCGCGTTCGGTCGTCATGCGGCGGCGTCGCACACGATCATCCATCTCAGCGATCCGCACCTGCTCGCCGGAGGAGCGCGGCATGCGGGAGGTGCCGACTCCGAGGCGAATCTCGCGCGCACGCTGCAGGCCGTGCGACGGGTGCATCCGGCGCCGTCCGCCATCGTCGTCACCGGCGACCTGACCGACTTCGGAGAGCCGGACGCCTACCGTCGGCTGCGGGCGGCGCTCGAGCCCGTGGCAACCGATCTCGGCTGCCCGATCGTCTGGGTCGCGGGCAACCACGACGAGCGTCCGGCGCTGCGCGCCGAACTGCTGGACGCGGCGCCGACGGAGGACCCGATCACCGGGGTATGGGATCTCGACGGACTGCGGCTGATCGCCCTGGACTCGAGCGTGCCGGGCTGGCACCACGGCGACCTGGATGCCGGGCAGCTGGAGTGGCTCACAGAGCAGCTGCGCACGCCCGCACGCCACGGAACCCTGCTCGCGCTGCACCACCCTCCGCTGCCCTCGCACCTGCCGCTGTTCGACATCCTCGAACTGCGCCATCAGGACGAGTTCGCCGAGGTGATCGGCGGCACCGACGTCCGCGGCATCCTCGCCGGTCATCTGCACTACTCCTCGGCGGGCATGTTCGCCGGGGTGCCCGTCAACGTCGCCTCGTCCACCTGCTACACGATGAACGTCGCGCTGCCGGCGGTGGACGTGAACGGCATGGATGCCGCGCAGTCGTTCCATCTGGTGCACGTGTATCCCGACACGATCACGCACACCGTCGTGCCGGTCGTCGACGCACCCACCGGCGACTTCTTCTCGGAGGAGTGGGTGCGCGAGATGGCGGCGCTCACGCCGGAGCAGCGCCTGGAGGCGTTCTCGCGGAAGCCCCCGGCGTAGACTGGACGCATCCCCCGCTTTCCAGTACCCGCCGAACACCCACAAGGATGTGACATGGCCGCTGACGCGCCTGCCCGTACTCGCACAGAGACCGATTCGATCGGAAGCATGGAGATCCCCGCGGATGCCTATTACGGCGTCCACACGCTCCGTGCCGAGGAGAACTTCCCGATCACGAAGCGCCCGATCTCGGTCTATCCCGATCTGGTCGTCGGCCTCGCCATGGTCAAGCAGGCCAGCGCGCGGGCGAACAAGGAGATCGGCGTGCTCGACGCCGAGCGGGCCGACCTCATCGACGCCGCCGCGCAGCGCGTGATCGACGGCGAGTTCCACGACCAGTTCGTGGTCGGCGTCATCCAGGGCGGTGCCGGCACCTCGACGAACATGAACGCGAACGAGGTCATCACCAACATCGCGCTCGAGATGGCGGGGCGGGAGAAGGGCGACTACGACTTCCTGTCGCCGATCGACCACACCAACCGCAGCCAGTCCACCAATGACGTGTATCCGACTGCCGTCAAGATCGGTCTGTCGCTGACGCTGCGCTCTCTGCTGGAGGAGCTCGACCTGCTGCGCGGCTCGTTCCTGAAGAAGTCGCGCGAGTTCCACGACATCCTCAAGGTGGGTCGCACCCAGCTGCAGGACGCCGTTCCGATGACTCTCGGCCAGGAGTTCCACGGTTTCGCCTCGACTCTCGGCTTCGATCACGCCCGCCTGACCGAGAACGCCTCGCTGCTGTTCGAGATCAACATGGGCGCCACCGCCATCGGGACGGGCATCACCACGCACCCCGCGTATGCCCCGGCCGTGCTGAAGCACCTGCGCAGGATCACCGGTCTCGACCTGCAGACCGCCAGCGACCTGGTCGAGGCGACCAGCGACACGGGCTCGTTCATGTCGTTCTCGTCGTCGCTCAAGCGCAACGCCATGAAGCTCTCCAAGATCTGCAACGATCTGCGTCTGCTCTCCTCGGGCCCGCAGGCGGGTCTGGGCGAGATCAACCTGCCCGCCATGCAGGCGGGCTCCAGCATCATGCCCGGCAAGGTGAACCCGGTCATCCCCGAGGTCGTCAACCAGGTGGCGTTCGCCGTCGCCGGCGCCGACATGACCGTCACGATGGCGGCCGAGGCAGGTCAGCTGCAGCTGAACGCGTTCGAGCCGGTCATCGCGCACTCGATCTTCCAGTCCATCACCTGGATGCGCCAGGCGATGTGGACGCTGCGCGTGAACTGCGTCGACGGCATCACCGCGAACACCGACCGCCTCGGCGCGATGGTGGGGGCCTCGGTCGGCGTGGTCACCGCACTCACCCCGTTCATCGGCTATGCGGCGTCCGCGGCCCTGGCGAAGACGGCTCTCCTCACGGGCCGCAACATCGCCGACCTCGTCGTCGAGGCCGACCTGATGACCCGCGAAGAGGTCACCAAGCAGCTGTCGCCTGCGCGCCTGTCGGGGCTCGAGACGGTCACCGCGGCGATCCCGATCATCGCCGCCGAGGACGACTGACCCTCCGTCGCCAATAGGCTGTCCTGCATGAGCTCCGGAGGACAGCCACCCGCTTACGGTCCGCCGCCCGCGCAGGGCGGCGGACCGCAGCAATATCAGCCGCCGCGCCCCGTGTACGCGTCACCGCTTGCGAGAGCCCCGAGGTATGCGGCGCCCGCCGCCCCTGTCGCACCGGCGCCCGCACCCGCGCTGCCCGCCCTCCCGGCGCCGGTGCGGACCGGCCGCACCGTGGCGATCTGGGTCTTCGGCGTCCTCGGCTTCGCCCTGTTGCAGCTGATCGGCTACTTCGTCAACGCGCTCGGCGCCGGGGCATCCCTCCTCGGTCTGTTCCTCGCGCTCGTACCTCTGGCGATCGTGCTGCTCGGAGTGTGGTTCATAGACCGCTGGGAGCCCGAGCCGCGCAGTCTGGTGATCTTCGCGCTGGCATGGGGCGGGATCGCCGCGGTCGGCATCGCCCTGCTGGTCGACCGCGGTCTCGGCGAGATGTTCGGCGCCAGGCCCGACGCCTTGACAGCGGTCGGCCAGGCGCCGATCGTGGAGGAGGTCGCCAAGGGCCTCGGAGTGTTCCTCATCTTCGTCATGGCGCGGCGCGCGTTCGACGGCCCGATCGACGGCGTCGTCTACGGCGCCCTGGTCGGTGCCGGGTTCGCCTTCACCGAGAACATCCAGTATTTCGCGATCAGCCTGCACGAGGGTGGCGGGGAGGCGCTCACCGCCACGTTCGTGGTGCGTGGGCTGATGTCGCCGTTCGCGCATGCGATGTTCACCTCGTTGACCGGCTTCGCGATCGGTCTCGCGGCACGCCGGGGGGCGAGCACGGGCAGCGTCCTCGGCGCCGGATGCCTCGGACTGCTCGGCGCGATGGCGCTGCACGCGCTGTGGAACGGCTCCTCGCTGTTCGGGGACTTCTTCCCCCTGTACCTCACCATGCAGGTGCCGCTCTTCATCGGCTTCATCCTGGGCATCATCGCGCTCAAGCGTGAAGAAGCACGACTGACCAGGGAGCGCCTCGGCGACTATGCGAAGGCCGGGTGGTTCACCCCCGAGGAGGTCACCATGCTGGCCACGTCGGCCGGCCGGCGCTCCGCGCTGAGGTGGGCGTCGACGCTGCGCGGCGACCGTCGCCCGCTGATGAAGTCGTTCATCCGTGACGCCACCGAGCTGGCCGCCGTGCGGCAGCGGGCGATCCACGGACACGACAGGTACGCCGCTGCCGACGAGCACGCGCTGCTGGTGCGCACCCGGGCGACCAGGGTGGCGCTGCTGGCGTACTGAGGCTGAGGTTTCGACTCGCTGCGCTCGCTCAACCTTGCTGTGCCCGCGCATCGACGCGTGCTCCGCTCGCATTGATCCGCGTCGCAGCAAGACTCAGCGCCCGGTGCTGCGGCGATGCCTGCAAGCGAATCCGGGCGCTGAGTTGATCTGTACCCAGGGTGCATCACCCGACCTGAAGTGTCAAGGGCCGGCTGTTCGCTCTCGGCGCGCAACCTCGCGTTGACCGTGCGCGGAGCGTCCGGTTACATGGAGGCATGACTGATCGCACAAAGCCCGAGTTCGACGCCCCCACCGGCGAGGCTCCCGCGGAGCTCGTCATCCGCGACATCATCGACGGCGACGGCACCGAGGCGAAGCCCGGCGACACCGTCACCGTTCACTACGCGGGCGTCGAGTACGACACCGGCGAGGAGTTCGACTCGTCCTGGGGTCGCGGCGAGACCATCCAGTTCCCGCTGCGCGGACTGATCCAGGGCTGGCAGGAGGGCATCCCCGGCATGAAGGTCGGCGGTCGCCGCGAGCTGGTCATCCCGCCGCACCTGGCGTACGGCCCGGCCGGTGCCGGCCACTTCCTGTCCGGCAAGACCCTGATCTTCATCATCGACCTCGTCGCCGTCGGCTGACATCGCTGTGCAGGCCCCCATCCGGTATCCGGGTGGGGGCCTGTTCTGCCCCCGGGGGAAGAAATCTCGATTCTCCGGAATATATCCAAACGCATGTAAGTTGTAACCCGTGTCGCCGATCGGCGGCAACGACTTCCCCAAGGAGCACAATGAGCACCATCGACGTCCCCGGTTACCGCGCCGGCACCTGGACCCTCGACCCCCAGCACAGCGAGGTCACCTTCAGCGTTCGCCACATGATGATCTCGAAGGTGCGCGGCAGCTTCGGCGTGAAGAGCGCGACCCTGTACGCTCCCGAGAACCCGCTCGAGACCCGGGTCGAGGCCAGCGTCGATGTCACCTCGATCGACACCAACGACGAGGGCCGCGACGCGCACCTGCGCTCCGCCGACTTCTTCGACACCGAGAACCACCCCACCATGGAGTTCGTCTCGACCGGTGCCCGTGTCGAGGACGGCGACCTGTTCGTCGACGGTGACCTGACCATCCGCGGCACCACCAAGCCCGTGAGCTTCGCCCTGGACTTCGGCGGCTTCGGCACCGACCCCTACGGCAACTACAAGGCCGGCGCGTCCGCCACCACCGTCATCAACCGCGAGGACTTCGGCCTCACCTGGAACGCCGCCCTCGAGACCGGCGGTGTCCTGGTCGGCAAGGACGTCACGATCAACCTCGACCTGCAGGGCGCTCTGCAGGCCTGATAGCCGCTCCAGAAGGGTGCGGATGCTGCGGCATCCGCACCCTTCTCGCATGTTCAGGCGGTGCGCCGGCCGAGCCTGAGCCGGTTCTGCGCGAGCAGAATGCCGGCGAACACGATCAGTGCGCCGACCGGCTCGTTCCAGCTGACCTGTTCGTGCAGCACCAGCACTCCGAGGGTGACCCCGACCACGGGTGTGATGTAGGTGACCGTCGACGCCCTGGTCGGGCCCCAGGCCCGCAGCACGTTCTGGTTCCACACGTAGGCGAGGCCCGTGCCCAGGAATCCGAGGAGCACGACGGCCACCACGATCCCGACGTCGAGACGGACCGGCGTCAGCACCAGCACCGGTGTCAGCAGGAGCATGATCGCGGCGGCGAGGCCGATGTTCAGGAAGGAGAAGACCAGCGCGCTCACCCCGCTGTCCGAGAGGAAGCGGCGCATGTACGCGAAGCTGAAGCCGTAGCAGGCGGTGGCGCCCAGGATGGCCAGCTGCGCGCCGATGCTCTGGCTGGCGTCCAGTCCGCTCCATGGTGCGATGATGACCATCACGCCCGCGATACCCACGAGGATGCCGACGATCTGCCCGGGTCTGAGCCTCTCCACCCTCATCACGGCCCACGCCATGATCGCCGTCATGATCGGCGTCGTCGCGTTGTAGATGCTGGAGAGTCCCGAGCTCACGTGCTGCTGCGCCCACGCGAAGATGAGGAACGGCACCACGCAGAAGGTCACGGCGACGACGGTGAGGTGCATCCAGACGCGCCGTGTGCGCGGCAGCCGGTAGCGGCGCAGCACGACGAAGAGGCCGAGGGCGAGGGCGCCGAGCAGCAGCCGGGACCATGCCACCTGGGCCGGGGAGATCCCGCCGAGCGCGACCTTCATGAACAGGAAGCTGGATCCCCACACGATGCCGGTGAGGATGAACTGGATCACGATCGACGCGGCCTGACGGCGCGTGGCGACGGATGACGGGGGAGCGGCGGTCGAGGTCACTCCGGAACTCTATTCACGCGGCGGTGGGTTCCGGCGAGGTTCCGGATGCGACGTCCGATATCCGCCGATGATCGGCAGGAATCAGTCGCGTGGCGAGGCTCAGGGCACCGGATCGGCCGCGTCGTACGCGGCGAACTGCGGGTTGCGCCGCGCCAGCAGCGCGACGAGCCCGATCACGAGGAAGCCGCCGAGCAGCGGCGGGAACCACAGCGCGGTGAGGGTGGCGAGCGTGCCTGCGTAGAGCGCGCCCATGCGCGGCCCGCCGGCGACGACGATGATGAACACACCCTGGAGGCGCCCGCGCATGGTGTCGGGCACGGCAGCCTGCATCATCGTGTTGCGATAGATCGAGCTGACGTTGTCGCACGCGCCCGACAGGGCGAGCGCGAGGCACGCGGCGACGATCAGGCCGATGTTCGGCGCCTTCGCCGTGGCGGACGAGGTGAACGATCCGATCAGCAGCACCGCGCCGAACAGCAGGATCGAGAGCCCGTAGGCCTGCACCGCCCGCTCGATGCCCCGGCCGTGCCAGCGGTACTGCACCACACGCCCGGAGAGCAGACTGGACGCGAAGGTGCCCACGGCGACCGCCGCGGTGAGGATGCCGGTGGTGAACGCGCCGCCGCCGAGGATGACGGTGCCCAGCGCCGGGAAGAGCACCAGAGGCTGGCCGAACGTCATCGCGAGGATGTCGCAGATGAACTGCATCCGGATGTTGCCGGCGCGACGCAGGAATCGCCAGCCGTCGACGAGCGAGGCGAGGCCCGGCCGTACGATCTCGCCCTCGGGCACGAGCGAGGGCAGGGTCCACAGGCCGAGGAACATCGCCAGCATCAGCACGACGTCGATCGTGTACGTCCACCCGTATCCGGTCAGAGCGACGAGCAGGCCTGCCAGTGCGGGCCCCGCCATGACGGTCAGCCCGAACGCGACGCCGTTCAGCGCGGATGCCGCTGCGAGCTTCTCCCGGGAGATGAGGCGCGGCACGATCGCGGTGCGGGTGGCCATCCCGACCGAGTTCGCCGCGGCGATGATCATGCTCAGCGCGTACAGCCACCAGATCGTCTCGGAGTGCGTCCAGGTGAGCGCGGCCAGCAGAGCGGTGGCGGCGAAGGTGACGGTCGCCGCGATCAGCGCGACGAGACGTCGGTCGAAGGCATCGGCGAGCATGCCGCCGTACAGCCCCGCGAGGATCATCGGGACCAGCCCCGCGACCGCGATCATCGACACGGCGAAGGTGCTCTGGGTGAGGGCGAACACGTGCAGCATGACGGTGACGATGGTGAGCTGGCCGCCGATGCCCGCCAGCGTCGAGCCGATCCACATCCGAGCGAACGCCGGAGAAGCCTTGAGCGGGGAGAGGTCGATGAAATGGCTCACGCGCGCGTTCCGTACTGCATCATCCGAGCGTATCCGAGGGCGCCGAGCCCGCGGTCCGTCCGAGCCCCTGATCACTGGTAGACTCTTCAGGTTGCCGTTAGATCGGCCGCGGATAAAGAGAGCTCGCGCATAAGGCGCCGGGCACCGCGCAATGAGTGAGAGGGGATCGAATCTATGGCACTGGAAGCAGACGTCAAGAAGGCGATCATCGAAGAGTACGCGACGCACCCCGGTGACACCGGATCCCCCGAGGTGCAGGTCGCGATGCTGACGCAGCGCATCAAGGACCTCACCGAGCACCTCAAGGAGCACAAGCACGACCACCACTCGCGTCGTGGCCTGTTCCTGCTCGTCGGTCAGCGCCGTCGTCTGCTCGGCTACCTCCAGGACGTCGACATCGAGCGCTACCGCTCGCTGATCGAGCGCCTGGGCCTGCGTCGCTGAGCAAAGCACGCGTTCCAGCGTTCAATCGCGCAGAACATTCTTGAGAAGGCCTCCCCACGGTGTGGGGAGGCCTTCATCGTGTCCGGGGCTCAGCCGGCGATCAGCGAGATCGGGCGGCGCCGGATCACGAGCATCGTGCATGCGCTGAGCGCGATACCGAGGACGGCCATGACCAGGATGCTGGCGGTCCAGCCGGCTGTCGCGTCGTGCAGCAGTCCGAGCAGCAGGCTGCCGACGCCGGCGACGGCATAACCGACGCCCTGGGCGATCGCGGACAGGATGCCGGCGGACGGGGCATCGGCGGAGAGGCTGACCAGCAGTCCCATCGCGAGGCCGAAGCCGGCGTTCTGCACGATGCCGACCCAGGACACGACGGCCGTGTCCATTCCGGAGCTGAGCGCGAACCACGCGTAGCCCGCCGCCATCGCCAGTCCGAGACCGGGGCCGAACCAGGTCAGCGCTCGCCGGCGACGGGCGATCACAGGTGCCAGCAGGGAGGGCACGAGACCGATCAGGCTGAACCATCCCAGCAGCCATCCGGCGGTGGCGGGATCCGTGCCGCGCTCGGCGAGCATGGAGGGCAGCCAGGTGGTGACCGCGAAGTACAGCAGCGACTGCAGCGAGAACACCGTTGTCATGATCAGGACTGTCAGCCGATTGTCGCGGGTGATCACGATACGAGCCTGCTGCTGCGGGTCGCCGCCGGCCGCGCGGCCCGCGAAGAGCATCGCGATCGCGGCGATCACGGCGAGCACCGCCCAGCTGGCCAGAGCCGCCGCCGTGCCGCCGAGGGCGTCCTCGAGCGGAACGGAGAGTCCGGCGCCGAGGGCGGCACCCACGCCGAAGGACATCGTGCTCAGGCCGACCCACAGCCCTGATGCCCCCAGTGACTTCAGGAACGGCGGGATCAGCGTCGCCCCCATCATGATCGCTGCACCGGCGATGAAGGTCCCCGGTACGAGCATCCATCCGCTGACGACGCGCAGTCCGAGCGCGGCCGCCAGTGCGAGCATCGCGACGAGCAGCGCTCGCGAGGTGCCGATGCGGCGCGCGAGCATCGGGCCGAGCGGCGCGGTCACCCCGAATGCGACGATGGGCAGCGTGGCGAGCATGCCGGTACCGGCATCGCCCAGGTCGAACGTCGTCGAGACGTGGTCGAGCAGGGTGGAGACGGACGTGATCGCCGGGCGGAGGTTGATGCCGACCAGCAGGGCCGCGCCGAGGGCGATCGCGCGCGCGACTCCCTGGGGCTCGTCGTCTCGAATCTGCACGATTCTGGTATACCAGAATCGGATGGAAGGACCCCGATGCCCCGACGCACCCTGATCACCGCCGACCACGTTCTCGTCCACGATGGCAGCACGCACCGCGAGCTGCGCGACGGTGCCCTCGTCGTCGAGGACGACAGGATCGTGTATGCCGGACCGTCCGAACAGGCGCCGACGGATGCCGCTGAGCGCATCGACCTGGGGCAGAGCCTGCTCATGCCTGGGCTCATCGATCTGGACGCCCTCTCCGACATCGACCACCTGCAGCTGGACTCCTGGTGGGACGGCACGCACAGCAGACGGCTGACCTGGTCGGAGGAATGGTTCGCGCAGCGTCGTCACGTGTTCACCGCAGAGGAGCGCGCACGGGTGCGCCAGATCGCGCTCGTGCAGCTCGCGCTGCACGGAATCACCTCGTACATGCCGATCGCCTCGGAGGTGCACTCCGAGTGGGCCGAGAGCGCGGACGACTTCCTCGCGATGGCGGAGTTCTCCCGAGGGCTCGGGCTGCGCGGGTTCCTCGGTCCCTCCTACCGCTCCGCGGTTCCGGTGATCGCCGATGACGCCAGGGAGTTCCGCTTCGTGGCATCCGAGGGCGAATCCGGTCTCGCCGACGCGATCCGGTTCCATGACGAGGTCGCCTCCTGGAACGATCCGCTGCTGACGCCGGTGTTCCTGCCCTGCCGCATCGAGACGCTGACCCCCGAGCTCATGGCAGCCACGGCGCGGGCTGCCGCCGAGCGCGGCGCCCTGGTGCGTCTGCATGCGCTGCAGGGGCTGGGGGAGCGGGACGAGATCCTGCGTGCGCACGGCTGCACGCCGCTCGAGCTCATCGAGCGCACCGGGCTGCTGCACGACCGTCTGATCGTGCCGCACGGCGTCGTCATCGACATCGATCCGCGCGTGCACGGCGAGGACCGCGGTGACCTGGCCACCCTCGCCGGTGCCGGCGTCGCCCTGGTGCACTGTCCGCTCACGAACGCCCGATACGGCTCCGAACTGCAGACCTTCGCCCGGTACCGGGATGCGGGCATCGTGTTCGCGCTCGGCACCGACTCGTTCCCGCCCGACCTCATCCGCGGCATCGACGTGGGCGTCTCCGCGGCCAAGGTGCAGAACGGCGACCTCTCGATGGGGGATGTCGCGGGCTACATCGACGCCGCCACCGTCGGCGGTGCGCACGCCCTGCATCGTCCCGACCTCGGGCGCATCGCCGTCGGCGCCACCGCAGACCTCACCGCGTTCCGCCTGGACGACGTGCGCACCGGGCCGATCGACGACCCGATCCGCGCGCTCATCCTCGCCGGGTCCGCGCGAGACGCACGCCTGACCATGGTGGGCGGTCGGGTCGTCATGCGCGACGGCGAGATCCCCGGCATCGATCTCGAAGAGATCCGACGCGACGCGCAGCGGCTGTTCGACCGGATGCGGCACGCGTACGCGCTCCGTGATCACCGGGGCGGGACGGTGGAGGAGCTGTTCCCGACGGTGTTCCCGCCGGTCTAGGCGCTCACCAGATCGGAGTGGTGGATCGCCGCCACGTCGGGGTGCGCTCGAAGTCGTGACTTCAGTGCGTTCTCGCCGTAGAGCGCGTGGATCGGGTTGGACGGGTCGTCCGACACCCCGCGGGCCTCGGCGGCGAGCTCGGCCGGCAGCTCGATCAGCGGCAGCCGCGCGTCGAGTGCGGGGTTGAAGAAGAACGGGATGGAGATCCGCTCGTCGGGCGCCTTCGGCGAGATCACCCGGTGATCGGTCGCCTTCAGATACCCGCCGGTCGCGTACTCCAGCATCTCGCCGATGTTCACGACGAACGCGCCAGGCACCGGGGGAGCGTCCACCCATTCGCCGTCGCGGCGCACCTGCAGGCCGCCCTTGCCGGGTTCCACCCAGAGCAGCGTCAGCACGCCGGAGTCCTTGTGCGCGCCCACGCCCTGCTGCGGCTCGGGATCGGCCTTGCCGGGATAGCGCACGATCTTGATCAGCGTCTGCGGCTCGCCGAAGTGCTCGTCGAAGTACGATGGCTCCGCGCCCAGCGCTTCGGCCCACGCGCGCAGCAGCCGGCGGGACACCTCGGACAGCGTGGCGTGCCATTCGGCCACCACCTCGCGCAGCTCGGGCTGCGCCTCCGGCCACAGGTTCGGGCCGACCAGGCGGTTGAAGGCGGGGCCGCCGTCGATCGCCTCGCGCTCGGGACCGATGTCGATCTGCTCGCGCCAGTCCACCTTCCCCTGGGTGCGCTCGCCGCCGATGCGGGTGTACCCGCGGAAGTGCGGGCTCTTCACGTTCTCGATCGAGAGCTTGTCGGCATCGGGCAGGGCGAAGAAGTCCAGCGCCGCGCGGTGCAGACGAGCCTCGAGCTCGGGGGAGATGCCGGTTCCGGTCAGGTAGAAGAAGCCCACGTCGTGGGTGGCGGCGCGCAGGTCGGTGCGGAAGCGCTCGGCGGCCTCGGGGCCGGCGTCGAGGCGGGAGAGGTCGAGCACGGGGAGGGACAATTCGGCCATGGGTCGACGGTAGACGCCGTTACGCACGGCGTCACGAATATTGCGCGGGGTTACCCGGATGCTAGAGTTTGATAGGTAAGGCATTCCTTACTTTCACCCGTCCTCGGAGTCGCCCCGCGTGTTCGCATCACTCCTCATCGGCCTGCGTGAAGGCCTTGAAGCCGCGCTGGTCGTCGGCATCCTCGTCGCCTACCTCAAACGGATCGGCCGCACCGACGTGCTCCCCAAGATGTGGGCAGGCATCGGCCTGGCCGTCGCGCTGGCGCTCGGCATCGGCGCCGTGCTCACGTTCGGCGCGTACTCGCTCGCGCCGGGTGCGCAGGAACTCATCGGCGGCCTCCTCTCGCTGTTCGCCGTCGCGATGGTCACCTGGATGATCTTCTGGATGCAGAAGGCCGGGCGCACGATGAAGGCCACACTCGAGGGCGGCCTCGACCGCGCCATCGCCAAGGGCGGCCTGTGGGCGCTGATCGCGATCGGCTTCGTCTCCGTGGCGCGCGAGGGCATCGAGACCACGCTGCTGCTGTGGTCCATGGTGCAGTCCTTCGGCAGCGCACCCGCCGCGCTGCTGGGCGCACTGATCGGCCTGGCCATCGCCGTCGTGGTCGGCTGGCTGCTGGCCCGAGGCGCTGTCAGGCTCGACCTGCGCCGCTTCTTCGCCTGGACGGGCGGGTTCCTCGTGATCGTCGCCGCGGGGGTGCTCGCCTACGCGATCATGGACCTGCAGGAGGCCGGCGCACTGCCGGGCCCGTTCACCGCAGCCGCGCCGGTGGATCCCGCCACGGGCGCCGTCGCCGTCGGGTTCGCCGCATTCCCGTTCGGCTGGGCCTTCGACCTCAGCGGGGCCATCGCCCCCGACAGCACGGTGGCCACCATCCTGCAGGCCATCGTCGGCTTCATGCCGCGGATGACCTGGCTGCAGGTCATCGCGTGGCTGCTGTACATCGTCATCGTCGGCACGTTCTTCCTGCGCGGCCTGCCGCGCCGTCGCGCTGCGAAGAAGGCGGATGCCGCCGACTCCGCAGCCGCGCCCGCACAGACCACCGCCCGCGCGGATGCCGCATCCGCGGCGTCCTCCCCGGCATCCGCACTTCCCGTCACGACTTCTGAAGGAACAGCATGACCTCCTCCTCCCGCGTCCTCGGCGCCATCGCCGCCACCGGTGCGGCCGCGCTCCTGCTCAGCGGCTGCGTGGCCAAGGCCGACGCCGACCCCTCCGCCGCCTTCACGGTCTCGTCCACGGGGTCGGAGTGCGCCGTCTCGACGGACACCGCCAAGAGCGGCACGCTGACCTTCGACATCACCAACGGCGGCGATCAGGTGACCGAGTTCTACCTGCTCGCCGATGACGGGCTGCGGATCGTGGGCGAGGTCGAGAACGTCGCGCCGTCCGCCTCGCGCGCACTGACGGTCACCGTTCAGCCGGGCAAGTACTTCACCGTGTGCAAGCCCGGCATGGTCGGTGACGGTGTGGGCAAGGCGGCGTTCACCGTCACCGGTGACCGGGTCGCCGTTGACGGGCCGGATGCCGCGCAGAAGAAGAAGGCCGTCGACCTCTACGCCGCCTTCGTGAAGGACCAGGTCGGCCAGCTGGTGCCGGCCGTCGACGAGTTCGTCACCGCCTACGAGAACGGCGACGACGCGAAGGCGCGGCAGCTGTTCCCGACCGCCCGCGCGTCCTATGAGCGCATCGAGCCGGTGGCCGAGGCGCTCGGCGACCTCGACCCGCGGATCGACTACCGCGAGGTCGACGCCGTCGCCGAGGGGCTGGACTGGACCGGGTTCCACCGCATCGAGAAGGACCTGTGGGCCCCCGCCAAGGACGCGCTGAACGCCGATCACGAGACCTCGGCCTGGAAGGACTGGGCGCCGTCGACGACGGCCGAGCGAGCGGACTACGGCGACCAGCTGATCGCCGACGTGCAGGAGCTGTACGACTACGTGCACTCCGATGACTTCGTGAAGAACCTCGAGGACCAGGGCATCTCCGGCGTCTCGAACGGCGCGATCGCGCTGCTGGACGAGGTCGCGACCGGCAAGATCACCGGCGAGGAGGACTGGTGGTCGGGCACCGACCTGAACGACTTCGCCGCGAACGTCGAGGGATCGAAGATGGCGTTCTCGCTGGTGAGCGAGTTCGCCGCGGCCCAGGGCAAGGACGGCGCCGCGCTGGTGAAGCGGATCGAGACCGGTTACGCCGACCTCGAGACCGCGCTCGCGCAGCACGGCTCGCTGAAGGCCGGCTTCGTCGACTTCAAGAAGCTGACCGACGCTCAGAAGCGCGAGCTCGTCGACCTGATCAATTCGCTCGCCGAGCCGCTCTCGCAGCTCACCGGCACGACCCTCTCCTGAGCGCAGGCAGGTCTGACATGACAGAGCAGGAGAGCGCGGAACCCGCGGCGGATGCTCCGGATGCCGGTGCGCGGCGGGGCCTGAGCAGGCGCGGCCTGCTCGGCCTGGCCGTGGGTGGCGGCGCCGCGGCGCTCGCGGTGGGTGCCGGAGCAGGATACGCGGTCGCGGCATCCCCGCGCGGTCCCGACGATGAGGCGCCGTACGAGTTCTTCGGCGCGCACCAGGCGGGCATCATCACGCCGGTGCAGGAGCACCTGCACTTCGCGTCCTTCGACATGATGCCGCGCACCGATCGCGCCGACCTGGTCGAACTGCTGCAGGACTGGTCCTACGCCGCATCGCGGATCACGCAGGGGCTCGACGTCTCGGCCACCGGTGCGGTGGGCGGATCGCCGGAGTCGCCCCCGGATGACACCGGTGAGGCGCAGGGGCTGCCCGCGAACGGGCTCACGGTAACGATCGGATTCGGCCCCACGCTGTTCGAGAAGGACGGCGAGGACCGGTACGGGATCCAGGACCAGCGCCCCGCCGCGCTCGAGCGGCTGCCGGCGTTCCTCGGCGACGACCTCGCGCCGGAGTCCTCGGACGGCGATCTGTGCATCCAGGTGTGCGCGGACGACCCGCAGGTCGCCGTGCACGCGGTGCGCAACCTGAGCCGGATCGCCTTCGGGCGGGCGCGGCTGCGCTGGTCCCAGCTCGGCTACGGGAAGACGTCACGCACCACATCCGACCAGCAGACCCCGCGCAACCTGTTCGGGTTCAAGGACGGCACGGCGAACATCCTCGCCGACGACACCGCCGCTCTCGACAAGAGCGTGTGGGTGGCGGCGTCCGACGAGCCGGCCTGGCTCGCCGGCGGCTCGTACCTCGTCGCGCGGAAGATCGCGATGATCATCGAGACCTGGGATCGGGTGCGGCTCTCCGAGCAGGAGCGCACGTTCGGGCGCGACAAGGGCGAGGGAGCGCCGCTGTCCGGCGGCACCGAGTTCACCGAGCCGAAGCTCTCAGGGCTCGACGCGCGCAGCCACGTTCGGCTCGCGCATCCGGACTCGAACGGCGGCACCCGCATCCTGCGCCGCGGCTTCAACTACGTCGGCGGCAACAACGAGCTGGGTCGTCTCGACGCCGGGCTGTTCTTCCTGTCGTACCAGCGGGATCCTGCGCAGTTCATCACTCTGCAGCGCAGTCTCTCCACCGACCTGATGAACGAGTACGTCCGCCACGTCGGCTCCGGGCTGTGGGCGATCCCGCCCGGAGCTGCAGCGGGCTCCTACGTGGGGGCTCCGCTGTTCGCGTAGCCCGCAGGCGGGCTCAGGACGCCGCGTCGATCAGGGTGACGATCTCGTCGTAGCCGGCCTGCTGGGCGAGCTCGCGAGGCAGCGCGCCGTTGCCGTCCGCGATGCTCGGGTCGGCGCCTGCCTCGAGCAGCAGGCGGATCGTCTCGACATGGTCTTCCGACCCGTCGCCGAGCACGATAGCCTCGAGCAGCGCCGTCCAGCCCAGATCGTTCACGTGGTCGAGCGGCACGCCGGCCTCGATGAGGATCTTCGTCGTCGACACCCGGCCGTGCTCGCCGGCCGGGATCAGCGCGGTCCCTCCGTAGCGATTGGTGCTCTTCACGTCGGCGCCGTGCTCGATGGCGGCGGTCAGGATCTCGTCCAGCCCCTCGGCGCCGGCGTACAGGAACGCGGAGTCCTCGATGTCGTCCTTCGCGTTCGGGTCCGCTCCGGCGTCGAGCAGGATGAGCGCGATGTCGGTCTGCTCCTCCTTGGTCGCGGCGACCAGGGGAGTGGCATCGCCGTCACCGCGCCATTCGAGGTCGGCGCCGTCGTCGATCGCCTCACGGACCGCGGCGGCGTCACCGTCGCCGACCGCCTGCCACAGTGCCGCCGTGGCGTCGTCGGACGTGGCGGAGTCGGACAACGCGACGGACGTGCAGGCGGTCAGGCCGACGAGGGAGAGGGCGGCGATCAGGCCGGCCGCGAGACCGGCGAGCTTCGCGGCCGGTCGGCGGCGGTCGGGACGGGTGGAGCGGGGGTTCATCGGGTCTCTCCTGGGATCGGGGACAGTCCAGGTTCGCAGGGTGAGCGGGCGTCGGGCATCATCCGATCGGCTATCGCTTCGCACCCTGCCGGCCGATGAGCCGTCCCGGTGTTCCCGATGACGATGGATGCGACAGGTCGTGACATCTCGTCCGGCCCGCTGCGATCACGAAAAGAAGGACATGGACATGACGCTCAAGAAGCCCATGAGGACCATCATGCTGACCGCCTCGGCGTTCGTCGCCCTGGGGCTGCTCGCCGGCTGCACCGCAGCCCCGACCGAGCCCGCCGGCGCCCCCGCATCCAGCTCCGCGGCTTCCGAGGAGGTCGCCGCGCAGACTCCGTCGGACGTGCTCTCGTCGACCGCGTGGGAGACCAGCGGCGCGACCGACGCCGCGGGCGCCGACGTCGCCCTCGACGACGAGAACGTGAAGAACTTCGTCGGCTGGGCGTACTTCAAGGACGGCGGGTCGTTCACGATGTACAACCTCGACGACTCCCCGAAGATGCAGGGCGACTGGACGGTGACCGAGGACGGCAAGACCCGTCACATCGTCGCGAAGGACGACGCCGGCGAGGTGCTGTTCGAGCGCGACTCCGACATCGTCACGCTGACCGACGAGGAGTTCACCTACCGCGTGTTCCCCGACCCGGAGAACACCGAGGTGTACTTCGACATCATCCACACCCCCACAGATCACGAGGAGCCCGCCGCCTGATCTGCCCCATCGCAGAAGGCGCCCGTCCCCGACCGGGGCGGGCGCCTTCTGCTTCTGCCTCTACTCGCGGCGCCGGCGCGAGCCAGTGGGGTCGCTGCGGTGATCCTCCGCCGATACCAGGGCCGGATCGGCGAACAGCCAACGCGGGCGCGGCTCGATGAGCGGGCGGAACACCCGCCGCACCGGCCTGGTCGAGAGCCCGAACGCGATCAGGACCGCGACGACGGTGATCAGCGGCAGCCAGATCCAGGTCGGGTCGAGCCCGCGCAGGATGCCGGATTCCCGGAACGGGTACAGCACGAAGGAGTGCAGCAGGTAGACGTACATCGTGTACTGCCCGAAGTGGGTCCACCAGGTGGCGCGGCGGGGGATGAGCACGAAGAACGCCGCGCTCAGCACGATGGCGAGCGCCATCAGCGCGATGCGGATGCCGCCGGCCCACCACTGGTCGGCTGCGAGACCGGCGTACGAGTCGTCGTAGAAGAACCAGAAGCGCAGGTCGACATCGTCCCAGAACGGCAGCCAGCGCCAGCACACGAACGCCCAGGCGCCCAGCGCGGCGATCGCGCAGACGCGCAGCCACCAGGGGCGGAACTCGATGAGCTGGAAGCGCCGCACGATGTCGTGCTCGCGCAGCCACCACCCCAGGGTGAAGAAGAACATCAGGCCGAGGGTGCGGGACAACGAGAACGTGCTGTCCACGTTCGTCATGTATCCGACACCGATCGAGATCACGAACGCCCACAGCAGCGGCCAGCGCAGCAGCGCCAGGTAGGGCAGCACCAGCCGGAAGATGCCGAGGGCGAGCAGGAACCACAGCGTCCACGACGGCTGGGTCAGGTTCGGGTCCGCCTGGCCCTCGACCAGCCACTTCGTCAGTGCCCACAGGCCCTCGAAGATCACATAGGGGAGGAGGATGTCCGTGATCACCCGCGCCATCTGGCGCCGCGTGGGGCTGGCGGCCTTCGAGAAGTAGCCCGAGATGATCGCGAACGCCGGCATGTGGAAGGCGTAGATCGTCAGGTAGAAGGCGTACGAGATGTCGGAGTCGTAGATCAGCCGCTGGATGCCGTGTCCGAGGACCACCAGCACGATGCAGGCGAAACGGGCGTTGTCCCAGAAAGGGACTCTTCTTCGGGCACGAACGGGGGGTACTGCGGCACTGCTCATCTGTCGAGGCTACCTGCGGGAATATGTTTGCGGTCTGGGCGTTGTACGAGATACATTCACTTGAATAAACAACGGATGCCACGGCATCCCGATCTGGAGAGAAATCGTGAACGAACAGAGCGGTATGCAGTTCGGCCTCATGTCGGTGAGCGACATCACGCAGGACCCGACCACGGGCGTCACTCCGAGCGAGGCGGAGCGCATCCAGGCTGCGGTCACCATCGCCAAGCACGCCGAGGAGGCGGGGCTCGACGTCTTCGCCATCGGCGAGCACCACAACCCGCCGTTCTTCTCCTCGAGCCCGACCACGCTGCTGGCGTACATCGCCGCGCAGACAGAGCGCCTGATCGTCTCGACATCGACGACGCTGATCACCACGAACGACCCGGTGCGCATCGCCGAGGAGTACGCGATGCTGCAGCACCTCTCGGGTGGTCGCATGGACCTGATGATGGGCCGCGGCAACACCGGGCCGGTGTACCCCTGGTTCGGTCAGGACATCCGTCAGGGCCTGCCGCTCGCCATCGAGAACTACGCACTGCTGAACGAGCTGTGGACCAAGGACGTCGTGGACTGGGAGGGCAAGTTCCGCACCCCGCTGCAGGGCTTCACCTCGACCCCGCGCCCGCTCGATGGCATCAAGCCGTTCGTCTGGCACGGCTCGATCCGCACGCCCGAGATCGCCGAGCAGGCCGCGTACTACGGGGACGGTTTCTTCGCGAACAACATCTTCTGGCCCAAGGAGCACTACCAGCGCCTCATCGAGCTGTACCGCCAGCGCTGGGCGCACTACGGGCACGGCGCACCCGAGACCGCGATCGTCGGTCTCGGCGGGCAGGCGTTCATCCGCCCGAAGTCGCAGGACGCCGTGAACGAGTTCCGGCCGTACTTCGACAACGGCCCGGTGTACGGACACGGCCCGTCCATGGAGGACTTCACCGAGATGACGCCGCTGACCGTCGGATCGCCGCAGCAGGTCATCGACCGCTACGCCGGCATGCGCGACACGTTCGGCGACTACCAGCGCCAGCTGTTCCTCATGGACCACGCGGGTCTGCCGCTGAAGACCGTGCTCGAGCAGATCGATCTGCTCGGCGGCGAAGTGGTCCCGGTGCTCCGGAAGGAGCTCGCGAAGGATCGTCCGGCGAACGTGCCGGATGCACCGACCCACGCCGCCCGTGTCAAGGCGGTATACGGCGACGGCCCCGCGCGGCAGGCGCGACCCGGTGCGAACCGCGGCGACAACCTCACCGCCGGATCGCCCTATCAGGACGGCGGAGCCGTCCCTGCCGGCTCGGCGTTCGGCGCCGCGGCCACGAAGGGAGCCTGAGATGACCGAGCGTAGGATCGCCGTGATCTCGGCCGGACTGTCGAACCCGTCCTCGACGCGGATGCTGGCCGACCGGCTGGCCGCCGAGACCGTGAAGGTCCTGCGCGAGCAGGACATCCCGGTGACGGTCGACGTGATCGAACTGCGCGACCTGGCGCACGACATCACGAACAACCTGTTGACCGGCTTCGCGCCGCCGGCACTCGAGACCGCGATCAACACCGTCGTCTCGGCGGACGCGCTGATCGCGGTGACGCCGATCTTCTCGACGAGCTACTCCGGGCTGTTCAAGTCGTTCATCGACGTGCTCGACCCCGATGCGCTCACCGGCAAGCCGGTGCTGATCGGCGCGAACGCCGGCACCGCGCGGCACTCGCTCGCGGTGGACTACGCCATCCGGCCGCTGTTCACCTACCTGCACGCGGAGCCCGTCTCCACGGGTGTCTTCGCGGCATCCAGCGACTGGGGTGCGAACGCCGACGACGTGGCGCCGCTCAGTTCCCGGGTCGAGCGCGGCGCGCGTGAGCTCGCCGAAGCCGTCGCCCGCCGCGAGCCGGCCTCGGATGCCGATCCGTTCGATCCGGAGACCTACCTCGGAAAGGGGCGTTCCTTCGGGCACCTGCTCGGAGGCCTCGCCGGGGAGTGATCCAGAATGGTATACCATTCAGTCTGGACTGACTGAAGGAGACCGTCGTGACCGAAGCCGACACCCGCCCCACCCAGCGGATCGGCTTCGGCACGGCGGTCTCTTCGCTTCGCGGCAATCGCGACTTCCAGCTGCTGTGGACCTCGAATCTGTTCTTCTTCGGCGGGGTCTGGACACAGACGCTCGTGCTGGGCTGGATGGCGTTCGAGATGACCGGCTCGGAGTTCCTCGTCGCCCTGTTCACCGCCGTGCGGCTCGCCCCGCTGCTGCTGGGCCCGATCGCCGGCGCGCTCACCGACCGGTTCGACAAGGTGCGCCTGCTGCTGCTGGCCTGCGGCTGGGCGACGGTGTCGATCGCCGTCGTCTCGTTCCTCGCATCCGCCGGACTGCTGTCCTATTGGGTCCTGGTGGCCGGGGGACTGGCCATCGGCCTGGCGCAGTCGCCGTCGCAGACCGCGCGCGCCTCGTTGGCGCTCGAGCTGGTCGGTCCCGCGAACCTGTCCAACGCCAACGCGTTGAACTCGCTGGCGATGAACATGACGCAGGTAGTCGGCCCTGCGATCGGCGGCGCGATGATCGCGGGGCTGGGTGCCCCGGCTGCGCTGTGGGTGTCGACCGCCTGGTACGCCATCTCCTTCGCACTGCTCGTTCCACTGCGTCGGGTCCCGCACGTCGCGCACGCCGAGCCCGAGCCGGTGCTGCGGATGCTGGTGAACGGCTTCCGCGTGATCGCTCGCAACAGGCTCGCCGTGGGCGTGCTCATGGTGACCGTGGTCGCCAACACGTTCCTGTGGCCGATCTACCAGTCCTTCATGCCGGTGTTCGCCGATCAGCGCTTCGGCCTGGATGCCGACGGGCTGGGGGTCATGCTCTCCTGTGCGGGCATCGGCGGACTGGTCGGGTCGGTGGTGATCGCCTCGCTCGGCGACTTCCGCAACAAGGGCGCGCTGTTCGTGTTCGGCACCATGGTCTGGGGTGCGCTGTGGGCGGTCTTCGCGCTGCTCACCTCGGCGCCGGCCGGATTCGTGGTGCTGGCAGTGGCAGGTTTCGCCAGCGCCGCCTTCGGTGTGCTGCAGACGACGCTGCTGCTGATCGTCACCGACAAGCCGCTGCACGGGCGCGTGCTCGGTCTGCAGGAGCTCGCGATCGGGATGATCCCGATCGGTTCTCTGCTGCTGGGTGTATTCGCCCAGACCTTCGGTGTCGCGCCGGTGACGTTCTGGGCGGCGGTGCTGCTCGTGCTCTCGGTGGGGACGGTCGCGCTTCGAGTGCCGGCGGCGCTGCGGATCCGCTGACCCGCAGCACGCCGGCGAAAGGGTTCAGCCCTCGATGCCGCCCTCGAACGCCTCGGTGCCGAGGCCGCGACGGATCTCGAGCTGCTGCTCGGCCTCGGTCTGCGCCGTCTCGAAGGCCTCGTCGTCGCGAAGGGTGTCCTTCTCCTCGTCGGGCCCCTGGGGCTTCTTGTCTGTCATGAGCGTGCTCCTGTGCTGATGTTCTGCTCAGCCGCTCTTGCGGCGGAACTCGCGCTTCATCTGCGGAGCAGCGGTGGCGTGCACGGCGGAATCGCCGTCGAGGTGTGCCTGCCCCGAGCGGTTGTGCGCATTCTTCTTGTCGAGCGCCTCTCTGAACTTGCGCTTCATCTCTTCGGACGCGGCGTCTTTGCCTTCGGTACTCATGGCGCCAGCCTAGCCCGCAGGGCGGATCAACGGCGTGATCGTGAGGAAAGGCGTGCGCGGGAGACCGCGGCGTCGATGAGCAGGCCGATACAGACTGCGGCTCCGGCGGAGACGAGCACGGTCACGACGGGGCCGCCCGGGAGCACGAGTGCGATCGCCGCGCCCAGAGCCGCCTGGTAGGCCGCCCAGCCCGTTGCGGCGACGGCCGCCAGAGCCAGGTATCGGGCCGGTGGAGTGTGCGCCGCGCCCGCGACGAGATTCACGGCCAGACGGGCGAAAGGGATGAATCGCGCCGTGAACAGCACGGTCGCGGTACCGCGATCCAGCCGTCGACGGGCGCTTCCCACGGCGGCGCGCACTCGCGGGTGACGCATCCACCGCCACCGCTCGGTGCCGACGGTGCGTCCGATCAGATAGCAGCCGACGTCGCCCATCAGTGCGCTGCCCGCGGCGATGGCGATCACGACCCACAGCGACGGCCGGTCGGTCTGCACGGCGAGTGCGAGGTCGAGTCGGTGCCGTCGCTCGCACTACGTGTTCATCGGCAGAGGCCGGATCCGCGTCGGAGAGTACGTGCCGGAGGCGTGATCCGCGGGCTGCACTGCTAGACTCGATGCGGTTGCCTGTGGCATCCATTCAAACTGCATACAGGCACGGAGCGGTCGGCTGAGAAGCTGGTCTCCTGTGGTGGGTTCCCCGGCGGCGTGTCGGGTGGTCTTCTACTGGTGACCAGCGCAGGCGAGAACCGCGGGTTCTCCCGCGCGCCGAGACTTTCCGCATCCGCTCCTTCGTGAGTCCTCGCATGCCAGACGGGCGTGCGAGTCTAAACAAAGAAGGAGAGACCTCTTGGAAGGTCCTGAAATCACCGCCACCGAGGCCGTTCTCGACAACGGCCGCTTCGGCACCCGTACCATCCGCTTCGAGACCGGCCGCCTCGCGCAGCAGGCTCAGGGCGCAGTCGCCGCCTACCTCGACGGCGAGACCATGCTTCTCTCGGCCACCAGCGCGGGCAAGCACCCGCGGGAGGGCTTCGACTTCTTCCCGCTGACGGTCGACGTCGAGGAGCGCTCCTATGCTGCGGGCAAGATCCCCGGCTCGTTCTTCCGTCGCGAGGGCCGCCCCTCGACCGAGGCGATCCTGGTCTGCCGTCTGATCGACCGCCCGCTGCGTCCGTCGTTCGTCGACGGTCTGCGCAACGAGGTCCAGATCGTCATCACGGTGCTCTCGATCGCGCCGGGTGAGTTCTACGACGCGCTCGCGATCAACGCGGCGTCCGCGTCGACCCAGATCTCGGGTCTGCCGTTCTCGGGCCCCGTCGCCGGTGTGCGCCTCGCGTTCATCCCCGGCCACGGCGAGCACGCCGACCAGTGGGTCGCGTTCCCGACCGCCGAGCAGGTCAGCGAGGCCGTGTTCGACCTGATCGTCGCCGGTCGCGTCGTGACGAAGGCCGATGGCACCGAGGACGTCGCGATCATGATGGTCGAGGCCGAGGCGACCGAGGGCAGCTGGAACCTGATCAAGGCCGGCGCCACCAAGCCGAACGAGGAGATCGTGGCCCAGGGCCTCGAGGCCTCGAAGCCGTTCATCGCACAGCTGGTGAAGGCCCAGGCCGAGCTGGCCGCGCACTCGTCGAAGGAGCCGGGCGTCTACCCGGTGTTCCTGCCCTACTCGCAGGAGACCTACGACTTCGTCGCGAAGCGCGCCTACGACGAGCTCGTCGGCGTCTACCAGATCGCCGACAAGATCGAGCGTCAGACCGCTGACGATGCGATCAAGGAGCGCGTCCACGCCGAGCTGGTCGCCGCCGTCGAGGCGGGCGAGCTGCAGGCGGTCGCGACCCTGGAGTTCTCGGCCGCCTACAAGGCCGTCACCAAGAAGATCGTCCGTGGACGCATCCTCAGCGAGAACATCCGCATCGACGGTCGTGGCCTCGCCGACATCCGTCCGCTCGACGCCGAGGTGCAGGTCATCCCGCGCGTGCACGGCTCGGCGATCTTCCAGCGCGGTGAGACCCAGATCATGGGCGTCACCACGCTGAACATGCTGAAGATGGAGCAGCAGATCGACTCGCTGTCGCCCACGACCAGCAAGCGCTACATGCACCACTACAACTTCCCGCCCTACTCGACCGGTGAGACCGGCCGCGTCGGGTCGCCGAAGCGTCGCGAGATCGGGCACGGCTTCCTCGCCGAGCGCGCGCTCGTGCCGGTGCTGCCCACCCGCGAGGAGTTCCCCTACGCGATCCGTCAGGTCTCCGAGGCCCTCGGGTCG
The DNA here is from genome assembly GCF_042799915.1 of Microbacterium sp. NPDC057659. NCBI lineage: Bacteria > Bacillati > Actinomycetota > Actinomycetes > Micrococcales > Microbacteriaceae > Microbacterium > Microbacterium sp. NPDC057659. The sequence goes on along the minus strand of NZ_JBHVHU010000001.1, from coordinate 820,035 downwards.
AACGGCTCCACCTCGATGGGCTCGGTCTGCGCCTCGACCCTGTCGCTGCTGAACGCCGGTGTGCCGCTGCGCGCACCCGTTGCCGGCATCGCCATGGGCCTGGTCTCCGACGAGGTCGACGGTCAGACCCGCTACGCGGCGCTGACCGACATCCTGGGTGCGGAGGACGCGCTCGGCGACATGGACTTCAAGGTCGCCGGCACCAGCGAGTTCGTCACGGCGATCCAGCTCGACACCAAGCTCGACGGCATCCCGTCCGAGGTCCTGGCCGGCGCGCTGACCCAGGCCAAGGAGGCTCGCCTCACGATCCTCGGCGTCCTGAACGCTGCGATCGACGCTCCCGACGAGATGGCGCCGACCGCGCCGCGCGTCATCAGCGTGCAGATCCCGGTCGACAAGATCGGTGAGCTGATCGGCCCCAAGGGCAAGACGATCAACGCGATCCAGGACGAGACCGGCGCGCAGATCTCCATCGAGGAGGACGGCACCGTCTACATCGGCGCGACCGACGGCCCGTCGGCCGAGGCTGCTCGTGCCCAGGTGAACGCGATCGCCAACCCCACCAACCCGGAGGTCGGCGAGCAGTTCCTCGGCACCGTCGTGAAGATCGCCACCTTCGGCGCCTTCATCTCGCTGCTGCCCGGCAAGGACGGCCTGCTGCACGTCACCGAGGTGCGCAAGCTCGCCGGTGGCAAGCGCGTCGAGAACGTCGACGACGTGCTCTCGGTCGGCCAGAAGCTGCTGGTCCGCATCACCAAGATCGATGACCGCGGCAAGCTGTCCCTCGAGCCCGTGCTCGAGGAGGAGGCCGCGGCCGACGAGAAGGTCGAAGAGGTCGTCGAGGGCTGAGCCCCGGCATCCGCTGACGAGGTCCGGTCCCGCTTGCGGGGCCGGACCTCGGTCGTATCTGATGTGACCAAACCGTTACGGCATCATTTCGCCCGTTCCCAGGAAATCAGCAGGAGCCGCGGAAATCGTCGCTTACCCTCGAAGTACGCACCGGGGGGTGCTGAAAACGAACGGGTCGCAGGATCCGCGGGGGTTTAGAGTATGCGTCTTTTCAGCGTCGGCACATCAGCCGAAGCCGAGCGCGCCCCGCAGCGGATCGATGAGCATCCCTCCGCCCCGATCCCCGTTGTCGGCCCCGGTGTCGGCGAGAGCATCCGGGTCGAACTGGGGGAGACGGGACTGCACACCTTCCCGCTCATGCTCGGCGCCGCCGAGTTCGGCTGGAACGTCGACCGCGACACCAGCCATGCGATCCTCGACCGGTACCTCGAGTTCGGCGGCAACGCCGTGCACACGGCCGACGGCTACTCCGGCGGTCGCAGCGAGCACATCGTGGGGCAGTGGCTGTCGTCGCGCGGCGTGCGCGATCGTATCGTGCTCGGAGCGCGCGTCGGCGCGCACCCCGACAATCCCGGTCTCGGTTCGGTCAACCTGGTCCGTGCGGTCGAGGCATCCCTCGGCCGACTCGGCACCGAGCACATCGATGTCCTGTATCTGGACGGCACCCTCGACCAGACCACCAACCTCGAGGACACCCTCGCCACGGTGGAGTGGCTGCGCGAGACGGGCAAGATCGGATCGGTGGGAGCCTTCCGGTTCGCCGCCGAGCGCCTGGTGGAGGGCCGCATCCTGGCATCCGCCGGCTATCCGCGGATCGACGTCATCGACGAGCCGTACAATCTCGTGCGGCGCGAGCCCTTCGAGGGCGACCTGCGGCTCGTGGCAGGCGCGCAGAACCTGGCAGTCACCCCATCGCACGCACTCGAGCACGGGTTCCTGTCGGGGCGGCACCGCAGCAAGCAGTCGGCGACGGGCGTGCGTGGCGAGCAGCTCCGCTCCCACCTGAACCGGCGCGGCATCAAGATCCTGCGCGCCCTCGACCTGGTGGCGCAGGAGCTCGGCGTGCCGGTCGCGGCGGTGTCGATCGCCTGGCTGCTCGCCCAGCGCACGATCGCCGCGCCGATCGTGAACACGTTCGCGGCCGAGCAGGTGGACGAGCTGATGCAGGGCGCCGGCGTGACGCTGTCGCGCGCGCAGATCTCCGACCTCACTCGAGCGGCGAGCTGACTCAGTCCGGAGTCCGGGGTCGGCGGGGTGGCATAGGCTGGTGGTGCCCCGATGAGGGGGCATGAAGCGAGCGGGTTGTGACGCATTACATCTATCTGGTCAGACACGGTGAACATCAGGACGCCGAGCACGGCGTCGACGACGGACCCCTCTCGCCGCGAGGTCAGCGACAGGCAGAGCTGATCGCAGATCGTCTGTCCGGGCTGCCGCTCGACGCGGTCTGGCACTCGCCTCTCCTGCGTGCCGCAGAGACCGCGCGAGCGGTCGCCGCGCGGCTGCCGTCGGTTGATCCCGAGCCCTCCGCGCTGCTATTCGACTGCGTCCCGACGGGGATGACGGAAGAGACCCCTGCCGTGTTCGAGCCGTTCTTCGGCTCGGTCACGGATGCCGAGGTCGAGGCCGGCAAGGCGCAGATGTCGGATGCTGTGAACGAGTTCCTCATGCGCAAGAACGGCGAGGTCCACGAGGTGCTGATCACGCACAACTTCGTGATCTCGTGGTTCGTGCGCGAGGTGCTCGGCGCACCGGAGTGGCGCTGGATGACGCTGAATCAGGCGCACTGCGGGTTGACGGTGATCGCTCAGAAGCAGGGCCGGCCGTGGTCGCTGCTCACGCACAACGACCTCGGTCACCTGCCGATGGAGCTGCGCACCGGCCTGCCCGACTACGCCTCGGTCTGATCGGTCTCGAATCCGAGTGCGAGAATGCCGATCTCGGCGTGCTCTCGCAACCAGTCCAGTGCGTGCCGCTCGTGCGGGGGTATGTTCTGGGGCAGTGCGTCGAGGGCGAACCACCGGAGCTCGGCGCACTTCTCGGACTCCTGGATCACGGGCTCGCCCGTCCAGACGTCGGCGGTGAAGAACCACTCGACCCGCTGCTCGATCGGGTCGTCGGTGCCGTCGGTGCGCTGGAGCACGCAGACAGGGGCGAAATCATCCTGGGCGACGGTGACGCCGAGCTCCTCGGCGACCTCGCGCGCGGCCGCACCGGTGGCGGTCTCACCGAGCTCGATGTGACCGGCCGCGCCCGCGCTCCACATCCCGTCCATGTATCCGGTGTTATGCCGCAGCTGCAGCAACACGCCCGCGTCACTGCGCAGGAAGACATAGGACGCCGGGATGACGGAGAATCTGCTCACCGGACGATGGTAGCCGGGTCAGGAAACGGCTTTGCCGTACCAGCGCGTCGCGTTCGGGTTCTCGTTGTACGGCTCGATCTGCTCGTACCCGCTGCGGGCGTACAGGCCGCCCGCCGCCTCGAGGGTGTGGTGGGTGTCGAGTACCAACTCGGTCGCTCCCCAGCTCGCCGCCCGGCGCTCGAGCTCCTCGAGGATCGCGCGACCGGTGCCTGCGCCGCGCTCCGCGGGCTGCACGAACAGGTGCTTGATCTCGAAGCGCGGGCCGGAGTCGCCGTCGGCGAGGCGTCTGACGGCGCCGCATCCGAGTACGGCGCCGTGGTCGTCCAGCGCGAGCAGGAAGACCCCGCCGGGCTCTCGGAAGGCATCCTGACCAGGGAACGCCGGGCGGTACTCGCCGGGAAACGCGGCGGCCCGCATCGCGAAGTAGTCGGTGAGCACGGCGACGGCCGAGGGGTCTGTGGCAGGGACGGCACGGAAAGTCACCATGGAGCAACGTTATCGCTGGTCACGGCAGGTTCAGAGCCGTGACCGCAGTCATATACCTAAACTGGAATCATGACCACACAGGTTGCCCTCGTTGGTGGATCCGGCAAGCTCGGCGGCATCATCCGCGCGGTGATCGACGAGCTCGACGGCTTCGAGGTTAGGCGGGTGCTGGGCTCGTCCAGCGACCTTTCCGAGCTCGACGGCGCCGATCTCGTCGTCGATGCGTCGACCCCGTCGGTCAGCATCGAGGTCGTCCGCGCCTCGATCGAGCACGGCATCAACGTGCTCGTCGGCACCTCCGGATGGTCGCAGGAGCGGATCGCTCTCGTCCGGCCGCTGGTGGATGCCGCGGGCACCGGCGTCGTATTCATCCCGAACTTCTCGCTGGGCTCGGCTCTCGGCTCTGCGCTGGCCGCGGCGGCCGCGCCGTTCTTCGCCTCGGCCGAGATCATCGAGGCGCACCGCGACACCAAGATCGACTCGCCCAGCGGCACCGCGGTGCGCACCGCGGAGCTGATGGCCGATGCGCGCGCGGGGCAGGGCCCGGTCTCCGCGCCCCACGCCGATCAGCGCGCCCGCGGACAGCGGGTGGCCGGTGTGCCGGTGCACTCGCTGCGCCGCCCCGGCGTCATCGCGAAGCAGGAGGTCATCCTGTCGGGTGCGGGGGAGTCGCTGACCATCATCCATGACACCGTCGACTCCGCGTCCGCCTACGCGCCCGGCATCCGTCTCGCGCTGCCCTACGCGCGCGATGCGCGCGGTGTCGTCGTCGGCCTGGAGAACATCATCGACCTCGGCCTGCGCCCGAACGCATGACTTTCCGGGTCGGCGTGCTCGGCCCCGTCCAGCTCGCCGGTCGCGATGCGGGTGGCGTCGCCATGCGCGCTCTTCTGGTGGCGCTGACCCTCACCGGCAGCGGCTCGGTCCGCTCCGTCGCGGCCCTCGCCGACGACATCTGGGGAGAGGAGCAGCCGCAGAATCCGAAGGCGGCGCTGCAGACGCTCGTCTCGAGAGCGCGGGCGGCCGGCGGCGCGGATCTCGTGCGCAGCGCTCCGGGCGGCTATGCCCTGGGCACTGATGCGACCGATCTGCAGCGCGCCCGGGAAGTCGTGTCGGCGGCCGCGGACCGGGCGGTCGGGGCGTCGCAGCGGATCGATCTGCTCGAATCTGCGGTCGCGCTGTGGCACGGCGAGCCAGGGCTCGATCTCGGCGACGCGCCCGTGGCCGGCGAGCTGGCCCGCACCGCGGCCGCACTGATCGACACGATCCGCTCCGGCCTCGCCACCGCGTACGCCGACGCCGGCCGAGATTCCGAGGCCATCGCGCTGCTGACCGTCCTGGCCGACGAGCGTCCTTTCGACGACCGCGTCCACGTTGCGCTGATGGAGTCGCTGGCGCGCGCAGGCCGGACCCCCGAGGCTCTTTCGCTCTTCGCCGCTCTGCGCACCCGGCTGCGGGACGAGCTCGGCACCTCGCCGTCGCCCGCAGCCGTCGAGCTCAATGCGCGGCTGCTTCAGTCGTCGGATCAGCCAGGGCCGCGGATGCGCATCGGCGTCCAGGCCGCGCCGAACGAGCTGATCGGCCGGGACGACGCCCTTCGCGAGGCTAAGGCTCTGCTGGCGCGCACACGACTGCTGACGATCCTCGGCGCCGGAGGCCTGGGTAAGACACGCCTGGCGCAGGCGATCGCCCTCGACGCCGATGCGCCGGCGGTCGTCGTCGTTCCGCTCGCCGGCGTGCGCGAGGATGCGGGGGTGCCGATCGCCGTCGCCGCTGCCCTCGGCATCAGCGAGATCACGCCGGGTCGCCGGCTGAACGATGCGGTGCCGCGACCCGATCTGATGGCGCGCGTGATCGCGATGCTCGGGGAGCGGCGCACGCTGCTCGTCCTGGACAACTGCGAACAGGTCGTCGACGGCGCCGCCCAGTGCGCGGCAGAGCTGCTGGCGGCCGTGCCGACGCTGCGGATCGTCACGACGAGCCGCACTCCGCTGGCGATCACCGCCGAGCGGGTGCTGCCGCTCGAGCCGTTGACGATCGCCGCCGATCCCGAGGCTCCTGCTGTCCGGCTCTTCATCGAGAGGGCGCGTGCCGCCCGCCCCGGAGCGACGCTCGACCTCGAGACGGTCGCGCGGCTGTGCCGCCACCTCGACGGACTGCCGCTGGCCATCGAGCTCGCCGCCGCCCGGGTGCGCACGATGACGCCGGAGCAGATCGAACGGCGACTCGAGAACCGCTTCGCGCTGCTGACGACCGGCGACAGAACGGCGCCGGAACGGCATCGCACCCTGCAGGCCGTGATCGAGTGGAGCTGGGATCTGCTCGCGCCCGAAGCCCAGCGCGCGCTCTCTCTGCTCTCGGTTCTGCCCGGCGGATTCTCCGCCTCGATCGCCGAGGCGGTGCTCGGCGAGCCTGCCGACGACGTGCTCGACATGCTGGTCTCGCACTCTCTTCTCGGCGTGATCGAGAGTCCCGAAGGAGCCGAGGTGCGTTTCCGGATGCTGGAGACCGTGCGCGAGTTCGGCCAGAGGCGACTCCAGGAAGCCGGAAGCGAGGGCGTGGCGTGGGAGGCCGTCATCAGCTGGGCGACGTCGTTCGCCGTGGCCCAGGGCGAGGGGAGCAGGCGGTTTCCGGCGGGGCTGACCGCGGCCGAGCATCTGTCGGTCAGCCGGGAGCACGACAACCTGGTGCATGTCCTGCGGCATCTCCTCGCCGAAGACCGTGACGCCGATGCGGTCGTGCTGTTCACCGTGCTCGGCCAGTCATGGTTCATCCGCGGCTCGTTCACGGAGTTCATCGGCTACGCCCCGCGGATGGTCGGCGCGGCCGCGGGGGCGCGCGACAGCATCGGCAGCGACCTCGTCGTCATCGCCCTGGCGATGGGCGTGCTCGGGTGCATGATCAGCGGTGACCCGAGCGCGGGCCGAGGTCTGGCGCTGCTGCGTCTGCGCAGAGACGCGGCCGGTGACCGACTCGCCCCGGCCTGGCGGCTGCTGGCCGAGGCTCTGGAGGTGGCGGCCCGGGGCGGAACTGCCGGCGCCGCGGACATCACCGCGGGTGAGACGGATCCTCGAGCGCAACTGGCTGCCGACATCCTCCTGTCTCAGGCCGCGGAGAACGACGGTGAGCCGGAAGCGGCGATGCGTGCGGCTCGCAGCGCTTGGGAGCGTGCGCGGCGGATCGGCGAGCGCTGGGCCGAGGGCATGGCCGCAGACCTCGCCGCACAACTGGCGGCGCAGAGCGGGGATGCCGAGGACGCGCTGGTCTGGCTGGACCGCGCGGCCGAGGTGTTCCGGGAGTACGACGCGCAGGATCAGCTCAGTCAGCAGGAATGGGTGCGCGGCGGCGCGCTGCTCTGCCTGCGACGCACGGCGGAGGCAAGGCCTCTCTTCCAACGGCTGGTAGACGAGGGCGGGCTGAGTCAGGACGGCCTGGAGCTCACCTCCATCGGCGTCTACGGTCTTGCCGAGGCCGCCCTGCTGGACGGCGATCTCGGCAAGGCATCCGAGTATTTCGCCGCCGCGATGCGTGCGTTCGCAGAACCGACGACCCGGCGTTCGCCGTGGTACCTCATGGCGATGTCGGGCTACCTCGCGGCAGCCGTGCGCTCACTGGGGTTGCCCGCCGACGAGGTCGCGGTCTGGGAACGCAGGCTGCGCACGAGGACGATCGCCGCCTGTCGGCAGCGCCGTGAGGGGGTGGATCGTCCGGTGCTCGGCACCGCACTTATGGGTTGGTCGGCCTGGGCGCTCCGCAGCCCCGGGCAGGTCGCGCGCGGTGTCGAGGCGGTCGCGCTCGCGGAGGTCCTGGGCGGTCGGCAGAACATGCCGACGCTCGACCTCACCGAGCACCTCGCGGATGCCGAGCGGATCGCAGGCGCCGACATCGTGTCGAGGGTTCGCGCCGAGGCCGGCGCGCTTGCTCCGGAGCAGCGGGTCGAGCGCGGCCTGGCGGTGCTCAGCGGCCGCTGAAGCGGGTGCGGAGAAGGGACGCCCGCCGACGGCGGACGCCCCTTCCGCCTGAAGGTCAGGCCTTGCGCATGTAGGCCCGCACGGTGAGCGGCGCGAAGATCGCGACGATCACGGCCGCGCCGAGCAGAGAGATCCACGCATCCACGCCGAAGGCGCCGGTCGACGTGAGATCACGGACGGCGGTGACCAGGTGCGAGACGGGGTTCACGTTGACGAACCACTGCATCCAGTCGGGCATCGTGTCGACCGGGACGAAGGCGTTCGAGAGGAACGTCAGGGGGAACAGGATGATCATCGAGATGCCCTGAACGCTCGAGGCGGTGCGGGCGATCACCCCGAAGAACGCGAAGATCCAGCTCACCGCCCACGAGCAGACGACGACCAGCAGGCCGGCAGCGACCACGGACCCGAGCCCGCCGCCCGGGCGGAAGCCCATCAGCGCGCCCATGGAGAACGTGAGCACCGTGGCGATCGCGTAGCGGACGGTGTCGGCGAGCAGCGCGCCCGAGAGCGGCGCGATGCGGGCGATCGGCAGCGACCGGAAGCGGTCGAACACGCCCTTGTCCATGTCCTCCCGCAGCTGCACGCCCGTGACGACCGAAGTGGTGATCACGGTCTGCACCAGGATGCCGGGGATGATCACGGGCAGGTACGACTGCACGTCGCCCGAGATCGCCCCGCCGAAGATGTACGTGAACATCAGAGTGAACAGGATCGGCTGCAGCGTGACATCCATCAGCTGCTCCGGTGTGCGCCGGATCTTGATGAGGCCGCGCCCTGCCATCGTGAGGGTGTTGCGCAGCGCGAGTCCGAGACCTGCGTGGTTCTTCAGATTTCGTTCGGATGCGGGGATGATGCGGGTGGCCGCGGGGGCGAGAGCGCTCATGCGCGCACCTCCTCCTTCTGTGAGGCGGCCGTGGCCGCGGGAGCGTCGGTCTCGTCCTCGGCGGAGTGACCGGTGATGGTGAGGAAGACCTCGTCGAGGGTCGGCTTCTGCACGCTCATCTCGCTGAGGCCGATGCCGGCCTCGCGCAGGACGATGAGCAGATCCGCGACCCGATCGGCGTCGGTCATGGGCGCGGTGATGCGCGCGGCTTCGGGGGAGAGCACACCCTGCACGCCGAGCACCCGCTCGATCGCGCGCAGTGCGTCCTCGGCGTCAGCCGGCTCGCTGAGCCGCAACTGCAGAGAGGATGCGCCGACGGAGGCCTTGAGATCGTCGGGGGTGCCCTCCGCCACGACGCGGCCCCGGTCGATCACGGCGATGCGGTCGGCCAGCTGGTCGGCCTCGTCGAGGTACTGAGTGGTCAGCATGACCGTGGAGCCGGTGCGCACCAGTTCGCGGATGGTGTCCCACATCTGGCCGCGGGTGCGCGGGTCGAGCCCGGTGGTCGGCTCGTCGAGGAAGATCAGCGGGGGCTGGGCGATCAGCGACGCCGCCAGGTCGAGGCGACGGCGCATACCGCCGGAGAACTGGGCGAGTGGGCGGCGCGCCGCCTCGGTGAGCCCGAACCGGTCGAGCAGATCCGCGGACTTGGCGCGCGCCTCCGCACGTGTCAGCCCGAGCAGCCTCGAGAAGATCATGAGATTCTCGTTCGCCGACAGGGTCTCGTCGACCGAGGCGAACTGGCCGGTCACGCCGATGAGCTGGCGGACGACGTGCGGCTCGCGCACGACGTCGTGGCCGAAGACGCGGGCGCCGCCGCCGTCCGGGCGCATCAGTGTCGCGAGCATGTTGATGGTGGTGGTCTTGCCGGCGCCGTTCGGGCCGAGGACTCCGTAGACGGTGCCGGCGGGCACGCGCAGGTCGACGCCGTCGACTGCGCGGTTCTCACCGAACACCTTCACGAGTCCGTCGGCCGCGATGGCCCATTCTGAGGTGGAATTCGTCATGCGACGAGCATCCGCCCGCCCGCTGTCGGCCCGCTGTCGCGGCGCTGTCCGCCGCTGTCACCCGCTGTCAGCGGGCGGGGGCCGGTCCCGCCCGCTCATAGGATTGATGCATGACCTCTCGCATCGGCGTCGCCGTCATGTCCGCCGCGCTGCTGCTGTACATCGTTGCCGTCGTCTGGATCGCGGTGCTGTTCCTGCGCAGCGGAACGGGCGCGGGGATCGCCATGGGCGTCGCACTGATCGTGATCGCGCCGATCGGCGCCTGGGCGATGTACCGCGAGCTGGCCTTCGGCCTCGCCGCGGACCGGCTCGGCCGGCTGCTCGACGGCGAGGGCGGGATGCCGGAGGCGCCGGAGCAGCTCACGCCCAGCGGGCGGCTGATGAAGGACGACATCGAACCGCTCGTGACCAGGTACGCGGATGCGGCGGATGCTGCGCCCCAGGACTGGCGCGCCCGTTACCGGCTCGGTGTGGTGCAGGACGCGGCCGGGCGCCGCAAGGACGCCAGGGCCAGCATCCGCGAGGCGATCCGGATCGCGAAGACCGCGCCCTGAGCCGGCCGGTCCCGACGTCGGATGCCGCACGTCGCTGACCAGCGAGTCGGTGACGCTTCCTGGCGCGTTGCGGGTCAGATCCGACGCTGAGCACGCCCACTCGGTGAAAGCACAACGCCCCCGTCGGCGACGGGGGCGTTGTGCGTGTCAGAGCACTCAGGCGAGCGCGGCCTCGAGGGTGATCTCGATGCCGGCGAGGGCCTGCGAGACCGGGCATCCGGCCTTGGCGCCCTCGGCGAACTGCTGGAACTGCTCGGGGGTGAGCCCCGGGACGGTCGCGTTCACGTTCAGGTGGCTGCCGGTGATGCCGGTGCCGGGCTTGAACGTGACGGATGCGGTCGTGTTCACGCGCTCCGGCGGCGTGCCGTTCTCGGCCAGGGCGTTCGAGAGCGCCATGCTGAAGCACGACGCGTGCGCGGCGGCGATGAGCTCTTCGGGCGTGGTGGTCGTGTCGGACCCCTCGCTGCGGGCCTTCCAGTCGATCGGGAAGGTGCCGAGGTTCGAAGAGGAGAAGGCGACCGTGCCCGACCCCTCGATGAGCGATCCGGTCCAGGTGCTGGCAGCTTCACTGGTGACGGGCATGGTTCCTCCTGTGAGTCGGGGGTCGATCGTGCCAGCCTACCCAGCGCGGGGCCGCCGTGGGTGGGTCAGGCGGTCGCGTCGCGCAGGATGCCGGCGCGCCGCAGCAGCAGGTACAGCTCGCAGCCGAGGCAGAATCCGAACACCGCGTTCAGGAAGGCCGCGATGAACGCCGCGGCGGCCGCGATCGGCAGCGCCCAGGGCACCCCGAGAAGATGCAGCAGGAGACCGACTCCGACCACGAAGAGGCCGACACCCTGCGCGAAGCGCGGCGGGCGAGGGTCCTCGAGCTCGGTCGGCGGTGAGAGCCGCGGCTGCACGAACCTGCGGAACAGGACACTCCATGGCTGGGTGCGCGGCGAGAGCACGCCCCAGAGGAAGAGCAGCGCGATGACGAGGAGGAGCAGGAATGCGGGGTCGAGGATGCGCGCCGACAACGGCGCGGCCGTGATCGCCCATGAAGGGTCCGAGACGAGCGGCTGATATGCGAACCAGCCGAATGATGCGACCTGTGACTGCTGCGTCGACAGCCCGGTGAGCCCCAGCAGTACGGCGATCAGCAACAGCACGGCCGTGATGGATGCCGCGAACCGCGGCCCTCGGGGATCGATTCCGGTCGGGGTGCTCATCATGCCTCCTGCAGTGCGGGCAGCGAGCCCAGGGCTTCTTCGACGTCGGCGCGAAGGGGGACGCCGTTGAAACGCGCGCGCACGGTGCCGTCCCCGTCCACCAGGAACGTAGTCGGGGTCTGCAGCACCCGGTACTTCGTCGCCAGGTCGGTGCGGTGGGTCAGATCCACATCGGCGTGCAGCACGCCGTCGTGGCCGGCGGCGACCTGCCCCAGCATCCGGCGCACCTGCGGGCACCGTGCGCACATCTCGGTGCTGAACTGCACGAGAGTGGCGCGCGATCCCAGCCCTCCGGCATCCGCGGCATCCACCGTCTCGCCACGGCCCGTGCGGCGGCGGCCGTCCCGCGCGCGCCACACCAGCCCCGCCACCAGGGCGAGGACGACGAGCACGCCGACGGCGGCGAGAGCAGCGAGCGGGGTCATCCTCCGAGGGTACGGCGGGCTCCGGGGGAGAGGGGCGGATGTGTCGCTCGATGACGGGCCGGTGTCGGTGCCCCGCCGGTATCGTGTCTGTCATGACCGTTCCCACGCCGTACGAAGATCTGCTCCGCGACGTCCTCGCGAACGGAACCCACAAGGACGATCGCACCGGCACAGGCACGACCAGCGTGTTCGGCCGCCAGATCCGGTTCGACCTCGCCCAGGGCTTCCCGCTCATCACGACGAAGCGCGTGCACTTCAAGTCGATCGCCTACGAGCTGCTCTGGTTCCTGCGCGGCGACTCGAACGTGCGCTGGCTGCAGGAGAACGGCGTCACCATCTGGGACGAGTGGGCCGACGCCGAGGGCGACCTCGGCCCGGTGTACGGCGTGCAGTGGCGCTCCTGGCCCACGCCCGACGGTGGGCACATCGATCAGCTCGCCCAGGTGATCGAACAGATCAGGAACACACCGGACTCCCGCCGGCTCATCGTGTCGGCGTGGAACCCCGCCGACATCCCCGACATGGCGCTCGCGCCCTGCCACGCGATGTTCCAGTTCTACGTCGCCGACGGCAGGCTGTCCTGCCAGCTCTATCAGCGCAGCGCCGATCTCTTCCTCGGCGTTCCGTTCAACATCGCTTCCTATGCTCTGCTGACAATGATGGTCGCGCAGCAGACCGGGCTCGAGCCGGGCGACTTCGTCTGGACCGGCGGCGACTGCCACATCTACGACAATCACGTCGAGCAGGTGCGCGAGCAGCTCACTCGCGAGCCGTACCCGTATCCGACGCTGCGCTTCGCACGGAAGCCCGAGTCGATCCTCGACTACGCCTACGACGACTTCGTCGTCGAGGGCTATCAGCACCACCCCCCGATCAAGGCGGCGGTCGCGGTATGACCTGGGTCGGGCTGATCTGGGCCGAAGCGCACGGCGGCGTCATCGGCGCCTCCGGCGGCATGCCCTGGCACGTGCCGGAAGACATGGCACACTTCAAGGAGATCACCCTCGGTGCGCCCGTGATCATGGGACGCAAGACCTGGGACTCCCTTCCTGAACGGTTCCGCCCGTTGCCCGGGCGCGAGAACATCGTCATCACCCGACAGCAGGACTGGACGGCAGAGGGCGCGCGGCGTGCCGCCAGCGTGCAGGATGCCGCGCGCGGCCTCGACGAGGTCTGGGTCATCGGCGGGGCCGAGATCTTCGCCCAGGTCATCGCCGACGCCGACCGCCTCGAGGTCACCGAGCTCGACCTCGACGTCGCGGGAGACGCCTACGCCCCTTCGAAGGCCGGCTGGCGACTGGTGTCCGAGGGGGACTGGCAGACCTCCCGCACCGGCATCCGCTATCGGTTCCTGCGTTACGAGCGCTGATGCCCACCGCGCTCATCACCGGCGCGAGTGCCGGACTCGGCGCCGAGTTCGCGCGGCAGCTCGCGGCACGTGGTGCCGATCTGATTCTCGTCGCCCGTGGGGCGGATGCGCTGGAGGCGCTCGCCGCAGAGCTGCGCGACGCGTACGGCGTCTCCGCCGACGTGATCTCCGCCGATCTCTCCGCCGAGGCGGACGTCGAGGTCGTCGCCGTCAGACTGCGCGACGCCGCTAACCCGGTCGACCTGCTGGTGAACAACGCCGGCTTCGGTCTGCCGCTGCAGTTCGCCGACAACGACATCGACGCCGAGGTGCGCCACCTGCGGGTCCACGTCGAGGCCTCGATGCGGCTGATGCACGCCGCCCTGCAGACCATGCGCGGCCGCGGTGGACGCATCATCAACGTGGCATCCGTCGCCGGGTTCATCCCGCGCTCGACGTACTCGGCGTGCAAGTCCTGGCTGATCGGGTTCAGCCGCTGGGCGAACGCGGAGTACGCCCGCGACAACGTGACCGTGACCGCAGTGTGCCCCGGATTCACGCACACGTCCTTCCACGAGCGGATGGGTCTCGCACGCGGCGAGGAGGGCATCCCCGGCATCGCCTGGCTGGAGGCGGATGACGTCGTGCGCGAAGGCCTTCGCGACGCCGCACGGGGCAAGGCGGTGTCGATCCCGTCGCTTCGGTACAAGACCGTCGTCATGCTCAGCGGCTTCCTGCCCCGCTCGCTGACCGCACGCGCCGCCCGTCGCGGCCGCAACTGAGGGATCGGCGCGCACTGCGGCATCCCGAACCTATACGCTGGGAAGCATGACGCACACGGGCAACCCCTTCGGACAGGTGCTCGTCGCCCTCATCACTCCGATGACGGCCGACGGCGAGGTCGACTGGCCCTCCGTCGAGAAGCACATGGACCGTGTGATCTCCGACGGCGCCGACGGCATCGTCGTCACCGGCACCACCGGCGAGACCTCGACCCTGACCGACGCGGAGAAGCTCCGCCTGGTCGAGGTCGGCAAGGACGTCGCCGCAGGACGCGCCAAGATCATCACCGGCGGCGGGTCGAACGAGACCGCGCACGCCATCGAGCTGTACAAGGCCAGCGAGAAGGCCGGCGCCGACGGCATCATGATCGTCACGCCGTACTACAACAAGCCGACCCAGTCCGGCATCCTCACCCACTTCCGGCTGGTCGCCGACGCGACCGACCTGCCGGTCATCCTGTACGACATCCCCGGCCGCACCGGCGTGCCGATCAAGTACGAGACCATCCTGCGGCTCGCCAAGCACCCGAACATCCTCGCCGTCAAGGACGCCAAGGGAGACTTCTCCGAGGTCAGTCGGGTGCTCAACCAGACCGACCTGATGTACTTCTCCGGCGATGACTCGAACGTGCTGCCGCACCTCGCCATCGGCGCCACCGGCATGATCGGCGTCACCGCCAACATCACCTCCGCGCCGTACCGCACCATCGTCGACGCGGTGAACCGCGGTGATCTGGCGACGGCCACCGCCGAGCACAAGCGACTCGAGCCGCTGGTGCGCGCCGCGATGACCCACGTTCCGGGCACCGTCTCGGCGAAGTACATCCTGCACGGCCTCGGCCGCATCGACAGCCCCCGCGTCCGCCTGCCCCTCGTCGGGCCGGAGGAGTGGGAGGCGGCCGCCATCGAGGACGAGCTCGCGCTCGTCAAGGACATCCCGGGTGCGGACTTCTCCGACTTCCGCCCCGACCGCAATGCCGCCGCAGGCGGCGCACTCCCCAAGGTGCACGGCACGACCAGATGACGGTCGTTCGTCGGCGGCCCGTCGACGGGCACAGGGAGCAGATCACCGGGCGCGCAGCGCGCCCCGCCTAGGAGGCACCCATGTCCATCCCCATCGCCGACCCGGAACCGATCGCCGACGCCACTCTGCGGGTGACCCCGCTGGGCGGCCTCGGCGAGGTCGGCCGCAACATGACGATCTTCGAGATCGACGGCAAGATCCTCATCGTCGACTGCGGCGTGCTGTTCCCTGAGGAGCACCAGCCCGGCGTCGACCTGATCCTGCCCGACTTCGAGCCCATCAAGGATCGCCTCGACGACATCGTCGGGGTCGTGCTGACGCACGGCCACGAGGACCACATCGGCGCCGTCCCCTACCTGCTGCGCCTGAAGCAGGACATCCCGCTGATCGGCTCGGGCCTCACGCTCGCACTGGTCGAGGCGAAGCTCAAGGAGCACCGCATCAAGGCCTTCACCCTGACGGTGAAGGAGGGCGACCGCGAGCAGGTCGGCCCGTTCGACCTCGAGTTCGTCGCGGTGAACCACTCCATCCCGGATGCGCTCGCCGTCGCGATCCGCACGGAGGCCGGCATGGTGCTGGCCACCGGCGACTTCAAGATGGATCAGTTGCCGCTGGACGGCCGGATCACCGACCTGCGCGCGTTCGCGCGTCTGGGCGAGGAGGGCGTCGACCTGTTCCTGGTCGACTCGACCAACGCGGACGTGCCCGGATTCACTCCCACCGAGCGCTCGATCGGCCCGGTGCTCGACCAGGTCATCGGCAAGGCGCCGCGTCGCGTGATCGTGGCGAGCTTCTCGAGCCACGTGCACCGCGTGCAGCAGGTCATCGACGCCGCGCACGCCCACGGGCGCCGGGTCGCCTTCCTCGGGCGCAGCATGGTGCGCAACATGACGATCGCCGAGCAGCTGGGCTACCTGCAGGTGCCCGACAACGTGCTCATCGACTACAAGAAGGCGCGCGACCTGCCCGACGACAAGATCGTCTACATGTCGACCGGATCGCAGGGCGAGCCGATGGCGGTGCTGAGCCGCATGGCCAACCTCGACCACGCGATCGAGCCCGGTCCCGGCGACACGGTGATCCTGGCCTCCAGCCTGATCCCGGGCAACGAGAACGCCGTCTACCGCGTGATCGACGGCCTGACCAAGCTCGGTGCGAACGTCGTGCACAAGGCCAACGCACGGGTGCACGTCTCGGGGCACGCCGCCGCCGGCGAGCTGCTGTACTGCTACAACATCCTGAAGCCCCGCAACGTGCTTCCCGTGCACGGCGAGTACCGTCACCTGATGGCGAACGCGAAGCTCGCGCAGGACACCGGCATCGCCGAGGAGCGCACGATCATCGCCTCGAACGGCACCGTGATCGACCTCAAGGACGGCGTCGCCCGCGTCGCCGGCCAGCTCGACCTCGGCTTCGTCTACGTGGACGGCTCCACCGTCGGCGCGATCACCGACGCCGACCTCAAGGACCGCCGCATCCTCGGCGAGGAGGGCTTCGTCTCGGTCATCGTCGTCGTGGACGCCACGACCGGCCGCATCATCTCCGGCCCGGAGATCCACGCGCGAGGCATCGCCGAGGACGACGCGGTGTTCGACGACGTCGCACCGAAGATCGTCGCCGCGCTCAAGGAGGCTTCGGGCAACGGCGTGCGTGACACGCACGCGCTCTCGCAGGTCGTGCGCCGCACGATCGGCCGCTGGGTCAACCAGAAGCTGCGTCGTCGCCCGATGATCGTCCCGCTGGTCATCGAGGCGTAACCCGGATCGGATGCCGGGATTCGGTCGCGATCGCGCATCGAATCCCGGCCTCACCCGCGTCATTGCGGGGTATTGTCGGTGCCCGGGAATACCGTAGAGACATGGCCAGGAGCACCACGAAGTCCGAGCGCGCGTCCGCGAGCGCTCCCAAGAGCGCTCCGCGGCAGTCCTCCTCGCGATCCTCGTCGTCCCGATCGCAGAAGGCGGCTCCCGCGCCGAAGAAGTACGCCGACGAGCTCGACAAGCCATCGGTCGGTCTGCGCATGTGGATGGGCGTCGCGCACGGCGTCGGCGGGCTGTTCCGCGCCTTCGGTCCCGAGACTCTCGAGAAGGATCAGCGCCGCGACGGCTTCCCGTTCTTCCTGGTGCTGCTCGCCTGCATGGGCGCGGTGGTGGAGTGGTTCTTCATCGGCAACGACGTGGCCGCGCAGATCTCGGCCTATTCGGTCGGCGGCCTCGTCGGTCGCACCGCCTTCCTCATGCCGGTGCTGCTGCTGTTCCTGGCGGGCTGGTTGTTCCGGCATCCGTCGTCGGTGCACGACAACGGGCGGATCGGCATCGGCTTCGGCCTGCTGATCCTGAGCATCGCCGGCATCTGCCACGTCGCCTCCGGCAGCCTGAATCCCAAGGGCGAGATGGTCTGGCCGCAGCCCCGCGACGGCATGCCCGCGCTCAGCGAGGCGGGCGGACTGTTCGGCTGGATGATCGGTCAGCCGCTGCTGTTCCTCGGCCAGGTCTTCGCGTACATCGTGCTGGGACTCCTCATCGCGCTGAGTCTGCTGATCATCACCAAGACACCGCCGAACCGCATCGGCGAGCGCCTCGGCGACCTGTATGCGTGGATGTTCGGCGCGGAGCGCCGCGAGAAGGTGGAGAAGACGGCGGATGCCTCCGAGCAGACGCCCGATGAGGACGACGGCGTGCTGCCGTGGTGGCGGCGCAACAAGACCGGCCGCGAGGAGGACCCCGACGACGGCGTCGACTCCAAGGCCATCACCAAGCTGCTCGACGAGCCGACCGCCAAGGCCGCCTACGATCAGGCCGTCATCGTCGACGACCCGTCGGATGCCGCGACCGAGGTGCTCACCGACGTCAGCGCCCTGACTCAGCTGCTCGACGAGCAGAACAGCGCCACCGCGCTGCTGGACGACTCCGGCACGACGGGGGAGCTGCCCGGCTTCGACGGCTTCGGCACCGCGGGCCCCGGCCAGAACGGTCCGCAGCCGCCCGCCGCACCGTATGTGCTGCCTCCCGCGGCCGTGCTCGCGGAGGGGCCGCCCTCGGTGGCGCGCTCGGAGGCCAACGACCGCATCGTGCAGCAGATCACGAACGTGCTCACGCAGTTCAACGTCGACGCGAAGGTCACCGGCTTCTCTCGTGGCCCCACGGTCACGCAGTACGAGGTCGAGGTCGGCCACGGCGTCAAGGTCGAGAAGATCCTGCAGCTGAGCAACAACTTCGCGTACGCGGTGGCTTCGAACGACGTGCGCATCCTGTCGCCGATCCCCGGCAAGAGTGCGATCGGCATCGAGATCCCGAACACCGACCGTGAGACGGTCTCGCTCGGTGATGTGCTGCGCTCGCCTGCGGCTCAGAAGAGCACTCATCCGCTGACGATCGGTGTCGGCAAGGACGTCGGGGGCAACTTCGTCGTCGCCAACCTTGCGAAGATGCCGCACCTGCTGGTGGCCGGTTCCACCGGCTCCGGTAAGTCCAGCTTCGTGAACTCGATGATCACCAGCCTGCTGATGCGGGCGCGTCCTGCCGACGTGCGCATGGTGCTCATCGACCCGAAGCGTGTGGAGCTCACCAGCTACACCGGAGTCCCGCACCTGATCACGCCCATCATCACGAACCCGAAGAAGGCTGCGGAGGCGCTGCAGTGGGTCGTGAAGGAGATGGACATGCGGTACGACGACCTCGCGTCGTTCGGATTCCGTCACATCGACGATTTCAACCGCGCCGTGCGCGCCGGCGAGGTCGAGGTCCCCGCCGGCAGTGAGCGCGTGCTCAAGCCGTACCCGTACCTGCTGGTCGTGGTCGACGAGCTCGCCGACCTGATGATGGTCGCCCCGCGCGACGTCGAGGACTCGATCGTCCGCATCACGCAGCTCGCACGAGCCTCGGGCATCCACCTCGTGCTGGCGACGCAGCGCCCCAGCGTCGACGTCGTCACCGGTCTGATCAAGGCCAACGTGCCCTCGCGTCTGGCGTTCGCCGTGACCAGCGTCACCGACAGTCGCGTGATCCTGGACAGCCCCGGTGCTGACAAGCTGATCGGTCAGGGCGATGCCCTGTTCTCGCCCATGGGCTCGTCCAAGCCGTTCCGGCTGCAGGGCGCCTGGGTGCAGGAGAGCGAGATCGACGCGGTCGTCAAGCACGTCACCGGCCAGGCCCGACCGGAGTACCGTCCGGACGTGCAGGAGGGTGCAGCGACGGCGAAGAAGGAGGTCGACGAGGACATCGGCGACGACCTCGAGCTGCTGCTCGCGGCGGCCGAGCTCATCGTCACCTCGCAGTTCGGCTCGACCTCCATGCTGCAGCGCAAGCTGCGCGTCGGTTTCGCCAAGGCCGGCCGCCTGATGGACCTGCTGGAGTCACGTGAGATCGTCGGCCCCTCCGAGGGGTCGAAAGCCCGCGACGTGCTGGTCACGGGCGAGCAGCTGCCCGAGGTGATCGCTCGGCTGCGCGGGGCGCCCGCACCGACGCCGGCCCCGGCAGCGCCTGCTCCGCAGGCCGCGCCTCCGGCTGCGGCGGCGGAAGCCGCGGACCCGTATCCGACCGATCCCATCGAGGCGCAGTACGACGGGCTGCCGGTCGTCGAGAGTGACGGCGACGAGGACGCCTGGGGGCTGACCGGGCGAGACTGATCGATAGGATCGGTTCGTGGCGATTCCCCGACAGCTTCCCAACGCGATCACCATCGCCCGCATCCCGCTCGCGGTGGTGTTCTTCGTACTGCTGCTCATGGGCGGCAGCTACGGCGAGATCCAGCCGGTGCTGCGCTGGGTCGCGGCGATCCTCTTCGTCGCCGCCATCTCCACCGACTGGGTCGACGGCTACCTGGCTCGGAAGTACGACATCGTCAGCGACTTCGGCAAGCTCTGGGACCCGATCGCCGACAAGCTGCTCACCGGCGCGGGTTTCATCGGCCTGGCGATCCTCGCGGAGGTGCCGTGGTGGATCGTCGTCATCATCCTGATCCGCGAGTGGGGCATCACCGTGCACCGGCTCATGATCAGGAGCGAGCACGTCGTCGCGGCGGCGTGGATGGGAAAGATCAAGACGGTCGTGCAGGGCGTCGCGCTGAGTTGGGCGCTGCTGCCGCTGCACGTGCTGGTCGGGATGCCGGCATGGATCGTCGTCACGCAGACGCTGATGATCACCGCTCTGGTGCTCACGGTGGCGAGCGGCGTGGACTACATCGTCGCGCAGGTGCGCGGATCTCGCACGGCACGGCGATGAGCGACGCCGCCGAACTGATCGACGCGCTGCGTCGTCGTGGCTGGACTCTCGGTGTCGCCGAGTCGTTGACCGGGGGAGCGCTGTCCGCCGAGCTGGTCTCCGTGCCCGGAGCTTCGAACGCACTTCTGGGCGCGGTCGTCGCCTATGCGACTCCGGTCAAGCACAGCCTGCTCGGGGTCGACCAGACGCTGCTCGACGCGTACGGACCCGTGCATCCCGAGGTGGCCGTCCAGATGGCCTCCGGCGTGCGACGCGCCGTCCAGGTCGCCGGGCGTCCGGCTGACGTCGGCATCAGCACCACGGGCATCGCCGGTCCCGACTCGCCGGACGGACAGCCGGTCGGCACCGTGCACATCGGCATCGTGACCCCGGTCGCGCAGAGCGTGCGATCGTTCGTGTTCGACGGCGACCGAGCGCAGGTGCGCCGAAGCAGCGTGGACGCAGCGATCGCGGCGGCGCTCGAACTGGTCCGGGAATAGCCGCGGCGCGGCGCCGGTTCTCCCTGATGTGCTGATGACGCAGCGAACGCTCACAACTGAACCACAGAGAGAAACAGTAGATTTGATGACGCCAGGTGGGGTTAGACTGGCGATCCGCTCGGCGCACGAGCCGGCGGAGACGATGGAGGGGAGGTTCCGATGATCCTTGTACGACAGGAGATCGGCGATGTGCTGAGGGACTTCCGCCTGCAGAAGGGGCGCACCCTCCGGCAGGTCGCGGGAAAGGCATCCGTCGCCCTCGGCTACCTCAGTGAGGTCGAGCGCGGACAGAAGGAGGCGTCCAGCGAGATCCTCGCCTCGGTCGCCGAAGCCCTCGACGTCCCCATCTCGACGATCATGCGTGAGGTCGGCGACCGCATCTCGGTGCTGGAGGGCCTGCAGGTCTTCCCCGACGTGGTTCCTGACGACCTGGTCGCCTCGGTCGAGCCCGAACTCTCGCTGCGCTGATCACGGATGCGACGCAGTGAGTTCCTGCGCGCCGTCGACGACGAGTTCGGCACGCGCGCCACGACGCTGACCCAGGATCTCGTCCTCGGCAGCCTCGGCCGCACAGCGGTCGAAGCGCTGGACGCCGGAGTGCCGCCGCGAGAGATCTGGCTCGCGCTCTGTGAAGAGGCCGATGTTCCGGCAAGCCGTCGCTACGGCGTGGGGCGCCTGGAGCCGGGCAAACGCTGACGGATTCATCCGCACTTCTGATCGATACCAGGACGGCGTGTCGTCGAAGAAGTGTTCGATAGAAGCGTATTGTTCTGCACAGATGGATTCCGGCCGGAATCTTCCCACAGGAGGCGGTATCGCCGACGCGATGTCGGTGGCCCCTCCTACGGTGAAAGACATGGCCTGACGCCATACGCCTTGTCTCAGATCCAGCCCCGCCGGGGCCGGGCGCGACAGCCTACAGGCGGCAGAACTCGAGTACGAAGGAGCACGTCATGCCCTCACCCGCAGACCGCGAGAAGGCCCTGGAATCCGCCCTCTCCCAGATCGACCGTCAGTTCGGAAAGGGCTCGGTCATGCGACTGGGCAGCGACGAGCGCGCACCGGTCGAGGTCATCCCGACCGGATCGATCGCGCTGGACGTCGCCCTCGGCATCGGGGGACTGCCGCGCGGCCGCATCATCGAGATCTACGGCCCGGAGTCCTCGGGTAAGACCACGTTGACCCTGCACGCGATCGCCAACGCCCAGCGCGCCGGCGGCATCGCCGCGTTCATCGACGCAGAGCACGCCCTCGACCCCGAGTACGCGAAGAAGCTCGGCGTCGACATCGATCAGCTGCTGGTCTCGCAGCCCGACACGGGCGAGCAGGCGCTCGAGATCGCCGACATGCTGATCCGCTCCGGCGCGATCGACCTGGTCGTCATCGACTCCGTCGCGGCCCTGGTGCCGCGCGCTGAGATCGAGGGCGAGATGGGCGACTCGCACGTCGGTCTGCAGGCCCGCCTGATGTCGCAGGCACTCCGCAAGCTGACCGGTGGGCTGAACCAGACCAAGACCACCGCGATCTTCATCAACCAGCTGCGCGAGAAGATCGGTGTGTTCTTCGGCTCGCCCGAGACCACCGCCGGTGGTAAGGCGCTGAAGTTCTACGCATCGGTGCGTCTCGACATCCGGCGCATCGAGACGCTGAAGGACGGCTCAGACGCCGTCGGAAACCGCACTCGCGTCAAGGTCGTGAAGAACAAGATGGCGCCGCCGTTCAAGCAGGCTGAGTTCGACATCCTGTACGGCGTCGGCATCTCGCGCGAAGGCAGCCTGATCGACTTCGGCGTCGAGCACGGCATCGTCAAGAAGTCCGGATCCTGGTACACCTACGACGGCGACCAGCTCGGGCAGGGCAAGGAGAACGCCCGCAACTTCCTGATCAAGAACGATGACATCGCCCTGGCGATCGAGACGCAGATCAAGCAGAAGCTCGGCATCGGCGGCGCTGCCGCTCCGGCCGAGCCCGTGGCCGACGAACTGGCTCAGCGCCGCCCGGCCTGATCATGACGGACAACAGCGGGGGCGAGCGCGACGACGATCGGCTCGCCCCTGTGATCCCGCTGTTCGGCGGCATGGGGCAGAGCAAGAGCAGCGACAGCGTTCCTCGGCGCACCGGTGACGACGGGCTCTGGCGCTCCACCTGGGACGACGGCGAGGCCGAGCGCCCTGCCGCCCCCGGTGCCCGGCATCCCGCCTACGGCGCACGCGCGCAGAGCGACGAGGAGCCGGCCGCGGTGCCTCGCCTGCGCGCGCTCCGTCCCGCGCACGACGGGGACGCTCCTGACGACGACGAGAGCGCGCCCGACCCTGATCGGCTGCGCTCCACCGCTGAGGAGACCCTCGTGCGCAAGCTCCGCAGCCATGCGATGTCGGTGTCAGAGGCGCGCACCGTCCTGCGGACCGCCGGGCTCGCCGGCGACCAGATCGACCAGGTGATCGACGACTTCGAGCGTCGCAAGTACCTCGACGATCGCGCGCTCGCCGGTCATCTCGTCATCTCCGGGGTCGAGCGCAAGGGGCAGGGTCGCGTTGCGCTTTCCCGCGCGCTCGCGCAGCGGGGCATCCCGCGCGACATCGTCGACGAGGCTCTCTCCGAGCTGCCCGACGACGATGCTGAGCGGGCGCTCGAGTACGCCAGGACCAAAGCGCGCAGCATGACCAGGCTCGACCCGGATGCCGCGCTGCGGCGGCTGGTCGGTCAGCTGTCGCGCCGCGGCTACGGCGGCTCCGTCGCGATGAATGCGGCGAAGACCGCGCTGCGCGAGGCATCCTCGACCGGTTCCGCCTCAAGGGTTCGCTTCATCGAATCCGAGTGAGCCGAGGAACGACCTCGGCTCACTCGGTCGGGCGGATCAGCTTCCCGGAGGCGCCGGGAAGTCGCCGCCTCCGGAGCCTGACCCGGGAGAGGGGAAGTCACCCGAGGAGAACCGGCCCGAACCGAGACGCGTGCTGGTCGAAGTGTCATCCGATGTGATCGCCTGGTCGAGGTCGGCGAGCACGACGACGTCGCCGGCGCTGAGCCCCTTGGCGATCTCGGTGCGTTCCGCACCGACCGCGCCGAGAGTGACGGCTGTCTTCTTCACAGCACCGTCAATCAGGACGTCGACGGTCGCAGCGGAGCCGGAGCGAGTCACCGCCGATGTGGGCACCGTGAGCACGTCCTTCGCTGCGGCGAGCTGCACGGTCGCCGTTGCGGTCGCACCGATGCGCGGCGTGTCGTCGCCGGCATCCACAGCCAGAGTCACCGTGTACGACGGTGTGGAGGTCGACGACGTGTTCAGCACGCCGATCGACGCGACTGTGGCGTCGTACTCCGCTCCGAACGCCGGCAGCACCACCTTGGCATCCTGTCCCACCTCGACCTTGCCGATCCTCGAGAGCCCGACGCCGACTTCGACGACGTAGCCGCCTGCGCTCTGCACCGTGATCACGGCGGTGTCCGAACCGGCGCTCACCGTGTCGCCGGGGACCATCCCGACCGAGACGATCGTGCCGTCGATCGGGCTCGTGAGCGTCGCGAGCGCCAGGTCCTGCTTCGCGATCGCCAGTTGGGCTTCGGCTGCGTCGATCGCCGCCTGATCGGCGAGGATCTTCTCCGCGGTGATCGTGCCGGACGATCCCGAGCCGCCGGTCATTCCGTCCGGCGTCGCCATGCTGGTCACAGCGGCCGTGCGGATCACGAGAGTCGAGCTGAACGCGCTGGTGCCGGCAGTCGTCCCGGTCTGCGACGATTCGCCGTCCGTGGAGTCCGTGCCGGACCCGTCAGAGGCCGAGAGCTGCTCCTGCAAGGCCGTGACCGCGTCGTTCAGGTCCTTCGCGGCATCTGACACGGCACCGTTGGCGGTTTCGGTGGTCTGCTGCGCCGACTGCGTCGCCGAGACCGCGTCCTGGCAGTTCGTGAGCTGGCCCTGGGCGTCCTTCAGCGCGGTCTGAAGCGCCGCTATCGCGGCCTCGTCGAGCGCTGCGGCGTCACCGCCGTCCGCGCTGCCGTTCTCTGCGGGCACCTCCAGCTTCGCGTCCAGGAATGGTGCGCACACCTGTTGCGCCGACGTCAGCGCCGCACGGGACGCCTCGCCGGCGGACACGGACTGCCCGTACTTCTCGAGCAGCTTCTGCTGAGCGGTGGTGACGGCGGCGATCGCCGCCTTCGTCGCTTCGTCGTTCGAGGAGCCGGATCCGTTGTCGCCGGGTCCGTTGTCACCACCTGGCGTGGATTCGCCTGGCGTGGATTCGCCTGGCGTGGATCCGCCTGGCGTGGATCCGCCCGGGGTGGATCCGCCCGGGGTGGATCCGCCCGGGGTCGATCCGCCCGGATTCTTCTGCGGGGAGCCGCCGGTCGACGGCAGCGCCGGCGAACCGGAGGAGTTGCCCGAGGCTGATGACGAGGAAGCGCCGTTCGACTGGGCGTCCAGATCGTCTTCGAGCGTCTGCTGAGCGGATGCGACGGTGTCCTCGGCCTTGGTCACGGCATCCGACAGATCCCCGGTGTCGAGAGCGGCGAGCGCCTGACCTGCTGTCACCTCATCGCCGAGGGAGACGGTGACGGACGCGACGGTGCCCGCCACTTGGAACGATGCGTCGGCGCTCTTCGCGGACGCGAGCTGGCCGGAGAGGTCGAGCGCCTCGGTGACGTCCGCCTTCGCGGTGACGGCCGTGCGGTAGTCGCCGTCGCCTCCTCGGGTCGCCGCATAGACCGCCGTCGTACCGGATGCCAGGACCAGCGCGGTCACGGCGATGCCGACGAGAACGCGGTTGCGTCGTCGGGTGAAGAACGCACCGGCTCCACGTCGCGCCCGCGTGTCCGCGGCCGGTGCCTCGTCGGCGCGCATGTCGTCGCTGTCCGAAAGATCGAACAGGTCGTCGTCAGCGGTCATTCGGAGTCTCCACCCTGTCCGCCGCCGTTGCCGTCGGGAGCCTGGCCGCCGGGAATCCTCCCGCCGCCGGGGAAGCCGCCGGTGCACTGCCCGCTGTCGTCCGGGTCGGAGAGGACGAGCGCAGTGGCGTCGTACCCGCCGGCGTCATCGGCCTTGCCGGTCGCCATCACGCACAGGCCGCTCTTGATGTCGGTGGTGGTGGCATCCGCCGTGCCGGTGATCGTGGTGTCGGCGTTCAGCGCCACCTCGGTGCTCGTGGTCTTCTGGTCCTCGCCGAACGACACGGCGTCGACTGTCACCTTCGAGGAGGAGACCGCGGTGACGGCCCCCGAGACCATCGATCCGAAGCCGCCGCGGCCACCGGGCCCGGACGTGGGCATGTCGGTGGGGCGGTCCTTGGGCATGTCCGTCGGCATGCCCTCCGGCCGCTCGCCGGATGGTGCTCCGCCGCCAGGGAAGCCGCCCATGCCGCACGTCCCGTCGTCCGATGCCTCGGTGACCGTCACCGAGGTCGCGGACTTGGTGTCGGAACCCGCATCCGTCATGATCATCACGCAGTCGCCCACGGCGATCGAGGAGGCGCCCACAGCGACCCGCTTGGTGATCGTGGTGTCGTCGGTGTAGCGCACCGAGGTCTGCTCGTTCGTGCTCTGCACCTGCAGCAGTCCGTCGTCGGCCGAGGCGATCAGACCGCTGACGCCTCGCGGCGACTGCTGCTGCCGTTGCTGCTGCCCGGCATTCGACGACGAGCCGCCGCCCTTCGATGAATCGGCGGAAGCATCCGCGGAAGAGCAGCCGGCCAGCAGAAGCCCACCCGCGACCAGGAGGGACGAGGCGACCAGCGCAGTACGAAGTCGAGAAGCGGTGAGTGTCATGTGTTCTTTCCTTGAGTCGGGGGAGATCATTCGCCGCGGAGGGCGTCGATGGGCACGAGCCGTGCAGCTCTGGTGGCGGGATAGACCCCGAAGATGAGGCTGATCGCGACGGCCACGCCCATGGCGAGGAATACGATCGGGGGCGACAGCACCACGGAGCTGCCGATGATCGCAGGCAGCACCAGGGCGACCACGATGCCGAGGATCACGCCGACGATGCCGCCGCCGAAGCCGAGCACAGTCGCTTCGAGCAGGAACTGGTTGCGAATCGCCCCGGGCGGGGCGCCGAGTGCCTTGCGCAGCCCGATCTCCCTGGTGCGCTCGGTCACCGAGACCAGCATGATGTTCATCACGCCGATTCCGCCGACGAGCAGCGACAGTGCGGCGACACCGGCCAGCAGCACCGTGAGGGTCTGATAAACCGCGGTCGCGGTGTCGACAAGGGCGTCCTGACTCTCGACCGTGAGGTCGGCACTGTCGGCGTCGGTGATGCCGTGCAGGTTCAGCAGGATCGACTGCACCTCCTGATAAGCGCCGGAGAGCACGTCGTCGGAGGCTGCCTTGACGTAGATCGTGTTCACGGCGGACGAGCTCGTTCCGCCCATCACCGTGCTGGCCGCGGTGGTCAGCGGGATGATCGCGGCATCATCGAGGTTGGATGAAGAGCTGGAGCCGGCGGAGTCGAGCACACCGACGATGTCGAAGGCCGTGCCGTCGATCGTCACGGACTGCCCGACGACACCCGTGCGGCCGAACAGCTCGGAGGCGGTCTCGGAACCCAGCACGACGACATGCGCGTTCGACGCGTAGTCCTCCTCGGTGAAGAACGACCCGGCGGACAGAGTGCGGGAGCGCACCTCGGGCCACTCCGTCGTCGTCCCAGTGACGGTGGTGGTCCAGTTCGTGTCGTTCGCGACCAGTGACAGGGAGGACGTCTTCTCGGGCGCCACGCTCTTCACGTCCGGAGCCGCGACCTCGGACTGCAGCGCCGTGGCATCCGTCGCCTTCAGGGTCGTGGACGTGCCGAACCCGCCGCGGATGCCGGTGGAATCGGTGCTTGATCCGGGCGAGACGATGAGCAGGTTGCTTCCCAGCGAGCTGATCTGCTCGCTGACATCCTTCTGCGTGCCGAGGCCAAGGCCGACCGTGACGACCACAGCGGCGACGCCGACGAGGATGCCGAGCACGGTGAGCAGAGATCGGAGGGTGTGCGAGCGGATCGCATGCCAGGCGGTGCTGAGGGTCTCGGACCAGTTCACGCGGCCACCTCCGCGGCCTCGGCGATCTGCCCGTCGCGCACGAGCGCGATGCGCGCCGCGCGCTGGGCGACGTCGTGCTCGTGCGTGATCAGCACGATGGTGCGCCCGGCGTCGTTGAGCTCGTCGAGCAGACCGAGCACGTCCTCGGTCGAGGTGGAGTCGAGGTTTCCGGTCGGCTCGTCGGCGAGGATCATCGTCGGCTCGCCGACCAGGGCCCGAGCGACGGCCACACGCTGCTGCTGTCCGCCGGACAGCTCACCCGGTCGGTTGTGCAGGCGCTGCTCGAGACCGACCCTCGTCAGCGCCGCGACGGCGCGATCGTGCCGCTCGGCCCTGCCGACGCCGCCGTACACGAGCGGCAGCTCGACGTTGCGCAGCGCGGACAGCGACGGCAGCAGGTGGAACTGCTGGAACACGAATCCGATCCGCTGGTTGCGCACCTGCGCAAGCGCGGCTTCGCTGAGCTGCGACACGTCCTCGCCGCCGAGCCTGTACTCGCCTTCCGTGAGCACGTCGAGGCATCCCAGGATGTTCATGAGCGTGGACTTGCCGGAGCCGGACGGTCCCATGATCGCGAGATACTCGCCCTCGTGCACCTGCAGGTCTATCCCTCGCAAGGCCTCGAACTCGAGGTCGCCCGAGCGGTATGTCTTGCGCGCGCCGATCAGTTCGATGACGGGTTCGCTCATCGCTGGTCTCCGTTCCCGCCGCCGGGGAACTCGCCGCCGGGCATCTGTCCGCCGCCGGGCATCTGTCCGCCGCCGGGCATCTGTCCGCCGCCGGGCAACTGGCCGCCGCCGGGCACCTGCCCGCCGCCGGGGAACTGACCTCCGCCCGGGAACTGTCCCGAGTTGCCCTCGCCGGGTGTGAAGCTGGCCACCACCACCTTGTCTCCCTGCGACAGACCCGAGGTGATCTCGGTGTAGCCACCGCTCGTCTCGCCGACCTCGACGGACTTCTCGGCCTGGGTGCCGTCATCGGCGACGACGGTGACGGTGCTCTTGCCGTCTGCGGTCGTGACCGCTGCCGAAGGCACGGAGAGCACTTCCGTGCGTCGTTCGTAGACGATCGATGCCGTCAGCGAGACCCCGTCGTAGAGGCCCTTGCCGTCGCCGGTCACGGTGACCGTCACCGGATACTGCGCGGAGCCGGAGGTGGTGCTCGGCAGCACCCCGACCTCGGTGACGACACCGAAGTACTCGTCGCCGTCGTCGGTGGACAGCTCGACCTGCTGACCCTTCTTCACGTTCGCGATGTCGGTCTCGCCGACGGACACGTCGAGCGACCACGCGCTCGTGCTGACAATGGTGAACGCGGCGGTACTCGTGCCGGAGTCGTCGGAGGTGGTGCTCGTCGCCCCGCCGAACGGGCCGCTGCCGCCGGAGGACGCCGGAGACGACGAGTTCGACGAGGAAGAAGACGAGGACGAGCCGGAGCCGGTGATCCTGTCGCCGACGGCGATCCCGACGCTGGTCACGAGCCCTGCGGCGGGGGCCTTGAGCGTGGCATCGGAC
Organism: Microbacterium sp. NPDC057659; assembly: GCF_042799915.1. Taxonomy (NCBI): domain Bacteria; kingdom Bacillati; phylum Actinomycetota; class Actinomycetes; order Micrococcales; family Microbacteriaceae; genus Microbacterium; species Microbacterium sp. NPDC057659. Next base: position 790,902 of record NZ_JBHVHU010000001.1, on the reverse strand, counting down.
AGGGCGCCGGTGGCGGACTCGACATCGGCCTGCGCGGCATCCACCGCCGCGGATGCCGCCGAGATACGGGCATCCGAAGCCCCGGAATCCTGCGCGTCGGCGAGCGACGACTTCGCATCGGCGAGCGTCGCCTTGGCCTCGAGCAGGTCGGCGTTCAGCTGCAGCGTGTCGACGGTGGCGAGCACATCGCCGGCGGCGACGGTCTGCCCCTCGGCGACCTTGACAGCGGTGACGGTGCCGGAGACAGTGAAGCTCACGTCATCCTGCACGGCGGGCGTCGCGGTGCCGGTGCCCTGCACGGTCTTCTCCAGGGTCTCCAGGCTCGCAGCCGCCGTTCGGGTGATCGTCTCGGCCTTCGCGTTCTGCGCGGGAAGCAGGAAGGCGAACACCCAGACCGCCGCCGCGGCGATGATCACGACGGCGACGGCGATCAGCACCTTCGTACGGGTGCGGAATCTGGCGAGGAACGTTCGAGGGCTCATCTCAGGCGTGTGCTCCTGTCGGGTCGGGGAAGGGCGCCGCCTTCATGACGAGCCCGATGCATCGAAACTAGGAAGCGGGGCGGAGCATGACCGTTGCGCTACCTTTGAGCCCGATAAAGATCGCGGCTCGTAGAATGGCAGTCATCATGACTACTCCGCGCAGCGAACCGACGATCATCGCGCCGTCGTCGGCGGCGATCGATGCCCTGGGACATCACCGCTCCTATGAAGTGCGCACCTTCGGGTGCCAGATGAACGTGCACGACTCGGAGCGCCTCTCCGGCTCCTTGGAGAGCGCGGGCTACGTCCGTGCCGCCGACGGCGAGGAAGCCGATGTCGTCATCATCAACACCTGCGCGGTGCGTGACAACGCCGCCGGCAAGCTGTACGGAACGCTCGGCCATCTGAAGTCCAAGAAGGACAAGCACGAGGGCATGCAGATCGCGGTCGGCGGCTGTCTCGCGCAGATGGACAAGGACGCCGTGCTCGACAAGGCGCCCTGGGTCGACGTCGTCTTCGGCACGCACAACATGGGCTCGCTGCCCAGCCTGCTCGAGCGCGCCCGCCACAACGGCGAGGCCGAGCTCGAGATCCTCGAGGCGCTCGAGGTGTTCCCGTCGACGCTGCCCACCAAGCGCGATTCCGCGCACAGCGGCTGGGTGTCGATCTCGGTCGGCTGCAACAACACCTGCACGTTCTGCATCGTGCCCAGCCTGCGGGGCAAGGAGAAGGACCGTCGCCCCGGCGACATCCTGAACGAGATGCGCCTGCTCGCCGACGACGGAGCGATCGAGGTCACGCTGCTCGGCCAGAACGTGAACTCCTACGGTGTCGAGTTCGGCGACCGCCAGGCCTTCGGCAAGCTGCTGCGCGCCGCAGGCGAGATCCCCGGCATCGAGCGCATCCGCTTCACCAGCCCGCATCCGGCCGCCTTCACCGACGATGTGATCGACGCGATGGCCGAGACGCCCGCCGTCATGCCGCAGCTGCACATGCCGCTGCAGTCGGGCAGCGACCGCATCCTGCGCGCCATGCGTCGGTCCTACCGCAGCGAACGGTTCCTCGGCATCCTCGATCGGGTGCGTGAGAAGATCCCGAACGCGGCGATCACCACCGACATCATCGTGGGCTTCCCCGGGGAGACCGACGAAGACTTCGAAGACACCATGCGCGTCGTCGAGAAGGCCCGGTTCTCGGGGGCCTTCACCTTCCAGTACTCCATCCGCGAGGGCACGCCCGCGGCGACCATGGAGGACCAGGTGCCCAAGGAGGTCGTGCAGCAGCGTTACGACCGCCTGATCGCCCTGCAGGAACGCATCTCTCTCGAGGAGAACCAGAAGCAGGTCGGGCGTGAGGTCGAGGTGCTGGTCTCGGTCGGCGAGGGCAAGAAGGATGCCGAGACGCACCGCCTCACCGGCCGTGCCGAGGACAACCGCCTCGTGCACTTCGAGGTCACGCCAGGATCCGACCTGCCGCGCCCTGGCGACATCGTGACGGTGAAGGTGACCCACGGCGCGCCGTTCCACCTGCTCGCCGACGACCCGACCGGTGCCCCGTTGCGCATCCGCCGCACCCGCGGCGGTGACGCCTGGGACCGCGCACAGGCCGAGAGCTGCGCACTGCCCGAGCCCGGCGCCTCCGGCTCGGCAGGCACGGTGCGTCTGGGGCTGCCCACGCTGCGCGTGGGCGTGTGACCGGCATCCGCTCTTTATGACGCGTCTGTGGGCGGTCGTCGGCGCGACTGGCACGGGCAAGAGCGAGCTCGCGCTGGATCTGGCGCAGATGCTGCGCGCGCACGGGAATCCGGCGGAGATCGTCAACGCGGACGCCATGCAGCTGTACCGCGGCATGGACATCGGCACGGCGAAGCTCACCGAGGACGAGCGTCGCGGCATCCCACACCATCTCTTCGACGTGCGCGAGGTCACCGAGGAGGCCGCGGTCGCCTGGTATCAGCCGCTCGCGCGGGAGGCGATCGAAGCGATCTTCGCCCGCGGGGGTGATGCGATCCTGGTCGGCGGCTCCGGTCTGTACGTGTCGAGCGTGATCTTCGACTTCCGGTTCCCACCGAGGGATGCCGTGCTGCGCGCAGAGCTCGAGGCGGAACTGGAGGCGAACGGCGCCGGCGCGCTGTTCGCCCGGCTGCGGTCGCTGGACCCCGCCACTGCCGCGAAGATCGACCCGAAGAACGGTCGACGGGTCGTGCGCGCGCTGGAGGTGCTCGCGCAGGGCTCTACGACGCACGGCGCCGCGCTGCCGGACGCACCGGAACTGTGGCATCCGGACACCCGCATCACGGGTCTGCATGTCGACCGTGCCGTCCTCGTCGAACGTCTCGACCGTCGCGTCGAGCGGATGTGGACGGACGGGCTGGTCGATGAGGTGCGCGGACTTCGCGGGAACGGCCTCGAGGACGGTGTCACGGCACGGCGCGCGATCGGCTACGCCCAGGCTCTCTCGGAGCTGGACGGACGGATGTCGCAGGCCGAGGCGATCGCGGAGACGCAGGCGCTCACGCGGCGCTATGCACGCCGCCAGGTGTCGTGGTTCAAGCGGTACCCCGGCATCCGCTGGATCGAACCGGCGGCGGGCGCCGGGTCACTCCTTGACTGAGAGCTCGTCGGGCTTGACGCCGAACGCGAAGTAGCTTGCTGGGCCGATCCAGTTCACCAGGATCACGGGGATCCACGCGGGCTTCGGCCCTCGCACCTGACGGGCGTCGCGAGTGGCGAGATCCCAGAACGCCAGCGCGGCGAACGCGATCTGCACGACACCCAGGATCGTGAGGAGCACCTTTCCGCCGGCGCTGATCTGCTTCTTGTCGGACCTCTGGTCGCATCCCATGATTCGAGTCTGGACCACATCGGTGCGCGTGGCGAGCGCTTTCGAGTGTCCGTGGCCGGAGGCACGATGGGGGCATGACCACGCACTTCTACACCGCCTCGTCGTTGGACGGCTTCATCGCTACAGCCGATCACTCCCTGGACTGGCTGCTCAGGCAGGACATCGACATGGAGGGGCCGATGGCGTACCCGGGGTTCGTCACCGAGGTCGGGGCGCTGGTGATGGGCTCGTCGACCTACGAGTGGATCCGACGACACGAGGGCGACACCTGGAACTACGAGCAGCCGACCTGGGTGCTCACCCATCGCGACCTGACGGCGATCCCGGGCGCGGACATCCGCTTCGCTCAGGGTGACGTGCGCGCGGTGCACGAGGCCATGACAGCGGCGGCGTCCGGCCGCGATCTGTGGGTCGTCGGCGGGGGAGAACTGGCCGGTCAGTTCGCCGACGCTGGTCTGCTCGACGAGGTGTGGGTGCAGTACGCACCGGTGACCCTGGGATCCGGCGCACCGTTGCTGCCCCGTACTCTTGATCTCGAACTCATCGACGTCGCGCGAAACCGGGCGTTCGCCTGCACGCGCTACCGCGTGCTCAAGGGTGCGCAGAACGGAGACACCAGTGACCGTGCAGCTGAGGACGTTCGACAGGGCTGATGAGAGCGCCGTCGTCGCACTGTGGGAAGAGGCCGGTCTGACCCGACCCTGGAATGATCCGCATGCCGACATCGAGCGGATGCTCGCGGTGTGGCCGGACCTGCTCATCGTCGCCGTGGACGCGGGGCGCATCGTCGGTACGGTCATGGCGGGCTACGACGGTCATCGCGGTTGGATCTACTACCTCGCCAGCGCGGCCGATCGTCGCGGAGAGGGGATCGGACGGATGCTGGTGGACGAGTCCGAGCGCCGCCTGAGCGCGCTGGGATGTCCGAAGGTGCAGCTGATGGTGCGGCCGGGGAACGAGATCGTCTTCGCGTTCTACGACCGGATCGGCTACGAACGGTTCGACATCGGCATGACCGGCAAGCGCCTGATCATGGATGCCCAGGCCGCGTCCGCTGTCTGACCGGGCGACCGGCCGAGGCTGAATAGACTGAGCACATGGTCGCATTCACCAAGGGACACGGCACCGGCAACGACTTCGTCATCATCGCCGACCCCGACGGCGCGCTCGAGCTGAGCCCCGAGCAGGTCGCCGTGATCTGCGACCGCAACTTCGGCATCGGCGCGGACGGCGTGCTGCGCGTGGTGCGCTCCGCGGCCATCGCCGACGGCGCTGCCGCACTCGCCGAGGAGCCGAACGCGGAGTGGTTCATGGACTACCGCAACGCCGACGGATCGGTCGCCGAGATGTGCGGCAACGGCATCCGGGTCTTCGCGCACTACCTGGTGCGCTCCGGTCTCGCGACCCTGGAACCGGGCTCGACGCTGCCGATCGGAACGCGAGCCGGCGTCCGGGATGTGATGCGCAGCGAGACCGGCTACCAGGTCGACCTCGGTCGCTGGAAGCTGGTCGACGGCGATCCTCTCGTGCGGGCTCGCGGCCTGGCGGTGCCGCGTCCCGGCACCGGCATCGACGTCGGCAACCCGCACGTGGTCGTCGCGCTGGCCTCCGAGCAGGAGCTCGACGAGCTCGACCTGCATGCGACTCCCGTCCTCGACCCCGCACCCGCCGCCGGCGCGAATGTCGAGTTCGTCGTCCCCGGCGAGCCGCTCGTGCGCGACGGCATCGGGCACGTGCGGATGCGCGTGCACGAGCGAGGCGTGGGGGAGACGCTCAGCTGCGGCACCGGCGTCGCCGCGACCGCCCTCGCCGTGCGGTACTGGGCGGGAGAGAAGGCTCCGAACGACTGGCGCGTCGAGGTGCCGGGCGGAAGGCTCGGGGTGCGGATGTTCCCGGCCGAGGACGGCGAGCACGTCGCTCTCTCCGGCCCGGCGCAATTGGTCTACACCGGCGAGATCGACCTGGCCTGAACCGCGCGCCGCGGGCTCAGGAGGGGAGCACCACCGGTTCCGTCGGCGGGGTGCCGTGCCTGCGCACCTTCAGCACGCGATAGCCCTTGCCGGTCGCGGCGCGGAACACGCTGTAGCCGGGGTCGAAGGTCGCGTCGATCCAGCGCTGCAGCGAGTCGGCGCCGAGGTTGCGCTGCACCACCAGCCACGCATCGCTGCGCTCGTCGAGCCGCGGGATCCACCGCTCGAGCATGCCGTGCAGTTCGTTCTTGCCCACCCGGATCGGCGGGTTGGAGCGGATGGTGCGGAACACCACGTCATCGGGAACATCGTCGGGCAGCACAGCGTTGACATTCGTGAGGCCCAGGGCCTTGGCATTCCGGCGCGTCAGATCGAGGGCGCGCTCATTGACATCGACGGCCCAGATCGTGGCGTGGGGCGCGGACAGCGCCATGGTCAGGCTGATCGGCCCCCACCCGCATCCGAGGTCGAGGAAATCCCCGCTCGGCGGCAGCGGCGGCATGTTGGCGAACAGCACAGCGGTTCCGGCATCTAGGCGGTCGGGACTGAAGACACCGCCGGCGGTCGTGACCTCGAGATCACGGCCGGCGAGGGTGACACGGATGTTCCGCAGGTTCTCCGCACTGGCCGGGGTCGCGGTGAAGTAATGGTCGGACCCCATACCGCGAGCGTAGCGGACGCAGCGGGCTAGGGTTAAGACGCTCTATTGAGAAAGCAGGAATCCGGACCGGATGACGAACCCCAACAACAACGACGACAACACGCAGGACTCCCTGGACCGGGTGCTGGCCAACGCCGAGCAGCGGATCGACCCGATCGTCTTCGGCAGCGCGCAGGCGCTGCAGGATTCGGCGACCGCCGGATACGGCTCCGCCGACGGCGACCAGTGGGACCTCGAAGACCGGCATGCGCTGCGCCGCGTGGTCGGGCTGTCGACGGAACTCGAGGACGTCACCGAGGTCGAGTACCGTCAGCTGCGGCTCGAGAACGTCGTGCTCGTCGGTGTGTACCCCCAGGGCGCGCAGGACGACGCGGAGAACTCGCTGCGTGAGCTCGCCGCCCTGGCCGAGACCGCCGGTGCTGTCGTCCTCGACGGACTGCTGCAGCGCCGCCCGCATCCGGACCCGGCGACCTACCTGGGCCGCGGCAAGGCGGAAGAGCTGCGTGACATCGTGCGCGCCGTCGGCGCCGACACGGTCATCGCCGACACCGAGCTCGCCGCGAGCCAGCGGCGTGCTCTGGAGGACGTGGTCAAGGTCAAAGTGATCGACCGCACCACTGTCATCCTCGACATCTTCAGCCAGCACGCCAAGAGCCGCGAGGGCAAGGCGCAGGTCGAGCTCGCGCAGCTCGAGTACCTCCTGCCACGCCTGCGCGGCTGGGGAGAGTCGATGAGCCGCCAGGCCGGTGGCCAGGTCGGTGCCGGCGGCGCGGGCATGGGGTCTCGCGGACCCGGCGAGACCAAGATCGAGCTGGATCGCCGCCGCATCCGCACCAAGATGGCGCTGCTGCGCAAGCAGATCCGCGACTTCGCGCCCGCGCGCGAGGCCAAGCGCGCCGAGCGGCACCGCAACGCGATCCCGTCGGTCGCGATCGCGGGGTACACGAACGCCGGCAAGTCCAGTCTGCTCAACGCGCTCACGAGCGCGGGGGTGCTGGTCGAGAACGCGCTGTTCGCGACGCTGGATGCCACGGTGCGGCGCTCCGAGACGGCGGACGGTCGCGTGTACACGCTCACCGACACCGTGGGGTTCGTGCGCAATCTGCCCCACCAGCTCGTGGAGGCGTTCCGCTCCACGCTCGAGGAGGTCGCCGAGTCGGACGTGATCGTGCACGTCGTGGACGGCTCGCATCCTGACCCGGCGGCTCAGCTGCAGACCGTCCGCGACGTCATGGGCGATCTCGGCGCGCGTGACATCCCCGAGATCGTGGTGTTCAACAAGGCCGACCTGCTGAGCGAAGACGAGCGCCTCGTGCTGCGCGGGCTCGTCCCCGGTGCGCATTTCGCATCCTCGCGCACCGGCGAGGGCATCGAGGAGCTGCGTGCGGCGATCGAGGCGACTCTGCCGATGCCCGCCGTCGAGGTGCGGGCCCTCGTGCCCTACGACCGCGGCGACCTCGTCTCGGCCGTGCACGAGAGCGGTGTGCTGATCTCGGCGGAGCACGAGGAGAACGGCACCGCGATCCACGCGCACGTGTCCGAGCGGCTCGCGGCGGAGCTCGCGCCGTTCTCGCTTTGACTCTCCCCGGTCGTTGAGCGAGGAGCGCCGGCGACGAGACGAAACGCGCTGCGTTCCCCAGGAACATCATGACGTTTCGTCTCGCGCGCTCGCGAGGCGACCCGCGCGCGGCGTCAGCTCGCGCTGAACCGCGCCTCAACGGTCGCGGACACCACGATGTCCTCGGCCTCGTAGACCATGCCGGGGCCGGCTGAGGAGTCGAAGGCCGCGGCGCGCATCAGCATCTTGCCCTGCGGCGCTGCGGCGGACTCCTGACGCGAGATCAGACCGAGGTCGGCGATCTCGACGGGCGTGACCGTGTGCAGGCCCAGGGCGGCGGCGTAGGCCTCGGCGCGGGCGACCGCGACGGAGACGGCCTCCGCCGCGACATCCCGTTCGGTGCGCGCCCTGGTCTGCGGCGTGAGCTGCCAGTCGACGCCGCCGATCTCGATGCCGTCGCGCACCGCGACGTCCGAGACCCAGAGCGAGAGCTCGGACGCCTCGGCGAACGTCACGGTGAAGGAGATGGCCGCGTGATACACGGGCGCGAGGCGCTTGCCATCGTTGTTCCACGGACGCTCCGCATGCACGGTCATGCGGGTACTGGACCACTCCACGACGGCATCCGAGTCGTTACGGTCGACGATGCTCTGGCGGACCGGCTCGGCGAGGCGCGTGGCCTCGTCCACCGCGGATGCGCGTTCGCGTCCTTCGGCACGGATCGTCAGATGGATCACCGCGCGCTCCGGCGCGATGCGGGCTTCGTTCTCGCCTCGGACCGTGATGATGACGTCGCTCATGAGGGGGACTCTACGGCACCTTCCACCCCGCGGAAACGGCCGCAGACCTGGTTAGCCCGAATTTGGTATGCCAGGATGATCCCCGTGCGATTGATGAGGGGGAGCGTCATCGGCCTTCTGGCCGCTGCCGCCGTGCTGACGACGACGATGACCGCGAGCGCCGCGACGGTGGGAGCCTGGGCGCAGTGGGCGCTGATGACCGGCGTCTCCGGCGCCTACACCGGGGCGGTGTCGATCGCATCGACGCCACAGCTCGACGCCACGTTCACGAGCACCTCGCGCTCGGGATCCGTCGGTGTGATCTCCGGCGCCAGCACCTGGCTGTCCGAGGGGACGCCGGTGGGTGCCGTGTACGGCTCCAGCCGTGGCCAGCAATACCTGAACCTCCGGCCGAAAGCCGACAACGCGACCTCGCCGTCGATCACGACGTACACGTTCGCGCAGTCGACTCCGCCTTCCGGCTGGGCGTTCACGCTCGGCGACATCGATGCCGACGCGGTGCGGATCCACGCGATCGGCCCCGACGGCGTGACGCTCACGGCCGCGCAGCTGGGTTTCCAGAACGGGTTCAACTACTGCGCTCCCGGTGTCGCGGGCAAGCCGTCGTGCGCAGGCGATGCGACGGACATCCCCATCTGGGATGCCGCGACAAGCACTCTCACCGGCAATGCCGCCGCGCAGGACACCTCGGGTGCAGCCGCCTGGTTCCAGCCCAGCGCGTCGATCTCATCCCTGACCTTCACCTTCACGCGCCGATCGGGATTCCCGGTCTATCAGACCTGGTTCAGCGCGATCACCCGCGGCGTGACCGGCACCGTGCAGGACACCACGGCGGGCACTCCCGTCGCCGGCGTCCCCGTGCGGCTCATCGACGTGAACGGAGCCGTGATCGGTGAGACCACGACCGGGGCCGATGGCGCATACGACTTCCCTGCCGCCGTGGCCACCGCCGGTTACACGGTTGAGATCGATCCGCCGGCGGGAAAGATCAGCGACGAGTCCAGCCGGGCCGTCGACCTGACCGACGCCGACGGCGTTGCGGACTTCTCCGTGCGCGACATCGTGCCCGTAGCCGTCTCCGGAACCGTGCGTGATGCCGGAGGCGAGCCGATCGCCGGCGCGATCATCACGCTGGACGACGGCACGACCGTGCGCACTCGCGCCGACGGCACCTATCTGATCGACGACGTTCCGGTGGGCCCCCACACACTCACCGTCACCGCGCCCGACGGGTACACGGTCATCACCTCGCCAGCGCCGTTCACGGTGCCGGAGGGCACGGAGACGCCGATCACCGATCAGGACTTCGTGCTGCAGGCGCAGCCGACCCTCTCCGGAGCGGTCACCGCGGCCGGCACCGGATTGGGAGGCGTCGTCGTCACCGCAGGAGGGCCGGGCGGAGAACTCAGCACGGTCACGGCCGCCGACGGCACCTACTCCTTCCCGGGGCTCGACGCCGGTTCGTACACGGTGCGCGTCGAGGCGCCGGAGGGATACATCGTGTCCGGGGCGGCTTCGCGTGCGGAGACCGTCGCGGGCGACGACATCACGGACGTGGACTTCGCGCTCGCCCGCCTCGGCGAGGTCGCGGGAACCGTCACGACGACTGACGGTGCTCCGCAGCCGGGGACGACCCTGCGGGTCACCGGTCCGGAGGGAACCACGACCACGAAGACCGACGCCGACGGAGCCTACGGGCTCGGCGACCTGCCGCCCGGGGAGTACGTGATCGAGGTCCTCCTGCCGGACGGGTTCGTGTCGGCGTCCCCGACGACGCGCACGATCACCATCACGGATGCCGGTGAACTGATCGAGGGTCAGGACTTCGTCCTCACGCCGGTGGCGGTCACGCCGACGCCGACACCGACGCCTGACCCGACCACCTCGCCGGAGCCTGCTCCGTCGGCCCCGTCGGGCGGCTCGGGCGGGCTCGCCACGACCGGAGTGGACCCGTGGCCCGCGATCGGCACCGGGGCTGCCCTGCTGGCTGCCGGCGCGATCACTCTGCTGCTGGCCCGGCGGCGTCGGGTCTGACTTCGACCGGCGCTCATTCGCACGGGCGCGGAATGGCGCGGGGGCTGCATCCGTTGTAGTCTGTAGTGCTCGGCTGCGGAAGCATCCGAGGTGGTAAATCAACAGTGCGACAGCGGCTCCTTCGCAAGAAGGTCCACGGGGCTGATCGGTTTCGACGGCGCCTGTGAATCCACGAGAAGCGGGCCGAGGATGCAGGGTTATCTCGTGAACGCCCCCTGCAAAACAATAAGTGCCGATGCAAAGCGCACTGACTTCGCCCTCGCTGCGTAAGCGAGCCCGATAGTCCGTCAGGCCGTATGTGATTCCGATACGGATCCTGGCGTCATCTAGGAATCTTGCTGTGTGACGGCGTCTGGACGTCACATGGGACTCTTCCCAGGCTGGGCTTGTCGACTTAGGTGTCTGTGACAAAGGTCGGAGCCGAGTAGAACGTCTGCACAGACTGCGCCCGGAGAAGGCGTGGAGACTCAGCGTCGGACGGGGGTTCGATTCCCCCCAGCTCCACAGACCGCTGTCGTACAACAAGAGGCCCGCCTCCCTGGTAAACACTGGGGAGGCGGGCCTTTTTGCGTCTGTGGATAACTCGTCAGGCGGCGACGTCTGCCCACACTTTGCCCACATCCGCAGCTGTCGCACGCTCATCGAGACGGGCGGCGACGTCGTCGAGGTCGTCGTCGAACAAGTCGGCGTACGTGTCGAGCGTCATCGCCGCGGACTTGTGGCCGAGCATCCGCTGCGCTGCCTTCACGTTCGCGCCGGAGCTGATCGCGAGGGGCGCCGCCGTGTGCCGGAGGTCGTGCGGGGTGAGGCGCTCGAGCCCGGCTTCCTCGGTCGCGCGAGCGAACCAGGATCCGGCGCCCTCGCTCGTCTTCGCACGGCGGTGGTAGTGGCCGTTCGGTGTCGCGAACACGAGGGCGTCGTTCGTCTTCCCCTCGCACAGCTTCTTGAGGGGCTTGTCGAGGAACGCGGGGTACGGGACCGTGCGCTTCTCCCACGACTTCGGCGCGCCGAGCTCGATCACTCCGTCGACCTCCACCGCGGCACGGTTCACGTGGAGGCGCTTCCGCAGGCGGTTCACGTCGCGGACGCGCAGCCCGATCGCTTCCGACTATCTGAGGCCGCAGTACGCGAGGACCAGGACGAGCAGCCCATAGGTGCGACGAGTTCTTCGAAGAGGGGAAGCGGCTCGACGCGAGCCCAGACCCTGGCGAGCACGACCAGTCCAGATGCTGGCTCTGCCGAGGCGACATCGACTACACCGTCCCGCAGGCGACGACACCCGACTCCCACACCCTCGACCACGCGAAGGACGTCGACACGTACCCCGAGCTGCAAGAGGACCCGGACAACTTCCGCCACTGCCACTTCTCCTGCAACAGCAGCCGTGGCAAGCGAGCGCCAAACTCGCAAGGCTTCGGAGACCCCATGCCGCGCTGGTGGGGCACGCGAGAATAGCCCCATGTTCTTCTACCTCGCCAAGACCCCGCCTGCCGAGAACGCCGTTACTGGCGCCATACTCAGCGACTTCGTTATCCCGCTGCTGGGCATACTCGTCCCGACGCTCATCGCGATCGGTCTCTTTCGAGCCGAACGGAAGAACGCGCGGGAGGATGCAGTCGCGGTCCGCCGGCTCGACGCAGGTGCACAGGTGATCGTGGCACTCGCTCCTATGGCGTCGATCCAAGCCGATCAGCCGATGCAAGAACGCCTGTGGGAGCTCCGAGCGCGGATAGCCGTCTACCGTTCCTGCATCGACGCTGATGACCTCTCCGGTGACTGGCTGGCCCTGCGCCACCTAGAGGGCATGAAGCTGTGGGGGAAGTCACTCGACGACATTGACGCGGCCGGCGGCGTGCACCGAGTACTCGACGAGGAGATAGCGCAGATGCTCCGACCCGCCCACGAATGGTCCGCCACCACCGTCGAGATGTTCTCGGCATGGCTGTCCCATAACCTGCCGACTTCGTCCCTGCAGAGTGACGGCGCGCGGATCATGGAGACATATGGTGAGCCACCCCGACAGGATTGGCAGCCCGCTACCACCTGACCCCCGGGCGCCCGCGCTCCGGGCCCGCCACGAGGCTCAGCCGTCCGAGAACGAGCGAAGGTTGACGGGCCAGGAGTCGTCGTAGCGCAACGGCAATCGTAGGTCGTCCGAGTTCTGGTCCAGCTTAACCAGGGTGTCCTGGTCGCCCAGGACGTGAGCCACGATCCAGGTGACAGCCATCACCGCAAGTGCGAGTGTGTACGTCGTCTGCGCCCGGAACGTATCTGCCTCCGAGTGGTGGTTCAGCTGAAGGAACCTCGGATCGTCGCCTGTCACGACGTAGTGCTGAGTCAGGGAGGTCGTCGTAACGTGCGTGGCCTGTGACAGCAGCGCGTACGACTGCCGGAAGATCACATCCTCGGGATCAACGATGTTGAAGAGCTGGTCGATGGTGGGTAGACCGTTCCCCGCCTGCGGCACGTCCACAGCCTCAGCGAGGTCGAGGTACTCGCCGTTCCCTGTGTAGCGGTGGAGGCGTGCGAGGAGCTCGCGCTGACCGGACTGGGCCGACTTGAACAGCCTGTCGAGCCCTCCGACACTGAGGTACACGTACTGCGCCGTCACGGCGTACTCAATTGCGCTCCGCACCAACAGCCTTCCCTCGATCGGTAGGCCAGCTGACAGGAGCGATTTCCACCCCTTCGCATAGCGGATCACCTGCGCACACAGTCCGAACAGCATCTGGAACTGTCGAACCCGGTCCTTCCGTACCTCGACGCCGTCGTCGAACCTGAAGTACTCGATGCACTCGTCGATGAACTCACCGAGCGCGTCAACATCGAGCTCCGCACCACCAACCGTTTCTTGTCCCATCCGCCCATCGTGCACCAGAGCAGCGCCCCCGCGGAAAATTCAAGGCAGGCCCCACATAGGGACCGTACGCCTGACCGCGTGCCCACATTTTGCCCACGGAAGTGCGGATATGACCCGGGTGATACGGGTCTGAACGGATACCAGCGGGTGCGGAATGTCGCGGGATGCACGTGCTCGTGCGGCTCACGGCATAGTTCGATTGCCCCCAGCTCCACAGAACCGCTGTCATACGGGAAGAAGCCCGTCTCCTCAGGAGGCGGGCTTCTCCATTTCTGCGAGGGCGCCGGTCAGGCGTCCACGCGCGTCCGCGTCTGCCCCAGGTATGCGCTCGGAGATCATCCCGATGATCTCCGATGCCGCCTGAGGCGATGCGGCGAGGCCGACGAGCAGCTCGATCGCCTCCACGTCGTCCGTGCCGTGGACGATCAGGTCGACGAGCGCGGGGACGGCGTCGAGGTCGCCCCGTCGGCCACGTATCAGCGCTGCGCGCGAGCGCACGACGGTGTCGGAGTCGGCGAGAGCTCCGGCGAGTGCGGCCAGAGCCCGTGCGGTGCCGATCTTCTCCAGGGTCACGGCCGCCTTGCGGCGCTGCGCGACATCCGGGGACTCCAGGGACGCCTTGAGCAGCGGGACGGCGCGATCGCCGATGCGGGCGAGCGCCCAGTCCAGTGCTCCGGCGGCGTTCGGGTCGCGCTTCTCGGGCGCGGACTCTTCCGGCACCGGAGCGCGGGATGTGGCCGGGGCAGCGACAGTCGGTGGCGCCGGTGGTGTCGTCGGTCCGCTCGCCGGTGGCTCGTCCGAGGGCAGGCCGTGGAGCAGCCCGATGATGTCGAGCGCATCGGCATTGTCGTCGAGTCCGGCGCCGCTGACCCGCTCCAGCAGATGGAGCAGCTGCAGCTGGTGCTGGATCCGCTCGCGGGTGAGCGCGGCGAGCCTTTCGAGCACCTGATCGGGAGCGGCCGCCGGCCCTTCGAGCGCCTCGGCCACCTCCGGCAGGTCCAGGCCGAGCGCACGCAGCGCCTCGACCCGGAACAGGCGCAGCACGTCGTCGTCGGAGTAGCGGCGGTACCCGCCTGCGGTGCGCTCGCTGGGGGACACCAGGCCGATCCCGTCGTAATGGCGCAGCATCCGTGCGCTGATGCCGGTCCGCGCCGCGACCTCACCGATGAGCATCCTCATATTCCACCGCTGAGATTGTCACGGTGTCAAGGTCACCTGCCGGCGTCGGAGGCTCGGAATATATTCGGATGCATGGATGTTTGAGCCTGACATGAGCGACATCGAGTTCGGGCTGGACACGTTCGGGGGAGTCACCAAGGACGCCGAGGGGCAGAGTCTCCCGCATCCACAGGTGATCAGGGATCTGATCGAGGATGCGGTCGTCGCCGATGAGGCGGGACTGGACTTCTTCGGCGTGGGCGAGCATCACCGCCCCGACTTCGCGGTGTCGAGCCCTGAGATGGTGCTGTCGGCCATCGCCGCCAAGACCGAGCGGATCCGGCTCGGCTCGGCGGTCACTGTGCTGAGCTCCGACGATCCGGTTCGCGTCTTCGAGCGCTTCGCCACCCTCGACGCCGTCTCGAACGGCCGTGCCGAGATCGTCGCGGGGCGCGGCTCGTTCATCGAGTCCTTCCCGCTCTTCGGCTACGACCTGCAGGACTACGAGGTGCTGTTCGAGGAGAAGCTCGACCTGCTCGCAGCGCTGCTGAAGGAGCAGCCCGTGACCTGGGAGGGCTCGACCCGCGCCGCCTTGACCGACCAGCGCGTCTTCCCGACGACCGAGCACGGACTTCGGGCCTGGGTGGGCGTCGGCGGCAGCCCTGACTCCGTGGTGCGCACCGCACGGCACGGACTCGGGCTGTTCCTCGCGATCATCGGCGGGCCCGCAGCGCGCTTCGCACCGTACATCGACCTGTTCGAGCGCGCGCAGGACCAGTTCGGTGTGGAGCGTCAGCCGGTGGCCGTGCACTCGCCGGGACTCGTCGCCGAGACGGATGAGAAGGGGCACGCCCTCGTGCGCGACGGCTGGTTCGCGATGCGCACCCGGATGGGCCAGGAGCGCGGTTGGCCGCCGCCCGCCGTCGGTGACTTCGAGCGCGAGATCGAGACCGGCGCGCTGTACGTCGGCTCGCCCGAGACCGTCGCGCGGAAGATCGCCGCGACTTTGCAGGTGCTGAAGGTCGACCGCTTCGACTTCAAGTACGATCAGCCGGTGCAGCATTCCGCCCACCAGCGCTCGATCGAGCTCTACGGCGAGAAGGTCGTTCCCATGGTGAAGGACATGATCGCCTGACGAGGAGCGCGCTGGACGCAGCCCGCATCGCCGCGTAGTGTGCTGAACGGTCGGTCAGGAAGCCCGGCCGTGGCGTGAGCACAAGGACGTGGACATGCAGGATCTGTCACCGCACACCGGCGATCTCGACCCGATCGAGACCGCTTCCACAGACGAACTGCGCGCGCTGCAGTTCGAGCGCCTGCGCTGGACGCTGGAGCACGCCTACCGGAACGTGCCGCACTACCGGGCGGCCTTCGACGCCGCAGGCGTGCATCCCGATGACCTGAAGAGTCTCGACGACCTCGCCCGATTCCCGTTCACCGCCAAGTCCGACCTGCGCGAGAACTACCCCTTCGGCATGTTCGCCGTGCCACGCGAGCAGGTCGTACGCGTGCACGCCTCCTCCGGCACAACGGGCCGGCCGACGGTCGTCGGGTACACCCGGGAGGACCTCGACGTCTGGGCGACGGTCGTCGCTCGCAGCATCCGCGCCGCGGGCGGCAGGCACGGCGACATCCTGCACAACGCCTACGGCTACGGCCTCTTCACCGGGGGTCTCGGCGCGCACTACGGCGCCGAGAAGCTCGGATGTCTGGTGGTGCCGGTCTCGGGCGGTCAGACCGAACGGCAGGTGCAGTTGATCCAGGACTTCCAGCCGGACATCATCATGGTCACGCCGTCGTACATGCTCTCGATCATCGACGAGATGGAGCGGCAGGGCATCGATCCGCGGTCCAGTTCGCTCAAGGTCGGCATCTTCGGCGCGGAGCCGTGGACCAACGACATGCGACGCGAGATGGAGGAACGCCTCGACATGCACGCGGTCGACATCTACGGGCTCTCCGAGGTGATTGGCCCCGGCGTGGCCAGCGAGTGCGTCGAGACCAAGGACGGACTGACGGTCTGGGAGGACCACTTCTATCCAGAGATCGTCGACCCTGTGACGATGCAGCCTGTGCCTGACGGCGACGAGGGGGAGCTGGTGTTCACCTCGCTCACCAAGCAGGCGATGCCCATCATCCGCTACCGCACCCGCGACCTGACGCGACTGCTGCCGGGCACTGCGCGCTCGATGCGCCGCATCGAGAAGATCACCGGTCGCACCGACGACATGATCATCCTGCGCGGCGTGAACCTGTTCCCGACCCAGATCGAGGAGCTCATCCTGCAGACGCCCGCGCTCGCGCCGCACTTTCAGTGCGTGCTCTCGCGCCCCGGCCAGCTCGACGAGCTGATGGTGCTCGTCGAGCCGCGGGAAGGGGCCGTGGACACCGCTTCGGACGCCGCGGAGCGGCTGCGCCACCTGATCAAGGACCGCATCGGCGTGACGGTCGCCGTCGACGTGCGCGCGCCGGGCGAAGTCGAGCGCTCCGCAGGCAAGGCGCGGCGGCTCGTCGACCAGAGGCCGAAGCGCTGAATCGCATCACACCGCCGGTGGCCACTCCTTCGCGACCAGCGTCAGGACGTCATAGGTCGCGACCGGCTCGTCGTCCTGGTTGACGACGACCGCGTCCCAGCGCACCTCGCCGTAGTCGGCCGAGCTGCGCGGGGTGATCTGCTTGACCGTCAAAGTCACGCGGATCGAGTCGTCGGCCTTCACCGGGGTGAGGAAGCGCAGCCCGTCTACGCCGAAGTTCGCGAGCACGGGACCGGGATCCGGGTCTACGAAGAGCCCGGCGGCCAGCGAGACCACGAGATAGCCGTGCGCGACGATGCCGCCGAACAGTGGGTTCTTCGCCGCCGACTCCGGGTCCGTGTGCGCGTAGAAACGGTCACCGGTGAAGTCGGCGAAATGGTCGATGTCGGCGAGCGTGACTGTGCGCGGTTCCGAGACGATGCTGTCGCCGATGCGCAGCTCGCGCAGACTCTTCCGGAACGGATGCACGTCCTCCACACGGCGCGCGGAGCCGGTGGTCCAGCGGCCGGTGATCGCGGTCATCATGTCGGGGGAGGCCTGCACGGCCGTGCGCTGCATGTGGTGCAGCACCCCGCGGATGCCGCCGAGCTCCTCGCCGCCGCCGGCGCGCCCAGGGCCGCCGTGCACGAGCATCGGCAGCGGGCTGCCGTGCCCGGTCGACTCGGCCGCGTCGTCGCGATCCAGCACCAGCACCCGGCCGTGCCAGGGTGCGAGCCCCAGCACGATCTCGCGCGCGAATACCGGGTCGTGGGTCACGACGGATGCCACCAGGCTGCCCCTCCCGCGGGCGGTCAGTGCGATGGCCTCTTCGACGGTGCGGTAGGTGATCACCGTGCTCACCGGACCGAACGGCTCCACGTCGTGGGGCTCTTCGGCGCCCTCATGCGCGCGGAGCAGGATGGGCGACAGGAAGGCGCCGGCCGCCGCATCCGCTCCGACGACCTCGACATGATCGGGGTCGCCGAACACGAGGTCGGAGCTGCGGCGAAGGGTGGCGACAGCCCTGCGCACCTCCTCGCGCTGACCGAGGCTGGCCAGCGCGCCCATGCGCACCTGCTCGTCGGTCGGATCGCCGACCACGGTGCGCGCCAGCCGGGCGGAGACAGCCGCGATCACGGCATCCGCCATCGGCTCCGGCACGATCGCCCGACGGATCGCGGTGCACTTCTGGCCGGCCTTGACCGTCATCTCGGCGACCACGCCCTTGACGAAGAGGTCGAACTCGGGGTCCTCGGTGGTGACGTCCGTGCCGAGCACGGACGCGTTCAGCGAATCGGCCTCGACCTGCAGCCGCACGCCGCGCTCCTGCACGGCGGGATCGCGGCGCAGCAGATCGGCGGTGGCCGCAGAGCCCGTGAACGACACCGAGTCCTGCGCGTCGAGCATCGCCAGCAGGTCGCCGACGCTTCCCGAGATCAGCTGCAGGGCTCCCTCGGGCAGGATGCCGGACTCGACGATCCGGCGCACAACGGCCTCGGTGAGGTATGCGGTCTGGCTCGCCGGTTTGACGATCGTGGGCAGCCCCGCGAGGAATGCCGGGGCGAGCTTCTCGAGCATGCCCCACACCGGGAAGTTGAAGGCATTGATCTGCACCGCGACGCCCGGCCGGGAGGTGTAGACGTGCTGGCCGAGGAAGGTGCCGCCGCGACCGAGCTGCTCGACGGAGCCGTCCAGGTACACGACGTCGTTCGGGAGTTCGCGCTTGCCCTTGCTCGCGTAGGAGAACATCGTGCCGATGCCGCCGTCGATGTCGACCGCCGAATCGCGCTTCGTCGCGCCGGTGCGCGCGGACAGCGCATAGAACTCGTCCTTGTGCTGATTCAGCATCAGCGCGAGCTCCTTGAGCGTGGTCGCGCGCTCGTGGAAGGTCAGGGGACGGATGGCGGGACCGCCGACGCGACGGGCGTAGTCGACCATGGCGGCGGTGTCGAGACCGGAGCTCGAGATGCGGGCGATCTCCTCGCCGGTGGCGGCATCGAGAAGGGGCGTGCCCTCGTCGTCCGCGCGGAACCAGGCGCCGGCGGCGTAGCTCTCCAGAAGTGGGCTCACGGGGTTTCCTCTCCTCGTCGTCGAGGGCGCACGGCGGCATTGCGCCACCCGCATCCGTGTGTCAGAGTAGTACAGAACGGTCGGTCAGTAAATAGGGCCGAATGCTCCGACGGAGGTGCAGCATGAAGGTCGAGGACGACCTGGAACTCGAAGGGCGCTTCGAGGAGATCGTCGCGCGCCGCGACCGCATCGAGCCGCGCGACTGGATGCCCGAGGCATACCGGAAGACCGTGGTGCGCCAGGTGGCCCAGCACGCGCACTCCGAGATCATCGGGATGCAGCCGGAGGGCAACTGGATCGGCCGCGCGCCCTCGCTGCGGCGCAAGGCGATCCTGCTCGCCAAGGTGCAGGACGAGGCCGGCCACGGACTGTACCTGTACTCCGCCACCGAGACCCTCGGCGTCTCGCGGAACGAGCTCACCGAGAACCTCATCGCCGGCCGGCAGAAGTACTCGTCGATCTTCAACTACCCGACACTGTCGTACACCGACGTCGGCACGATCGGCTGGCTGGTCGACGGCGCTGCGATCTGCAACCAGGTGCCGCTGTGCCGCACCTCGTTCGGGCCGTACGGGCGGGCGATGATCCGCATCTGCAAGGAGGAGTCCTTCCACCAGCGGCAGGGCTACGAGCTGCTCATGACGATGATGCGGGGCACCGACGCCCAGCGCGAGCTGGTGCAGGAGTCGGTGAACAGGTTCTGGTGGCCGTCGCTGATGATGTTCGGCCCGCCCGATGACTCCTCGCCGAACACTGCGCAGTCGATGGCCTGGGGCATCAAGACCCACACCAACGACGAGCTGCGTCAGAAGTTCGTCGACATGACCGTGCCGCAGGCCGAGGCCCTCGGCGTGACGCTGCCCGATCCCGAGCTGGTCTGGAACGAGGAGCGCGGTCACTACGACTTCGGCACCCCGGACTGGGACGAGTTCTGGGCGGTCGTCGGCGGCAACGGCCCGTGCAACACCCAGCGCATCGAGCATCGCCGCAAGGCCTGGGAAGACGGGGCGTGGGTGCGCGAGGCGGCAATGGCGTATGCGGCGAAGGAGGAGGCGGCGGCATGAGCGATGTCAGAGCGGAGTGGCCGCTGTACGAGGTGTTCGTCCGCGGCAAGCGCGGGCTGAACCACGTGCACGTCGGATCGCTGCATGCGGCGGACGACCAGATGGCGCTCCGGCACGCCCGCGACGTGTACACGAGGCGCAACGAGGGCGTGAGCATCTGGGTGGTGCGCTCCAGTGAGATCACCGCGTCCAGCCCGGACGAGAAGGACCCGTTGTTCGCCCCCGCTGGCGACAAGGTGTACCGGCATCCGACGTTCTACGTGATCCCCGACAACGTGCCCCACATGTGAGGGCGACGACGATGACAGACGAGTTCCACGACAACGCCTACGCCGGTCTGCTGGTGAACGACGCCCACTGGGCGTTCGGCACCGACTTCGAGGATCCGCTCGCGGGGGTCGACACGACCGTCCCGGACGGCGTCGACCCCAGCGCGCTCGCCGCGTATTGCCTGATGCTGGGAGACGACGCGCTGGTGCTCTCGCAGCGCCTCTCGGAGTGGTGCAGCCGCGCGCCCGATCTCGAGGAGGACATCGCGCTCGCGAACATCGCCCTCGACCTGCTCGGTCAGGCCAGGCTGCTGCTGGCGCGCGCCGCTGCCGCCGACCCGCACGTCGTACCGGCGCTCCCGGACGGCTCACCGGTGCCGGATGAGGATCGGCTTGCGTTCTTCCGGGACGACAGCGCCTTCCGCAGCGTCCGCCTCGCCGAGGTGCCGAACGGCGACTTCGCCGAGACGATCACCCGCATCCTGATCTTCTCGACCTGGCGCTATGCGCTGTTCACCCGGCTCTCCGGCAGCAGGGACGCCGTGCTCGCCGCCGTCGCCGCGAAGGGCGCGAAGGAGCTCGCGTACCACCGCGACTTCGCCGGACGCTGGTTCGTCACCCTCGCGCAGGGGACCGAGGAGTCACGCCGACGGCTCCTCTCCGCGCTCGACGGCCTCTGGCCGCTGCGTGCCGAGCTCTTCGAGACGCATCCGGTGGAGCGCGCGGTGGCGGACGCGGGTGTCGGCGTCGATCCCGCCCGGGTACAGGACGAAGCCGATGCCGTGCTCGACCAGGTGCTCGCGGCCGCGGGCGTCGATCGCCCCGACAGGGGAGCGCTGGCCGGCGTGCAGGGGCGGCGCGGACGCGACGGCGGCCACACCGAGGCGCTCAGCCGCATGCTCGCCGAGATGCAGGTCGTAGCTCGTGCGCACCCGGAAGGACGGTGGTGACGATGACCGCCGTTCTCGACCGTGCCCAGATGCTGGAACGCGCCTGGGCCGCGGCGACCCGCGTCGTCGACCCGGAGCTGCCGATGCTCACCCTCGCCGATCTGGGAGTGCTGCGGGAAGTCACCCTCGACGAGGACGGCACGGTGGTCGCCGCGATCACGCCGACCTACTCCGGATGCCCCGCCATGGCCACCATGCGCGACGACCTGCAGCGTGAGCTCCAGGAGGCAGGGTTTCCTGCCGTGCGCATCCGCATCGCCCTCGAACCGGCCTGGACGACGGACTGGATCTCACCCGAGGGACGTGCGGCGCTCGCCGCGGCCGGCATCTCGCCGCCTGGACCCGCCCCCGCGCACACCGGACCGGTCGCGATCCGGCTCGGCCCCACGCGACGGGATGTGCGCTGCCCGCAGTGCGGCAGCGCCGACGTCGCGCTGTCGAGCGAGTTCGGTTCGACGGCATGCAAGGCCATGTACCAGTGCCGCTCCTGCCTGGAGCCCTTCGACCACGTGAAGGAGATCTGACGTGACGGCAGCAGCGACCGCCACCAGGGGAGCGTTCCATGCCCTCACCGTGACCGCGATCGACGTCCTCACCGACGACGCCGTCGCCGTGGCCTTCGCCGTGCCGGAGGATCTGCGCGCGGAGTACGACTTCGTCGCAGGCCAGTCGCTGACCCTGCGCCGGTTCATCGACGGGGTGGAGGAGCGGCGCACCTACTCGATCTGCTCGCCGGCCGGCACTGCACCGCGCATCGGTGTGCGCGTCATCCCCGACGGGCTGTTCTCGCCCTGGCTCGCCCGCGAGCTGCGGCCGGGAGACACGGTCGACGTGCAGACGCCGAGTGGCAGTTTCCGTGCCGAGGCTTCACAGGGCGGGCGGCACCTCTGTATCGCCGCAGGGTCCGGCATCACCCCGATGCTGTCGATCGCCGCCACGGTTCTCACCAACCCGGCAGCCGACGTGACACTCATCTACGGCAACCGCACCACGACCTCGGTGATGTTCGCCGAGGAGCTCGCCGACCTGAAGAACGCGCACGCCGGGCAGTTCGACCTCGTGCATGTGCTCTCCCGCGAACCGCGCGACGTGGAGCTGTTCTCCGGGCGGCTCGACGCCGACCGGCTGCGCACGCTGCTCACCACCCTCGTGCCGATCGGCGACATGGACCACGTCTGGCTGTGCGGTCCGTTCGGCATGCTCACCGACGCCCGCGCCGTGCTCGACGAGCTCGGTGTGCCGCGCGACCGCGTGCACGTCGAGCTGTTCTACGTCGACGCGCCCCCGCCCGAGCTGCGGCACACGGATGCCGTCATCGAAGGGCTCACCAGCGACGTCACCGTCGTGCTGGACGGGCGACGCACCACCTCAGCCATGTCGCGTGGAACCAGCATCCTGGACTCCGCGCAGCTCACCCGAACCGATCTGCCGTTCGCCTGCAAGGGGGGCGTGTGCGGCACCTGCCGTGCCAAGCTGTGCGCAGGAGAGGTCGACATGGTGCGCAACTACGCCCTCGAACCGGCCGAGGTCGAGGCCGGATTCATCCTCACCTGCCAGTCGTTCCCGGTGAGCGACGAGGTCACGGTCGACTACGACAGCTGACGGAGCGGACATGACAGACGCCTTCATCCTCGACGCCATCCGCACGCCGATCGGCCGGTACGGCGGAGCGCTCGCCGCAGAGCGGCCTGACGACCTGGCCGCCCTGGTCATCCGCACGCTCGTCGAGCGCACGGGGATCGACCCGGCGGATGTCGACGAGGTGATCCTCGGCGCGGCCAACCAGGCCGGCGAGGACAACCGCAACGTCGCGCGCATGGCAGCCCTGCTGGCCGGTCTTCCGGTGACCGTGCCCGGCTTCACCGTCAACCGGCTCTGCGCCTCGGGCATGACGGCGATCCAGACCGCCCGTCAGATGATCGCCGCGGGCGACGCCGACGTCGTCATCGCTGGAGGCGTGGAATCCATGACCCGCGCGCCCTGGGTCACCGAGAAGCCGTCGAAGGCGTGGGGCCGGCCTGGTCGCAGCTGGGACACGTCGATCGGCTGGCGGTTCACGAACCCCAGGTTCGACGACGAGACCACACTGACCATGCCGCAGACGGCGGAACGCGTCGCGGAGTTCTCGCGGTTGTCGAGGGCGGAACTCGACGAGTTCGCACTCGACTCGCACCGGCGCGCGGTAGCCGCACAGGATGCCGGGCTGTTCGAGCCCGAGCTCGTCGCCGTGGGGGAGGTCACGGTCGACGAGGGGCCACGGCGCGACACCAGCCCTGAGAGGCTCGCAGCGCTGCGTCCGATTCACGGCGAGGGCGGTGTCATCACCGCCGGCAATTCCAGCGCCCTGAACGACGGCGCCGCTGCGGTGATCGTGGTCAGCGAGCGCTTCGTGGACCGGCACGGGCTGGAGCCGCGGGCGCGCATCGTCGGCGGAGCGAGCGCCGGTGTGCCGCCGCACCTGATGGGCCTGGGGCCGATCCCGGCGACGAAGAAGGCGCTCGATCGGGTCGGCTGGGACGGCACCGACCTCGACGCCGTCGAACTCAACGAGGCCTTCGCCTCGCAGTCACTCGCGTGCATGCGCGGCCTGGAGCTCGACGAGGCGATGGTCAACGCCTGGGGAGGAGCGATCGCCCTGGGGCATCCGCTGGGCTGCTCGGGAACCCGTATCGTCGTCACGCTGGTGAACAGGCTCGAGCACGACGACCTGAACCGGGGACTCGCGACGATGTGCGTCGGAGTCGGGCAGGGCACGGCGCTGCTGCTGGAGCGCGCATGAGCGCGCCGGTGCTGATCGAGGAGCACGCCGATCGCGTCGTGCTCCGGCTGAATCGCCCCGAGGTACGCAACGCGATCGATCTCGCCACCGTCGCCGCACTGCACGACGCCTGCGGCATGCTGGAGCGCGAACCGCGGATCGCGCTGATCATCGGCTCGGGCGCTACGTTCGCCGCGGGCGCCGACATCGGCGAACTGCGCGAGCGGCGCCGGGAGCATGCCCTCGCCGGCATCAACTCCGGTCTCTTCGACCGCATCCAGCGACTGCCGATGCCGACCATCGCCCTGATCGACGGGTATGCACTCGGCGGGGGTGCGGAGCTCGCCTACGCGTGCGACTTCCGCATCGGCACCCCGGATGCCCGCATCGGCAACCCGGAGCCAGGACTGGGCATCCTCGCTGCGGCAGGGGCGTCGTGGCGGCTGCGGGAGCTGATCGGCGAGCCGCTCGCCAAGGAGGTGCTGCTCGCCGGCCGCATCCTCACCGCGGACGAGGCCCGCGCTGCGCACCTGCTGACGGATATCGTGCCGACAGAAGAGCTGGAGGATGCCGGGAACCGGCTCGCCGACCGGATCACCGCACAGGCGCCGCTGGCGGTGCGATTGACCAAGGCCGCGTTCCATGCCCCGCGCGAGGCGCATCCGCTGATCGACGACCTCGCGCAGGCGGTGCTCTTCGAGACGCAGGACAAGCAGGACCGGATGACGGCGTTCCTGGAGCGCCGTGCGAAGAAGGAGCGCTCATGACGGTTCCCGCACGGGTCGGGGTCTACGGCGGCGGACGCATGGGCGCCGGCATCGCGCACGCGTTCGCGCTGGCCGGTGCTGCGGTCACGGTCGTCGAGAACGGAGCGGATGCCGCCGACGCGGCCCGCGACCGCATCGCCGCCAGTCTCACCACGGCCGTCGAGAAGGGGGCCGAGGTCCGCGGCACGGCCGCCGTCGTGACCGAGCCGTCCGCGCTGCGCGACTGCGTGCTGGTGGTCGAGGCCGTGCCCGAACTCGTCGAGCTGAAGGGCGAGGTGCTGGCCCGAATCGCGGAGGTCGCCCCGGAAGCCTCGATCGCGACGAACACCAGCTCGCTCTCGATCGACGAGCTCGCCGGCGCGCTGCCCGATCCGTCGCGACTGATCGGCCTGCACTTCTTCAATCCCGTGCCGGTGAGCGATCTCGTCGAGATCGTCGTCGGCGCGCGCACTCCGGACACGCTCGTCGAGTGGGCGCGCGAATGGGTCTCGGGACTGGGCAAGACAGCGATCACGGTGCTTGACGCCCCGGGTTTCGCGAGCAGCCGGCTGGGCGTCGCGCTGGCGCTCGAGGCGATGCGGATGCTGGAGGAAGGCGTCGCCGACGCCGCCGACATCGACACGGCCATGACGCTCGGGTACCGGCATCCGGTCGGTCCGCTGAAGACGACCGACATCGTCGGACTGGACGTGCGGCTGGCGATCGCCGAGCACCTCGAGCGCGAGCTCGGAACGCGCTTCGCGCCGCCGAAGGTGCTGCGCGACAAGGTCGCGGCAGGCGATCTGGGGCGCAAGACGGGCAGGGGATTCTACGAATGGTGAACGAGATGGACCCGCAGCGGCTCGCCGAGGCGTGCGCCGAGCGGATGTGGTCGACGGATACGGCGAGCCAGGCGCTCGGTATGAGCATCCAGAGCGTCGGACCGGGCAGGGCGACGCTGGCGATGACCGTCCGCGACGACATGGTGAACGGTCACGGCATCTGCCATGGCGGGCTGATCTCCGCCCTCGCGGACAGCACCTTCGCCTTCGCCTGCAACAGCCGCGGCACGGTCACCGTCGCTGCCGGCTTCGAGGTGGACTTCATCGCACCCGTCGCGCTCGGCGAGCGTCTCGTGGCCGAGGGGCGCGAGACCGTGCTGCGCGGCAGGTCGGGCATCTACGATGTGGAGGTGCGTCGCGATGACACCGTCGTCGCCGTGTTCCGGGGGCGCAGCCGCTCCCTCGGTCGTCCGGTACTGGAGGATTCATGAGCGACCCGGTCCTGCTCGAGCGCGACGGCGCCGTCGCCGTCATCACCCTGAACCGCCCCGAGGGGCGCAACGCACTGAACGTCGCGCTCAAGACAGCGCTGGTGGCGGCAGTGGGGGACGTCGCGGCGGATGAGACGGTGCGGGCGGTCGTGCTCGAGGCGAACGGGCCGACGTTCTGCGTCGGCCAGGATCTCGCCGAGCATGCCACGCAGCTGGCGAGCGGCGGGGGAGCGGCGGCCGCGATCAGCACCGTGCGCGATCATTACTCACCGTTGGTGCGCGGCCTGATGACCATGCCGAAGCCGGTCGTCGTCGCCGTGGAGGGCGCATGCGTGGGCGCCGGGCTCGGGCTGGCGATGGCCAGCGATCTGCGCGTCTTCGGCCCGGGTGCCAAGCTCGGCACGGCCTTCACCGGCATCGGGCTGACGTTCGACACCGGGCTGTCGTACACGCTGCCGCGCTCGATCGGCGAGGCCAGGGCGCGCGAGCTGATCCTGCTGCCGCGGATGTTCGGACCGCAGGAGGCGATCGCGTGGGGGATCACCGGCGAGATCGTCGATGACCCGCGCGCGCGAGCGCGCGAGATCGCGGGGCTGCTCGCCCAGGGGCCCACGACGGCCTACGGCGAGAGCAAGCGGCTGCTGGTGGATGCCGAGGCGCTGGAGGCGGCGCTGGAGGCCGAGGCCGTCTCTCAGGAGCGCAGCGGGTCGACGCAGGACCACAGCGACGCGGTCGAGGCTTTCCTCGCCCGCAGGCCGCCGGTGTTCACCGGGAAGTAGGCCGCCGCAGCCCGTCGATCGCGACGGAGAGCACGTCGTCGGCCAGGCCCTGCGGATCGATGGCCCCGTCGGGGCGGTACCACTCGACGATCGAGTTGATCATGCCGAAGATCAGGCGGGTGATCGTGCCCGCGCCGATGTCGTCGCGGAGAAGCCCTTCGTCCTGCGCCCTCCGCACGAGCGAGGAGACCCGCTGATCGAAGGCGCGGCGACGCTGCAGCGCCGCGAGCTCGACGGGACTGTTCCCGCGCAGGCGCAGCAACAGCGTCACCTGCGGCTGCTGAGCGGTGAGCACACGGACGGCGCCGCGGATGCCCTCGTCGAGCTGCTCGGATACGGATCCGCGCTCCATCGCCTCGTCCAGAGCGCCCTCGAGCCCGCCCAGCGCGCTGTCCAGCGCGAGCTCCAGCAGCTGCTCCTTCGAGTCGAAGTGGTGATAGAGCGCGGACTTGGTCAGCCCCAGGCGGGCGGCGAGGTCGGAGACCGAGGTCGCGTCGTAGCCCTGTTCGTTGAACAGGGTGACGGCGATCTGCAGCACCTGCTCCCGGCTGTAGCCGGGGCGTCCGCGGCGTGCGGTCTGCGGTGCGGTCATCGCGGGCTCCCTCCGTGCTGGTACGCGTCGGCGCGTCAGCATCCTGGATCAAACGTAGCGGGCCGACGGCGCTAAGCTGGAGGGACACTGCCCGAATCCGAGAGGACCGTCATGGCCGCATTCATCGCCTTCATCATCATGTTCGTCGGCGGCATCTACCTGCTCGGCGCGGCATTCAGCCTCTCGGCCTTCCAGGCTCTGGTCTTCATCCTCGGCCTTCTGCTCGTCAGCGCCGCCATGGCGCTGCTGATGCGCCAGGGCGGTTCCGCCACGCGTCGCTCGAACAACTGGTCGCAGGACAGCTGACCCACTGACACAGAACGCGCGCCGGCCCTCGGGCCGTCGCGCGTTCTTCGTGTCCGGGGTCGTACCCTCGCGGTTCACTTCCAGTCGATGAGGACGAGGCCCTGCTTGGTGTCGGCGTACTTCACCCAGCCGTCGCCGAACAGGTAGGTGAGCCCGTAACCGTCGTCATCGGTCGCGAAGGCGTACTTCGGGTTCTCCGTGATGACGCCGTCCTCGCCGTCGACCCGCTGCCAGCCCTCGGCGAGCAGCGCCGACTGCGCCTCGGACGCGGTCTCCGCATCGATCGGCGCCCAGCCGTACTGCTGGCCATGATCGGATGCCGTGGAGTAGTCGGCCCAGCTGCACAGGATGCCGCCGTCGAGGACGAGTTCGCCGATGGTGAAGTCGGCGGCTTCGGCGGTCCAGCCCTGATCCTCCAGCGCCTTCACCGTGCCCTCGGAGATGATGGTCTCGCAGGTCGGGTCGGCGCCCTTCGTCGGCGTCGGCTCGGGCTCCTCCGCCGCCGCGGTCGCCGCGGGGGTCTCAGCGGGCTTCTCCGCCGTGGTCTTCGTGGGCGCGGGCTCAGGAGTGGGAGCGCAGGCGGTGATCGCGAGCGCGAGCGCGAGGAGGCCGGAGGCGGCGAGCGGGATGCGGGGGGTCATCGTCTCTTGTCGGTCGGTCGGGATGCGGGGCATCGCCGAGGCTGGTCAGCTCGCAGCGCTGCGAGTGAGTTCGAGGACGGCGTCGTGCAGGACGCCGTTCGTCGCGAGGGCGGAGCGGTCGGTGATCGAGTCGGAGCCGTCGAACGCGCTGAAGCGCCCGCCGGCGGCGCGGACGATCGCGACGGCGGCCGCGATGTCGTACTCCTTGACGTCGAACTCGGCGACCATCTCCAAGCGCCCCTCGGCGAGCAGCATGTAGCTGTACACGTCGCCGTAGGCGCGGTCCCGCCAGACCCGCTCGGCGAGCGCCAGCAGCTCGGGCAGGTGCCCGGCGTCCGCCCACTGGGTGATGCTCTGGAAGCTCACGCTCGCGTCATCGAGGGAGTCGACCTCCGAGACCGTGATCGGCCGGTAGCCGCCGTCGGCGTTGGTCCACGCGCCCCGGTTCACCACTCCCCACCAGCGGCGCCCCAGAGCGGGCATGCTGACGACGCCGATCGTGGGCATGCCGTCGATCGCGAGCGAGATCATGGTGCCCCACAGCGGCACGCCGCGCAGGAAATTCGCGGTGCCGTCGATCGGGTCGATGATCCACTGGCGGTGCGTGTCGCCGCCGGTGCCGAACTCCTCACCGAGGATGCCGTCGCCGGGGCGCTCTGCGGCGATGATGTCGCGGATGGCGCGCTCGGTGGCGAGATCCGCATCCGTCACGTGCGAGCGATCCGCCTTCAGCGACACCTCGAGATCGGCGGCGTCGAACCGCGGGAGCGACTGTGCGTCGGCCGCGTCGGCGAGCCGAAGGGCGAGCTCGAGGTCATCGTCGAGGGAGCTGTCCGCAGGGGAGGGAGTCACGCTCTCAGACTAGTGGGCGAAGGTATGAGAACCGCCTGACAACGAGAAACCCCGCCTCATCGAAGAACCTGATGAGACGGGGTATCTGGTGCACCCCCTGGGACTTGAACCCAGAACCCACTGATTAAGAGTCAGTTGCTCTGCCGATTGAGCTAGAGGTGCGTGTTGCTTGTCCGGCAACGAGGAATTACGTTACCAGTCGCGGGGGTCCTGGACAAATCCGCGCCGCACTCCCGGGCGCGTCGTCGTGCGTCGGCTCAGAGGTGTGCGTCATCGTTGAACCTCGTGAGTGCGATCTCGCCGTTCGTGCGGCGCTGGAGCTCGGTGATCGTCGCGTTCCCGACGGGGAGCAGCATCCAGGCCGAGGGTGGTGCGGAGAGCGCGGAGGCGACGAAGCTGCCGATGACGAACGCGTGCGTCACGACGACGAGAGTGCCAGGGGCGTCGTCCAGCATCCCGGTGAGCCGCTGCCATGCCGCGTCCAGTGCGGCGCCGTCCTCGTCCTGCTCCGTTTCCGGGGTCTCTCGCAGCCAGTCCCACCGGTGCTCCGGATAGTCGTCCCAGTGTCCGGCGGAGGGCATGGGCGTGCGGTCGTCGAGGAAGGGCCCGACCTCGGGCTCCCGTCCGAGTTGCTGCGCGATGGCGGCGGCCGTCTGCCTCGCGCGCCGTCGCGGACTGCTGAGCAGGTGCACGACGGGCTCGGCGGAGAGTCGATGCGCGAGCAGCGCGGCCTGTTCCTCGCCGACCGCGCTGAGTGCGGGGTCGGCGTGGTCGTGACCGTCGGCCTGCGCATGCCGAGCGAGGAGGAGTCGATCCATCCGAGCAGTCTGGCAGACGGCGTGTTCGGCTCTTCCGTCCTGCGCATCCTGGTGGGATCATGGCACTCACGAGGAGGCCCCCATGATCGAGCTCGACGAGATCGACACCGACGAGGACGGCGCGCTCACGGCGACCGCCGAGCTTCCCGGCGGTCGGCGCGTCACGGTGCAGTACGACTTCGACGACGACTTCGACCTCGAAGAGGGAGAGGACGACGACCTCGACGATCAGGATGACGACGACGGAGGCGGCGGGGGCATCGATCCTGAGAACCTCCCGGACCTGGACGAGATGCAGGCCACGGCCGAGCATGCGCTCGCGCGGCTGAGCGAGGAGACCCTGGACGGCATCGAGCGCGACGTCGTGCGCGCCCTCGCCGAGGCGGCGGCCGAGGACGACGAGTCCGATCTGGACGATCTGCTGACCGACCTCGCCGACGACATCACCCTGGACGGTGTCGTCGTCTTCGGAGACGGCGGCATCACGCTGCTCTACGTCGCGACGGACAACTTCCCCGACACGACTGTCTACTGCCTGCTCGACGACGATCTGGAGATCGACGACCTGATGGTCGAGTAGCCCCTCAGACCACGCGGACGAGCGTCCCGCCGGTCAGGGTGCGCAGCTGCTCGAAGGTCAGTGGCATCACCGAGTGCGGCGTGCCCGCCGCTGCCCAGATCTGCGGATGCTGCTGCAGATCCTCGTCCAGGAAGGTGCGCAGCGGTGCGGGGTGGCCCACCGGGGCCACCCCGCCGATCGCCTGACCGGTGACCTCACGCACGAGAGCGGCGGGGGCCATGGCGACTTCGGATGCGTCGAGCGCGGCGCCCAGGACGGCGAAGTCGACGCGGTGCGCGCCGCTCGTCATCACCAGGACCGGCTCGCCGTCGGCCGTGAGCACGAGGCTGTTCGCGATCGCGCCGACCTGGCAGCCCACCGCCGTTGCGGCCTCGGCTGCGGTGCGGGCCGAGTCCGGCAGCACGACGACGCGGGTGTCGACGCCAGCCGCGGCCAGATGCTCGACCACGATGCGCGTGCGCGGAGGAAGGGGCTGCTCGGTGGTCACGACGTCATCGTCTCCTCGGGTCGGGGGAAGGCGCGGCTCAGGCCGCGTCCCCCACGAGGATAGCCTCAGCGTCTTCTCCGGCGCCGTCGCCCTCGTCGTCGATGTGCGCGAGCACCCTGCGGCCGAGGAAGACGGTGAGCGCGGCGATCAGGACGGACGCGGCGGCGAACAGATACGGCACCGTCGCGTTGTAGTGGTGCCACAGCAGCGCCGCCAGCGGCGGGGCGGCCGCGCCGCCGAGGAAGCGCACTGCCGAGTACGACGAGGATGCGACGGAGCGCGGGAGGTCCGTCGCCTCCATGACCGCCTCCGTGAGCACCGTGTTCATGATGCCGAGCAGCAGGCCGCCGACGATGATGCAGACCACGAGCCACATCGCATCGGCCACGACCAGCCCTGCGGCGATCAGGTCGACGGCCAGCAGCGGCAGCACGGTCAGGATGATGGTGGTGCGACGCATCCGGCGCATCAGCACGGGGGCGACCCAGACGCTGGTGATCGCCAGGGCGACACCCCAGCCGAAGAACGTGAAGCCGATGCCCATCGCACCGAACCCGAGCGGGAACGGGGAGAAGGCGAGCAGCACGAAGAAGCCGATGTTGTAGAACAGGGCGGCGACCGCCAGGATCGCCAGCGCGGGCCGGCCCAGCGCGGTGAAGGGCGCCGAGAACGGGACCGGCTCGCGCTTCTCGCCCTTGCCGCGCACGAGCGTCAGCACTGCGATGAAGCCGATGGCCATCAGCACGACGACGCCGAAGAACGGGCCGCGCCAGCTGACCTCGCCGAGCAGACCGCCCAGCAGCGGTCCGACGGCGATGCCGAGGCCCAGGGCTGCCTCGTAGAGCACGATCGCCGCGGCGCTGCCGCCCGATGCCGCGCCGACGATCGTCGCGAGCGCGGTGGAGATGAACAGGGCGTTGCCGAGACCCCAGCCGGCGCGGAAGCCGATCACGGCCTCGACGCTGCCGCTGGTGGCGCAGAGCAGCGCGAACACGACGATCAGTCCCAGCCCGGTGAGCAGAGTGGCCTTGGCGCCGATCCGGCTGGAGACCCAGCTGGTGATGAGCATCGCCAGTCCGGTGACCAGCAGATAGCTGGTGAACAGCAGCTCGGTCTCCACCGGCGTCGCCTTGAGCGACTCGGCGATGGCCGGCAGGATCGGGTCGACGAGGCCGATGCCCATGAACGCGACGACGCAGGCGAACGCCACCGCCCATACCTGCGCGGGCTGTCTCCAGACCGATCCTGTGGTCGTACTCATTCAGATTCTCCTGTCTCTCTGCTGTGGTCGTGCAGGATCTGCGCTGCCCGGGCGAGGACCTCCCAGTCCTCGTCCGCGAGGCCGGCGAAGCGTGGTGCGAGGGTCGCACGGAACGCGGTCCGCCAGGCCTGCATCGCGTGCCGACCCGCGTCGGTCACGCTGACGAGGGTTGCCCGCGAATCCTCCGGGTCGGGCGTGCGCGCGACCAGGCCCGCCCGTTCGAGGTCCCCGATGAGACGGGTCATCCCTGGCTGGGTGGTTCGGGCAGCTGCGGCGAGAGCGCCCACGCGCTGCGCCGCCTTCTCCTCGAGAAGGCTGAGCACTCGCCACTGGGCGGCGGGTGCCTCGTTGCGCGCATCCTGGGCGGCGATCCGCCCGAGTGCGTACGACGACAGCACCATCGTCGGAATGATCTCGTCGCGATCCATACCAAGAAGTATATACCTCCTGGTATGTAATGAGTTCAGCGCCGCGAACCGGCGATCCGAGACGAGAGCTGGTGCGCGTGCGCGAGCAGCGTGCGGCCCAGCTGGGGCAGGCGGTCGGGCCCGAAGCGGAACTCGACGCCGGTGAGACTGAGCGCCCACTCCGGACGGCCGTCACGGTCGAAGACGGCCGCACCCATGCCCCAGGATCCCTCCACGATCAGACCGGGGTTCACCGCGTAACCGCGGGCCTTGGTCTCGGCCAGCCTGCTGCGCAGCGGCTTCATGCCGTGCACACGGCCCCATCGCTCCGGCAGCTCGGGATGCCGGTCGAGGTAGGCATCCACATCGTGGTCAGGCAGGAACGACAGGATCGCGAGGCCTGCGCTGGCCACGCCGAGAGGGAACCGCACCCCCTCGCTGAGCACGAAGGACCGGATGGGGAAGGAGCCCTCCTCGCGCAGCAGGCAGACGGTCTCGTCGGCGCGCCGCACCGAGAGGAAGGCGCTCTCCTCGGTTTTCACCGCCAGTGAGCGCACGATGTCGCGCGCCAGTTCGGTCACGTCGTAGCGCGCGGCGGCGACTGTTCCCATCAGATACAGCTCGGGGCCCGGCATCCACAGGGTTGTGGCGCGATCCTGATCGACCAGGCCCTCCACCTGCAGCGCGGTCAGCATCCGGTGCGCGGTGGATCGGCTCAGCTCGGCGTCGCGCGCGAGCTCCTGCAGAGAGGCGCCGTCCGCCGCCGCGGTCACCAGACGCAGCAGCCGAGTGGCGCGAGCGATCGCCTGTGCGCCGGGCACCGTGCGTCTGGCTGCCGAGGTCGATTCCATAATGTGGACGCTAGTCGTCGCGGTGACCACATCGCAAGCATCCGGTTGTCGTCGCCTGCGGCGGAGGCGGATGCTGGGGGAGTACCCCATCACAGAGGAGTGACGCGTGATCGACAAGCAATGGGCGTCGGCTGCTGAGGCGGTCGCCGACATCCCCGACGGAGCCTCGCTGGCGGTCGGCGGATTCGGGCTCTCTGGCAACCCGATGAAGCTCATCGAGGCCCTGCACGCCCAGGGCACCACCGACCTCAGCATCGTCAGCAACAACTGCGGCGTGGACGACTGGGGGCTGGGCATCCTGCTCGGCGCGCAGCGCATCCGCAAGATGACGTCCTCGTACGTCGGCGAGAACAAGGAGTTCGAGCGGCAGTTCCTCGAGGGGGATCTCGAACTGGAGCTCACCCCGCAGGGCACGCTCGCCGAGAAGCTGCGCGCCGGAGGCGCCGGCATCGCGGCGTTCTATACGCAGACCGGCGTGGGCACGCAGGTGGCCGAGGGCGGTCTGCCGCGTCGCTACGACGGCAGCGGCGGCGTCGCCGTCGAATCACCGGCCAAGGAGGTGCGCAGCTTCGCGCCCGCAGGCACTCCGCACGACTACGTGCTCGAGGAGTCGATCGTCACCGACTTCGCCCTGGTGCACGCCTGGCGCGGTGACCGCCACGGCAACCTGATCTTCAACAAGGCCGCGCGCAACTTCAACCCGCTCGCCGCGCAGGCGGGGCGGGTCTGCATCGCTCAGGTCGAGGAGCTCGTCGAACCGGGCGAGCTCGACCCCGACTGCATCCACCTGCCCGGCATCTATGTGCATCGCATCGTGGAGGTCGGTACCGGCATCGAGAAGCGCATCGAGCGGCGCACCGTCCGGGAGGGGAACTGATCATGGCACTCACCCGCAACGAGATGGCCGCCCGCGCCGCGCAGGAGCTGCAGGACGGCGCCTACGTCAACCTCGGCATCGGCCTGCCGACCCTGGTGCCCAACTACGTGCCAGAGGGCGTCACGGTCGTGCTGCAGTCCGAGAACGGCATCCTCGGCGTCGGCCCGTATCCGACCGAGGAGCACGTCGACCCCGACCTCATCAACGCC
Organism: Microbacterium sp. NPDC057659; assembly: GCF_042799915.1. Classification (NCBI taxonomy): domain Bacteria; kingdom Bacillati; phylum Actinomycetota; class Actinomycetes; order Micrococcales; family Microbacteriaceae; genus Microbacterium; species Microbacterium sp. NPDC057659. Next base: position 756,232 of record NZ_JBHVHU010000001.1, on the reverse strand, counting down.
GGCAAGGAGACCGTCACGACGCTGCCCGGCGCAGCCTACTTCGACTCGGCGACCAGCTTCGGCATGATCCGCGGCGGCAAGATCGATGCCGCCATCCTCGGCGCCATGCAGGTGTCCGTCCGTGGCGACCTCGCCAACTGGATGATCCCCGGCAAGATGGTCAAGGGCCCAGGGGGCGCGATGGATCTCGTGCACGGTGCCGGCCGGGTGATCGTGCTCATGGAGCACGTCGCCAAGGACGGCAGCGCGAAGATCGTGAACGACTGCTCGCTGCCGCTCACCGGCCGCGGCGTGGTGCACCGGATCATCACAGACCTCGCCGTGATCGACGTGACGGATGCTGGTCTGGTGCTGATCGAGACCGCCCCCGGCGTCTCGGTGGCGGAAGTGATCGAGGCGACCGAACCCGAACTGATCGTCTCAGAAGGACTGAAGGAGAACTCATGAGCGACATCGTCATCGTCGCCGCCGCCCGCACCCCGCAGGGACGGCTCAAGGGCCAGTTGGCCGGCTTCACCGCGCCGCAGCTGGGCTCGCTCGCCATCAAGGGCGCACTGGCGCAGGGCGGCATCGACCCGGTCGACGTCGACGCCGTGATCGTCGGCCAGGTGCTGCCGGCCGGCTCCGGACAGAACCCCGCCCGCCAGGCGTCGATCGGCGCCGGCATCGGGTGGGATGTTCCGGCCAGCTCGGTCAACAAGGTGTGTCTGTCGGGCCTGACCGCGATCATCGACGCTGCGCGGATGATCCGCCTCGGCGATGCGACCACAGTCGTGACGGCCGGCATGGAATCGATGACTCGTGCGCCGCACCTGCTGATGGGCTCGCGCGACGGCTGGACGTACGGCACGGTCGAGGTGCTCGACCACATGGCGTACGACGGCCTCACCGACGTGTACGACAAGGAGAGCATGGGGGCGTCCACCGAGCGCCAGAACCCCAGGTACGGCCAGACCCGCGAGACCCAGGACCGGGTCGCGGAGCTCTCGCACCAGCGCGCGGCCGCAGCCGCGGATGCCGGTGTCTTCGACGCCGAGATCGTCGCCGTCGAGGTCGCGCAGCGCAAGGGCGACCCCGTCGTCCTCACGCGCGACGAGGGCGTGCGCCCCGAGACCACGATGGAGACGCTCGCGAAGCTGCGTCCGGCCTTCGCGGAGGGCGGCACGATCACCGCGGGCAACTCCTCGCAGATCTCCGACGGCGCATCCTCGGTGATCCTCACCACCCGCGAGAACGCCGAGGCCAAGGGGTGGCCGGTGCTCGCCGTCGTCGGCGCGAGCGGTCAGACCGCTGGCCCGGACAACTCGCTGCAGGCGCAGCCGGCGCAGGCGATCCGCCGCGCCTGCGAGAAGCAGGGCATCACGCCGGCCGACCTCGACCTCGTCGAGATCAACGAGGCCTTCGGCGCAGTCGTCGCCCGTTCGCAGGACGAGCTCGGACTGAGTGAGGACATCGTCAACATCCACGGCGGGGGCATCGCCATCGGGCACCCGATCGGTGCCAGCGGCAACCGACTCGTCGCGCACATGGCCCACGAACTGGTGCGCCGCGGGTCCGGCACCGTGGCCGTCGGCCTGTGCGGCGGTGGCGGTCAGGGCGAGGCGCTCATCCTCACCCGCTGACGGTCAGCGCTTCGTCGCCTTCCCGGTCTTCTCGAGCTGCTTCGCCTGCTTCTTGGCCCGCTTCGCCTGGACGGGCGCGATCGGGGAGTCGACCGCGACGGCGATGCCGCGCTCGTCGCGGCGCATGTCGACGACGGCGCCGATCGCGAAGGCGAGGGTGATGGCCCAGCTCGCCCAGGCGAGCAGTGCCCGCCAGGTGATCGGCACGTCGCGGGTGCCGCGCAGCAGCGAGATCCCTGCGGTGATCGCGGCGAAAAGGCCGGTGCTGAACAGGTAGCGCATGCGACCACGCTATCGGGTTCCCGTCCGACGCGCCCGGTAGAATGACGGCAGGATGCCACGCATCCGCCAGCTGTGTATCTACCGGCCGTCGGCACCCCGACGGACAGCGGCGGCACCCGACCCCGCGCCGATCCGGCGCGCGAGAGCCATGACACAGACCACTTCGTCACCGAGCCTGATCCGCCTGGCAGGCCTTCCGTACTTCCTCATCGCGTTCATCGCACGACTGCCGTTCGCCATGATGGTCGTCGGCGTGCTCACCCTCGCCGTCGCGGTGCGCGGCTCGATCTCATTGGGCGGGCTCACCTCCGCGGCCGTCGGTCTCGGCACCGCCTGCATCGGTCCGCTGCTGGGCGCGGCGGCCGACCGGTTCGGCCAGCGTCCCGTGCTGCTGATCATCGCCGTCGCGAACGCCGCCGCGCTCGTGCTGTTCACCGTCGCCGTCTACAGCGAGACTCCGGATGCCGTGATGCTGATCGCCGCTTTCGCGATCGGCGCCACCGCACCGCAGGTCGCGCCGATGTCGCGCTCCCGCCTGGTCACGATGATCACCGAGAACATGCCGAAGGCCCGCCGGCCGAAGGTCATCGGCGCCACCATGGCCTACGAGTCGGCCGCCGACGAGACCGTGTTCGTGTTCGGCCCGTTCCTGGTCGGCGTGCTCGCCTCGATGATCGCGCCCTGGGCTCCGCTGGTGATCGGCGCGGGCCTGACGATCCTGTTCGTCGGCGCCTTCGCGCTGCATCCGAGCGGGTCGCACATCGCTGCGGCACGCAAGGCGGAGGGCGGCGTGATCGCCCCCGTGCGCGAACTGTTCCGTGCGCGGCTGCTGGTGGTCGTCGTCGGCATGTTCGGTGTGGGCCTGTTCTTCGGCACCATGCTCACGGCGCTGACGAGCTTCATGGAGGACCGCGGTCATCCTGAGCAGGCGGGCCTGCTCTACGGCGTGATGGGTGTCGGCTCCGCGGTGCTCGCGCTCGGCGTGGCGTTCTTGCCGCCGAGCTTCAGCCTGCGCAACCGCTGGCTGCTGTTCTCCGGCATCCTGTTCGCGGGGACCCTGCTGCTCTTCGTCGTGCACGACGTGCCGAGCATGAGCCTGGCGCTGGGACTGATGGGCATCGGCATCGGACCGACCCTGGTGACCCAGTACAGCTTCGGCGCCGCGCACACCCCCGCCGGCCGCTCGGCGACGGTCATGACGATGCTCGGCTCGTCGATCATCGTCGGGCAGTCGCTGGGGGCCGCCGTCACCGGACGACTGGCCGAGACCGCGGGGACGACCGCCGCGCTGTACCTGCCGATCGTCGCGGCGGCCATCGTGGTCGTCGCGGGTGTCGTGAACCACGTGCTGAACTCCCCGCGCCGACTCGCTCGATAGCCTGTAGACCTGTAAGCGAGGTCGCCGTCGCCGGCGACAGGACGGGAGGATGCGTGTCGCGCAGCGAACGGGCGGAGTTCGTGGTGGTGGCCAACAGGCTGCCCGTGGACAGAGTCGTCACCCCCGACGGCGAGGAGAGCTGGCGCACGTCGCCCGGCGGCCTGGTGGCCGCATTGGAGCCGATGATGCGTCACGTCGACGGCGCCTGGGTGGGCTGGGCGGGGCAGCCCGATCTGGAACTCGCACCCTTCACGGCGGACGGCATCCGATTGATCCCCATCGCTCTCAGTGCCGAGGAGATCGCCGAGTACTACGAGGGCTTCTCCAACGACACGATCTGGCCGCTGTACCACGACGTGATCGCACCCCCGCAGTACCACCGCGAGTGGTGGGAGGCGTACGTGCGCGTGAATCGCCGGTTCGCCGAGGCCGCCGCCGCGGTCTGCGCCGAGAACGGCACCATCTGGGTGCACGACTACCAGCTCCAGCTCGCGCCGGCGATGATCAGGGAGCTGCGCCCTGACGTCACGATCGGCTACTTCCACCACATCCCGTTCCCCGCGCACGGCCTGTACGCCCAGCTGCCGTGGCGCGACCAGGTGCTGCACGGGCTGCTCGGCGCCGACGTGATCGGCTTCCAGCGCGCACAGGACGCCACGAACTTCCTCGCCGCCGTGCGGCGCCGCCTCAGACACGAGGTCAAGGCATCAACGGTGAACAAGGCCGATGGGCACGCCCCGCTGGTGAAGGCCTTCCCGATCTCGATCGACACGACGCCGTACCGCGAGCTCGCTCGGCGACCGGACATCCGCGCCAGGGCGGCCGAGATCCGCGCCGAGCTCGGGCATCCGAAACGCATCCTGCTCGGCGTGGACCGGCTGGACTACACCAAGGGCATCCGGCACCGGATCAAGGCGTACGGGGAACTGCTCGAGCAGGGCAAGATCTCGGTCGAGGACGTCACGTTCGTGCAGGTCGCGAGCCCGAGTCGCGAGCGTGTGGACGCCTATGTGCATCTGCGCGACGAGATCGAGCTCGCCGTCGCCCGGATCAACGGCGACCACGACACCACCGGCCACACCGCGATCAGGTACCTGCACCAGGGATTCCCGCGCGAGGAGATGGTGGCCCTGTACCTCGCTGCCGACGTCATGCTCGTCACCGCCCTGCGCGACGGCATGAACCTCGTCGCCAAGGAGTACGTGGCCACCCGGTTCGACAACCGCGGGACGCTGGTGCTCAGCGAGTTCACCGGCGCCGCCGACGAGCTGCGCCAGGCCGTGCGCGTGAACCCGCACGACATCGAGGGTCTCAAGGAGGCGATCATGACGGCGATCGAGATGCCGCCGCCCGAGCAGGGCCGGCGGATGCGCTCGCTGCGCAAGCGCGTGCTCGAGCACGACGTCGACGCCTGGTCCACGTCCTTCCTGGATGCGCTCGCCGAGGCGCGCGCGAAGCGGCAGGAGAGCGGCCGATGACCCGCACCTGGACGCCCGGAGCAGCGGATGCGGCGCTCGACGCCGTCGCTCGCACGCCCCGGCTGCTCGTCGCCCTGGACTTCGACGGCACGCTCTCAGAGCTCGTGGTGGATGCAATGAGCGCCAGGGCCGTGCCCGAGGCCGCGGCTGCGATCGAGCGCCTCGCCGCGCTGCCCGACACACTGGTCGCGCTGGTCTCGGGACGCAGTCTGGACCACCTGCGCATCATCGCCGAGCACGACGACGCCTCGCCGGTGGCTCTGGCAGGCTCGCACGGCGCGCAGGAGTGGATCCCGGGGACGGGGGAGACCGACCCGGTCGACCCGCCCGAGGAGCGCGCCCTGCGCGAGCAGCTCTGGGTGGACGTCGAGGAGCTCCTCGCCGCATATCCGGGCGTTGAGCTGGAGCGCAAGACCTACGGCCTCGGCATCCACGGACGCCCGGCCGACCCGGCGGTGGAGGCGCAGGCGTTCTCCGCCGTCGACCAGCTGATGGCGCGCCGCGCCCCGCATTGGCGGCGCAGGACAGGGAGCCGCATCCTGGAGTTCTCCTCCCGGCAGGAGGGGAAGGATGCTGCGATCGCGGCGCTCCGCGAGCGCTTCGCCGCGACGGCTGTCGTGTTCGCCGGCGACGACGTCACCGATGAGGACGCGCTGCGCTCGCTGCATCCGGGTGACCTGGGCGTGCGGGTCGGACCGGGGGAGAGCGCGGCGGACCTTCGTGTGGAGAATCCACAACAGATCGCGGCGCTCCTCGGCGTCATCGCGGCCGAGCGGGGCGCCGGTCGGGAATAGACTTCCGTCATGTCCTCCCACGAAGCATCCGCAGGCGCGCCCGGCGCCGCTCCAGAGATCGACATCAAGCCCCGCAGCCGCGTCGTCACCGACGGGATCGAGGCCACCACGTCCCGAGGCATGCTCCGTGCCGTGGGCATGGGCGACGCGGACTGGGACAAGCCGCAGATCGGCATCGCGTCCAGTTGGAACGAGATCACGCCCTGCAACCTCAGCCTCGACCGCCTCGCGCAGGGCGCGAAGGAGGGCGTGCACTCCGGCGGCGGCTACCCGCTGCAGTTCGGCACCATCTCCGTCTCGGACGGCATCTCGATGGGCCACGAGGGCATGCACTTCTCGCTGGTGTCCCGCGAGGTCATCGCCGACTCGGTCGAGACGGTCATGATGGCCGAGCGCCTGGACGGCAGCGTGCTGCTGGCCGGCTGCGACAAGTCGATCCCCGGCATGCTCATGGCGAGCGCCCGCCTGGGGCTCTCCAGCGTGTTCCTCTACGCCGGCTCGATCGCGCCCGGCTGGGTCAAGCTCTCGGACGGCACCGAGAAGGAGATCACGATCATCGACTCCTTCGAGGGCGTCGGAGCGTGTCGTGCCGGTCGTATGACCGAGGAGGACCTCAAGCGCATCGAGTGCGCGTTCGCCCCCGGCGAGGGCGCCTGCGGTGGCATGTACACCGCCAACACGATGGCATCCGTCGCCGAAGCACTCGGCCTCAGCCTGCCCGGCTCGGCGGCGCCGCCCTCGGCCGACCGCCGACGCGACTACTTCGCGCACCGCTCCGGCGAGGCCGTGGTCAACCTGCTGCGCCAGGGCATCACCACGAAGGACATCCTCACCAAGGAGTCGTTCGAGAACGCCATCGCACTGGCGATGGCGCTCGGCGGTTCGACGAACGTCGTGCTGCACCTGCTGGCGATCGCCCGCGAGGCAGGCATCGACCTGACCCTGCACGACTTCAACCGGATCGGCGACAAGACGCCGCACATCGCCGACATGAAGCCGTTCGGCAACTACGTCATGAACGACGTCGATCGTCACGGCGGCATCCCGGTCATCATGAAGGCGATGCTGGACGAGGGACTGCTGCACGGCGACGCGCTCACCGTCACCGGCAAGACCGTCGCCGAGAACCTGCGCGACCTGAACCCCGACGCCGTGGACGGCGAGGTCATCCACACGTTCGACAACCCGATCCACTCCTCGGGCGGCATCACGATCCTGCACGGATCGATGGCCCCCGAGGGTGCCGTGGTGAAGTCGGCCGGCTTCGACGCCGATGTCTTCGAGGGCCCGGCACGGGTGTTCGAGCGCGAGCGTGCCGCGATGGACGCTCTGGCCGCGGGAGAGATCAGCGCCGGAGACGTCGTGGTGATCCGCTACGAGGGCCCGAAGGGCGGCCCCGGAATGCGCGAGATGCTCGCGATCACGGGCGCCATCAAGGGCGCGGGGCTCGGAAAAGATGTACTACTCTTGACAGACGGACGATTCTCAGGCGGCACAACCGGCCTGTGCATCGGCCACATAGCACCCGAAGCGGTGGACGCAGGTCCCATCGCCTTCGTGCGCGATGGTGATCTTATTCGGGTCGATATCGCGGCTCGTGCTCTCGACCTACTCGTCGACGAGTCCGAGCTGAGCTCCCGCCGTGAGGGCTGGGAGCCGCTTCCTCCGCGCTACACCCGAGGCGTTCTCGCCAAGTACTCCCGACTCGTGCGCTCCGCTGCAGAAGGAGCCACGACCGGTTGAGTGCTCCGGCATCCCGACGATTCCGCCAGATCACTTCAGGAATGACACATGACTGCTGATTCCGCCCCGGCCGTGCCACGGCCACCCGCTCGTCCTGCCGCAGCCCCGGAGATCTCCGGGGCCGAGGCCGTCGTCCGCTCGCTCGAGAAGCTCGGCGTCACCGACGTCTTCGGCATCCCCGGCGGTGCGATCATGCCCGTCTACGACCCGCTGATGGATTCCACCGGCGTCCGCCACGTGCTCGTCCGGCACGAGCAGGGCGGCGGACACGCGGCCGAGGGCTACGCCACGGCATCCGGCAAGGTGGGCGTGACCATCGCCACCTCCGGACCGGGCGCCACCAACCTCGTCACCGCGATCGCCGATGCGTACATGGACTCGATCCCGATCGTGGCGATCACCGGACAGGTGTTCTCCACGCTGATGGGCACCGACGCGTTCCAGGAGGCCGACATCGTCGGCATCACCATGCCGGTGACCAAGCACTCCTTCCTGGTGAAGGACGCCACCGAGATCCCCGGTGCCATCGCCGCCGCGTTCGAGATCGCCTCGACGGGACGCCCCGGTCCGGTGCTGGTGGACATCACCAAGGATGCGCAGCAGCAGGTCGCCCCGTTCGTGTGGCCACCGAAGGTGGACCTGCCCGGCTACCGGCCCGTCACCAAGGCGCACGGCAAGCAGATCCAGGCCGCAGCCGCGCTGCTGGCCGAGTCGAAGAAGCCGGTGCTGTACGTCGGCGGCGGCGTGATCCGCGGCAAGGCGTCCGAGCAGCTCTACGCGCTGGCCGAGTCGACCGGCGCCCCGGTCGTGACCACGCTGATGGCGCGGGGCGCGTTCCCCGACTCGCACACGCAGCACCTCGGCATGCCCGGCATGCACGGAACGGTCCCGGCTGTGCTGGCGCTGCAGGAGTCCGACCTGATCGTCTCGCTCGGCGCGCGGTTCGACGACCGCGTCACCGGCAAGGCATCGCTGTTCGCCCCGAACGCGAAGGTCGTGCACGTCGACATCGACCCCGCCGAGATCTCGAAGATCCGCACCGCCGACGTGCCCATCGTGGGCGACCTGCGCGATGTGCTCGTCGACCTCGACACCGCCTACCGCGGCATCACCTCGGGGGCGAAGCCCGACATCGAGGAGTGGTGGTCGTATCTCGACGGCCTTCGGACCGAGTTCCCGCTCGGCTACTCGCAGCCTGAGGACGGCCTGATGTCGCCGCAGTACGTGATCCAGCGGATCGGTGAACTCACCGGGCCCGAGGCGATCTACGCCGCGGGCGTGGGCCAGCACCAGATGTGGGCGGCGCAGTTCATCAAGTACGAGCGTCCGAACTCGTGGCTGAACTCCGGCGGGGCCGGCACCATGGGCTACTCGGTCCCGGCCGCGATGGGGGCGAAGGTCGCCGAGCCCGACCGCGTCGTGTGGTCGATCGACGGCGACGGATGCTTCCAGATGACCAATCAGGAGCTCGCGACCTGCGTCATCAACAACATCCCGATCAAGGTCGCGATCATCAACAACTCGTCGCTCGGCATGGTGCGGCAGTGGCAGACGCTGTTCTACGACGGCCGGCACTCCAACACCGACCTGAACACCGGGCACGGCACCGCCCGCATCCCCGACTTCGTCAAGCTCGCCGAGGCCTACGGCTGCCTCGCCCTGCGAGTGGAGAAGGAGGAGGACGTGGACGCCGCGATCCAGACGGCCCTCGAGACGAACGACCGCCCCGTGGTGATCGACTTCGTGGTGAGCGCCGACGCGATGGTGTGGCCGATGGTGCCGCAGGGCGTCAGCAACAGCTACGTCCAGTACGCGCGCGACCACGCGCCGGCATTCGACGAGGAGGACTGATCATGTCGAAGCACGTGCTGAGCCTGCTCGTCGAGGACCGTCCTGGTCTGCTGACCCGCGTCGCGGGGCTGTTCGCCCGTCGCGGCTTCAACATCGAGTCCCTCGCGGTGGGGGTGACGGAGGTGCCCGGCGTCTCGCGCATCACCGTCGTGGTGGACGTCGAGGACCTGCCCCTGGAGCAGGTCACCAAGCAGCTGAACAAGCTGATCAACGTCATCAAGATCGTCGAGCTCGAGCAGTCGGCCTCGGTGCAGCGCCACCACATGCTGATCAAGGTGCGCACCGACAACAACACCCGCTCGAACGTGCTCGAGGTCGTGAACCTGTTCCGCGCGTCCGTGGTCGACTACGCCCCGGACGCCCTGGTGATCGAGGTCACCGGCGACAAGGGCAAGGTCGAGGCCCTGCTGCGCGCCCTCGAGCCCTTCGGCGTCAAGGAGCTGGCGCAGTCCGGCCTGGTCGCCATCGGCCGCGGCGGCAAGAGCATCACCGAGCGAGTGCTGCGCGGCTGAGCACACCGAACCATGTTCGCCCGCTCGTCTGCTGGGCGAGCGAAGCGAGAAGAAGTACCACTAGCAAGGAGAAATACAAGTGAGCACCGAGATCTTCTACGACGCTGACGCCGACCTGTCGATCATCCAGAGCAAGAAGGTCGCGATCGTCGGCTACGGCTCGCAGGGCCACGCGCACGCGATGAACCTTCGCGACTCGGGCGTCGAGGTCGCCATCGCCCTCAAGGAGGGCTCGAAGTCGATCGCCAAGGCCGAGGAGGCCGGCTTCCCGGTCAAGAACGTGGCGGATGCCACCGAGTGGGCCGACCTGATCATGATCCTCGCGCCCGACCAGCACCAGCGCGGCATCTACGCCGACTCGATCAAGGACAAGCTGACCCCGGGCAAGACGCTGGCCTTCGCGCACGGCTTCAACATCCGGTTCGGCTACATCGACGCACCCGAGGGTGTCGACGTGATCCTGATCGCGCCGAAGGCTCCCGGCCACACCGTGCGTCGTGAGTTCGTCGCCGGCCGCGGTATCCCGGACATCATCGCCGTCGAGCGCGACGCGTCGGGCCAGGCCTGGGCCACCGCGCTGTCCTACGCGAAGGCGATCGGCGGAACCCGCGCCGGCGTCATCAAGACCACCTTCACCGAGGAGACCGAGACCGACTTGTTCGGCGAGCAGGCCGTCCTGTGCGGTGGCATGAGCCACCTGGTGCAGGCCGGCTTCGAGACCCTCACCGAGGCGGGCTACCAGCCCCAGATCGCCTACTTCGAGGTGCTGCACGAGCTGAAGCTCATCGTCGACCTGATGTGGGAGGGCGGCATCGCCAAGCAGCGCTGGTCGATCTCCGACACCGCCGAGTTCGGTGACTACGTCTCCGGCCCGCGCGTCATCGACGCCGGCGTGAAGGCCCGCATGGGCGAGGTGCTGGCCGACATCCAGTCCGGCGCCTTCGCGAAGCGCTTCATCGAGGACCAGGACAACGGCGGCGTCGAGTTCCTCGCCCTCCGTGAGAAGGAGCAGGGTCACCCGATCGAGGCCACGGGCAAGGAGCTGCGCGCTCTGTTCGCCTGGAAGCAGTCGGACGAGGACTACGTCGAGGGCAGCGCTGCGCGCTGACCTCCTGTCCCTCACAAGAGCGGATGTCGCCCGACGGGCGGCATCCGCTTCTTTCGTCTCCAAACATCCGATGTCTGTGCCAGGATGAGAGGTATGCGGCAGCAATGGTTCGATGAGGCCCGATTCGGGATGTTCGTGCACTTCGGTGCGTACAGCGTGGCGGCGCGCCACGAGTGGGTGCAGAACTACGAGCGCCTGACCGATGACGAGTACCGGCCCTACACCGAGCACTTCGCCCCCGACCTCTTCGATGCCCGAGCGCTGGCGCGTCGCGCGAAGGAGACCGGCATGGGGTACGTGGTGCTGACCACCAAGCACCACGACGGGTTCTGCCTGTGGGACACCGACGAGACCGACTTCTCGTCGATCACGTCGTGCGGTCGTGATCTGGTGCGCGAGTTCGTCGACGCGGTCCGCGCCGAGGGGCTCCGCGTGGGCTTCTACCATTCGCTCCTCGACTGGCATCACCCCGACTTCACGGTGGACTGGAACCACCCTCGGCGCGACGACGTCGACGCCGCAGCACTCAACGAAGGCCGGGACATGGCGCGCTACCGGGCCTATCTGCACGCGCAGGTGCGGGAGCTGCTCACGAGGTACGGCACCGTCGACTACCTGTTCTTCGACTTCAACTACCCCGAGAGCCGCGACGGCTGGGCGGGCAAGGGACCCGAGGACTGGGGATCCGAGGAGCTGCTCGCCCTGTGCCGCGAACTGCAGCCCGAGATGCTCATCAACGACCGCCTCGGCGTCCCCGGCGACCTCGTCACGCCCGAGCAGTACCAGCCGACCTCGCCGCTGGTCGACCGCGACGGCGTGCCGCAGGTCTGGGAGGCCTGCCAGACCCTGGACGGGTCGTGGGGGTACCACCGCGACAACCACGACCAGAAGTCCGCGACCCTGCTGACGCAGATGCTGGCCGACTCCGTGTCGATGGACGGGAACATGCTGCTCAACGTCGGACCCAACGGCCGCGGAGAGATCGCGCCGCGCGACGAGGCGACGTTCGCCGAGATCGGGGAGTGGATGCGCCTGCACCGTGACGCGATCGTGGGAGCAGGTCACGCAGACCTCGTACCGCCCCGTGAGGGCGTCTACACCCGCCGCGGCGACCGGCTGTACCTGCACCTGTTCTCGTGGCCTTTGGGCTTCGTGCACCTGCCGGATCTCGGTGGTCGCGTCAGCTTCGCCCGGCTGCTGAACGACGGATCCTGGCTGCGCACGTCCGTGATCGACCCCGATCAGCAGGCGGTCAACATGACGCCCGCCGGGCAGGCCGAGGGCACGCTGACCGTGCACCTGCCTGTGCAGCGTCCCGACGTGCTGATCCCGGTGATCGAGCTGACCCTCACTGACTGAGGGTCAGGGCGTCCGCAGCTCGAGCCCGTCCATCGCGAGTCGCGCGGCACCCTGCAGGATCGCGTCCGCACCGGTACGGGCGGCTTCGATCCGCAGGGTCTGCGTGACCAGCGGGTGGCAGGCCTCGTAGACCCTGCTGCGCACGGCGGCCAGGAACGGCTCGGACGCGCTCATGCTGCCGGTGAGGAACACCGCGTGCGGGTTGAAGAAGTTCACCACCCCGGAGAGGGCCTGGCCGAGGTGGTTCCCCGCCGTGCGGACGAGCGTGGTGGCATCCGGGTGAGCGTCCCTGGCGAGCGCGAGCACGTCCTCGGTGGTGTGCACGGTGTCGTAGCCGCGCTCGTGCATCTGCCGCACGAGGCTGGCTCCGCTGGCCACCGTCTCCAGGCAGCCGGTGTTGCCGCATGAGCACGGGATGTCGCCGCTGCCGTCGATCCTGGTGTGCGTGATGTCGCCGGCGGCTCCGGTGGCCCCGCGGTGCACGCCGCCGTCCACGATGATGCCGCTGCCGATCGCCGTGCCCGCCTTGACCGTGATGGAGTGCTTCTCCGCGCCGAACTGCGCGGTGTGCTCGCCGAGTGCCGCCAGGTTCGCGTCGTTGTCCACCGCCGCGGGCACGCCGTGCCGGGCCCGCAGGTGCTCGCCGACGCGGAATCCCGGCCATCCGGGCATCCGGGAGGGCTGATCGACCGAGCCCGTCACGATGTCCACCGGACCTGGCAGACCGACTCCGATCGCCCGCACCGAGGCGTTCTCGCCGAAGCGGTCGAACACGGCGCTGACTCGCGCCAGCGTCGCCTCGGGACCCTCGGTGAGGTCGACGGCGATGGTCTCGACCCGGTCGAGGGCCCCGCCGAGCGTGTGTCGCCCGATGCGCGCGTGACCGCCGCCGAGGTCGGCGGTGAGGATCGTCCCCGCTTCGGCGAGCTGGAGCACGCGCGGCCGCCGGCCGCCGCGGGAGGTGCCGTCTCCCGCCTCCCTGAGGATGCCCGCGTCGAGCAGCGTCTGCACGCGCATCCCCACCGTGGAGGGGGCGACCCCGAGCTGCGCCGCGAGCTCGCTGCGTGAGCGCGCGACGCCGCTGGCGATGAGCTCGACGATGCGGCGGCCGTTGGTGTCGTCTGAGGGCGGCATTGCTGTCTCCTGGTGTCCGCTGAGGTGTCGCGGCTGCTCCGTAGACATCGGATGTTCCGCTTGCGTCGTAGTACGAAGTATGGCACGGTGTCTTCGTTCAAGACACAACTAGGTTGTTTCGGTGGTCGAAGTAACCTTCTGTCCTGCTAGGAGGCAATCAATGAAGATCAAGCGCGTGGGGGCCGTGATCGCGGTCGCCGGCGTCGCCGTGGCGATGGCCGGTTGCTCGAACGGTCCGAGCACCGGCGGATCTGCGGACGGCGACACCATCGTCGTCGACATGTGGGCGGGCAGCGAGGACGACACCGCCGCGCTCAAGGCCCAGGTCGACGTCGCGAAGAAGCAGAACCCCGATCTGAAGATCGAACTGCGCACGGCGCCGTGGGGCGACTTCTTCACGAAGCTCACCACCAACATGGCCTCCGGCAACATGGCCTGCGTCACCGGCATGAACTCCGGGATGCTCGCCAGCTACACGGACGGCTTCGTCAAGCTCACCGACGCCGACCTGAAGACCGCCGGCCTTGCCGAGGACGACTTCGCCGCGGGCGCCACCGAGATCCTGAAGAACAAGGGCGACCTGTACGGCCTGCCCTTCGACGTGTCGACCATGGTCGCTTACTACAACGAGGACCAGCTCAAGGCGGCCGGCGCCGAACTGCCGACCAACGACTGGACCTTCGAGGACTTCGAGGCCATCGCGAAGAAGGCCACGACCGGCGGCAAGTACGGCTTCGGCATCGGCATGGGCGACTTCCAGTGGCAGGCCCTCCCGATCGCGAAGTCGGGCACCCAGCCGGTCTCGGCCGACGGTGAGCTCCAGCTGACCGACCCCGGCTTCCTCGAGGCATCCGAGTGGTACGCCGGCCTCGTCACCGACCAGAAGGTCGCGGCGCCCGTGGCATCCGCGTCCGAAGGCGGCTGGGGCGAGAACCAGTTCACCAGCGAGAACGCCGCCATGGCGGTCGACGGCACGTGGAACGCCGTCGGCTACCTGAAGAACGACGCCGGGTTCAAGGCAGGGCTCGCTCCGCTGCCCACCGGCGCCAACGGCGACCTCAGCCTCGTGCTCGGCTCGGGCTACGGCATCGCCGAGACCTGCAAGAACAAGGAGGGCGCGCTGAAGGTGCTCGGCTCCCTGCTCAGCAAGGACTCGCAGGACTACATCGCCTCCTCGGGCCGCAGCTACCCGGCGCGCGCCGAGAGCCAGCCGCTGTACTTCGAGTCGCTCGACCCGCAGTACCGCGACCAGGTGAAGTCGGTCTTCGAGACCGCCTTCAAGAACGTCGAGGGGCAGAACGTCTCCGACAACTGGGCCAAGGTCGGCACGTACGTGCAGCCCGAGCTCGTCAGCGTCTACAACGGCCAGGAGTCGATGAAGACGGTGCTCGAGTCCGCGCAGCAGCAGTTCGGCAACTGAGCCACGCATAACACCAAGGGATGTACACAGAGATGACCACCACGACCGCTCCTCGCCGTCGTCGCGGGTCGCTCGCCAAGGTCGAGGCGCGCCAGGCGCTGGGCTTCGCAAGCCCGGCCCTGGTGGGCCTCGCCCTGTTCACGATCGTGCCGGTCGTCTTGTCCATCGTGATGAGCTTCTTCGACTGGCCGACGTTCGGCGAGCGCACCTTCAACGGCGGCGCGAACTACGCCAGACTCTTCCAGGACCCCAACTTCCTGCCCGCTCTGGGGAACACGATCGTGTTCACGCTGCTGTACGTCCCCGCCAGCATCGCCCTGTCGCTGCTGATGGCGCTCGCCCTCGGACCGCGGATCCGCGGTCGCGGCGCGCTGCGCGTGCTGTTCTTCATCCCCGTCGTCACGCCCATGGTGGCGAACGTGCTGGTGTGGAAGATGCTGCTCCAGCCCCAGGGCCTCTTCAACGGCCTCGCGCAGAGCTGGTTCGGCGTGGAGCTGCCGAACTTCCTCGCCGACAAGAACTGGGCGATGATCATGGTCGTCGTCATGAGCGTGTGGCAGGGGATCGGCTACAACATGCTGATCTTCTCGGCGGCGCTCGAGCAGCTCCCGGAGAGTGTGATGGAGGCGGCCGTCATCGACGGCGCCCGCGGATTCCGCCTCACCTGGAGCGTGATGATCCCGATGATCTCCCCGGCGATCTTCTTCGCCACGATCATGACGATGATCACCTCGCTGCAGGTGTTCGTGCAGCCGCAGATGCTCACCGGCGGCGGGCCGGGCAACGCCACGATGCCTCTGGTGATGTGGATCTACAACCAGGGCTTCAAGTTCCAGGATCTGGGACTCGCCGCCGCCGGCGCATGGATCCTCTTCGCACTGATCATCATCATCACCGCGCTGCAGTTCGGCGCGCAGAAGAAGTGGGTGCACTATGAGCACTGATGTCATGGAGCCCCTCGTGCTCGGCGACCCGGGCGACGACGGAGCCGTCGAGGCGGAGCGCACCCGCGGTCGTGCGCCGCAGAGCACCGCCGGTCGCGTCCGGCTCGTGTTCGCGCACATCGCCGTCTACATCGCGGCGGGCATCTTCCTGCTGCCGCTGATCTACGCCTTCTTCTCGGCCCTCAAGCCGAACGGCGAGATGTTCGCGATGCCGCCCCGCCTGATCGGCTCGGAGGTGCGCTGGTCGAACTTCGCCGAGGTCTTCGAGTACGGTCCGTTCTGGACCTACATCTTCAACTCGCTGTTCGTCTCGGTCGCGGGCACACTGGTGGTGCTCGTGGTCTCCACCACCGCCGGCTACGCCTTCGGCCGCCTGCGCTGGAAGGGCAGGGATGCCGTCTTCGTGCTGTTCCTGGCGACTCTGATGGTGCCGGCCGAAGTGCTCGTCATCCCGATGTTCCAGGTGATGCAGTGGGCCGGCTGGGTCGACACGTTCCAGGCGCTCATCTTCCCGTTCGCCTTCACCGCCTTCGGCACGTTCCTGATGCGGCAGTTCTTCCGCGGCATCCCGTACGAGCTGGAGGAGGCCGCTCGCGTCGACGGCGCGGGTGCGGTGCGCACCTTCCTGCGGATCATCCTGCCGCTGTCGACTTCGGCGGTCGCCGTGCTCGCGGTCTTCACGTTCCTGTCCTTCTGGAACAGCTATCTGTGGCCGTTGATCGTGACGGTCGACTACAACGCGCACGGCACACTGCCCGTCGGCCTCGCGAGCTTCTCGGGTCTGACCGGCACGCGCTGGGACCTGCAGATGGCGGCGTCGATCATCTCGATGATCCCGACCACGATCCTCGTCATCGCGCTGCAGAAGCACCTGGTCAAGGGCATCGCCATGGCTGGTCTGGGCGGTCGCTGACGTGAGCACGAGGCAGTACGAGGGCACCGCTGTGCCCGCAGGCATCCCCGCGGACGCCGGAATAGACATCGGCGGCACCAAGATCGCCGCGCTCATCGTCGACGAGCAGGGGGCCGTGCTGGCGCGCGGCAGCTCCCCGGCGCCGGCCAGGGAGGGCGGGGCCGCGATGGCGGATGCCGCCGCGGCCCTGGTCACGCGGCTCTGCATCGAGGCCGGGGCATCGCTGCGCGCCGCGGGCGTGGGCGCCGCGGGCGTCGTCGACCACGCCTCGGGGACCATCCGGGCAGCATCCGAGACCTTCGTGGACTGGGTGGGATTTCCGCTGGCCGACGAGCTCTCCGCCCGCCTGGGCGTTCCGGTGCGGATCGAGAACGACGTGAACGCATTCCTGCTCGGTGAGGCAGCCGGTCGTGATGACCGCGACGTGCTCGGCGTGATGCTGGGCACCGGCGTCGGCGGAGCGATCATCGTCGACGGCGATCTGCGCCACGGCCCGCACGGCGCGGCCGGCGAGATCGGGCACACTCCGGGATACAGCGACCTGCGCTGCACGTGCGGCCAGACCGGGCATCTCGAGACCCTGGCCTCCGGCACGTCGATCGGCGCCCGGTACGCCGACCGCACCGGCGCATCGCTGGACTCGCGGGAGGTCGCCGATCGGGCCAGGACGGGCGATGCCGACGCGATCGCGGTGTTCCGCGATGCGGGCAGAGCCCTCGCGCTGGCCTGTGCGAGCGCGGCGACGCTGCTCGACGTGCCTGTGGCGATCGTCGGCGGGGGAGTGGCGCGGGCCTGGGATCTGCTCGCCCCGGCCGTCGAGGAGACGCTGCGCACCGATGCGCCGATCACCGGCATCCCGCTGCGGGTGATCCCCGCGTCGAAGGGCGGCGATGCGGTCGCGCTCGGCGCCATCGAATCCGCTCGGCGTGCACACGCCGTTCCCGCATACTGAACCCGAGTCGTACAGGAGGACACATGACCGACCGTCCGGAAGCGAGTGACATCTGGATGGGGCCGCTGGCCCCGCTCTCCGACGGAGGGCTGACCGCGCCGCGGATCGGCATCGCCGGGATCTCGATCGAGTCGAGCACCTTCTCGCCGCATGTCTCCGGCGACGAGGCATTCACCATCCGCACCGGCGACGAGCTGATCGGGTACTACCCCTTCCTCGACGCGGGCAGGGAGCTGCGCGATGCCGCCCGCTGGGTGCCGATCTTCCACGGGCGCTCGCTGCCCGGTGGCGCGGTCGCACCGGAGACGTACCGGCGCATGAAGGACGCGATCGTCACGGGCATCCGCGACGCCATCCGGGACGGTGGCGCGTTCGACGGCTTCTTCTTCGACATCCACGGCGCGATGAGCGTCATCGGCATGCAGGACGCCGAGGGCGACCTGGCTCGAGCCGTCCGTGCCGAACTCGGTTCCGACACGCTGATCACCACGTCGATGGACCTGCACGGGAACGTGTCCGAGGTGCTGCGCGACGAGGTCGACCTGCTCACCTGCTACCGCATGGCGCCGCACGAGGACTGGATGAACACCAAGGAGCGGGCGGTCTGGAACCTGCTCGACCGGCTGCGCGGACCGCACGGCGCCGACCCGGTGCTGCGTCGTCCGTACAAGGCCTGGGTGCCGGTCCCGGTGCTGCTGCCGGGCGAGAAGACCAGCACCAGGCTGGAGCCGGCCCGCGGCATCTACGCCGAGCTGCCCGGCATCGAGTCCCTGGACGGCGTCGTCGATGCCTCGGTGTGGATCGGCTACGCCTGGGCGGATGAGCCGCGCTGCCAGGCCTACGTCGTGGTCACCGGTGACGATCGCGCGCTCATCACGGCCGAGTCGGAGCGCATCGCGAGGATGTTCTGGGATGCCCGAGAGGACTTCGTCTTCGTGGCGGAGACAGCCACCCTGGAGGGGGCCCTGGAGAAGGCGCTCGCGCCGGATGCCGCGCATCCGTATCTGATCTCCGACTCCGGCGACAACCCCACGGCCGGCGGCGCCGGCGACGTCACGTGGACGCTGGCTGAGCTGCTGGCCCGGCCCGAGCTGACGGACGGCACGCGGACCACCCTCGTCGCATCGATCTTCGACGCCGAGGCGGTCGCCGCGGCGGAGACCGCAGGCGTCGGCGCGACTGTGACGCTGGATGCCGGTGCACGCGTCGACCACGGACCGCGCGGCCCTGTGCGGATCACCGGACAGGTCTTCTCGATCACCGAGGGCGACCCGGATGCCGGTACTCAGGCCGTCATCGCCGTCGGCGGCCTGCACGCGATCATCACGTCGAGGCGCAAGCCCTTCCACCACCTGGACGACTTCCGGATGCTCGGGCTCGACCCGGAGGCGGCCGACATCGTCGTCGTGAAGATCGGCTACCTCGAGCCCGAGCTCTACGACCTGGCGGCGGACTGGACCCTGGCGCTCACACCAGGCGGCGTCGACCAGGATCTGCTCCGGCTGGGCCACAGCCATCTGCAGCCCGGCGTCTACCCGTTCGACACCACGGGCACCCCGGCGCTCACCGCCGTCGTGGGCCGCCGAGGAGAGGAGCGCACCGCATGCTGAACTTCGAGAAGCGCACCGGGCCGGACTTCGGCGCCGCCGCTCCGCAGTACCCCGCCAACGGCGTCCCGGAGTGGTACCGCGACGCCAAGCTCGGCTTCTTCGTGCACTGGGGCCTGTACTCGGTGCCGGCGTGGGCGGTGCAGCACGGCGAGGGCGTGAACATCCCCACCGAGGACGCCTACGCCTGGCATCAGTATGCGGAGTGGTACGGCAACACGGTGCGCATCGAGGGCAGCCCGACCTGGCAGCGCCATCAGGAGCTGTACGGCCCCGGCACCTCCTACGAGGACCTCGCCGATCACTGGGACGCCTCGGCGTTCGACGCCGACGCCTTCGTCGGCGAACTGATCGGCGCCGGCGCGAAGTACGTCATCCCCACGACGAAGCACCACGAGGGCTTCTGCCTGTGGAACACCTCGACGACGGGCTTCAACGCCGTCGCGCGCGGTCCGCGGCGCGACCTCATCCGCGAGTTCCACGACGCGACCCGGCGCGCCGGCGCCCGTTTCGGCGTCTACTACTCGGGCGCTCTGGACTGGCACGTGAGCGACTTCCCGCCGATCGAGTCGGACACGGACCTGTTCCGCTTCCGCAGGAACGACGAGCACTTCTCACGCTATGCCGCGGCTCAGCTCGAGGAGCTCGTAGAGAACTTCTCGCCGGACGTGCTCTGGAACGACATCGAGTGGCCGGACGGGGGCAAGGGCGGCGACGACTTCGCGGTCGCCGCGCTGCTGAGCCGCTACTTCGACACCGTGCCCGAGGGCGTGGTCAACGATCGCTGGGGAGTGCCGTACCACGGCTTCCTCACTCGCGAGTACCGGAACATCCCCGACATCCTCGAGCACCCGTGGGAGTCCACGCGTGGCCTCGGGTACTCCTTCGGCTTCAACCAGGCGGAGGACGACCGGCAGTCGCTCTCGGGCGACGCGCTGATCCGGATGCTCGTGGACGTGGTGTCGAAGAACGGCAACCTGCTGATCAACGTGGGACCGGCCGCCGACGGGACGATCCCGGCGCTGCAACTGGCGGCCATGCGCGCGATGGGGTCCTGGCTGGGCGAGAACGGCGATGCGATCTACGGCACTCGGCCGTGGATCCGCTTCGGTGAGCCGCTCGCGCCCGTGCGGTACACGGCGTCGTCCGCGGGTGTGCATGTGCACGCGCTCGATCCGGCGACCGGCGAGGTCCTTCTGCCCGCCGAGCTGGCCGGACGCGAAGCGCGCTGGGCGGACGGCTCGATCGCCGAAGCGACGAGCCGCGCCGACGGCACCGTTTCGCTGAGCATCCCGGAGGGCCTGCGCGGCGCGGCCGTCGCGGTCGCCACGGTCGGATGACCGCGTCGGACGCGCGGCGACCCGTGCAGCTGGAGATCGCGGTGCAGGATGCCGCGGGCGCGCGCATCGCGTTCGAGGCCGGCGCGGATCGTGTCGAGCTGTGCCAGGCGCTCGCGGAGACGGGGGGTCTCACGCCCTCCGCGGGCGCCGTCGAGGCGGTGCTCGCGGTGGCGGGGCGCGCCGAGCGCCTCGCGGTGCTCGTACGCCCCCGCCCCGGCGGCTACGTCTATGACGCCGACGAGATCGCGGTGGTCGCCGCCGACGTGCGAGAAGTCGTGCGCCGCGGGGCCGGAGCGGTCGTCGTGGGTGCGCTGGATGCCGCGGGAGGGATCGACACCGAGGCGCTGAGTCGCTGGATCGACGCTGCCGCCGGAGCCGAGGTCGTCTTCCACCGCGCGATCGACACCCTCAGCGCTCCCGTCGATGCGATCGATCAGCTCGTGGCACTCGGCATCCGCCGAGTGCTGACGAGTGGCGGTGCGACCCGGAGCATCGACGGGCTGGGCACGGTCGAGGCGCTCGTGCGCGGATCGGCCGGGCGGGTGCAGATCATGCCCGGCGGGGGAGTGCGAGTCGAAGACGTGCCCGCGTTCGTCTCGTCGGGAGCGGATGCCGTGCATCTCTCCGCCCGACGGTCGTCGGGTGACACCGCACCGAGCGGCCCCGGCGGCGGAGCATCCGGGTTCGATGTGACGGACGGCGCGATCGTCGCCGCCGCACGCGCGGCCCTCGACGAGGCGACATCCGGCTCCTGACTCCACTCGCAGACGCACGAGTCCCCGCCGGCTGAACAGCCGGCGGGGACTCGTGGTCCTCAGGGTGTCACTTCTCGGCGAGGGCCTTGTCGATCCCCGCGACCGGGGATCCGAGGCCGGTCACCGAGTCGTATCCCGGGCCTGCGGTGCACTCGACACCACAGAGACCGTTGCTGCCGGACGTGACGTCTGCCAGTCCCTTGTCCAGGCTGTAGAGCGCCTCGTGCGCCGGCGACGCGCCGTCGGCGCCGACCGCCACGAGGCGGTCCTTGCCGTCGGCCGAGCGCAGCTGGTCGGTCACCGCGAGGATGCCGGCCCAGAGCGGAGCGGAGAGGCTGGTGCCTCCGACGGCCGCCCAGAACTGACGCCCGTTCGCCGTGTAGAACACCGAGAAGCCGGTCGCCGGGTCGGCCACGAAGCTGACATCGGGGGTCGAGCGGAGCCCGCCCTCCACGACGCCGTCCTGGTAGGCCGGGCGCTCCTGGAAGAAGCTCACGCTGCCGCCGGTCGCCTTCCATGCGGTCTCGCTGAGGGTATTGCCCTCGGCGTCCAGCTTCATGTTCGTGCCGCCCACAGCGATGATGTTCGGGTTGGTGCTCCCGTAGCTCGACGGCCAGCCGAAGTCGCCCGTCGACTGCAGGCAGACCGAGGCGGTCAGCGCGCAGTGCTTGTTGTAGAACGCCTCTTCCGAGAACTCGTTCGTGCCCCAGCTGTTGCTGATGGCCGTCGGCTTCAGCGAGGCGGCCTTGTCCACGGCGCGGTACATCGGCGCCGCCGTGGCATCCGTCGCCTCGACGAGCACGATCTTCGCCTTCGGGGCGACCGCGTGGATCGACTGGATGTCGAGCGCGGCCTCCTGGTTCCACTGAGCGTTCACGGTCGGTGTCTTGCCGTCCGCGGCGATCTGCTCGAACTCGAAGCAGTCCTCACCGGTGGCGGCGACGTCGCAGGTCTGCGGCAGGCCGAACTGGGCGGCCGCGGTGTTCGCGTCGTCCTTCGCGGTGGGGTAGTGGTACGCGATGGTGATCGCGACCGTCTGGCCCTCGCCGTCGCCGGAGAGTCCGAGGCGCTTCTGGATCTGCTGCGGTGTGTAGCCCGGAACGGTGATCTCCGCGTGCGGCGTGACGGCCGTCTGCTTCACGATCTGGTGAGGCGCGGTCGCCACGCCCACAGGCAGAGGCGAGGTATCAAGCTCGGTCGCCTTCACCGCCTCTACGGCGTCCGCGCTCGGTGCGGAGGCTGCGGCGTCCGCACCTGTGGCGGGCTTCGCCCCCGATGCCTGCAGGATCGTGAGGCCGTGTGCGAAGTTGTCAAGCGCGAACGGATTATCGCCATACCCGCCGACACTCTGGTTCAGGTTGAACGCCATGTAATCGCGCGGCAGAGCGATCAGGTCGGTAGCCGGTCCTTCGTTCAGGTCCGCTGTGGTGACGGTGCCGGCGAAATAGGCGAACGCGGAACCCAGAGCGGAGACATACGTCTCCGGTGCGTTCGGGAACGGCGCAGCCCAGGAGAGGACTCCACCTGTGCCGCCGACGAACAGCTCGGTTCCGTCCTGCGCGGTCGCCATGACCGCCTGCCAGACGTTGGGGATCGTCCGCATGTAGTACGGGTCGGAACCGTTGGCGGGGAGTTGGTGGATCTGCGCGGTGTGCAGCCAGAACAGCCCCTGTGTCTTCGAACCGGAGAAGCCCTGGAAAGTCGCCGAACCGTTGGCCTCGAGCGTCTTCACCTTCTCGCCGGTGCGTCCGTCGAGCAGAAGGACGGTGTGCCCGCGGGTGGTGACGGTGTCACCGCCGAAGGCGAATGCCACGGCGTTGCCGTCCGCACCGGGCACGTCGGCCGTGCGGACCCCGTTCTGGGATTCGATCCAGGTGGCCTTGGCGCCGGAAGCGGCCACGGCCCAGAGTTCGGTGCCCTTCTTCAGATCGATCGCCGCAGCGGTGGGAGCCGGGTCGGAGGTGCCGATGCCGATGCGCGAGCGCACTCCGCCGTACTCCAGGAAGACGCGCCCGTCCTCGACCACCGAGGTCGAGTACGCGACGGGCTTGTCTCCGGCGGACGCCGGGCGATACGACCAGACTGCGCCGCCGTCGGCGTCATAGGCGCCGAACGTCTTGTCGCTGCTTGCCAGGATCTTGCCGTCCGCAACAGTGACATCCCACTGGAATGCACCGGTCTTCACATCCGACTGCACCTTGCCGGTGCGCGGGTTCAGCACGGCGAAGCCGTGCGACGTGGCCACAACGACCCGGTCGGCCTTCTTGCCCTTGGCGTCGGCGACGGATGCGACATGCAGACCGTGCGAGCCAGAGGAGACGGCCGCCGACCACAGCACCTTCGTGCGGCCATCGGCGAGCGCTGCGCCGTCGAGGGCGAACACACCGCGGCTCTGTCCTGCGGCGATGACATCCTTGCGGCCGTCGCCGTTCACGTCGTAGTCGGCTGCCGCGTACAGGTCGCCCATGAGAGGCATGGCCGAGGCCACGCCCTTCTTGTCGGTGTGCCACGCGGTCAGGTCGTAACCGGCGGTCAGGTACCCACCCTGGTAGGGAGTCGCCTCGGTGCCGGCGACCGCGCCATCACGACTCCAGGCGAGCTTTCCTGTGCGGGTGTCTACACCCACGAGCTGTGTGTGCTCGGGACCGTTGGGCTGCGTCAGCGACTGGGCGACGCCGTCGCTCACGGTCGCGACAGCGAGGCCGTTCGCGCCGACGGTGAGTCCGGTGATTGGTGCGCGAGCGGAGCCGACGGTGGATTCCGTCGTGTAGGTCCACTGGTCCGCGCCGTTCGCGCTCACGCCGCTCAGGGTCGAAGCCCCGTCGGTCAGATCGGCGTTGATGCCGATCTCGGCGAGCACGTAGCGCGGGCCGCTGCCGTTCGGGTTCACGGCCGTGGCGACCGGGACCTTGCCATCGTGCGAGGCGATCACCGTGCGCTTGCCCGAGGCGATGTCGATCGCAGTCAGGTCGAGCCGCACCGCGTCGAACGGGTCGTTCTGCTCGGTCACCAGGACGCGGCCGTCGACGGCATCCTTCTGCACGATGCGCGGGTATCCGGGCGTCTTGACATCCATGACGGCGTTGCCGTCCTTCGTGTCGACGACCAGCACATGACCGGCGGCCGGGCGCGGGTTGCCAAGGCCGAGCGGGGTGTCCGTCCACGCGGCGGTGATCCGGCCGTGGCCGAGCGACTCGATGTCGGACCACTTCGCGAACGGCGCCTTCGTGCTGTATGCCCACGCGGTCGTGCCCGTGATCTTGTCGCCGCGGCCCGAGAACGAGTAGGCGATCAACGAGCTACGGCTGTCGCCCTGCGTCGCAACCGGATTGAGGTTCCAGTTCGGACCAGTGTTCTGTGCCACGACGAGCTTGCCGTCCTGCGCGAGCATCGAGCCGACCGAGCCGGGGATGAGCTCGTGCCAGACCATGTCGCCGGTGGCGCCGTCGATGACGCTCACGAAAGTGCCGCTGGTCAGGTCGGATCCGGGCGTCTGGAACGCGATCTGCGGATCGGTGCCGAGCTGGTAGGCGACTGCGACATCCGAAACGCCGTCGCCGTTCACATCGAGCTGGGCGAATGGGTGACGGCCGACGCTGCTGGGCTGGTAGGGGCTGAAGCCCTGGAACATCGAGGGCTTGAGGTCTTCGATCACGTAGGGCAGGTCGTAGCTGATCTGCCAGTCGGCGGACAGGTCATGGATGCCGATCTGCCACTTTAGGTTGCCCTTGCCGTCGTAGCGGGCCAGACCACCGGCGTTCGAGACGGAGACCCAGTCCTCCGTGCCGTTCAGCGCGATGGGGCTGGCGACACCCTGCATCGTCTCGAAGCTCCCCTTCGATTCGAAGCCCTTGACATCCTGGTCGCTCTTGCTCGGACCGCTCGACTTGAGCTCGGGTGTCGCATCCGCGGTTTCCGCCTGACCGGACGCCTCGGCCACGAGGCCGGGGGTTCCGTCGGATCGCGGGGTGTACTGGTCGCTGAGCGATGAGAGCGCCTCGGGTGTGAGGCGCGGGGCATCGGGTGCTGTGTCCGTGGCGTACGCGGCGGGCACGGCGAGCAGTCCGATGACTGTCGTCGCGGCCACCGCGACGCCTGCGGAGCGCAGGCGACGATGAGACCGGTTCATGGGGAGTGTCTCTCTGTGGGGAAGGAGCCCGCTCGGGGGTGCGGGACAGCCCGCGGGAAAGCGGGTTCCCAAGAATGCTCCCAGGTTTCGTATGCCGGATGTGGACAGCATCCGGACAATGGCCGGATTAGGTCACTAGACTCACGCATAGTCGACAGGGATGGGGACAAGAGTGCTGGACGGGGTCGGCCTGGGCGAGGCCGAGGAGCGCGCCTATCGCGCGCTGCTGCGGCATCCGCATCTTCGCGCGCGCGAGATTGCGGAGACGCTCGGCGTGACGGCTGCAGCCGCCCGTCGCGCCGCCGATGGCCTGGTGGTGTCAGGCCTGGCGACAGTCGATGACGCCACGCCGCCACAGTACGCACCCGTCGACCCCCGCATCGGCATCCCGATCCTGGTGCGTGCTCGCCAGGCCGAGCTCGAGCGCGCGACGGCCGCGATCGACACCTACGCGGCCGAGTACATGGAGCGGATGCTGCGCTCCGAGCCCCAGCAGCTGGTGGAGGTCCTGGACGGGCCGTCGATCATCTCGGAGCGGCTGGATGCGCTGCTGCGGACCGCCGAGCACGAGGTGATCGCATTCGAGGAACCCCCGTACGTGACGGATGTGCCGCGGTCGGAGAGCGAGACCGAGGAGGTGCTGCTTGCGCGCGGCGTGCGGATCCGCGCGGTGTACGGCGCCAGCGTGCTGGAGGTGCCGGAACGCGTCGACGCGATTCGGCGGCTGTCCGGTCTGGGCGAGGAGGCGCGGGTCGCCGCGCACGTGCCTCTGAAGATGATGCTCATCGACCGGCGCGTGGCCGTGGTGCCGCTGACCGCGCGTGAGGAGAGCACCCGCACCACCGCCGTGCTGGTGCGGCAATCACGGCTGTGCGATGCCCTGGTCGAGCTTTTCGAGGTCAGCTGGGAGCTGGCGAGCCCCGTGTTCGGCGACGACGAAGCGGTCGGCGACCTGTCCGGGCTGGACTCCGAGCTGCTGCGGCTGCTCAGCGCGGGGCTGAAGGACGAGACGGTCGCTCGACACCTCGGCCTTTCAGAGCGCACAGTTCGCCGACACGTGGCCGAGCTGATCGAGCGGCTCGGCGCGTCGAGCCGCTTCCAGGCCGGTGCTCAGGCCGCGAAGCGCGGGTGGGTGTGACCCGCTAGCTAGCTCGCAGGCACCGCATCCTTCACGACGATCGGCGGCGTGACGCCGTCGCCCCACACCGGCGCCGGCAGCACGGTCCCGGTCGAACCGTCGCGGATCTCACGGATCGCCGAGACGATCTCGGCGGAGTTCTCGGGCACGGGCAGCCCGCACTTCTTCAGCTCCGAGGCGAACTCGAGAGTGAGCCGGGTCTTGCCGGCCTCGACTGCTTCAGCCGTGGTGCCGGTGCGGATCTCGCTGCCGGTCTGCACATCGGGCACCTCGTCGCACACGTGATAGACCTTGCCGCCGTCGACCCAGACGACCTGGTCTTTGCCGAGCAGCATGACCACCGTGGACTGGTCGGCCGTGTATTGCTCGACCGAGGCGGGGGCGAGGTCGATGCCGATGTAGGTGGCGATCAGCGCGAGGACGACGCCGACGATGCCGGCGGTGGCCTTCTGCCCCTTGTCCATGTCCTTGTTCAGGAAGATCAGGATCACCAGCGGCAGGAAGGCGACGATGGCGATGATCGCGCCGAGCTGGTTCTGAACGAAGAAGCGCGTCTTGTCGGACTTGCGCGCAGGGTCGAGGCGATTCGCCTTCTTCCACAGCACCGATCCGGTGATGGACAGTGCGGCGATCACGACCAGCAGCACGAGGAGGGAGATGAACGCCCACTGCGGGAAGATCGCGGTCGCGCCGCTCTCGGACACGAGACCGGTGTCGGGGTCGCGGGTGAGCGTGCCCGCCTCGCCGACGTACACGCGCTGGCGCAGCAGCCAGAAGATTCCGACCGCCTCGCCGACGATCGCGAGGACCCACAGCGCGACCGCGATCCAGCGGAAGGTGGTGGCCTTCTTCTTGGCCTCGGGCGTGGGCTTCCAGCCCGGCGCATCCGTCTCGACTGCCTGCTCGCCGCTCTCCGCCACGATGGCTCCCCTCCTGAGTGTTCGCTGAACGCCCCGAGCCTACTGGGCGGAGGATTCGGATCGCTACGCTGGAGACATGACATCCGATCCCGACGATGACGCCCTGAGCTGGGACGGCGACTCCGACGTGGAGCGCCCCACGCTGCCGAAGGGCTGGCAGGCCGTCGGCCGGGGGAGCGAGAAGGTCGAGTCGACTCCGGCAGTGGATGCTCCGCACGAGGCCTCCATGTCGAAGGACCCCGCTCCTGCGGCATCCGCTCCAGAGGAGGATGAGGACGACGAGGAGTACGAGGGGCTCTCCACCGGGATGCTGCTCGCGCTCGGTGCCGTCGGCGGCATCTACCTCCTGTACACGATCGGCTGGCTGATCGGTGGGCTCCGGATGCAGGCCGGCGCGCTGTTCCTCATCCCGAGCGTGATGTACACCGCGACGCTCGTGATCGCGGTGGCGGCGCCGGTGCTGTGGTTCGCGGCGTCCTGGATGCTCACCCGCAACTCGCGTAGCTGGGTGCGCCTGACGGCGCTGATCGCCGGAGTCGTGTTCCTCGTTCCCTGGCCTTTCGTGATGACCGGGGGAGTGGCCGCATGACCGCCGCAGACAACTCCGTTGAGCCCGCTCCGTCGCGCTTCCGCTCGGCGCTCTCGGGATTCATCACCGGGCTGGCCGGACTCGCGTACGCCTATCTGGTCTGGAACGCCATCGCCTTCCTGATCGGGGTCGCTCCGCTGGGCCTTGCGGCGATGGACTGGGTCGCGCTGCTGTTCGCCGCCGTGCTGCCCGCGCTGGTGTTCACCGCGGCCATCGTCCTGGCACGTCGTCGCACGCTCTGGCAGTACGTCATCGTGCTGCTGGCCGGAGTCGGGTTGTCGGCCGTGTTCTGGCTGAACGTGCTGTCGTACATGATGCGCAGCATCGCGATGGGCTGATCCAGCGGGCGTCACACGGACGGGAGCACCCATCGGGCTCGGGTACAGTGGTGCTCGATCGCGCCCCCGACGGTGTGCGGCGCATCGGCTCTCTCCCGCCTGCCGCGCTGCCCCGAAGGATCCACTGTGCCGAAGCCCGTCGTGCTCATCGCCGAAGTCCTCTCTCCTGCCACGATCGACGCCCTCGGGCCCGATTTCGACGTCCGCGACGTCGACGGCACCGACCGCGAGGCGCTGTTCGCCGCCCTCGCCGACGCCGACGCGGTGCTGGTCCGCTCGGCCACGAAGATCGACGCGGAGGCGCTTTCGCACGCGCCGAAGCTCAAGGTCGTCGCCCGTGCGGGCGTGGGCCTCGACAACGTCGACATCAAGGCCGCGACGGCCGCCGGCGTCATGGTCGTCAACGCGCCGACCTCGAACATCGTCTCCGCCGCCGAGCTGACCGTCGGCCACATCCTGAGCCTGGCGCGGCACATTCCCGCCGCGCACGCCTCGCTGGCCGCCGGTGCGTGGAAGCGCTCCAGCTTCACCGGCACCGAGCTGCTCGAAAAGACCGTGGGCATCGTGGGCCTCGGCCGCATCGGCGCCCTGATCGCCGCGCGGCTGAGCGGCTTCGACGTGCGTCTCGTCGCCTACGACCCCTACGTCACCAGTGCCCGCGCGCAGCAGCTGGGCGTACAGCTCGTCTCCCTGGAGGAGCTGCTGGCCGAGGCCGACTTCCTCACCATCCACATGCCGAAGACCCCCGAGACCACCGGGATGATCGGCGCGGAGCAGCTCAAGGCCATGAAGCCGTCGGCGTACGTCGTCAATGTCGCCCGCGGCGGCCTGATCGACGAGGACGCGCTGCTCGAGGCGCTGCAGACCGGCGAGATCGCCGGCGCCGGACTCGACGTGTTCACCTCCGAGCCGCCGGCCGAGGGCAGCACCGCTCGTGCGCTCGCCCAGCTGTCGAACGTCGTCGTCACCCCCCACCTGGGCGCCAGCACCGAGGAGGCGCAGGAGAAGGCCGGCGTGTCGGTCGCGCGCTCCGTCCGTCTCGCGCTCGGCGGCGACCTGGTGCCCGACGCGGTCAACGTCGCCGGTGGCGTCATCGACCCCTACGTGCGCCCCGGCATCGCACTGGTCGAGAAGCTCGGTCAGGTGTTCTCCGGCCTCGCGCAGTCGCCGCTGACCAGCCTCGACGTCGAGGTGCACGGCGAGCTGAACGACTACGACGTGAGTGTGCTCAAGCTCGCCGCGCTCAAGGGCGTCTTCGCGAACATCGTCAGCGAGACCGTCTCGTACGTGAACGCTCCGCTGCTCGCGGAGCAGCGCGGCGTGGCGGTGCGGCTGCTGAAGGACGACGTCAGCGAGGAGTACCGCAACGTCATCACGCTGCGCGGCGCGCTCTCCGACGGATCGCAGCTGTCCGTCTCGGGCACCCTGACCGGTCCGAAGCAGATCGAGAAGCTGGTCGGCATCAACGACCACGCCCTCGAGCTGCCGCTCGGACAGCACCACGTCGTGATGCTGTACACCGACCGCCCCGGAATCGTGGCCGTCTACGGCCAGAAGTTCGGTGAGGCCGGCGTCAACATCGCCGGAATGCAGATCGCCCGCCGTGCCGCCGGCGACCAGGCGCTCAGCGTCCTGACCCTCGACTCGCCGGTCAGCGACGAGCTCGTCGAGGAGATCCGCGATGCGATCGACGCGGACCTGTTCCGCCAGATCGAGGTCACCACTCTCTGACACCGCTGCAGAACGGCCCGTCCTCCCGAGGGCGGGCCGTTCGTCGTTCCGCCCGGGAAGAAGTTCTGAAAGAATCTGCCCGGGCTGTCGATTTCGGGAGATGCTCCACGTCGTATCGGTGTTCGACACCTCAGCGGGCCACCGGGCCCGCCCGACGAAGGAGTGAAGATGTCCGACGAGTACATGATCATCATCCGCGAACCGGAATGGGACTACACCGGCAGCTCACCCGCGCAGATCGAGGCGGATCTTGCCGGCCACAAGGCCTTCCAGGCCGCCGTCGCCGCAGCAGGTCAGCGGGTCACCGCCGGCGTGCCGTTGCGTGCCCAGTCCGAGGCCTTCCGCATCCAGCCCGGGTCGGACGGTCCGGTGTTCACCGACGGGCCGTTCGGTGAGACCCGTGAGGTCGTCACCGGGTTCTACGTCTTCACCGCCGATTCGGTGGAGCAGGCCCGCGAACTCGCGGCCCTCGTGCCGACCGGCGGCTGGCTGGACGTGCATCCGGTGCTCGACATGGCGGCGGCTCGCGAAGCGAACGCCTGACACGATGTCCGACCGGATCGAGGATGCGTTCCGCGTGGACGCGGGGCGCATCCTCGGTGCCGTGGCTGCATACACGGGCGACCTGCAGCTCGCCGAGGACGCTGTGCAGGAGGGGTTCCTGCGCGCACTCGCGCAGGAACGATCGGGAGTGGTGCTCTCGAACCCCTCTGCGTGGATCACCACGGCCGCGCGCCGGGCGGCCGTCGACGCGATCAGGAGGGAGCGCACCGCGGCGAGGGCGCTGCCGGCTCTGGCCGCCGACACGGCCACCGTCACGGCTGATGCCGCTGACTTCGCGTTCACGGGCGATGAGAGGCTCGAACTGATCCTGACCGTGTGTCATCCCGACCTCGCCGAGGAGACCCGGCTCGCGCTCGCGCTGCGCTTCGCCTGCGGCATCGCGACCCGCGACGTCGCGGCGATGCTGCTGGTCTCCGAACCGACGATGGCGGCACGACTCACCAGGGCGAAGAAGCGGCTGCACGACTCCGGCATCCGCTTCGCCATCTCGGACGCCGCACAGGTGCGCTCCCGGCTGCCGGACGCGCTCTCGGTGATCTCGCTGCTGTACACGACCGGGTATGCGGCGCCGACATCAGAAGACGGGCGAAGGCTCTGCGCCGACGCCGTGGAGCTCGCGCGCGACGCACGGCGGATCGCCGGTGACGACTCGGAGGCTGTCGGGCTGCTCGCCCTGCTGCTGCTCACCGAGGCGAGGCATCCGTCCCGTGTCGACCCTGCGGGCGAGCTGGTGGCTCTCGCCGAGGCCGACCGTGGCCGGTGGGATCGAGCGCTGATCGGGGAGGGCGAGACACTGGCGACGGACGCGCTGAACACCGGGACCGGTCGTTTCGCACTGCAGGCGGGAATCGCGGGTCTTCACGCCATCGCGGCGGAGTGGGACGCGACCGACTGGCCGGCGATCGCGCTTCTCTACGACGGACTGGTCACGCAGTGGCCGTCGCCGTCCGCGCGGCTTGCCAGGATCGTCGCGCGCGGGTATGCGGACGGCGTCGGCGCCACCGGCGCACGACTGGAGCTGGATGCCGACGAGCAGCTGTTCCAGGGGTCGCTCGCGGCCCAGGCGTTCGCAGTCCGCGCCGAGCTGGGTCTGCGCGCCGGCGACCGGGCGGGCGCGGAACGCGACCTGCTCGAGGCGATCGCTCTCGCCGAGGATCCTGCGGTGCGCAGGCATCTCGAGCGGCGACTGGCGGAGGCGGACGGTCGCGACGGCTGATCCGGCGGGATCGTGGGGACTTACGATGTCGCCTTCAGCACCAGCGCGATGAGCGCTCGCATCCGCTGGTCGTCGGGGACGAGACGATCGCCGCCGTCGCCCCCGAGAGCGTTGTTGAAGTACAGCCCGTCGCTGAGCATCATGACCAGGTCGAGTGCGGCCTCATCGCGCACGCGTGGGGCGATGGTGGCGGCCCATCGGCGGCGGACGGCGTTCAGCGCGGCCGTCGCCGCGGCGTGTCCCCCCTGGGCGAGGCGCGATGTCGCGATGAGCGCACGGTCGAGCGGGTCGTCGATCATGACCGATGTGCGCAGATAGTAGGCGACAGCACCCTCCTCGGCGGTCTCCATGCGCTGCACGTCCGCGTCGACGAGATCCGAGAGGCGGTCGAGCAGCCCGGCGGCGAGATCCTCCTTCGAGCCGAAGTGGTAGAGCAGCCCGCCTTTCGAAACGCCGGCCGCCCGAGCCGTGGCCTCGAGTGTGGCGGCCCGCTCACCTTCGTCGATGAGGAGGCGTTCGTAGGCGTCGAGGACGCCTTCCTTGGCGCGAGGCGGGCGCGGCATGGGAACTCCTCTGCTCAGTGCATGCTCAGTCGTGCTTCCATTACTATACCAACCGGACGGTATAGTTATCTGGTCGTCCGCGAAGTCCAAGGAGAAGTGACAGCATGACCATCACCGCATCGATCCCCGTGCAGGAGACCGACGGCCCTCGTGTCGGAGCGCGTGGCTGGTGGGCGCTCATCGTGCTGATGCTGCCGGTGCTGCTCGTCTCTGTCGACAACACCGTGCTGAGCTTCGCGCTGCCCGAGATCTCGCTGGCGCTCTCGCCGAGCGGTGCCGAACAGCTCTGGATCATCGACGTCTACCCGCTCGTGCTCGCAGGGCTCCTGGTCACGATGGGCACGCTCGGCGACCGGTTCGGCCGGCGACGGATGCTGCTCATCGGCGCCACCGGTTTCGCAGCGGTGTCGGCGCTGGCTGCCTTCGCTCCCACGGCGCTCACGCTGATCGGCGCCCGCGCGCTGCTCGGCTTCTTCGGCGCCATGCTGATGCCGTCGACGCTGTCGCTGCTGCGGTCGATCTTCACCAACCGCGATCAGCGCCGCATGGCGATCGCGGTGTGGGCCTCGGCGTTCTCGGCCGGCTCCGCGCTCGGCCCGATCGTCGGCGGCTTCCTGCTGGAGCACTTCTGGTGGGGCTCCGTGTTCCTCATCGCCGTGCCCGTGCTCATCCCGCTGCTGATCTGCGCACCGCTGCTGGTGCCCGAGAGCCGTGACCCGAACCCCGGCCGCATCGACCCGATCAGCATCCTGCTGTCCATGGCCGCGATGATCCCGGTCGTGTACGCAATCAAGTCGTTCGCCGTCGACGGCCCGACCTGGGCCGCAGGAGGGTTCGCGATGCTCGGCACCCTGATGGGCGTGCTGTTCGTGCGCCGCCAGCTGCGGGCAGATGTCCCCATGCTCGACATGGCGCTGTTCCGTCGCGGCTCGTTCTCGGGTGCCATCCTGGTGAATCTGCTCAGCGTGGTCGCGCTCGTCGGCTTCCTGTACTACGTGTCGCAGCACCTGCAGCTGGTGCTGGGGCTGACGCCGATGGTCGCCGGGTTCGCCCTGGTGCCCGGTATGGCCGCGATGATCGTGTCGGGGCTGGCGATCGTGCCGCTGTCCCGCCGGGTCTCGCCGCACATCCTCATCCCTGCGGCGCTGGTCTTCTCGGTGATCGGCTATCTGCTGGTGGCGTTCACGAGCGGATCGATCGCGGCCCTCGTCCTGTCGTTCGTGTCGCTCGGCATCGGCATCGGCGCGGCCGAGACGATCTCGAACGAACTGATCCTGGCGAGCGCACCGCCCGAGAAGGCGGGAGCCGCCAGCGCGGTCTCCGAGACCGCCTACGAGCTGGGCGCGGTGCTGGGCACCGCGATCCTCGGCGGCATCATCACCGCGTTCTATCGCGGTGCGCTGGTGCTGCCCGAGGGCCTGAGCGCCGCGGCGGCGGAGGCCGCCCGCGAGACTCTCGCCGGCGCGTACACGGTCGCGCACGGCCTGCCGGACGCGTTGGCCGGGCAGCTCTGGGATGCCGCGACCGCGGCCTTCGGGTCCGGCGTGGGCGTGACCTCGCTGATCGGCGCAGGACTTGTGGTGCTCGCCGCGGTCATCGCGGCGACTACGCTGAAAACACGCACCCGCTCCTGAGGCGTGGCGGGGCGGTCCCCGAGCAAGGAGTGTCATGTCGCGTGTCGTGAAGCTTGCCGTCATCCCCGGTGACGGCATCGGACCCGAGGTCATCGCGGAGGCGGAGAAGGTGCTCGACGCCGTCACCGCCGGTGGCGAGACGAGGTTCGAGAAGACCCGTTTCTCGCTCGGTGCCGCCCGCTACCTCGAGACCGGAGACACGCTCACCGACGACGACCTCGACGCGATCCGCGCGCACGACGCCATCCTGCTCGGCGCCGTCGGGGGCCAGCCGGGCGACCCGCGGCTCAAGGACGCGAACATCGAGCGCGGCCTGCTGCTGAAGCTGCGCTTCGAGCTGGACCACTACGTCAACCTGCGTCCGTCGAAGCTGTTCGCCGGTGCTCCCGGCCCGCTGGCCGAGCCCGGTGAGATCGACTTCGTCGTCGTCCGCGAGGGCACAGAGGGGCCGTACGTGGGCAACGGCGGCAGCATCCGCCGCGGCACCCCGCACGAGGTGGCCAACGAGACCAGTGTGAACACCGCTTACGGCGTGGAGCGCGTCGTCCGCTACGCCTTCGAGCTGGCCGAGCGGCGCGACAACCGCGTCACGCTGGTGCACAAGACGAACGTGCTGGTGAACGCCGGCGGTCTGTGGAAGCGCGTCGTCGACGAGGTGGCGCAGGAGCACCCCGGCGTGGCCGTAGACTATCTGCACGTCGACGCGGCCACGATCTTCCTGGTCACCAACCCTTCGCGCTTCGACGTGATCGTCACCGACAACCTCTTCGGCGACATCCTCACGGATCTGGCCGGCGCCGTCACCGGTGGCATCGGACTCGCAGCCTCGGGAAACATCAACCCGACCGGCGCCTTCCCCTCGATGTTCGAACCCGTGCACGGCTCGGCTCCCGACATCGCAGGACAGCAGAAGGCTGATCCGACCGCCGCCATCCTCTCCGTCGCCCTGCTGCTCGATCACCTCGGGCTGCGTGACGAGGCCGCCCGCGTGCAGCAGGCGGTCGAGCAGGACATCGCCGAGCGGGATGCCTCGCGCAGCACCGCACAGATCGGCGACGCGATCATCGCCCGGCTCCGGGCGTAATCTGGGTTCCGGCGCACCACCCGCTTTTCGACCTGTCAGGACACCACATCATGACCATCGGACTTCCCCTTCAGGCACCGTCACCCGCCGGACTCATCTGGCAGGTGACCCGCAACGAGAACGCGCGCTCCGACGCTGAGCGCGAAGAGATCCTGAGCGCCCCCGGGTTCGGTCAGTACTTCACCGACCACATGGTCGACCTGTGCTGGTCCGAGAAGGGCGGCTGGCACCGCCCGCGCGTGCAGCCCTACGGGCCCATCCCGCTCGACCCGGCCGCTGCCGTTCTGCACTACTCGCAGGAGATCTTCGAGGGGCTCAAGGCATACCGCCACGCGGACGGCTCGGTGTGGACGTTCCGTCCCGACCGCAACGCCGCGCGCCTGCAGCGCTCGGCCCGCCGCCTCGCGCTGCCGGAGCTGCCCGAGGAGCTCTTCATCGAGTCGCTCAAGCAGCTCGTCGCCCTCGACTCGTCCTGGGTTCCCAGCAACCCCGAGGAGAGCCTGTACCTGCGTCCGTTCATGTTCGCCAAGGAGGCCTTCCTCGGCGTGCGCGCCGCGAAGAAGGTCGGCTACTACCTGATCGCCAGCCCCGCCGGTGCGTACTTCCCCGGTGGCGTGCAGCCGGTGAACATCTGGCTGTCGACCGACTACGCCCGCGCAGGGCACGGCGGCACGGGCGCGGCCAAGACCGGCGGCAATTACGCGTCCAGCCTGCTCCCGCAGGAGGAGGCGTACGCCAAGGGATGCCAGCAGGTGCTGTTCCTGGACGGCGAGTACATCGAAGAGCTCGGCGGCATGAACCTCGTGCTCGTCACCCGCGACGGGCGTCTGCTGACGCCCGAGTCCGACTCGATCCTCGAGGGCATCACGCTCGACTCGATCCTTCAGCTCGCGAAGGACCGCGGCTTGACGGTCGAGCAGCGGAAGCTCTCCATCGACGAGTGGCGCGAGGGCGCGGCATCCGGCGAGATCGTGGGCGCGTTCGCCTGCGGAACCGCCGCCGTGGTGGTCCCGATCGGCAAGCTCATGGCGACCGACTTCGAGATCGTGCACGAAGGCCCCGAGTCGATCGAGCTCGCGATGTCGCTGCGCGAAGAGCTCACCGACATCCAGTACGGCCGCCGCGAGGACAAGCACGGCTGGCTCGTCCGTCTGGACGCCTGACCCGCTTCAGCTCCCGAAGGGCCCGTCCTCGGACGGGCCCTTCGTCATGCCGGGTGACTAGGCTGAGCGGGTGAAGATCGCGCGTTTCAGTCACCAGGGCAGCATCCGATTCGGCATCGTGGATGACGGTGACCTCGTCGTCCTCGACGGCGACCCGATGTTCACGGGCTACGAGCCGACGGGGGAGCGCGTGCCGCTCGCCGACGCCGTGCTGCTCGCACCGGTGATCCCGCGCTCGAAGGTGCTCTGCGTGGGCCGGAACTACCACGACCACGCCGCGGAGTTCGGCAACGTCGCGCCGGAGGAGCCGCTGCTGTTCCTGAAGCCCAACACCGCCGTGATCGGCCCCGGCGACGCCATCGTGAGGCCTGCCGCACTCTCGGACCGCGTCGAGTTCGAGGGTGAGCTGGTGGCCGTGATCGGCCGGGTCGCGAAGAACGTCAGCGCCGAGAACGCACTCGAGCACGTCTTCGGATACACGGTCGGCAACGACGTCACCGCCCGCGATCTGCAGCGCAAGGACGGCCAGTGGACCCGTGGCAAGGGGTTCGACACCTTCGCCCCGCTCGGCCCGGTCATCGAGACCGAGTTCGATGACGCCACCGCGACCATCGAGACCCGGGTGAACGGCGAGGTGCGTCAGCACGCTCCGCTGTCGGACATGATCCATTCGGTCGCCGACATCATCGCCTACGCCTCGGCGGTGTTCACGCTTCTCCCCGGCGACGTCATCCTGACCGGAACACCGGCCGGCGTCGGCCCGATCGTCGCGGGCGACTCCGTCGAGGTCGAGGTCTCCGGCATCGGCACGCTGCGCAACCCGGTGCGCGACGCCTCGTGACCACGGCCGCACTCGCGCAGGGCGATCTGGAGCGGATCCAGCGTCGCACCGTCGGCATCCTCGCGCTCGGCCAGGTGCTCGGCGGCATCGCCTTCGGCGCGACCGTGTCGCTCGGCGCGCTGCTGGCGGCCGATCTCTCCGGCGACGATGCGCTTTCCGGTCTCGCGACGGCGTCGGTCACCCTCGGGGCCGCCGCCGCGGCCATTCCGCTGGCGCGGTTCGCCGGCCGATTCGGTCGCAGGCTCTCGCTGACCGCAGGCAACCTGCTCGCTCTGGTCGGAGTGAGCATCGTGATCACCGCGGCATCCGTCCGCAGCTTCCCGGTGCTCCTGGTGGGCGTCATCCTGATCGGCATGGGCAACGCGGGCAACCTGCAGTCGCGCTTCGCCGCGACCGATCTCGCCTCAGCACAGCACCGCGGTCGTGATCTGTCGATCGTGGTCTGGTCGACGACGATCGGCGGCGTCGCCGGTCCGTTCCTGCTCACTCCGGGCGAGGTGGTCGGACAGGCGCTCGGGATGCCGCATCTCACAGGCTCGTACGTCTTCTCGCTGATCGCCCAGGCGCTCGCCCTCGTGTTGTACCTGGTCGCGCTGCGGCCCGACCCGCTGCTGCTCGCGCTGCGGATGGCGACGGACGGCAGCAGGTCTGCGGCGCTCGGTGCGTCCGTGGACCGGCCCGTGGCCGCGCGCTACGCGATCTTCGCCGTCTCGGGATCGCACGCCGTGATGGCCTCCGTCATGGCCATGACCCCGATCCACCTGTCCCACATGGCGCATGGCATGCACGGCATGGAGACGACCGAGACCGACATCACGACGCTCGTGGGCCTGACGATCGGCCTGCATGTGGCGGGCATGTACGGCCTGTCGCCCGTCTTCGGCATCCTTTCCGACCGGTGGGGGCGCGTCCGCGTCGTGCTGCTCGGACAGGCGCTGCTCACCGCCTCCCTGCTCACCGCGATCTTCGCGGGGGAGAACCCGGTCGGCGTGATGGTCGCGCTGATCCTGCTCGGTCTGGGCTGGAGCGCGGCGACGGTCGCCGGCGCCGCGCTGCTGACCGAGTCGTCGACCACGCTGCAGCGTCCGCGCCGTCAGGGCATCAGCGACTCGCTGATGAGCCTCACCGCCGCCGTCGGTGCGGCGCTCGCCGGGCTCGTGCTGACGAACTTCGGGTATGGCGGCCTCGGCGCCACAGCCCTGGTGATCGTGATCGCGATCACCGCTCTCTCGCCGCTGGCCCGCGCCGGCCGTGACCGCGTCGCCGTCCCGTCCTAGACTGCCGGGATGACTGACAGCGAGGTCCCCAGTGATCTGTGGACGAAGGCCACGGCCGACGCCTACGACGACCCCGACGATCCGATGTTCGCGCGCGAGCTGCTGGCGGCGACCACGGGTTTCCTGGCGGAGCGAGCAGAAGGACGACCGGCATTGGAGTTCGCGATCGGCACCGGACGCGTCGCGATCCCGCTGCACGAGCGCGGCGTCCCGGTCAGCGGCCTCGAGTACTCGCCCGCGATGGCGGGCCGGCTGCGCGAGAAGACGGATGCGATCCCGGTCGTGATCGGCGACATGTCGTCGACCGCGGTGCCCGGCGAGTTCGGCCTCGTCTATCTCGTGTTCAACACCATCGGCAATCTCTGGACGCAGGAAGCGCAGGTGGACTGCTTCCGCAACGCCGCGCGCCATCTGGTGCCGGGCGGCCGGTTCGTCGTCGAGGTCGGCGTGCCGTCGGTGCGCCGGATGCCGCCCGGGCAGGATGCCGCGCCGTTCGACGTCTCCGAACAGCACCTGGGCTTCGACACCTACGACTTCGTCACCCAGCGCGCGATCTCGCACCACTACACGCGCCAGGACGACGGTGGCTACCGGTACGGTTCACTCCGCTACCGCTACGTCTGGCCGTCCGAGCTCGATCTGATGGCCCGCATCGCCGGCATGTCGCTGGAGTCGCGGCATGCCGACTGGAGCGGCTCGCCGTTCACCTCGGAGAGCGAATCGCACGTCTCGGTGTGGCGGAAGGATGCCGCGATCTGAGGCGCCGTGGAGCGGCATCCGCGCTCGGTAGAATCGAAGGGCTATGGCTACTCCTGATCCCCGCACCACCACCGCCACCGGAGCCGACGTCCGCGTCCGCTTCTGCCCTTCGCCGACCGGTCTGCCGCACGTCGGCCTGATCCGCACGGCCCTGTTCAACTGGGCGTACGCGCGGCACAACGGCGGCAAGCTCGTGTTCCGCATCGAGGACACCGACGCCGCGCGCGACAGCGAGGAGAGCTACCAGCAGCTGCTCGACGCGCTGCGCTGGCTCGAGATCGACTGGGACGAGGGCGTCGAGGTGGGCGGCCCGAACGGACCGTACCGTCAGTCGCAGCGCCACGACATCTACCGCGAGGTGCTCGACAAGCTGGTCGCCGCAGGGCTCGTCTACGAGAGCTTCTCGACCGCCGAGGAGATCGACGCCCGCAACGAGGCCGCAGGTCGCGCCAAGCAGCTCGGTTACGACAACTACGACCGCGACCTCACCGACGAGCAGAAGGCCGCGTTCCGCGCCGAGGGCCGCCAGCCCGCGCTGCGCCTGCGCGTTCCCGACCACGACCTCACCTTCGTGGATCTGATCCGAGGCGAGGTGACCTTCCCGGCCGGCAGCTTCCCCGACTACGTGATCGTGCGCCCGAACGGCGTGCCGCTGTACACGTTCGTGAACCCCGTCGACGACGCTCTGATGGGCGTCACGCACGTGCTGCGCGGTGAGGACCTCATGCCGTCCACCGCACGCCAGCTGGCACTTTACGCCGCGCTGATCGACGCCGGTGTGACCACGTTCATCCCGCGCTTCGGCCACATGCCGCTGGTGCTCGGCGAGACCGGCAACAAGAAGCTCTCCAAGCGCGACCCGAAGGCCGACCTGTTCCTGCACCGCTCCAGCGGCATGATCCCCGAGGGGCTGCTGAACTATCTCGCGCTGCTGGGCTGGTCGATCGGGCCCGACCGCGACGTGTTCTCGCGCGACGAGATGGTCGCCGCGTTCGACATCGCCGACGTCAACCCGAACCCGGCCCGCTTCGACCAGAAGAAGGCCGTCTCGATCAACGGCGACCACATCCGCATGCTCGACGGCAAGGACTTCGCCGAGCGGCTGCTGCCTTACCTCGCCGCGGCCGACGTCTTCGGCGGTGCGGAGCCCACCCACGAGCAGATCGTGCTCGCGTTCCGCGCGGCGCCGCTGGTGCAGGAGCGGATGCAGCTGCTGGGCGAGGCTCCCGGCATGCTCGGCTTCCTGTTCGCCGACGAGGTCTCCTACGAGGACGACGCGATGAAGGGGCTCCCCGCGAACGCGGCCGAGGTGCTGCAGGCCTCAGTCGCCGCTCTCGAGCCGCTCGAGGCGTTCACCCCGGAGGCGATCCAGGAGGCGCTGTCCGCCGCGCTGATCGACGGCCTCGAGCTGAAGCCGCGCGTGGCCTACGGCCCGCCGCGCGTCGCGATCACCGGCCGCCGCGTATCGCCGCCGCTGTTCGAGTCGATGGAGCTGCTCGGCAAGGACGAGTCGCTGCGCCGGCTGCGGACACTGGGGGAGAAGCTCGCGGGCTGACCGCGTCCCGGTCGTTGGGCGCGCGAAGCGAGACGAAACGCGTCAGGTGATCGCGAGAGGGGATGCCTGTGACGGATGTCGCAACCTCGGAGTCCGATACGGACGTGATCCTCGGCGACCTCGGCGTGCTGCTGCTGGAGTGCGGCACGTCGGTCACCGACGTGCGCGGCACGCTCGAGCAGGTGAGCAGGCGGGCGCTGCCCGACTCGCCGGTCGAGTTCGCGATCCTGCCGGAGATGGTCATGGTGAGCCGACCAGGCGCGGCATCGTCGACGACGACCGTGATCGGCAAAGGGGCGGCGCTCACGTTCCGGCAGTCCGCGAAGGCCAGCCGGCTCGTGCGCGACCTCGAGTCGGGCGCGCAGCCGCTGGCCGCGGCACCGGCGCGGATCACCGCCATCCGCGCGACACCGCGGCGGATGCCGGGGCTGCAGAGCCTGATCGGATGCGGTCTGCTCGCGGGCGCCCTCGCCACCCTGTTCCGCTGCCCCTGGTGGGCGATCGTGCTCGCGCTGTTCGTGGGACTGCTGGTGGGCGGGCTGACCCTGCTGATGATGCGCGTGCGAGCGGCGGCCGCCGTGGCGCCGTTCGTCTCGGCCTTCGTCTCGACGATCCTGGTCGGCACGGCGGCGAACACCCTGGATCTGGGGCCGGTGCCGCTGTTCGCCGTGTGTGCGCCGATCGCGATCCTGGTGCCCGGTGCGCTGATCACCAACGCGCTGCTGGAGCTGACGTCGACGGACATCGTCACGGGGGCATCCCGGCTGATGTACGGCCTGATCATGCTCGCCTTCATGGCCGCCGGCGTCTACGCGGGGGCCACGCTGACCGGGATGCACATCGACTCGGCATCCGCCGCACTCGTCGGTGACGCCGTGCAGCTGACGAACGATCACGGAGGTTGGCAGGCCCTGCCACCGTTGTGGGTGGCCTGGATCGCGGTGGTGATCCTCGCGATCGGCATCGGGCTGGCCTTCGGATCGGGATTCCGGCTGACCCTCGTGTGCGTCGTGGTGATGACCGGCACCTACGCGGTGCTCGCGCTGCTCAGCCCGCTGATGGGGAACGTCGTGGCGACCGGCGTCGCCGGGGCGCTGCTCTTCGTCGCCGCGCGCGTGCTGGAGCGCGTCACACTCGCAGTGCCGGCGACGGTGTCGTTCCAGCCCGCGTTCCTGCTGCTGGTGCCGGGCACCATCGGGCTGGTGTCGCTGGCGAGCTTCGATCCTCAGGCCGTCACGACGGCGCTGATGATGTTCCTCAGTCTGAGCATCGGCACGAAGGTGGG
Organism: Microbacterium sp. NPDC057659; assembly: GCF_042799915.1. Classification (NCBI taxonomy): domain Bacteria; kingdom Bacillati; phylum Actinomycetota; class Actinomycetes; order Micrococcales; family Microbacteriaceae; genus Microbacterium; species Microbacterium sp. NPDC057659. The sequence continues at coordinate 714,254 of NZ_JBHVHU010000001.1, read as the reverse complement.
CGCACTGCTCGCCGACCTCGCTCGCATCACGCGGTCGACGGTGTTCTTGCGCTGGGTGAAGCCCGCCCGCATGGGCGAGCTCTGATCCACGACGCGCGCGGGATACCGAGCCGGTTTGGCGGCCGTCGGGGAGTCGGGTAAGCTTAACTCTCGGTGCGGAGCTCCGGTTTCGCCCTTGGGGTATGGTGTAATTGGCAACACAGCGGTTTCTGGTACCGCCATTCTTGGTTCGAGTCCAGGTACCCCAGCAGATGAAGAACCCCCGCTCAGGCGGGGGTTTTCTGCTGTCAGGGATCACCTCGCGAGCGCGGCCATCTGGTCCCGAGTGCCGCTGAACACGTTCATGTCGATGTACTGCTCCTCACCCACGTAGCCGTCGAGGCGGTCGTGGTCGGAGTACTGCCAGATGGTCCAGTCCCGCCCGTCATTCAGGCGTGGCGGGATCGCCAGCGAGCGGCTCCAGATCGGATTGTCGGGATAGGCGCCCGACAGGTAGCGGTCGTAGGCCTGTGAGGTCGCGTAGATCACCGGCGGCGATCCGTAGTGCTCCTCGAGCCGCATCAGCAGCGGGCCCAGGATCGCGTCGACCCGCGCCCGTGTCGGCGGGTGGGCGAAGAAGTCGCCGTAGTACTCCAGGTCGAGGGCGATGGGCAGGGTCGCGCCGGCGGGTACCGTCTCGATGATGTGCGCGGCCTGTGCCTCGCCGCTGCTCTCGAAGCTCACGAAGTGATACGCGCCGATCAGCAGGTCGGTCTTCGTGGCACCCGCCCAGTTCGCCGCGAACCGGGAGTCGACGGCGGAGGAGCCCTCGGTCGCCTTGATGTAGGCGAACTCGATGTCCTCGGCGGCGAGAACGTCCCAGTCCACTTCGCCCTGGTAGGCCGAGATGTCGATGCCGCGTACGGAATAGCCGGCGGCGAGCATCCGCGACGGCCAGAGGACGCCCGTGATGATCAGGGTCGAGAGGATGCCGAGCGTCACGGCGACGCTCGCGGTCACCACGATCAGGCGCCTTCGGGTTCGTCGGCTCATGGCCCCAGTCTGTCTCATGCTGTTGCCGTCGGCGTGGGGGACGTGCCATTCTCGAATGCACATCAGCGCCGATGCTCCGAGCCGCATGCGACCCGCCCCACCGGTGACCAGCGGTCATGGAGGGGGATCGCATGTCCCAGACGGATGCCACGCAGCTCACGCACGAGGCCGATCACGGCGCCGAGCACGATGCCGAGCAGGCGGGCTACAAGAAGAGCCTGAACCGCCGCCAGGTGCAGATGATCGCGATCGGCGGTGCGATCGGCACAGGTCTGTTCCTCGGCTCGGCGTCGAGGTTGAACAGCACCGGACCCGCCTTGGTGCTCAGTTACGCATTCGTCGGCGTGATCGCCTACTTCCTGATGCGGGCGCTCGGCGAGCTCGTGCTGTACCGCACGACCTCCGGCGCGTTCGTCTCCTGGATGCGCGAGTTCTTCGGTGAGAAGGCGGCGTACTACACGGGCTGGATGTACTGGACGAACTGGGCGCTGACCGGCATCGCCGAGCTGAGCGCCGTGGGCCTGTACATCCAGTACTGGTGGCCGCAGATGCCGACCTGGGCGACGGTGCTGATCGCGCTGGCCGTCGTACTCATCGTCAACCTGCTGTCCGCGAAGGCCTTCGGCGAGTTCGAGTTCTGGGCCTCGGTGCTGAAGGTCGCCGCGATCGTGATCTTCCTCGTCGTCGGCACCGTCGTTGTGGTCTTCAGCATGGACGTCGGTGGTCACAAGGCGGGCATCCAGAACCTCTGGGCGAACCCCGGCGGCTTCTGGCCGACGGAGGCGCCCTTCGCCTGGTACGGGCCGATCATCGTCATGTCGGGCGTCGTGTTCGCCTACGCGGCCATCGAGATGGTCGGCATCGCGGCGGGTGAGATGGAGAACCCGAAGCGCGAGGTGCCGAAGGCCGTCAACGCGGTGATCATCCGCATCGGCGTGTTCTACTGCGGGTCTCTGCTGCTGCTGGTGTGCATCCTGCCGACGAGCGAGTACACGGCGGGCATCAGTCCTTTCGTCACGGTGTTCGGCAAGATGGGCATGCCATGGATGGCGAACGTGATCCAGGCGATTCTCATCGTCGCTGCGATGTCGTCGCTGAACTCGGGGCTCTATACGACCGGGCGTGTGCTGCGCAGCCTCGGCATGGCCAAGCAGGCGCCGGGATTCACCCTGAAGATGAGCGGGGCGGGCGTGCCCTGGGCCGGCATCGTCATGACCGCCGTCGTCTACGTGCTCGGCTCGATCCTCAACGCTGTGAGCCCTGACGCCTTCGAGATCGCACTGGAGGCTGCGTCGATCGCCGTGGTGTTCACCTGGGCGACGATCTTCCTCTGCCAGCTGCGGCTGCGAAGACTCAGCGACAGGGGAGTGCTGCCGGCCAGCACGTTCCGGGCGCCCGGCACGCCCTGGACCAGTTACCTCGGGCTCGCGTTCCTGGCGTTCGTCATCGTGGGCATGGCGATCTCGGGGTGGCAGGCTTCGCCGTACTTCTGGCACAAGACCGGTTTCGTGGTGGTCGTCCTCGGCATCCCCGCCCTGTTCCTGATCTTCGAACTCGGCTGGTTGATCGTGAAGCGCCGGGTCGCGGCGCACACGGGCGATCGGATGCTGGGCAAGTGGACCGACACCGGTCTGCGCTATCCGCCACAGCCGCCCGGCCCGCGGACGGAGTCGATCGCCGCACTGGGCACCCTGCAGTTCGAGTACGTCGAGGATGACGACGAGGATGACGACGACGACGAGGACTTCCACCTCGAGGTGCACGAGTGGGACAACCTCGACGAGCCGGACAAGAACCCGCCGCCGGATGCCGGGGACGGCGATGCGGAAGGGAGCAGGTGAGATGCGTCGCCTCATCGCCGCTGCGGCCCTGCTGTCGGCCGCGCTGCTGGTCGCGGGATGCTCCGCCACGCCGCCGCAGAATACCGAGGACAACAAGGCCACAGGGTCGGGGACACTCACGATCGGGATCGCCGACGATCTGCCCGGCGTCAGCCTCAAGACCGACGAGGGATACGCCGGTTTCGACATCGACACCGCGAACTACGTCGCGGGGAAGCTCGGGGTGCCCACCAAGAACATCACCTGGCAGCGCATCGATCAGGACGAGCGGGTGAGCGCGCTGACATCCGGGGACGTCGACGTGGTGGTGTCGACGTTCTCGATCACCCCGGAGCGCGAGAAGGAGATCGCCTTCGTCGGCCCCTACTTCACTGCACACCAGGATCTGCTCATCCGTCGCAACGACGACACCATCACCGGGCCGGAGACGCTGGATGGCAAGAAGGTGTGCGCGGCCGCGGGCACCACCTCGATCGACTACCTCACCGAGCACTACCGCGGCGAGATCACGGTGGTGAAGGTGCCCTCTTGGTCCGAGTGCGTCCGCGACCTCGCCTCGGGGGCGGTCGACGCCGTCTCGACGGACGACGTCATCCTGGCGGGATTCGCGTCGCAGCCCGAGTACAAGGGGGTGCTGAAGGTGGTCGGCAAGGGCTTCACCGATGAGAATTACGGCATCGGACTGAAGAAGGGCGACGATCGGCTCGATCAGGTGCGCGACGCCCTGAAGGAGTACATCTCGTCGGGGGCCTGGAAGAAGTCGCTGAACGCGAACGTCGCCCCGTCGGGGTATGCGATCCCCTCACCGCCGACTGTGCGGTGAGTGTGGCCCCGAGCGCGGCTAGCCTGGGCTCATGCGCACCAGCACCTGCATCCTGCCCGTCTGGCGATGGGGCGAGGCGTCCGCGATCTGGCGGGCGGCTGACGAGCTCGGGTTCCACGCTGCCTACACCTACGACCACCTGTCCTGGCGATCCTTCCGCGACAGTACGTGGTTCGGCGCGGTGCCGACCCTCGCGGCGGCCGCAGCGGTCACTTCGCGGGTGCGCCTCGGCACTCTCATCACCTCACCGAACTACCGCGAGCCGGTGCTGTTCGCGAAGGACGTGATGACGCTGGACGACCTGTCCGGCGGACGGATCACCGTCGGGCTCGGCGCGGGCACGACCGGCTTCGACGCCACCGTGCTCGGGCAGGAGCCGTGGTCTGCACGCGAGCGGGCCGACCGGCTGCGCGACTTCACCATGCTGCTCGACCGGCTGCTGACCGAGACCGCCGTCACGCAGACCGAGGGCGCCTACCTCGCGCATGAGGCGCGCAACATCCCTGGCCCGGTGCAGAGCCCGCGGGTGCCGTTCGCGATCGCGGCGACCGGGCCGCGCGGATATCGCCTCGCCGCGCAGTACGGACAGGCCTGGGTGACGACGGGTGACGGCGAGAGCGCAGCCGAGTCCCGCGCGATGGTGCGGGAGCAGATCTCCCGTCTCGAGCGGGTCTGTGAGGAGGCCGGCCGGGATCCGTCGAGCGTCGAGCGCGTCCTGCTCACCGGGTTCACCGGCGACCGGCCGCTGGCAGGCGTCGAGCAGTTCCTCGAGACGGCCGGCGCGTACCGGGAAGCCGGGATCACCGAGATCGTGCTGCACTGGCCGATCCCGGACACGCAGTTCGCCGCTGAGCAGGATGTCTTCGAGCGGATCATCACCGAGGGCGCCCCTCAGCTGCTCTGACCGGAGGGGCCCGACGCGATGCGCCGGGCCCCTCTGCTGTTCGCGGGGTCAGAACACCGGGGTGCCGGCGCGCGTCAGCCGCCAGTTCTCGACGTGGAAGTCCTTGGGATCGATGACCCCGGCATCCGATGCGTAGGCGACGATCGCCTCGCGGATCGCGACCTGCGCGTTGTAGACGACCGGTGCGGTGGTGATGTGCGGGAACCCGCCGCCGCCAGACTGGCGGTAGTTGTTCACCGCGACCACGAACCTCTGATCAGCGGCGACCGGCGCGCCTTCCCAGGCGAGGTTCGCGATGCGTGAGCCCTGCGGCTGCGAGATGTCGACGTCGTAGGTCACACCCGAGAACTGGTCGTAGTTGTAGTCCGGCGTGTTCAGCGCGTTCGTCCAGCTCGCCGGGTCGACGGCAGCACCGGGCGCGACCTGCTGGAAGTACTTCGCCGAGTACTCCAGATAGTCCTTGATCTGCGCGCCGGTGAGCACCGAGGCCATCATGGTGTTGTCGTAGATGTACAGCCCCGCGACATCCTTGATCGTCACCTCGCCGGCGGGGAAGGTCGCCGCACGGTTGAACGGCGCGGCGATCGAGACGATCGGCAGGGCGGCCTCCGCGGTGCCGGCGATGGCCTTTGTGACCGTGTCGACCTGCACCTTGTTGACGTAGTCGAGGATCGCGGTGTCTTTCCAGCACGACTCCGCCGCGGAGAGCTCCTCGGTCGAGGTCGCGACGACCTTGTTCACATAGCCGACGACCGTGTCATGCTGGGCCTTGACCACCGCGACCAGGGCCGGGTCGTCCTCGACGGTGTTGGTGAGCAGGTTGGTCGCCTTCTTCGAGACGACCTTCCACTTGCCCTTCACCTGCTGCAGCTCGATGTCGAACACGCTCAGGCGCTGGCCCCAGCACATCGGCTCGCTCATGACGACTTGCTCGCCGGTGACCTCGTTGGTCACGAAGCGCTCCGGGATGTCCTTGTGCGCGTGCCCGAACAGGATCGCGTCGATGCCGGGCACCTGCGCGGCAAGCAGGCCGGCGGCGTTCTCGTTGGGCAGTGCGTCGCCGTAGGACGAGGTTCCGCTGTCACCGGCGTGCACGCTGACGACCACGACGTCGACGTCCTGCGCGCGGATGATCGGGACCCAGCGCTTCGCGGTTGCGACGATGTCGAGCACGTCGAGCTTGCCGCTGACGTTCGCCTTGTCCCAGATCACGATTCCGGGGTTGGTCAGGCCGAGCACTCCGACGCGGATCGGCTTCTGGCCTTTGATCTTCAGGGTCTTGATCACGTAGGGCGTGTAGGCCGGCACTGTCGTCCCGGTGCGCACGGCGTTCGCGCCGAGCACGGGAGCCTTCATCTGCGAGATGAAGGTGTCGAGGAAATCGAGGCCGTAGTTGAACTCGTGATTGCCCAGCGCGACGGCGTCGTAGCCGATGGCGTTCATCTGGGCGGCGATCGGATGCGTCGCCCCGGTCTTCGTGATGGGCTCGACGGTCGCGTAGTAGAAGCCGAGCGGGGTGCCCTGCACGGTGTCGCCGGCGTCGAACAGCAGCGTGCGGTCGGCGCCGCGGTCGGCGCGCACCTGCTTCACGACGCTGGAGAGGCGGGCGAGCCCGACGGTGTTGCCCGCCTTGTCGCTGTAGGCGGCGTCCTTGTAGTAGTCCCAGTTCAAGGCGTTGGCGTGGATGTCGGACGAGCCCATCACGGTGATCGTGACCGACTTGCCGACGCCGCCCTGCGCGGCCGAAGCGGACTCCGGCGTCGCCGCCCAGCCCGCTGCAGCGAGGGCACTGGCGGCGGTGACGCCGGTGAGGAAGCCACGCCGGCTGACGCCGGAACGGTGGTCAAGGTCGATGTCGGGAGAATCAGCCTGGGGAAGGTGCTGAGTTTCATCTGTCATGAGACTCAAGATACGGCAGGCGGGAACTTCTGAGGGAGGAAGATGGTTGAACAGGAAGAAGACCCCAGATGAAGGAGTACTGCCATGACCAGCGGCATCACCGACACCGGATCGATCACACGCCAGGAGGGCGCGGAGACCGCCGTCCTCGCTGGAGGCTGCTTCTGGGGCATGGAGGATCTCATCCGCCGTCAGCCGGGCGTGCTGGGGACGCGCGTGGGCTACACCGGCGGCCAGAACGACCATGCCACCTACCGCAACCACCCGGGGCACGCCGAGGCCGTCGAGATCGTCTACGACCCCGTGAAGACGACCTATCGCGACATCCTCGCGTTCTTCTTCCAGATCCACGACCCGTCGACGCTGAACCGTCAGGGGAACGACATTGGCACCAGCTACCGCTCGGCGATCTTCCCGCTGGATGCGGGGCAGGAGCAGGTCGCGCGTGACACGATCGCCGATGTCGACGCCTCGGGCCTCTGGCCCGGCGCTGCCGTCACCACCATCGAGGCCCCCGGTCCCTTCTGGGAGGCCGAGCCCGAGCATCAGGACTATCTGATCCGCTACCCGGACGGCTACACCTGCCACTTCCCGCGTGCCGGATGGGTGCTGCCGCGCCGGGGCGCCGACGCCACCGCCTGATGACGCCGCAGGAGCGGCATCCGGATGCGGCGGCGGCGCTCCCCGAGCGCATCGCCGTCCGCGGTGCACGCGTGCACAACCTGCGGGACGTGGACGTCGACGTTCCGCTCCGTGCGCTGGTGGGGATCGCCGGCGTGTCGGGCTCGGGCAAGTCGTCGCTGGCGCTGGGCGTCCTCTACGCGGAGGGCTCCCGGCGCTACCTCGAGGCGCTCTCCACCTACACCCGACGAAGGATGGCGCAGGCGCCGCGCGCCGCGGTCGACTCGGTGCAGCACGTGCCGGCGGCCCTGGCGCTCCGGCAGCGGCCCGGAGTCCCCGGCGTGCGCTCCACGTTCGGCACCTCCACCGAGTTGCTGAACGTCCTCCGGCTGATGTTCTCGCGCCTGGCCTCGCATCTGTGCCCGAACGGGCATCGGGTGCCGCCGACGATCGACGTCGCCGCGGAGACGCCGTTCGACTGCCCGGTCTGCGGCGCGCGCGTGCACGCGCCCGGCGCCGAAGATCTCGCGTTCAACTCCGCCGGCGCCTGTCCGACCTGCCAGGGCACCGGTGTCGTGCGAACCGTGGACGACGCGGCCCTCGTGCCGGACCCCTCGAAGACGCTGGATGGCGGCGCCGTCGTGCCGTGGCAGATGTTCGGGTTCAACGTGCAGCCCGACATCGCCCGCGAGTTCGGTGTGCGCACCGACGTGCCGTGGCGGGATCTCACCGACGCCGAGCGCGAGATCGTGCTGAACGGCCCGGAGGAGAAGAAGCACATCACGGTGACGAGCCGGAAGGGCGTGCACGAACTGGACTTCACGTTCCGCAACGCCCGGCTGACGGTGACCGAGGAGCTGCGCCGCGCCGACGACGAGAAGCGGCTCGCACGGGTCAGCCGGTTCCTCACGGAGGGAACGTGCCCTGACTGTGGTGGCACCCGGCTGAGCCCGGCCGCCCGTGCGCCGCGGATCGGCGAGCGAGGACTCGCGGAAGTCACGGCCATGACCCTCGACGAGGTCATCGCGTGGGTCCCTGACATCGGGCGCGGGCTGCCGCGCGAGATGCGGCCGATGGCGGAGGCGCTCGCGGACACGCTGCTGGGCATGGCGCACCGGCTGGTCCAGCTCGGCCTCGGCTACCTCTCGCTCGACCGTGCCGGCGCGACGCTGTCGACGGGGGAGCGCCAGCGCGCGCAGCTCGCCCGTGCGGTGCGCAATCGCACGACGGGAGTGCTCTACGTGCTGGACGAGCCTTCGATCGGCCTGCATCCGGTCAACGTGGACGGCCTGCTCGGCGTCATGCGTGATCTGCTCGCGGACGGCAACTCCGTGGTCTTCGTCGACCACGACGTGCAGATCCTGCGCGAGGCGGACTGGCTGATCGAGATCGGACCCGGTTCAGGATCCGAGGGCGGGCAGGTGATCGCCGAAGGCGCACCGGAGAGCCTGGGCGGCGCCTCCCGCATAGCGGGCTTCCTTGACGGGGCCGAAGCCGTCGAGGCCCGCAGGCGTGCGGCGTCAGATGCCGTCTTCGAGCATGGCCGGATCGTTCTGAGCACCGACGCGATCCATACGGTGCATCCGCTCGAGGTCGCGGTGCCCGTCGGACGGCTCACAGCGGTCACCGGCGTCTCCGGCTCGGGGAAGACCACCCTTGTTCTGGAGTCCCTCGTGCCGGCGCTGATCGCCTCCAGGGAGGGTTCCGCGCTGCCGGCCCATGTGCGCGCGCTGGAGGCGCCTTCGGCGATGAGGGTGCACGTGGTCGATGCGACGCCGATCGGCCTCAACGTGCGCTCCACGATCGCGACCTACTCCGGCGTGATGGACGAGCTGCGGAAGGCCTACGCAGCCACCCCCGCCGCACGGGAAGCCGGGCTCACCGCGTCGGACTTCTCGTACAACACGGGCTCGCTGGCATGCCCGAAGTGCGAAGGCACCGGCGAGATCACGCTCGATGTGCAGTTCCTACCCGACGTCGACATCGTCTGCCCGGAGTGCGAGGGCGGTCGCTTCGCCCCGGAGGCGGCGGCGTACGCCCGCGACGGTGCCACGCTGCCGGAGCTGCTGCGCTGCACGATCAGGGAAGCGCTGCCGAAGACCGTCGATCTGCCGCGGGTGCACCGCCGTCTGGTCGCGTTCGACGAGCTGGGGCTCGGATATCTGACGCTGGGGGAGGCGACCCCTGCGCTCTCCGGCGGTGAGGCGCAGCGGCTGAAGCTCGTCACCCAGATGCATCGCGACCAGTCCGACGCCGTGTTCGTGCTGGACGAACCCAGCGTCGGGCTGCATCCGCTCGACGTGCGCACGCTCGTCGCCGTCCTCGACCGGCTGACCTCCCGTGGTGCGACGGTCATCGTGATCGAGCACGACCTCGATCTCATCGCGAACGCCGACCATGTGATCGACCTCGGGCCCGGGGGCGGCACTGAGGGCGGGCGGATCGTCGCCCAGGGGTCGCCGGAGCAGGTCGCCGGCGCCGCGGCATCCATCACCGGGCACTACCTGGCGCGGCACCTTCGGCGCAGTCCCTGATCCGCGCCTGAGACGGCGAGGGCCTCACGGAATCTCCGCGAGGCCCTCACCGTCTCAGGACGCGTCAGCTCTGCCGGCGTCGGCGGGCCGTCGCGATGAGCGCCATGCCGATCAGCAGCAGGGCGAGGCCACCTGTGACCATGATCGCGACCGTCCGGGTGTCGGCGCCGGTGGCGGGCAGCGGCGCCGAGAACGTGTTCGTGAACACGATCGCCACGCTCCCCGAGGGGAGCGTCACGGTGCCGGAGGCTCCGTTCTGCGTCTTCCCGTCGACCGTCATGGTGGTGCGGTCGGCATCACCGGCATCCGTCTCGGTGACGGTGCACTCGCTGCCGGCCGGGAGATCCGCGACCTCGGCGGTGAGCCGGGACGGTCCGCCGATCTGGTACGTCTCGTCACGTACCACCAGTCCGGGTGCCGGATGCGACGGATCGATGAGCACGCAGGTCACGTCCACCGGGAAGGTGCGCGTCACGGCGGACGCTCCGGAGCCGTCCACGACCTTGGAGATGTCCAGGGTGCTGACCCCGAACGTGTTGGTGATCGCCACGGAGGTCTGATCCGCGGCATCCGTGTTCGGCAGGGGAGCGAGCTGCGTGGTCGTCGCGGCCTGCGGGTCTCCGTCCGCGCCGCCCTGAGTGACGACCATCGTCGTGGACTCCGCGCCGGCCGCGTCGGTCTCGGTCACCGTGCAGCCGGCGCCCTCGGGGAGCTCCGTCCAGGTGACGGTCTGGCCGTCCTCGATCTGCTGCGTCATGGGCTCGGCCGCGGTGACCTGCTGCTCGTCCCACGTGCAGGCCAGTGTGACCTGGAACGGACCGTACGCGATCGGGTCGCCGTTCGCGTCGACCGCGCCGCTGCCGTCCACAGCCTTGGTCACCGACAACTGGGCGAGGTTGAACGTGTTCTCGACCGTGAGTGAGGGCTGCGGCTGGTCATCGACGCTGAGGACCGTCGGGTCGGTCTGAACCGTGAAGTCATAGCTCTCGCCGTCTCCCGCCACGGTGTTGCCGTCGGCGTCCAGGATCTGCGTGGAGTTCGCCCCGCCGTCGTCGACCTCAGTCAGACGGCAGTTCGCACCGGTGGGCAGGTTCTCCCACAGGGCTGTGGGGGAGTCGGCGCTGACCATGCGGATCATGCCGTCGGGGATGTCGACGACCTCGCCATCGCGCACGCAGCGCAGGCGCAGCTCGTAGGCGGAGGTGCCGTACTTCTCGGCACCGTCGCCTGCGAATGCCTTCGTGACCTGCAGCGAACCGGTGAGGTACCAGTTCGTCGCGGTCACGGTGACCAGGCCGCCGGTCGCAGGGATCGTGCCCGTGCCGACGGAGGTGTCCTCGCCGTCGTTCGGCGTGATCACAACCGAGTCGGCGCCGTTCAGGTCGTCCTCGACGACGGTGCACTCCGAGCCGGGGATCACCTCGTGGATCGCGGTGCTCCAGCCGTTCTCGGCGTTCAGCTCCACCTGCTTGTCGAGCACGGTCTCACCGGCGAAGGTGCAGGTGACCGTGAAGGTGAACGTCTTGTCGAATCCGTACTGCTCGGCGCCGGCCCCCTCGAAGTCCTTCACCAGCACCATCGCGGTCGAGTCGAACATGTTCGTGTACGTCACGGTGTTGACCGTCGCGGTGCTGTCCGGCTGCAGCTCGGGGATGATCACCCTGCGGTTGCGCTGGTCGATCACCGGCGCGGTCGGGCCCTGTGCCCCCGGAACGTCTACCGCTGTGATCGTCGCATCGGCGTTGCGGGCGTCGGTCTCGGTGATCACGCAGGTGGATCTGGCCGGGATCTCGGTGATCGTCTTCGTCTCGTCGGCGTCGAGCGTGAACGTCTCGTCGACCACGGTCTCGCCCTGGTAGCGGCACTCGACGTGGAACTGGAAGCTCGACGGGATGTAGGGGCTCTCCGACTCGACGACCTTGCCGACCTCGAGCGATGCCCACTCGTAGGTGTTCTCGATGTCGAAGGCGAAGGTCTGCTCGGCCTCGGTCACGGTGACCTGCTCCGGCGTCACAGTGGTGCCGGTCTGACCGGCGTCGTCCTCGGCCACAGAGCAGACCGAGCCGACGGGGATGTCATCGATCACGGCGGGGTCCTCACCCGGCACGATCGTCACCTCGCCGTCGTTCGCCAGCGGCACCGCGGCACCCTGCCAGGTGCAGGTGACGGTCGCCGTGAACGAGTCGGGCACGGGGTATCCCTCCGGGGCGTCGATCGTCTTCTCGACCGAGACCGACCCGTTGTCGAACTCGTTGGTGACGGTGACCACCACGGGATCGGTTCCGTCTCCGACGATGACGGGCTGCTCCGGGGTGATGGTGTGCCCGGTCGCGTGACCGGCATTCGGCTCGGTGACCGTGCAGGACGCCCCCGTGGGAAGTCCCTCGTAGAGCGCCGTGCCGGCACCGGTGATCGTGCGGGTGGCGCCGCCCGGGATCGGCACGTCGACGGTCTCGCCGTTGACCTCGCGCGTGCAGGCCAGGCTGACCTGGTAGTCGAAGGTCGTCGCCGGGTCGAGCGCGTTCGCGGGAGCGCCCTCGAGCTCCTTCTGCACCTGCAGCGAGCCGACGGTGAAGGTGTTGGTGATGTCGGCCTCGACCGGTGCGGCCGGGTCGTCGTCGACGGTCACGGTGACGCTGCCGCTGGAGTCGTTCGCCCCGCCGTTCGCGGTCTCGGTCACGACGCAGGTGGCGCCGGTCGGCAGGTTCGTCACGGTCCAGGTCGGGTCATCGCGGCTCAGGGTCGCGGTGTCCTCGAACACCGGGTTCGGCGTCGCGCCCTCGATCGTGCAGGTCATCGCGACGGTGAACGTCGCGCCGCCCCAGGTGTCGCCGCCGGCGCCGGAGACGATCTTCGTCACCTCGACCGCGCCGACGGTGTACACGTTCTCGAATCCGACGGTGGTGAGCGCCGTCGTCCCGTCCTCATAGGGGAGGACGGTGAAGGATGCCGCCGACGAGGTCTGCGGGTCGCCCGCGGTGCCGTTCTCGGTGACGACCACGTTCGTGGTCGCCGCGCCGCCGGCATCCGTCTCGGTGACGGTGCAGTCGGCGCCGGCGGGGATGTTCGAGAAGGTCTTGCTGTCGCCGTCGTCGAGCGTGAACGAGCGGTCGGCCGCAGGCACGACCTCCTGATCGAGGTAGGTGCAGCTGGCCTCGAATGCGTACGTGCGGTCGTAGACGATCGCCTCGCCGTCCTGGTTCTCGGCACCACCGGCATCCACAGACTTCTCGACGGTGAACCCGCCGGCGGCATAGGCGTTGGCCACCTGGATGGAGGCCTGTTCGGTGTCTCCGGCGTAGGGATCCCACACAGCGGCGTCCTCGCCGAGATCGCGCTCCGCCGTCACCCCGTCCGTGGGATCGACCGTCACGGTCACGCCGGGGATCGCCGGGTCCTCCTTGATCGTGCAGTCTGCGAACAGCGGGAGGTTCACAGGCCCCGTCGTGTTGTCGAAGACGAGCACAGTGCCGTCAGCTGCGAGTGTCGGCCTGCTGGCATCCGAGTTGTCGGCGTGCACGAGCGTCACGTCCTCGCCGCCCGACGTGCAGGTCACGAGCATCGGATAACTGTCGGGCAGGTTCACGTCGGTCGAGAAATCCGGAGCGGTCACCGACTTCGAGAGGAGCAGCTGCCCGGTCGCCGTCGCGACGCCGACCTTCTGCGGCTCCACGACGAGCGACGGGCGCTCCGGCTGGGTCACCGTCTGGTTGGAGCGGGACGCCGTCGCGAACGAGTTGTAGGCGACGGGCAGTCCGTTCGGCACCGCCGACTCCGCGGGCAGCTGGAACGGCGTCTGCGTGTCGAACGTCATCCGCAGGGTCTCGCCGGGGCGCAGTCCGGGAGCGGGGGAGACCCCGTCCGGGTTCTGGTACTCCAACACCATCAGCACGCTTCGTGCGGCTTTCAGCACTTCAGGGGTGGTGGATGTCGTCGCACGTACCCAGTTGAACGGACACCCCGGATCGGGCGCGGCATTCTCGGTGTAGACCTTGATCGCGTTCGCGTTGCAGGACTGACTCAGCTCGACGTTCGAGACGAAGATTCCCGCGTCATCCAGGCTGGCCCGATCGGCGAGCTCCGCGAAGTTCGCCGTAATCGATCCGGTGAGTGTCACGCCGTACTGCGAGCCGCGGTCGCCGGGCACGATCACGCCTTGGTCGTCGACCGACGGCAGCACGTCCACTGCCGCCAGCACCCTGGCCGCGGTGTTGCCGGTGTTGGTGAAGTCCACGCGCCACGTCTCGACGCCACCGGGGCGGATGACCGGCGCACAGGGGAACGAGTAGTAGCCGTCGTTCGTCACGCCGCCCTTACTCGCGTCGCAGGCCGCGGCGTCGCCGTTCACGTTGAGCACACCGAGGTCGTCGTCGCCGGCCACAGTCGGGTCGCCGCCGTCATTGCCCTTCACGTACTTCTTCGCCGCGATGGTCGCGTTAGCGAGCGGGGCGATCGAGGTGTCCGCCGAGCACTCCTCGATTCCCGGTGGGGTGTTCTCCACCGGCTTCGGGGTGAGGTCCTTGCCGTCCACGACGGTCGTGCCCTCACAGGTCTCGAAGAGCCGGTCGGAGGTCACCGTGGCCGCGTTCGTCACCACCGTGTCCGGGGTGACGTCATCGCGGAACTTCAGCGGAGCGTGCATCGTGAGCGCCCAGCCGTGCATGAAGACGAAATCGTCCGGGCCGTCGACGGTGAGCTCGCCGGTCTGCTCGTTCAGTGAGGCGGTGAAGCCGGGGTCACCCGATGGCGCGCCGCTCCCGGTCAGCGTGAATGTGTAGGCCGGCGGATCGGGTTCCACCAGTAGGGAGCCGTTCGCGTCCGTCTGCACCTGGTCGACCAGGTGGAAGCCGGTCATGTCCCACTGGCCCGTGTTGGTCACCGTGACGATGTACGGGATCGTGCCGCTCGGGCTGACCAGCGCCGACGAGCCTCGGGTCTTGGTGATCTTCACCGAGTTCGGACGGTGCTGCACGACTGTGTCGTCGGCGGCCGCACCGTTCTCGGTGAACTTCTGCTGGCCGAACTGCGCGTCACTGGAGGACTGCACGTCATCGCTGATCACGCCGAGATCGGTCTCGCCGGGGTTCGGCTCGAGATCGGGGCGTGTGGTCGACACCAGGGTGCTGGGGTCGTTGCGCAGCGTTTCCCTTCGCTCGGTGTTCAGGGAGTACGTCAGCTGCGGGTTGTACGGACGCTCCCACTGCAGCACGTTTCCGTCTCCGTCGACCTCCTGCGCGCGGAACCGCACGCCGACGACGGCGGTCGGGTCTGTCACACCTGTCGGCAGATCGAAGCTGACGGTGTCACCGGGGGATGCGTCCACCCAGTCGCCCTGCACCCAGCAGGGGGAGGCGTCTGTCAGGGGCAGGCCGTTGCACAGCGCGAGCAGTTCGCCTCCGGGCCCTTGGGTGTAGGCGACGCCGGCGCTGAGCACGTCCATCGCGACCTGGTTCACGGGCGCCGGGACAGTGATCTGAGCGCCGGTGTAGTCCATGGTGTTCCAGAACGTCGGCGTGGTGTCGGTCAGGGTGAAGGATGTCGCGCGGGCCGTGCCGTTCGGACGCCCGCCGAGCTGTGTCGTGTAGTCCTTCGACTCGTCCTCGTAGACGGATGCCGGGTCGATCGACTTGGTGGTCGTGATCGAGTAGCTTGCGCCGACGATGATGAATGAGTCGCTGGCATCCGCCGCTCCCGTGCCGCACTGGTTGTCGGCGCAGTCCTCGAGCACGGCGCTCTCCAGCTGCGTGTGCGTGTCGTTGACGATCGTGTCACCGGCCGGGGTGACCGTGACGGGAGTGCCAGGGGCGGAGCGCAGCTCTTCGCGCAGCTGCCAGGTGAGGGTGATTCCGCCCGTCCCGTTCGTCGGGATGACGGCGGCGCCGTCTGCTGAGCGGAACGCGATCGATACGCCGGTGACATCGGCGAGGTCGTCCGGGCCGAGCGCCAGTGCCTCCGCGTACGAGTAGTCGGTCGTGGCGCCGCTGCGTGACAGCGTGACTGTGGTCTCGTCCTCGCTGATGCCGTTCGGCACCTGGATCGCGTCGATGTCGTACAGGTTGAGCGTGTCGAACACCGTGTCGGACAGGGCCTCGCCGTCGGTGGGATCATCGATCACCATGCCCGACACCTTCGCCGCGGAGGTGTTGGTCGCGGTGATGGTCGCGCTGATCAGCGGATAGTCCGCCGGGTCGACGCCGAGGGCGGGGTCGGGCAGGCCCAGCTGATCCTGATCGAAGGACTTGGTGGTGGATGCGTTGATCGGCTCATCGACGATGAGGATCGTGTCGTCCGCGACATCCGTGCTGTCGACGCCCGTCGACGTATTGACACCGTGCGCGCTGGCGGTGTTGTCGACGAGGCCCGGTTGGCCCGTGTTGTACCCGTACGGGTGAAGGTCGCCGAGGACCGGCTTCGTGGGGTCGCTGCGGAGTGTGTCGCGCACGCGGAAGTCGAGGTCGAGGGGCCGGCGGTCGTACGACGAGCCGACCCCGGCTCCTGGCGTCTTCTCGGTGAGCACGATGCGCATCGCGAGCGTATCCGCGGCCTGCTCTTCGGTCAGCGTGTACCCGCCGAACTGGCCGTCGCAGCCGTTGCCGCACGCCTGACCGGTGATGTCGGTCCAACCCTGCCCGTCGAGATAGAGCGAGACCTCCGTGATCCTGTCGTTCACGATCAAGGGGTCGCTCTGCGGCGTGATCGGATCGATCCGCACCAGATCGAATGCGTCGTACACCGAGTCCGCTGTGGCGGTGGGGTCCTGAGTCTCCGAGATGTCCGACAGCGTCATCTCGGAGATGTTCAGTCCGTCCGTCGACCACAGCAGTCGAGCCGTCCGCACGTCTCCTGACAGCGCGGGAACGTCGTCGTCCGGCGTCCACGCCTTGTCGAGGAAGTCCGCTCCGGGACCGTCGCCGTCGATCGGCAGCAGGTGGATGTCGTCGGTCGCGGTGTCGGTCTTCTCGCCACCCGCATCCGGGTTGTCGACCAGCGACTGCGCGTCGTTGTCGTAGGTGACCTCGGTGTCGTGCGGCTGGGTCACCGACACGTCCAGGTGCGTCACCACCGTGAAGCCGGGCGGCAGCAGCGCGGGGCATCCGTCGCCTTCTGCGGGGAGGTACTCGAACTGGATGCCGCCGATGTCGTCCTGCAGATCGGCGGGGATCTGGTAGGACCAGAGCTGCTCGGGGCCAGGCACTGCGGTCGCACCCGGAAGGTCCGTCCACGGGCCGTCGGTCGACTTCGGCCAGTACCGCACGGTCAGCGTGGTGCACTGCGGGATGTCGGTGTTGTCGATCTCGGTCGCGGTGAAGTTGTCCCAGAACTCCGAACCGGCGGCCGGATCGACCGGATCCGAGATGACGAGCTTCTCGGAACCCGCCGTGGACTCAGGGGTGACGTTGCCGGTCAGCGTCATGCTCGCATCGGTGCCGGGGACGCCCCAGATGGTGTCAGGGATGATCTCCTTCGTCACGCTGGTGTCGATCGTCAGCGGCTCGATGGTGAACGAGGCGGAGGCGTCGTCGGTGCCGGTCTGGCCCTGGGTGTTCTCGACTGCGGTGTCGACGGCGTTGGTGCTGGAGACGGCGGTCTCGGTCGGCAGCGCAGTGACCTCCAGGGGGAGCGCCGCGTACGCGCCCGAGACGATGTCATCACCCTCGGCGGAGAAGACGACGGTGAAGCCCTCGACCGTGCAGCCGCTCTCGGCGGCAGGGAGGGTGTTCTTCGTCGTCGTGGACGCGGTGCTGTCTGGGCAGTCCGAGTATGTGTACGTGATCTCGGCCGAGGTCGCGGCCACCGGCCATTCGACGCCGTCGGCGAACCCGTCGAAGCTCAGGCCCTGCTCGGTGAAGGTCGGTGTTCCTGCGCTCGGCTCAGTGATGGTCAGCGTCTGCACATTCTGCTCGCCGACCGTGGCCTTGATGTTCGCGGTCGTGCTCTGGCCGCTGACCAGGGTGTTGTCGGCGAAGGACTTCTCGATCGTGACGTCGGGCTTGCGCTGGGCGAGGGTGATGCTCGCGTCATCGGTGACCGGATCGCTGGTGTCACCGGCCTTCGACACCGTCGTGGAGGCGTCGTTGGTGACCGTCTGCTGCGTTCCATCCGGGATGCCGGTGACGGCGTCGTTCGTCTCGGTGTGCACGACGACCTTGCCGGTCGCGCCGGGGGCGAACGTTCCGGTGAAGGTGACCCTGACGCCCTGCGCGTCGGAGACGGGGTCGGGTTCGGTGGTGGTCCAGGCGCCGTTCACCCAGTACTCGGTCGTGGTGCCGGTGGTGCCGTCGGGGGCCGTGACATCGATGCCGGTCACGTCGAGATAGTCCCCGAACGTGCCCGGCGGCGACACCGGATCCTGCACGACGATCGTGTCGACGTTCTGGTTCGATGCGTTGCCGGGGGTGACGGTCCAGTCGATCGCCTGTCCGGGGACGGCGGGGAGGGTACCCGTGGGGGACACGGTCTTCTCGATGCTGGGCACGAGCGTGGTCACGACGTCGAGGGTGACGTCTGCCGTGGAGTTCGCGACGGGGGCGTTGCTGCCGTCGACGCTGGCGGTGTTGGTGACGGTCTTGCCGTCCCACGTGCCGTCCGCGTCCGGCTTGACGATCGCGTTGACCGTCACGGTCATGCTGTTGCCGCCGGCCCAGGTCTTGGGCGTCGCGCTCAGGTCGGTCGCGGGGGTGACGGTGAAGCTGTTGCCGTCGGTGTCGATCTGCCGGTCGTACTCGCCGATCGGCTGGCCTGACGGAGCGTTCAACTGGACGGTCACAGCAGGCGTGATCGCAGGATTGAACATCAGCGGCTCGGGCAGCGAATCGCTGAGTACCGTGTCGTCGCATCCGCCCTCGTTGGTGGAGGAGCAGTTCACGACGATCTGGTAGGTGATCGTGTCGCCGGGGCCGAACGGCCCCTGCTCGACCGCGGTCTTCTGGATCCCGTACTGCGCCGTGTCAGCGGCCGCGGCGGGAACCGCAGCGACGAAGACCGAAGCGGCCGCAAAGAGCAGCGCTGTGACACTCGCGAGAAATCTGTTCTGACTCTTCATCTGCCGGGCCCCCCTGGCGACTCATGACGTTCGCCACCATAGGGCGAATTCATAGGATTCCACCAGGGGGTACTCCGTTAAGGATGAGGCGCGTGTGACTCGTCCTGGATTCGGTCGGATGCTCGCCTGGACAGTCTCGACGGCCACCAGATCGCCCGCCCGATGTCATAGCTCAGTGCAGGTACCAGCAGAGATCGCACGATGAACGTGTCCAGCAGCACGCCGAAGGCCACGATGAACGCGATCTGCACCAGGAACAGGATCGGGATGACGCTCAGCGCGGCGAAGGTGGCGGCCAGCACCAGGCCCGCCGAGGTGATCACGCCGCCCGTGATCACCAGCCCGCGCAGGATGCCGGGACGCGTGCCGTGGCGTACGGACTCCTCGCGCACCCTCGTCATCAGGAAGATGTTGTAGTCGATCCCCAGCGCCACGAGGAAGACGAAGCTGTACAGCGGCACCGCGGGATCCGCACCGGGGAAGTCGAACACGTGGGTGAAGAACAGCGCCGCGACCCCGAGGGCCGTGCCGAAGGACAGCACCGTGGTGAGTACGAGCAGGATCGGTGCGATGACCGCCCGCAGCAGGATCATCAGGATCACGAGGATGACGGCGAGCACGAGCGGGATGATCAGGGTGCGGTCGTGGATCGACGCGTCGTTCGTGTCGATCGCGGTCGCCGTCACGCCGCCGACGAGTGCATCGGGCACCGCCTGGTGCAGATCGGTGCGGATGCCGCGGACGGTCTGCTCCGCCGCTTCCGAGTCCGCGGCGTCGGTGAGCGTCGCCTGCAGGAGCACGTTCCCGTCCGAGACCGTGGGTTCGGGAGCAGGGGTGCCGGGAGGGCCGAACGGCACGACGCCGTCCGTGGTGACCTGAGCGCTGCCGCTCGGGCTGTCGGCGGCGACCACGCTGACGCTCTCGACGCCGTCCTCCGCGAGCAGCACGTCGGCCGCATCCTGCAGTTCGTCTTCGGCGACGATCACATAGGCAGGGCTGCCGGAGCCGGCGGGGAAGTGCTCGCCCAGGATCTGCTGACCGTCCCGCGCCTCGGACGACCCGAGGACGAGGTCGGACTGCGGAACGCCGGACGCGTCCAGCTGGGTCGCGCCGAGGACGCCGGCGGCGAGAACGAGGGCTGTGATGATCCAGATCGGGCGGTGACGTCGCCGGATCCACCCGGCCAGCCATGCCCAGGGACCGCGCGACGGCATGCCGTCCTCGGCCTTCACCGCGTCCGGCTCGTAGAGCGGCGGTCGCGGCCAGAACGCCGCGCGCCCGAACAGGAAGAGGATGGCAGGCAGCAGCGTCAGCGCTGCCAGCATCGCGAAGACGATCCCGATCGAGGCGACGGGCCCCAGCGCACTGTTGGACTTCAGATCACTGAGCAGCAGGCAGAGCAGGCCCGCGATGACCGTGCACCCGGAGGCGACGATCGGCTCCACCGATCCGCGGATCGCCCGCATCGCGGCGACCCAGGTGTCGGTGTTCACCCGAAGCTCTTCACGGAACCGCGACACGTAGAGCAGTGAGTAGTCGGTGGCCGCGCCGATGACGAGGATGAAGAGGATGCCCTGGGTCTGTCCGCTCAACAGCAGGAATCCGGCCTTCGCCAGCCACCACACGGTCAGCAGAGCAGCCGTGAGGGCGAAGAGGCTGGTGGCCAGCACCGCGACCGGCAGCAGGAACGACCGGTACACGATCACGAGGATGATCAGCACCGCGAGCAGAGCCACCCCCAGCAGCAGTCCGTCGATACCGGTGAACCCGTTCACCAGATCGGCCGTGAAGCCGGCCGGTCCGGTGATATGGACCTCCACGCCGGCCGGCGCCACATCGCGCAGCGCCGTGTCGACGTCGGCCACGGTCGCGCGCAGTCCGCCGCTCTCGGCGGTGATCGGCACGAAGGCCTGTGCGGCCTCTCCGTCCTCGGAGGGGATCAGCGGAGAGACGTCCGACCCCACTCCGTCGACGTCGTCGGGGAGCGCGGCGACCGCGTCCGACATCCGCTTGAGATCGGCGTCGCTCAGCTCGTCGTCGGAGGACACCACCACGACCGCGGGAATCGCGTCGGAGTCGCGGAAGCCGCTGAGCATCGACTGCACCTCGGTGGCCTCGGCGGACGACGGCAGGTAGGCGGACTGCTCGTTGGAGGACACTTCGCTCACCCGCCCGAAGTACGGCCCGCCGATGCCGGCCACGGCGAACCAGACCAGGATCAGCGCGGCGGGGAGGAGGATGCGCAGCCAGGTCGGCACCCTGCTGTGCGGCGAGCGACGACGTCGCTGTCCGGTTCCGGCATCCGTGCTGGTCACAGGGGGCTCCCTTCGGAGGGAACACACCCTCGTTCCCATGAAAGCACGCCCTGAGGGTGTGCACGCGCCAGAATGAGGGGCATGCGCACCGTCATCCGCTTCATCAGGCGCTACCCGGTCGTCCCGCTCACCGTGCTGGTCGCGATCATCGTGCTCGTGATGCATGCGGCAGGGCTCGCCCTGGCCGCCCAGGTCATCGCCACCGTGTACGTCGCCGCGTTCATGCTGTGGACGATCGTCGGCATGATCCGCTCGCTGCTCAAGGGACAGTTCGGCCTCGACATCCTCGCGGTGGTGGCCATGGGGGCGACTCTGGCGGTGGGGGAGTACCTCGCCTCACTGATCGTCGTGCTGATGCTCTCCGGCGGTGAAGCCCTCGAGGACTTCGCGTCGTACCGTGCGCGCCGAGATCTGAACGCACTGCTGGAGCGCTCGCCGCAGCGCGCGCATCTGCTCGCCGCCGACGGTTCGCTGCAGGATGTTCCGATCGACCGGGTCGGCGTGGGGGACGTGCTACTGGTGCGTCCGTCGGAGATCGTGCCGGCGGATGCCGCGCTGCTCGATGACAGTGCGGAGTTCGACGAGTCCTCGCTGACCGGTGAGAGCCTTCCGGTGACGAAGTCCGCGGGCGACGAGGTGATGTCCGGGTCGGTGAACGGCGACGACGCTGTGCGACTGCGTGTGCTCCGCCCGGCCGAGCAGAGCCAGTACCAGCAGATCGTGAAGCTGGTCGCGGCGGCCGAGGACTCTCGCGCGCCGGTGGTGCGGCTCGCCGACCGGTACGCGGTGCCGTTCACGATCGTCTCCCTGCTGATCGCGGGTGTCGCATGGGCGGTGGCGGGGGATGCAGCCCGCTTCGCGGAGGTGCTCGTGCTGGCGACACCGTGCCCGCTGTTGATCGCCGCTCCTGTGGCGTTCCTCGGCGGCCTGTCGCAGACCTCTCGACGCGGTGTCATCGTGAAGGGTGGTGCTGTGCTGGAGCAGTTCGGCCGGATCCGGTCCGCGGCCTTCGACAAGACGGGAACTCTGACGCGGGGCCGCCCGGCGCTCATCGACGTGCGCCCGGCGACCGGTTTCGCAGCGGCGGAGGTTCTTCGCGATGCGGCATCCGCCGAGCAGTACTCGACGCATGCGCTGGCCGACGGCATCCGCGCCGCGGCCGAGGCTCGCGGCCTGACCCTGCAGCCCGGATCGCGCGCGCAGGAGGCGGCGACCAACGGTGTCACCGCCGTGATCGACGGCCGTACGGTCGTCGTCGGCAAACCGGCCTACATCGCCTCGCTCACGCCCGATCTCGTGCGGGAGGACCTGCAGCCCGGGGAAGCCGCCGCCTACGTCGCGATCGACGGACGGTACGCAGGAGCGCTGATCCTGTCGGACGAGCTGAGGCCGGAGTCCGGTGCGGTCGTCGGCTGGCTGCGCGAGCACGGCGTGGAGCGCATCGCGATGCTCACCGGCGACGCCCGGCCGACGGCGGAGTCGGTGGCCGCTGCGATCGGGGTGACCGAGGTGCATGCCGAGCTGCTGCCCGCCGACAAGGTTCGCCTGGCGGGCGAGATCGCCCCGCGCCCGATGCTGATGGTGGGCGACGGGGTCAACGACGCCCCCGTGCTCGCCGCTGCTGACGTCGGCGTGGCGATGGGCGCCAAGGGCGCGACCGCAGCGGGGGAGGCCGCGGATGCTGTGATCGTCGCCGACTCGCTGAGCCGGCTGGTCGACGCCATGCGCATCGGCCGGCACACGCTGACCGTCGCGACCACGGCGATCGTGATCGGCATCGTGCTCAGCGTCGGCCTGATGCTCATCGCCACCACCGGCGTGATCCCCGCCGTCGCCGGAGCACTGATCCAGGAGCTCGTCGACCTGGCGACGATCCTCTACGCGCTGCGGGCGCTGCGGCCGCCGAAGGGCACCGGCCTCGGCACCGTGCCGGCGCCGGCGCGGGCGTCAGCCACGCGGGCGGGCTGACGGCAGCACGCCGGCGCCCTCGCGCAGCTCGAAGACCAGCTGGGTCTCCGTCGCGCGCACCACGTCATGCACGGTGATGTGCTCGAGCACGATGTCGCGCAGCGATGCGGCATCGGTCACCGCGACGTGCACGAGGAAGTCGTCGGCACCCGCGATGTGGAACACCTGCAGCACGCCGGGCGTCGCCACCAGCGCATCGAAGAGCGCGTCGACGCCGGACTTGCTGTGGCTGCCGAGCCGCACACGGATGACGGCCTGCACCGGGTAGCCGAGCGAGGCCGGGTCGACGCGCAGTCGCGCACCGAGCAGCACGCCGCGTGCGCGCAGTGAGCGCAACCGGAACGCGCAGGTGGATGCAGGGATGCTGAGTCCCTGGGCGAGATCGCGGACGGTCGCCTCGGGCTGCTCGGCGAGCGCGCCGAGGATGCGCAGGTCGAGCGGGTCGATCGCGGATGCCTGTGTGGTGGCCAATCCGGGCACCTGCCTTCTCCTGGAATCTTGCTGCGACAACAAGATCATGGACCGAAGTCGTGCTCTGAAACAAGCACTGTGGACTGATTCTGTGCCTCGGAGCATTCTGGAGGCATGTCCGATCTGCCGCTGCATCCCGAGACCATCGCCGTCCACGCCGGACGCACCGACTTCGCCGCCCTCGGCGTGCATGCGGCGCCGATCGACCTCTCCACGACCAACCCGCTGCCCGACATCCTGCACGGCGGCGACTCGTACGAGGCGATGGCGACCGGCGGGCATCCGGTGCCGGAAGGCGGCAATGTGTACGCGCGCCTCTGGAACCCGACGGTGGCCCGCTTCGAGGAGGCGCTCGCCGAGCTCGAGCACGCCGAGGCCTCGGTCGCGTTCGCGTCCGGGATGGCCGCGATGACCGCCGCGATCCTCTCGCACACGCAGCCGACCGGCAAGCATCATGTCGTCGCCGTGCGTCCGCTCTACGGCGGCACCGACCATCTTCTCGACTCGGCGCTGCTCGGCACCCGCGTCACGTTCTGCGATGCGCATGAGGTGGCCGGCGCCGTGACGGCCGAGACCGGACTCGTCGTGCTCGAGACCCCGGCCAACCCCACCCTCGACCTCGTCGACATCGCCGCGGTCGTGGCGCAGGCCGGTGAGGTGCCGGTGCTCGTGGACAACACCTTCGCGACGCCGCTGCTGCAGAATCCGCTCGACCTCGGCGCCGCGATGTCGCTGCACAGCGCGACCAAGTACATCGGTGGGCACGGCGACGTGATCGCCGGCGTCATCGCCTGCTCGGAGTCCACCGCTGTCGCACTGCGTCAGGTGCGAGCGATCACCGGGGCGCTGCTGCATCCGCTCGGTGCGTACCTGCTGCACCGCGGGCTCGCGACCCTGCCGGTGCGGCTGGCCGCGCAGCAGGCGGGCGCCGTCGAGCTCGCCGCATGGCTCGCCGAGCAGCCCGCGGTCGCCGAGGTGTTCTTCCCCGGGACGAACCCGGCGGAGCGGGAGCTGGTCGAACGGCAGATGCGCGGTCCCGGCGCGATGATCGCCGTGCGTCTGCGCGGCGGATACGCCGCGGCCGAGGCGCTCACCGGTGCCGTCCGCCTGTTCACGCATGCGGTGTCGCTGGGCGGTGTGGACTCGCTGATCCAGCATCCCGCGGCACTCACGCATCGACCGGTGGCGGCGGAGGCGAGGCCCGGCGCCGACATCGTGCGGCTCTCGATCGGTCTGGAGAACGTCGACGACCTGCGCGCCGATCTGGATCAGGCGCTGACGAAGGCGGACGCCTCGGCCACGCAGACGGTGCGCTGACGCGGCGGCACCGTCTACGGTGGAGGCATGAGCGACAGCACCGACCCGACGCAGCAGTCCGGCTACACCCCGCAGCCGGGGTACACCCCGCAGCCGGCGGACGCGCAGGCCGCCCCCGCCCCCCAGGGCGGATACCAGGCACCGCCCCAGGCCGGGTACCCGGCACCGCCCCAGGCCGGGTACCCGGCACCGTACGCCGGCTACGCGGCGGCGCCGGTCGCGCCGAAGACCAACGTCCTCGCGATCGTCACTTTCGTGCTGGGTCTGCTCGGCTTCGCGATCGTCCCCGTGATCCTGGGACACATCTCGCTCAGTCAGATCAAGCGCACCGCCGAGGGCGGCAAGGTGTTCGCCATCATCGGTCTGGTGCTCGGCTACCTGGCGTGCGCGGCGTACCTGATCCTGATCGTCCTGCTGATCATCGGCAGCCTGTTCTACGCCGCGAACGTCAACTGACGCTCGGTGAGCCGAGGCCCGAGCCGGCGGATTCGCCGGCCGGGCCGAAGCGTGCGAGGGCCAGCAGCGCAGCGGAGATCGCGACGATGATCGCCGCTGCGGAGAAGAACGCCGGCAGCCCGACGGCCTCCGCGATCAGGCCGACTCCCGCGTAGGCCAACGGAGTCAGGCCGAGTGTGAGCAGGGTGAGCACGGCGGTCACTCTGCCGAGCATCGCCGGAGGCGTGGACCGCTGCACCTGTCCCTGGCAGAGCACCATCGTCACGCCACTGGTGATGCCCATGCCCGCTCCGCAGAGCACGGCCGGCATCACTTCCGTCACCGACCCGAACACCAGAAGCAGCGCGGCGGTCGCGACGACGGACAGGAGCACGGCTGACCGCCCTCCCGTGCGCGGCAGGATCGAGAGCAGCACGCTCGTCGCCAGCCCGCCGACGCTGAACGCGGCGAGCACCGCACCGGCCGCCGCAGCCGGCCATCCGCGGTCCTGCACGAGCAGGACCATGCCGGCGGCGACGGGTCCGGAGAACGGCAGCTCCGACAGGGCGGTGCCGATCACGAGAGGCGCGATCCGCAGCCGCCGCACGGTCTGCCAGCCCGAGACGCCTGCCGCGACATCCTTCCGCGCGGAGACTGCCGGCCTGGGGCGGATGGTGCGCAGCAGCAGCACTGAGCCGGCGAAGAGCAGTGCGAGGACGGCGAACGCGGCGGCGGCGCCGGCGAGCAGCAGCACCGCGCCGAGCGCCGGACCGACGGTGTTCGCGATCCGGAGCCCGGTGATCCGCCACGCCTGCAGGCGTGTGAGTTCCTGCTGCGGCACGAGGCGCGCCGGCATCGCCCCCACAGCAGGTATGAAGCAGGCGTCGACGATGCCGAAGAGCACCGCGATGATCATCAGCCACCAGGGGAGAAGCCCCAGGGTGACGGTGAGCAGCGCTGCGGCGATGAGCGTCACTGCCCTGGCCGCGTCGGTCCAGATGGCGATCCTGCGCGGATCGACCCGATCGGCCAGCATCCCGCCGGCGAGCAGGAGCAGCAGTCGCGGGACCGACCCTGCGGCGAGGATGAGGCCGGACCAGGATGCTCCGCCGGCCTCCGACGCCGCCCAGGTGAGGACGAGGTAGTACGAGACGTCTCCGAGAACGGCGAGGGTGTACGCGAATACCCAGCGCACTGCGTCGTGCCGGATGCCGATGCTCATCGCTGCTCGTAGATCTGGAACCGCACCTGCGTCAGCGGGCCGGCCGGTGCGGCTGCGGCCGAGCGATACCGGTCGATGACGGCCATGAGCTCGGCGCGGAGCTGCTGCCGTCGTTCCCCGTCGAGGGCGATCCGCTGGTCGACGAATGCGGATTCCGTCAGCCACTCCGGCTCGGCGCCGGGGACAGCGGAGGCCACCCTCTGCAGCTCGTCCGCCGCGGCGAGTATGACGGACTGCATGTACCTGCGAGCAGATCCGTCGTCGTGTCGAGCGGGATCGAACTGGGAGAAGTCCTCGGCCGCCCGCCACCACCGCTCCCGCTGCGTGCCGAGCGCGGGGTCCTCGACGATGAGCCCGCCTGCCGCCAGACGGCGCAGGTGATAGCTCGCGGCGCCGGAGTCGAGGTCGAACTCGCGACCGAGCGAGCGGGACGTCGCGGGACCGTTCTCGCGCAGTCGGCGCAGGAAGGCCAGCCGGGTCGGATGCGAGAGCACCCGCAGCTGGGCGGTGCTGAGTTCTTCGGCTGCCATGTCGGTCAGGCTAATGTTGCGAAGAACTCTTCGCAACTGTGATCCATGGAACGATGGAGCCATGAACTCTCCGAACGCCACCGCGAACCTCACGAGGGAAGAGACCGCCGAGCGGGCCGCGGGCATCACCCTGCACCGAGTCCGCGTCGAACTCGATCTCACCGGCGCCCCCGAGCGCACCCGCACCGGATTCCCGACCGCGACGACGCTGGAGTTCGACGCCTCGGCATCCGAGACATGGGTCGACTTCATCGGCGAGAGCGTGGACCGCGTGGTCCTCAACGACGTCGAGCAGGACGTGGAGTGGGACGGCGCGCGCATCCGCGTGACCGGTCTCGCGGCGCAGAACACCCTGACCGTCGAGGGCGTCGCCGCATACAGCCGTTCCGGCGAGGGAATGCACCGTTTCCATGACCCGGTCGACAACGAGACCTACCTGTACACCCAGTGCGAGCCCGCCGACTCGCGTCGCGTCATGGCGAGCTTCGAGCAGCCCGATATGAAGGCCTCCTACACCTTCGTCGTGTCCGCGCCGGCCGGCTGGCAGGTGCTCTCGAACCAGCGGCCCGAGCACACCGTCGAGGGAATCGGCGTGCAGACCGTGCAGTTCGCCCCGACGCTGCCGATCTCGAGCTACATCACCTCGGTCGCGGCCGGCCCCTACGCGCGCATCGACGACGAGTGGCACCGCGACGATCAGGTGGTGGAGCTCGGCCTGTTCTGCCGTGCGTCACTGCTGCAGCACCTCGAGTCCGAGGAGTTCCTCACCGTCACCAAGCAGGGACTGGACTTCTTCACCGACGCGTTCGCGTTCCCGTACCCGTGGGGCAAGTACGATCAGATCCTGGTGCCCGAGTACAACCTCGGTGCGATGGAGAACCCCGGTCTGGTGACCTTCACGGAGGCCTACATCAGTCGTGGCGCGTCCACCGACGCGCAGCGCGCCGGGCGGGCGAACACGATCCTGCATGAGATGGCGCACATGTGGTTCGGCGACCTCGTCACGATGCGCTGGTGGGACGACCTGTGGCTCAAGGAGTCGTTCGCCGACTACATGGGCGCGCACGCCCTGGTCGCGGCGACCCGCTTCACGGACGCGTGGGTTTCCTTCGCCAACCGCCGCAAGGCGTGGGCGTACCAGCAGGACCAGCTGCCGACCACGCACCCGATCGTCGCCGACATCCCCGACCTCGAGGCGGCGAAGCTGAACTTCGACGGCATCACCTACGCGAAGGGCGCCTCCGTGCTGAAGCAGCTGGTCGCCTACGTCGGCGAGGACGCGTTCTTCGAGGGCGCCCGCCGGTACTTCGCCGCGCACGCCTACGGCAACACCACGCTCGACGACCTGCTCGTGCAGCTCGAGGAGACCTCGGGACGCGACGTGCGCTCCTGGTCCGCCGCGTGGCTGGAGACCTCCGGTGTCTCGACGCTGTCGCTGGAAGAGGATGCCGACGGTCGGAGCGTCATCGTGCAGACCGATGCCCGCCCGCACCGCCTGCGGGTCGGCCGCTACGACGTGAAGGACGGGACGCCGGTGCTGCGGGATCGGGCCGAACTGGATGTCGCCGATGAGCGCACCCCGTTCGACCGTGCCGACGCCGACCTGGTGCTGATCAACGACGAGGACCTCACCTACGCCAAGGCTCGCCTCGACGAGCGTTCTCTCGCGACGGTGGCGGAGGCGCTCTCGAAGATCGACGACGCGCTCGCGCGCGGTCTGATCTGGGCGTCGCTGTGGAATGCGACCCGCGACGGCGAACTGTCGGCTCAGCAGTACCTCGCGATCGTCCGTCGTCACGCGCAGGCCGAGGGCAGCATCCTGCTGCTCCCCGGCGTGCTGATGAACGCGCAGTTCGCCGTGCGGCACTACGTCCCGGGCGATTCCCGCGCGGCCGAGCAGAGCGCATGGCTGGAGCTGACCTGGAAGGCGCTGCAGGCGGCGGAGGCCGGCAGCGACGCGCAGCTGGCCTGGGCACGCGCGTTCGCCGAGGCGGCCGCCTACGACGACGGGCACGGAGAGGACGTGCGGCGGATGCTGGACGGCGCTGCGCCCGAGGGGCTCACTCTCGACCCCGACCTGCGCTGGGAACTGCTGACCGCGCTCACCACCACCGGGGCAGCGGGCCCGGAGGAGGTCGAGTCCGAGCTGAGTCGCGACGACACGGCATCCGGTCGCACGGCCGGCAGGCGTGCTCTGGCCTCGCGTCCGACGGCCGAGGTGCGCGCCGCGGACTGGGATGCCGCCTGGAACGACCACACGCTCACGAACGATCACCTGGATGCCGAGATCCAGGGCTTCCGTGCAGGCGGACGGCGCGACCTCATCGCCGCGTTCGACGGCGAGTACTTCGACCGGATCGCCCCCGCGTGGGCCGAGCGCAGCATCGAACTGGCCAAGCGACTCGTGGCGGGGCTGTTCCCTGCATCCGATTCGCTGGAGCCAGTGGATGCCTGGCTCGCCGCTCACGAGGACGCACCGGCCTCGCTGCGCCGGATCGTCATCGAGCAGCGCGACCATCTCGCTCGCGACCTGCGGGTGCGCGCCGCACAGCCGGTCGCGGACTGACGTCAGTGCACAGACGGCCCCCTGCACTTTCGCGGTGCAGGGGGCCGTCGCGGTTCGGCGGTCAGTCGGCCGACGTCAGCTCGGCGACGGTGCTGACGCCCAGCGCGCGATGAGCGGGACGATCGTCGCTGAGGGTCAGGAACATGAGCGCGAAGTACGCCGCCCACGCCCGCGCTCTCACCCAGGTCGCATCGTCGTAGCGGCTGCCTGTGGCGCTCCGGAACCGGTGCCGTCCGGCGTCGTCGAAGAGCAGCCACCCTGCGGCGAGGTCGCAGGCGGGATCGCCGGCGCTCACGTCTCCGAAGTCGATGAGCGCCGCAAGCCCGCCGTTCCGCAGCAGGATGTTGCCGGGATGAAGGTCTCCGTGGATCCAGGTGGACCGATCGACGTGCGGAGCCTTCAGTCCCGCCTCCCACGCGGCCACGAGTGAGCCGGGGGTCGCCGTGAGCGCCAGGCGCTCACGCATGGCCTCGTCGCGGGAGACGAGTGGCACGCCACGGACGGGATTGCGCGGCGCATCCGCGGGTGCGGGAACGTGCAGCGCCGATAGCGCCGACGCGAGCGATGGTGCCCATTCCGAGTTCGCGGCCCGCGCGACACCCAGGGCGTGGGTTCCCTCGATCCACGGGATCACCGACCAGGGCCAGGGGAATGTCGCGGTTGCGCGCCCCGCGATCACCGGGACCGGAGTGAGGACGCCGGCGGCCGCCAGACGCGGGCCGATCTCCGGCAGCGCGCGCTGCTCGTGCGCAATGAGCGGGACCGCGAGTTCGCGGCGCGGAACACGCACGGCGAGGTCGTCGCCGAGGCGCCAGATCGCGTTGTCCCAGCCGTCCGCGACGAGGGTCAGGGGCAGGTCGGCGAGGTGAGGAGCGTCGGCGCGCAGCAGCGAGCGGACGCCGTCCTCCTCGAGGGAGTGCTCCGCGGCGGGGGAGTCCGCCATGCTCAGAGATCGAGCGAGTCGCCGGGCTCGAGCGTGAAGAACTCGCCGCCGCCCTGCTCCGTCGACCACTGCAGGCGCCCACGATGCATGTTCTTGCCGATCACGGAGAGCGTCATGTCGTGCACGCCGAACGCTCGGCGAGGTGCGACCGCCAGGACGAAGTCCATCGCCTCGCCGATCTTCAGCCACGGCGCACCTACGGGCGCGGCAAGAGTGGAGACCTCGACGCCGTCGGGCACGGTGTAGGAGTCGCCGGGGTAGTACAGCTCGTCGTTCACGAGCACGCCGACGTTCTCGACGACCGGGAGCGACGAATGGATCACCGCGTGCTCGCCGCCGAAGAACCGCAGCGTGAAGGAACCCGCGGTCACCGTGTCTCCCGGGGCGACGACCGTGATCTCGTAGCCGTCGGCGGCGGCCGCGACACCGGCGGGGGCGAACACAGGGGTGCCCGGAGCGGCGAGCAGGATGCGGTCGAGGTGTTCCGGAGTCCAGTGGTCGGGATGCTCGTGGGTGATCACGACCGCGACGACCTTTCGCAGGTCGTCCAACGGCGCGGTGAACGAGCCCGGGTCGATGATCAGGGTGTCGCTTCCCTCGTCGATGCGGAGGGCGGCATGTTCGAATTTCGTGACGCGCATGGGTCGAGTCAACTCCTGCGGGCCCGCGCGCGCAAACGGATCGCGACACGCCCGTGATCCGCTTCCCGGGCGCTCCGATTTGGATGCGTGCGAATCGTCATGTCATACTTGAACAGTTGTCGCGGGACGGAAAAGTTCCGCAAGACGGCCCCATCGTATAGCGGCCTAGTACGCCGCCCTCTCACGGCGGTAACGCGGGTTCGAATCCCGCTGGGGTCACGGACAACCGCAGAAGGCCCCCGGTTCATTCCGGGGGCCTTCTGCGTATCCGGCGTCGGTGTCAGGCGCGGCGGGCGAGCGGAAGCAGATCGTCGACCCGCGCCGAGAGACCGGTGCGCGCGTCGACGAGGTCGACGAGCACGAACGCGAGGATGACGCCGCATGCTCCGCACAGCGCCCCCGCGACGACGTCCGAGGGATAGTGCACGCCCGCGTGCAGGCGCGCGAGAGCGACCGTGACCGTGGCCGCTGCGCCTGCCGCGAGAACCCACCATCGTGCTCGCGTGCGCCAGGCGAGGAGCACGCACGCCGTCGAGAGCGCCCCGATGAACGCCACGTGTGCGCTGGGGTAGGACGGATCCGTCTCGGCGACACCCAGATGCTGAGGGAGCGACTGCCAGTCCGGCCGAGGCCGAGCGACGATGAGCTTCAGCACGCCCACCCCACCCCAACTCAGCCCGACGGCGAGTGCCGCGGCGACCGCCGTCGCCACGCTCCGAGACCATGTCGAGACGAAGACCGCGAACGTCACGCCGATCCCGATCGCCGATGCCGGGCCCAGGCCGGTGCCCACGGTCTCCGAGAGTCCGTCGGCGCCCGGGATGCGGATTCCGTTCAACGTGAGCACGGCTCCGAACTCGGCGGTGCTGCCGCGCAGCAGCAGTCCGCCGATCAGCGCGAGCAGGATGCCCGCCACGGCGACGGATGCCGCAGGGTGCAGCGAGTGCGCGGTCCCTGGCCAGAGCAGCCCGGATGCGCGCCCCCGTGCGGCCGCATCGGGTCGCGACCGCACGTGGTGTTCGGTGCGTGTGCTCACGCGGGCATCCGGTCCGCCGCGAGCGACGCGGTGATGACCTTCGGCGCGACGACCCGGCCCTGTTCGCGCACGAACCAGGCGACGGCGGCGACGATGCAGACGGTGAACACGATACTGACCGGGATCGTCCCGAACCCGAGCCCGCCGTCGGCGACCGGCTGCGACAGCAGATCGCCCAGTGAGGCGCCGAGCGGGCGGGTGAGCACGTACGCGGTCCAGAAGGCGAGCACGGCGTTCAGCCCGAACGTGAACCTGGCCAGCGCGACGAGCAGCAGGGCGGCCAGGAACACCGCGGCGGAGAGGGCGTAGCCGAGGTTCAGCGCCTCGCCGAGAAGGTCGCCGCCGGCGGTGCCGAGAGCGAAGGTCACCAGGATCGCCGCCCAGTAGAACGCCTCGCGCTTCGGGGTGTCGATGGAATGGATCGACAGAGTGCGCTCCTGCAGCCACCAGATCAAGAAGACGGCGGCCAGGACGACGGCGAAGACAGTGGTGGTCACGCCCAGCGGCACACCGACGACGTCGGTGAGCATGTCGCTGGCCAGGGTGCCGGCGACCGATATCAGGACGACCACGATCCAGTACCGGACCGGCGAGTACGCCCTGGCACGGAACTGAGCGACGAGCGCGACGGCCAGGAGTGCGCCGACGACCACAGTGGTGACGCCCATTCCCCAGCCGAGTGTTCCGGAGAGCAGATCAGCGCCCGTCTCGCCCACGGTCGTCGACATCATCTTCACCAGCCAGAACAGCAGAGTGACCTCTGGCACTTTGTTCAGCATCCGGCGTTGCGTGCTGTCCATCATTGGAATGCTCCCTTCTCGGGTGTCCGCTTCGGACGACCGCAGAGCTCACGCTAGAGAGGGGTTCGTGACGGGAGCGTGACGGGAAGCTGTGACGCGACTATGCGTCGCGGTCCGGCAGCGTGATCGTGGCGGTCGTCCCGGCACCGGGCGTGCTCTGCAGACGGGCCCGCCCACTGTGGAGCTCTGCGATCCTGCGCACCAGAGAGAGGCCGATGCCGTGTCCAGGCGTGCTTCGTGCGGCATCCGCCCGCCAGAACCGATCGAAGGCGCGTGCGGCATCCTCTGGCGCCATCCCGGGCCCGTCGTCGGTAACAGCGATGCGCAGGCCGTCATGATCCCGCGTGTACGATACGTCGATCGGATGCTCCGTCGGCGAGTACTTCGCGGCGTTCTCGACCAGATTCACGGCAGCCCGGGTGACCAGCTCGGGCTGAGCGAGCCGGATCGACAGGCCCTCGGTGCGCAGCCGTACGCGGCGGAGCATCTCTTCGGGGAGTGCCTGCAGCAGCTGCTGCCCGAGCGCGTCAGGTGTGGTCTCCGGCCCGGGGTCTGACAGGTGCTCGTCGCGGGCGAGCAGCAGAAGGTCGCCGGTCAGCGCGTCCAGCTCGCCCAGCGCGTCTAGTGCGGTGCCGATCGCTGTCCGGTACGCCGCGCCCTCACGCGGGCGCAGCAGCGCCAGCTCGAGCTCGCCCTGGGCGACGGCGATCGGCGTGCGCAGTTCGTGCGAGGCGTCGTCGACGAAGGCCTGCTGGGCCTCCAGGCTCGCGCGCACCGGTCGCAGCGCACTCCGGGCGAGCAGGTAACTGACCGGCGGGGCGAGCACGACGACCGCCCCGAAGCAGATCAGTAGCGCGGCGCGCAGCGTCACGTCGGCGCGATCGAGCGCCTCTTCGGTTGCGCCGGGGATCTCCACGTCGAAGGCGATCGTGGCGTAGACCGCGACCCCGATCGCGAACACGGCGACGACCCCGATGATGATCGCCGAGTAGAGCACAGTCAGGCGCAGCGTCGCGCGGCGGATGATCATCGCGGATCGCCCTCGGCGTGCAGGACGTATCCGCTGCCTCGGCGCGTGGTGATCGGGTCGGGCCTGCCGGGGGAGGAGAGCTTCCCCCGGAGATGTCGGATCGTCGACGCGACGACGTTGCTGTACCCGTCGTAGTGGGCATCCCAGGCGTGATCGATGAACTCCGAGGTCGAGACCACCCGTCCGGGGTTGCGCATCAAGAGCTCCAGGACGGCGAACTCGCGGGCCGTCAGGTCTATCGACCTGTCGTCCCTCGTCACGGTGCGACTGGCCGGGTCGAGCGACACACCGGCGACCTCCAGCACGGGGGACACCGCGAGAGGAGCGCGACGCAGCAGTGCGCGCACGCGAGCCAGCAGCTCAGACAGATGGAACGGCTTGGTCAAGTAGTCATCTGCGCCGGAGTCCAGCCCGGCGACGCGGTGCGCGGGCGCATCCAGCGCCGTCAGCAGCAGGATCGGCGTTGCCGTGTCGCGTTCGCGTACGCGGCGGCACAGGGCGACGCCGTCCATCGACCCGGGCAGCATGATGTCGAGGACCAGCAGGTCGGAGGCATCCGTCTCTATCTCGAACAGCGCCGAATCGCTGTCGGCGTGCGAGCTCACGGCGTATCCGCTCTCGCGCAGCGCGCGCTCGAGCAGGGAGCGCAGTCGCGCGTCGTCCTCCGCGATCAGGATCCGCATCCGGTCAGGATACGGCCGTATCCCGTGAGCCGAACCCGCCCGCGGTACGTTCTCGCACCGCGCCGGCCCGGACGGCTCAGACCTCCGGGGCGGACTCCGGCTCGGGCACAGGCTCGGCTTCGGGTTCCTTCTCCCTCTGCAGCGACAGGCTGCGCAGCTGCGGGTTGCGCAGCGGGATGATCATCAGCAGCGCCATGGAACCGCCGAAGATCGCGAACGGCACCCACAGTGGGAGGATGCCCGCCAGCGCGCCGAAGACCGCCATGCCCGCAGGCATGAGGCAGTCGTCGCCGAGCCGGAGAATCGAACCGAGGCGGCCCAGATAGTCCGGGGCGGCGGTCGCGGCGAAGGTCGCACTGAGGAGGGACGAGGCGTACCCGGCGGTGAATCCGATCGCCAGGCATCCGGCGCCGACGACGAACTGGTTCCCGAGCCCCAGGCTGATGATGCCTGCTCCCTGAACCATCAGCGCGGCGAACCCGCCGATCGCCTCGTGGCGCGGGCGCCAGCGCACCACCGTCAGGGCGCCGGCCATGGCGCCGCCCCCGACGAGCGCGTCGAAGACGCCGACGGCGCCCGCGCCCCAGCCGCGCGACGTGGCCAGCAGCGGCAGTCCGATGGCGAGTGCCGGCCCCACGGCGAGGTTCAGGCCCGACAGCGCGATCACCAGGGTGCGTGTCGCACGCTCCCGGCCGAGGTGCCGGAACCCGTCGGCGACACCGCGCAGCACGCTCTGCTCGCTGGAGGCCCGGGGGAGTGCGAAACGCGGACGCAGCCACAGCACGATGAACACGATCACGACGATGTAGGTCAGGGTGTTCAGTCCGGCGCTGCCGGTGATGCCGTATGCCGCGACGAGGAACCCGCCCGCGGCGGAGCCCGCCATCGTGCCCAGACGCGAGAGGGTCTGGCTGAGGGCGGCGTAGGCCGGCAGATCCGCGGGGGCGACGAGCTGACGGGGCATGGTTCCCGCCGCGGGCTCGAAGAACGCATCGCACAGACCGAATGCGATGCTCGCGATCAGCAGCAGGGCGACGGTCGGCTGTGCGGCCAGGCACCAGATGGCGACCGTGACCAGCACGACCACGCGCAGCGCGTTGAACAGGATCATGAGCCGCCTGGCATCCGCCCTGTCCGCGTATGCGCCGCCGATCAGGAGCACCACTGCGCGGGGGATCGTGCCGGCCGCGACGACGAGGCCGGCGACAGCAGGGGAGGCGATCTGCACCGCGGTCCAGGCGAAGGCGATCGTGAAGATCGCGTCTCCGGCATCCGACAGCGCCTTGATGACCAGCCACGCCTGCACCATCCTGTCGCGTGCGAATGCCGGCGGCGTGCGCAGCATCGTGGGTTCTGCGGTCGTCATGTCATACCTCCGTCGGGAAGCCGTGGGCGAAGAAGTAGACAGGCGTGCGCGCCTGCCCGTCGTCGCCGTCGATGTCGGATCGCCACTCCTCGAGCATCCGCAGCAGCCGCTCCTGCAGATCGAGCAGCTCGTCCTGCGTGGCCCAGGCGAGCGTGTCGGTGTTGAACCCCGACCAGTCGCTGCTGTCGGAGACCCGGTACCAGCGCTTCAGCCGCTCGAGCTGGTTGCGCAGGTTCGCACGCTGTGCCTCACGCGCCAGCAGCGCATCGGAGGGCGAGTCGAAGTCCTCCGACGACCAGGAGAACGATCGCCTGCTCAACTGCCACCAACTGGTGCGTCTGTCGCCGGAGGGGTCGTCGACCTGTTCCACGACACCCGCCTTCTGGAGCATACGGAGGTGATGACTGATGCTGCCGACCTGGACGTCGAAGGCGCGCGCGAACGTGCCCACCTGCGTCGGGCCGTGCAGCAGCAGGCGGTCGATGATGCGCCGTCGCAGGGGGTGCGAGATGGCGGTGATGACGTCGATCTGTTCCACGCAGGTAAACGTAAGCGCGATCCGCGAATCTCACAAGAGGTCTTGTATACCTCGGAAAATCAAGGAAGTCAGGGAAGTCGCATGGCATCCGACCGGCCGCGTGTCCGGTAGTATTGACTCCGCGAGAGGGAGTATCCCGTCCACCGCGCGTCCGTCATCACGAGCATCGCCATCGCTGCTCCGGGCACGCACCGCATGAGAATGCGGGGGAGAGACTTTCGGTCCTCACCGAACCCTCTCGAAAGGCGTCCTGCCCGTGGACTTCATCCCCGTCTGGTTCGAGATCACCGCCATGGTGGTCCTCGTCCTCATCCTCATCGGCGACCTCCTGCTGGTGCGGCTGCGCCCGCACATCCCCAGCACGAAGGAGTCCACGCTCTGGGTGGTGTTCTACGTCACCCTCGCACTGGCCTTCGCCGGCCTGCTCTGGATCGTCTCCGACGGAGAGACCGCGGCGCACTTCGTCACCGGATGGGCGCTGGAGTACAGCCTCTCGATCGACAACCTGTTCGTCTTCGTGCTGATCATGGCCCAGTTCGCCGTGCCGAGGCGTCTGCAGCAGCAGGTGCTGATGGTCGGCATCATCATCGCGCTCGTGCTGCGCGGCATCTTCATCATGCTGGGCGTCGCGGTGATCGAGAACTTCGCACCGGTCTTCTACCTGTTCGGCGCGTACCTGATCTACACCGCCATCAAGCAGGCCATGCCCGAGGGCGACCACGACGACGACGTGAAGCGCGAGGGCTTCATGGTGCGCCTGGTGCGTCGCTTCGTCGACATCAGCGATCACTACGACGACAACAAGCTGCGCACCGAGGTCGACGGCAAGCGCATGTTCACCCCGATGGTGCTCGTGTTCGTCGTGATCGGCGTGACCGACCTCATGTTCGCGATCGACTCGATCCCGGCGATCTTCTCGATCACCTCGAACGGCTTCATCGTGTTCACCGCGAACATCTTCGCCCTGATGGGTCTGCGTCAGCTCTACTTCCTGCTCGGCGACCTGCTCGACAAGCTGCGCTACCTGCACTACGGCATCGCCGTGATCCTCGGCTTCATCGGCGTGAAGCTGATCCTGCACGCCATGCACGAGAACTCGCTGCCGTTCATCAATGGCGGCAAGCCGATCGAGTGGGCCCCCGACATCAGCACCTGGATGTCGCTCGGCGTCATCCTGGTCTCGATGACCGTCGCGACCGTGGCCAGCCTCATCGCGGCGGCTCGCGACAAGCGCAAGGCCGCTGTCACACAGTGACCCCGGCGGCGTCGGGCGGATGCGCCGCATGTAGACTTGCCCGCATGCAGGCGGTGCAGCTTCTCCTTAGCAGCCGCGGCGAGACCTCGATCTAGGCCTCTCTCGCCGCGGTGTCTCGCGTGGGCCGCACCTGAACCCAGTGGAGAAGTAATCGCATGACAGACGCATCCGCCCGCCCCCGCACCCTGGCCGAGAAGGTCTGGGACGACCATCTCGTGGTCAAGGGCGAGAACGGCGAGCCCGACCTCATCTACATCGACCTGCACCTGGTGCACGAGGTCACCAGTCCGCAGGCCTTCGACGGGCTGCGGGCGGAGGGGCGCCCGCTGCGCCGTCTCGACCTGACCATCGCGACCGAGGACCACAACACCCCGACGCTCGCGATCGACAAGCCGATCGCCGACCTCACCAGCCGCACCCAGATCGAGACGCTGCGGCGCAACGCCGAGGAGTTCGGGGTGCGCCTGCACTCGCTGGGCGACGCCGAGCAGGGCATCGTGCACGTGGTGGGTCCCCAGCTGGGCCTGACCATGCCGGGGATCACGGTCGTCTGCGGCGATTCGCACACCTCCACGCACGGCGCGTTCGGGGCGATGGCCTTCGGTATCGGCACCAGCGAGGTCGAGCACGTCATGGCCACGCAGACGCTGCCACTGAAGCCGTTCAAGACGATGGCGATCAACGTCGAGGGCACGCTGCGCCCCGGCGTCACTGCGAAGGACATCATCCTCGCCGTGATCGCCAAGATCGGCACCGGCGGCGGACAGGGTTACGTGCTCGAGTACCGCGGCAGCGCGATCCGCGCGCTCTCCATGGAGGGCCGCATGACGATCTGCAACATGTCGATCGAGGCCGGTGCGCGCGCCGGCATGGTCGCACCCGACGAGACCACGTTCGAGTACGTCAAGGGCCGCCCGCACGCGCCCGAGGGCCAGGACTGGGAAGACGCGGTCGCCTACTGGCGCACGCTGCCCACCGATCAGGGCGCCGAGTTCGACGCCGAGGTGTTCATCGATGCGAACGAGCTCGAGCCGTTCGTCACCTGGGGCACCAACCCCGGCCAGGGCAGCTCGCTGTCGTCGGCCGTCCCCGACCCGGCCGAGATCGCCGACCCGAACGCCCGCGCCGCTGCTGAGCGCGCGCTCGAGTACATGGACCTCACACCCGGCACGCCGCTGAAGGACGTGCAGGTGGATGCCGTGTTCATGGGCTCGTGCACCAACAGCCGCATCGAGGATCTGCGCGCGTTCGCCTCGGTCATCAAGGGCAAGAAGAAGGCCGACGGCGTGCGCGTCATGGTCGTGCCCGGCTCGGCCCGTGTCCGCCTCGAGGCCGAGGCCGAGGGCATCGACAGGATCGTCGAGGACTTCGGCGCCGAGTGGCGCTTCGCCGGGTGCTCGATGTGCCTGGGCATGAACCCCGACCAGCTCGCCCCCGGCGAGCGGTGCGCATCGACGTCCAACCGCAACTTCGAGGGCAGGCAGGGCAAGGGCGGTCGCACCCACCTGGTGTCACCCCTGGTGGCCGCGGCCACCGCCATCCGCGGCACGCTGTCGAGCCCGAGCGACCTGGTCGCCGAGGAGGAGGTCTGAATCATGGAGAAGTTCACCACGCACACCGGTGTCGCCGCGCCCCTGAAGCGCTCCAACGTCGACACCGACCAGATCATCCCCGCCGTGTTCCTGAAGCGCGTCACCAAGACCGGCTTCGACGACGCGCTGTTCCACGCCTGGCGGCAGGACCCGGAGTTCGTGCTCAACCAGGAGCCGTTCCAGAAGGCGTCCGTGCTCGTCGCCGGGCCCGACTTCGGCACCGGCTCCAGCCGTGAGCACGCGGTGTGGGCGCTGCGCGACTACGGCTTCAAGGTCGTGCTGAGCCCCCGTTTCGCCGACATCTTCCGCGGCAACTCCGGCAAGCAGGGCCTGCTCGCGGCGACGGTCGACGAGGCCGACATCGAGCGCATCTGGGCGCTGATCGACGAGGATCCTGGTCGTGAGATCACGGTCGACCTCGAGGCGCGAACCGCCACGATCGGCGACTTCCAGACCGCCATCGGGATCGACGATTACACTAGATGGCGGCTCCTCGAAGGGCTCGATGACATCGGGCTCACCCTGCGCAACGAAGACAAGATCGCGCAGTTCGAGGCCCGCCGCGAATCGTGGCGGCCACGCACGCTCCCCGTACGCTGACGCCGGGAGGTCCGTGGGGCCAGGGCCACAAGCCCGCGTTCCGAACGAAGAAGGATGAGGCCCGAATGTCGACACCTGTGCGTGCAGTCGCTGGAGAAGGAACGAGCGTGACCGTATCCGAGCTCGCGATCCGCGGGGGACGGCCCCTGCGGGGCCGGGTGGATGTGAAGGGCGCGAAGAACCTCGCCACCAAGGCGATGGTCGCCACTCTCCTCGGTGAGACGCCCAGCACGTTGCGCGACGTCCCGGACCTGAGCGACGTGGCTGTCGTCCGCTCGCTGCTCGAGGTGCACGGGGTGCGCGTCGAAGCGGGCGACGAGCCCGGCGCGCTCACCTTCGACCCGAGCGGCGTCGAGTCGGCCCACATGGAGGAGATCGACGCGCACGCCGGTGCCTCCCGCATCCCGATCCTGTTCTGCGGCCCGCTGCTGCACCGGCTCGGCCAGGCGTTCATCCCCGACCTGGGCGGATGCCGGATCGGCGATCGGCCGATCGACTTCCACCTCGATGCGCTGCGCAAATTCGGCGCCGTCGTGGAGAAGCTGCCCAGCGGCATCCGTCTCTCCGCTCCGGAGGGACTGCGCGGCGCAAGCATCCACCTGCCGTACCCGAGCGTCGGGGCGACCGAGCAGGTGCTGCTGACCGCGGTGCGCGCGAAGGGCACGACCGAGCTGCGCAATGCGGCCATCGAGCCGGAGATCATGGATCTCATCGCGGTGCTGCAGAAGATGGGCGCGATCATCTCCTACGAGCCCAACCGGGTCATCTTCATCGAGGGCGTCGACACGCTGCGCGGGTACGACCACCGGTCGATCTTCGACCGTAACGAGGCCGCCTCCTGGGCGAGCGCCGCACTGGCCACCGACGGCGAGATCTTCGTCGGCGGCGCCCGGCAGCAGGAGATGCTGACGTTCCTGAACGTGTTCCGGAAGGCGGGCGGCTGGTTCGACATCCAGGAGGACGGCATCCTGTTCCGCCGCGACGGCGAGCTCAAGCCCGTCGTCGTCGAGACCGACGTCCACCCGGGCTTCATGACCGACTGGCAGCAGCCGCTCGTCGTGGCACTGACCCAGGCGAAGGGCCGCTCGATCGTGCACGAGACCGTGTACGAGAACCGGATGGGCTTCACCGACGCGCTCGTGAAGATGGGCGCGGACATCGTGGTGCACCCGCACGGTCTGCAGGACGGGCCGCGTCGCGTCGCGCGCCGCGAGCTCGAGCAGGCCGCGGTGATCACCGGGCCGACCCCGCTGCACGGAGCCGACATCGTCGTGCCCGATCTGCGCGGCGGCTACAGCCATGTGATCGCGGCGCTGACCGCGCAGGGCGAGTCCCGGGTCTCCGGAGTCGACATCCTCAGCCGCGGCTACGAGAAGTTCCTCGACAAGCTGACCGCGCTGGGTGCCGACTTCGACGTCATCCGGTGAGCTGATGGCTGCCTCTGAGAAGGGCAGGCCGAGCCTGTTCTGGCCGCTGGCGGCGGTCGTCGTCCCCATCGCTTCGTACCTGGCGAAGCTCACGTTCATCGGCCGGGAGAAGCTGCCGCGTGAGGGTGCGTTCGTGCTCGCGCCGAACCACTACACGGAGTTCGACCCGATCATCGTCGCTCTCGCGGTCTGGCGGCTGCACCGCCTGCCGCGGTTCATGGCGAAGGAGAGCCTGTTCCGCGTGCCGGTGGTGGGCTGGGTGCTCAAGAACACCGGTATGGTCCCGGTCGCGCGCACCTCGTCGGCCTCCGCCGCGAGGCAGACGATGCTGCAGTCCAAGGAGCTCGTCGAGCACGGTCGCGGCGTCATCGTCTACCCCGAGGGCACGCTCACCCGCGATCCCGAACTGTGGCCGATGCGTGGCAAGACCGGTGCCGTGCGGCTGGCACTGGCCGGCGACATCCCGCTGATCCCGATGGCGCACTGGGGTGCACAGGAGATCATGCCGCGGTACGGCAAGAAGATCAGCTTCTGGCCACCGCGCAAGCGCGTGCAGATCATCATCGGCGACCCGGTCGACCTGTCGGATCTGCGCGACCGTGCGGGCGAGCAGGCAGCGCTCACCGAGGCGACCCGCCGGCTGATGGACGCGATCGCGGCGCTCCTCGAAGAGCTCCGCGGCGAGAAGGCTCCCGCCGAGCGCTGGAACCCCGCCGACCACGGCCAGAAGGAGACCGGTCGCCTTGACTCCTAAGCGCAACCCGGCGGGCACCGGCCCGCGCGTCGCCGTCATCGGCGCCGGCAGTTGGGGCACGACCTTCGGCAAGATCCTCGCCGACGGCGGCGCCCACGTGACGATGTGGGCCCGGCGCCCCGAGCTCGCACACGAGATCGCCGAGGCCAAGCGCAACTCCAAGTACCTGCCGGGCATCAACCTGCCGCGCACGATGGATGCCACGCATGATCTGGCCAGGGCGCTGGACGGCGCCCAGCAGGTCTACCTGTCCGTGCCCAGCCAGACGCTCCGCGAGAACCTGAAGGAGCTGCGTCCGCTGCTCGAGGGCACGGAGATGCCCCTGATCAGCCTGATGAAGGGCGTCGAGCGCTCGACGACGCTGCGGATGAGTCAGGTGATCGAGCAGGAGCTGCACTGCGACCCCGCGCGGATCGCCGTGGCATCCGGCCCGAACCTCGCTCTCGAGATCGCCCGTGAGCAGCCCACGGCGGCGGTGATCGCGTCGCTCAGCGAGGAGACCGCAGACATGGTGGCGCGCACGGCGCGCAACCGGTACTTCCGGTCCTTCGTGAACACCGACGTGATCGGCACCGAGTTCGGCGGCGTGCTGAAGAACCTCATCGCCGTGGCGATCGGCATCGTCGACGGGGTCGGCTACGGCGAGAACACCAAGGCGTCGATCATCACCCGCGGCCTGGTCGAGATGACCGACTTCGCGGTCGCGAACGGCGCGCAGCCCAGTACGCTGCAGGGCCTCGCCGGTCTCGGCGACCTGATCGCGACCTGCCAGTCGCCGCTGAGCCGCAACAACACGGCCGGTCGCCTGCTCGGCCAGGGGTACAAGTTCCAGGACGTGGTCAAGCAGATGAACCAGACCGCAGAGGGACTGGCCTCGGTGGCCCCTGTTCTGCAGCTCGCCCACGAGGCCGAGGTGCACATGCCCATCGTCGAGCAGGTGAAGATGGTGCTGGACGGGAAGATGGATCCTCGTGACATCGCACCTCACCTCACGACGGACGACGACACCCCGCAGGGGGAGAGGACCGAACATGGACAAGCAGACGGTGGCGGTGCTCTTCGGCGGGCGTTCCAGCGAGCATTCGATCAGTTCCGCCACGGCGGGCGGGGTGCTGGCGGCGATCGATCGTGACCGCTACCGGGTGATCCCGGTCGGCATCACCCGCGACGGCGCCTTCGTCCTCGAGGACGACGATCCGGCGAAGTTCCAGCTGGATGCCGCGAAGCTGCCTGAGGTCGTCGACAACGGCACGCGGGTTCGTTGGCCCGAGCCGGACGGCGACCGGTCGCTGCGGGTGGTCCGCGCCGACGGCTCGGTGGACGACCTCGGTCCGATCGACGTGGTGCTGCCCCTGCTGCACGGCCTGCACGGCGAGGACGGCGCGATCCAGGGCTTCTTCGACGTCCTCGAGGTGCCCTATGCCGGATGCGGCATCCTCGACTCCGCGGTGAGCTTGGACAAGCACTACACGAAGCTCGCCCTGCGGGCCGCTGGCATCGCGGTCTCGCCAGGAATCACCGTGCGCAGCTCGCAGTGGGAGAGCGACCAGGAGAGCATCCGCGCGGCGATCGCCGACCTCGGCTCCGTGGTGTTCGTCAAGCCTGCGAGCGCCGGCTCGAGCGTCGGCGTCTCGCGCGTGGACGATGGCGAGGGTCTTGACGAGGCGCTGCGGATCGCATTCGCCGAAGACTCGAAGGTGCTCGTCGAATCGCGCGTCGAGGGCCGTGAGATCGAGGTCGGCGTGCTGGCCGGCCGCCAGGGCGCTCGCGCGCGGGCGTCGCTGCCCGGCGAGGTCGTGCTGACCTCGCGCAGCTTCTACGATTTCGAGGGCAAGTACCTCGGTGGCGACGGTGTCGAGATCGTCTGCCCCGCCGACGTGGACGCCGAACTGATCGACCGCCTCCGCGACGCCGCCGTGCGCGCCTTCGAGGCCGTGGACGGCAAGGGCCTCGCCCGCGTGGACTTCTTCGTCACCCCGGCCGGCGAGCTCGTGGTGAACGAGCTGAATACGATGCCCGGCTTCACGCCGATCTCGATGTTCCCGAAGTGCTGGATCGCCTCCGGCCTGTCGTACGGCGAGCTGATCACCGAGCTGATCGAGAAGGGTCTCGAGCGCTGAGCTTGCTCGCTCCTCACCGGTCCTGAGCGCCCTTCGTCTCGCTTCGCTCGCTCAGGACCCACGGGGCTCGCTTCACTCGCTCAGGACCCGCGGGCGGAACGTCCTACTTGACGAAGTCCTTCGGCTCGACGTCCGGTGCGACGCACTCGCTCGTCTTCGGGATCGACTGCACGCCGCTGACGATACCCGTGTTCGCGAGCACGGCGTCGGCGCTCACCTTCGTGGTGTCGACGAAGACCTGCACGGCGGGGTCCCGTCCGTAGGTGGTCATCCGCATCCACGGCTCCTGTTTGGGGTCCACGAGCCAGTCGATCCCCTCGAGCGTGACGCACTGCAACTCGGCGGTCGGACCGGGAACGGCGACGCCGCAGGAGAGCAGCACGGTGGTCGGGTCGCCCCAGGCTCCGGTGGCCTGGGCGTCGGTCCAGCGACGATCCTGACCGGCGACCGCGTCGGGCAGGCGGACAGTCACCTCGGCGCAGAGCGGGTTGTTCGCGTCCTTCGCCGGGGTCATCGACACGGTCGACGAGCATCCACTGAGGACGAGTGCCGTGAGCACGCAGGCGGCGGCGGCGAGACGGCGGAAGGGCATGCTTCCAGGCTACCTTTGAGTTCATGCCCGCTCGTCACGCCTTCGATGATCCGCGCCTGGGCGATGTCTCGGAGGGCACGATCCTCCGCA
Source organism: Microbacterium sp. NPDC057659 (assembly GCF_042799915.1). Lineage (NCBI taxonomy): Bacteria > Bacillati > Actinomycetota > Actinomycetes > Micrococcales > Microbacteriaceae > Microbacterium > Microbacterium sp. NPDC057659. The sequence goes on along the minus strand of NZ_JBHVHU010000001.1, from coordinate 669,266 downwards.
GCATCCTGTCCAGGACGAACCCCGCGGCGGCGACGATCATCGGACCCGGCGACGACGCGGCCGTGATCTCCGCGCCGTCCGGCGCCGTCGTCGCGACGACCGACACACTCGTGGACGGCCCGGACTTCCGGCTGGCCTGGTCGGGCGGGTTCGACCTGGGCTGGAAGGCGGCGGCGGTCAATCTTGCGGATGTCGCGGCGATGGGCGCGACGCCGACGGCGCTGCTCGTCGCGCTGGCGGTCCCGAGAGATCTGCGGCTGTCGTTCGTGGAGCAGCTGGCGGACGGGTTCCGCGCCGCCTGCGACGCACTCGCGCCGGGGTGCGCGGTCGTCGGGGGCGACCTGACCGTCTCCGACGTGCTCACCATCGCGGTGACGGCCCTCGGCGACCTCGGCAGTGTCCGTGCGGTCACACGCTCGGGAGCACGTCCCGGCGACGTCGTCGCCATCGCCGGTGAGATGGGGCTGGCCGCGCAGGGACTCGGCCTGCTGTTCGGAAGGTTCCGGGACGGCGAGACGCCGGTTCCGGTGGATGCGTCCGGGCTGAGCGCCGAGGAGCGCTCGGCGATCACCGCGCAGCTGCGCCCGTCGCCGCCGATCGGTCTGGGCCCGGTTGCCGCCGTGGCCGGTGCCACGGCGATGATGGACGTCTCGGACGGCCTGGCGCTCGACGCTGCGCGGCTGGCGGATGCCTCGGAAGTGACGATCGGGCTGGAACGTGCCGCCCTCGGCACCCACCCGGATCGTGCACTGGCCGGGGGCGAGGACCATGCCCTGCTCGCGACCTTCCCCGGTGACGCGCTCCCTCCGGGTTTCCGCGCGATCGGCACGGTCCTCGCGCGATCCGAGCATCCGGTGCTCTGCGACGGCGAACCGGTCGGCGCCCTGGGGTGGGACCCCTATCGGGACTGGGACGGGCACGCCGCGCTCTGACCCGCGCAGGCATGCCGGTGCGGGCATGGCGCCGGCGCCGATGAGCATTGGAGGCCGTCTGCACCACCGGGCTAACCTGGCTGCGGATCCGGCTCGACGGCGAGCCGGGGAGACGGAGAGCCGACGTGTGCGCAGTGGATTCCGAGAGCGGCGGGCCGGCGGAGCACGAGGTGAGCAGACGAGGTCTGCTCGGTGCGCTGGCTGCAGGCGGCGTCGCAGCCGGCATCGGGTTGGCAGGCCCCGCGCCGGCGGAGGCCGCCGTGTACCCGGCATCGAAGCTGCCGAGGAGTGGCACGGGAATCGTCCTTCTCGGGACGCAGGCCGGACCGCCCCCGGACCCGGCGCGGGCCGGAATCTCCACGGCGCTGGTCGTCGACGGCAAGGTGTATCTCGTGGATTGCGGGCGAAGTTCCGTGACCCAGTACCAGCGGGCAGGCCTTCGGTTCGCTGACCTGCAGAGCATCTTCCTCACGCACCTGCACGCCGATCACATCGCCGACTACTACAACTTCTTCGTCCTGGCGGGCAGCAGCAGCTCCGGGGGCGACGCGGTGCTTCCACCGATCGGTGTCCACGGGCCCGGCTCGGCGGGGGCGCTGCCCCCTGCTGCCGGCGGGGCCGAAGTCCCCACGCTCAGACCGGAGGCGCCGGTGCCGGGCACGAAGGCGATGACCGAAGCGATGCATGCCGCCTTCGCCTATGCGAACAACATCTCGCTGAGAGCGTCGCCGCGCACCGCACGCGACATCGAGACCGTGCCCGACGTTCACGAGATCGACCTCCCGGACGTCGGCGCGACGGCGCTCGGCCCGACGGCGCCTCCGATGGAGCCGTTCTCGGTGATGGAGGACGATCGCGTGCGGGTGACGGCGACGCTGGTTCCGCACGGCACGGTGTTCCCCTCGTTCGCCTTCCGCTTCGACACCGATCATGGCTCGGTGACCTTCTCGGGTGACACGGCTCGGAGCGCGAACCTCGTCCGGCTCGCGAAGGGCAGCGACATCCTCGTGCACGAGGCGATCAAGCTGACGGATGACGTGAATCCGCAGTTCCGAGCGTCGATGCTCGCGAGCCACGTCCTCGTCGAGGAGGTCGGCGAGGTGGCGCAGGAAGCGCAGGCAGGACACCTCGTACTGTCGCACATCGGGGATTTCTCAGGGCCTGTGAAGCCGAGTGAATGGCGGAAGCTTGCTCGACGGGGCTACGACGGGCGAGTGACAGTCGGAGAGGATCTGATGAGCCTGGCGGTCGGCTGACGTCAGCGCGGGGCAGGCTCGGCCCACCAGATGCGGGTGTCGCCGTAGGTCTTCTCGCGGACGAGCGCCAGACCCGCAGCGTCCAGTTCGGGTGCTGACGAGCGCTTGGCCCGCTCGATCACGACGATCGCGTCGGGGGAGAGCAGCGGGGTCAGCGCTGCCAGATCCGCTGTCATGGACCCGTCGTCCAGGTCGTACGGCGGGTCGGTGAACACCAGGTCGAACGGCCCGGCGGTGTGCTGCAGGTAACCGTGCACGGCGTTCTGGTGGACTCTGGCGTCCGTGGGACGTGCGCCGAGCGCCTTCGCGACCGTCGCGATGTTGCGTCGCACGATCCCGGCTGCCGAGTGGGACTTCTCCACGAGGTCCACGGATGCCGCGCCGCGGCTCCATGCCTCCAGGCCCAGGGCTCCGCTGCCGGCGTACAGGTCGAGAACACGTGCACCGTCGATGACATCCATCGACTCCAGCGAGCCGAACAGCGACTCGCGCACGCGGTCGCTTGTGGGCCGCGTCCCCGCGGAAGGGACGTCCAGTCGCAGACCTCGGGCGGCCCCGGCGATGATCCTCGTCACCCGTTCACGATACGACACGTGACGTCGCAGCCCTTCTCTAGACTCGTGAGCATGCCGTCCACGCTGGAAACGCCCCTCGATGTCGCCGTCGGCGGTGCGACCGCGAAGGCCCTCGACAAGGCGTTCGGGCTGAAGACGGTCGGCGACCTCGTGGCGCACTATCCGCGCCGGTACGCCGATCGCGGCGAACTCACGCCGATCCTCGACCTTCCGATCGGCGAGACGGTCACGATCGTCGCCGAGGTGCTCTCCACCGGCATCCGGCGCATGCGCAACCGTCAGGGGGCCATGCTCGAGGTGACGATCGGCGACGGCATCGGTCGGATGTCGCTGACCTTCTTCGGAAAGGGTCCGGGGCAGCTCGAGTGGCGGCAGAACGAGCTGCGGGTCGGCCGCCGAGGCGTGTTCTCCGGCAAGGTCGCCGAGTATCGGGACAGTCTGCAGTTCTCGCATCCCGAGTACCAGATGTTCGATGACGAGGCCGAGGCGCGTCAGCACGCCGACACCAGCGTCACCGTGCCGATCCCGATCTACCCGGCGACTGCGTCGATGGCGAGCATGAAGATCGCCGATCTCGTCGGCCGTGTGCTGAACGATCTCGGGCCGATCCCTGATCCGCTGCCGGAGCACCTGCGCGTGGCGGAGGGGCTGCTCGACGCGCGCACCGCGCTCGAGAACGTGCACCGACCGCCCACCCGCAACGACATCGATCCTGCCGTGCGCACCCTGCGGATGCACGAGGCGCTGACTCTGCAGACCGCGCTGCTGCAGCAGCGAGCCGCGGTGCGCGAGCTCAGCGCCATACCTCGGCCCGCGCGGCAGGGCGGGCTGCTGGAGCGGTTCGATGCGAATCTTCCCTTCACCCTCACGCGCGACCAGCAGGAGGTCGGGGCATCGATCCAGCAGGATCTGGTAGCGCAGTGGCCGATGAACAGGCTGGTGCAGGGCGAGGTCGGCTCGGGCAAGACGCTCGTCGCGCTGCGCGCGATGCTGCAGGTGGCGGAGTCCGGGGGACAGGCGGCACTGATCGCTCCGACCGAAGTTCTCGCCGGGCAGCATCTGCGCTCGATCACGAAGATGCTGGGCCCTGAACTCGCCCCGCTCCTCATGCCCACCCTGCTGACAGGGCAGATGTCCGCGCCGCTGCGCCGCAAGGCCGCGCTGCGCGTTGCATCCGGTCAGGCACTCATCGTGGTCGGAACGCACGCGCTGCTGTCCGAGAAGACCACCTTCGCCGACCTGGGCCTCGTGGTCGTGGACGAGCAGCACAGGTTCGGCGTCGAGCAGCGCGAGACGCTGCGCGCGAAGGGATCCAGCCCGCACGCGCTGGTCCTGACCGCCACGCCGATTCCGCGCACCGTCGCGATGACGGTGTTCGGCGACCTGGACACCTCCGTTATCCGCACGATGCCGGCAGGCCGCGCAGGCATCCAGACGTTCGTCGCGCCGCTCGCCGAGCACCCTGCGTGGTGGCAGCGCGTCTGGGAGCGCTCGGCCGAGGAGATAGCGCAGGGCCGTCAGGTGTTCGCCGTGTGCGCGGCGATCGACACGACCAAGGACACGGCAGAAGCGGATGCCGGAAGCGCCCTGTTCGACGGCGCGGCGAAGGGGCCGCGCTGGGGCGTCGTGCAGCTGGAGGAGGCGCTGTCCACGCATCCGGCGCTGTCGAAGGTTCGCCGCGCAGTGCTGCACGGCAAGATGCCCTCAGACGAGAAGGACGCCATCATGCAGGCGTTCGCCAGGGGCGACATCGACCTCCTGATCGCGACGACGGTGATCGAGGTCGGCGTCGACGTTCCGAACGCGTCGACCATGGTGATCCTCGACGCCGACCGGTTCGGCGTCTCGCAGCTGCACCAGCTTCGCGGCCGCGTCGGTCGCGGCGGGGTTCCGGGGCTGTGCCTGCTCGTCACCGAGGCGGAGGAGGGCACGGTCGCGCGGGAACGCGTGGATGCCGTGGCCGCGACGCTGGACGGCTTCGCGCTGGCCGAAGTCGATCTCGAACTGCGCGGCGAGGGCGATGTGCTGGGCTCGACGCAGTCCGGCGTGAAGTCGTCGCTGCGGCTGCTGCGCGTCGTGAAGGACTCGGGGCTCATCGGACGGGCCCGCGAGATCGCGGAGGAGATCCTCGCAGAGGACCCGGCGCTGGAGAGGCATCCGGGGCTGCGCGACACGATCGCGCGCCGGGTGACCGAGGAGGACAGGGCCGCTCTCAGCAAGAACTAGGAGCGGCGTCCTCTACAGTGGCAATCATGAACAGCAGGATCGCCGTCGTCCCTGGTTCCTTCGACCCGCCGACCCTCGGACATCTCGACGTCATCAAGCGCGCTGCGCGGCTGTACGACGAACTCCATGTGCTGGTCGTGCACAACCCCGGCAAAGAGGCGATGCTGCCGATCGCGCAGCGCCTCGCGCTGCTCGAGCAGTCCATCGCGGACGCAGGGCTCGAGGGCACCATCATCGTGGGCTCCTGGAGCATGGGCCTGCTGGTCGACTACGCGCGCGACGTCAATGCCGGCGTGCTGGTCAAGGGCATCCGCTCTCAGGTCGACGTCGCCTATGAATCGCCCATGGCGATCGTGAACAGGCACCTCGCCGACATCGAGACCGTCTTCCTGCTTCCGGACCCCGCGCATGCGCTGGTGTCGAGCTCTCTGGTGCGGCAGGTGGCGTCGCTCGGCGGCGATGTCTCGCCGTTCGTGCCGCCGTCCGTGGCCGAGTTCCTCGACACGGGTTCGCGCGGCATCTGAGCCCCTTCGGCCTCTGCCGGGTCTGCACCGGGTAGCATGGCTGGGTGAAATCCCGACTGAACGGTCCTTTCGTCCTGCCCGTGCGCGACATCACGCGCCGCCCGGGAGAGATGCGCGAGCATGCGTTCGAGGTGACCCTGGCGGAGCGCTGGGGAGAGGGGATCGTGTCGGTCGAGGCCGGCGAGATCGTCGACCTCGACGTGCGTCTGGAGTCCGTGCACGAGGGCATTCTGGTGTCCGGAACAGCGGATGCCGAGTACGTCGGCGTGTGCGGGCGATGCCTGACTGACATCTCTGCGCCTGTCGAAGTCGAGTTCCAGGAGCTTTTCGCGTATCCTGGAGAGGAAGAAACTGACTTCGAGGTTCAAGACGACCACGTGGATCTTGAAACTCTGGTCAGGGATGCGGTCGTTTTGTCGCTTCCCTTCCAGCCGGTGTGTCAGCCGGACTGCCCGGGTCTCGACCCGAACACGGGTGAGAGGCTGACCGCGAGCACCGGCGCAGAGAGCACCGCTCCCATCGATCCTCGGTGGAGCGCGCTCCAGCAGATCACAGACCAGGACGGTGCGGCAGAGAGCCGCGCCGCCGAGAAAGAAGAGAGCTAGTCATGGCCGGTAACCCCCCGAAGCGCAAGGTCTCCCGTTCGAACACCCGCTCGCGCCGCGCGCAGTGGAAGGCGACGCCCACCGCTCTGGTGAAGACCGTCGAGAACGGCAAGACCGTCTACAGCCGTCCGCACCAGGCGAAGGTCGTCACCGACTCGCAGGGCACCGAGCTGTTCCTTGAGTACAAGGGCCGCAAGGTCGCAGACATCTGATCGCGATCGGCAGATCGTGACCGGGGTGGTGCGGGGGACGGCGCCTCTGAGTGAGACGCTGGGGGTCGACATCGACCCCCAGCTCCTCACGCGCGCCCTCACGCATCGCTCCTACGCGTATGAGCACGGCGGGTCGCCGCACAACGAGCGTCTCGAGTTCCTCGGCGACTCGGTGCTGGGTCTCGCCGTCACGGTGATGCTCTTCACCACGCATCCCGATCTCGACGAGGGAGAGCTGGCCAAGCGTCGCGCAAGCGTCGTGTCGACCGTGGCCCTCGCTGAGGTCGCCCGTGGCATCGGCCTGGGCGAGCACCTGCTGCTCGGCCGGGGCGAAGAGCAGACCGGCGGTCGCGACAAGGACTCCATCCTCGCCGACACGATGGAGGCGGTGATCGGGGCGACGTACATCTCGGCTGGCCCCGATGCGGCCACGGCACTCGTACTGCGCCTCACGGAACCACTTCTCGCCGACCCTGAGCGGTACGGCGCGGCGATGGATCCGAAGACCAGTCTTCAGGAGCTCGCCGCTCGGTTGGGCGCCACGCCACCGAGCTACTCGGTGAAGGCCACCGGCCCCGACCACGACCGCCGCTTCACGGCGACGGTGCTGGTCGGCGAGCTCGCGCAGACCGGCGAGGGCACCAGCAAGAAGACCGCCGAGATGGCCGCCGCGCTCAGCGCCTGGCGGCTGCTCAGCGACCGCGCCTGAGTTCGTCGATGCCCGAGCTGCCTGAGGTCGAGGTCGTCAGAGCCGGTCTCGCGCCCGCAGTCGTCGGCGCCGCCGTTGCATCGGTCTCGGTACTCGACGAGCGCGCGCTGACGCGCCATGCGCGCGGCGCTGCTGATTTCGTCGCGCAGCTCGAGGGCACCAACGTCATCGCCGCAGTGCGTCGCGGCAAGTTCCTCTGGCTGCCGCTGGCAGATCGCCGCCGGGCGCTGGTCGCGCATCTCGGCATGAGCGGGCAGATGCTGCTGCGCACGCCCGATGCCGTGCCGGAGCGGCATGAACGCGTGCGGCTGCACATCGAGCATCCGGCACACGGCCGGCTGGCCGTCGTCTTCTCGGACCAGCGTACTTTCGGGTCCCTGGCGGTCGACGACCTGTTCGACACGCCGGATTCGAGTCCCGGGGGACTGGGCAGCGACCTGGCGCTGGTGCCGTCGCAGGTGGCGCACATCGCGCGAGATGCGCTTGATCCGGCTTTCGATGATGCGGCATTCATCGCCGCCGTCCGGCGGAGGTCGAGCGCGATCAAGCGCATCCTGCTCGACCAGAATCTGATCAGCGGGATCGGCAACATCTATGCCGACGAATCGCTCTGGGCCGCCCGCATCCACCCGGAGACCGAGGGGCGGGCGCTCTCGGCACAGGCGCTGCGCAGGCTGCTCGGAGAGGTGCGCCTCGTGCTCGAGAAGGCTCTCGCCGAGGGCGGGACGAGCTTCGACGCGCAGTACGTGAACGTCAACGGGCAGGCGGGGTATTTCGCGCACTCGCTCAACGCCTATGGGCGCACCGGGCAGTCCTGCCCGCGCTGCGGCGGGCCGATCCGCCGTGAGGCGTTCATGAATCGGTCCAGCCACTACTGTCCGAAGTGCCAACGGCGTCGCTGAACCCGCGCGTGCGCCTCAGACCGCGTCACCGCATCTGCAGCGGACGGATGGGACGGCTGGAGCAGCTGAAGCGCGTCCTGCCGTCCCATCGCTGATCGCTTCGATCAGGGTCATGCCGCCAGCGTGAAGGAGTTCGCGAGCAGCGGGCGCGTGACGCGGGTCGCCGCCCATACCGTCAGGATGCCGACAGCGAGCACGGCGAGGATGGTCACCAGCGAGAGCGGCGCGACGATCATGGTCAGGCCGAGAAGCGGAAGGATCATGATCGCCGCGCAGAGCGCGGAGCCGATCGCGGTGAGCATCAGCGGCGACATGATCGCGCGGGTGCGCGCAGCATCCACCGTCTCCATCGGCACGCCCAGCCGATGCAGACTTGCGTGCAGCTCACGCTGGTCCGCGATCGCAGATGCCTGGTTCACGCCGACGGATGCCGCGACCATGATGAACGAGCCGATGAGGGTGATGACCAGCCCGGTGCGCATGTCGGTCACGAGTGCGAGATCCTCGGCCCGTACGTCGCCCGTGCTCATCACATCCATGAGCGCGACGCCGGTCCCGGCGAACACGGCCATGAAGCTCGCCATCGCGATGCCGCTCACCTGCCGCCATGCGGCCTTCGGCGCATCCAGCACCATGCGGGCGGCGAGCATCCGCTCGGGCGTCTCGGCCCTCCGCAGCTGACGACGGGCGCGCACACCCAGCACCCACGGACCGATGAGGTTCAGCAGGCCGAGAACGACGGCGAACACGGCGGCGATGCCGACGGTGACGAACAGCGCGCCGGCGATGCTCGGCAGGACCTTGATCGCGACGAATGCCGCTGCCACGGCGACAGCGACGATCACTGCACGCAGCACGCCCATGCGCGGCGCGTCGGAGCGCATCCGCACTCCGAGCGGCGAGATGTTGACCCGGCGAAGACCGATCACTGCGCTGAGCACGGCGAGCAGGATCACTCCGCCGAGGACAGCGAGGATCTGCCAGGCCGGAAGGATGACCGCGAGCACGCCGAGCGGCGCGCCCCGGAAGGGGATCAACCCGATCAGGGGCGTGATCGCGAAGTACAGCAGGATGCCGGCGACCGCACCGACCGCGGCGATCAGCGCCGACTCCACGACAGTGGCGAAGGAGACGCCCGCCGGTGTCACCCCGAGCAGGCGCAGAGTGGACAGCCGCTCGTCGCGGCGCCGTGCGGAGAGCCGTGCGGCAGCACCGCCCAGCGTCATCAGGGGCACGATCAGCAGCACCAGCGCGACCGAAGCTAGCACCTTGTAGAGGTAGCCGTAGTCGTCGTCCCAGGTCCAGAACGACTGGGCGCCGCCGAGCACAGTGAGCACCAGCGCCGTGACGATCCCGAACGCGACGGCGGGGATCGCGATCACGCCGAGCGACCCGGGCGCGGGGCGCATCAGCATGCGCAGCACGCCGGCGTTCATGCCGACACCTCCGCCGGGACGATCAGACCGTCGCGCATCGCGACCGTGCGGGAGCAGCGCGCAGCCACTCCGGGGTCGTGCGTGACGACGACCAGCGTGTGTCCCTGACCGGTCGTCGACCACAGCAGGGCGTCCATCACCTCGGACGAGGTACGGGAATCGAGGGCACCGGTGGGTTCATCGGCGAAGATCAGCTCGGCGCCGGTCACCTGTGAGCGTGCGATCGCGACGCGCTGCGCCTGGCCGCCGGAGAGCTCGCCGATCCGGCGCTCCTCCATGCCGGCGAGTCCCAGGGACTGCAGCCACGCGGCCGCATGCGGCAGAGCGTCGGAGCGCTTCATCCCGTTGATCATGAGGGCGAGCGCGACGTTCTCGATCGCGGTGAGTTCGGGGATCAGCAGTCCCTGCTGGAACACGAAGCCGAACCGCTCGCGCCGCAGTCTCGACCGCGCCGACTCACCGAGCGCGGTCACATCGACGGCCTCACCGGTGGAAGGGGCGAACTGCACCGATCCGCTGTCGGGCGTGATGATGCCGGCGAGCACGTGCAGCAGGGTCGTCTTCCCCGAGCCCGAGGCGCCCATGATCGCCACGGATTCGCCGCGCTGGACGGTCAGATCGACGCCGGCGAGGGCACGCGTGGGACCGTAGGACTTCTGGAGGGCGCTGGCGCGCAGGATCGGAGTGCTCATGATTCCAGCATCCGCGGATCGCCGGCGCTCGTCGTCGGCCCAGCGGATGATCCACCTCTCGGGGGATCATCCGCTGGGATGATCGACGATCAGACCAGGCGCTTCTGCCACGCTCCGGCGTATGCGACCGGCACGAAACCGATCGCCTCGTTGATGTCGAGCATCGGCCTGTTCTCCTCGACGTTGAAAGTCGTGATCCTGGGCGACTCCGGAGCGACCTCGCGCCAGTGCAGGATGTTCGCGCACTTGACCAGCATCCCGAGCCGGTGACCGCGATGCTCCTTGAGCACCAGCGTGTTGTACTGGTGCGTCGGCTCCGTCCGGTCGGCGCCGATGACGAGTTCGTTGAACGCCGCGACCTGCCCGCTCGGCTCGTGCACGACCGCGGCGACCGACAGCGTCTGCTCGCTGTCGATGATCTTCTGCTCCCGGCGCGCGACGCGTGCGGCGTCCCAGATCTCCTCGTCGATCTCCATGGCACCGGCCGGGGCATCCGTCGACATCCTCGACAGGGCCCAGGCGTACCCGTCGCGGAGCTCGGGCGGTGTCGGGATCGTCCAGAGAACGAGACGGTAGTCCGGTCCCGCAGCGGACAGCGACTCATCGAGCGCCCGCTGTACGTCGTCGATCGGCCCCGTCAGGTCGAAGGCGCTGTTGCGCTCGACCTGCTCGAGCACGAATCCGTTGGCCAGGAAGAGGTCGCTCTGCGGGGACCGCGCGATCGCGCCCCAACCTGTCGCAGGTACGAGGGTCTCGCCTGTGGTCGTGACACGGTGCAGTGTCCAGGCCTGCATGATGCTGCGGTCCAGCGCTCTGGTCTCCGCCTCGACACGTGCGAGGAGCGCGTCCTCGATGCCGTGACCGCGGTCGGCCCGCAGCACCATCAGATCGAAGTCGGTGCTGGTCGGCTCCGCGAGAGCGTGGTTGAGGATGCAGGCGCCGGCGATCCTGGTTCCCTCACGGACGACGAAGACTCGGTGCACGGTGTCGGCGTCATCTCGCAGGTCCGCCAGCATCTCCACAGGCGTGAAGTCGAGGTCGGTGAGATCGGCGTCCTCGCGGCAGACCGCGTTGTTCAGTTCGGTCAGCGCGCGCAGATCCGCCGCTTCGGGGCCCTCGGCGGATGCGGGCAGGACGAGCTGTTCGATGGTGAGCGTGTCGCTCATCGGAGTTCCTTCTTCCAGGCGCCCTCGTGGGCGAAGGCAGTGAATCCGATGTCCTCGTTGATCGAGAGCATCGGGCGGTTCTGTTCGGAGTTGTAGGTGATGACCCGAGGCGAATCGGGGTACCGCTCGCGCCAGGCGAGCAGACCTGCGGTCTTGACGAGCATGCCGAGCCGGTGCCCGCGATGGTGCGCGAGCACGAGGGTGTCGTACTGATGAGTGACGCCCGCGGCGTCGGGACCGATCGCCAGCTCGTTGAACGCGCTGAGCTCACCGGTCTCGATGTGCTGTGCGGCGGTGACGAACTGGTGGTAGCCGCGTGCGGCGGTGCGCTCGTCCTGCTGCGCCACGCGGGCGGCGTCCCAAGTCTCCTCGGGAAGGCCGAGCTCGCCTTCCGGCACGTCGGTCGACATGCGCGACTTCATCCACGCATAGCCGTCCACGTACTCTGCGGGTGTCGGCAGCATCCACTGCACGATGCGGTAGGCGGATGCGTGGTCGGCCGCCTCCGCGGCCTGCGCCTCCAGCCGGGCGACGCTGTCGTCGGTCCAGAGATAGCGGCTGGCGCGCTCGACGGTCTCGAGCGAGTAGCCGTTGCGTGTCAGGAATCGCGCGGCGCGGTCGGCGGGCACCGATCCGAAGCCGGTCGGTGACGGCACGGTGTCGAGGCCAGAGCCGTCGTCATGATGTTCGGCGAAGTGCACGAGCTTGCGCACGCCCGCAGCACGCGCAGCGGTCTCGAGCTGTTCGTAGGCGGCGCGGCCGATGCCCCGGTCCTGCGCCTCCTTCAGCAGCGCGACGATGATGAACGCCGTGCGCCCGCCGTCGTCCTGCAGGATGTCGAGGGCGCAGCATCCGACGATCCGGCCCTCCGACTCGACGTACCACTGGCGGCGCGTCCTGTCGGGCGTGCTGTAGAGCATCGGCAGCAGCGATTCCGCCGAGAGGGAGTCGTCGTCGCGGCCCGTGCTCTCGAGGATGCTGCGGTTCCGCACCTCCGCGTACTCGCGGATCAGCGGGGTGGGCCCCGCGTCCGCCCGTTCCGGAAGAACGAGCGGACGCAGGGTCGCGCCGGCGGGGAGCGCGTACACAGGCGGGGTGGCGGTCATGATGATCTCGATTCAGCGCAGCCGGAGCTGCAGGTCGTAGATGGGCGCCTGGGCGTCCTCGATGGTGGGACGCGCGCGCTCGAGGGCGAGACGCTCGCGACGCTCCTGTTCGGTGATGCGGTCGTCGTGCCGCAGTGTCCGCTCCAGCAGCCAGAGGCCGATGCGCAGCCTCAGCCGATCGGCCGGAGTCAGGTACTGACGCTCAGCGGCGTCGGGGAGGGTGAGGATCTGGCGATCCTCGGTATCCGGCGGGTGCCCCTGACGCTGCAGGGTGCCGGGGGTGAGCAAAGAGGTATTCACGGTGATTGGTTCCTTAAAGGTCGATCGATGGGACGATCTGGGGTGGTCGTCGCGCGCTCAGCGGCGGACGGATCCACGGAAGCCGGCGGTCTGCCGGCCGGAGAGGCCGGCGGATGCCGGTGATGCGCTGCCGATGGTCGGCGAGTTGCGCGGGAGGCGTCAGACCTGTGGCGTCGATGCGACGACAGGGACGCGGCGATCGGATACCGGCACAGAGGTGCCGGGAGGATCGAGGAGGGCGGGGCGCCTGTTAACTCAGCCCGGAGACTCCGACGGGAGAAACCGAGTGCGCGAAGCACGCGAACGAACGCGCGGCTGGGCCATTGAGGCGGGCATCAAACTTCGTGATCATCATCGGTCTCTCCTTTCCTTCAAGCGATCGGTGAGTCACGCTAGCGGGAAATTCACAGCCGAGTCAAGCGTTCGGGTGTGTCCTCGGCGTGTCGCGTATGGGCGGATCGGTCGCGGGACGGCGCGGAATCCCCTGAAGAGCCGCGTGATTCCGGTAGCGTATGGGCGTGATTCCCCCGACCCCGAAGGCGCCTGCATGCATCTGAAGAGCCTCACGCTCAAAGGCTTCAAGTCGTTCGCGCAGCCGACGACCTTCGTCTTCGAGCCGGGCGTCACCTGCATCGTCGGCCCGAACGGATCCGGCAAGTCGAACGTCGTCGACGCCCTGGCCTGGGTGATGGGGGAGCAGGGCGCGAAGACCCTGCGCGGCGGCAAGATGGAGGACGTCATCTTCGCCGGCACCTCCACACGCGGGCCCCTCGGCCGCGCAGAGGTGCAGCTCACGATCGACAACTCCGACGGCGCGCTTCCGATCGAGTACGCCGAGGTCACGATCAGCCGCACCCTGTTCCGCAACGGGTCGAGCGAGTACGCGATCAACGGCACCGGATGCCGACTGCTGGACGTGCAGGAGCTGCTCAGCGACTCGGGCCTCGGCCGCGAGATGCACGTCATCGTCGGCCAGGGGCGCCTCGACACCGTGCTGCAGGCCTCGCCGGAGGACCGCCGTGGATTCATCGAGGAGGCCGCCGGCATTCTCAAGCACCGCCGTCGCAAGGAGAAGACCCTTCGCAAGCTCGATGCGATGGAGACCAACCTCACCCGTCTCAGTGACCTGGCGGGGGAGATCCGACGGCAGCTGAAGCCGCTCGGCCGCCAGGCCGAGATCGCGCGCGAGGCGCAGACGATCGCCGCGGTGGTGCGCGATGCGAAGGCACGTCTGTTCGCCGATGACGTCGTCGCGCTGCGGACGACGCTCGCCGACCACACCCGCACCGAGAACGAGCGGCACACGGAGCGCCTGGTGCTCTCCGAGCAGGTCGATGCCGCGCACACGGGCATCCTGCGCCTGGAGGCCGAGCAGAACTCCGCAGCCGTCGACGAGGCCCGGCGTGTGGCGTTCGGCCTGGAGCAGGTGCAGGAGCGCATGCGCGGGCTGTTCACGCTCGCGAACCAGCGTCTGGCGCTGCTCGGCAGCGAGGACGACGACGCGGTGACCGCGATCACCGTCACGCAGACCACCATCGACGAGGCCAAGGACGAGATCACCCGCATCTCCGAGGGGCTCGGCGACGCGCAGGACGCCGCGGCCGCCGCGAGCCGTGAGGTCGTGCAGGCCCGTGCCGAGCTGGACACTCTGGATGTCGACATCGCGGAGCAGAGCGCGCTCGTGTCGGCCTACGACATGCGGCTCACCACGTTGCGCGGTAACGCGGATGCCGCGGCATCGGCCCTGGCCGCCGTGCGTGGCGCAGTGCTGCGACAGGAGAACGCGCTCGAGGCCGCGCAGACGCGCCGCCGAGAGGCGGCCGAGGCTCTCGAGGCGTTCGAGGAGGGCGAGGCGCCGGAGGGTTCGGCTGCCGAGCACGCCGCGGCCTACGAGACGGCGCAGCAGGCGGCGACCTCGGCGGAGGCCGAGCGTGACGGACTGCGTGAGCGCCTTCATGAGGCGGAGCGCGAGGCCGACGCGCTGACCGCGAAGGCGGCGGCGCTGACCAGCGCGCTTTCGTTCTCGGGCGGTGCCGCGGATCTGGTCGCTGAAGGTGTACCCGGCGTGCGGGGTCTCGTCGGCGACTCGGTGCAGGTCACGGCCGGATTCGAGGCGGCGATCGCCGCGGTGCTCGGTCCGCTCGCCGAGGGCGTGCTGGTGGATGCTGCCGACGACGCATTCGCGCTGGTGCCGCACACACAGGGACGCGGAGCCATCGACATCGTGATCGGGTCGGCCGGGTCGGAACGATCCGCCGGTTCGGCAGCCGTCGTCGCCGGAGCAGTGTCGGCTGCCGAGGTGGTGACCGCACCGGCCGGCGTGCTGGGAGTCCTCGGGCACGTGCTCATCGTGGATGACCTCGACTCGGCGCGCAGTGCGAGGGCCGCGCTGGACGCGCTGAGCGACACCACGACGACGATCGTGACCCGTGGCGGCGAGATTCTCACCGCGCACACGCTGCGGGCAGGTTCGGGGGAGCGCTCGCGACTGGAGCTGGCGGCCGAACGGGATGCGGCGGCAGAGCGCCTGGACGAGGTCCGGGCGACCGTCGAGGAGCTGCGCGCGCAGCGAGCAGAGGCCACGGATCGCGTCGAGACGACGCGGCGCGAAGCCAAGGAGGCGCTGCAGCGGCTGCGCGAGCACGACGCCGCGCTGGCCACGCACGCCGAGCAGCTGAACCGGGTGACCGTGCAGCACGAGGCGGCGGTCGCCGAGTGCGATCGGCTGGAGTCCGGGTTCGGACAGGCGCAGTCGGCGGTGACGGACGCGGAGAAGGCCATGGCGACGGCGAAGGCCGAGCTCGAGGCAGCTGAGGGCGAACCTCGACCCGTGCTCGACGCGTCGGCGCGCGACGGCCTTCTCGAGGCGCTCGAGACGGCGCGTGAGGGCGAGGTGCGGGCGCGGCTCGAGATCGAGACTCTGCGCGAGCGGGTGCGCGCCGCGCAGACCAGGGTCGCGACGCTCGAGCGCCAGCGCGAGTCCGAGCGCGCCGCAGCCGAGGAGGCTGCCCGGCGGGCTGTCATCAGGCGTGCCCAGCGGGAGGCCGCGAGCGGTGTCGCCGACGAGCTGCCGCGGGTGCTCGACTCGATCGATCGGTCGGTCACCGAGGCTCGGATGGCGCTGGCCGAGGCCGAGGCGGAGCGCTCAGCGCAGAACGAGGAGCTCAGCGCGCTGCGCGCCCAGGAGACTGCGCTGCGCGAGCGTCTTGCCGGCCTCACCGAGAGCGTGCACGGCCTCGAGCTGCAGATCCACGAGAAGAAGCTGCACCTGAGCAGCCTGCTGGAGCGGGTGTCGTCGGAGCTGGCGCTCGATGAAGATATTCTCGTTGCGGAATATGGTCCCGATCAACTGGTTCCCCGCGATCCGGGTGCCGAGGAGCAGGACGAGGATGCCGCCATCCCGTTCGACCGCCGGATCCAGGAACGCCGTCTGAAGGATGCCGAGCGCAAGCTGGGACAGCTCGGCAGGGTCAATCCGCTCGCGCTCGAGGAATTCGCTGCGCTCGAACAGCGGCACGCGTTCCTGACTGAGCAGCTGTCCGACCTGACGAAGACCCGCCAGGATCTGCTGACGATCATCGCCGAGCTCGACGAGCGGATGCAGACGATCTTCGCCGCCGCGTTCGAAGACACCAGGCAGGCCTTCACCGAGGTGTTCCCGGTGCTGTTCCCCGGCGGCGCCGGCAGCATCTCGCTGACCAAGCCCGATGACATGCTCACCACAGGCATCGAGGTCGCTGTGCGACCGGTCGGCAAGAAGATCGAACGGCTGTCGCTGCTCTCCGGCGGCGAACGATCATTGGCCGCGGTGGCACTGCTGGTCGCGATCTTCAAGGCGCGTCCGAGCCCGTTCTACATCCTCGACGAGGTGGAGGCGGCGCTCGACGACGCGAACCTCGGCCGGCTCCTGGCGGTGTTCGAGCAACTGCGCGAGAACTCGCAGCTGCTGATCATCACGCACCAGAAGCGCACCATGGAGATCGCCGACGCCCTGTACGGCGTGTCGATGCGCCAGGACGGCGTCTCCGCGGTCGTCGGCCAGCGCGTCGGCGACCGTGCAGCGGCGGCTGTCTGAGTCGTCATTTCTCTGTTACTCTCCGTGCCATGGGGAAGAGAATTCTGGGGTCGCGCGCATTCGGCGCCGTCGTCGTCGCCGGCGCGCTTCTGATCGCGCCGGTCGCCACAGCGAGCGCGGCGGCCGCGGCAGCGCCGGGCGGCGTGTCGAGTGCAGCCGTGCGCGTGGTCGGGTACAAGAACTGCACCGCGCTGAACAAGGTCTACAAGGGCGGCGTCGCGAAGGCCGGCGTGAAGTACAACAAGGTCAACGGCAAGAACCGCGCATTCAAGGTGAAGCCGATGATCAACACGGCGCTGTACAACGCGAACCGGAAGCTCGACCGTGACAAGGACGGCATCGCCTGCGAGAAGGGCTGAGCTCCGACCGGATAGCCTGGAGTCATGGCGGAGAAGTCCTGGTCCCTCGGTCGCGCGCTGCGTGGCATGTTCGTCAAGCCCACGATCGATGAGACGACGTGGGACGACCTCGAGACCGCGCTGATCGGGGCCGACTTCGGCCCTGACATCACCGAGCGCATCGTCGACGAGCTGCGTGCGAAGGTCGAGCGCTACCGCACGACCGACCCGAAGGACCTGCAGCGGATGCTGCGCGAAACGCTCGAGGAGCACTTCGCGAAGTTCGACACCACCCTGAAGCTCTCCGAACGCCCGGCGGTGGTGCTGGTCGTCGGCGTGAACGGCGTCGGCAAGACGACGACGATCGGCAAGTTCACCAAGTTCCTGCGCGGCTACCAGCGCAGCGTGGTGGTCGGAGCTGCCGACACTTTCCGCGCGGCGGCGGTGGATCAGCTCGCGACGTGGGCGCAGCGCGCCGGCGCGGCGATCGTGCGGCCGGAGCAGCAGGGGCAGGACCCGGCGTCGGTCGCCTTCCAGACCGTCGACTACGCGAAGCAGAACGGCATCGAGATCGCGATCATCGACACCGCGGGCCGCCTGCACACCAAGGGCGGCCTGATGGACGAGCTGGGCAAGATCAAGCGCGTCGTCGAGAAGCAGGCGCCGATCAGCGAGGTGCTGCTCGTGCTGGACGCCACGACCGGACAGAACGGCGTGATGCAGGCCGAGTCGTTCCTGCAGCACGCCGGCGTCACCGGGCTCGTGATCACCAAGCTGGACGGCTCCGCGAAGGGCGGGTTCGTGCTCGCTGTGCAGGAACGCACCGGCATCCCAGTGAAGCTGCTCGGTCAGGGCGAGGGCATCGATGACCTCACTGGCTTCACCCCGCACGTGTTCGTGCAGTCGCTCGTCGGCGCCTGATCCGAACTCAGCCGCAACACTGGCGCGTCGGGCTGGCGCAACACGCACAAGGCTGGTTGCATAGCGATATGGCGATCGAACACGACTACTTCGGACTGCTGTCCTCGGGGCCGGACGGGTCGATCTTCTGGTCGGAGCGAGTCGACCTCGGCGACCAGTCGGTCACCGTCGATCTCACTGCACCGGACCAGGACGACGTGTCGATCGACGCCCTGGACATCGCCGCGGCACTCATCAGCGGGCTCGAGGATGTGGATGCCACCGCGCGCCGCTCGATGCTCTCCGAACTGGACGACCGCACCAGCGAGGTGACCGAGTACATCCTGCAGCAACAGGAGGAGTTCGGCGATCAGCTCGCCGAGGTGCTCGTCGACGTCTCGGGCGATGATGCGGTCGACATCATCCGTTCGCTCACGCTGGTCAGCATGACGCTGCTCGTCGACGAGCACGGCGGCAATGATCCGTTCGCCGTGCTGGAGTACATGCTCGACGCCGGCGGCGCGGATGACGTACTGCTGGTGAACCTCGCCTCCGACGGCTCGGTGCTGTCGGTGATGAGCGGCGACTGATCCCCACGCCCACTCCGGCCGTCGCTCCGCGCCGCCCCGAGCCTCCGGGCGAGTGCCCCCCCCCCCGAGCGCGTCCGTTCCGGGGCGACGCGGCGCCTTCCTAGACCGCCTGCGCGAAGCCCAGGTCGGCGCTCTCCGCGATGTGCGCGAGGTGCGGCGGGATCTCCCGGCCCTTCGAGATCATCGACTGCGCCCACAGGCGTCCGGCGCGGTACGACGAGCGCACCAGCGGACCGGCGAGGATGCCCAGGAACCCGATCCGCTCGGCCTCGGCCTTGAACTCGACGAACTCGTCGGGCTTGACCCAGCGCGCCACGGGCAGGTGACGGGGCGAGGGGCGCAGATACTGCGTGATCGTGATGATGTCGCATCCGGCGTCGTGCAGGTCCTGCAGAGCCTGCACCACCTCCTCCGGCTCCTCACCCATGCCGAGGATGAGGTTCGACTTCGTGATGAGGCCCGCCTCGTGTCCCTGCGTGATCACGTTCAGCGAGCGCTCGTACTTGAACGCGGGGCGGATGCGCTTGAAGATGCGCGGCACGGTCTCGACGTTGTGCGCGAACACCTCGGGGCGGGCGTCGAAGATCTGGCCGAGGAATGCCGGGTCGGCGTTGTGCTCGTTGGCGAGCAGCTCGACGCCGGTGTTCGGGTTCATTGCGTGGATCTGCCGCACGGTCTCGGCGTTCAGCCATGCGCCGGTGTCGGGCAGGTCGTCACGCGCGACGCTGGTGACGGTGGCGTAACGCAGGCCCATCCGCTGCACGCTCTCCGCGACGCGGCGGGGCTCGTCGGTGTCGTAGTCGTCGGGCTTGCCCGTGTCGATCTGGCAGAAGTCGCACCGGCGCGTGCACTGCGAGCCACCGATGAGGAAGGTGGCCTCGCGGTCCTCCCAGCATTCGAAGATGTTCGGGCAGCCGGCCTCCTGGCAGACGGTGTGCAGATCCTCGGTCTTCACCAGCGACTGCAGCGCCTGGTACTCCGGGCCCATCTTCGCCTTGGTGCGGATCCATTCCGGCTTCCGCTCGATGGGGGTCTCGGCGTTGCGGACCTCGAGACGAAGCAGCTTGCGTCCCTCCGGCGCGGCGCTCATGCGGCGACCTCCGTCGCGTACTCGGCGGCGAAGGCGTCGGAGACGGCGTGCACGATGTCGGCCGGCGACACGTCGCGCCCCGTGACCTCGCTGACGGTCGTGACCCCGGCATCCGTGATCCCGCACGGGATGATGCCGCGGAAGCCGGCGAGCGTGTTGTCGCAGTTGATCGCGAAGCCATGCATCGTCACGCCCTGCTGGACGCGCACGCCGATCGCGGCGACCTTGTCCTCGCTGAGCGGGCGGCGCACCCACACGCCGCTCCGGCCCTCGACCTGGTAGCCGTCCACGCCGAGCGGCTGCAGGATGCTGATCAGCAGACGCTCCATGCGGCGCACGTGCGCGACGACGTCCATCGGCTCGGGCAGACGCACGATCGGGTAGCCGACCAGCTGACCTGGACCGTGCCAGGTGATCTTGCCGCCGCGGTCGACGTCGACCACAGGGGTGCCGTCCTGCGGACGCTCCTGCGGCTCGGTGCGCTTGCCGGCGGTGTAGACCGCCTCGTGCTCGAGCAGGAGCAGGGTGTCTGGCCGGTCGCCCGCGACGACGTCATGGTGCACGCTGCGCTGCAGCTCCCATCCGTCGAGGTAGGGGACGAACTCGGGGTCGAGTCCGGCGATCTGGATGTCGAGCATGTGTGCGCTCCATCGGGTCACGGTTATTGGATCGCGTCCAAGAATACAGCCGTTCGGTGAGCCGGGCGCACCGATACGCTGTGGCACATGGATTCACCGTCGCGAGCAGGCCGCCCTCGGGCATCTTCGAGGGAGACGCTTGCGGAGGCCGCATGCGAGCTGTTCCTCGAGCAGGGATATGACGCGACCTCGGTGGCCGACATCACCCAGCGCGCCGGCGTGAGCCGCTCCAGCTTCTTCAACTACTTCTCGTCCAAGAGCGACGTGCTGTGGTCCGGCCTCGACGCGCGCATCGACGACGCGCTCGTCGCCCTGGCGGCGCTGGGAACGGATGCCACGGGGCCGACCGTCCGGGAGGCACTGAGGCACGTGATCAAGGACTTCGCCCCTGACCCGCTGGCACTCGCCATCCGCAACGAGGCGGCCATGGGGCTCGAGGCCGAGCTGCAGCGTGACCGCGGAGTCCGGCACGGCCGGCTCGCGTCTGCGGTCGCGTCGGCGGCACGCGCATCCGGCGTCGAGGAGATCCCGGCCGACATCCTCGGCGCAGCCTGCGCCGCCGCGGTGCTGTCCTCGATCAGGGTCTGGGCCGAGCAGGGAGCAGGGCAGGCATCGCTCGAAGCGCAGTTCGACGCCGCACTGCGGTGCATCCACGATCTGCCCTGGGCATAGCGGGAGTGCGCCGCGTGCGCGTCACCGGCGCGCGAAGGAGCGGTTGCGCGGCACCGCGCCCCGAGGCTGGGCTCCCGTGACGGAGGTCAGTCCCGGAACGGTGTGATCGAGGCGCCGATCGAGTTCAGCCGCGACCACAGGTCCTCGTAGCCGCGCTCGATGACGGCGATGTTGCGCAGGACGCTCGTGCCCTTGGAGGCCAGCATGGCCAGCAGGATCACGACGGCCGGGCGCAGCGCGGGCGGGCAGATGACATCGGCGGCCGACCAGTGCGTCGGTCCCGTGACGTCGAGACGATGCGGATCGCGCAGTCGGATGTCGGCGCCCAGCCGGGTGAGGTCGGTCAGGTGGATCGCGCGCCCCTCATACACCCAGTCGTGGATCAGCGTGGTCCCGGTCGCGCAGGCGCCGATGACGGTGAAGAACGGGAGATTGTCGATGTTGATCCCGGGGAACGGCATCGAGTGGATCTTGTCGGCCGGCGCACGCAGTGCTGAGGGATGGACGGTGATGTCCACGAGGCGAGTGCGGCCGTTGGCGGCGGCGTACTCAGGGGAGACGTCGTAGCGGAGTCCCATTTCGCCGAGGACGCTCAGCTCGATCTCCATGAACTCGATCGGAACGCGCGAGACGGTGATCTCGGACCCGGTGACAACGCCGGCGGTGATCAGCGTCATCGCCTCGACCGGGTCCTCACTCGGCCAGTAGTCGACGTCGGCGTCCACATCGCGTCGGCCATGGATGCGGAGCGTGGTCGTGCCGATCCCCTCGATCCGGATGCCGAGCAGCTCGAGGTAGAAGCAGAGGTCCTGGACCATGTAGTTGGGGCTCGCGTTGCGGATCACGGTGATGCCGTCCCGCCCTGCCGCCGCCATGATGGCATTCTCCGTGACGGTGTCGCCGCGCTCGGTGAGGACGATCCGCAGCTCCGACTCGTCGACGTCCGACACCCTGGCGGCGTACCACCCGGACGTCGCCTCGACGGAGAGGCCGAAATGACGCAGCGCGATCATGTGCGGTTCCACCGAGCGTGTGCCGAGGTCGCATCCGCCGGCGTAGGGGAGTGAGAACGACTCGTGACGTCCGATCAGAGGACCGAGGAACATGAGCACACTGCGGGTGCGACGCCCGGCATCCTCGTCGATGGATCGCAGGTCGAGATCGCGAGGCGCGCGGATCTCGAGATCCTCGCCGTTCTCGGACCAGACTGCGGAGACGCCCATGCTGCGCAGGACATCGATGATGCGATCGACCTCGACGATGCGCGCCACGCCGTGCAGGGTCGTGCGACCCCTGTTCAGCAGACTCGCACAGAGGAGTGCGACCGCGCCGTTCTTGCTCGACTTCACGGCGATCGAGCCCGAGAGTCGACGCCCGCCGTCGACGCGGATGTGCTCCGCCGTGCGCGGTTGGCCGAGCGTGAGGATCTCGTTGCCGAGCGCCGCGTTGATCCGTGCGAGCAGTTCGAGGGTGAGGTTCTGGCCTCCCCGTTCGATGCGGTTGATCGCACTCTGGCTCGTGCCGACGCGAGCGGCGAGCTGCGCCTGGGTGAGGTCCTGCGTCTGCCGTGCATCGCGGATCAGGCGGGCGGCGGTGTACTGAAGCGGCTCGCCCGTGCCGGAATCGTCGCTGGTCGTCGTTCCGGCGGGAAGGTCTGCGATCGTCATGAGAGCGAATATACCGGTCGTGAGATGCGAGTGGCTCGTTTATGGTGTTCTGATTCTGATCGCAAAGGAGTTTATCTCCTTTGTGAGATGTTCCCGGTCTGGACTTGCGGTCTTCCCACGCGCCGAGAAGGACCCCTCCGCTCCCGTAAACTTGAGGCATCATGGCTACCTTTGGCACGCTCTCCGATCGGCTGACCGAGACCTTCCGCAACCTGCGCACGAAGGGCAAGCTCAGCCCCGCCGACGTCGACGGCACCGTCCGCGAGATCCGTCGCGCCCTGCTCGACGCCGATGTCGCGCTCCCCGTCGTCAAGGACTTCACGGCGAAGGTGCGCGAGCGCGCCCTCGGCGATGAGGTGAACAAGGCGCTGAACCCCGCCCAGCAGGTGGTTCAGATCGTCAACGAGGAGCTCATCGCGATCCTCGGTGGTCAGCAGCGCCGGCTCGAGTTCGCGAAGACTCCGCCGACCGTGATCATGCTCGCGGGCCTGCAGGGTTCGGGCAAGACGACGTTCGCGGGCAAGCTGGCCAAGCAGCTGCAGGGCGAGGGCCACACCCCGCTCCTGGTCGCGTGCGACCTGCAGCGCCCGAACGCGGTGACCCAGCTGACCGTCGTGGCCGAGCAGGCCGGAGCGGCGATCTATGCGCCGGAGCCGGGCAACGGCATCGGCGACCCGGTGAAGGTCGCGAAGGACGGCGTGGAGCACGCCCGCCGCACTCAGCACGACGTGGTGATCATCGACACCGCCGGCCGCCTCGGTGTCGATGCCGAGCTGATGAAGCAGGCCGGCGACATCCGCAAGGCGACGAATCCCGACGAGGTGCTGTTCGTCATCGACGCGATGATCGGTCAGGACGCGGTGAACACCGCGAAGGCCTTCCAGGACGGTGTCGACTTCACCGGCGTCGTGCTCTCCAAGCTCGACGGCGACGCTCGAGGCGGCGCCGCGCTCTCGGTAGCCTCGATCACCGGCCGCCCGATCATCTTCGCCTCCACCGGCGAGAACCTCGACGACCTCGAGCAGTTCCACCCCGACCGCATGGCGAGCCGCATCCTCGATCTCGGTGACATCCTCACCCTGATCGAGCAGGCGCAGTCCGCATTCGACGAGGCCGAGGCGATGAAGGTCGCCGAGAAGCTCGCGAACGAGGCCTTCACGCTCGAGGACTTCCTCGAGCAGATGCAGCAGATGCGCAAGATGGGCTCGATGAAGAAGATGCTCGGCATGCTGCCGGGTATGGGGCAGATGAAGCAGCAGCTCGACGACTTCGACGAGCGCGAGATCGACCGCACCGAGGCGATCATCCGCTCGATGACTCCCGCCGAGCGCCGCAACACCAAGCTGCTCAACGGCTCGCGTCGCCTGCGCATCGCGCGCGGTTCCGGCATGACCGTGACCGACGTCAATCAGCTCGTGCAGCGCTTCGAGCAGGCCGCGAAGATGATGAAGACGGTCGCCCGCGGCGGAACCCCGCAGATTCCCGGCATGGGCCCGATGGGCAAGCCCGGTGCATCCGCCAAGCGCGGTAAGAAGAGCGCCAAGGGAAAGAGCGGATCGCGGTCGGGCAACCCCGCCAAGCGCGCCGCCGAGAACGCCGGCGTGGGCGTCGCACCCGCCGAGGCGACCGGTTCCGGCTTCGGCCTCGGCGGCCAGAAGGCGCCGAGCGAGGCCGACATGGCCGAGATCCAGAAGCTGTTCGGAAAGGGCTGAGTCTCAGCCAGGACACGAAACGCCCCGCGGACACGCGGGGCGTTTCGTCTTGTCCTTCTCGCTCAGCGGTCGGCGACCGCCGCGCCCGCATCGAGATCGACACCGTGCTGCTCTCGAAGCGACCTGATCGTCTCCTCGACCTCGACGTCCGTCTTCTCGGCATCCCAGCCGAGCACGGCGGCCATCGCCTCTGCGACGGTGCGCACGGTCGCGGCATCCGCGTCGCCCGTGAACACCAGGTTCGTGCGGCGGAACAGCACGTCGGAGACACGGCGGGCGTGCTCCTTCTCGATCATCCAGAGCAGCTCGCGCGTGGACAGCTGGTCGCCGAGCAACGGCTCGTCATGCCCGTCGGCGAGGTACGCGGCGACGTTCGCCGCGCGCGTGCCGTACCGGACGAACAGCACCCGCCCCCGTGCGGTGTCGCCGACGTTCTGCCGGAGCCATTCCACGGTGCGCCGCGGCGTGCGGGGATACCCGTTGCCACCGCCGATGCGCACACCCTTGGTCCTGGTCACCCTCGGGCGGCCGAGCTCGGCGAGCACACGATCGGCAAGCGACTCCCCGAGGGCGCGGAACGTGGTCCACTTGCCGCCGACCAGACTGAGCACCGGCGGGAGCCCGGCATCCCTGCGCCGTTCGATCCGGTAGTCGCGCGACACGAAACCGGGAGCGGTGTCATCGTGGTGCGGCAGCGGGCGGATGCCGGAGAACCGATAGACGATCTGGGAGCGATCCACGGGAATCGTCGGGAACACATGTCCGATCAGATCGAAGAAGTAGTCGATCTCCTCCTCAGTGCACACGGCCGGCTCTCGAGGGTCGGCTTCGATGTCGGTGGTGCCGACGAGCACCTTGCCCTTGAGCGGATAGATCAGCACGATGCGGCCGTCCGAGTGCTCGAAGAAGATCTCCCGTCCACCGGTGGCGGCCATCAGTTCGGGGTGGTCGAGAACGATGTGCGAGCCCTTCGTGCCACCCATGAACGCCGTGTCCGTGCCGAGGGCGGCGTTGGTGAGGTCGGTCCACGGTCCTGAGGCGTTCACCACCACGTCGGCGATGATGCGGAACTGCTCGCCGGACTCCCGGTCGCGCAGCAGCACGCCGTCGGAGTCCAGGCCGATCGCCTCGACGTGGTTCAGGGCGCGGCCACCGGCCTTCTCGCCGTCGCGCAGCACATCCAGCGCGAGTCGCTCCGGGTCGTGGGCGGAGGCGTCGTAATAGGTCGCCGTGTACTTCACCCGGGGATTCAGATGGGGGAGTGCCGCCAGCGACTTTCGGCGCCCGTGGAACCGGTGCCTCGGCACCGTGCCGCCGTCCCTCGAGAACGTGTCGTAGATCGTCAGCCCCGTCTTGATCAGGAGCGCGCCGCGCTCGCGCGGCTTACCGGAACCATGGAAGAGGAACCGGAACGGCGCCGTGAGGATGCCGGAGAACGTCGAGTAGATGGGGATCGTCGTCTCGAGCGGTCTCACATAGTGCGGAGCGGTCTTGAGCAGGTCGTTGCGCTCCTGCACCGACTCCTTCACGAGTCGGAACTCGCCGTTCTCGAGATAGCGGATGCCGCCGTGGATCATGTGGCTGGACGCCGAGGACGCCCCCGATGCGAAGTCCTCACGCTCCACGAGCAGCGTGTCGACACCCTGCAGGGCGAGGTCGCGGAAGGTGGAGATGCCGTTTATGCCGCCGCCGATTATCAGGACGCTCGCACGCCCGGCCTCTCGTGCTGCTCGGACATCTGTGCGCTCGCTCGTGGCCACGGCGGTCCCTCCCCGGATTCGTCTCCTCCATCCTCGCATCCGGGGCCGACGTCGGCGCGGATCACTCAGCGCACGTCGTCGTCCACCCAGTCCATCGACTTCTCGACGGCCTTGTGCCAGAGTCGCAGCCTCCGCTCGCGCTCGGCTTCATCCATCGCCGGGCTCCAGCGCCTGTCCTCGCGCCAGTTCGCGGTGAGGTCGTCGAGTCCGTTCCAGAAGCCGACGGCCAGACCTGCGGCATAGGCTGCGCCGAGGGCCGTCGTCTCGGCGATCACGGGACGCACGACCGGCACGCCGAGGATGTCGGCCTGGAACTGCATGAGGGCGTCATTGGCGACCATGCCTCCGTCGACCTTCAACTCCCTCAAAGCGGCGTCGGTGTCGCTGTTCACCGCGTCGAGCACGTCGCGCGTCTGGAACGCCACGGACTCGAGGGCGGCGCGGGCGAAGTGGTTCCTGTTCGAGAAGCGGGTGAGGCCCACGATCGCGCCGCGGGCATCGGGCCGCCAATAGGGTGCGAACAGCCCCGAGAACGCCGGCACGATGTGCACACCGCCGTTGTCCTCGACGGCCGCCGCGAGAGTCTCGACCTCCGCGGCCGACTTGATGATGCCGAGCTGATCGCGCAGCCACTGGATGAGCGACCCGGTCACCGCGATGGACCCCTCGAGGGCGTAGTGGGCGGGCGCATCGCCGAGCTTGTAGCCCACGGTGGTGAGCAGCCCGTTCGACGAGTGCACGATCTCCTCGCCGGTGTTGACGATCAGGAAGCAGCCGGTGCCGTAGGTGTTCTTGCTCTCACCTGTCGCGAACGCGGCCTGGCCGAACGTGGCGGCCTGCTGGTCTCCGAGGATGCCCGAGATCGGCGTCTCACGCAGCAGCGAGTGCGTCTCGGCTGTGCCGTACACCTCGGAGGAGGAGCGGATGCTCGGCAGCATCGACCGCGGCACGCCGAACTCGGCGAGGATGTCGTCGCTCCAGTCCAGGGTCTCGAGGTCCATGAACAAGGTGCGGGACGCGTTGGTGACATCCGTCGCGTGCACGCCGCCGTTGACGCCGCCGGTGAGGTTCCACAGCACCCAGGTGTCGGTCGTGCCGAACAGCAGGTCGCCGGCTTCGGCCCTGGCCCGTGCGCCCTCGACGTTCTCCAGGATCCAGACGATCTTCGTGCCGGAGAAGTAGGTGGCGAGAGGCAGGCCGACGATCTGCTTGAACCGATCGACGCCCACGGAGCCCGCGAGACGTTCGACGATGTCCTGCGTTCGGGTGTCCTGCCAGACGATCGCGTTGTACACCGGCTTGCCGGTGGTGCGGTCCCACACCACCGCGGTCTCGCGCTGGTTGGTGATGCCGACACCCGCGATATCGTGTCGGGTCAGGTGCGCCCGCGTGAGCGCGAGTCCGATGACCTCCTGCACGTTGTGCCAGATCTCCGCGGGATCGTGCTCCACCCAGCCTGCCTGGGGGAGGATCTGCCGGTGCTCCTTCTGGCCGGACGAGACGATCCGTCCGGCACGATCGAAGATGATGGCGCGGCTCGACGTCGTGCCCTGATCGATCGCGATCACGTGGTCGGGCATGGGGGTGCTCCTTCAGCTCAGGTGGTGGTGCGGTCCGATGCGGAACTCGTCGATCAGGTGTTGGACCACCTTCCGGAGGTCTCCGCCGGTCCTGTCAGCGACGGCGAGCTGCCGCTGGTAGCTCGCCCCTGTGTCGAGGATCGAGCCGACCCGCGCGAACTCCGCGCCGCAGCGCAGATCGACGGCGACCGGCGCGAGTGTTTCGAGCAGCTCGACCAGATGCTCGCGCACCGGGCGTTGCGCCCCTGAAGCATCGACGATGACCGTGGCATCCAGTCCGTATCGTGCCGTGCGCCACTTGTTCTCGCGGTGGTACCAGGGCTGCAGCACGGGCAGCGTCTCGCCGTCGTCCAGCCGGCGGGAGAGGTGCTCGACCAGCACCTGGGTGAGCGCGGCGATGGCGGCGAGCTCGCGCAGCGTGGACATGCCATCGCAGGCGCGCACCTCGATCGTGCCCCAGCGCGGCGCGGGTCTGATGTCCCATCGCACCTCGGTCGCGTCCGACATGACGCCGGTGCGCACCATGTCGTCGAGGTATCCCTCGTACTCGGCCCAGGTGCGCAGCGGCCAGGGGAGCCCCGCAGTCGGCAGCTGCTGGAAGACGAGGGCGCGATTGGAGGCGTAGCCGGTGCGCTCGCCCGCCCAGAACGGACTGGAGGCCGCCAGCGCCTGCATGTGCGGCAGATAGGCGCTCAGCGCGCCCACGAGCGGCAGAACCTTGTCGCGATCCTCGACGCCGACGTGCACATGGATGCCCCAGATCATCATGTTGCGACCCCACCACTGGGTGCGCTCGATGAGCGAGTGGTACCGCGTCTTGTCCGTCACCCGCTGGTCGTACCACTGCGCGAACGGGTGGCTCCCGGCGGAGAGCAGCTCGATGCCGGCCGGATCCGTGGCCGCACGGACCTCGCGGATGGCAGCCGAGATGTCGCCGATGGCCTCGGCGACCGTGGCGCCGACACCGCTGGTCACTTCGACGGTGTTCGTGAGCAGCTCGCCGGTGACGGTGTGCCGGCTGGTGGCGGTCGCTGCCTCGAGGGCGTCGAGCAGTTCGGGCGCGCGGCCCACCAGATCGCCGGTGTTCGGGTCGGCGAGCATGACCTCCCACTCGACACCGACCGTCGAGCGTGCGGAATCGGCGAAGGCGATCGTCACGAGCACAGTCTGACATGCAGGGATGCTCCGACACGCGCCTCTGTGACGGTTCGCGACAGGCGCCGTGATCTGGCAGAATAGAGGGTCGGACGACGTGCTCGACCCTCTATCCAGCGCGCCATCCCCCATTCAGAGCTTCCACCGGGTGTGCACCCCACGCTCCAGGTGACCGGTTCGTCTTCCTTCCACACCATTCAGGAGAATCGTGTCTGTCAAGATTCGTCTCAAGCGCTTCGGCAAGATCCGTGCGCCGTACTACCGCATCGTCGTCGCCGACTCGCGCACCAAGCGCGACGGTCGCGTGATCGAGGAGATCGGCAAGTACCACCCCACCGAGGAGCCCTCGTTCATCGAGGTCGACTCCGAGCGTGCGCAGTACTGGCTCTCCGTCGGCGCTCAGCCGACCGAGCAGGTCGCCGCCATCCTCAAGATCACCGGTGACTGGGGCAAGTTCAAGGGTGACAAGGACGCGAAGTCCACCCTCAAGGTCGCCGACGAGAAGAAGGCCTTCGAGGCCGACTCCTCCAAGAAGTCGGTCATCAAGCCCAAGGCCGAGAAGAAGGCCGAGGAGCCCGCTGAGGCTCCCGCCGAGGACGCGGCCGAGGCCGCTGCCGACGCAGAGTAATCCGCTGTGCTCGCCGCCGCGCTCGAACACGTCGTCAAGGGGATCGTCGATCACCCGGACGATGTCCGCATCACCGCATCCGCGTCGTCCCGTGGCGACCTCCTCGAGGTGCACGTGCACCCGGATGACCGTGGTCGCGTGATCGGGCGCGGCGGCCGCACCGCCAAGGCGCTGCGTACGCTGATCGCAGCTCTCGCCGACGGCCGTCGTGTCCGCGTCGACGTCGCGGACGACTGACGTGGCTCAGGAACGCAATCAGCTCCGCGTCGGACGCCTGCTGAAGGCCCACGGTCTCAAGGGCGGGCTCAAGCTCGAGCTCTACACCGATGACCCGGCCCGCCGCTTCGTCCGCGGCGCCGAGTTCACCCTGCAGGTGCCGGAGGCCTCCGTCTGGCACGGCAAGACCCTCACTGTGCGCGAGTACCGCGTCATGAACGGCAGCTCCGTCGTCTTCTTCGACGATGTCGAGGACCGTGACGCCGCCGAATCGCTCGTGCGTGCCATTCTCTGGATCGATCAGGACCCCGACGAGGTCGAGGACGACGCCTGGTACGACCACCAGCTCGCCGGTCTCGACGTCGTGCGTGATGACCAGGTCATCGGCCGCGTCGTGCGCATCGAGCACATGCCCGCGCAGGACCTGCTGATCGTCAAGGCAGCGGACCGCGAGGT
Organism: Microbacterium sp. NPDC057659; assembly: GCF_042799915.1. Taxonomy (NCBI): domain Bacteria; kingdom Bacillati; phylum Actinomycetota; class Actinomycetes; order Micrococcales; family Microbacteriaceae; genus Microbacterium; species Microbacterium sp. NPDC057659. Next base: position 639,148 of record NZ_JBHVHU010000001.1, on the reverse strand, counting down.
CATGGTGCCGTTCGTCAAGGCGATCGTGCCGACCGTCGACGTCGCCGCCGGGCGCATCGTCGTCACCCCGCCGCCCGGACTCTTCGAGGAGCTCCCGACCGCGGATGCGGCCGCCGAGACGAACGCTGACGGCGGCTCCGCCGCCGAGTGACGCGATCATGCGCATCGACGTCGTCTCGATCTTCCCGTCGTACTTCGACGGCCTGACGCTCTCACTGCTCGGCAAGGCGCAGGATGCCGGCATCCTCGACCTTCAGGTGCACGACCTGCGCGATTGGACGCACGACCGGCACCGCACCGTGGATGACACTCCGTACGGCGGGGGAGCGGGCATGGTCATGAAGCCGGAGCCCTGGGGTGCTGCGCTCGATGAGCTCGCTTCTTCCTCGGTTCCTGAGCGCCCTTCGTCTCGCTCCGCTGGCTCAGGAACCGCTGAGCGGCCGACCATCATCTTCCCCTCACCGGCGGGCGAGGTGTTCACGCAGGCGACCGCCCGCGATCTCGCCACGCGCGAGCACCTGATCTTCGGCTGCGGCCGCTACGAGGGCATCGACGAGCGGGTCTTCGAGTACGCCGCCTCGCTCGGCGAAGTGCGTCTGATCAGCCTCGGCGACTACGTGCTCAACGGCGGCGAAGTCGCTGTCATGGCGATGACCGAGGCGATCGGTCGGCTCATCCCCGGCGTCGTCGGCAACCCAGAGAGCCTGGTCGAGGAGTCGCACGAGGACGGGCTTCTCGAGTACCCGTCGTACACCAAGCCGTCGATCTGGCGTGAGCGGTCGGTGCCCGACATCCTGCTCAGCGGCAACCACGGCGCCATCGCCGCCTGGCGGCGCGAGCAGCAGATCGAGCGGACCCGCGCCCGACGTCCCGACCTGCTCGACGGCTGAGCGAACCGCCCGGTCAGAGCTCGCTGGACAGCGGGACCTCGCCCGTCCGGGCGTCCGACGCGGACGCATGTCGCGCTGTCCGCTCGGTACGGGGGCGTCGGAGACGGAGCACGATGAAGACCGTCACGGCGATGGCTACCGCGCCGATCACGACGTTCTGCGCTACGTCCACATATTGCTCGACCACGTGCCAGCCGCTGCCGAGGAACCATCCGCACAGGATGAACACGGTGTTCCAGATCAGGCTGCCCGCGACGGTGAGCAGTGCGAATCGGGGCAGCGGCATCCTCAGGACCCCGGCTGGGATCGAGATAAGACTGCGGAAGATGGGGATGAACCGGCCGAGGAACACCGCCTTGCCGCCGTGTCGCTGAAACCAGGCGACCGTCCGATCCACGTCTCCGACTGAGATCAGCGGCATCCGATCCGCGATGCGACGCAACCGGGTAAGGCCGAGCCAGGCCCCCAGGCCGTACAGCGCCATCGCGCCGACGAGGGACCCGAGCGTCGTCCACACGATCGCCTCCCAGAGCGCGAAGGCGCCCTGATGGGCCGCAAGTCCCGCCATGGGCAGGATCGCCTCGCTGGGCAGCGGCGGGAACAGGTTCTCCAATGCGATCGCGATCCCCGCGCCGACCGGACCGATGACATCCATCAACGACACGACGGCATCGATCAGCCAGCCCAGCCAGGATCCGTCGGCGGCCGTCGATTCGGTCGTCATCTGCTGGCGTCCCCTCGGCTTCCATCGGGCTGCTGTCCCGTGCGAGCCTAGGCCGCCCGCTTCTGAGCGGCCTGGGAGCGGGCCGGGGCGATCTCATTGATAACGTCGGGAGCATGGCACTTCAGACGTCGGCGAAGCAGGCTCGCAGTGGATTCCTCGGGCGGACCTCATGAGGCTCTGGTCGCCGCATCCGCGATATCTGGACCGCCAGGCGCTTGTGGCGTGCTGGCGTGAGGCGCTGCTTGCACAGGCGGTGCTCGCGGGGAGAACCGCGGGCTACCGGAATCACCCGCAGCTGGACCGATTCCGAGACCGACCGGAGCCCCTCGCCGCTATCGGGATGTTCCTGTCCGCGGTCGCCGACGAGGCGGATGCGCGCGGCTACCGCTTCGACCGCGCGCGCATCGACCTGCCCGGCGGGAGCGACGGCAGCATCGAGGTGACCTCGGGTCAGCTGGACGCCGAGTGGCGCCATCTGATGGGCAAGTTCGCTCAGCGCAGCCCGGAGCTGCAGGTGCGGTGGTCGTCCGTGGGCACACCGGAGCCGCATCCGCTCTTCACCGCGGTCCCCGGCGGCATCGCGGACTGGGAACGCGCGCGCTGAGCGGCGGCTGCGTCTTCAGCCGCTGCATTCCCGGCTGCCGACGTGCCGCAGGAGTCAGTCGACGCCGAGGAAGCTGCGGTCGGTGAGGATGATCGGACCGTCGGAGGTGATCGCGACGGTGTGCTCGGAGTGCGCACCGCGCGAGCCGTCCGCGCTGCGCAGCGTCCATCCGTCCGGGTCGGTGACGAGCTCGTCGGTGGTCGCGAGGAACCACGGCTCGAGCGCCATGACCAGACCGTCGCGCAGCGGGAAGCCGCGTCCGGCGCGGCCGTCGTTGGGCACGTGCGGGTCGCCGTGCATGATGCGGCCGACCCCATGGCCCCCGAAGTCGGTGTTGATCGAGTAGCCCTCGCCGTACGCGACCTCGGCGATCGACGCGGAGATGTCGCCGATCCGGTTGCCGACGGTGGCCGCGGCTATCGCAGCGTCCAGTGCGCGCTCGGTGGTGTCGATCAGGCGCAGGTCCTCCTCGCGCGCGGTGCCCACGACGAAGGAAACCGCGGAGTCGGCGACCCAGCCGTCGACGGACACGGCGAAATCGAGGGAGACGAGGTCGCCGTCGCGGAGGACGTAGTCGTGCGGGAGGCCGTGCAGGACGGCGTCGTTGATGGACGTGCAGATGACCTTGCCGAACGGGCCGTTTCCGAACGACGGCGCGTAGTCGATGTAGCAGGACTCCGCACCGGCCTTGCGGATGAGGTCGTGGGCGCGGCGGTCGATGGCCAGCAGATTGGTGCCGACCTTGGTCTCGTCGCGCAGCGTCGCGAGCGTCTCGGCCACGAAACGGCCGGCGGCGCGCATCTCATCGATCTCGGCGGGGGTGCGCAGTTCGATCATCGGGGTGTCCCTTCTCCGGACATCGTCAGGATGCCCGGCATCCATTCTCCCCGATTCATATGTCACGATGCTCACAGCGAACGGAGCGCCGCGCGACCTTTCGCGGCCGTACCATCGGAGTATGTGGCTTCGCAGCGCGTTCTTCCGGTGGCTCTTCCCGGCGGCGATCGTGCTGCCGCTGTGGCTGCTGATCGGCTGGGGCGTCTTCCAGTCCGGGGGATGGGCCTTCCTCTGGGTGATCCTCATCGCGGCGCCTTCGGTGCTCGTCGGCGAGATCGTGCTCACCCTGCTCACCCGCGCGCGTCCGTCGGTGCGGGCGGAGCGGGCCGTCTCGTGGTGGGATGTGCTGGGCTTCGGCGTCTGGCATGCGCTCACGATCGCGGTCGGGTTCTTCCCCGACGGCGGCTTCGGATGGCTGCTGACCGGCGCGATCGCCGCATGGCTCGCGCTGTTCTGGCTTCAGCTCTGGCAGCTCTGGAGCGAGGCGAAGGGCAGCGGCTTCAGCATCCGCGAGACGGCGACCTGGTCGACCGTCACGCCGGGCGCGCGCAGCGCGAGCGAGCCCGACGTGATCATCGTGCAGGAGAACGACCACAGGGACTGACTCGTTTTTGCCGGTTCGGCGATCCATGGCAGAATAGATTCTCGTGCCGTGACCCGGCTCTGCCTCAGGGGAGCCCGCGGACGCCTTGTGCGCCGTTCGACACACATCAACGTATTCCTTCCTAGATGCATCCGACCTGTGGCGAGTGCAGAGAGAGACGATCATGCAGATCCTCGACGCCGTCGACGCGGCTTCGCTCCGTAGCGACATTCCCGAATTCTTCCCCGGTGACACGGTCAACGTGCACGTGAACATCACCGAGGGCACCCGCTCCCGCGTCCAGGTCTTCAAGGGCGTCGTCATCGGCCGCCAGGGCGACGGCGTGCGCGAGACCTTCACGGTCCGCAAGATCAGCTTCCAGGTGGGCGTCGAGCGCACCTTCCCGGTGCACTCGCCGGTGATCGACCACATCGAGGTCGTCACCCGCGGTGACGTGCGCCGCGCGAAGCTGTACTACCTGCGCAACCTGCGCGGCAAGAAGGCCAAGATCAAGGAGAAGCGCGACAACTGATCGCAGCTCTTCTGAAAGCACCCCGGGACACGCGTCCCGGGGTGCTTTCGTCCTGTCAGGATGTGCGACCCTTGTTAGTGCCGTCTGCGTACGGTGCACCCGACGCGAAGGATGGAAATGACGACTGAAGCCGCTCCTGCTGCCGCCACTTCGAAGCGGCGTCGCGGCGTCCTCGTCTTCCTGCGCGATCTGCTGGTGATCATCGTCATCGCCGCGCTCGTGTCGTTCGTCGTCAAGTCGTTCGTGGTGCGCTCGTTCTACATCCCCTCCGGGTCGATGGAGCGCACGCTGCTGATCAACGACCGCATCCTGGTCGACGAACTCACGCCCCGCTGGACCGGCTACGACCACGGCGACGTCGTGGTGTTCAAGGACCCGGGCGGCTGGCTCCCGCCGATGCCGGCTGAGCCGCCTCAGCCGCCGCTGATCAAGGCGATCGACGGTGTCCTGACCTTCATCGGTCTGTCCGCGTCGGACTCGCAGGACCACCTCGTGAAGCGGCTGATCGGACTGCCCGGCGACCACGTGGTGTGCTGCAACGCGGTGGGGCAGATCACGATCAACGGCGCCCCGATCGATGAGTCGTCGTACCTGAACCTTCCGACGGGCGACAAGAGCGCCTCGGACACGCCCTTCGATGTCACTGTGCCGGAGGACTCGCTGTGGGTGATGGGGGACAACCGCACCCGCTCGCAGGACTCGCGCGCGCACCAGGAGCTTCCCGGTGGCGGGTTCGTGCCGCTCGACAACGTCGTGGGCCGTGCCTTCCTGCTCACCTGGCCGCTGGACCGCTTCGGCCTGATCGACACGCAGGACGACGTGTACGCCGGAGTGCCAGAGCCGAAGAAATGACCGTCGTCGCACCTCGGCTCACGCTGGAGAGGTCGCTGCTCAAGGAGTACGACCTCATCATCGCGCTCGACGAGGTGGGCCGCGGAGCGCTGGCCGGGCCCGTCGCCGTCGGCGCAGCCGTGATGGATGCCGCCGGCGCGCGGCGCCGGGTGCCGGAGGGGCTGCGCGACTCGAAGCTGGTCACGGAGCGTCGACGCCCCGATGTCGCGTCCCGCGCGGCCGCGTGGGTGGTCGCCTCGGACGTGGGATGGTCCAGCGCCGCAGAGATCGACGAGATCGGCATCATGCGTGCGCTGGGGCTCGCCGCCTCGCGTGCGATCACCGGGGTGCTCGGCACGGACGCCGTGAGCGAGCGCACCCTGGTGATCCTGGACGGGAACCACGACTACGTGTCGGCTGTGCATCCCTCCCGGCTGCAGGTCCGGCCCGTGATCAAGGCCGACCGCGACTGCGCCTCGGTCTCCGCCGCGTCCGTCATCGCGAAGGTCGCGAGGGACACGCTGATGGTCGAGCTGCACGAGGAGCATCCTGCCTATCAGTGGGAGCGCAACAAGGGCTACGCGAGCGCCGAGCATCGTGCGGCGATCCGCGAGCTCGGGCTCTCGTCGTGGCATCGGGCGTCCTGGGCGATCTCGGACGCCCCCACGCTGTTCTGAGCGGCCCTGGGCCGCAGCGGCGGCGAAGGCCTCATAGGATGGAAGCATCATGGATGACGATGCATTCGACGACTACGACCGCGAGCTAGAGGTCGCACTGTTCCGCGAGTACCGCGATGTCGTCTCGCAGTTCCAGTACGTCGTCGAGACCGAGCGCCGGTTCTACCTCGCCAACGAGGTCAGCGTGGTCCGTCGCGACACCGAGCACGACTTCTACTTCGAGATCTCGATGACGGATGTCTGGGTCTGGGACATCTACCGTGCCGACCGGTTCGTGAAGGCGGTACGGGTGCTGACGTTCAAGGACGTCAACGTCGAGGAGCTGCAGCGTCGCGAGTTCGAGCTGCCCGAGGAGCTGTCGCTCGACGGCAAGTAGTCATCCACAGGAGCGACTCGACTCGAGGTTCTCCTGATCCGCCGTAGGCGACGCGGATTCCGTCCTCCAGGACGTACGGCGTCTTCAGGATGCTGTCCTCCATGGCAGCGAAGGATGAGCTCGGCAGAGCGGGTGAAGAGCGAGCAGCGGCGTACCTCCGCAGCAACGGCTACGACGTCGTGGACCGCAACTGGCGGTGCGACCAGGGCGAGGTCGACATCGTCGCACTCCGCGGCGATCGCGTGATCGTCGTCGAGGTCAAGACGCGCCGCAGCGATCGCTACGGGCATCCGTTCGAGGCGATCGACGACCGCAAGCGTCGTCGGCTGTGGCGCCTGGCGTTCGCCTGGGCGCAGGCGCACCCCGAGATCGCTCGCCGCCGCACGATCCGACTCGACGCCATCGGCCTCATCGGCGCGGATGCCGCGACGGCATCGCTCGAGCATCTGACGGACCTGTTGTGAGCACCGCGCGCACCTGGGCCGTGGCGCTCACCGGCGTGGACGGCCATCTCGTCGAGGTGGAGGCCGACGTCTCGAACCAGACTCCCGAGTTCAAGATCATCGGTCTGCCGGACAAGGCGCTCGGAGAGGCCGTCCAGCGCGTGCACAACGCCTGCGCGAACGTCGGCCTGGATCTGCCGAGGCGCCGGATGACGGTGAACCTGTCGCCGGCGAGCCTGCCCAAGCACGGATCCGGGTTCGATCTGAGCATCGCCGTCGCGACGCTCGCGGCCAGCAGGTCGCTGCCAGGACGCGCGATCAGGCAGGTGGTGCACATCGGCGAGCTCGGCCTGGACGGACGACTGCGCCCGGTCGCGGGTGTCCTGCCGGCGGTGTACTCCGCGGTGCAGGCGGGCTTCTCGCACGTCGTCGTGCCGGTGGCGAACGCCGAGGAAGCGCGGCTGGTGCCCGGCATCGAGGTGCACGGAGCCGCTTCCCTCGCCGAGGTGGCGGTCATGCACGGAGCGGACATCGAGGTTCCGGTGGTCGAACCGGTGACCGTCGATGCGGCGGATGCCGTGCACGCCGAGCTGCTCGACCTTGCCGACGTGATCGGTCAGGATGACGCCGTCGAAGCGCTGATCGTCGCGGCGGCGGGCGGTCACCACCTGCTGCTCAGCGGACCACCGGGCGCGGGCAAGACGATGCTCGCACGCCGGCTGCCCGGCATCCTCCCGCAGCTCTCCGACGAGGAGGCGCTCGAGGTGGCCGCGATCCGATCGCTGTGCGGCGACCCGGTCCTGACCCTGGACCGCACGCCTCCTCTCGAGGCACCGCATCACTCGGCTTCCATGGCTTCGTTGGTGGGCGGCGGATCTCGGCAGGCGCGGCCCGGCGCGATCGTGCGCGCTCACCGGGGCGGACTGTTCCTGGACGAGGCTCCGGAGTTCCAGCGAGCCGCGTTGGACGCGCTGCGGCAGCCGCTGGAGTCAGGGCGCATCGAGGTGCACCGCGCCGGCTTCACCGCGAGCTTCCCGGCGCGGTTCCAGCTGATCATGGCGATGAATCCGTGCCCGTGCGGCAACTACGGGGTGCGCGGCGCCGAGTGCATCTGCCCGCCGATGGCGATCAGACGGTACTCGTCGAAGCTGTCAGGGCCGCTGCGCGACCGGATCGACATCGAGCTGCAGGTCGCGAGGGTCGCAGCCTCCCGAGTCACCGCCACGGAACGCTCGATGATCACCACGGCGCAGGCACGTGAGCGCGTCGTGCAGGCGCGGGCCGCGGCATCGTCGCGGTGGGCGGGTACGCCGTGGCGGCGCAACGCCGAGGTGCCGGGGGAGCGGATGCGGCAGGGCGCACTGCGCCTGCCATCCGCCGTCCGCATGCCGCTGGACCGCGCTCTCGAACGCGGCGGGCTGACGCTGCGCGGATATGACCGGACCCTGCGCTTGGCGTGGTCGATGGCCGATCTCGCCGGGCGTGGCTCCCCGGACTCCGACGATGTGGGCCGCGCACTGTTTCTGAAGAGAGGACTTCTGGCATGAGGACGATGACCACGGCGAGCCTGGTCGCCGATGAGCAGGTGCTGCGAGCGGCGGAACGGCTGCGACCCGACGTCGACCCGGTGGAGGTCGCGGCCCGCGCAGCCTGGTCGGTGCTGACAGAACCCGGCGACGGTGTCGCGGGTGTTCTTGTGGCGGCGCTCGGCCCGCAGGGAGCGCTCGATCAGGCGCTCTCGGATGCCGTGTTGCGGACCCCCATCGAACTGGTCGGTTCGACGGCGATGAACGACGCGGTGGCGCGCTGGATGCCACGGGCCGACACCCGTGCGGTGGTGAACGCGCTTCGCGATGCGGACGCGGTCGGCGCACGGATGCTTCTTCCGGAAGACCCGGAATGGCCCGCGGGGCTCGAGGATCTCGGCCCGCATGCGCCCCTGGTGCTCTGGGTGCGCGGATCGAGCGCGGCCCTGGTCGCGGAAGAAGCGGTGTCGATCGTCGGAGCGCGGGCATCGACGGGATACGGCGAGAGCATCGCCGCGGAGTTCGCCGGCGACCTCGCCGCCACGGGCGTGTGCGTCGTGTCCGGCGGCGCCTACGGCATCGACGGCACCGCCCACAGGGCTGCCCTCGGTGTCGGCGGGACCACGGTCGCGTTCCTGGCCGGGGGAGTGGATCGCAGCTACCCCGCCGGGCATCAGCAGCTCTTCGAGCGGATCCGTGCGGGCGGGGCGGTGGTGAGTGAGGTCCCCTGCGGGGCCGCCCCCACGAAGTGGAGATTCCTCCAGAGAAACAGACTCATCGCGGCCGCCGGCCTCGCGACGGTCGTCGTCGAAGCCGGGCGGCGCAGTGGAACTCTGAACACCGCCGGGCATGCCTCGGAGCTGGGGCGGCCGCTGGGAGTTGTTCCTGGCCCGATCAGCTCGGCGGCATCCGCAGGCTGCCACCGTCTGCTCAGGGAGTTCAATGCCATCTGTGTCACCTCCGCCGCGGAAGTGCGCGAGCTGTGGGCCGAGGCGGCGCCTGCGCTGCCGAGCACTTCGACGACCGATCCGCACCGAGTGCGTCTGCTGGACGCGCTGAGCACCCGCTCGCCGAGGGATGTGCAGGAGCTGGCGCGTCGCAGCGGGATGGACGCGGAGCGGGTTCGCAGCATCCTCGGTCTGATGGACCTCGAGGGCGGAGCGGCACGACGGCAGACGGGGTGGATCCGCACCCCGTGATCCTGGGGCTGAGGCCGGGGAGCGTATGGTGGTTCCATGCGCTCCTCGTCCTCCCTCTCGTGGTGGTGGCTGCACTAGCAGTCGGACGCATTCACTCGCGCGCGCTGCACGGCAGCCCGCGCGATCGCGGACCGATCCATCCGTGCAGCCCTGACCCAGGAGCAACACATGGATTCCTTCTCCGCCACCGCAGCGCGGATGCCGGCCCTCCGCGCCGAGATCAGCGCACACCCGCAACGACATCGCATCCTCACCGGTGAACGGCCGACCGGCCGACTTCATCTCGGCCATCTGCTCGGCACGATCCTCGAAAGGGTCCGCCTGCAGCAGGCGGGCGTCGAGACGCTCGTCGTGGTCGCCGACTACCAGGTGATCACAGACCGTGATTCGATGGGCGACATCGTCTCGAATGTCCACGGTGTGATCAAGGACAACCTCGCCGCCGGTCTCGACCCGGAGCGGACGACGATCTTCACGCACTCTGCCGTTCCTGAGCTGAACCAGCTCATGCTGCCGTTCCTCAGCCTGGTGTCCGAGGCCGAACTGCACCGCAACCCGACGGTGAAGGCCGAAGCCGCGGCCGCAGGACGCGCGCTCAGCGGCCTCCTCCTGACCTACCCCGTGCATCAGGCGGCCGACATCCTGTTCTGCAAGGGCACGTTGGTGCCGGTGGGCAAGGACAACCTGCCTCACGTGGAGATCGCCCGGCAGATCGCCCGCCGGTTCAATGAACGGTACGGCTCCGTGTTTCCGGAACCCGAGGGGCTGATCACTGCTGCGCCGGAGCTGCCCGGCCTGGACGGGCGCAAGATGTCGAAGAGCTACGGCAACGCGATCGCGCTCGGCATGACCGCGGACGAGACGACGGCGGTCATCCGGAGGGCGCGGACTGATTCCGAGCGGCGGATCACCTACGACCCGGAGCGGCGGCCAGGCGTCTCCGCGCTGCTGGACACCGCCGCCGCCTGCCTCGGCACGAGCCCGGCCGAGATCGCCGACGAGATCGGAGTCGCGGGGAGCGGCGCACTGAAGAGCCTCACCGCTGCCGCGGTCAACGAATTCCTCGCCCCGCTCCGTGAGCGGCGCGCGGCGATCGACACAAGGACGGTGTCCGACGTGCTCAGCGCCGGCAACGCGCGTGCCAGGCAGATTGCCGCCGCCACGCTGGAAGACGTGCGATCGGCGATGGGCATGGCGTACTGACCGGGCCGGCCGCCCGGGCCAGACTGGAGGGGTGCGGTACGCGGAGGCGGTCGAGGCGTTCGTCGTGCATCTGGAACGGGTGCGTCGGCTCTCGCCGGCGACCGTGCGCGCGTACCGCTCCGATCTCGGCGACCTCGGTGGAATCGCCGGCGATCGGGAACTGGCGGACATCGATCTCGAGCTGCTTCGCGAGTGGCTCTGGCGCGCGACGCAACGCGGTGACGCGCGCACGACGCTGGCCAGACGGGCTGCCGCCGCGCGCTCGTTCTTCCGCTGGGCGAAGGACGAGGACCGCATCGCCGCCGACCCGAGTCTGCGACTCGTGACGCCCAAGCTGGCCAGGACGCTTCCTGTCGTCGCCTCGAAGGACGGCATGCGCGAACTGCTGGATGCGGAGAAGGATGCCGCGGCGCAGGGCGATCCCGTCGCACTGCGCGATCATGCGATCCTCGAGCTGCTCTACGGCTCGGGCATGCGGGTGTCCGAACTGTGCGGTCTCGACGTGGACGACCTCGATATGGAGCGCGGTACGGCACGCGTACTCGGCAAGGGCGCGAAGGAGCGGGTGGTGCCGTACGGCGCTCCTGCGCGGGATGCGGCCGCGGCGTATCTGACGCGGGCGCGCCCGGCGCTCCTGGCGCGCACGGAGACCCCCACGCCGGCGCTCCTGCTCGGCAGCCGAGGGGGCCGGATCGGGCCGCGCACCGTGTACGCGCTCGTCGCCCGCGTGCTGGCGCCCATCGTCGGGGCCGAGACCGTCGGGCCGCACGCGCTGCGGCACACCGCTGCCACCCACCTGCTCGACGGCGGCGCGGATCTGCGCGCGGTGCAGGAGATCCTCGGTCACGCGAGTCTGGGCACCACCCAGATCTACACGCACGTCTCCGCCGAGCGGCTCACGGCGGCGTACCGTCTGGCGCATCCGCGGGCCTGACCCGGCTATCCGCCATCGCAGCACGGATAGAGGATCGCCCGCGGGACGTCCCCGAACAGCGGTCGAGGGTTCACGTACTCGTCGTGCAGACGCACACCCACGTGCACCGTCCCCGGCGCCGCGTGGCCGCCGACGGATGCCTCTGCCATGATCTGCCCTGCCTCGACGATGTCGCCCGGTCCGAGCGCGGACACGACGGGCTCCAGCGTGATCACGTAGCCGTCACCGTGATCGATGGTGAGCACTCCGCGATCGACCACGGTGCCGCGGAAGGCGACGACGCCGGAGGCAGGGGAGCGCAGCGGCCCGATCGCCGCGATGTCCATGCCGCGATGTCCTGGTCCGTAGCGATGCGCCGGAGCTCGGAAGGGCTCGGTGATCTCGTGGGCACCTTCCACGGGCCAGGTCCACGGGGCGTCGGAGGGGAGCGCGGCATCCGCTGCGGGGCGTGCCGCGCCGGCGGCGACCGGTGGCGGCGCCGGCGACCAGAGGACCGAGCAGGCCAGCAGCGTGCCGATCAGGGCGAGGAAGGGCACGCGGCGCGCACGGCGCCGACGTCCGGCATTCGAACGACTATGTACGATCTCCATGCAGCCAGCCTGATCCCGTGCGTCCCGCCGACGATACGACGGCCTCGGGTCGGGGCAGAACGCGCACCGGAACCGCGCCTGTGGAGGACGGTTCGCCGCCCCGGCATCCTGTACACTTGATCCCGCATCCCCCCTCGGGGATGACTACGCGTGCCCAGAGCGACTTCGGTCGCGGCATCCACTCCCACAGGTCCTGCCTCTCGCGAGGCGGGTGGGATGTGCGCCGGGCACCAGGCATCCGGCCGTCCGGCCGGAGGACAACCTCAACGACGCGAGAGCGTCAGAACCAGGAGACGACCATGGCTGTGGTCACCATCCGCCAGCTGCTCGACAGCGGCGTTCACTTCGGACACCAGACCCGTCGGTGGAACCCGAAGGTGAAGCGCTTCATCCTCACCGAGCGCAGCGGCATCCACATCATCGACCTGCAGCAGTCGCTGGGCTACATCGACAGCGCCTACGACTTCGTCAAGGAGACCGTCGCCCGCGGCGGCACCATCCTCTTCGTCGGCACCAAGAAGCAGGCGCAGGAGGTGCTCGCCGAGCAGGCGACCCGCGTCGGCCAGCCCTACGTCAACCAGCGCTGGCTGGGTGGTCTGCTGACCAACTTCCAGACCATCGCGAAGCGCCTGGCCCGCATGAAGGAGCTCGAGGAGCTCGACTACGAGAACCCGGCTGCCTCGGGCTTCACCAAGAAGGAGCTGCTGCTCAAGAAGCGCGAGCTCGACAAGCTGCACAAGTCGCTGGGCGGCATCCGCAACCTCACCAAGACCCCGTCGGCCCTGTGGGTCGTCGACGCCAAGCGTGAGCACCTCGCGATCGACGAGGCCAAGAAGCTGGGCATCCCGGTGATCGGCATCCTCGACACCAACGCCGACCCGGACGACTTCCAGTACCCGATCCCCGGCAACGACGACGCGATCCGCTCCGTCTCGCTGCTGACCCGCATCATCGCCGACGCCGCGGCCGAGGGCCTGCAGCAGAAGCACAACCCGGAGTCGGGCGACGCCGAGCCGCTGGCCGAGTGGGAGAAGGAGCTTCTCGAGGCGAACGCCACCGAGGCATCCGCTGAAGCCGAGGTCGCTGTCGAGGTCGCCGCTGAGGCAGCCGAGGTCGCCGCTGAGGCGGCCGTCGAGGCCGAGGTCGCCGTCGAGGAGGCCGTCGTCGCCGAGGCCGCCGCCGAGGTCGCCGAGGGCGACTCCAAGTAAGCACCCCCACGCACACATAACGAAGCAAGGAGCCACCACACATGGCCAACTTCACCATCGCCGACATCAAGGCGCTGCGTGAGCAGCTCGGCACCGGAATGGTCGACACCAAGAAGGCGCTCGAGGAGGCGGACGGCGACGTCGCGAAGGCGACCGAGATCCTGCGTCTCAAGGGCGCCAAGGGCAACGCCAAGCGCGCTGACCGTTCGACCAGCGAGGGCCTCGTCGTCGCTCGCGAGCAGGACGGCGCGGTGACGCTGATCGAGCTCACCTGCGAGACCGACTTCGTCGCGAAGAACGAGAAGTTCATCGCCCTCGCCGAGAAGGTCGCCGACGCCGCCGCAGCAGCGTCCGCCGACTCGGTCGAGTCGGTGCTGGCCGCCGCTGCCGGCGACCAGACCGTCGAGCAGCTCATCTCGGACGAGGCCGCGATCCTCGGCGAGAAGGTCGAGCTCCGCCGCGTCCGCCGCATCGAGGGCGACGCCGTCGAGGTCTACCTGCACCGCACCAGCAAGGACCTGCCGCCGCAGATCGGTGTCGTCGTCGCGTACAGCGGCACCGACGCCGAGACCGCTCGCAGCATCGCGCAGCACATCTCGTTCGCCGACCCGATCTACCTCACCCGTGAGGACGTCCCCGCGGACGTGGTCGAGAAGGAGCGCGAGATCGTCACCGAGATCTCCCGCAACGAGGGCAAGCCCGAGGCCGCCCTGCCGAAGATCGTCGAGGGCCGCGTGTCCGCGTTCTTCAAGCAGGTCGCACTGCTCGACCAGGACTACGCCAAGGACAACAAGCTGTCCGTCGGCCAGGTCGCGAAGGACGCCGGCATCACGGTGACCGACTTCGCGCGTTTCAAGGTCGGCGCGTAAGCCACGAGAAGGGGTTCGGATCCGCACAGGGTCCGAACCCCTTCTTCATGCCCGCAGGGCATTGCCACTATCGTGATACCGATGAGAGGACTCTCCCAATGACCGAACGCACCGGACGCCGTCGCGTCCTCCTCAAGCTCTCCGGAGAGGCCTTCGGCGGCGGCCAGCTGGGCGTCAATCCCGACGTCGTCAGCGGGATCGCTCGCGACATCGCGGCAGCCATCGACCGCGTCGAGGTCGCGATCGTCGTCGGCGGCGGCAACTTCTTCCGCGGAGCCGAGCTCAGCCAGCGCGGCATGGATCGCGGCCGTGCCGACTACATGGGCATGCTGGGCACCGTCATGAACGCCCTCGCCCTGCAGGACTTCCTCGAGCAGGCCGGCGCACCCACGCGCGTGCAGTCCGCCATCTCGATGACGCAGGTCGCCGAGCCCTACATCCCGCTGCGTGCGGAGCGCCACATGGAGAAGGGGCGCGTCGTGATCTTCGGCGCCGGCGCCGGCCTGCCGTACTTCTCCACCGACACCGTGGCCGCACAGCGCGCCCTCGAGATCGGCGCGCAGGAGGTGCTCGTCGCCAAGAACGGCGTCGACGCGATCTACACCGCAGACCCGAACAAGCACGCCGACGCCGAGAAGATCGAGCGCGTGACCTATCGCGACGCTCTGCAGCGCGGCCTCAAGGTCGTCGACTCCACCGCGTTCAGCCTGTGCATGGACAACAACATGGACATGCGCGTGTTCGGCATGGAGCCTGCCGGAAACGTGACCAAGGCTCTTCTCGGAGACCCGATCGGCACCCTCGTCACCTCCTGACCCGCCCCGCTCGGCGCGGCGTTCAGCGGCCCGCCGGTAGAATTGCCAGAACCCACTCGACGAATGGAGAACCCGTGATCGCGGATGTCCTCGCAGATACCACCTCTCGCATGACGCGGGCGGTCGAAGCCGCCAAGGAGGACTTCGCCACGGTCCGTACCGGGCGCGCGAACCCGCAGATGTTCCAGAAGGTGATGGTCGACTACTACGGCTCGCCGACGCCCCTGGCCCAGCTGGCCTCGCTGGCCAACCCCGAGGCGCGCTCGCTCATCATCACGCCCTACGACAAGTCCGCGCTCAAGGCGATCGAGCAGGCCATCCGGGACATGCCGAACCTCGGTGTCAACCCGACCAACGACGGCAACATCGTGCGGGTCACCATGCCCGAGCTGACCGCCGAGCGGCGCAAGGAGTACGTCAAGCTCGTCCGCACCAAGGGCGAGGACGCCAAGGTCCAGATCCGTGGCATTCGCCGCAAGGCGAAGGACGGCCTGGACGCACTCAAGGCCGAGGTCGGCGAGGACGAGGTCGCCCGCGGCGAGAAGGAGCTCGATGCTCTCACCCGCCAGCACGTCGACCTCATCGACGACGCTCTCAAGCGCAAAGAGGCCGAGCTCCTCGAGGTGTGACAGGGATGTCTGACGATTCTTCCTCGCAGGATCGTCCGCTCACCCGACGAGAGGCTCGGGCTGCGGCGGCGACACCGGCTCAGGACACTCCGCAGGCGGATGCCGCGGATGCCGTGACCCCGGTGCGCGGAGTGCCCGTCGTGGGCGCCCCGCCGGAGCGGCCTGCCCAGGCTCAGACCGCCGCGGCACCGGAGCACACCGAGCCGCCCGCGCAGCCCGTTCAGCCGGGCATCCCGCCTGCCCCGGCCGCTCCGCTGCAGCCCACGCCCGAGCCGGTGCCGCCGGCGGACGGGCCTGCGCCGGCGCCGCGGGCCCCGCAGTCGACGCCGCCCGCAGTGGAGCCCGCGCAGCCCCCGGTCGAGAAGAGCCCTTTCGACACCGCGGACCACAGCGCGATCCGCGAGCAGTGGCGCGCAGCACGCGACGAGCTGGGCTCCCACGTCTCCAATGCCCGTGACCAGTTCGACCAGGCGAACGAGCGCATCAAGGAGCGCACGGGCCGGGATCTGATCGTCGCCATCCTCATCGGAGTCGCCTTCGGTGCAGTGCTGCTGGTGTCGCTGCTGTTCGTGAAATGGCTGTTCGTGCCGATCGCGCTGGCCGCCGGCCTTCTGGGCACCTATGAGCTGTCTCGCGCTCTCAAGGGCGGCGGGCGCCGGATCGACATCGTTCCCCAGCTGATTGCCGCTGCACTCCTGATCCCCACCGGGTACCTGGAGTCGTCCTGGCTGAGCTGGGTGATGCTGTTCGTCTCGGTGACCTTCGTCTGCGTGTGGCGCATGGTCGCCCAGATGGTCGTCGCCGACGGCAGGACGTATGGCGACGTGCTGGCCGATGTGCTCGTGAGCGGTCTCGTGCAGGTGTATGTCCCGCTGCTCACCGCCTTCGCGCTGATGCTGCTTCGGCAGGATCACGGTGAATGGTGGGTCCTCTCCTTCATCGTCGTCGCCGTTGTCGCCGACACGGCGGCATACGCGTCCGGGCTCTCCTTCGGCAAGCATCCGATGGCGCCGCGGATCAGCCCGAAGAAGACCTGGGAGGGCTTCGCGGGTGCGGTCGTGGGATCGCTGCTCGCGGGCGCGCTGCTCGGCGTCTTCCTGCTCGGGATCCCGCTCTGGGGTGGCCTCATCCTCGGCGCCGCGATCCTCGCATCCGCCACACTCGGCGACCTGGGGGAGTCGATGCTCAAGCGTGATCTCGGCATCAAGGACATGAGCTCCTGGCTGCCGGGACACGGCGGCCTGCTGGATCGGCTCGACAGCATTCTGCCCTCGACGGTGCCGGCCTATGCCCTGTACGTCCTGCTGCAACCCTGGATGGTGTCCTGATGACCGCTGATTTCGCCGCACAGTTCGACGACGACGAGTCCGCTCCTCCCGCGTTCTCGCTGACGACCGGGCGCCAGAAGGGCTATCACCGTGCCGCGGTGGACACGTTCCTCGACTCCGCGCGCCGCGCCTTCGAGAGCGGACAGGACGACCTGACGTCCGAGGATGTGCGCGTCGCGTCCTTCCCGCTCGTGAAGGAAGGCTACGACGTCGCAGAGGTGGACTCGGCGCTCGGACGCATCGAGGACGCGTTCGCCGCGCGTGCGCGCGAGCGCATGGTGCGGGCGAAGGGTGTCGAGGCCTGGGTCGCGGACGCCCGCGCCGACGCGCAGGTGATCCTGGATCACCTCGCGCGCGAGCCGAAGCATCGTTTCGCTCGCACCGGTGTGCTGACGTTCGGCTACCGGATCGACGAGGTCGATCACGTCGCAGAGCGGATCACCGGTTTTCTCCGTGACGGAGACGAGCTCAGTGCCGAGCAGGTGCGCAATGCGGCGTTCCGGATGCAGCGCGGCGGCTATCGCGAGGAGCAGGTGGATGCGCTCCTGGACGCGACCGTCGAGGTCATCCTGGCCGTCCGTTGACGCAGGACCGCGCGTTCTCATGGACGTTTCAGGCGGGATCGCATAGACTGACCGGCATCGTGACTCCCGATAACGAATCGATTACGCCTGAACTGCGCCCTGCGAGCGTGGCCTCCGCGAACCCGCGCGGCCGCCGCAGCAAGGCCCGTCGACCGATCGCCGCCGTCGTGGCGAGCATGGCCGTGGTCGGCTTCTCCGCTGCGCTGCTGGCGCCGACCGGGATGGCCGTGGCAGACCCCTCTTCGAGCGCTGAGGATGCCGTCACCGCGTACTCCCTCGCGGAGCAGGAGGGCCAGAACCTGACCGTGACGGTCGCCGGCGCGGATGTCGCCCCGGCCGCGCGCGGCACTTTCGAGGTCTACGTCAAGCCGAAGCCCAAGCCGAAGCCGGTCGTGACGAGCACCGAGAAGTCGGGCAAGTCCTCCTCCGGCAGCGGCGGCGGTTCCGCCGGCACGCCGAAGTACACCGGTGGCGGCTCGAAAGAGCAGTGGATGACGGCGGCCGGGATCGCGAAGAGCGACTGGCCCTATGTCGACTACATCGTCTCGCGAGAGAGTGGCTGGAACCCGAACGCCACCAACAAGTCCTCCGGTGCGTGCGGCCTGGTGCAGGCTCTGCCGTGCAGCAAGGTTCCCGGCAACGGGTACAACCCGGTCGACAATCTCCGCTGGGGCACGGGGTACGCCTCCGGCCGTTACGGCGGCTGGGCGGGCGCCTACGCATTCTGGTCGCGCAACCACTGGTGGTGAGCGGCCGGCATGGCTCGCTCCCGCAGACGGCGACCGGATCCTCGCGCCGCCGATGACTCGCTCGACCGTCTGATCGCAGGCTGGAAGCGCACCGAGACCCGTCGTGGTCAGGAGTGGACCGTGCAGCCGGTGAACGCCGCTCAGGCGCAGAAGGACTACACCTGCCCGGGATGCCGAGGAACGATCTCACCGGGAACCGCGCACCTCGTCGTGTGGCGGGCCGACGGCGTCCTCGGCGATGCTGCGGACCTGGCGGCGCGTCGGCACTGGCACTCGCACTGCTGGAACATCGCCTGAGGCAGCGCCCGGGTCAGCGTTCGTTCATCTTCGGGATGACCACCTGGCGGTAGATGATCAGGATGCTGGCCGCGACCGGAATCGCGATCAGGGCTCCGAGCAGGCCGAGCAGGGAGCCACCCGCCAACGCCGCGATCACGACGACGGCGCCGGGGACGGACACCGCACGGCTCATGATGCGCGGCGAGATGAAGTACGCCTCGATCTGCATGTAGATCAGGTACCAGACCGCCGCTGCGATCGCGGTCGTCGGCGAGGCCAGCCCAGGTATCAGGCACGTGAGCACGATGATGGTCGAGCCCGTCAGCGTCCCCACCAGCGGGATCAGTGAGAAGAAGAACGCGATCACGGCCAGCACTGCGGGGAACGGCGCGTTGATGATCGACAGGAAGATCATGCTCAGGATTCCGTTGATCACGCCGAGCGACACCTGTCCCATGACGTAATAGCCCACGGAGTCGGTGATCTGATCCGCCAGATCGATGAAGCGCTCGCGCTTGGACGCGGGCACGAGCTGGTACACGGAGCGCTTCAGCGAGGGGGTCGAGGCGGTCATGTAGATGGTGAGAACCAGGACGATGAAGGTGCCGAAGAGGCCCGCGGCGACCGCGCCGCCGAAGACGAGCACGCCCTGGCCGATCTTGCTGCCGATCTCGGTGACGTTGGTGTTGAGCCAGTCCTCGACGTAGAGGAAGACGTCGTCGACCTTCAGCATCGGGAAGGTCTGCTTGAGCCAGTCCTTGAAGTCCTCGAACGGCTCGGGCCGCTGCAGCAGCGTCGTGATCTGCTGCACCAACTGTCCGATCTGCTGCACGAACACGGGCAGCACGATCAGGATCACGCCGGTGAGCACCGCGAGCACGGCGATGATCGTCGCGAGCACAGCGGCCCACCGCGGCAGCCAGCGCTCGAGGAAGGTGACCAGCGGATCGAGTCCCAGGCTGATGAACAGCGCGGTGCCGATGTAGAGCAGCACGGTGGAGAGAGTCTGCACGCTGCCGATGAGCACGATCCCCAGTCCCACGCCGAGCGTCGCGACGAGCGCGGTGCGGAACGGACTGACGATCTTCATCGATTCTCCTGACGAGGGTGAACGCCAGCTTATTCTCTCGCGGCAGCCGAGCCTGAACGCGCCGGGGGAGTCGCGGCATCCGACTGTATTCGGGTCTCGTGTGGAAAACGCACAGGCGCTTCCCGCTACCCTGGAATGTCGAGCGGAGACCTCTGGCGGATGCCGGGGTCACGTAAGGAGTCTTCTCGTGCGATTCGTATGGGCCGTCGTGGCCTTCATTCTGGCCGCGGTCATGATCGGAGCCGGCGTCGCTCAGCGTACCGTCTTCATGGGCCCCTCAGAGGTGCAGATGGAGATGCCCGCGGGCGACCCCGAGCCCTTTGTGCTGATCTCCAGCGATGTGCTGCGCGCCCACCCCGGCCAGCAGACCCTCATGGTGCGCGGCAAGGGCGATCTGTTCGTCGCCTACGGCCGTACCGCCGACATGAAGGCCTGGCTGTCCGACGCCGAGTACGACAGCGTCACGCTCGACAAGAAGGGTGAGCCGCGCACCAAGGTCGTGAAGGCCGAGGTGGAGTCGACCAGCGAGACCGGTCGCAACCCCGCCGGGTCGGATCTGTGGCTGGACTCCTACACCGACAAGGACTCGCTGATCGCGAACCTGCAGCTGCCAGAGGGGATGAGCGTGCTCGTCGCGCGCGACGGCGTGGAGGATGCGCCCTCCGACATCATGGTCACCTGGCCGCTGAAGACGACGACTCCGTGGGTCGGCCCCCTGTTCGTCGGCGGCGGCCTGGCACTGCTCATCGGTCTCGTGCTCTACATCCTCGGCATCCGTCACCAGCGTCGTGGCAAGGGCCCCCGCCGCAAGGGACCGGGGCCGCTGCCGCCCACGCAGCCGATCGATCTCGCGGTCGACAGGCTGCCCGAGCACGAATCGATCGGAACCGGCCCTGTGACGACGCCGGAGAGCGCGGACGAGCCCACGGACGATGACGGTCGTGCGCGCCGCACCGCACACCGGATGCGTCGTCGCCTGGCGGTTGTGATTCCCGCGGTCGGTCTCACCGCCGTGCTCGCGACCGGCTGCAGCGCGGACTCCTGGCCGCAGTTCGACGCGTCGACGAGTCCCACGCCCACGCCGACGGTCGTCGCCCCCGACAACCAGAAGCCGCCGGCAGTGACCGAGGCGCAGGCCTCGCGCATCCTCAAGGACATCTCGAAGACGGTGACCGATGCTGACGCCGCGCGCGATCTCAAGCTCGCGACCACGCGCCTGGACGGTGCCGTGCTGCAGGCCCGTGCGACCGACTACGCCCTGGGCGCCAAGAACCCGAAGCTCGGCGTCCCCGCCGCACTTCCCGCCGACAACGTCGAGGTGGTGCTGCCGCAGGCGACCGACAGCTGGCCCCGCACGGTCATGATGCTGACGAAGTCGTCGGAGGCGAAGACGCCGCCGGTGATCTTCACCATGACGCAGGCGGATCCGTGGTCGAACTATCGCGTGAACACGATGGCCGACATGCTCGCATCCGCGAAGCTGCCCAAGCTGGCCCCGGCATGGCTGGGCACGACCCTGGTACCCCCGGAGTCCACCTTCCTGATGATGCCGCCGAACGAGGTGGCGGACGCCTTCTCATCACTTGTCGACCTGGGCGAGAAGAGCCCGTACACCGGCGACTTCGACGCGGCGGCCAAGAAGCAGGCCACCGAGATCGTCGCGAGCCGGGCGGCTCTGCTGGCGGAGTTGAAGAAGACAGGCGCCGACAAGACGTCCAAGGTCGCGTTCGACATGACGCCGTCCGCGTTCGATCCGGTCTCCATGGCGACCCTCGACAGCGGTGCGATCGTTTCGGTCTCGGTCGTCGACACGCAGACCGTCACTCCGACGACGGCCGATGCCGTGATCAAGTTCGAGAACAATGCGGAGGCGGTCGCGCTCACCGGCGCGAAGGAGGCGGCGAAGGGCGTGCGCACGACCTACGGCATGCAGCTGTTCTTCGCGGTTCCCGCCCAGGGCGCGAACGCGCAGATCCAGCTGCTGTCGTTCCACCAGAACATCCTGAAGGTCGAGATCATCAAATGAGTGACATCTCCGCAGCCGCCCTGCGCGGCGCCGTCGACCTGTCCACGCTGCGGGATCGGCCGCAGACCCCGGCATCCGGTGCGGCGCCGGCTCAGGCGGGCGTTCCCGACGTCGTCGTCGACGTCACCGACGAGACATTCGGTCAGATCCTCGAGCTGTCCAAGACGGTGCCCGTCGTGGTCGACCTGTGGGCCGAGTGGTGCGGACCGTGCAAGCAGCTCAGCCCCATCATCGAGAAGGTCACCCGTGAGCAGGGCGGTCGCGTCGTGCTGGCGAAGGTCGACGTCGACGCCAACCCGCAGATCGCGCAGGGCTTCCGCGCCCAGTCGATCCCGATGGTCGTCGCTCTGATCGGCGGGCAGCCGGTGCCGATGTTCACCGGAGCCGTGCCGGAGGAGCAGGTGCGCGAGGTCTTCGGACGGCTGCTGGAGCTCGCCGCGCAGAACGGCGTGAGCGGCTCGGTGGCGGCAGGAGAGCCCGGCGAGGCGCCCGCTGAGCCGGAGGAGGCCCCGCTGCCCCCGCTTCATGCAGAGGCCTTCGACGCGATCGAGGCCGGCGATTACCAACGAGCGATCGCCGCCTATGAGAAGGCTCTCGCAGAGAACCCGCGTGATGAGGACGCGAAGGCCGGTCTCGGCCAGGTGAAACTGCTCGCCCGCGTGCAGCACCTCGATCTGCAGGCCGCCCGCGCGGCTGCGGCCGAGGCGCCGCTCGACCCCGAGGCGCAGTTCGCCGTCGCCGATCTCGACATCGCGGGCGGTCACGTCGACGACGCCTTCGGGCGCCTGCTCGACCTGTTCGCCGCACTGCCCGCCGACGAGCGGATGCCGGTGCGCGAGCGTCTCGTGGAGCTGTTCGACCTCATCGGCTCCGCCGACCCGCGCGTGGGCGCGGCGCGCACGCGACTGGCGTCGCTGCTGTTCTGACGAACTCGGACGGATGGCCGGGGACTCGCGTCCTCGGCCATCGTCGTCTCAGTCGAACGTCGCCGACGGCACGTGCGGTTCGCCCTGGTAGCGCAGCCAGATCGTCGACAACGCCGGCAGGGTGATGCTCGCCACCGGCACGGAGTCCTCTCCGACGGGGTGGGCGGTGACGAGTCCGAGATTCCCGACACCGGTGCCGCCGAACTCCGTCGCATCCGTGTTCAGCACCTCCTGCCAGACGCCGGCGAGCGGGAGGTCGAGGCGGTGGCCGGTGCGCTGCACACCGGCGAAGTTGCTCACCACGACCACGCGACCGCCGTGCGCGTCGCGTCGCTCGAACGCGACGACACTCGGGTCCCAGGTCGGCGCACCGAGGCGTGAGAACGACGACCCGTCGTTGTCGCGCTCCCAGAGCGGCGCCTGTGCGCGATAGGTACGGTTGACGGCGCCGACGAAGTCCAGCAGCTGCCGGTGGGAGGGCTGGTCGAGCAGCCACCAGTCCAGCTCCCGATCCGGTGACCACTCGCCGATCTGCCCGAACTCCTGACCCATGAACAGCAGTTTCTTGCCCGGGTGACCCCACATGTAGGCCAGGTAGGCGCGGACGTTCGCCAGCTTGTGGGCGTGGTCACCGGGCATCCGCGACACCAGCGTGCCCTTGCCGTGCACGACCTCGTCGTGGCTGATCGGCAGCACGTAGTTCTCACCGAACGCGTACACGAATGAGAACGTCATCTCGCCCTCGTGGTGGGCCCGGTGGATCGGGTCCCGCTTCATGTACTCCAGGGAGTCGTTCATCCAGCCCATGTTCCACTTGAATCCGAACCCGAGTCCCGCCGCAGTGGTCGGCGCGGTGACGCCGGGGAAGGCTGTGGATTCCTCGGCGATCATGACGATGCCGGGAAAGCTGCGGTAGGCGGTGGCGTTGACCTCCTGCAGGAAGCGGATCGCCTCGAGGTTCTCGCGCCCGCCGTGCACGTTCGGCTCCCACTCGCCGTCGCGCCGGGAGTAGTCCAGGTACAGCATGGATGCCACGGCGTCGACGCGCAGGCCGTCGATGTGGAATTCGCTGAGCCAGTACAGGGCGTTCGCGACGAGGAACCCGCGCACCTCGTTCCGGCCGTAGTCGAAGATCAGGGTTCCCCAGTCCTGGTGCTCGCCGCGGCGCGGATCCGGATGCTCGTAGAGCGGCCTGCCATCGAACCGGGCCAGTGCGAAGTCGTCCTTGGGGAAGTGCCCCGGCACCCAGTCCAGGATCACGCCGATGCCCGCCTGGTGCAGTTGGTCGATCAAGAACCGGAGGTCGTCAGGAGTGCCGTAGCGGCTCGTCGGCGCGTAGTAGCCCGTGACCTGGTAGCCCCACGAGCCGCCGAACGGATGCTCCGCGACCGGCATCAGCTCGACGTGCGTGAAACCGGTGGAGGTGACGTGCTCGATGAGCGGCTGGGCGATGTCGCGGTAGCTCATCCCGCCGCGCCAGGAGCCCAGATGCACCTCGTAGACCGACATCGGCTGCGCCACGGCGTGCGTGGCCGCGCGTCGGGTCATCCAGGCTCCGTCGGCCCAGGCGTAGGCGCCGAGGGTGACCACTGAGGCTGTGGCCGGCGGCACCTCGGCCGCCTGCGCCATAGGGTCGGCCTTGAGGATCCATCTGCCGTCCGGGGTGAGCAGCTGGTACTTGTACGTGGTGCCGATCATGACGTCGGGGATGAACAGCTCCCAGACGCCGCTGGAGCCCATCGAGCGCATCGCGTGGCCCTCGCCGTACCAGCCGTTGAAGTCGCCTGCCACGCGCACGGCCCGCGCGTTCGGGGCCCAGACGGCGAAGGCGACGCCGGTCTCGCCGTCGAGCATGCGGGGGTGCGCGCCGAGCGCCTCCCAGAGCCGTTCGTGGCGCCCCTCGCCGATCAGATGCAGGTCGACCTCGCCGAGCGTCGGCACGTGCCGGTACGGATCACCGCTGACGACCTCGTCCTGGCCCTCGTAGATCGTGACCACGCGGTAGGGCGCCGGCGGACCGCCGTGCGTGCCCTCCCAGATGCCGTGCGCGACATGCGCGAGCGGGACGCGGTCACCGTCGGCGAAGACCGCCGCGACGGACTCCGCCAGCGGACGGCGCACCCGGATGACGGTGGCGGGATGGCCCGCGGCGCCGGTCATCGGATGCGCGCCGAGCAGCGCGTGCGGGTCGTGATGCGCGCCGTGCGCCGTGCTCTCCCAGTCCGCGGAGACGGAGACCTCCTCGATACGGCTCATGATCGCTCCCTCACCCTCAGGATGTGCACCGGCTCGGCGAAGGCGTCGAGCCGCACGTAATCGTGGTCGGTCCAGGTCCAGACCGCCCCTGTCAACAGATCCTCGACCTCGAAGGGGTCGCCAGGGGTGACACCCCAGAGCGTGGTGTCGAGGTGCACGGTGGTCTCCCGCACGGAGTGCGGGTCGACGTTGGCGACGACGATGATCGTGTCGTCGTCGCCAGTCCCGGTGAAGGCGGCGTCGAGATGCTTCGAGTAGACGAGGATGGCGTCGTCGTCGCTCCAGTGGAACGAGATGTTGCGCAGTTGGTGCAGGGCCGGATGCTCGCGGCGGATGCCGTTCAGGCGGCGCAGCAGCGGCGCCAGTGAATCGCCGCGCTCCTCGGCGCCCGCCCAGTCGCGCAGCTTGTACTCGTACTTCTCGTTGTCGATGTTCTCCTCGGAGCCGGGGCGGGCCACGTTCTCGAACAGTTCGTAGCCCGCGTACACGCCGTACAGGGGCGCCGCCGTCGCGGCGATGCAGGCTCGGATGCGGTAGGCCGCGCGCCCGCCGTACTGCAGGTACTCGGTGAGGATGTCGGGCGTGTTCACGAACAGGTTCGGACGCATGTAGTCCGTCGTCGCGGTGGACACCGAGGTGAGGAACTCCTCGAGCTCCGCCTTGGTGTTGCGCCAGGTGAAGTACGAGTAGCTCTGCTGGAACCCTGCTGCGGCGAGTCCCCGCATCGGGGCGGGCCGGGTGAACGCCTCGGCGAGGAAGACGACGTCCGGGTGTGCGGCGTTCACCGTGCGGATCAGCCACTCCCAGAACCTCAGCGGCTTGGTGTGCGGGTTGTCGACGCGGAAGATGCGCACACCCTGGGCGATCCAGTGCTCGACGACGCGCAGCACCTCGGCGTAGAGGCCCTCTGGGTCGTTGTCGAAGTTCAGTGGATAGATGTCCTGGTACTTCTTCGGCGGGTTCTCAGCATAGGCGATCGTGCCGTCCGGCAGCGTCGTGAACCACTCCGGATGCGTCTGCATCCAGGGATGGTCGGGGGAGGCCTGCAGTGCGAGGTCGAGCGCGACCTCGATTCCGACCTTGTTCGCCGCGCGCACGAAGGCGCGGAAGTCGGCGAGGGAGCCGAGATCGGGATGCACGGCGTCATGACCGCCCTCGGCTGCGCCGATCGCCCAGGGCGAGCCGGGGTCTTCCGGTCCCGCGACCAGGGTGTTGTTCGGCCCCTTGCGATGCGTGCGGCCGATCGGGTGGATGGGCGGAAGATACAGCACGTCGAAGCCCATGTCCGCGATGGCGGGCAGACGCTTGGCCGCAGTGCGGAACGTGCCGCTGACGACGCTGCCGTCCTTGCGGCGCCTCGCACCCTCGGAGCGCGGGAAGAACTCGTACCAGGCGCCGACGCCGGCGGCGGTCCGCTCCACCAGCAGGCTGCTCCACTCGGTCGCGGATGCCAGGGTCGTGACAGGTCGTGCGGCGAAGAAGCCCGCGAGCACGGGATCCGTCGCGACCGACGCCAGCGTCCCGGCATCCGCGTCCTTCAGCCGCTTCGCCGCAGCCGTGATCGCGCGGCGCTCCGCGGCGGGGCGATCCTGCTCGGCGGCAGCACGCGCGAGCAGCTGTGCCCCGGCGATGCCCATGACCTCGAGGTCGACATCGGCCTCGGCCTTGACCTCCGCGGCGTGGGCCCAGGTGGCGAAGTCGTCGGAGAACGCCTCGAAGCGGAACGACCAGGCGCCGGACGCGTCCAGGGCGATCCGCGTCTGCCATCCGTCGGTGCCGTCGCCCTGCGGGCTCAGCCGGTGCAGGGTCTCGGCGCCGTCGGGCGCGCGCAGCCTGACATGGGCGCCGATGAGATCATGCCCCTCACGGAATGCGACGACGCGGAAAGGCACCACCTCGCCTGCGAAGGCCTTGGGCGCGAAGCCACCCGGCGCAGCAGGAGACGGGTCGGAGAGCGGTATGCGCCCGACCAGGGTGCCCGGTGCGGCGTCCTCCTGCTCGGCGGCGGGCCGCACGGGGATCTGTGCGGGGCTTCGCAGCACCGCCGGAATCGAGACAGAACGAGCAGCCACACCTTGAATGTACAGGCCGCTGTGCTCAGCGGGTAGCTTTCGGATTCCGCATGACGGCGGGCGTCTGGAACGCCCGATCACTCGATCCGGAACAGTTGCATCGACGTTCCGGAGAGCGGAAGGACCTCGCCGGGGGAATACCGGCGCAGGCCGCCGTCCGGTCGCTCATCCGCGCTCGACCAGAGCGACACGAACGCGGTCGCACCCTCGATCGAGTCGGGCAGGCGCACATCGATCGGGGCTTCCGTGCCGTGCACGATCAGCAGGATGCGGTTGGCCTCGTCACTGCCCCCACCGGTGGCCGCCACATACTGCAGAGTGCGGTTGCGGGGATCGTTCCACTGCTCGACCTCCATGGTCTCGCCGTGCTGGTCGAACCAGTCCATGACCGAGGCCTCGGGGACGTGTTCGCCCAGTCGCGCGTATCGCGCCGGACGCAGGGCGGGGTTCTCGGCGCGGAGCCTGGTGAGCAGTGCGACGTGCTCGCGCAGGTCCTGCTGCCACGGCTCGTGGTCCCAGCTCAGCCAGGTCAGAGCGGAGTCCTGGCAGTAGGCGTTGTTGTTGCCGCGCTGGGTGCGGCCGAACTCGTCTCCGGCCGTGATCATCGGGATGCCGGCGGAGAGCAGCAGCGTCCCCATCAGGTTGCGCATGGCCTTGCGACGCGCGGCCAGGATGGATGGATCGTCCGTCGGACCCTCGGCGCCGTGATTGAACGAGCGGTTCATATCGGCGCCGTCGTGGTTGTTCTCTCCGTTGGCCTCGTTGTGCTTGACGTCGTAGGACACCAGATCGTGCAGGGTGAACCCGTCGTGCGCCGTGACGAAGTTGATGCTCGCGAGCGGTCCGCGCTCCTCGCTGTAGGTGTTCGCGGAGCCTGCGAGCCGGTTGGCGAAGCCGCCGATGCCCACGGGCGCCGAGGCGCGGCGGGCGTAATCGATGTCGCTGAGCCAGAAGTTGCGGGCACGATCGCGATACCGGTCGTTCCACTCGCTCCAGCCGGTGGGGAAGTTGCCGGTCTGCCAGCCGCCCATCCCGACATCCCACGGCTCTGCGATGAGCTTGACGTCCTGCATGGCCGGGTCATCGGCGATCGCCTGCAGCAGCGGGTGCTCGCGCGTGAACTCATGGTCGGCGTCACGCCCGAGCGCGGCGGCGAGGTCGAATCGGAAACCGTCGATCTGCATCTCCCGGGCCCAGTAGCGCAGCGAGTCCAGGACGAGGCGCGCGGCGGCATCCGTGGCGGTGTTGACCGTGTTGCCGACGCCGGTGGTGTCGATGTACGCGCCGTCCGCGGTCTGCCGGTAGTACAGCGCGTTGTCGATGCCGCGGAAGCTGGAGCGCGGGCCGCCGAGGCCCTCCTCGCAGGTGTGGTTGTACACGACGTCGAGGATCACCTCGAGGCCTGCCTCGTGCAGCAGCCGCACCATGCCCTTGAACTCGGCGAGGACCGCCTCGGGTCCGTCCTTGCGCGCCTCCTCGGTGGCGTAGGCGGTGTGCGGGGTGAAGAAGCTGAGTGTGTTGTAGCCCCAGTAGTTGGTGAGGCCCTTCTCGAGCAGTCGCGGCTCCGGCACGAAGGCGTGCACGGGCAGCAGCTCGATCGCGGTGACGCCGAGCGAGTGGAAGTACTCGATCATCGCGGGGTGCGCGAGACCGGCGTAGGTGCCGTGCAGGGCGGGGGGCACGTCGGGGTGACGCTTGGTCATGCCCTTGAGGTGCCCCTCATAGATCACGGTGCGGTCCAGCGGGGTGTTCGGCTTCGCGACGCCGCTCCAGTCGAAACCGTCGGCGATCACGACCGAGCGCCACTCCTCGTAGCCGTCGCCCTGGGCGAGGCCGCGAGCGTACGGGTCGAGCAGCAGCGTCTCCGAGTTGAAGGTGTTGCCGGGGCCGTGCGGCCCGTCGACGCGCAGCGCGTAGCGGACGCCCGGCTGAAGCAGGTCGGTGGTGACCTCCCAGACGCCGCCTGGCCGGCGCTCGAGCGGGAGCTGCGCAGTCTCCCAATCCAGGTCGGTGGCGTCGAAGATGACGAGCTCGATGGACGAGGCGTTCTGCGACCAGATCCGGAGGGTGCCCACGCCGTCGTGGAGCCGGACCCCCAGGTCGTCGAGCGCGGCGCCACCGAGGGGCGTTCGGGACGTCGGGAGCATGGGGACAGCCTAGATGCCAGGGCGCTTGCGGCATGAATCCGGATACCGGACCGGATGAACCTGGATGCCGCCCGCGCGCGGCTCACGGCTGGGAGGATGGAGTCATGCGCTTCTACCTCGACCACGCCGCCACCGCGCCGCTGCGCGCTGAGGCGCGGGATGCCTGGCTCGAGGCATCCTCGGTCGTGGGCAACGCGTCATCCACGCACGGCGCGGGGCAGGAGGCCCGCCGGCTCCTGGAGGAGTCCCGCGAACGCGCCGCCGCCGTGCTGGGCTGCGACCCGATCGAGGTGGTGTTCACCTCGGGCGGCACGGAGTCGATCAACACTGCGCTGCACGGGCTGTGGTCCTCGCGTGCACCGGGGACCACGGCGATCGTGCTGCCCGACGGCGAGCATCACGCGACGATGGACACGGTCGCCGCGCTGGCCGCCGTCGGCGCGGATGTCCGCGCGGTCGCGCTGGACGCGGCGGGGCGGATCGCCGGCGATGCGTTTTCCGCGGCCCTGCCCGCGGCCGCTCTCGCCACGGCACTGGCAGCGAACAACGAGGTCGGCACGATCAACGACAGCGCCGCACTCGCGCGGGCCGCGGCGGATGCCGGCGTGCCGCTGCATCTGGACGCGGTGGCGGCATGGGGGCACGTGCCGTTGTCGTTCCGCTCGCTGCGCGGGGATGCCGCGCCGGGCGCAGGTCTCGTCGCGATGACCGTGGCGGGGCACAAGCTCGGTGCGCCGGTGGGCATCGGCGCGCTGGTCGTCGCGCGCACGGCGCGCATCTCCGCGCTGCTGCACGGCGGGGCCCAGCAGCGCGGGCTGCGTGCGGGGACGCAGGACGTCGCGGGCGCTGCGGCGTTCGCCGTCGCGCTGGAGCTCGCCGAGGAGGAGCGGCTCGCCGAGTCCGCGCGGCTGACAGTCCTTCGTGACCGGCTGATCTCCGGCATCCGCGCCGCCGTGCCGCAGGCGGAGCTGCTCGGCGATCCCGTGGATCGCCTGCCGGGCAATGCGCACGTGCTGTTCCCTGGCGCGGTGGGGGAGAGCCTGCTGTTCCTTCTGGACATGGCGGGCGTCGCGGCATCCACCGGATCGGCCTGCCAGGCCGGCGTCGCGGAGCCCTCGCACGTGGTCATGGCGCTCGGTCGCAGCGAGCAGGATGCGCGCAGTGTGCTGCGGTTCACGCTGGGGAGAACGTCCACCGACGCGGACGTCGACGCAGTGCTCGCAGCGATCGGCGATGCCTACGCGCGGGCATCCGGTGCCTCTCCAGCCGCCCGCTCGTAGACTGGAACCCATGCGTATTCTGGCGGCGATGAGCGGAGGGGTCGACTCCGCGGTGGCGGCGGCCCGTGCGGTGGAGGCCGGCCACGACGTGGTCGGCGTGCACCTGGCGCTGTCGCGCGCCGGTGGCACGCTGCGCACCGGCAGCCGCGGATGCTGCACGATCGAGGACGCGATGGATGCCCGTCGGGCCGCCGACCTGCTCGGCATCCCCTTCTACGTCTGGGACTTCTCGGAGCGCTTCCGCGACGACGTCATCGAGGACTTCATCTCGGAGTACAAGGCCGGCCGCACCCCGAACCCGTGTCTGCGCTGCAACGAGAAGATCAAGTTCGCCGCCCTGTTGGAGCGCGCGATCGAACTCGGCTTCGACGCGGTCTGCACCGGGCACTACGCGACACTCGTCGATGGTGCGGACGGTCTCGAGCTGCACCGCGCCTCGGACAGCGCGAAGGATCAGTCCTACGTGCTGGGTGTGCTGAACGCCGAGCAGATCGCACACACGTACTTCCCGCTGGGGTCGACACCGTCGAAGGCGCTGGTGCGCGCAGAGGCTGCCGAGCGCGGCCTGAGCGTCGCTCAGAAGCCTGACAGTCACGACATCTGCTTCATCCCCGACGGCGACACCCGTGGTTGGCTGGCCGAGAAGGTCGGCGCCGAGCAGGGCGAGATCCTCGACCGCGACGGCGAGGTCGTCGGCACACACGACGGCGCTCACGCGTTCACGGTCGGTCAGCGCAAGGGGCTGCGCCTCGGCGTGCCCGCCGCAGACGGCAAGCCGCGGTTCGTGCTCGAAGTTCGACCCGTGTCGAACACCGTCGTGGTGGGTCCGAAGGAGGCCCTCGCGATCGCCGAGATCTCGGGGGAGCGGTTCTCCTGGGCGGGCGCCGCGCCCGCGGCCTCCGAGTTCGACTGCGAGGTTCAGATCCGCGCCCACGCCGAGCCGGTGCCGGCGCGCGCGTTCGTGACGGATGCCGGCGTGCGCGTCGTCCCCGACGAGCCGCTCGACGGCGTCGCTCCAGGGCAGAGCGCCGTGCTCTACGTCGGCACCCGTGTGCTCGGCCAGTTCACGATCGACACGACCGTGTCGGCCGTGCCTGTCGACGCTTGACCCGAGGCGCTTCGCGGTCGGACAGGAGGCCGGAGATGTCGGCAGCGCTCAGTTCGCCAGCATCCGCAGCACGCGATCGGCCTGAGCCTCGGTGGTACCCGGGGGATTGCGGAGGAACCCGCCGTTGCCCGGCAGCAGCATGATCAGCCAGAACATGGCCCAGTGCGTGCGCCACTCGGAAAGACGCTCGCGCTGCGTCCCGGACAGCCCGACGGCGCGTACCAGGGCCTCGGGCTCATAGACCTTGCGGCCGGCGAGATGCTCCAGGTGATCGGCGAGCTCGAACGCCGGGTCGGAGAGTCCGCCGTCCTCGAAGTCGACGAGCCTGCACACGCGACCGTCCCACAGCACGTTGGCCGGATTGAGATCGGCGATGCCGAGAACGGAGAGGTCGAACGGGGGCGCAGCCGCCGCCACGAGGAACTCGCGCGTGGCGCTGAGCGCGCGCTCGACGAGGCGTGGGGCTCTCGTAGCGCTCAGGTCATACGACTCCGTGGCGTATTCCGCGAGGTGCGTCCTCAGCGTCGAGGGCCCGAGGCGCCGCTCGCCGATTCCTGTCGCCGCGGCCCCGGTGAGCGGCACACCGTAGAGCCTGCGCAGCGCCGCGCCCAATGCCGCGAGCTGCTCCGCGGTCGCCGGCATGCCACCGAGCGGGAGGCCGGGGATACGCTCCATCACGATCTCCGGGGCGCCGTCCACTGTCTGCATCCGCACCGGCCGCGGTGCCAGGCCAGGGCAGTGCATCGCGAGAAGCGTGAGGCAGGTCCACTCCCGATCGGGCTCGCCATCCTCCCAGCTGGTGAATCGCTTCCGCACCTCGGTCCCGGTGAGCGTCAGATCGTGTGTATGGGTGATCACGCCTCCACCGTAGGTGCTGTGCGGAGCGGGCACCGCCCACGACGACCGAGACCGGTCCCGCGACGCGCCCGGCGGATGTCGGCGGGCGCTCGTAGACTCGATCCGTGCCGGAGAACATCTCGCTGGAAGACGCCCGCAATGAGGCCGAAGAGCTGACCACCCGCATCCTCGATGCGAAGGACGCGTATTACGGTCGCGACACCTCGATCGTCGACGACGCCACCTACGACGGATGGATGCGGCGGCTCGAAGAGCTCGAGCGCCTTCATCCCGAACTGCAGGGGCAGGACTCGCCGACGCAGATGGTCGGCGCGGCAGAGGCGGCCGGGCTCGCCACTATCGAGCACGCCGAGCGGATGCTGAGTCTCGACAACGTCTTCTCGCTGGACGAGCTGCGCGACTGGGAGATCAAGACCAAGGCCGCCGCCGGCCGCGATGTGGCCTGGCTCACCGAGCTGAAGATCGACGGCCTCGCCATCAACCTGCGCTATGAGAACGGCGTGCTCACCTCTGCCGCCACCCGCGGCGACGGGCGCGTGGGCGAGATCGTCACCGAGAACGCTCTACGTCTCGCCGACATCCCGCCGCGGCTGAGTGGCACAGGGCATCCTTCGATCGTCGAGGTGCGCGGAGAGGTGTTCATCCCTGTCGCCGCATTCGAGCGCCTCAACGCGGCCCAGGCGTCTTTCCGCGACCGCGCGTACGCGGACGCGCTCGCCCGCTGGGAGGCGCGCTCCGGAGCGAAGAAGCCGTTCGACGAGGAGAAGGCGCGTGCCGCGGCCGCCCGGCGCTTCCCGTCCTTCGCGAACCCGCGCAACGCCGCGAGCGGTGGCCTGCGCCAGCAGCTCGACAAGAAGGACGGTCTCGAGCTCGAGGCGGGGCTCCTGCGCACCGAGTCGCTGTCCCTGTACGTGCACGGCATCGGCGCGTGGGAGAACCCGCCGGTCGCCGCGCAGAGCGAGGTCTATGACCTGCTCGCCGAGTGGGGTCTGCCGACGAGCCCGCACACGAAGGTGTGCCACAGCATCGACGAGGTCGCCGGCTTCGTCGCCTACTTCGGTGAGCACCGGCACGACATCGAGCACGAGCTGGACGGCATCGTCGTCAAGGTCGACGAGCTCGAGCTGCACGCAGAACTCGGCCAGACCAGTCGCGCTCCGCGCTGGGCGATCGCCTACAAGTACCCGCCGGAGGAGGTGCAGACCACGCTGCTCGACATCGTCGTCTCGGTCGGACGCACCGGCCGCGCCACACCGTTCGCGGTGATGGCGCCCGCGCACGTGGCGGGATCGGTCGTGCGGCAGGCAACCCTGCACAACAAGGACGTCGTGAAGGCCAAAGGCGTGCTGATCGGCGACACCGTCGTGCTCCGCAAGGCCGGCGACGTGATCCCCGAGGTCCTGGGGCCGGTGGTCGAGAAGCGCGATGGCACCGAGCGCGAGTTCGTCATGCCGGAGAGGTGCCCCGAATGCGGGTCGATCCTCGCCCCGGCCAAGGAGGGCGACATCGATCTGCGTTGCCCGAACACCCGTTCCTGCCCGGCGCAGGTCCGCGGGCGGGTGGAGCACATCGGGTCGCGCGGTGCGCTCGATGTCGAGGCGCTCGGCGAGGTGACGGCAGCAGCGCTCACGCAGCCCAGTCACCCTGCGGCGCCGCCGCTCGACACCGAGGCCGGGCTGTTCTCGCTGGTGCTCGAAGACCTCGTGCCGATCTCCGTGGTCGTGCGCGACTCGGAGACGGGACTGCCCAAGGAGGACGACGACGGCATCGTGAAGACCCGGTCGCCGTTCAGCCGCAATCCCACCGCCGACGAGAAGAAGGCCGGCATCGAGGGGCCCCAACCGTCCTCGCAGGCGATCAAGCTGATCGCCGAGCTCGAGAAGGCCAAGACCAAGGAGCTGTGGCGACTGCTGGTGTCGCTGAACATCCGCCACGTGGGTCCTGTCGCGGCACGAGCTCTCGCGCAGTGGTTCGGCTCGCTCGACGCGATCCGGGCCGCCAGCCGCGACGAACTGGCCGCCGTCGAGGGCGTCGGAGGCATCATCGCCGACTCGCTGCTCAGCTGGTTCGAGGTCGACTGGCATCAGGACATCGTGCGGCAGTGGGCGGATGCCGGCGTGCAGTGGTCGACGCCGGGCCACCCCGGCCCCGGGGCGGCCGTCGCCGAGGGCGGCGTGCTCGACGGACTGACGGTGGTCGCGACCGGATCTCTCGACGGCTACACCCGCGAGGGCGCGCAGGAGGCGATCATCAAGGCCGGCGGCAAGGCGGCGTCCTCGGTGTCGAAGAAGACCGACTTCGTCGCAGCAGGTCCTGGCGCGGGCTCGAAGCTGGCGAAGGCCGAGGATCTCGGCATCCGGGTTCTGGATGCCGCGCAGTTCCACGTGCTCGTCACCGAGGGGCCGGCCGCGCTGGATGCCTGACCGGCTCATCGTCCTGAATGGGATGGCCGGAGCGGGCAAGACGACTCTCGCGCGGCCGCTCGCCGCCGAGCTGGGCGTGCCGCTCGTCTCCAAGGACGCCATCAAAGAAGCCCTCGGCGATGCCGTCGACGCGCCGCTGCCGACGCGTGCTGTCGGCGCACTGGCGGCCGACGCGCTGTGGCGGATCGTCGGGATGCTGGAGGGGACGGTTCTGATCGAGTCGGTCTGGCTCGCCGGGCGCGACGAGGAGTGGTTCCGCCGCGGCTGGGAGTCGGTCGGCTCTCCGATCGGTCTCGAGGTGTGGTGCGAGGCGCCGCGTGAGGTCATGCGCGAGCGGTACCTCACCCGGCCGCGCCATGGTGTGCATGACGATCAAGGGCGCGTCGATGAGTGGGACGCTGCGGCGGAGACCGCCCGGCCGATAACCGGCTTCCCCGTGCTGCACGTGGACACACGCTCGCCCGTCGATGTGGCCG
The DNA here is from genome assembly GCF_042799915.1 of Microbacterium sp. NPDC057659. Classification (NCBI taxonomy): domain Bacteria; kingdom Bacillati; phylum Actinomycetota; class Actinomycetes; order Micrococcales; family Microbacteriaceae; genus Microbacterium; species Microbacterium sp. NPDC057659. The sequence goes on along the minus strand of NZ_JBHVHU010000001.1, from coordinate 604,076 downwards.
CGCTAGCTGCAGTGCTCCGGCAGCAGCTCAACGGCCGGGGCTAGGCTCACGAGCGTGGAGCCGCCGCAGAACCTGATTCCGACCCTTGTCGGGGTGGGAATCCTGGTCGCCGTTGCGACCGCGGCGCTGTTGCTCTTCAGGGTCCGCGCCCCGTGGGCACCGGCCGCTGCGATCGCGCGCGGCGTGGTGCAGCTGGCGATCATCAGCCTGATCCTCGGCGGGATCATCACGAGCCCGCTCTGGATCGCGCTCGCTCTGCTCGTCATGCTCGCCGTCGCCGTGTCGGTGGCGACCCGTCGCATCGGCTGGAGCGCGCATTCAGCTCTGGTGATGTCCAGTTCGATCACGGCGGGGATCGCTGTGGCCGCGACCGCGGTCTTCGGGTCCGGAGCGCTCGAACCGACGCCCCGCTATGCCCTGGCCATCGGGGCGATCGTCATCGGCAACACCATGAACATCGCCACCCTCACCGGGCGCATCTTCGGAGCATCCGTCGCTGATCACTGGGACGAGGTCGAGGGGTGGCTCGCGCTCGGCGCGACCGCGCGACAGTCCACGATCCACCTGGCCCGACGGGCGGTGCGCGAGGCGCTCATCCCGTCGATCGATCAGACCAGGACGACGGGTCTCGTGGTGCTTCCGGGCGCCTTCGTCGGCGCGATCTTCGGCGGGCTGTCCCCTCTGGAGGCGGGCCGATTCCAGATCATCGTGCTCGCCGCGATCATGGCGGCCGGCGCCGTGACCGCGGTGCTCGTCGCCACCTGGCAGGGAGCTGTCACTGTGCGCCCCGCGGCCGGCGCCTGACGTCGCGCGAGGGGGGCAGCGTTCGGCCTGCGCAGGCGCTACCGAACAGCCTCATCGCGGAGTTGAATGTCGCCATGGATGAGCGTGGAGCATTCCTGGATTGGTTCGGCACGACCTGGCGGGAGGCCGAGCGCGCGCTGCATCGCGGCGATGCCGGTCCGCGCCTCGAGATCTGGTCGCGGCGGGAGCCGGTGACGCTGTTCGGCGCGTGGATGAGCGCGTCCGGATACAGCGAGGTGCGGGAGGCGTTCCTGCGGCTGGCTGAATCGTTCTCCGGAGCGGTGTCGAGCGAGGTCGAGCTGGTCGCCGCGGATGTGAGCGGCGACCTCGCGTACACCGTGCACCGTGAGATCACGTCGACGGTCGTCGACGGGGTCTCCCGCGACTACATCCTGCGGGTGACACAGGTGTACCGCCGCGAGGACGGCGGCTGGAAGGTCGTGCACAGGCACGGAGACGAGGAGACCCGAGCCGCGTCAGGGCCGTGAGCGCGGCCGCAACTGCGCAGCAGCCGACCCGATCACCGGACAGCCGACAGCGAAGGCAGCGTGCAGCGTGCGGGTCAGCCCTTGTGGCGTGGCTTGCGTGCGGGGCGCGAGTCTCGATCGCCGTACGAGCCGCGGTCGCCGCGGTCGCCGCGCGAGTCGCGGTTGCCCTTGTAGCCGCCGTCGCGCGAGGTCCGGCGGTTCGGAACGCCGCGATCCGGCTTGATCTCGATCAACTGGCCGGAGATCCGGGTGTCGCGCAGCCGCTCGAGGACCGACGGGTCGAGATTCACGGGGAGCTCGACGATCGAGAAGTCCGGCTTGATCGAGATCGCACCGAAGTCGTCGCGGCCGAGACCGCCCTCGTTCGCCAGCGCTCCGACGATCTGGCGCGGCTCGACGCGCTGAAGACGGCCGACCTCGATGCGGTAGGCGGCGTAGTCCCCGCGACCACGACGCTCGCGCGGCGTGCGATCCCCGCGGTCGGCCCGCTCACCGCGCTCGCGCGGCGGGCGGTTGTCGCGCTCGACGGCGCGCGAGAGAGCGTCGTTCTCGGGATCCAGCAGCAGGGGAGTGTCGCCCTGGGCGACGACGGCGAGGGCAGCGGCGACATCCGACTCTGGCACGTCATGGTTGCGCACGTAGTGCGCGATGATGTCGCGGAAGCCCTCGATGCGACTGGTCTCCTCGAGCGCGGCGGTGATCGCGTCGTCGAAGCGCGTGAGGCGCGTGGTGTTGACATCCTCGAGGGTGGGCAGCTGCATCTGGGTGGGCTGCTGACGCGTGGCCTTCTCGATGTGCTTGAGCAGGTAGCGCTCGCGCGGGGTGATGAAGCTGATCGCGTCGCCCGAGCGACCCGCGCGGCCGGTGCGGCCGATACGGTGCACGTACGACTCGGTGTCGGTGGGGATGTCGAAGTTGACGACGTGGCTGATGCGCTCGACGTCGAGACCGCGGGCCGCCACGTCCGTCGCCACGAGGATGTCGAGCTTGCCGTCCTTCAGCTGATTCACGGACCGCTCGCGCTGGGCCTGCGGCACGTCACCGTTGATCGCGGCGGCCGAGTAGCCGCGGGCGCGCAGCTTCTCTGCGAGCGTCTCGGTCTCGTTCTTCGTGCGGACGAAGACGATCATCCCGTCGAAGTTCTCCACCTCGAGGATGCGGGTGAGCGCGTCGACCTTCTGCGCGTAGGACACGACCAGATAGCGCTGGGTGATGTTCTGGTTGGTCGTCGTCTTGCCCTTGATCGCGACCTCTTCCGGGTCGCGCAGGTAATGCTGCGCCAGACGGCGGATGGTGGCGGGCATCGTCGCCGAGAACAGCGCGACCTGCTTCTCCTCCGGCGTCTGAGCCAGGATCTGCTCGACGTCCTCGGCGAAGCCCATCTTCAGCATCTCGTCGGCCTCATCGAGCACGAGGTACTTCAGCTCGGAGAGGTCGAGGGTGCCCTTCGCCTGGTGGTCCATGATGCGGCCGGGGGTGCCGACCACGATGTGCACGCCGCGGCGGAGCGCCGACAGCTGCACGCCGTAGGCCTGGCCGCCGTAGACCGGGAGCACTCGGACGTCCTTCATCCGCGCCGAGTAGGACTCGAACGCCTCGCATACCTGCAGGGCGAGCTCGCGGGTCGGGGCCAGCACGAGCACCTGCGGCGTCTTCTGCGTGAGGTCGAGGTTCTCCAGCACCGGCAGCGCGAACGCCGCGGTCTTCCCTGTTCCGGTCTGCGCGGTGCCCAGCACGTCGCGGCCCTGGAGAAGCAGCGGGATCGTCGCCGCCTGGATCGGCGAGGGCGTCTCGTAGCCGAGGTCGTGGATGGCCTTCAGCACCGGCCCGGTGATGCCGATCTCGTCGAATCCGGGGGTGGCGGGCGTCTCGGCCTCGGCAGTCTCAGGGGAAGTCACTTCCCAACCGTACAGCGCGGAGGCCCCTCAGCGCTGGGAGAACGCCCCCTCAGACGCCCCTGTCCCCGTCAACCGGCCGAGTTCAGTTCGAGCAGCCGCTCCTTGACCTGGCGTCGCAGCACCTTGCCGATCAGCGACTTCGGCAGCTCGTCGACGACGAACAGACGGCGGGGCACCTTGTACGGCGTGAGGATGCTGCGGGCGAACTCGCGCACGGCCTCCACATCGATGTCCGTGCCGCCGTCGACGACGATCGCCGCGACGACTTCCTCGCCGGAGTGGCTGCTGGGCAACCCGACGACGGCGGCATCCAGCACATCCGGATGCTGGCGCAGCACGCCCTCGACCTCCGTCGGCGCGACGTTGAAGCCGCCGGTGATGATGAGCTCCTTGATGCGGTCGACGATGCGGACGAACCCGCCCTCGTCGATCGTGACGATGTCACCGGTGCGGAACCAGCCGTCCACGAAGACCGCCTCGGTCTCCTCGGGCTTGCCGTAGTAGCCCTGGAACACCTGCGGGCCGCGCACGACCAGCTCACCGGCCGAACCGGGCTCGACGTCGCGGGTGGGCTCGTCGGGGTCGACCACACGGCACTCGGTGCCCGGCAGCGGCAGGCCGACGGTGCCGGGCACGCGGTTGTCGGCGACGGGGTTGGCCATCAGCACGGGGGAGCACTCGCTCAGTCCGTAGCCCTCCACGAGGTAGCCGCCGCTCGCCTTCTCGAAGGGGACGACGAGCTCGTGCGGCAGCGCCATGGCGCCCGAGATCGCGACCTCGGTGCCGACCAGTGATACGCCCTTCTCCTGCGCGGCCTTGAGCAGGCGCTCGGCGATCGGCGGCACGAGCGGCAGGAAGGTCGCGGGATGCTTCTTCGCGACATCCAGCACGAGGTCAGGGTCGAACTTCGGGAACAGCACGAGGCGCGCGCCCATCGACATCGCGAAGGTGAGGCACAGTGTCAGGCCGTAGGCGTGGAACATCGGGAGCACCGCGTAGACCACGCATCCCTTTCCTCGCTGGATCTGCGGCACCCAGGCCTGCGCCTGAGCGGCGTTGGCCAGCAGGTTCCGGTGCGTCAGCGCCGCACCCTTGGGCGTGCCGGTGGTTCCGGAGGTGTACTGGATGATGGCCAGGTCGTCGGTCTCCGGCTTCGGGTGAGAAGCCGGGATCGGCTCGGCCCTCAGCACGTGCTCCCACGGAATGGTGCCGCGCACCTTCTCGGTCAGTGCCTCGCGCGACTCGCGGGCCTTCTGCACCGGCAGCTTCAGCGCCAGGCGCATGCCGAACGGCATGCCGTTCACGACATCCACCGAGATGAGGTTCTGCACGGCGAGGTCGGCGGGGAACTCCTGCACCGACTTCACGACCTTGTTCCACACGATCGCGTGCTTCGCGCCGTGGTCCTCGAACTGCTTGCGCAGCTCGCGCGGCGTGTACAGCGGGTTGTGCTCGACGACGACAGCGCCCAGACGGAGCACCGCGTAGAACGCGACGATGTGCTGCGGCGAGTTCGGCAGGACGATGGCGACCGGGTCGCCCGCGCCGACGCCGAGGTCGCGCAGGCCGGCGGCCGCGCGATCGATCTGCTCCTGCAACTGGCGGTAGCTGGTCTCGCGGCCGAAGAACTGCAGTGCCGGGGCATCCGGATAGTCGCGAGCGGATGCCGCCACGATGTCGATCAGCGAGCCGGAGACGGGGGAGAGGTCCTCGGGAACACCGTCTGCGTAGCTGGCGGTCCACGGGCGAGGGGGTACGAACGTCGTCACCAGACCACCCTATTCCGATGAGTCTGATCCCGTTGCCGCCCGCTCAACGAGCGAGGAGCAGTCTCGTAGACTGAGGACGTGTCTGAAATCACCCCTGATCTCGTGCGCCATCTCGGCGTGCTCGCGCGCATCCAGCTCTCCGACGACGAGGTGACGCAGCTGACCGGTCAGCTCGACGCCATCGTCGACAACATCGCGAAGGTGTCCGAGGTGGCGACGCCTGACGTCATCGCGACCAGCCACCCGATCGCGATGAGCAACGTCTTCCGACCCGACGAGGTCGGGCAGACGCTGACGCACGAGCAGGCGCTGCAGAACGCCCCGGATGCTGCAGACGGCCGCTTCCGTGTGACCGCCATTCTGGGAGAAGAGCAGTGAGCGACATCGTCCGCCTTACCGCAGCCGAGCTGGGCGAGAAGCTCTCCGCCGGCGAGATCTCGAGCGTCGAGGCCACGCAGGCCCACCTCGACCGCATCGCCGCCGTCGACGGCGACGTGCACGCCTTCCTGCACGTCAACGAGAACGCCCTCTCGGCCGCCGCCGAGATCGACGCCCGCCGTGCCGCGGGTGAGCAGCTCGGCCCGATCGCGGGCGTGCCGCTGGCCGTCAAGGACGTGCTGGTCACCACCGACATGCCCTCCACCAGCGGGTCGAGGATCCTCGAGGGCTACATGTCGCCCTTCGACGCGACGGTCGTGGCGCGCTCACGCGCCGCAGGCCTCATCCCGCTCGGCAAGACGAACATGGACGAGTTCGCGATGGGCTCCTCCACCGAGCACTCCGCGTTCGGACCGACTCACAACCCCTGGGACCTGGAACGGATCCCCGGTGGTTCCGGCGGCGGCTCCGCTGCAGCCGTGGCGGCATTCGAGGCGCCGCTGGCGCTGGGCTCCGACACCGGTGGCTCGATCCGCCAGCCGGCGCACGTGACCGGCACGGTCGGCACCAAGCCCACCTACGGCGGCGTGAGCCGCTACGGCTCGATCGCGCTGGCCTCCAGCCTCGACCAGGTCGGGCCTGTCACGCGCACCGTGCTCGACGCGGGTCTGCTGCACGACGTTATCGGCGGCCACGACCCGAAGGATTCGACCTCGCTGCCGCAGGAGTGGCCGTCGTTCGCCGCCGCCGCCCGTGAGGGCGCCACCGGCGAGGTGCTCAAGGGCCTGAGGGTCGGCGTCATCAAGGAACTGCCCGACTCCGGGTTCCAGTCCGGTGTCGCCGCGTCGTTCCGCGAGTCGCTGGCGCTGATGGAGGCGCAGGGCGCGGAGATCGTCGAGATCTCGGCCCCGCACTTCGAGTACGGCGTCGCCGCCTATTACCTGATCCTCCCCGCAGAGGCATCCAGCAACCTGGCGAAGTTCGACTCGGTGCGGTTCGGCCTGCGGGTCACCCCTGAGGGCGGAGCGACCGTCGAGGACGTCATGTCGGCCACCCGCGAGGCAGGTTTCGGCCCCGAGGTCAAGCGCCGTATCATCCTGGGCACCTACGCTCTCTCGGCCGGCTACTACGACGCCTACTACGGCAGTGCGCAGAAGGTGCGCACGCTGATCCAGCGCGACTTCGACCAGGCGTTCTCGCAGGTCGACGTCATCGCGACGCCGTCGGCGCCGACCACGGCGTTCAAGCTCGGCGAGAAGATCGACGACCCGCTGCAGATGTACCTCAACGACCTGACGACGATCCCGGCGAACCTCGCCGGCGTGCCCGGCATCTCGATCCCCTCCGGTCTCGCCGCCGAGGACGGCCTGCCGGTCGGCATCCAGTTCCTCGCGCCCGCTCACGAGGATGCCCGGCTCTACCGCGTCGGCGCCGCCCTCGAGGCCGCGCTGCTGGATACGTGGGGCGCCCCCCTTCTCGACAAGGCACCGATTCTCGGAGGAGCCCGCTGATGGCCACCGTCAAGCTCATGGATTACGACAAGGCCCTCGAGCTCTTCGAGCCGGTGCTCGGCTTCGAGGTGCACGTCGAGCTGAACACGCGCACGAAGATGTTCTCGGACGCCCCGAACCCCGCCAACGAGGAGTTCCACGGCGCAGAGCCGAACACGCTCATCGCCCCGGTCGACCTCGGGCTGCCCGGGTCGCTGCCGGTCGTCAACGCCACCGCGGTGCGCTCGTCGATCAGCCTCGGTCTGGCGCTGGGCTGCTCGATCGCCGAGTCCAGCCGTTTCGCGCGGAAGAACTACTTCTACCCGGACCTGGGCAAGAACTATCAGATCTCGCAGTACGACGAGCCGATCGCCTTCGAGGGCTCGGTCGAGGTCGAGCTCGAGGACGGCACGCTCGTGACGATCCCCGTCGAGCGCGCACACATGGAGGAGGACGCCGGCAAGCTCACCCACATGGGCTCCACCGGCCGCATCCAGGGCGCCGAGTACTCGCTGGTCGACTACAACCGCGCCGGCGTCCCGCTGGTCGAGATCGTCACGAAGCCGATCTTCGGCGCGGAGCACCGTGCTCCCGAGTATGCGAAGGCGTACATCTCGGCGATCCGCGACATCGTCCGTGCCCTCGGCATCTCCGAGGCGCGTCTCGAGCGAGGCAACCTGCGCTGCGACGCGAACGTCTCGCTGCGCCCGCGCGGCCAGGAGAAGCTCGGCACGCGCACCGAGACGAAGAACGTCAACTCGATGCGCTCGGTGGAGCGCGCGGTCCGGTACGAGATCCAGCGTCAGGCGGCGATCCTCGCCGACGGCGGCACGATCACGCAGGAGACCCGGCACTGGCACGAGGACACCGGCACCACCTCGCCTGGTCGTCCGAAGTCGGACGCCGACGACTACCGCTACTTCCCGGAGCCGGACCTGCTGCCCGTCGTCCCGCCCCGCGAGCTGGTCGAGGAGCTGCGTGCGGCTCTGCCCGAGCAGCCGGTCGCGCGGCGGCGCCGGCTGAAGGCCGAGTGGGGCTTCACCGACCTGGAGTTCCAGGACGTGCGCAACAGCGGTCTGGTCGAGGTCGTCGAGGCGACCATCGCGGCAGGCGCCTCACCGGCATCCGCCCGCAAGTGGTGGACCGGTGAGATCACGCGCCTCGCGAACGCGCAGGAGAAGGATGCCACGGAGCTGGTCAGTCCCGAGAACGTCGCGGCGCTGCAGCAGCTGGTCGACGCCGGCACGCTGACCGACAAGCTCGCGCGTCAGGTGCTCGAGGGCGTCATCGCCGGTGAGGGTTCTCCGCAGGAGGTCGTGGATGCCCGTGGCCTGGCCGTCGTCTCCGACGACGGCGCGCTGATCGCCGCGATCGACGACGCTCTGGCCGCGCAGCCCGACGTGATGGCGAAGATCAAGGACGGCAAGGTGCAGGCCGCCGGCGCGATCATCGGTGCGGTCATGAAGGCGATGAAGGGCCAGGCGGATGCTGCCCGCGTGCGCGAGCTGGTGCTGGAGCGCGCCGCTCAGTGACCCGGCGAGCGCAGTGACTCGATGGTGCCCGGGGCGTCGAACGCTCCGGGCACTGTCATGTCGTCGCCGGGGGCGGCGGCGTGAGCAGCAGGCCCGCCGTGAGCAGCCGGGCGATCGCGCGCAGGCTCGCGGGCTCGTGAAGATGCGGGCGTGAGCCCGGTCGCGCCTCCAGGGGCCGGGCCGTGATGGTTGCGGCCCAGGCATCCGCTGCCGCCCGCAGGGCATGCTCGTCCGCTCTGCCGGGGAGGCTGGCGCGCAGCGCGCGCTCGACCAGTTCGTGCAGTGCATGCCGGTAGCGGGAGAGTGCTGCACTGACCTCGGGTCGGGTGTGGGACTCGTGCCAGATGATCTCTCGCAGGACCTCGGATGCCGCGCGAGCGTGCATCACATGGTCGCCGACGTTCAGCAGCGTCTGCACGGGGTCGCCCCGCACCGTGAGCGGCCCCGGATCGAGCGCGTCCGTACCGAGCCGCTCCTCGAGAAGCGCCCCGAGCACGTCCTGCTTGGTCGGGAAGTAGTAGAACAGCAGCCCCTTCGGAACTCCCGCGGCGCGTGCGATCCGTGCGGTCGAGGAGCCGTCGAAGCCGTGACGGGCGAAGAGCGACTCCGCCGCATCGAGGATGCGTGTTCGCGCTGTCGCCTGGTCGCCGTCGTCGGTCATGGTCGCCCCTTCCACGGGAGCGGGGCGGTGGTCGCCCGCCGCCCCGTCCTGTTCGCCCTGCAGGTCACGCGTGTGCTGCTCGATGTCCACCGTGCGACGCCTTGTGCGCCTTCTCGGCGGGCACGAGCGCCCACAGGCCCGCCGCCGCACCGACGAAGCCGCAGATCCACGAGGTCCATGCCGGCCCCGCGTCGCCGGCGAAGCCGCCGATCCACGGGGAGATGAACAGCAGCGCTCCGATGGCGGCGATGATCCATTCCATCGACACCATCCCCGGCGCCGCCATGCTCCACAGTCCTGCGGCGATCATCAGCACGCCCAGCACGATCATCATGGACATCGACGCCGCCGTGCGCGGGGTCGTCCAGATGCTCGCCAGGGCCGCGTACAGTCCGGCGGCCACGGCCACCCAGTCCTGCCAGCGAGTCCACCTCTTCATTGAACTCATCCTCCTCAAGGTCAGATGGCTCCCGAATCGGGGGTCGAGGCTCACTCTACGCCGCTGTTTGACCGATCGGTCAAGATTTTGGAAGTCGATGTCCGTGGGCTCCGCGAGAATGGATGCATGGGACGGGGTGACGGATCGGGGCGCATCGTCTCGCCCGCAGGGGCCGACGACAGCGGCACCGGGATCCTGCACGTCGACATGGACGCGTTCTACGCGTCCGTCGCGACGCTGGACGACCCGTCGCTGCGTGGTCTGCCGCTGATCATCGGAGCGCCGGACGGCCGCTCGGTGGTCTCCAGCGCTTCGTACGAGGCGCGCCGGTTCGGGGTCCGCTCGGCGATGCCGGTGTCGCAGGCGCTGCGGCTCTGTCCCTCCGCGCGCATCGTCATGCCGGACTTCCGCCGCTATCAGGAGGTCTCGGCGCAGGTGATGGCGATCTTCGAGTCGTTCACGCCCCTGGTCGAGCCGCTGTCGATCGACGAGGCGTTCCTCGACGTGCGCGGCGTACGCAGGCTGTGGGGGAGTCCAGGCGAGATCGCCACCCTCATCCGGCGTCGGGTCGCAGATGAGGTCGGCATCAACTGCAGCGTGGGGGTCGCCGCGACCAAGCACGTGGCGAAGATGGCCTCGACGCTGTCCAAGCCCGATGGCCTGCTCATCGTTCCCGGTGCGCGCACCCAGGAGTTCCTCGACCCTCGTCCTGCGGGAGCCATGTGGGGCGTCGGACCGAAGGCCGCCGAGGCGCTGGAGCGTCGCGGCATCCACACGATCCGTGATGTGCGCGAGGCCGCGCCCGGCATGCTGGAGCGCGCGCTGGGCCCCGCGGCCGGCGGCCGCCTGCGGCAGCTGGCCAGGGGAGAGGATGCCCGTGAGGTCGAGACCGAGCGCGTAGAGAAGAGCATCGGCCACGAAGAGACCTTCGACGTCGACGTCATCGACGCCGACGTGCTGCGTGCGGAACTGCTGCGACTCGCCGACCGGGTCGGTGTGCGCCTGCGCGCCGCGTCCTGGGAGGCCCGCACAGTGGCGATCAAGGTGCGCTTCGCGGATTTCACCACGATCACCCGTGCGCAGTCGCTGTCCGAGCCGACGGACGTCGGTCAGCGCATCGGCGAGACCGCCGTGGCACTGTTCGACGCCCTCGAACGCCGTGATCCGATCCGGCTTCTCGGTGTGCGCGCCGAGAAGCTGCAGAGTGCCGGATCCGCCGGAATCGCGCTCTGGGATGACGACGCCGAGCGACGCCGGCTGGAGAATGCGCTGGACGACGCCCGCGCACGGTTCGGAAGCAGCACGATCACGCGCGCCCGCCACGTCGGCCGAGGCGACATGCGCGACGGAGCGAATCCGCGTTCCTTCGGCCGGGAATGACCCGCGACACCGGGCCGCGCTTCCAGTAGCGTGGTGGCATGCCCAACATCGCAGTGGAACTCGGTAAGCAGGCCGCCTCATTCGGGGTCAAGAGCGCCTACGGAGAACCCGTCGACGTCGACGGTGTGAGCATCACGCCGGTCGCTCTGGCAGTGACCGGCTTCGCCGGTGGCAGCGGCGAAGGCATCGAGGGTGGATCGGGCGGTGGCACCGCCATCCCGCTCGGCGTCTACGTGCGCCGCGAGGAGGGGCTTCGCTTCGAGCCGAACCTGATCACGCTGCTGGCGGTCGGCATCCCCTTCGTCTGGATCGCAGGACGCGCGCTCACCCGCATCATCCGTGCCCTCAAGAAGTAGCGACCCGTTCGGGGAGCGCCTCGACGAGGCCGTCGTCCGCATCACCGCGGCCGTGCGCGCCGTGAGCTCGCCGAACCCCGTCGTCGTGATCGACGGACGCAGCGGTGCGGGCAAATCCACCCTGGCGCGCCGGGTGGCCGAGAGCTGGCCGCTGGCGGTCCCCGCGCAGCTGGTCGCCCTTGATTCGTTCTACCCGGGGTGGGACGGTCTCGCAGAGGGCGGAAGGATCGCGTTCGAGAATGTGCTGTATCCGCACGCGCGCGGCGAGACCGGCACCTGGCAGCGGTGGGACTGGGAGCGCGGCGCCACAGCCGAGGGCCACACCGTCGATCCGGCGCTCGGGCTCGTCGTCGAGGGGTGCGGAGCGCTGACGCGGGATGCCGCGGCGGTCGCCGACGTGCGGGTCTGGTCCGACGGCCCTGCGGAGGGCAGGAAGCACCGTGCACTCGAACGTGACGGTGACGGTTTCCGTCCGTACTGGGACCGCTGGGCGGCGCAGGAGGAGGCGCACATCCGCACGCATGATCCTGCCTCACTGGCGTCGATCGTCGTGACCGTGCCCTGAGGACGGGCCCTCAGAACCGGGCATCCCGTTCGTCGGCCGCCTGGATGAGACCCTCGAGCCGGTAACCCAGCCAGTCGTACACGCCGTAGCGCGGATCGTCCCGGTCGTGGACATCGGTGTCCTCGACGCCGATCCGGGACGCGAGCACCAGGCGCAGCGCGGTCAGCGTGCGAAGCCACGCGTCCAGGTGGTCACCGGGGATGATCGCGTCTCGGGGACGCATCGCGTCGCGGGGGCTCAGGCCTCGCTCGCTCTCGAACGCCGCGAGATCGGCACGCACGAGCGCAGCCTCAGCGCCGCGGCGGTCGAGCAGGTCGCCGCGGGTGAGGCCGGCGTAGTCCGCGGCGGCCTTCTCATCGTCGGGGTAGGCGGACGGCGTGAGCCTCTGCAGCGCGGCATCCGCATCCCGCTCCGGCGCATCGACCAGCAGCAGGAACTGGTCGAGCAGCTCGATCAGGTGCTGTCCCTCGATCACGGCCAGCGGCAGGACGACGGTGTGCTCGCTCATCGGGACGCCTTCCGTACCGTCGCCCACAGTCCGAAGTCGTGCATCGCCTGCGCGTGCACCTCCATGGTCTCGCGCGGGCCCGTCGCGACGACGGCCTGTCCCTCGTGGTGCACGGCGAGCATCAGCGCGGTCGCGCGCTCGTCGGAGTAGCCGAAGTAGCGCCGGAACACGCGTACGACGTAGCTCATCAGGTTGACCGGATCGTCCCACACCACGAGCTCCCACGGCTCCAGGGGAGCGGCGACGAGGTCCTGATCCAGGTCGAGGTCGGGCAGTGCGATCGGAGTGCTCATGCCCACCCCATCTCATGCAGCTGCTCGTCGTCGATGCCGTAGAAGTGCGCGATCTCGTGCACCAGCGTGGTGTGCACCTCGTCGCGCAGCTCCTGCTCGGTCTCACAGGCCTCCAGATGCGCGTGGCGGTACACGATGATGCGATCCGGCAGTTCTCCGAGCCCGTACTGTCCTCGCTCCGTGAGCGCCAGCCCGTCGTACAGGCCGAACAGATCCTCGCCGTTCTCGGGCGCGTCCTCGACGACGAACACGATGTTGTCCAGTCCCTCGACCATCTCGTCGGGCAGCAGGTCGAGCTCGTCCACGACGAGCTCCTCGAAGGCACCGGCATCCATCTCCATCGGAACAAGCTTATGAGAGGACTCTCACGGTGGCGGCGCCCGTTTCCCTGCTCACGGAGAAGCGCGAGCGGGATGGTCGATGCATGGCGATTCTGGAGCATCCGGCGGCGACCGCCGCGGAGCGAGCGGCGGGGGCGACCCGTGCGCGACCGCGTGTCGTCGCCCCGTGGATCGGACTCGGTGTCGCGCTGATGACCTACATCGGCGCCGGTATCCCGTCGTACTGGGGCGACGAGGCGGCGAGCGTCATGTCGGCGCAGCGGCCGTGGTCGAGCCTCGCGTCCGAGCTGTCCACCGTGGATGCCGTGCACGGCATGTACTACGCGCTGCTGCACCTGTGGGTGGGCGTGTTCGGCACCGGCGAGTGGTCGACCAGGGCGCTCAGCACGATCGGCATCGGGTTCCTCGCGGCCGGTGTGGTCGTTCTCGGCCGGCGCTGGTTCGATCAGCGCACCGCGATCCTCGCGGGTCTGCTGATCGCGGTGATCCCGCGGGCGAGTCTGCTCGCGATCGAGGCCCGCGGCTACTCCATCGCCGCCGCGGCGGCCGTGTGGCTCACGATCCTGTTCGTGCAGCTCGTCGACCGGGACGCCCGGAGGCGTGCCTGGATCGGCTACGGAATCGCCGTGGCCGTGTCGGGGACGTTCTTCCTCTACCTGCTGATGATGCCTGTGGTGCACTTCGTCGCGCTGCGCACCCGGCGGGAGCGGACGAGTGCCCGCGTCGTGCGGCGCTGGCTGACAAGCCTCGCGATCGCGGCCCCACTCTCTGTTCCGATCGTGGTGGTGTCGCAGTTCCAGAAGGGACAGATCGCATTCCTCGCGCATCGCAGCTACGTCACGCCGGCCGGTGTGGTGGTCACGCCCTGGTTCGGGCATCTGCCCGTGGCGCTGGTGATGTGGCCGCTGCTCATCCTCGGCGCCCTGGTGCTGGCTCGTGCGTCCAGGCGCGGCGACACACGGGCCGAGGGCTTCCTGCCCGTCCTGACCTGGCTGCTGCTGCCCGCCTTCGCGCTGATCCTGTTCGACCTGCTCGTCTCGCCGGTCTACAACCCGAGGTACCTGTCGTTCAGCCTGGCAGCCGTCGCGCTGCTGATCTCGGCGGGGGTCTGGGCCGTCCTGGACGCCGCCCGCCGGATCGGGGCGAGGAACGCCATGGCGGCCGCGGTCATCGTGCTCACGGCCGTCGCCGCGGTGACCGTCGTCCCCGAGTTCGTGCGGCAGCGCACGCCGTTCGCCAAGGACGGCGGTGCCGACTTCCGCGCCGCCGCCGCGGAGGTCGGGGAGCACGCCCGTCCCGGCGACACGGTGCTCTTCGGCATCACCTCTCGCAACTCGCGCGCCCCGCGTCTCGCATACCGGCTGTACCCGGGCGACTTCGCGGGACTCCGCGACCCGCAGCTGATCACCGCCTATGACCGCACGAACGGTCTGTGGGACAGGCTCGCGACCGTCTCCGACGTGGCACGCGGGCTGAGCAGCGACACGGTCTGGCTGCTCGAGTCCGGCAGCACAGGGTCGTCGAAGGCCGACCTCGCGGCCCTGCAGGCCGCGGGCTTCACCCGGACAGCGCGCACGCACATCCATCGCACCGTCGTCTACGAGTTCCAGAAGGGAAAGCAGTCATGAGCGAGAGCACCATCGTGGTCCTGCCCACGTACAACGAGATCGAATCGCTCCCCGAGGTGGTCGCCCGCCTGCGCGAGGCGGTATCCGAGGCGCACGTCCTCATCGTCGACGACGCGTCCCCCGACGGCACCGGTGACCTGGCCGATCTGCTGGCGGCGCGGATTCCGGAGATCCATGTGCTGCACCGCCGCGAGAAGCAGGGGCTCGGTCCGGCCTACATCGCAGGCTTCGCTGAGGCGGTGCGGCTCGGCTTCGAGGTGATCGTGCAGTCGGATGCCGACGGCTCGCACCGCCCGGAGGATCTGCCGGCGCTGCTCGCCGGACTCGACGGCCACGACCTGGTGATCGGCTCCCGGTGGGTGGCCGGCGGCGACGTGCAGCGCTGGTCTCTGCACCGCTACCTGCTCTCCCGCGCGGGCAGCGTGTACGCCGGAGCGATGCTCGGTCTGCATCAGAAGGACCTCACCGGCGGCTACCGTGTGTTCCGGGCCGAGGCACTGCGCGCGATCCACCCGGAACAGGTGACCAGCCGCGGATACTGCTTCCAGATCGAGATGCTCGATCGCGCCGTGCGCAGCGGATGCCGCGTGGTCGAGGTGCCGATCATGTTCGACGACCGGCTGCACGGCGAGTCGAAGATGTCGGGCCGGATCGTCGTGGAAGCCCTGCTGCAGGTGACCCGGTGGGGGATGGCCCGCAGGTTCGGCCGGGACCGGATCCCGGCGGCTCCGGTCAGGGAGCCCTCTCATGTCTGAAGGAGTGCTGTCCCGCGGTGCGGCACCCCGGCTGACGCGCCTGGCCGTGCAGGTGCTGAAGTTCGGCGTGGTCGGCGGCGTGGGATTCGTCGTGGACGTCGCGCTGTTCAACCTGCTCCTGTTGCATCCGGTGGCAGGCATCCCGGCCTGGCCGGTCGCTGCGAAGACCGTCTCGACGGTCGCGGCGATCGCCGTGAACTGGGTCGGGAACCGGATGTGGACCTTCCGGGAGCATCGCCGTGCCGACACCGTCCGTGAGGGCGTCGAGTTCCTCATCGCGAGCCTCGTCGGCAGCGGAGTCTCGCTGGTGTGTCTGGCGTTCTCGCACTACGTACTGCAGCTGACCACGACCGTCGATGACAACGTCTCCGCCAACGTGATCGGCCTGATCCTCGGCTCCCTCGTGCGGTTCGCGGCCTATCGCTGGTGGGTGTTCGCCGACACGTCCCCGGATGAAGCCGTGGGGAGCAGCACCGTCGCGGTCGCCCCGAGCCCCGGACGATCCTGGAGCGAGGCGGAGCCGCCGGCGAGCGTCGCGAGTCGCGCGACGATCGCGAGCCCCAGCCCGCCGCCCGAGTAGGACGATGACGGGTCGCGCACGAAGCGCTCGAAGGCGCGGTCGGCGATCGTGGGCTCGACTCCGCCGGCGTCGTCCTCGACCTGCAGCGTCAGGACATCCGTCGTCTGCGTGAGGGTCAGCAGCACGTGGACGTCGTGATCGCCGGCTGCGCCGAGCGCGTTGTCCACGAGGTTGTCGATCACCCGCCCGAAGTCGGATGCGGCGATGCGTGCGACCGCGGACGCATCAGAGGTCTCGATGCGGAAGTCCAGGTCGATCTCACGCTCGCGCGCGTCCTCCGCAGCGCGCAGGCGGATGCCGTCGACGCGCTCGGTGAGCTCGGTCGCCAGCTCGCCGACGGTGGCGGTGCCGCCGGCATCCGCCGCCTCGATCCGTGACAGCTGCAGGAGGGAGTCGGCGATGCGCACGAGTCGTGTCAGCGTGTCACGGGCGTCGTCCAGCACAGCGGCATCCGCGGCGGGATCCGTGCCGTCGACGAGGGCGAGCTGCGACTGCAGCACGGCGAGCGGGTTGCGCAGCTCATGGCTGGCGTCCGACACCATCTGCCGTTCGCGCTCGCTCGCGGAGCGCATGCGCTCGAGCAGATCGTTCATCGTCCGCGCGAGAGCGTTGAGCTCATCCTTCGCGTCACCCACCGGGAGCAGGTCGTCATGCCGGCGCACCGCCAGGGACGCCGCACTGCGGCGGAGCTCCTCGACGGGACGCAGCGCGGCGCCGGACACGAACCAGGAGCCGAGGGCGAAGACCAGCGCGCCGACGGCGAGGATGGTCAGGAGCAGCTTCTCCACGCCGCCGAGCACGTCCTCGCCGATGTCCGTGTCGCGGGTCGCGATCACGTACCAGGTGCCATCCGCGGTCTTCACCGGATCGACGTAGACGTAGTACGTCTCCTTGGACGTGCGGATGCTGTGCAGCCCGGAGCCGTCCGCGATGATCTCGTCCAGGCGATGCTGGAGGCTCTTCGGCAGCGTGTTCATGCGGATGGTGCCGGAGGGGTCCACCACTGCGACATGCTGCTTGATCCCGGGCTTCTCGAAGTGCTCCTGAGGGTCCTCCTTGATCACGCCGCGGTACACCTCGGTGATGGCGTGCAGCACGGCCTTTTCGCGTGCCTCCACGATCACCGTGATCTGCGCGTACACCGCGATCGATGCGGTGATGAGCAGCAGCACGGCGACCAGCGTCGAGCCGATGGTGATGCGCGCCCGCACCGACAGCCGCGAGAGCATCACGGAGCCTCGACCTGGCGGGGGTCCGTCAGCCGGAAGCCGACGCCGCGCTCGGTCTCGATCTGCATCGCGGAACCGGCTGCAGTGAGCTTCCTGCGCACGTAGCGCACGTACTGGTCCACGACGTTGGACTGGAAGTGCGGCGACCCCCACACCTCCGCCAGCAGATCCGGGCGCGAGACGGTGCTGCCAGGGTGCTCAGCGAGGACGCGGAGCAGGTCGGCTTCGCGTCGGCTGAGCGGGTGGTCGCGTCCGGCGACCGTGAGGATGCCGCGGTCGGTGCTGAGGGTGAGGTCGCCGAACTGCAGCCGGGTGGTCGCGAGGCTCTCGCGACGTCGGAGCGCGCGCAGCCTGGCGTACAGCTCGGCGAAGTCGAAGGGCTTGATGAGGTAGTCATCGGCGCCGGCATCGAGACCGCGCACCCGATCGTCGATCGCGTCGCGGGCGGTCAGCATGAGGATGCCCAGGCCCGTGGTCTGCTGACGGAGTCGCCGGCAGAGCTCGAACCCGTTCATCCCGGGGAGGTTCACATCGACGACCGCGAGGTCGAAGTCGTGGTCCGAGGCCAGTGTCAGGGCCGCGATGCCGTCGATGGCCGACGCCGTCTCGTAGCCTTCGCGCGACAGCTGCCGGGCGATGAGGTCCGCGAGCTGTGGTTCGTCGTCGACGACGAGCACCCTGGTGGTCACAGCGGGATTCTACGTGAGCCGTACGCGGAGGCGGGCCGGACGCTCAGCGCGTCCGACCCGCCTCCGGTGCGACTCAGTGAGCGTCGGGAGCGACGATCTCGGGGAGCACGGCCTCGAACTTGGCGTCGAAGGCAAGGGCGCCGAGCTTGTGGCCCTGGTTGGCGGCCTCGGCGACCACCGTGGCGCCGAAGGTGGAGCTCTTCAGGCGCTGGTTCGGGGTGCCGTGGTGGCCGTCGTTGGTGAAGGCGCAGTCGCCGACGTTGTAGAACGACGCCTCGACGTCGAGCGTGCGAGCGGCGTTCAGCGCCCCGCCGCGGGCGTGCACCAGGTAATAGGTGCCGTACGCGTCGGCCATCAGCTCGGTGCGACGAGTCGCCTCGGGTCCGGTCAGCGGCGACTCGAACAGGTTGTTGGCGTACTGCACCTGGTGGCCGTACTCGTGCGCGAGGACGCCGAGCGGCGCCGCCTTGTCCTGCAGCCCCACGCCGCGCAGACCGGCGAGCACGCCGTCACCCATGACGATGCGCTTGGTCAGGCCGGGGAACTCCGCGACGTCCTCGGGGGCCGGGTCGAATGCGAACGCGTTGAACGTGAAGTAGGGGTTGTCGCCCTGTCGCAGGCCGGGCTGGCTGTAGATCAGTTCCTGGACGTACTCGGCGATCTCGCGAGCGGTTGCGGCGTCGAGGCCGTACAGAGCGGTGTAGACCCGCACCATGCGATCGACCGAGCGGTAGGTGTCGCCCTTCATCGGGATCAGCTGGATGTCGGAGCCGTCGAAGTCCCAGAACTTCTTCAGGCCGGCCATCGTGCGGTTGAGCTCGTTCGTGTAGGTGCCGTCCAGACCGAAGACGTTCCGCTTGTCCTGCGAGCCGAAGATCAGCGCGTCATAGGTCGCGAGGTCGAATCCGGCGAGCTGGTCGATCTGCTTCAGGACCGCCCGGTCGACACCGGCGAGCTCGCCCGTGAGCCATCCGTCGATGGGAGTGGCTGCGCACTGGTAGTCGCCGGGGTTGATCACACTCTCGGCCCGGTCTGCCCACGCGGTGTCGTCGAGGCCGAAGCGCGCACGCGCGTCGGCGACGCGCGCGGACCAGTCCGCGGGCAGCTCTGCCTTCAGAGCGTCGAACTGAGACGCCGAGGCGATCTGGACGGTGCCGGTGCCAGCGCTGGCGGTGTCCGCCATCGCGGCCGGCGCGAAGCTGAGACCGAGAGCGACGGCGAGACCAGCGGCGAGGCCGCAGGAGGTCGACTTCTTGAACATGTTGTGTTCTCCCATGTGAATCGCATCCCGACGCTGTTGTCGGGCGCACGAGACCGAACCTATCGGCCTGGATGCAGGCGAACACAGCACATCCGGCGTGTCGCTGGCGCGATGACTGCGGGAGATGCGAAAGGAGCGGGATGCATATGCATCCCGCTCCTTGTTGGGGTGAGTAACGGGGCTTGAACCCGCGACCCCCGCGACCACAACGCGGTGCTCTACCAGCTGAGCTATACCCACCATGTGCCGGCCGGAGCAGGCAACCGCTCCAGTGTATTACATGTTCGGGGTGAACTCTGACACGGTGCGCTCCGAGATGGCTCGAGCCTCGTCGGTGGACGGTCCGGGCTCGTCCACGAACACCGCTTCGCGGTAGTACTGCAGCTCGCGGATGGACTCCAGGATGTCGGCGAGGGCGCGATGCCCGCCGTCCTTCGCCGGGGCGTTGAAGAACACCCGCGGGTACCAGCGGCGGGACAGTTCCTTGATGCTCGACACGTCGACGTTGCGATAGTGCAGGTACTGGTCGAGCTCGGGCATGTACTTGGCGAGGAACATGCGGTCCGTGCCGATCGTGTTGCCGGCCAGGGGAGCCTTGCGCTCCTGCGGCACGAACCGGCGGATGTACGCGAGGGTCTGCGCGGTCGCCTCGGCGAGAGAGACTCCCTGCGGGATCTCCTCGATGAGCCCGGAGGTCCGGTGCATCTCGGTCACGAAGTCGTTCATGTGATCGAGCGCGGCGTCGCTGGGCCTGATCACGACGCTGAATCCGGGGTCGAGGGGTTTCAGGGTGAAATCCGTGACGACGACAGCGATCTCGACGAGCTCATCGACAGCGAGGTCGAGGCCGGTCATCTCGCAGTCGATCCAGACGAGCCGGTCGTTCTCTGACGCAGAAACCATGCGTCGATCTTATCGACGGGTCCCGACACGGTAATCTGAGGGTTCCCGCCCCCTTAGCTCAGAGGAAGAGCATCGGCTTTCTAATCCGTTGGTCGCAGGTTCGAATCCTGCAGGGGGCACCGTTCAGAACCGCAGCGCTGCGACCGCGTCGTCAGCGTCCCAGAACTCGCCGACCAGCAGGAACAGGCCGGTGGACGTCTGCAGACGCTCGGCCCGATAGCGGATGCCGAGGGGGTCGGCGACGACGCGGAGATGGCCGCGGATGCTGCCGCGCTCATCGAGCACGCGCCAGAGCCGGTCGCCCGCGCGCTGCAGGCTCTCGCGGCCGTGTCTGATGGTCGGGGCGGTCCAGGGCAGGGCGAGTGCAGGGGCTCCGGTGGGGCGTTCGGCGGTGATCATGATGTCGTCTCCTCTCACCTTCGAACATAGAGACGGCCACCGACATCGCCACGAAGGATGTGCGACGGATGCCGTCGCTCCCTACACTGTGCTGGTGACGTGGACGACCTGGCTCTCTCTGCTGGTCGCGTGCACCGTGATCAGCCTCACGCCGGGCGCGGGGGCGATCAACACCATGACCAATGCCCTGAACCAGGGCTGGCGGCGCTCGCTCTGGGGAGTCGCCGGTCAGCAGGTCGCGCTGATCGTGCACGTGGCCATCGTCGCCGCCGGCCTCGGACTGCTGGTGGCGAAGTCACCGTTCCTCTTCGAGACGATCCGGTACCTCGGCGCCGCGTACCTGGTCTTCCTCGGCATCCGGCTGATGCTCGCGAAGCCGCAGGCAGGGGAGGAGGGGGTCGTCGTACCGGTCTCCCGCGAGGGCGGCTGGTCGATGTTCCGCCGCGGCTTCTGGGTGAACCTGCTCAACCCGAAGGCGATCGTCTTCTTCATCGCGTTCGTGCCGCAGTTCATCCGCCCAGGGCAGGACGCGCTGCCGCAGTATCTGATCCTGATCGCGACGGTGATCGTCGTCGATGTGCTCGTGATGTGGTTCTTCTTCGCCGCGGCGGCCAAGTCGTTCCGCCGCTTCACGTCCACTCCTCGAGGTCAGCGCATCTTGAACCTCGTGTTCGGCGCCCTGTTCATCGCGGTCGCTGCGCTCCTGCTGTTCGTGCACTGACGCCGCGTCGACTCGTCCTGCACAGCGTCGCGATCCCGCGGACTCCGCACAGTCACGGGAACTCCGGCGTCCGCGCTTCGTGCGCTCCGGCACGCTGGTGCGATCCGGGCTGCGACCCGGGCTCACGAAGGAGAACGACATGTCCGACACAGTGACGATCATCGGCAACGTCGCCAGCGATCCGCTGCGCAACACGACGAATCGCGGTGACGCCGTGATCAGGTTCCGGCTGGCCTCCCCGCACCGCTGGCTCGACCGCAGCACGGGTGCCTGGAACGAGGGCGACCCGAACTGGTACGACGTCTCGGCGTTCCGCCAGCTCGCCGAGAACGTGAGGGCCTCTCTGCACACGGGCGATCCCGTGATCGTCACCGGGCGGCTCAAGGTGCGCAGGTGGGAGGCGAACGGCAAGTCCGGAACCTCGGTCGAGATCGAGGCGGATGCGATCGGACACAACCTGAAGCACGGCGCCAGCGCGTTCGTGAAACCGCATCGGGCCGCGGCGCAGGATGCGGTGGACCGTGTTCCGCCGCAGTCCGATGAGGAAGCACCGGGCGCCGATGACCGAGCAGCTGACATCGACGCGTCCTGGTCGGTGCCCGCGACGGAGACATCCGAGGAGACCGAATCCTCGTTCCCGGAGCTCATCCCGACGTGATCCGCGTCCGGACGCGCGCGGTCGAAGAAGCCGGGCGTCTCCGGGACCCGAACCCGGAGACGCCCCCTCCTAGAATCGGAGGGTGCATCGTCGATCGTCAGCCTTCGCGCGACGCCGCCTGGGCGCGATCACCCTGTCGGCTGGCCTCCTTCTGACGACAGCGTGCGCACCGGACCCGGTGCCCACACCGAGCGACTCGGAGCCGGTGACGTCGCCCACGCCTCGGTCGACCGCGACGCCGACGGCGCCTGCGCTGCACGCCGACGGCACGGCCGCCGACAACCTGCCGCTGTTCGCCGAGGTTACGGCGCGGGTATGGTCCTCGGGCAGGCGCGCCGAGGGACGCGCCTACGTCGACGCGCTCGTCGCGGCCGGCTTCCCGCGGGATCGGATGCAGGTCACGGCGGACGAGACCACGGTGGGCAACCCGGTGGAGAGCCTGCAGTTCTCGGTCGCCTGGGGCGACGCGGAGTGTCTCGTCGGCCAGGTCGGGCCGTCCACGGGTGCACCCGTGACGGCCGTGCTCCCGCAGCTCGCCGAAGGTCGCTGTCTCGTGGGCGAGACGAGGCCGATCGACTGGTAGCGGTGCCGCTCCGGGCTCGGGGCTCGCGCCCCGGAGAAGGCCGGTAGGCTGGTGTGTCGGTGTGCGTCGGCGACGCAGATGCACACCCCGCAAGCACACCCGCCGACAGTAAGGGGCTCCTCCGTGGCCGAGTACATCTACTCCATGGTCCGCGCACGAAAGGCCGTGGGCGACAAGCTCATCCTCGATGACGTGACGATGGCGTTCCTGCCCGGCGCGAAGATCGGCATGGTCGGCCCGAACGGCGCCGGCAAGTCGACGATCCTGAAGATCATGGCGGGCCTGGACACGCCGTCCAACGGCGAGGCCAAGCTCACCCCGGGCTTCTCGGTCGGCATCCTCATGCAGGAGCCCGAGCTCGATGAGACGAAGACCGTGCTGGAGAACATCCAGGACGGCATCGCGATCAAGGCGAAGGTCGACCGCTTCAACGAGATCTCCGCGCTGATGGCCGACCCGGACGCCGACTTCGACGCGCTGCTGGCAGAGATGGGCACGCTGCAGGAGGAGATCGACGCCGCCGACGGATGGGACCTCGACTCCCAGCTGGAGCAGGCCATGGACGCGCTGCGCACGCCGCCAGGAGACGCCGAGATCGCTCCGCTCTCCGGTGGTGAGAAGCGTCGTGTCGCGCTGGCGAAGCTGCTGCTGCAGAAGCCCGACCTGCTGCTGCTCGACGAGCCCACCAACCACCTCGACGCGGAGAGCGTGCTCTGGCTCGAGCAGCACCTGCAGTCCTACAAGGGCGCCGTCATCGCGGTCACCCACGACCGGTACTTCCTCGACCACGTCGCCGAGTGGATCGCCGAGGTCGATCGCGGTCGCCTGATCGGCTACGAGGGCAACTACTCGACGTACCTCGAGAAGAAGGCCGAGCGTCTCGACGTCCAAGGCAAGAAGGACGCCAAGCTCGCCAAGCGCCTGAAGGACGAGCTCGAGTGGGTGCGCTCCAGCGCCAAGGGTCGTCAGACCAAGTCGAAGGCCCGTCTGGCCCGCTACGAGGAGATGGCTGCCGAGGCGGAGCGGACCCGGAAGCTCGACTTCGAGGAGATCCAGATCCCCGCCGGCCCTCGCCTCGGCAACGTGGTGATCGAGGCGAAGAACCTGCAGAAGGGCTTCGGCGACCGCACCCTCATCGACGGTCTCAGCTTCAGCCTGCCGCCGAACGGCATCGTCGGCGTCATCGGCCCGAACGGCGTCGGCAAGACCACGCTTTTCAAGACCATCGTGGGCCTCGAGCCGCTCGACGGCGGCGACCTGAAGGTCGGCGAGACGGTCAAGATCAGCTACGTCGACCAGTCCCGCGCGAACATCGACCCGAACAAGACGCTGTGGGAGGTCGTCTCCGACGGACTCGACTTCATCACCGTCGGCAAGATCGAGATCCCCTCGCGCGCCTACGTCTCGAAGTTCGGCTTCAAGGGACCGGACCAGCAGAAGAAGGCCGGCGTGCTCTCCGGCGGTGAGCGCAACCGCCTGAACCTCGCGCTCACGCTCAAGGAGGGTGGCAACCTGCTGCTGCTCGACGAGCCGACGAACGACCTCGACGTCGAGACCCTGAGCTCGCTCGAGAACGCGCTGCTCGAGTTCCCCGGATGCGCCGTGGTCATCACCCACGACCGGTGGTTCTTGGACCGCATCGCGACCCACATCCTCGCCTACGAGGGCACGGACGAGAACCCCGCCCAGTGGCACTGGTTCGAGGGCAACTTCGAGTCCTATGAGGCGAACAAGATCGAGCGCATGGGGCCGGAGGCGGCGCGTCCGCACCGCACCACCCACCGCAAGCTTCACCGCGACTGAGCCGCGGCGCGATGGCCGAGCACCTGCACCTACCGGTGCACCTGCGCTGGGGAGACCTGGACGCGTACAACCACGTCAACAACACCTCGATGCTCAAGCTGCTCGAGGAAGCGCGGGTGCGAGCGTTCTGGATCCCCGGCGACGGGGAGGACGGTCCGCCGACCGCGATCCTCGATCCCGGCATCAGCCAGGGCATGCTCACGCTCGTCGCCAGGCAGGAGATCGAGTACCTCGCTCCGGTGCCCTATCAGCGGCATCCGCTGGACGTGGAGATGTGGTTCGGCAAGATCGGCGGCTCCAGCATGGAGGTCTGCTACGAGGTGCACAGCCCGCAGGCGACGCCCGAGCGCACTCTCTACGCGCGGTCGACGGCGGTGATCGTGCTGGTGGACGCCGTCAGCGGCCGCCCCACCCGCATCACGCCCGAGATGCGATACGCGTGGGGCCCGTACGTCGACGAGCCGATTCGCTACGCGCACCGCTGAACCCGGCCCCGCGGCCGGGCCTTCTCAGTCGGCGGACGGAACCCGGATCATGATCTCCTGTGCGACGCTGGCGACCAGCACGCCATCGCGCGTGTAGATCCGGCCGGCGGCGAGCCCGCGGCCGCCGCGGGCGTTCGGCGACTCCTGCACGTACAGCAGCCAGTCGTCGACGCGGGCGGGGCGGTGCCACCACATGGCGTGGTCCAGGCTCGCCACTTTGAGACCGTGCTCGGCCCAGGACAGACCGTGGGCGCGCAGGATCGACTCCTGGATGGACATGTCGCTCAGATAGGCGAGAGAGGCGCGGTGCAGGCTCGGCGCGTCGGGCAGCGGGGCGCGCATCCGCATCCACACCGCCTGAGCCGCCACGCGCTCGGCGCCGGCGTCGACGTAGATCGGCCCGTCGACGTGACGCATGTCCACGGGACGGTCGGTGAGCATGCGCTGCGACAGCGGATGGATGTCGGGCGAGAGCGCCTCGTCGTTCGCGAGGGTCTCGGGGTCGGGCACGCCCTCCGGCATCGGAGCCGCGTGCTCGAGACCGGGGCCGTCGTCCTGGAAGGACGCGATCATCGAGAAGATCGGCACGCCGTTCTGGTACGCCTGCGCGCGGCGGGTGGAGAAGGAGCGTCCGTCGTGGATCCGGTCCACGGCGATCGTGATGCCCTTGGATGCATCGCCGGGGCGCAGGAAGTACCCGTGCATCGAGTGCAGGATCCGGCCCTCGGCGACGGTGCGCTCCGCGGCGATCACCGACTGCGCGAGCACCTGGCCGCCGTAGATGCGGCCGGTGGGCATCGGATGCGAGATACCGGTGAAGATGTCCTCTGTCGTGCGGGCTCCCGACACGTCCAGCGACAGAACTTCCAGCAGTCCGTCGACCGTCTCCTGTGCGTCCATCGCCTGCCTTTCACTCGATGACGCCGGCCGGGTCGGCTCGGGGCACCGATGGATAGTCTAGATGTCGTGTCCCCACGTCTCGTCCTCGCCGATGCCCACACCGCCCAGGACGTGCTGACGTTCCTCGGCCGTTCCCGTGCGATCTCGGATGACGGCGTGCGTCTGCAGGCGGCGAACGGCGTGCTCGCGCTCACGGCCGCGGCACTCGCACCGCAGGGACTCTTCGACCGCACGCCGACCGTGCTGGCCATGCGCATCGTGCATGCCGATCCCGAGCTGGAGTGCGACCTCGTCGTGGACGACCTGTCCGACACCGAGGATGATCGGATGCTGCAGCTGCCCGACGCCGGCCGTTCGCCCGCCTGGGCGGGCGTCGCCCCGCCCCGCGGCGGCTGGCAGCCGAGCGGTTCACTGGACGCCGTGGTGATCGCCGAACGCTCGCAATGGGGCATGTCGGCAGTCGCGCGCGCCGCCGGTACGCAGTCGGGTGAGGAGATCGTGCGCGGGGTGCGGGCATCCGTCTGGGGCGAGCCGGACGAGGATCTGCTCGGCCTTCCTCGAGGTGTCGCATTCGCCGCGCAGGCGTTCGGCTTCCTCTCCGTCGATGAGCAGGTGCCGGTGACGGTCTCGGGACGCTGGACGCGCCTCGCATTCCGCCGCGGCCATGTGCTCAGCCGCGGGCCGGCCGCAACCGGCCTGACGGCCGTGCGTCAGACGGGCGCCGCCGACCAGCGTTAGCGCGCCGCGGCGCGCCCCGCCTGGCGCCCGGAGAACAGGCATCCGCCGAGGAACGTGCCCTCGAGGGCCCTGTAGCCGTGCACACCACCACCGCCGAAGCCGCTGGCCTCGCCTGCGGCGTACAGCCCGGGAATCGGCTCACCAGCCGCGTCCAGCGCACGGCCGTCGAGATCGGTCTGGATGCCGCCCAGCGATTTCCTGGTCAGCACGTGCAGTTTGACCGCGACCATCGGCCCGGCCGCCGGGTCCTGCAGGCGGTGCGGCGCGGCTGTGCGGATCAGCTTGTCGCCGCGGTAGGCGCGCATCGAGCGCAGCATGCCGATCTGGGCGTCCTTGGTGAAGTCGTTCTCGATCTCGCGGTCTCGCGCGATCACCTCGCGGCGCACCCGGTCCAGGTCGAGCGCGTCTCCGCCCGGCATCGCCGCCATTCCGGTCAGCAGCGTCTCCAGGTCGTCTTCCACGACGAAGTCCGGGCCCTCGTCGAGGAAGGCCTGTACGGGCCCGGTGGGACCCTTCGCCAGCCGGGACTTCAGCAGCAGCTGCACATCCTTGCCGGTGAGATCCGGGTTCTGCTCGCTGCCGGACAGCGCGAACTCCTTCTCGACGATCTTCAGCGACGTGACGAACCAGGAGTGGTCGTGCCCTGTCGTGCGCAGATGTGCGAGAGTGCCGAGCGTGTCGAATCCGGGGAAGAGCGGCACCGGCAGCCTCGCACCGGTGGCGTCCAGCCACAGTGAGGACGGGCCGGGCAGGATGCGGATGCCGTGTGCGGGCCACACCGGATCCCAGTTCGTGATGCCCTCGACGTAGTGCCACATGCGGTCCTCGTTGATGAGGCGTGCGCCGGCGGACCGGGCGACGTCGTGCATCGACCCGTCGACGTAGGCGGGGACGCCGGTCAGCATGTGCTGCGGGGGAGTGCCGAGGCGCTCCGGCCACATCCTGCGGACCAGGTCGTGGTTGCCGCCTATGCCCCCGGATGCCACGATCGTCGCTCCCGCGACGATCTCGAAGGACCCCACGACCTCGCGGCTGCTCTCCTCACCGCGATCGGCGGGACTGTCCGCCAGTATCTCGCCGCGCGCGCCGGTGACGGCGCCGTCTGCGACGGTGAGCTCGGTGACGCGATGTCGGGGGAGCACGGTCAGCCGACCGGCCTTCTCCGCCTCGAACAGCGCGTCTGCGAAGGGTGCGACGATGCCGGGCCCGGTACCCCAGGTGATGTGGAAACGCGGCACAGAGTTGCCGGGGCCGATCGCCCCGTACCCGCCGCGCTCGGCCCAGCCGACGACCGGGAAGAAGCCGACCCCTCGTTCGCGCAGCCAGTCGCGCTTCTCTCCGGCGGCGAACTGCAGATAGGCCTCCGCCCAGCGCCGCGGCCACTCGTCCTCAGGGCGATCGAAGCCGGCGTTTCCGAACCAGTCCTCGCGGGCGAGCTCCAGCGAGTCGCGGATGCCCATCCGCCGCTGCTCGGGCGAGTCGATGAAGAAGAGACCGCCGAACGACCACCATGCCTGCCCGCCCAGGTTCGAGCGTGGCTCCTGATCGATCACAGTGACTCGCCGGCCGGCGGCGACGGCCTCGGTCGCGGCGACGAGGCCGGACAGGCCCCAGCCGATGACGAGCACATCGGTCTCGTGGGTGCTGGACGTGGACATGGCGACTCCTTCGTCGTCGATGCGGAAGTGCGGATGCTACGAGGTGAGGCCCAGGTCGGGGCGGATCTGCGCCTGCTGGACAGGGCCGACGCCGGAGGGCTCGAAGGTGTTCACCAGAGAGTGCGCTGCGCGCTGCAGGTAGTCCCAGAAAGTCGCGTCGTGCAGCGGGGAGAGCTCGGCTTCGTCGAGCGCTGTTCGCATGTGTGCGAGCCAGCGGTCCCGAGCATCCGGGTCGATGTGGAAGGGCACGTGCCGCATGCGCAGCCGAGGGTGTCCGCGCTGCTCGCCGTAGACCGACGGTCCACCCCAATACTGCTCGAGGAACATCCGCAGACGGTCCTGCGCAGGGCCGAGGTCTTCTTCGGGGTACATGGGGCGCAGGACCGGGTCGGTGGCGACCTCGCGGTAGAACACTCGGACGATCTTCTCGAACGTCTCGTGACCGCCGATCTCGTCGTAGAAAGTCACTTCTTCGTCCCGCCTTCCGTGCCGCCGTCGTTCGTCGTCTCCCCGGGCTTCTTCGCGTCTGCGGACTTCTTCCGGCGCCACACGCCGCGGTCCACGACCGGCACACCGGTGACCGGAGTGGGACGGGTCTTCGGGGGATTCGCGCCGCGCACCCGGCGTGCGCCGTCCAAGCCGGTGGGGACCACGCCGACGAGGCTGGGCACAGCGATCTGCTTCTCGTCGAAGGCCTTCTTGAGGCGCGCGCGAAGCTCCTGCGCGACGTCGTCCTTCGCGTTGGCCCTGGTCTTGATGACGACGCGCACCACCAGCGCGTCGCCGTCGATCGACTCCAGACCCCAGATCTCGGGCTTCTCGATGATCCTGGTGCGCCACTTCGGATCCTTCGCGAGAGCCTGCGCTGTCTCGAGCATCGTCTGCTCGACGTCGTCGAGGTCGCTGTCTGCCGGAAGGCCGAGGTCGACGATCACGCGTGCCCAGCCCTGCGACATGTTGCCGATCCGGGTCACCTCGCCGTTGCGCACGTACCAGAGCGTGCCGTTCACATCGCGGACCTGGGTGATGCGGACGCTGACGTACTCGACCACGCCGGTGGCGAGGCCCAGGTCGACGACGTCGCCGATGCCGATCTGATCCTCGGCCACGATGAACATGCCGTTCAGGACATCCTTGACGATGTTCTGCGCACCGAAACCGAGTCCGGCACCGACCGCGGCGGTGAGCAGCGTCAGGGAACCGAGGATGTCCGGGTTGATGGCGCTGACGATGAGCACCAGAGCGACGATGACCAGGGTGACGTTGACGATGTTCTGCAGAATCGTGCCCAGAGTTCTGGTGCGCTGCACCAGGCGCATGTCGGCGAGAGGCGAGCGCTCCAGCGCGACCGTGTCGGTCACCGCGGCCTTGTTCTTCGCGTTGTCGACGATGCGGTGCACCACGCGCCGGATGACGAGGCGCAGCACGAAGGCGATCGCGATGCAGACCGCGATGATCACCGCAACGTTCAAGAGCGTCAGGCCGACATCGCGGAGGACAACCAGAACCTGCTCCCAGAAGGAGAGCTTCGTCGGGTCCGTGGGCGCGGTCGGGGCCGGTGTCTCTGCAGCGAAGGGGAGGAACATCATCCCCTCGATTCTACTGATGAGGCCTCTCCGCACGCTGTGTGCGGAGAGGCCTCATCGAAGAGATCGGGGATCAGTCGTCGGCGTCGCGGGCCTGCGCTGCGAGCGCGCGCTCCACATCGGCGAGGTTCTCGTGCACGAGTCGACGCAGCGCAGGGGCGGCGTCCTGGTTCGAGGACAGCCAGGCGCGGGTGGCATCCCGCAGCTCGACGGTCGCGAGCGACCGCGGGTACAGGCCGACGACGAGGTAGTCCGCGATCTGGTACGTGCGCGACGTCCAGATGGGCAGCAGCATGTCGAAGTACTTCGGCACGAACTCGCCGAGCACCTCGACACCGGAGGCGTGCACGAAACCGGCGGCGGCGGCACGCACGATCGTGTTCGGCAGGTCGGCGTTGTCCACCAGCGAGGTCCAGGCGGCCTGCTTGGCGTCGGCGGAGGGCAGCGCGGCACGAGCCTGGGCGGCGAACTCGGCGCCCTTCGACGTGTTGTCGGCAGCCAGGGCGGCGTCGATCGCCGCGGCATCCGTCGCGCCGACGGCCGCGAGGCCGACCAGCAGCTGCCAGGACAGGTCCGCGTCGATCTCGAGGCCTGGCAAGGTGTCCTCGCCGGAGCGGAGACGGCCGACGACCCCGGCGTGCTCGGGCGTGACGAGGATGTTCGCGAAGGCGGTGACCAGCTGCAGCTGGCTGTCGCTGCCCGCGGCGGCACCCTGTGCGAGCGACCACAGGCCGTCGGCGACCTTCTCGCGCGAGGCGGCGCGCTGCGACGGCGTGACATACGTCGACGCGGCGAGGTTCAGCTGGGCGAGGGTGGTGCGGATGGTGGTCGACTCGGTCTCGCGACCGATGTTCCCCAGCACCAGGTCGATGTAGTCGCTCGCGCTGCTCTCTGCATCGCGCGTCTGGTCCCAGGCCGCACCCCAGACGAGCGACCGGGCGAGCGGGTCGCTGATGTCGGAGAGGTGCTCGATCGCGGTGGCCAGCGACTTCTCGTCGAGACGGATCTTCGCGTACGCGAGATCCTTGTCGTTCAGCAGCACCAGCGCGGGGCGCTTCAGTCCCTGCAGCTCGGGCAGCTCGGTGCGGTCGCCGTCGACGTCGACCTCGACGTAGTGCGTGCGCACCAGAGCGCCGCCGTCGAGGTCGTAGAAGCCGATGCCCAGACGGTGCGGGCGGATGGTCGGGTAGTCGGCCGGCGCCGTCTGCGTGACCGCGAAACGGGTGATGACGCCGCTGGAGTCCTCGGCCACGACAGGTGCGAGGGTGTTCACGCCCGCGGTCTCGAGCCACTTCTTCGACCACGTCGTCAGGTCGCGGCCGCTGGTGCGCTCCAGCTCGACGAGCAGATCGCTGAGCTCGGTGTTGCCCCAGGAGTGCTTCTGGAAGTACGCCGACACGCCGGCGAAGAAGGCGTCGATGCCCACCCAGGCGGTGAGCTGCTTGAGCACCGATCCGCCCTTGGCGTAAGTGATGCCGTCGAAGTTGACGAGCACGTCCTCGAGGTCATTGATCTCGGCGACGACCGGGTGCGTGGAGGGCAGCTGGTCCTGACGGTAGGCCCAGGTCTTCTCCATGGCGTTGAACGTGGTCCACGCCTCGGTCCACTCGGTGGCCTCGGCGGTGGCGATGGTCGACGCCCACTCGGCGAACGACTCGTTCAGCCAGAGGTCGTTCCACCACTTCATGGTGACCAGGTCGCCGAACCACATGTGCGCGAGCTCGTGCAGGATCGTGACGACGCGGCGCTCCTTGACCGCGTCGGTGACCTTGCTGCGGAACACGTAGGTCTCGGTGAACGTGACGGCGCCGGCGTTCTCCATCGCGCCCGCGTTGAACTCGGGCACGAACAGCTGGTCGTACTTCGCGAACGGGTAGGGCACGCCGAACTTCGACTCGAAGTAGGCGAAGCCCTCGCGGGTCTTGTCGAAGATGTAGTCGGCGTCGAGGTGCTGCCACAGGCTCTTGCGCCCGTAGACGCCGAGCGGGATGACGCGCCCGGAGGCGCTGGTCAGCTCGGAGAACACTGACTCGTAGGGACCGGCGACGAGCGCGGTGATGTAGGAGGAGATCCGCGGGGTGGGCTCGAAGCCCCACGTGGCGATCGTGGTGTCGTCGTGCACGATCGGCTCGGGCGTGGGCGAGTTCGACACGACCTTCCAGGCAGACGGGGCGGTGACCGTGAACTGGAACGTCGCCTTCAGGTCGGGCTGCTCGAAGACGGCGAAGACGCGGCGGGAGTCGGGCACCTCGAACTGCGAGTAGAGGTACACCTCGCCGTCGACCGGGTCGACGAAGCGGTGCAGGCCCTCGCCGGTGTTGGTGTAGAGGCAGTCCGCGTCGACGACGAGCACGTTCTCGGCCTGCAGGCCCTCGAGCGCGATGCGGGAGTCCGCGTACACGGCGCTGGGATCGAGCTGCTCTCCGTTGAGCGAGATCTCGCGCACGTCGCGCGCGATGAGGTCGATGAAGGTGAAGGCCCCCGGGGTCGCGGTGAAGCGAACGACGCTGCGCGATCCGAACACCTCATCGCCCTTGGTGAGGTCGAGCGTGACCTCATAGGACTGCGTGTCGATGACGGCGCGGCGCTCCTGCGCTTCGATGCGGGTGAGGTTCTCTCCAGGCACAGCTCTTCTCCCAGTGGTGAGGGGGTGTCGCCACGGTCCGGCGCTGCTGGCGCCGACGGCAACCATGACAGCCTACGCCAGGCGCCCGCGCCGTCGAATTCCACGGTCGGCGGCATCGGGACAGTCATAGGGAGCGGTGGAAGGATGGTCGGGTGACCGTCAACCCTGTCGATTCCGTTCCGTTCGCCTCCCCGGCCGCCGCCGTGGGCACACCGTTCGTGGAGACCCCCGTGGCCTACGACGCGATCCTGCTCGCCGGCTTCGGCGGCCCTGAGGGCCAGGAGGACGTGATCCCGTTCCTGCGCAACGTCACGCGCGGGCGGGGGATCCCCGACGAGCGCCTTGAAGAGGTTGCGCATCACTATCGCCACTTCGGTGGTGTCAGTCCCATCAACGGGCAGAACAGAGCGCTGAAGGCGGCCCTCGAGGAGGAGCTCGCGGCGCGCTCGATCGACCTTCCCGTGTACTGGGGCAACCGCAACTGGACTCCGTACCTCGAGGACGCCGTGGCCGAGGCAGCGGCGAACGGCCACACGACGCTGCTCGCGTTCGCGACGAGCGCCTACAGCTCGTTCTCGAGCTGCAGGCAGTACCGCGAGGACTTCGCGCGCGTCCTGGGCGGTTCGCAGTACGAGGACGTGGTCACCATCGACAAGATCCGTCCGTTCTTCGACCACCCGGGTTTCGTCCAGGCCTTTGTGGACGGTGTGCACGACGCGCTCTCCGGTCTTCTCGCGGACGGGATGTCGCCGGAAGCCGTGCAGGTGCTCTTCACGACCCACAGCATCCCGTCCGCCGACGCCGTGCGCTCCGGCCCCCGCGACGTGGAGTGGGGCGAGGGCGGCGCGTATGCCGCGCAGCACGAGGCCGTCGCCGCCTGGACGATGGATCGCGTCGCGCAGCTCCTGCCCTCGGCTGCGGACGTCCCGTGGGAGCTCGTGTACCAGTCGCGGTCCGGCCCCGCCTCGCAGCCGTGGCTCGAGCCCGATGTGTGCGACGTGATCGAGGAACTCCCCGAGCGGGAGCGGCAGGCCGTCGTCGTCGTTCCGGTGGGCTTCATGAGCGACCACATGGAGGTCCTGTGGGATCTCGACACCGAGGCGAAGGAGGCGGCGGAGACCGCCGGCCTGCGTTTCATCCGCACCCCGACGCCCGGCGTGTCAGCCGGGTTCGTGGCCGGGATCGTCGATCTCGTGCAGGAGCGGCTCGAGGGCCGTCCTCCCGCGGATCGCGCGCACGTGACAGGGCTCGGGCCCTCGTTCGACATCTGCCGTCCCGGCTGCTGCGAGAACGTGCGCGCCGGGTTCAAGCCCGCCGCTGCAGGCATCGCTCCGTGACGCGGGGAGAGTGGATCGGCGCCGGGAACTGCTGATCCTGCGCCGAATAGGATGGAAGCCATGCGCATCCACCTCGCCACCGACCACGCCGGACTCGACTTCTCCACTCGTCTGCAGGAGCATCTGCGTGCCGCCGGACACGATGTGGTCGACCACGGTCCGCTGTCCTACGACCCCCTGGACGACTACCCGGCGTTCTGCATCCGCGCGGCACAGGCCGTCGTGAGCGATCAGGCGGCCGGAGTCGAGGCGCTCGGCGTGGTCTTCGGAGGATCGGGCAACGGCGAGCAGATCGCGGCGAACAAGGTCGCCGGCATCCGTGCGGCGCTGGTGTGGAACCTGTCCACCGCCGAACTCGCTCGCGAGCACAACGATGCCAACGTGATCTCGATCGGCGCTCGCCAGCACACCTTCGAGGAGGTGACCTCGTTCATCGACCGGTTCATCGCGACACCGTTCTCGGACGAGGAGCGGCATGTGCGACGCATCGGCCAGATCGCCGATTTCGAGCGCGACGGATCTCTTCTGCCGGACCCGCGGGCCTGAGATGCCCGAGGGCCATTCCGTCCACCGCATCGCCCGTCAGTTCGACCGCAACTTCGTCGGCCGCGAGGTCGTGGCGTCCAGCCCGCAGGGACGCTTCGCCGAGGGCGCGGAGTTCCTCAGCGGCCGTGAACTGCTCGACGCGAAAGCCGTCGGCAAGCAGATGTTCCTCGGCTTCGACGGCGACGCCTGGCTGCGCGTGCACCTGGGCCTGTACGGGGCATGGGACTTCGCCGGCGAGATCCTCGTCGACCCGACGATCGCGTCCGCCAACGGGCGGATGGGGCAGACCAACCAGCGCGGCACGGATCTGGATGCTCCGATCCTCGACGACGCCGGCGAGAACTCGCTCACGTCGATCGGCGCACCGCGGCGCACCCGCGTGCACGTACGGATGTCGGAGCAGACCAAGGGCCTCGAGGACGAGGGTGATCAGTGGCCGCCGCCGGTCGTCGGACAGGTCAGGGTGCGTCTGCTCACCGACGTGACCTGTGCCGACCTTCGTGGCCCGACCGCATGCCAGGTGCAGACGCCCGACGAGATGCTCGCGACGATCGCGAAGCTCGGGCCGGACCCGCTGGTCGGCGACCCCGCCGAGGGCGAGGAGCGCTTCACCGCAGCGGTGCGGAAGAAGGGCACGCCGATCGCGCTGCTGCTGATGGATCAGGCCGTCGTCAGCGGAATCGGCAACGTCTATCGCGCCGAGATGCTGTTCCGGGCGCGGCTGAATCCGCACACGCCGGGTAAGCAGGTGCCCGAGGAGGTCGTTCGCGAACTCTGGCGGGACTGGGTGCGCCTTCTGGCGATCGGCGTCGAGACCGGCCAGATGATGACCATGGACGACCTTTCGCCGGATGAGTACCGCGCGGCCATGGCCAGTCGCGACGACCGGCACTGGGTCTACCACCGGGCCGGCCTGCCGTGCCGGGTGTGCGGCACCGAGATCGCACTCGAGGAGATCGGCGCGCGCAAACTGTACTGGTGTCCCTCCTGCCAGCGCTGACTCCCGGACCCGCCGCGCCCGAGGCGGGATGCTGGGAGCGCGCTGTGTAAGGATGACCGGACTCTCTGCAACGACGCGCGACAGGAGATCCGATGGACCTTTCCGGCCTGCAATCCGTACTCGAGAAGATCAGCTCCTGGATCTGGGGACCCTGGATCCTCATCCCGCTTCTGCTGGGAACCGGCCTCTATCTGACGATCCGCCTCGGCGGCATCCAGTTCCTCCGGCTCGGTTCGGCACTGCGGCTGGGCATCTTCACGCGGAAGGACCCCGGCGCTGACGACGGCGACATCTCGCAATTCCAGGCGCTCACCACCGCGCTGGCGGCGACGGTCGGCACGGGCAACATCGTCGGTGTGGCGACGGCGATCGGCATCGGCGGTCCCGGCGCACTGTTCTGGATGTGGGTGACCGGCCTGCTGGGCATGGCCTCGAAGTACTCCGAGGCGTTCCTCGGTGTGCGGTTCCGCAAGACGGATGCCGCGGGCGAGAAGTCCGGCGGACCGCAGTACTACCTGGAGCGCGGCATCCCGAACAGGTTCGGCAAGTTCCTCGCGCTGTTCTTCGCGATCGCCGCGGTGTTCGCCTGCTTCGGCATCGGCAACATGACGCAGGGCAACTCGATCGCCACGAACATGGAGAACAGCTTCAACGTGCCGACCTGGGTGACCGGGCTCGTGCTGACCGCGTTCGCGCTGCTCGTGCTGGTGGGCGGGATCAAGTCGATCGCCCGCGTGACTGCGGGGCTGGTGCCGATCATGATCATCTTCTACGTGCTCGGGGCGCTGTACATCCTGATCGCGAACATCGCCGACGTGCCGGCCGCCTTCGCCCAGATATTCACCGACGCGTTCACCGGCACGGCTCCGGTCGGCGGCTTCGCCGGTTCGGCGATCATCATCGCCGTGCAGTTCGGAGTCGCCCGCGGGATCTTCTCCAACGAGTCCGGCATGGGCTCCGCGGCGATCGCCGCGGCCGCCGCCAAGACCACGCATCCGGTGCGGCAGGGGCTGGTGTCGATGACGCAGACCTTCATCGACACGATCATCGTCGTGACCTGCACCGGCCTGGTCATCATCACCACCGGCGTGTGGAACATGACCGATCCTGAGACGGGCGACCAGATCAGCGCGGCGCTCATGACGGGTGAGGCGTTCTCGCACGGTCTGCCCGGCGAATGGGGTCACTACATCGTCACCATCGGCCTGGTGATGTTCGCCGGCTCCACGATCCTGGGCTGGTCGTACTACGGCGAGCGGTGCATCGAGCGGCTGATGGGGCGTCGCGCAGTGATGCCGTTCCGCGTGATCTTCTCGCTCGTGGTGTTCATCGGGTGCACGGTGCAGCTCGGCGTCGTGTGGGCGTTCTCCGATGTGATGAACGGCCTGATGGCGATCCCGAACCTCATCGGCCTGCTGATCCTGTCGGGCCTGATCGCCCGAGAGACGAAGAAGTACCTCGACAACGATCCGAAGCTGCGCGCGACCAAGGACGAGATCGACCTGTTCATGGCTGACGATCGCGATTTCCAGGAGTGGAAGACGCAGGCCGTCCCGGTGGTGGGGTCGCAGCGGTAGCGGACGGGCTCATTGCGGCCCCGGGGAGGCGATCCCCGGGGCCGCCTTCGCCGTAATCTGGTCTCATGCGCCAGAACCCGAGCTTCGCGATGACCGATGTGACAGAGCTGAGGAGGGTGATCGCGCACAACCCGTGGGCGACACTGGTCGCAACGGGACCCGACGGTCTGGTCGCCTCCCACTACCCGGTGCTGCTTGATCCCGAGCGCGACGATCTGACGGTGGTCGGCCACGTCGGTAAGCCGGACGACCACGTGCTGGGTCTGGGCGAGACCGAGCTCCTGCTCGTCTTCGAGGGCCCGAACGGCTACATATCGCCGAGCTGGTACGGCGACGTCAAGGCCGTGCCCACCTGGAATTACGTGGCGGTCCATCTCGCCGGCATCCCCGAGGTCGTCGACACCGCCGAGAACCTGAAGATCCTCGACGAGCTGGTCGCGCGCTTCGAGTCCCGCCTGCCGCAGCCGCGGCTGATGTGGGAGGCGCCGAACACCGACGAGTTCGTCCGCGTGCTCGAAGCGGGCACCGTCGGCTTCCGGCTGACCCCCACCCGGGTGACGGCCAAGCGCAAGCTCAGCCAGAACCGGCCGGATGACGTGGTCGAGACGATCATCGCGGAGCTGGACGGCGACAGCGAGTACGCGCATCCCGCCCTCGCGGCCGAGATGCGCCGTGCGCACGAGGCACGTCTGGCGCACCGCGGATGAGTGCCGATCTGCTGCTGCGGGCGGTCCGGGTCGCCGGCCCCGGAAGCGAACTGCTGCCCACGGACGATCCGGTCGACATCCTCGTGCGGGACGGTGTCATCGCGGACATCGCACCGACCGGCAACCTGCGCCCATCGGCCGAGGTCATCGACGGCGACGGTGGCTGGGTCGTGCCGGGACTCTGGGACAATCACGTGCACACCGTGCAGTGGGCGCTCACCGCGCAGCGGGAGCCGCTGCACGACGTCCAGAGCGCAGCGGACGCAGCCGCACGGATGTCCTCGGTCGCGCCGCTTCCCGACGGACGTCGGATCGGCACGGGATTCCGGGACGCCCTCTGGCCGGACGCACCGTCGCTCCGGCTGCTCGACGCCGCCACCGGTGAGGTGCCGACGTACCTGCTCAACGCCGATGTGCACAGCGTCTGGCTGAACTCGGCGGCGCTGCGCCGCGAGGGGTTCGAAGGGCAGGACGACGACGGGATGCTGCGCGAGCTGCCGGCGTTCGAGATCTCGCGCCGGCTGAACGCCGTCGATGACGTGATGGCCGATGCTGCTGTGGCCGAGGCCGGCCGTCGTGCCGCCGCGCGCGGCGTCGTCGGACTCGTCGACTTCGACATGGGATGGAACTCCGACGCCTGGCAGAGACGCGTCGCTGCGGGGTTCGACGCGCACCGCGTGGAGTTCGCGGTCTATCCGCACGACCTGGAGCGCGCGATCGCCGCAGGCCTGCGCACCGGTGATCCGTGCGAGGGCGCGGGGACGCCCGAGGCCGCGCGCGGTCTGATCCACGTCGGCCCGCTCAAGATCATCACCGACGGTTCGCTGGGCACGCGCACCGCCGCGTGCTCGCATCACTACCCGGGCGATGCCGCCAACTTCGGCGTGCTCACCGTGCCGCCGGAGGAGCTCGCGACGCTGTTCACGACGGCGACCGGCGCGGGACTGGCCGTGGCTGCGCACGCCATCGGGGATCGCGCGGTCACCGCGGTGCTGGACGCGTTCACCAGCACCGGGGCCGTGGGCACCGTCGAGCACGCCCAGCTCGTGCGCCACGCGGACCTCGCGCGCTTCGCACGCCTCGGAGTGATCGCGAGCGTGCAGCCGCAGCACGCGCTGGACGACCGCGACCTGGTCAGCCGGCTCTGGAAGGACCAGACATCCGTCGGCTATCCGATGGCGGCGCTGCGAGACGCCGGCGTCGAGATCCGCTTCGGGTCGGACGCACCCGTGACCCCGCTCGACCCGTGGCACGCGATCTCCGCCGCCGTCACCAGGACGGACGACGACCGGGAACCGTGGCACCCGGAGGAACGGCTCACGGTCGCCCAGGCGCTCGCTGCCGCGACCCGCACCGAGGTCCGGATCGGTTCGCGTGCCGACCTCGTGCTCTGCGGCCTGGATCCACACGCGGCCACGGGTCCGCAGCTGCGCATGATGCCGGTGCGGGCCACTGTGCTCGGCGGGCGGATCACGCACCAGGAGTGACGCAGCGCCGTCCGGGGGAGCGAGCGGCCGCACGCTAGTGTCGTATGGTGCAGTCAGAAGCAGTCGCCCCCACCCGCAAGACCCTGCGCCGGGAACGTTCGCCGGAGCATGCAGCGGGTAATCGGTTCATCCCTCACGTGCAGGGTCTCCGCGCGATCGCGGTGCTCTTCGTGGTGCTCTATCACTTCTGGCCGGGGCGGCTCAGCGGCGGCTACGTCGGCGTCGACATCTTCTTCGTCATCTCGGGCTTCCTCATCACCTCGCATCTGGCCAGGGAACTCACCTCGACCGGGACTGTGAAGCTGGGGCAGTTCTGGGCTCGTCGTGCCAGGCGTCTGCTTCCGGCGTCCCTTCTCGTACTCCTGTTCTGCGCGCTGGTCGCGGCATCGCCGTATCTCACTCCGACCTCCGCGCTGCCCGCCGAGATCAAGGAGATCATCGCCTCCACCTTCTACGTGGAGAACTGGTATCTGGCAGGGAACTCCGCCGACTACCTCGCGCTCTCCGGGGACCCGACGACTGTCCAGCACTACTGGTCGCTGTCGCTCGAGGAGCAGTTCTACGTGCTCTGGCCGCTGATCATGCTGCTCGCGGCATGGATCGCCGTGAAGTGGCTCCGCGGCGACCGCCTGAAGGCAGCAGCCGTCGCCATCGGCGTCGTCTCGGTCGCATCGTTCATCTTCTGCGTCATCTACACGGCGACGAATCCGGCGCCGGCCTACTTCGTCACCTTCGGCCGGATGTGGCAGTTCGGTGTGGGCGCGGTCATCGCGCTCGTCCCGATGCTGCGCGTGCGCAACGCGATGGTCAGCTTCATCCTCGGATGGGGCGGCATCCTGGCTCTGCTCTACACCGCCTTCCGCTTCGACGGTCAGACGCCGTTCCCCGGATACATGGCGCTGCTGCCGACCCTCGGGGCTGCCGCGATCATCTCCGCATCCAATGTCGATCGGTGGTGGTACCCGACGCGCGTCCTGGCCATCCGTCCGATGCGCTTCACCGGTGACATCTCGTACAGCCTGTACCTCTGGCACTGGCCGCTGATCATCATTGCGCCCTCGGTGCCGTTCTGGGGCCTGTCGATCTACCACCGGGTCGCCCTGCTCGTGATCTGCTTCGTCCTGGCCTGGTTGACGAAGAAGTTCGTCGAGGACCCCACGCGCTCGTGGAAGGTGCTCACGAGTCGTCGTCCGCGCGTCACGCTCTGGGCGGCCCTTGTCGCCATGCTCGTCGTCGGCGGCACCGCCGCCGGCGCGTGGGCGGTGAACGCCGGCACGTACCAGCAGGGCGTGCAGGCGATCCAGGAGCTCCGTGACAACCCGCCGAGCTGCTTCGGCGCGGCATCCGTCCTCGACCCGTCGTGCGGCGATGCACCGGAGTCGGACACGATCCTCCCTGCGCCCGGCTTCGCGGGCGTCGACCGCCCGGCCGACGAGCAGTGCTTCGTGCAGCTCACCGACTCGCGCCCCGTCTCCTGCGAGTTCGGATCGGATGCACCGGATGCGCCTCGCGTCGCCCTGATCGGCGACAGCCATGCGTTCCAGCTGCTCAGCACGTTCGAGGACATGGCGAAGCGGGAGGGGTGGCACCTGACCACCTACTTCAAGGGCGCCTGTCCCTGGAACACCACGCCGCTGTCGACGGGCGGCGCCTTCGGCGCGGCCTGCGCCGACTGGCGAGCAGCAGTCGCCGACAAGCTCGCCGATCAGGACTTCGATGTCGTCTTCACTGCGGCACTCGCCGGAACGCCGTACTCCTCCGCGGGGTACGACTCCTCGCATGACGCCGCTGTGGCCGGCTACCAGAAGGCGTGGTCGACCATGACCGATCGCGGCATCCCGGTGGTGACCGTCATCGACAACCCCGCATGGGAGACCGACCCGAACAAGTGTCTCCGTACCCGCGACCAGGCGGACTGCGCCGGCCCGCGCGCGGATCTGCTGACGGACAGCGATCCGCTGCGCGCGGCGGCGGACGGCGCGAAAGATGTCACGCTCCTGGACTTCACCGACGTGTACTGCGACGACAAGACCTGCTTCCCGGTGGTGGGCGGCGCGAACGTGTACCGCGACCAGGACCACCTCACGGTGAGCTTCGTCGACACGCTGGCGCCCTATTACACCGAGGCCATCAAGAAGGCGATGAGCGCGAACTGATCGCCCTCTTCCACGACAAAGCTCCCCGGACCCTCAAGTCCGGGGAGCTTCTTCGTCTCAGATCGCTGTTCAGGCCGCGACGTGCGAGAACAGGAACCAGCGGTCCTTCTCGAGTCCGCGCTGGATCTCGATCGCGACGTCCTGGCTGGTGAGATCGACCTCGTCGAGCCCGTCGACTGCGGCCTTCACGTCGACGAGGATCGCGTCGATGTCGGCGATCACGGCGCGGACCAACTCATCCGAGGCCGCGAAGCCGGCGGCGACCTGCGTCGAACCCGCCTTCTCGGCGACGGTGCTGATGCGCGCGTCGATCGGCAGCCCGAGGGCGACGATGCGCTCCGCGGCGGTGTCGGCGAACTCGCCCGCGTTGGCCACGACGGTGTCGAGGAACTCATGCACCCCGATGAAGTTGGCGCCGCGCACGTGCCAGTGGGCCTGCTTGCCGTTGACGACCAGGGCCTGAAGGCCGAGGACGACGGGGGACAGGAACTGTGCCGCGGCTGCCGCGACGGTGGGGTCGCCGGCCGTGGCGGGGATGGTCTTCGAAGCGCTCATGTGTTCCTCCGGGGTCGTGAATCGCTGCCTGATGACCTCAACGCTACTCAGCGTGAAATGTTCCGCAAGCAAGCTGAGGCAACGCTAACCGGCGCGGAATCACGCGGAAGTTTGGGTAGTCTCACCTACATGACCGTCTCCTCCGCAGCATCCGTCCTGGCTCTGCCGGGCAAGGCCCCGCAACTGCACGACGACTCGTTCGTCGCCGACGGCGCACGCATCGTCGGCGAGGTCTCCCTGGCTGCCGGCGCGAGCGTCTGGTACAACGCCGTCCTGCGCGGGGACTCGGCGCCGATCTCGATCGGCGCCGGCAGCAACGTCCAGGACAACGTCTCCGTGCACGTCGACAGCGGTCACGGCGTCCTCGTCGGCGAGCGGGTCTCGATCGGGCACAACGCGGTCGTGCACGGCTGCACGATCGGCGACGGATCGCTCGTCGGGATGGGCGCCGTCGTACTCTCCGGCGCGGTGATCGGCAGGGGATGCCTGATTGCCGGAGGGGCCGTGGTCCTCGGCGGCACCGAGGTGCCGGACGGCTCGCTGGTCGCCGGAGTCCCCGCGAAGGTGCGCCGCGAGCTCACCGACGAGGAGCGTGCGGGCCTCATCGAGAACGCCGAGATCTACCTGCGCCACACGCAGACGCACCGAGGTGCGACGGCGCTCTGACGCAGCCCGGTAGGCTGGAGTACCTACGGGGCGGTGGCCAAGCTGGTCAAGGCAGCGGGCTCATAACCCGACGATCGTGGGTTCAAGTCCCACCCGCCCTACTCGTTCTTCCGCTGACGGATGCCGATCCCGATGCTCACGGCCTCGTGATCGGGTTCCGTTTCGCCTCCCCGCGTCACAGCTGCTCGACCGGATATCGGTCCCGGATGTGCTCCTGGAAGTACCGGCCGACGCTCGGAGCCTCCACGAACGCGCGGTGCACCGACGGCGGGAC
Source organism: Microbacterium sp. NPDC057659 (assembly GCF_042799915.1). NCBI lineage: Bacteria > Bacillati > Actinomycetota > Actinomycetes > Micrococcales > Microbacteriaceae > Microbacterium > Microbacterium sp. NPDC057659. Next base: position 561,667 of record NZ_JBHVHU010000001.1, on the reverse strand, counting down.
GGCGTAGTAGCGGTAGCGGTCCGAGCTGCGGAACTCCACCTCGAGCACCGCAGTGCCAGGGTCGTAGCCGACCGAGGCAATCGCCGAGGAGCGGACCGGCTGCCGTCTCATGACGAGCCCTTCGCAGCGTCATCGAGGGGTCTTGCAGCGGATCGGTCCATGCGAGGGAGCGTACGCCCGGTTCGCGCCCTGCTCGGTGCGGGTTGACAAGCGGGCGCGCGCAACTGCTCCGGTCAGCGGACGCGCCGGTCGTGCGCGAGATCGAGCAGCCGCTCGAAGACGTCGCCCGACCGGAGCCCGTTGTGCTCGTGCTCGCTGGTCACCCAGAGCTTCAGATCGGGCAGCAGCCGAGCAGTCTCCAGCGAGTGCTCCACCGACACGTAGACATCGTTCACGTACACCGCGGCCGCGCCGCGAGCACCGGAAGCCGCGAGTGCGTTCGCGTCGTAGAGCGCCGGCCACTCGTGCTCGGCGAGCGCGAGGGCGACCTCGCGCCACGGACGGAAGGCGGGGACCGTCTCTGTCCACTCCTTCCGGATGTGCTCACCGGTGAACAGGGTAACGTCGTCCACGAAGTCGGCCGGCTCCACGCGCTCGGCAGACCAGCGCGTGCTCTGCGCGTCGGCGTAGCAGGACTCGTGGAATGCGAAGTACAGCGGGTTGCGCCCGCCGAACGGCATCGCGGAAGCAAGGTCGTAGCGGAACGCATTCGTGCTCGGGTCGAGCTCGAGCAGCGACCAGACGGTCTGCCAGCCGTCGTTCGTGCCCAGTGCGGAACCGACCGAGCGCATGCGTGAGGGCGAGACGACCTCACCGTCCGGGAGGACCAGCCTGCCCTCGGCGGCGAGGCCGACGAGCCGGCGCATCCGCTCCCGGTGCTCGGGGAACCGCCGGTAGTACTTCTCCGACGCGGCTCGCATCTTGTCGTAGCTGAGCGCATAGACCTCGTCGACCGTGTGCTCGACGGTGCTCAGACCACCGGTGGTGTACACCCGGTCCAGCGCGGACGCGTTCGTGGACAGGTACGTGAGCACGGTGAACCCGCCGAACGACTGCCCGAGCAGATTCCAGGTCGCAGCGCCCAGTTCTGCGCGGAGCGCCTCGGCATCCCGCACGATCGAGTCGGCCCGCAGGTGCGTGAGGTACTCGGCGGTGGCCGCGGAGCCGAGCTCCTCCAGCAGCCGGTCGCCGACAGGGGTGGACCGCCCGGTGCCGCGCTGGTCCAGCATCACGACGCGGTGATCGCGCAGCGCGGTGTCCAGCCAGGACGGGGATGCGGGGGAGTGGAACGCCCTCGGCGCCTCGAACCCCGGCCCGCCCTGCAGGAACACCAGGAACGGCAGCTCCTCGCCGCCCTCACGGGCGACCACCGCAGCGAACACCTCGATCGTCCGGCTGTCGGAGTCGTCGTCCCAGACCAGCGGCACCGTGATGGTGTGCTCGGTCACGGTCAGATCCTGCATGCGTCGCACCAGCGTGGTCATCACATCACGTTCCCGATGTAGGAGTACTTCACGAACACCTCGGCGGCGATGCCGGACTCCTCCAGCACGCCCTGCACGGCACCCATCATGTAGTTGGAGTCCCAGCCCATGTAGATGTGGATGCCCCCGAAGTCGTCCCAGTGGCCCTTCCAGGCCATCTCGTCGTAGAGCGGACCGCCGTGTGCAGCACTGTAGGCAAGGGCTGCCGGTCGGTCGTCGGTCCAGGCGCGCCGGAACACCCGGTTGAACAGGTAGCGGACGTCCTTCACCTCCCAGTGCTCGCCGCGGTACTCGACGTAGTCGAACTCGCGCTCCCACCCCGCCGGCCAGCCGCGACGGCGAACCGCGTCGAGGATCGGCGTGAGCCCGTCGTCGTCGATCTCGGGCAGATCGGGGCGCGCCCAGATCCGCACGAAAGCCTCGGTGAGCCGCACGGTGCGGTCCGCGATGGCTGCGGTGCCCCACGACGCCAGCTCGGCGAGTGCACGGGTGCCCGCCACCGCGCTGCGCGCGTAGGCGTCGTCGCGCTTCTCGGGGAAGGAGGCGCCGAACACGCGCTCGGTGAGTCGCTGCTCCAGCAGGGTGAGGTTGCCGAGCGTGGGCGCCAGCGCACGATGGCTGTTCTGCTCGTCCTCGCTGTATTCGCTCCAGGGCCTCGTGCCGTCACCCGACCACGCGTCGCCCGGGGCTGCGGGCACGATGTGCTCCACGTCGTAGCCGCTCGTGTCGTCGACGTCGAGGAGCCGGCTCAGCACGTACGAGGCGTAGGGGAGTTCGCTGTACTTCAGGACGGCGCTGACTCGCTCGTCGGACGGGGTGATGCGGGCGATCGCACGCATCAGCGAATCGTTCCCCTCCGCGCGGGCACGACACAGACGGGCGATCAATCGGTCGGTCGGCAGGCCGACCACGGTACGGCGCAGCAGCAGAGCCTGCACCCACTCCATGGTGCGGATGAGCTCGTCGCGCGAGATCACCCCACGGGCGTGGTCGTGATAGGCGCTCATCACCAGGGGATAGGCGGCACGACCGAAGGTGTTGACGAAGCCGAGCTGACGGCGGATTCCCGCATCCGACTCGAGCGAGGGATCCAGAAGGATGCCGTAGATCTCGGCGTACTCCCGCCAGATGCCGGCATCCGCGCGCAGCCGCTCGACGTCGAATCTCGGGAACGTGGCGCGGAAGGCGCTGTAGACGCCGCGCTCTCCGGCCACGTCGACCTCGCGACCGGTGGTCATCACCAGGAAATGACGCCAGAACGCCCCGATCGTCTCTCCGGTGAGACGCTCGATCGGCAGCCAGTACTGCTCCTCGATCTCGAGCTGCTCGCCGTGCGAGAGCCCCATCAGGATGTAGTTGTGGATGAGCTCGTGGTCGCGGAGCGGCTCGCCCGTGGAGTTCAGGCTCTCGAAGATCTGCTGCGCGTTGGCCGCCGCCCCGAGGGTGATCGACACGTGCTCGAGCTTCTTCAGGCCCTCCCAGATCCGAGGCGCCTCGTCGGCGTGCACCTGGCTGCGGAAGAACGCGTAGTTGTCGTCGAAGCGCGACTCACGGTCGGCCTCGTCGCGCCGGTCCAGCACGACGGAGTCGTAGAGATCCGCCCACGCGTGATGCGGACGCAGCTTCGTGCGGGTGGGGTCGTCGGCGCGCACGAGCACGCGCTCCAGCTCGGCGGCCATCGCGGGGTCCGTCTCGCGCACCGAGTGGTGCAGTGCGGCGACCAGCAGCATGAGCGTGGTCACGCGCTGCTGACCGTCGATCAGGATGAGGTCGGCACCGTCGGACGACGCGTCCTCCGCGGACAGGATGGAGCCGATGAAGTGCCGGTGCGCGGCATCCTCCGCGGCGACGGCCCGGATGTCGGAGAGCAGCCGTTCGCAGCCGCCGATGTCCCAGCGGTACTGGCGCTGATACACCGGGACGACGATGTTCGTCGACGGTGCCGACAGCCATTCGATCGTGCTCGTTGCGGTCGCTTCGACGTTGGTTGCCGTGGCCATGACTGGGTGATGCCTCCGTGCGGCGGGTAGACGGGGTCCGCCGCACCGAGTCTATCCGGGGCCGTCTTTTCTCCGGCCCGCCTCTCCAGCGCGTCCAGGGACGCGAGGTAGGCTTACCTAAGTAGGGCCTGTTAAAACTTCGCTGGCCCGTTACGAAAGGACATGACTCGATCATGGGATACATCAAGTCCGCAGCCCTTGAGGACAAGGGTTTCGTCATCCTCGACAGCTACGGCGGGGAAATGGATCCGAAGGAATGGCTCGACATCGAATATGTCGATTGGAAGTCCTCGGGTGACACCCGCTTCTCTCCGCTCGCCAGCGCGAAGGGTGAGATCGAGTGCAACGGCTTCTGGAACCACAAGCCGCCGCGCACCGACAAGGACGGCGTCTGGATCGAGTCGCAGACCGCCATCGCCCCGACCCTGACCGCCCGTGCCCAGGAGCCCGGTGCGAACGTCGGTCGCTGCCGCGTCATCGAGCTGCAGCCCACGCCCTACGGCGACTGCCTCTACAACCTGCACCAGGACGACAACAACCGTCTGAACCCGGACGGAACCGGCTGGGTCGTGCGCGGCTTCTTCAACCTCACCGACGACAAGGACAGCTTCTTCGTCCTGCGTGAGAACCGCACCGACCCGAGCATCGAGTACCGCATCGCCCTGCCTGCGGGTGCGCAGCTGATCGTCGACACGCAGCGTCTGTGGCACGCGACCACGCACAATGGCACGGAGCCGCGCTACTGCCTGATCACCTCGTGGACCTCCGGTCCCGAGCTCGACGCCTACATCGAGAAGTACCACGGCACCGACCAGCACACGCAGGTCGAGGTGCCGCAGGACGTCCTCGAGGCCGGTTACGCCGAGCAGGCCCGCAAGGATGCCGCTCGCGCCGCCTACTACGCGGCCAAGGGTCAGCAGGAGAAGCTCGCGATGAGCGAGGCCTGAGCCTCAGCGTTCTCCTCGGAACGGCCCCGATCCAGGTATCGGGGCCGTTCTGTGTTACATGCTTGTCATTCCAAGCAATGTCGGCGATAATCACCGTATAACCGCATAGTCCGCCAGCATTCGTGGCTCAGGTCGTAGGGGAAGACGCACCTGATGAAACGGAGAGATCATGGCGACGGGATACGCACGGGGAGTGGTCTACATCCACTCCTCGCCTCGCGCGCTCTGCCCGCACCTCGAATGGGCGGTGGGACGCGCTCTCGGTCGTGCCGTCAACTTCGACTGGAGCGACCAGCCGGTGCAGCAGGGCACGCGCCGTGCGGAGTTCTACTGGGACGGCCCGGTGGGAACCGGCGCCGCTCTCGCGACAGCGATCCGCGGGTGGGAGCACCTGCGCTTCGAGGTCTCTGAGGATCCGACGCCGCGCAGCGACGGCGGACGCTGGCTGCACACGCCGGATCTCGGCATCCACTACGCGCAGACGGATGCCGCAGGCAACATCGTCATCGGTGAGGACCGCATCCGGTACGCGATGGAGATCGCAGCCGGCAGCATCACCGAACTGCAGCGCGAGCTCGACGTGGCGCTCGGAGCGGCCTGGGACGAGGAGCTCGAGCCGTTCCGGCATGCGAGTGACGACTCCCGAGTGGTCTGGTTGCACAAGGTGGGATAACCACAGACTTGCGGGAGAGGCGCGAGTAGCGGGATCCGGTGAATGCTCCCGGAGACCGGGAAGGCGAATCTCTCGCATACGACAGGAGCCCCCGCCGGGGAAGGCGGGGGCTCCGTCATGTCCGGATCAGATGACGGCGGTGCGCGGGTAGACCCCGACCGGGGGCGTCGCGCCGTGCCGCACGTCCTGCCAGGCTCGAGCGAACCGCTGCATCGCCTCGGTCGCGGTCTCGGGGTCGTGGGTGATCGGGATCCGCATCCGTCGCTCCAGCACGCCCCCTGTGGCGAAGCGCGGCCCGGGCGGCAGGATGAGTCCGTGCGACCGCGCGGCGAGGGACAGCTCCGTGGAGATGGGAGCGCCCAGGTCGATCCAGGCGGAGAGACCGCCGGGCACGTGCGACATGGTCGCTCCGTCCAGGGCTGCGATGCCGGCAGCGATCGCCTCGCGCCCCGCGGACAGCCGGGTGCGAACCTGGGCGGCGAGTTCGGGAAGGTCGTCGAGCAGTTCGACGGCGATGCACTGCTCGAGGAACGCCGTTCCCAGGTCGTAGGAGGCCCGTGTCGCGAGGATGCGGTCCACGGTGGCCCTCTCGGCTCGGATCCATCCGAGCCGCAGCCCGCCCCAGGCGAGCTTCGACAGCGAGCCGATGGTGATCACGTGCGGTCCCAGCGCGCCGAACGGCACGGGTGTCCAACCGCGATCGATGTCGAGCTCTGCGGTGGTCTCGTCGACGATGATGCGGGTGCCGGCGCTGCGTGCCGTCGCGGCGATGACCGACCGAGAACCATCCGGCAAGCTCGCCCCGGTGGGATTGTGGAAGTCCGGGATGAGGTAGGCGAGATCCGGGCGTGCACTCAGCAGGGTGTCGGTGACGTGCTCGGCGTCCCAGCCGTCGACATCCACCGGGGTCGGAAGCATCCGGTACCCGTGTCGCTGCAGGGCCTCGATCGCGTGCGGGAAGGTGGGCTGCTCGATCAGCGCCCGTTCGCCGCGGCGCCCGATCGCGCTCAGCACCAGATTGAGCGCGTGCATCGCACCGGCCGTGATCACGATCTCGTCCGGAGAAGTCGGTGCGCCGCGCTCCGTGAAGCGCCGCGCGACGGCATCCCGGAAGTCGGGCAGCCCCTGCAGCGAGTATCCGCTGGTGCCGCGGAGTCCGGCGAGGCGGGGCAGCGCCCGCACCGTCGCGTCGTACAGGCCGGGCGTCGATCCCATCGAGGCGACGGACATGTCGATCGAGTCCGCGTCGACGGCGGGCGCAGGAGCCCGCCGCTGATGCGGGAGTGTCACTCCGGTGCCCCCGCCGTGCACCCGGTGGACATAGCCGCCCTCGGCGAGCAGGTCGTAGGCGTGCGTGATCGTCGAGCGGGATCGCCGCAGCTCGAGCGCCAGCGCTCGCTCGCTCGGGAGTCGCTCACCGACGGTGAGCCTGCCGTCCAGGACGAGCGCGCGGATCTGATCCGCGAGCGACGCCGCGGAAGCGCCTGCGGCGCTCTGCACTCCGAGCAGGGTGACCAGTCGTGAGCTCATGCAGTCCATTCTGCCGCAGAGTGGACTGGAACACCCAGGCCACTTTCGCTGTGGTGGCCCGACGAACGGGTGACGATGCTCCGACAGCATGAGGGGATGAATCTCCGATCCATCCTGCTGCCGATCTCGTGGCGAGGCCCCAGGGATCTCGGTGAGCGCCTGCTGCAGCTGGTGGCGGGTCTGTTCCTCTACGGCGTCGCGCTGGCGCTCATGATCCGCGGCGGCATCGGCGTCGCCCCCTGGGACGTCCTGTCTCTCGGGATCTCCGCGCGAACCGGTCTCGGCTACGGGCTCGTGACCAACCTCACGGCGGTGGTGGTGCTGCTGCTCTGGATCCCGCTGCGCCAGCGCCTCGGACTGGGCACGGTGCTCAACGCCCTGCTCATCGGGCCGAGCGCGGATCTGACGCTGTGGCTCGTCCCTGCGGCGCCCTCGCTGTGGGCGGGTGTGCCGCTGTTCCTGTTCGGACTCGTGCTGCTCGCCTTCGCCACCGGTCTCTACATCTCCGCGGACTTCGGCCCGGGGCCACGGGACGGGCTCATGACCGGACTGGTCCAGCGGACCGGCTGGCGGGTGTGGATCGTCCGCACACTGATCGAGGGGAGCGTCCTGGTGATCGGGTTCCTGCTCGGTGGCCCCGTGGGCGTCGGCACCCTGCTGTTCGCCTTCGGCGTCGGCCCACTGATCGGCTGGTTCCTGCCGCGTCTCACCCGGTTCCGCGAGGCGAGGACACGCGAGCTCGCCACCCGGTGACGGATACGCAAGGCGCCTCCGGGGATCTCCCCGGAGGCGCCTCGACGTGCATCCGTCGGTCAGCCGTCGTAGCTGCGGAACGCGACGACCGCGTTGTGACCGCCGAAGCCGAACGAGTTGCTGATCGCGAGCTGCGGACCCTCGCCGAGAGCCTGCGGCTCACCGGAGAGCTTGAACGGCACAGCCGGGTCCTGCTCGGTCATGTTGATCGTCGGCGGGGCGACGCGATCACGCAGCGCCAGCACGGTGTAGACCGCCTCCAGCGCGCCGGTGCCACCGAGCAGATGGCCGGTGGAGGCCTTGGTGCCCGAGACGGGGATCTCGTCGATCCGCTCGCCGAAGACGCGCTTCAGCGCCTCGTACTCGTTCGGGTCGCCCACGGGCGTCGAGGTGAGGTGCGCGTTGATGTGCGTGACCTCTGCCGGCGTGGCACCGGCCTGCTCGAGCGCCGCCTCGACCGCGCGGGCCGCGCCCGCACCCGTCGGGTCGTTGCCGGTGATGTGGTACGAGTCGGCGGTGACACCGCCGCCCACGAGCTCGGCGTAGATCTTCGCGCCGCGCGCCTTGGCGTGCTCCTCGGTCTCGAGTACGAGCGCCGCGCCGCCCTCGCCCATGACGAAGCCGTCGCGGTCGACGGCGCCAGGACGCGACGCGCCCTCGGGGTCGTCATTGCGACGGGAGAGCGCCTGGGCGGAGGCGAAGGAAGCCATCGTGATCGGGTGGATCGCGGACTCCGCACCACCGGCGATGACCACGTCAGCCAGGCCGTCCTGCAGATGCTCGTAGGCGTTCACGAGGGACTCCGTGCTGGAGGCGCACGCGCTGACCACGGTGCGGGCGAACGCCTTCGCGCCGAAGTGCAGCGACAGGTTGCCTGCGCCGGCGTTCGGCATCAGCATCGGGACGGTGAGCGGCATCACCCGGCGGGGGCCCTTCTCACGCAGCGTGTCCCACGCGTCGAGGAGCGTCCAGACGCCGCCGATTCCGGTCGCCCAGTCGATGCCGAGGCGCTCGGGTTCGATCTCCGGCGATCCGGCATCCTCCCACGCCTCGCGCGCGGCGATCAGCGCGAACTGGGTCGAGGGGTCGAGGCGCTTGGCCTCGTGCCGGGGCAGGACCTCCTCGGGGCGGACGGATGCCTCGGCGGCGAACTTCACGGGGATCTGGTACGTCTCGATCCACTCGTGCGGCAGGGTGTGCGCGCCGGGGACACCCGCAAGCAGGTTCTGCCAGTTCTCCGGGGCCGTGCCGCCGAGAGCGGACGTGGCGCCGATACCGGTCACGACGATGCGCTTGGTCATGGATGGTTCCTTCGTGGGGATCGTTCAGGGACGGCGGATGCCACGCCCCGCAGGGTGTGCGGGGGTGGCATCCACGGGAATTACTCCGCGCCGGCGACGATGAAGCTGACGGCGTCGCCGACGGTCTTCAGGTTCTTGACCTCGTCGTCGGGGATGGTGACGCCGAACTTCTCCTCGGCGTTGACGACGATCGTCATCATCGAGATCGAGTCGATGTCGAGGTCGTCGGTGAACGACTTCTCCAGGGCGACCTCGGACGCGTCGATGCCGGTCTCGTCGGTGATGAGCTCAGCCAGGCCCGCGAGGACCTCGTCGTTGGTGAGAGCCATTTCTTTCCTCTTTCTTGGGGTGGTATTCGGAACCGGGAACAGTCTAGGGAACGGGTGCGCGTTCTCAGGGGAGGACGACGACCTGGGCAGCGAAGACCAGACCCGCGCCGAAGCCGATCTGCAGCGCGAGACCGCCGGAAAGCTCCGGGTGCTCCTGCAGCAGGCGGTGCGTCGCCAGCGGGATGGATGCTGCTGACGTGTTGCCGGTGGTCTCGATGTCGCGCGCGATGACGGTGGTCTCCGGCAGCTTGAGCTGCTTGGCGAACTCGTCGATGATGCGCATGTTGGCCTGGTGGGGGATGAAGGCGGCGAGGTCGGAGGCCTCGATGCCGGCACGGTCCAGAGCCTCGCGCGCGACCTTCGCCATCTCCCAGACAGCCCAGCGGAACACCTTCGGGCCCTCTTGGCGGAGCGTGGGCCAGGGGGCGGCGCCGTCGCGGAACTCCGTGAGGGTGTGGTTCATGCCCACAGCCTCGGCGTTGCTGCCGTCGGAGCCCCAGACCGCCGGCGAGATCGCCGGGGTGTCACTCGGGCCGACGACGGCGGCGCCGGCGCCATCGCCGAGCAGGAACGAGATGCTGCGGTCGGTCGGATCGACGATGTCGGAGAGCTTCTCCGCGCCGATGACCAGCGCGTAGTGCGCGGCGCCGCTGCGGATCAGGGCGTCGGCCTGGGTGATCGCGTAGGCATACCCTGCGCACGCGGCGTTGATGTCGTAGGCGGCTGCGGGGTTCGCGCCGACGCGATCGGCGACGATGGCCGAGACCGACGGCGACTGCTTGGGGTTGCTGATCGTGGCGACGATGACCAGGTCGATGTCGGACGGGTCGATGCCCGACTTCTCGATGGCCTCCTTGCCCGCGACGGTGGAGAGGTCGATCGCGTCGGTCTCCGGCACGGCGCGGGTACGGGTGATGATGCCGGTGCGCTGGCGGATCCACTCGTCGCTGGAGTCGATCGGGCCGACCAGATCGTCGTTCGGCACCGCGTTCTCGCCACGCGCTGCGCCGTAGGAGTAGATGCGGGTGTACGCAGGACCGGTGGTGTGGGCGAGCGTGCGGGTCATGCTGCTTCTCCGTTCAGCAGCGCCACCGCCGCCTCGAGGTCTTCCGGGGTCTTGACGGCGACGTTCGGTACGCCGCGCAGGCCGCGCTTGGCAAGGCCGACGAGAGCGCCCGCCGGGGCGACCTCGATCAGGCCGGAGACGCCGGCCTCGGTCATCGACTCCATGCACAGGTCCCAGCGCACGGGCGACGACACCTGGGTGACGATGCGATCCAGTGCGTCGCGGCCGGCGGTCACGACGGCACCGTCCCGGTTGGACCAGAGCGTGACGGAGGGGTCTTCGGGGACGATCTCGTCGACGGCGGTGCGCAGCGCCTCGACCGCGGGGGCCATGTACGAGGTGTGGAACGCGCCGGCCACCTCGAGAGCGCGGACGCGGCTGCCCTTCACCGGGTTCTCGGCGAGCCTTGCGAGGTTCTCCAGGGAGCCCGCCGCGACGATCTGACCGGCGACGTTGTAATTCGCGGGCGTGAGGTCGAGCTCGGCGAGCAGGGCGAGCACCTCTTCGGCGTCCCCGCCGAGCACGGCGCTCATGCCGGTGGGCGTGCGCGCGGCGGCATCTGCCATCGCGCGGCCGCGGATGCCGACCAGGCGCATCGCGTCGATGCCGGTGACGACGCCCGCTGCGGCGATGGCGGCGAGCTCGCCGACCGAGTGCCCGGCGAGGCCGTCGGGGCGACGTCCGGCGCGCTCCGCGAGCTGCTTGCCGGCCACCATGGACGCGGCGACGATCAGCGGCTGCGCGATGCGGGTGTCACGGATGGTGTCGGCATCGGACTCGGTGCCGTGCCTGATCAGGTCGACCTCCGCAGCATCCGAGAAGGCGGCGAGCTGCTCGGCGACACCGTCGAGCTCGAGCCAGGGGGAGAGGAAGCCGGGGGTCTGAGAGCCCTGTCCAGGGCAGGCGACGACGATCACTCACCCATTCTGCCAACGATCACGCGCAGACGGTGGATGATCTCTCACAACAATCGGCGTTTCGTTTGTGCGTGGCGCACAGCGGTCAGCGCGGGCGGCGGCCGAGCGGACGACGTCGCACCTGCTCGGCGGTGCCGATCGAGCCGAGGATGAGCGCAGTCTGCAGGATCAGCGCCTCACGCGGGCCTGTGGCATCCCAGCCGATCACCTCGCTGACCCGCTTCAGGCGATAGCGCACCGTGTTCGGGTGCACGAACAGCTCGCGGGCCGTGGCCTCGAGCGACCGTCCGTTGTCGAGATAGCTCCACAGCGTGGTCACGAGGTCGGGGGAGTGCGCCTGCAGCGGGCGATAGATCCGCTCGATCAGGGTCTGCTTCGCGAGCGCGTCGCCGGCGAGGGCGCGCTCGGGCAGCAGATCGTCGGCCTCGACGGGGCGCGGCGCCCCGCGCCAGGCTCGTGCCACGGCGAAACCCGCAAGAGCTGCGCGGGCACTCTGGCCGGCATCCACCAGTGCGGCGACCGGAGGGCCGAGCACGACGTACCCCGGCCCGAAGGACGGCTCCAGCCGACTGGCGATCTCCTCGAAGGGCAGTTCGTCGACGGGCTCCTCGCGACCGGGGAGCCGGGCGCGACCGACCACCAGCACGAGCCGGGAGCCCTGCACGCCGATCAGCACGTCGACAGCGAGCTTGCGCGCCGTGCGGCGCACCGTGTCGACGTCGAACTGCGCGGGCGTCGTGCCGACGATGACGCTGACCTCGCCGTGGCCGTGCCAGCCCAGGGCTGCGATGCGGCTGGGCAGCTCCTCGTCGGCCTCCCCGGTGAGGATCGAGTCGACCACGAGCGCCTCGAGCCGAGCATCCCACAGACCGCGCGACTCGGCGGCGCGCGCGTACACGTCGGCCGCTGCGAAGGCGACGTCGCGCGAGTACAGCAGGATGGCCTCGCGGATGTTCTCGTCCTTGCCCGCGACCCGCTCCTCGGTGACGTCCACCGTCGCACGGATCAGCTGCAGCGTCTGCTGCAGGCTGACGCTGCGCAGCAGCTCACGGGGAGCGGCTGCGAAGAAATCCGCACCGATCCAGGGAGTCGAGTTCGGATCCTCGTACCACTGGATGAACGAGGTGATCCCGGCCTGGGCCACCAGCCCGACGGAGGACCGTCGGGCCGGCGGCATGTCGGCGTACCAGGGCAGCGTCTCCTCGAGGCGCTTGATCGTCGCGGTGGCCAGGTCGCCGGAGATCCGGCGCAGCCAGGCGAGCGAGGCAGCCTTGTCGACGGCCGGCGGAGGAGTCGCGGTCACCTGGTTCTCAGCTCTCGCCGCCCGCGTTTCCGCTGGTGCCGGCGTTCACGTTGTACAGGTCGTACTTCGCGATGGCCTGACCGACGACCGAGCGCTCCACCTTGCCCTCATCCGCCAGTGCCTGGAGGGTGCGGACGACCATGGACGGCCCATCGATCTTGAAGAACCGGCGAGCGGCGGCACGGGTGTCGGCGAAGCCGAACCCGTCGGCACCCAGCGTGTAGTACGAACCGGGCACCCACTGGCGGATCTGGTCCTGCACGGCGTGCATGAAGTCGCTGGTCGCGATGACCGGCCCCTCGGCGCCCTGCAGCTTCTGCGTCAGGTAAGCGACTCGCGGCTCCTGCTCGGGGTGCAGGAAGTTGTGCTCGTCGGCGGCGAGGCCGTCGCGGCGCAGCTCGTTCCACGAGGTCACCGACCAGACATCGGCCGTGACACCCCAGTCGTCGCGCAGCAGCTGCTGCGCCTCGAGCGCCCACGGCACGCCGACGCCGGAGGCGAACAGCTGCGCGCGGTGGCCGTCGCCGGAGCCCACCGAGATGCGGTGCAGACCCTTGAGGATGCCCTCGACGTCGACGTCCTCCGGCTCCGCGGGCTGTCGCATCGGCTCGTTGTACACCGTGATGTAGTACATGACGTCGGGGTCGGGGTGCGTGCCGCCGTACATCTGCTCGACGCCGGCCTGCACGATGTGCGCGACCTCGTAGCCGAAGGCGGGGTCGTACACGAGCGTCGCCGGGTTGGTGGAGGCGAGCAGCGGCGAGTGACCGTCCGCGTGCTGGGTTCCCTCACCCGTCAGTGTGGTGCGTCCCGCGGTGGCGCCGATCACGAAACCGCGCGCCATCTGGTCGCCGGCGGCCCAGAACGCGTCGCCGGTGCGCTGGTAGCCGAACATCGAGTAGAAGATGTAGATCGGGATCAGGGGCTCGCCGTGCGTCGCGTACGAGGTGCCCGTCGCGGTGAAAGCCGCGGTCGCGCCGGCCTCGTTGATGCCGACGTGCATCAGCTGGCCCTGCGGGCTCTCCTTGTAGGCGAGGAGCAGCTCCCGGTCGACCGAGGTGTAGTTCTGGCCGTTCGGGTTGTAGATCTTCGCCGTGGGGAAGTAGGCGTCCATGCCGAAGGTGCGGGCCTCGTCCGGGATGACCGGGACGATCCGCTCGCCGAAGCCCTTCACGCGCATGAGGTCCTTGACCATGCGCACGAACGCCATGGTCGTGGCGACCTCCTGGTTGCCCGAACCCTTCTTGGGCAGCGAGTACGCCTTGTCGTCGGGCAGCTGCAGACCGACGTGGGTGCTGCGGCGCTCCGGCAGGAAGCCGCCCAGGTCGTGACGACGCTCCAGCATGTACTGGATCGTCTCGTCCTTCTCGCCCGGGTGGAAGTACGGCGGACGGTACGGGTCGGCCTCGAGCTGCGCATCCGTGATCGGGATGTGCATCGTGTCGCGGAACAGCTTGAGGTCGTCCAGCGTCATCTTCTTCATCTGGTGGGTCGCGTTGCGGCCCTCGAAGTGCGGACCGAGGCCGTAGCCCTTGACGGTCTTCGCGAGGATGACGGTCGGCTGGCCCTTGTGCTCCATGGCCGCCTTGTACGCGGCGTAGACCTTGCGGTAGTCGTGGCCGCCGCGACGCAGCTGCCAGATCTGGTCGTCGGTGAGGTCCTTGACCAGGGCGAGCGCGCGCTCATCGCGGCCGAAGAAGTTCTCCCGCACGTAGGCGCCGTTCTCTGCCTTGTAGGTCTGGAAGTCGCCGTCCGGGGTGGTGTTCATGAGGTTCAGCAGCGCGCCCTCGGTGTCGCGGGCGAGCAGGTCGTCCCACTCACGGCCCCAGACCACCTTGATGACGTTCCAGCCGGCACCGCGGAAGAAGCTCTCCAGCTCCTGGACGATCTTGCCGTTTCCGCGGACGGGGCCGTCCAGGCGCTGCAGATTGCAGTTGATCACGAAGGTCAGGTTGTCGAGGCCCTCGTTCGCCGCGACCTGCAGCTGGCCGCGGGACTCGACCTCGTCCATCTCGCCGTCGCCCAGGAACGCCCAGACGTGCGAGTCCGAGACGTCCTTGATGCCGCGGTTGGCGAGGTACTTGTTCGTCATCGCCTGGTAGATCGCGTTGATCGGGCCGATGCCCATCGACACGGTCGGGAACTGCCAGAACTCCGGCATCATCCGCGGGTGCGGGTACGACGGCAGACCGTTCGGGGCGCCGGACTTCTCCTGGCGGAACGCGTCCATCTGCGTCTCGGTGAGACGCCCCTCCAGGAAGGCGCGGGCGTACATGCCGGGGGAGGCATGGCCCTGGTAGAAGATCTGGTCGCCGCCGTTGGCGTTGTCGCGGCCGCGGAAGAAGTGGTTGTGACCGACCTCGTAGAGCGACGCCGCGGAGGCGTACGTGGAGATGTGGCCGCCGACGCCGATGCCGGGGCGCTGGGCGCGGTGCACGGTGATCGCGGCATTCCAGCGAATCCAGTGCCGGTAGCGGCGCTCGAGCTCCTCGTCGCCCGGGAAGGCGGGTTCGTTCTCGGGGGCGATGGTGTTGATGTAGTCGGTGGTCGGAACCATCGGCACGCCCAGGTGGAGGTCCTTGGAGCGCTTCAGCAGGCTGAGCATGATCTCTCGCCCGCGGCCGTGGCCCTTCGCATCGACGAGTTCATCGAGCGACTGCTGCCACTCGCCGGTCTCCTCCGGGTCGCTGTCCAGCGGGCCCTGCGAGTACGGATCCTGATCGTGAA
The DNA here is from genome assembly GCF_042799915.1 of Microbacterium sp. NPDC057659. NCBI lineage: Bacteria > Bacillati > Actinomycetota > Actinomycetes > Micrococcales > Microbacteriaceae > Microbacterium > Microbacterium sp. NPDC057659. The sequence continues at coordinate 546,637 of NZ_JBHVHU010000001.1, read as the reverse complement.
CGGTCACGGTCGACCTTTCGTCATGCTGGCAGATCATGCCAAGGGAACGGGATGCCGCATCGGTGAGCCTTGTCGGCTTCACACAACGCGCACTGTGCTCAGCCTATCCCTCTGGCGCGGCGACATGGCACACGCGGGACTGGCTAAAGTAGGACCGACGCGCCTATAGCTCAGTTGGTAGAGCAACACGTTTACACCGTGTGGGTCGGGAGTTCGAGTCTCTCTGGGCGCACCCATGTCCAAGACCATCGTCGGCTCAGCGCGCTGCCCGTGTTCCAGCGGCAACGTCTATTCGGAGTGCTGCGGTCCGATCATCGCCGGCGCTCCGGCGCCGACCGCGGAACGACTGATGCGCTCGCGCTTCACCGCTTTCGTGATCGGCGATGAACAGTATCTGCTGCGCTCCTGGCATCCGTCGACGCGACCGGGCGGACTGGATCTGGACGATGCGACCCGCTGGCTCTGGCTGGAGATCACGCTGACCGAGGGCGGCGGATCGTTCGACGCAGAGGGCACCGTGGTCTTCGTCGCGGCGTACCGTGATGCCTCCGGAAGAGGAGAGCTGCGAGAGCGGAGCCGGTTCGTCCGGGAAGGGCGGGACTGGCTCTATGTCGACGGCGACGTCGGCTGACCTCGCGGGATAGATTGGGTTCCGTGAACGCGAATCCCGAAAGCCAGCGCGCCCTGCTCGACATCGCCGATCTCGACCTGCGCATCGCGCGGGCCGCGAAGGCGGCGAAGAACCCCGCACAGGGACCCCGCATCTCCGAGCTCGCCGCGCAGCGTCAGGATCAGCTTCGCGAGCTGACCGCCCTCGCCGGCGTTCGGGATGACGCGCAGGCCGAGCTCGCGCGGGTGGAGTCCGACGTCGCGCTGGCCGAGAAGCGCCGTGATCGCGACGCAGAGCGGCTCACGACGGTGACCAGCCCGAAGGATGCCGTCGCGCTGGAGCAGGAGATCGCCAGCCTCGGTCAGCGACTCAGCGCCCTCGAGGACGTGCAGCTGGAGCGCATGGGGGCCGTCGAAGAGGCGGACGCCGCGGTCGCGGCCCAGCAGGCGCTGATCGACGAGACCAGTGCGGAGGGCGTCGAGCTCACCCGTCAGGCGAAGGCCGGCATGGCCGCCGCAGAGGCCGAGGTGGAGCAGCTCGGGCGCGACCGCGCGGCCGTCGCCGGCGGCATCCCCGCCGATCTGCTCGCCGACTACGATCGTCGCGCTGTGCGCACGATCCCGGCCGCCGCGCTGCTGCGCGCCGGGACCTGTGAGGGGTGCCGGATGGTGCTGTCGGGCACCGATCTCACTGCGATCCGCCGTCAGGCCTCGGACGCGGTCGTCTCGTGCCCCGAGTGCGGCGCGATCCTGGTGCGCACGGAGGAATCCGGGCTCTGACGCTCACTGCTCCTCATGCGTGCGCGGGTCGGCGTCGAACAGCCGCCCGTCCGCCCGTCCGAGGGCGGTGATCCGCGCGACCTCGTCGGCGTCCAGCACGATGTCGTTCGCCGCAAGATTCTGCGTCTGATGCGTCTGGTCGGCCGCCTTCGGGATCGACACGACGCCGCGGGCGTGGTGCCAGGCGAGCACCGTCTGCACCGGGGTCGCGCCGTGTGCCGCAGCGATGTCGATGATCGCCTGCTCGTCCAGCACGTCGCGCGCGCGGCCGAGCGGGCTCCATGCCTCGGTGATGATGCCGTGCTCGCGGTGGTACGCGAGGGCGTCCTGCTGCGGGAAGTGCGGGTGCAGCTCGATCTGATTGACGACCGGGCGCACACCGGTGGCCTCCTCGATCCGCTCGAGGTGCTCGGGCAGGAAGTTCGAGACGCCGATCTGGCGCACCAGGCCGCGCTCCCTGGCATCGATCAGCGCCTGCCACGCCTCGACGTAGAGGTCGACGCTCGGGTTCGGCCAATGGATGAGCACGAGGTCGATGGACTCCACGCCGAGGCGGAATCGGCTCTCCTCGAGCGCGGTGCGAGCCCGGTCGGCGGCATGATGCCGGCCGGCGAGCTTGGTGGTGATCGTCAGCTCGGCGGGGTCGACCGCCGCGCCTGCGACACCCCAGCCGACGGCGCCCTCGTTCTCGTAGTTGAAGGCGGTGTCGATCAGCCGGTAGCCGAGTTCGATGCCCTGGCGGACGGCGTCGGCTCCGGTCTCGCCGCGAAGGTTGTAGGTGCCGAGGCCCTGCGGAGGCAGGGTGAACCCGTTGTGCGCGGTGAAGGCGGATGAGTCGGTCATGATGGCTCCCTCAGTCGGCTGCCGGTCTGGCGATGCCTTCCACGCTAGACGCTCGCGCTGCAGTGTCGCCGGTCTGGCGTAACGTCGAGACGTGAACGAACCGGATACGGCGGACCAGCGCCCTGCGGCGGTCGTGCTGGGACGCAGCGAGACCGGCTCCTGGGTGCTGGTGCGGTGCGACGCCGACGGCATCGAACTCGGCCGTGAGACGTGCCCTCCCGATGCGCTCCCCGAGGCCGTCGCGCGCGCAGAGCGGGCGACCCCGCTCTGGGTCGTCCGGACTCTGCGTGAGTCCTACCCACCGCTGCTCGCCGCGGGCATCCGGTTGCGTCGCGCGCACGACCTGCTGCTCTGCCACGCGATCCTGCGCGACACCGCCTCGCTGGCGCAGCCGGTTCCGGCATCCGCTCGCTGGATCCGCACCGAGGTCGCAGAGCCCCGCCCGCAGGCGCTGTTCGAGGTGGATGTCGCGGCAGAGCCCGACGATCAGATCGAGGAGCTGCTCGCCGAATGGGGTCGTCAGCGCGCTGCGCTCCGGCGCGCACCGGATGCCCGGCTCGATCTGCTCTGCCGGGCGGAGTCGACGGGGGCGCTCGTGGCCGAGGAGATGACCGCCGCGGGCCTGCCCTGGGACGTCGCCGTGCACGAGCGACTGCTCGAAGAGGCACTGGGGCCCCGGCCGCTCACCGGTGCTCGTCCGGCGAAGATGGCGCAGCTCGCCGTCGAGGTGGCGGAGCAGCTCGGCGAGCGGGAGGTGCCGATCGACAGCCCGCCGCGTCTGCTGCGCTCGCTGCACCGGGCGGGGATCCTCGTGGAGTCCACGTCGCGGTGGGAGCTCGCCGAGCAGGACCATCCGGCCGTCGTACCGCTGCTCGCGTACAAGAAGCTCGCGCGGCTGCACACGGCGAACGGCTGGTCCTGGCTGCGGGAGTGGGTCCGCGACGGGCGGTTCCGTCCGATCTATCTCACTGGTGGGGTGATCACCGGCCGCTGGGCGTCCAGCGGCGGGGGAGCACTGCAGATCCCACGGAGCCTGCGCCCCGCTGTCCGCGCGGACGCCGGCTGGCGGCTCGTGCTCGCCGACGTCGCGCAGCTGGAGCCGAGGGTCCTCGCCGCGATGTCGCAGGATGCCGCGATGGCGGCGGCGGCGCGAGGGGCCGACCTCTACGAGGGAGTCGTGCGCTCCGGTGCGGTGGCGAGCCGCACCGAGGCGAAGTACGCGGTGCTGGGCGCGATGTACGGCGCGACGACGGGGGAGAGCGGGAGGCTGGTGCCCCGACTGCGCAAGGTGTTCCCGAAGGCGATGGCGCTCGTGGATCGGGCCGCGCGGACCGGTGAGGAAGGCGGGGTCGTGTCGACTCTGCTGGGTCGCAGCTCGCCGCCCCCGGACAGCGCCTGGCGCGATGCGCAGTCCCGCGCCAGCGACCCCACGGCGGGCGGCGCCGAGGAGCGACGCGCCCGCAGCCGCGCACGGGACCGCGGAAGGTTCACCCGCAACTTCGTCGTGCAGGGCACCGCCGCGGAATGGTCGCTGCTGTGGCTGGCGGAGATCCGGCATCGCCTGTCGGCACTCCCTGCCGCCCAGACCCCGGCACCGCCATCCGGCCCCGTGTTCCAGGTCAGCGCGCATCTCGCGTTCTTCCTGCACGACGAGGTCATCGTGCACTGCCCGGCGGAACAGGCGGATGCTGCGGCCGATATCGTGCGAGCCGCCGCTGACGCGGCGACCGCACGGCTGTTCCCCGGATTCGATATCGAGATCCCGCTCGACCTGCGCATCGCGGATGACGCCGGCAAAGACGCCTAGAATCGAAGGGTGAACGGGTCGGCTGGACGGTCGCGTTGCGGGTCACCGCACCGAGGAACGTCCGGGCTCCGCAGGGCAGGGCGGTGGGTAACACCCACCCGGAGCAATCCGCGAGAAAGTGCCACAGAGAGCAGACCGCCTCGCAAGAGGTAAGGGTGAAAGGGTGGTGTAAGAGACCACCGGGGGCCGTGGTGACGCGGCCCGCCAGGTAAACCTCGCCCGGAGCAAGGCCAGACAGAGGATGCTGACGCGGCTCGCCGAGTCCTCGGGTAGGCCGCTGGAGCGGCACGGCAACGTGTCGCCGAGAGAGATGACCGTCCACGGGGCGCAAGCCCCCGGACAGAACCCGGCGTACAGGCCGGCCCGTTCACCTCCGACACGAAGAAGGACCGACCCTACGGGGCCGGTCCTTCTGCTGTGTGCGTGGAGATCAGTCGGCGGCGAGCGATGCCGCGCCGATGATGCCGGACGAGTTGCGGTGGATCGCCGGAACGATCGGGGTGTTCAGCTCGAGCAGGGGGATGAACTTCTCCGGGTGCTTCGAGACGCCGCCGCCGACCACGAACAGGTCGGGGCTGAACAGGAACTCGACGTGGCTGAAGAAGACCTGCAGCCGAGCCGACCACTCCTCCCAGGAGAGGTTCTCACGCTCCATGGCGGAGTACGCGGTCCACTTCTCGATGGAGCCCGTGTCCACCGAGGTGCCGTCGTAGAGCAGGTGGCCGAGTTCGGTGTTCGGCACCAGCACCCCGTCGTAGAGGAATGCCGATCCGATGCCGGTGCCGAGCGTCGCGAGGATCGTGAGGCCCTGCGCATCGCGCGCAGCTCCGTGGCGCACCTCGGCCACGCCGGCGGCATCCGCGTCGTTCACGAAGTGGATCTGGCGGCCGAGGCCGTCCTCGAAGAACTTCTCGGCCTCGAAACCGATCCAGTCCTTCGAGATGTTCGCAGCGGACAGAGTCTTGCCGTGCTTGACGATCGCGGGGAAGGCGACGCCGAGCGGCAGGTTCGAGTCGGCGACACCGAGCGTGTCGAGCACCTGCTTCACGGCGTCCAGCACATCCGCGGGCGCCGCGCCCTTGGGCGTGGGGACCCGAATGCGGTCGGAGTCGAGAGTTCCGTGCGAGAGATTGACGATTCCCGCCTTGATGCCTGTGCCGCCGATGTCGACGCCGATCGCTTGTGCCATGACCGTTAGCCTATCGAGAGCGCGAGCCGACGTTAGGATCGTGACATCAGCTGACGAAGGGATGGGGCCATGCCCGAAGGCGACGACAAGTACTGGTACAACCTCACCACCAAGGAGGTCGAGTACGGCATGATCTCGGCGTCCTACGACCGTGTGGGCCCGTTCGACACGGCGGCCGAGGCAGCGCGCGCTCCCGAGGTGATGGTCGAGCGCTCGAACAAGTGGGCCGAGGAGGAAGCGGCCGAGAACGGCTGGGACTGACACCCATGGACAAACAGCGTGATTTCGTGCTGCGGACCATCGAGGAGCGCGGCGTAAAGTTCGTGCGGCTGTGGTTCACCGACGTGATCGGCACGCTGAAGTCGGTCGCCATCGCGCCGGCGGAGGTGGAGGGCGCGTTCGCGGAGGGCATCGGCTTCGACGGATCGGCGATCGAGGGGCTGACCCGTTCATTCGAATCGGATCTGCTGGCGCAGCCCGATCCGACGACCTTCCAGATCCTGCCCTGGCGCGGCGAGATCGACCCGACCGCGCGAATGTTCTGCGACCTGACCACGCCCGACGGACAGCCGGCGGTCTCCGACCCGCGGAACGTGCTGCGTCGCACCCTGGCGAAGGCGGCGGATGCCGGATTCACGTTCTACACGCATCCGGAGATCGAGTTCTACCTGCTGAAGTCCTCGCAGGTCGGCCCGGAGGGGCCGATCCCCGCGGACTCGGCAGGCTACTTCGACAACGTGCCCGGTGGCACCGCGCACGACTTCCGCAGGCGCGCCGTGCGGATGCTCGAGGATCTCGGCATCTCGGTGGAGTACAGCCACCACGAGGGCGGGCCGGGGCAGAACGAGATCGACCTGCGCTATGCGGACGCCCTCACCACGGCGGACAACATCATGACTTTCCGCACCGTCGTGAAGGAGGTCGCGATCGAGCAGGGCGTGTACGCCACGTTCATGCCGAAGCCGCTCAGCGATCACCCCGGCAGCGGCATGCACACCCATATGTCGCTGTTCGAGGGCGACGTGAACGCGTTCTACGAGGAGGGCGCCCAGTATCAGCTCTCCCGCACCGGCCGGCACTTCATCGCGGGTCTGCTGCGGCACGCCAACGAGATCGCGGCGGTGACGAACCAGTTCGTGAACTCGTACAAGCGCCTGTGGAGTGGCGGTGAGGCTCCGAGCTTCGTGACCTGGGGCCACCAGAACCGCTCCGCGCTGGTCCGTGTGCCGATGTACAAGCCGAACAAGGGCCAGTCCTCGCGCGTCGAGTACCGCGGCCTGGACTCCGCCACGAACCCGTATCTCGCGTACGCGCTCATCCTGGCCGCCGGTCTGAAGGGCATCGAGGAGGAGTACGACCTGCCTCCGGAGGCGGAGGACAACGTCTGGACGCTCAGTGACGCGGAGCGCCGCGCGCTCGGCTACGCGCCGCTGCCGGCGAGCCTCGATCACGCGCTGGAGTTCATGGAGGATTCCGAGCTGGTCGCCGAGACCCTCGGTGAGCAGGTGTTCAACTACGTGCTGCTGAACAAGCGCAAGGAGTGGGAGGCGTACCGCGGTCAGGTGACGCCGTTCGAGCTCAAGAGCAACCTCGAACTGCTCTGATCGATGGCCCGCCAGGACGAGTCCGTCTCGCTGTCGGCTCTCGCTCGGCTCGGCTTCGCCGAGCTGAGCACGGCGTCGGCTGAGCTCGAGGAGCTCGCGGCGCTCACCGGATCGTCGCGCGCCGCACTGCTGGAGGGTGCGGGGGCGGCGGACCCGGACGGCGCGCTGGAGGGGCTGCTGCGGATCGCCCGGCGTGCGCCGCGAGACCTCGCTCCGCTGCTGGCGGACTCCGGGTCGCGGTCGCGCGCCTGGCGGTTGTTCGGTGCCTCCTCCGGCGTGGCCGAGTTCCTGCTGCGGCATCCGGAGCATCTCGCGGTACTCGCGGACCCCGCGATCGCGCTGCCTGACAGGCAGGCCATGCGCGAACGGATGCTGCACGCGGTGCGTGCCGTCGACGGCGTCGCCGTCGACGGCGGCACGGATGCGGTGATCGCGTTGCGCGTCGCCTATCGTCGGGTGCTCAGCGAGATAGCCCTCGTGGACGTGACATCCGATGATCCGGTGGGGCTCATCGACGCGGTCTGCGCGGCCCTGGCGGATGCCGCGGGTGCGGCGCTCGAGGGCGCCCTCGCCATCGCGCGAGCCCGCCTGATCGAGTCGACGCCCGCCACCGAGGTGCAGGCCACCAGGCTGGCGATCATCGGAATGGGCAAGGCGGGTGCGCGTGAGCTGAACTACATCAGCGACGTGGACGTGATCTTCGTCGGCGGCACCGATGACGAGGGGGTCCTCGCCGAGTCCCGAGCACTCGACCACGCCACCCGCCTCGCGCGCGACGTGATGGGCATCCTGTCGGGCATGGAGGTGGAACCCCCGCTGTGGGAGGTCGACGCCGCACTCCGGCCGGAGGGCAAGCACGGCGCGCTGGTGCGCTCGCTGGCCTCGCACCTCGCGTACTACGAGCGATGGGCGAAGAGCTGGGAGTTCCAGGCCCTGCTGAAGGCACGCCCGCTCGCCGGCGACCACGTGCTCGGCGAGGAGTACCTCGCCGCCGTGCAGCCCCTCATCTGGTCCAGCGCCGCGCGTGAGGACTTCGTCGACAGCGTGCAGCAGATGCGCGAGCGCGTCACTGCGCACATCGACCCGGCGGATGCCGCGTACCAGCTGAAACTGGGCGAGGGCGGCCTGCGCGACATCGAGTTCACCGTCCAGCTGCTGCAGCTCGTGCACGGCCTCGCGGATGAGTCGCTGCGCGTACGCGGTACGCTCGAGGCCCTCGACGCGCTCCGCGATCGCGGGTACATCGGCCGCGCGGAGGCCGCCGTGTTCGGGGCGGACTACCGGATGCTGCGGCTGCTGGAGCATCGACTGCAGCTGCGCGACCTGCGGCGCACCCATCTCATGCCCCGCACGGATGCCGGGCTGAGAGTGCTGGCGAGGGCCACAGGGCTCTCCGACACGGCGGCCGGGATCTGGCGGCGCTGGGAGGGGATCCGCCGCGAGGTGCGCGAGCTGCACGTGCGACTGTTCTACCGGCCGCTGCTCAGCGCGGTGGCGGCGCTGCCCGAGGAGGAGCGCACGCTGTCGGCAGCTCAGGCGCACGACCGGCTTGCGGCGATCGGCTTCCGCGATCCGGCCGGCGCGCTGCGCCACATCGGCGCGCTCACCGGCGGACTCAGTCGCAAGGCGGTGGTGCAGCGATCCCTCATGCCGATCATGGTGCGCTGGTTCGCCGACGGCAGCGACCCCGACTACGGTCTGATCGCGTTCCGCAGGATCAGCGAGCGGCTCGGCGACACCCCGTGGTTCCTGCGCATGCTGCGCGACTCCGCCGGCGCCGCCGAGCGTCTGACCCGCGTGCTTTCCGGGTCGAAATACATCGGCGAGCTGATGGAGTGGATCCCGGAGTCCGTCGCGTGGCTCGACAGCGAGGCTCAGCTGCGGCCCAGATCGGCCAAAGCCCTCGACGACGAGGCCCGGGCGATCCAGACCCGGCACAGCACCGTCGCCGATGCGGCGAAGGCCGTGCGAGCCCTGCGCCGTCGTGAGCTGCTGCGCACGGCCATGGGGGCGGTGCTGGATGTGCTCACCATCGAGGAGGTCGCCCAGGCGCTCACCGACATCACCGGCGCGGCGATCCAGGCCGCGCTCAGGGCCGTGCTCCGCGAGACCGTTCCGCCCGAGCACGACGCTCTCGACTTCGCCGTGATCGGCATGGGCAGGTTCGGCGGCGCCGAGCTCGGGTTCGGCTCGGATGCCGACGTACTGTTCGTCTACGACGCGAACGGCGTCGATCCGCAGGTGGCCCAGAGGCTCTCCGCCAAGGTCGTCGCGGGCCTGCGCGAGCACCTCACGGACCACCGGCTTCCGCTGGAGCTCGACGCGGATCTCCGCCCGGAGGGCCGCAACGGCCCGATGGTCCGTTCGATCGATGCCTACGCGGAGTACTACCGGCGCTGGTCGCTGTCGTGGGAGGCCCAGGCGCTGCTTCGCGCACGCGGGATCGCCGGCAGCGTGAAGCTCATCGCGCGGTTCATGGACCTCGCCGACGCCATCCGCTACCCCGAGTCGATCGGGCTGCAGGACGTACGCGAGATCAAGCGCATCAAGGCCAGGGTCGAGGGCGAGCGGCTCCCGCAGGGCGCGGATCCCCGCCGGCACCTGAAGCTCGGTCCCGGCACGCTCAGTGACGTGGAGTGGATGGCGCAGCTGCTGCAGCTGCAGCACGCCGCTGCCCTGCCGCAACTGCGCACGACCTCGACGCTGGGCGCGCTGACCGCCGCAGAGGATGCCGGGCTGTTTCCGGCCTCAGCGGTGAGCCGGCTGACTGCGGCATGGCTGATGTCCAGCCGGCTGCGCTCTGCGATCACGCTGTACACCGGCAAAGCGACCGACATCCTGCCGGCGGATCGTCGTGAACTGGACGCCGTCGCCCGGCTTCTCGGCTATCCGGACCGCTCCGCGTCGCAGCTCGACGAGGACTACCTGCGGGTCACACGGCGCGCCCGCCGCGTGTTCGAGAAGCACTTCTACGGCTGATCGAGAGGATCGTATGACGAGCTCCATCCGAGACCTGCTGCGGGCTGTGCCCGCGCTCACCGGAACGGCACCGTCGTTCGACCTGCGCACTGCGCCCGACGATCCCGTCGCTCTCTTCCTCGCCTGGTTCGACGCGGCGCTGGCGGCGGGCGTCGCGGAGCCGCATGCGATGACCTTGTCGACCGTCGACGCGGAGGGGCATCCGGATGCCCGGACGCTGATCCTCAAGGACGTGGACCGGCTGGGGTGGGCGTTCGCGAGCACGCGCTCGTCGGCGAAGGGGCATCAGCTCGCCGTGCATCCGGTGGCGGCGCTGAGCTTCTGGTGGCCTGCGCAGGTGCGCGCGGTGCGCGTGCGCGGGCCGGTGGTGCAGGCGTCCGCCGCGGAGTCCGCCGCAGATCTCGCGGCGCGCTCCGCAGCGGCCCGAGAGGGTGTCGCCGAGGGTGACTGGGCAGTCTGGCGCGTGGTGCCCGAGCAGATCGAGTTCTGGCAGGGATCGGCGGATCGCCGGCACCTGAGGCTGGCGTACGAGCGACGGGGCGACGGCTGGTCGCACGCCGTGCGGAGCGGTGAACACAGAGAGGATGCAGGATGACTGAGGGTTACCAGGTCACACAGATCGGCGGCCTCGACGACTGGCGCGACCATTTCGGCGGGTTCGACGAGAGCCGGTCGAGGGATGGGCGCCGTGTCGTCGACCATGAACTGACCATGCAGTACATCGGCATGACGGCCAACGCACTGTTGCCCGGCGAGGAGGCGGGGTACTGGCACTCGCACAGCCGTGTCGAGGAGCTCTACGTGTTCCTCGAGGGGCGAGGTCAGATGGGGCTCGACGACGACGTCGTCGAAGTGGGTCCCGGCTCGGCCGTGCGGGTCGGCCAGGGCGTCTGGCGCACGTGGCGCGCGCTGCCCGACAGCCCTGGGGAGCTGCGCTGGCTCTGCATCCGCGCCGGAGGCGAGGAGCTGCCCCACATGCCGAATGACGGCACGCGCGCTCCGGAACGGCCGATGCCGTGGTGACCGCACTCGAGGCCCTGCACGGCTGCTGGGCGGGCGAGGAGGAGGTCTTCGCCACCGCGTGGACGCCGGCGGGGCGCGCACGGGCAGAGCTGGTGCTCGCCGGCGGCCCGGGCGACGCCCTGATCGTCGACTACTCCGAGACTCGTGCGGACGGCTCGATGACGGGTCATGGCGTCGTCCGCGAAGACGGCTGGTGGTGGTTCGACTCCTACGGGTTCGTGCCCGCCTCGCCGGGAACCGCCACGTGGAACGCCGGCGAGCTCGTCCTGGAGCGCCGCTCGGAGCGCGGCCGCAACGTCATGATCCTGGCATCCGACGGCGAGCGCCTGACGATGCGCCTTTTCGCGGCATCCGGCGACGGCGAGCTGGAGCCGCTCGTCGCCGGTGAGTATCGCCGGAGCAGCTCGTCGTGATCGCCGGAGTCGGTCGGGCCGCCTTGTGAAGCCCGGCCTCCGGGATGCTCAGCGGTTCTTGTCGTCCCGCCAGGCGATCCAGTCGGTCACGCGCGCGATGTCGTAGTCCGGGCCGGAGATGCCCACGGTGAAGAGAGTCGCCCCGAGCGAGTACTGCTGCTCGACCTCGTCGAGACTGCGGTTGCCGATCTCCGTGGAGATCTCGATCCGGCTCGTGTCCCGGCCGACCGCACGACCGTGATCGGCGAGGATGCCGAGCTTGCGCTCGAGGGTGGCCGCATCACTGAACGAATGCCAGATGTCGGCGTGCTGCGCGACGATCCTCAGGGTCTTCTTCTCGCCGCCCCCGCCGATGAGCACGGGGATGCGCCGGGTGGGCGGCGGGTTGAGCGCGGCCCACCTGCCCTCGATGATGGGAAGGTCGCGTGCGAGTGCGTCCAGTCGGCTGCCGACGGTGCCGAACTCGTAGCCGTACTCGTCGTAGTCGCGCTCGAACCACCCGGATCCGGTGCCGAAGATGAATCGGCCCTGACCACCTTTCGCGCTGATGTGGTCGATCGTGCGGGCCATGTCCGCCTGCAGGTTCGCGTTCCGGTAGCTGTTGCAGTTCACCAGGGCGCCGATCTCGACGCGGCTGGTCTGCTCGGCCAGGGCCGCGAGCATCGTCCACGACTCGAAGTGCAGGCCGTCCGGCTCTCCACGGAGCGGGAAGAAGTGGTCCCAGTTGAACAGCACGTCGACGCCGAGGTCCTCGAGGACGGCCGCAGTATCGCGGATCTTCTCGTAGGGGGCGTGCTGAGGCTGGATCTGCACGCCGATGCGCACGGGACGGTGTTCGACGGTCATGGGTTCCTCCAGGACGACCCTAGGCGAATGCCCCGCCTCCGAACGGGAGGCGGGGCATTCGCGAGTCAGGCTCGGTTCAGACTCCGTAGTACAGCTCGAACTCGTACGGGTGGGGGCGCTGCGCCATCGGCAGGATCTCCTTCTCGTACTTGTACTCGATCCAGGTGTCGATGAGCTCCTGGGTGAACACGCCGCCCTCGAGCAGGAAGTCGTGGTCGTTACGGAGCGCCTCGAGCGAGTCCAGCAGCGAGTTCGGCACCTGCGGGATGTTCTTGGCCTCCTCCGGCGGCAGCTCGTAGAGGTCCTTGTCGATCGGCTCCATCGGCTCGATGCGGTTGCGGATGCCGTCGAGGCCGGCCATCAGCTGCGCGGCGAACGCGAGGTACGGGTTGCCCGAGGCATCCGGAACGCGGAACTCGATGCGCTTGGCCTTCGGGTTCGAGCCGGTGAGCGGGATGCGGATGGCCGCGGAGCGGTTGCCGGCGGAGTACGCCAGGTTCACCGGCGCTTCGAAGTGCTTCACCAGGCGGTGGTAGCTGTTCAGCGTCGGGTTGGTGAAGGCGAGCACGGCGTGCGCGTGCTTGAGCAGGCCGCCGATGTACCAGCGCGCGGTGTCGCTGAGCTGCCCGTAGCCGTTCTCGTCGAAGAACAGCGGCTTGCCGTCCAACCAGAGCGACTGGTGGGTGTGCATGCCCGAGCCGTTGTCGCCGAACAGGGGCTTCGGCATGAACGTGACGGTCTTGCCCCACTCCTCGGCGGTGTTCTTGACGATGTACTTGAACTTCAGGATGTCGTCGGCCGCGTGCACCATGGTGTCGAAGCGGTAGTTGATCTCCTGCTGACCTGCGGTGCCCACCTCGTGGTGCGAGCGCTCCAGGTGGAAGCCCGCGTCGATCAGACGCAGAGTGATATCGTCGCGCAGATCGGCGGTCTTGTCGACCGGCGCGACGGGGAAGTAGCCGCCCTTGAACGGGGTCTTGTTGCCGAGGTTGCCGCCCTCCTCCTCGCGGCCGGAGTTCCACGCGGCCTCTTCCGAGTCGACCTTGTAGAAGCTCTCGCCGGACGTGACCGAGTAGCGCACGTCGTCGAAGATGTAGAACTCGGCCTCGGGGGCGAAGTAGGCGGTGTCGGCGATGCCGGTGGAGGCGAGGTACTTCTCGGCCTTCTTGGCGACCTGACGCGGGTCCTTGCTGTAGATCTCACCGGTGCGGGGGTTGTAGATGTCGAACACCATGACGATGGTGCTCGCCTCGCGGAAGGGGTCGATGTACGCGGTGGTCACATCGGGGATGAGCTGCATGTCGGACTCGTGGATCGACGCGAAACCGCGGATCGAGGAGCCGTCGAAGAGCTGTCCGTCCCGGAAGAAGTCCTCGTCGACCGTGGAGGCCGGGATGTTGAAGTGCTGCTGCACACCCGGCAGGTCGGTGAAACGGATGTCAAGGAACTTGACGTCGTTCTCCTTGATGTAGGCGAGCAGCTCGGACGGTTCACTGAACATGTAGCACTCCTGTGGAAGGGATTCGGGGGACTTGGCCCACGAGGCAGATTACGGAGAGGCGGTTTCCCCACCGTGTCTGCCGTGTTTCGAGCATGTTACAGGCGACGCCTAAGCTGGAACCGTGACGGATGCTGTGAACACGTACCCCGGAGAGCGCCTCGGAATGCCGCAGACGGGGCCCGGGAGCATCGCCCGCGCAGGCCGTCGCATCGGTGCGCTGGCGATCGACTACCTGGCCGCCACGATCATCGCGATCGGCTTCCTCGGTTACAACCAGTTCGATCTTCCCGCTGAGGCCGGGTGGCGGCAGTTCGCGCCGATGATGGTGTTCGCCGTGATGCAGATCCTGTTCATCCCCACCGCAGGAGGCAGCCCAGGGCACCGAATCCTGGGCATGCGCGTGATCAGGCTGGGTGGCGGCTGGTCGGGCCTCTGGCGACCGATCATCCGCACGCTGCTGCTCGTCGTCGTGATCCCCGCGGTGATCTGGGACGCCGATCAGCGGGGGCTGCACGACAAGGCATCCGGTCTGGTGCTGATCCGCGCCTGAGGTCAGGCGGACACTGTGCCTGTCGAGGGGTCCTTGCCGCGATTGCGGCGGCGGGCTTCCTTGGGAGCGCGGCCGCCGAGGAACGACCGCGCGGGGTCCACGACGAAGCCCTGACGCAGCGCTTCGCGCCCGACGAGCATCCGGAAGCCCATCTCGTCGCGGTTGGTCAGGGTGACCTCGGCGGTGACCTCCTGGTCGACCAGGCGCACCTTCAGCAGCACCACCAGCCTGGTCTCGGTGTGGCCTGAGGAGCTGCGCACCTCGCGGCGATCGTGCACCGGATACTCGGCGCGCACGGCGTCCGCGAAGGTGTCCTGCCACGGGTTCACGCGGAAGCGCACCCACTCGGCGCCGTCACGGGTGAACTCCTCGACGTCGAAAGCGTGCAGCGACGAGGTGCGCGCACCGGTGTCGATCTTCGCCTTGATCCACGCCACACCGAGATCGGGCAGCCCGACCCACTCACGCCACCCCGTGAGCGTGTTTGAATGAGAAGACCGACCCATCCCTACATCCTGGCAGGAATCCCCGTTGAAGATCGCCGTCCTCTCCCGAGCGCCGCAGTCATACTCCACCCAACGTCTTCGCGCTGCAGCGCAGCAGCGCGGACACAACGTCAAAGTCCTGAACACCCTGCGGTTCGCGATCGACCTGACGGCGGATGAACCGGACCTGTTCTATCGCGGCAAGCAGCTCAGCGACTACGACGCGATCCTGCCGCGCATCGGCAACTCGATCACGTACTTCGGCACCGCCGTGGTGCGCCAGTTCGAGCAGATGGACGTCTACACGCCGAACACGGCCAACGGCATCTCCAGCGCGCGCGACAAGCTCCGCGCGAACCAGATCCTGTCGCGGCACAACATCGCGATGCCGGCCACAGCCTTCGTCCGCAACCGCGCTGACGTGCGACCGGCGATCGAGCGGGTCGGCGGAGCCCCGGTGGTCATCAAGCTCCTGGAGGGGACCCAGGGCATCGGTGTGATCCTCGCACCGCAGGTGAAGGTCGCAGAGGCGATCATCGAGACGCTGCACTCGACGAAGCAGAACGTGCTGATCCAGAAGTTCATCGCCGAGTCGCGCGGGCGCGACATCCGTGCTCTGGTCGTGGGCGGGCGTGTCGTCGCCGCCATGCGCCGGGTGGCCGACGGCGACGAGTTCCGCTCCAACGTGCACCGCGGCGGCCGGGTCGAGCCGGTCACCCTCGACCCCGTGTATGAGCAGACCGCGGTGCGCGCGGCGCAGATCATGGGGCTGCGGGTCGCCGGCGTCGACATGCTCGAGGGCGAGGACGGTCCACTGGTCATGGAGGTCAACTCCTCACCGGGGCTGCAGGGCATCGAGGCCGCCACCAAGCTCGACGTCGCCGGCGCGATCATCGACTACATCTCGGAGCAGGTCGCCTTCCCCGACATCGACGTCCGGCAGCGGCTGAGTGTGTCGACCGGCTACGGCGTCGCAGAGCTCGTCATGCATTCCGGTGCGGAGCAGGTCGGCAGGCAGCTGGGGGATCTCGGCCTGTGGGACCGGGACATCACCGTGCTCACCCTGCACCGCGGGGTGACCGTGATCCCCAACCCGCGCAAGCACGTCGTGCTGGAGGCGGGGGACAGGCTGCTGTGCTTCGGCAAGCTCGACGAGATGCGCTCGATGATCCCGGAGCGGCCCCGTCGCCGCGCAAAGGTGCGCAGGCTTCCCAAGCAGCCGCTGGGCGACTGACGGCATGAGAAAGGCCCCGTCCGAGGACGGGGCCTTTCTCATGAGCTGTGCGGATCAGCGCGGACGCTGCGCCCGGGCCTTCATCGGGTCGATGCCCTTCGGGATCGGCAGCGAGGTGACCGACTGCGAGACCGACTCGATGCGCTTGATCACGGCGGCCATCGTGGCCTTGTCGATCTTCTTTGGCAGCTTCTTGATGGTCTTGGCGAGATCCTTGATCTGCACCTCGTCCTCACCGTGGCCGACATAGAGCACGGTGACCGGAACGCCGGTGGCGACGCGCTGGGCCTTCGAGCGCTCCTCGTTCACGAGGCGGGTCAGGCGCCCGCGGGCGCCCTCGCCGACGACGACCACGCCGCCGCGGCCGATCGCGCGGTAGACGGCTTCCTGCGTCTTCGGGTTGATGCCGGCAGGCGTGTCAGAGGCCTGCCAGTTCCGGCCGAGGCTGGTGGAGAGCACATGGCCGCTGGCGCCGGGCATACCGTCGATCTTCTGGTACATCGCACTCGTGGAGAGGCGGGTCATCAGCATCATCGCGCCGAGCAGTCCGAGCATGAGACCGGTGATCCCCCACAGGATGATCGCGAACACGCCGCCAGGCGGGATCAGATATCCGAGGATCAGACCGATCAGGACACCGCCGACGACGATCGCGGCCTGGGCCCAGGGGAGCCAGCCGTAGATCTCCCGTGTGAAGCGGAACAGGGACTTCAGTTGGGAGAAGAACCCGGGTCGCTTCTCGGGTGCGGAATCACGCTTTGCCATGGGTACCAGCCTACCGGTCGCCCGGGGCGCGTCGCCGACGGTGACTCATCGTGCACAGCCGGCGGAGACGGGGAAGACCTGCACAGACCCGGGAATCCGGATCGGGCACGCTCTCCCTGTGCGCTGGGATGGGCGGATGACAGAGAACAGATCGCCCGCCGCGCTGGTCAGTGGCGTGCACCGAGGTATCCGGGTGCTCGACCCGCAGGAGGGACCGTTCCAGGGCGAGCTGGTGGCCGAAGGCCAGGATGTGCGCGTGCGCGCAGATGCCGCAGACTGCGCGGGGGAGCCGTTCTGGGCGTTCAGCGGCGCCGAGCACGTGGCCGGTGCACTCGACCTGGTCCGCCGTGCGGACGGGACGGACGTCCTCCTGCCCTGGTGCACCGAACGCCTCGGGGTGTTCCTGGGCCGTCGCGTGACCACCGAGCAACCCCTCGGAACAGGCGAGAGCGTCACACTGGTCGGCAGCCTGCTGCGCGGTCTCGTGGAGCTCGATGGCAGCCCTCTGCCGGGAACCTGGTGGCTCACCGACGGCGGACGACCGGTGTTCGCCCTCGGCGCGGGCGAGCCGGCTGCCGAGGCTACGCGCGCGCTCGTCGCCAGGGTGCGTGCGAGCGCGTCCGATCGGAGCCTGGAACGACTTCTCACCGACATCGATACCGGTCTGGCCGATCCCCGCGCTGCACGGCGGCGGATGGACCGGTGGGAGGCGGAGCTCACTGAGCTCGCCGCACCGCGTCCGCTGCAGCGCGAGGTGTTCGCTCCTGCGGCGGCGTCCGCGGTGGTGGAGGAGCGCTTCCCCGCAGATGCCGGTGGCCGGGAAGCCAGCGGCTCGGGATGGCGCTCCGTGGCCGCCGGATGGTTCGGAACCGTGCTCGGGGGCGGACGCGCGCTCCTGGCACGCGTGCCCCGGCTCAGTGGGCGTCCGCGGGGGACATCCGCGTCGGAGGGCACGGTCGCTCCGACACGGGCTGGGCGTCGCCGTCCGCTCCTCGTGGGACTGGCGGCGGCGCTCATCGTACTCGCGGGCGGTCTGCTGTGGCCGAGTGGCGAGGTCGACGAGCCGGCATCCGCTCAGACGACCGAGAAGAAGGCCGCGGTGCTCGAGACGCATCCCGTGCCGAGCGCGACGCCCTCCCCGGCGGTCACGCAGGATGCGGAGCTGGCTGACGATCCGGTCTCGGCCGCATCCGCGCTTCTGAAGCGCATCAGGAGATGCGTGCAGGAGCATGACGAGCGCTGCGCGGATGCCGTGGTCGAGGGATCTGCGGCGGCGGTGCTCAAGGCCGTCGGGGACACGGAAGCCGGGAACGACGTGGCGTTGGTGGACTCCTACGGAGACATCGCGGTAATCCGTCGCGGCGGTGCTGGCGAGGAGCAGCAGATCCTGGTGCTCCTCCGCCAGAAAGACGAATGGCTGGTCCGCGACGTGTATGCCGTCGCGGACCAGCCGGGTTCGTCGTGAGACTTACGCTCCGAGCACGGCGGCGAAGTCCGCCGCCTCGAGGCGTGCCTTGATCGCGCCCAGGAAGCGCGCAGCGTCCGCACCGTCGATGATCCGGTGGTCGTACGAGATCGCGAAGTACACGTACGAGCGGACCGCGATGGCGTCGACGCCGCCGACGTTCACGACGCCCGGGCGCTTGAACACGACGCCGGTGCCGAGGATCGCGGACTGCGGCAGGAACACGAGCGGCGTGTCGAACAGCGCACCGCGGGAACCGGTGTTGGTCACCGTGAAGGTGCCACCGGCGAGCTCGTCCGGCTTCAGCTTGTTGTCACGCGTACGGGCGGCGAGATCGGCGATCTCGTGCGCCAGCTGGGCGAGGTTCTTCGTCGCCGCATCGCGCACGACCGGCGTCAGCAGGCCGCGCTCGGTGTCGACCGCGATGGAGATGTTCTCCGTCGCGGGGTAGACGATGCTGTCGCCGTCGACCGTCGAGTTGATGATCGGGAAGGCCTGCAGCGCCTCGGCGGCGGCGAGGGTGAAGAACGGCAGGAAGGAGAGCTTGTCGCCCGTCTTCTGCTGGAACGCCACCTTGACGCTGTCGCGGTACGCGGCCAGGGCCGTCACGTCGATCTCGACGAACGTGGTCAGCTGTGCGGTCTGCTGCATCGAGGCCACGGCGCGCTCGGCGACGACCTTGCGCAGCCGGGACATCTTCTGCGTGGTGCCGCGCAGCGGGGAGACCTCGAGCGGTGCCGGTGCCGGAGCCGCGGCAGCCGGAGCGGCAGCCGCCGCCGGGGCCTGAGTCTTGGCCTCGGCAGCCTTCAGCACGTCCTCCTTGCGGATACGGCCGCCGACGCCCGAGCCCTGCACGCTTGCCAGGTCCACGCCCTGCTGGGCGGCCAGGCGGCGCACGAGGGGCGTGACGTACAGGTTGTCCGAGCCGGTCGCCGCGGCAGCGGGTGCCGGGGCAGCGGGTGCCGGGGCAGCGGGTGCCGGAGCGGCAGGTGCCGGGGCAGGAGCGGCCGGTGCGGCCGCGGGCGCCGGAGCGGCAGCAGGTGCCGGAGCGGCAGGTGCCGGAGCGGCAGGTGCCGGGGCAGCGGGTGCCGGAGCAGCAGGTGCCGGAGCGGCGGGTGCCGCGGCCGGAGCAGGTGCGGCAGCAGGAGTGCCGGAGCCGACGCGAGCGAGTACGGCGCCGACGGCGACGGTCTCGTCCTCGGCGGCGACGATCTCCTGCAGCACGCCGGCCACAGGCGAAGGGATCTCGGTGTCGACCTTGTCGGTCGAGATCTCGAGGAGAGCCTCATCGACCTCGACGCTGTCGCCGACCTGCTTCAGCCAGCGGGTGACGGTGCCCTCGGTGACGCTCTCGCCGAGCTCGGGGAGCACGATGTCGGTGGCATCGCCCGAGGCTGCGGGAGCGGCAGGCGCCTCGGCCGCGGGTGCCGGAGCGGGGGCCTCAGCGGCCGGAGCCGGTGCCGGAGCGGCGGGTGCAGGCGCCTCGGCCGCGGGTGCCGGGGCAGCGGCAGCGGGTGCCTCTGCGGCCGGGGCAGCGCCGGAACCGTCGCCGATGCGTGCGAGCAGCGCGCCGATCTCGACCGTCTCGTCCTCTTCGACCAGGATCGCCTCGAGCACGCCGCTGACGGGTGCGGGGATCTCGGTGTCGACCTTGTCGGTCGAGATCTCGAGGAGGCCTTCGTCAGCCTCGACGGTGTCGCCGACCTGCTTGAGCCAGCGGGTGACCGTACCCTCGGTGACGCTCTCTCCGAGAGCGGGGAGGACCACGGATGTGCTCATGTCGGAGTCTCCTTCAGGATGTTCGTGTGGTGTTCAGCTTAGTGGCCTTGATCGCGCAGAGACAGAACGAAACTTCCACAATGCGCGAAAAAGTTTTCACAATGCGTGCAAGGGCTTCCCGGCGAGGGCCAGGAAGGCCTCGCCCAGAGCCTCGCTCTGAGTGGGGTGGGCGTGGATCAGCGGAGCGATGTCCTCGGGGTGCGCTTCCCACGCGACGGCCAGCTGGCCCTCGGTGATGAGCTCGCCCACGCGGTCACCGAGCAGGTGCACGCCGAGCACGGGACCGTCCTTGAGGCGGACGACCTTGACCAGGCCTCCCGTGCCGATGATCTCGCTCTTGCCGTTGCCGGCGAGGTTGTAGTCGTACGAGACGACCTGCTCCGCGCCGTGCGCGGCCACGGCCGCCTCCTCAGTGATGCCCACCGAGGCGACCTCGGGGCTGCAGTACGTGACCCGCGGGATGTTCGCCTCCGGCATCGGGGCGGGACTCAGCCCGGCGATGCGCTCGGCGACGGCGATGCCCTGCAGGAATCCACGGTGCGCGAGCTGCAGGCCGGGGACGATGTCACCCACGGCCCAGAGGCCCGGGACTCCGGTACGGAGCTCCTCGTCGACGATCACGAACCCGCGATCCAACGTTGCACCCGCCTCGGCGAAGCCGAGATCGGCGGTGGCGGGGCCGCGACCGACGGCGACCAGGAGGTAGTCGGCCTCGAAGGTCTTGCCGTCCTCGAGGGTGACGGTCACGGCATCCGCGGTCTGCGTCGCGGACTGGAACCGCACGCCGAGCGAGTACGCGATGCCGCGCCGGCGGAATGCGCGCTCCAGGCCCTTGCTGAGGGCGATGTCCTCGTTCGGAACCAGGTGCGGCAGCGCCTCGATGATGGTCACCTCTGCGCCGAACGAACGCCAGACACTGGCGAACTCGACGCCGATCACCCCGCCGCCGAGGATCAGGACGCGTTTCGGCACCTCATCGAGGGCGAGCGCCTGCTCGCTGGTGAGGATGCGGCCACCGATCTCCAGCCCCGGCAGCGATCTGCTGAAGGAGCCCGTCGCGAGCACGACGTCGGCGCCCACGTAGCGGTCCTCGCCGACGACGACCGCGCGGTCGGTGTCCAGGCGCCCGGAGCCCGCGACGACCGTGATCCCGCGCGCCTTGATCAGGCCCTCGAGACCCTTGAACTTCTTGGCGACGATCCCTTCGCGATAGGAGCGGACGCCGGCGGCGTCGATCCCCTCGAGCGTCGCGGTCACGCCGACGGATGCCGCGTCGCGGACGTGCTCGGCGACCTCGGCGGCGTGCAGCAGCGCCTTGGTCGGGATGCAGCCGCGGTGCAGGCACGTGCCGCCGACCTTGTCCTTCTCGATCAGGGCGACCTTCTTGCCCAGCTCGGCGGCCCGCAGGGCGGCCGCGTAGCCTCCGCTGCCGCCGCCGAGGATGACGACGTCGAAGGTGTGGGTGGTCATCATGCCTCCTTGGCGGATGCTTCGGCGAACGCGATCAGCGAGCGCACGGTGGCCCCGGTCGGGCCCTTCTCGGTGAAGCCGTACGCCGATCCCTTGTGCTCGCCGGAGCCGGCGATGTCGAGGTGGATCCACGGGATCCGCGGCGCGTCGGCCTCGTCGGAGGTTCGGCCGACGAAGCGACGGAGGAACAGGCCGGCGAACAGCGATCCGCCGGAGCGGTCGCCCATGTTCGCGTTGACCATGTCGGCGATCGGCGAGTCGAGCGACTCCTCCATGTGATCGGGCAGGGGCAGCGGCCAGGCGAGCTCGTCGGCACTCTCCGCAGCGGACATGTACTCTGCGACCGCCTCCTCGCTGCCCATGACTCCGGTGTGGCGCATGCCGAGCGCGACGATGATCGCGCCGGTGAGAGTCGCGACGTCGATGATGACGTCCGGGTTCTCACGGCTCGCCGCCACGAGGCCGTCCGCCATGACCAGGCGTCCCTCGGCATCGGTGTTCAGCACCTCGACGGTCTGTCCGTCCAGCATCCGCAGCACGTCACCGGGGCGGGTGGCGCGGCCGGAGGGCATGTTGTCGGCGATGCACATCCAGGCGGTCACGCGCACCGGAAGACCGAGCGCCGCGATCGCGCGCACGGCGGCGAGCGCCGTGGCGGCGCCGGCCATGTCGAACTTCATACCGACCATGCTGGCGGCCGGCTTGAGCGAGAGCCCGCCGGTGTCGAAGGTGATGCCCTTGCCGACCAGAGCGATGTGGCGCGCCGCGCCGGCGGGGGAGTAGTCCAGGCGCACGAGGCGCGCCGGGCGGTCGGAACCGCGGCCCACGCCGAGGATGCCGCCGTAGCCCTGCTCCTCGAGCTGCTTCTCGTCGAGCACGTCGACCGTGACGGCCAGATCCCTGACCGCGTCGACGGCGCTGTCCGCGAGCTGCGCGGGGCTCTGCCATTCCGCGGGGACGTTCACCAGGTCCTTGACCAGGGCGACGGCCTCAGCGACGGCAACGGCACGGGAGACGTCCGCGTCAGTGAGGTCGGCGTGCAGCACGAGCTCGTCAGCGCGCGACGGGCCGCGGTCACTGCGGTAGTCGTCGAAGCGGTAGCCGCCGAGCACAGCTCCCTCGGCTGCTGCTGCGGCGTGCGCATCGGCACCGGGGGCGAACCCGATGGCCACCCGGCTGAAGCCGGTCAGCGTGCGGACGGCGGTCGCGACGGCGTCGCGCACGGTGGCGGCGGTCTGCTCCTTGCCGATGCTGACCACGGTCAGCGGCAGCGTGGTGATCTCGGGCAGGTGCACGCGGACATGAGCACCTGCGGAACCGCGGAAGCCGACGCCGGAGAGGAAGTCCGCGAGACCCGGGAAGGTCGTGAGCGCTTCTGGCGCGACCTCCGGATCCTGGATCACGAGCACTGCGGCGTCTGCAGCGCTTTCGGGGAACGTTTCGGTCGTGTGCGAGAGCGCGGGTAGCGTCATGCCTCCATCCTATTCAGGGATGGTCCGCCGCCGACCGCCGTGCTGTTCGCTCTCAGCATGAGACCCACGGCCCCAGCGGCAGGACCGGCTCGTAGCATGGATGTATGCCCTTCACCGGAGACGTCCACGAACGCGTCGCGAACGCCCCGGTCGTGCCGACCGGACTGCCGCTCGTCATCCTGCTCACCGGGTTCACCGATGCGGGCAACGCGGTGTCCGGTCTGATCGACCACCTCGAGGAGACGGCCGGCCCGCAGCCGATCGTCGTCTTCGACAACGACATGCTGCTGGACTACCGCGCCCGCCGTCCTGTCGTCTCCTTCGATCAGGACCACCTCACGGAGTTCCGTCCCGCGCGTCTCGAACTCTCGCTCGCCCACGATGCGCTCGGGCAGCAGTTCCTGCTGCTCGCCGGCTACGAGCCGGACTTCGCCTGGAACGCGTTCTCGGACGCCGTCCTGGACCTCGCGACCGAGTTCGAGGTTTCGGGAGTGTCCTGGGTGCACTCGATAGCCATGCCCGTTCCGCACACGCGGCCGATCGGCACGACGGTCAGCGGCAACCGGCGCGACCTGATCGGCGCGCACTCGGTGTGGCGCCCGCGTACCCAGGTGCCGTCGACAGCCGGCCACCTGCTCGAGTACCGCTTCGCGCAGCGCGGGAATCGCGTGGTCGGCTTCGTGCTGCTCGTGCCGCACTACCTCGGCGACACCGAGTACCCGGATGCCGTCATCACGGCCGCCGACCGGCTGATGGCGGCAACCGGACTGGTGCTGCGGATGGACGAGGTGCAGGAGAGTCGGGAGGCGTATGTCTCGCGGGTCGAGGAGCAGGTGCAGGGCAACGACGAGCTGATGCAGATGGTGCACACGCTCGAGCGCCGTTACGACGCCTACATGGCGGGACGCGACCCGGAAGACGTCGATGAGGGCGGCTTCGACGAGCGCGACCTGCCCAGCGCCGACGAGATCGCGGCGGAGCTGGAGAGGTATCTCGCCTCTCGTCCGACCGGCGAGGACGACGGCAAGCGCAACTGAGCACCGAATTCTGCGTCGTTGTCATCCACACGCCCTCGGGTGTGTGATAATGGACATTCGACCCGTTGTCAACCGTCGTTTTCGCGATCGGACTTGACAAGGGTCTTACTAGTGTCCGAAATCTCCCGGGGCGTGCGCACCGCCCCGTGAAAGGCGAAACGTGACTCAAGCCACGACCAAGAAGAGCCGGACGACCAAGACGACGACGCCTGCCGAGGCCGAGCCCGCTGAGGTCGACGCGGTCGACGCCGCAGAGCCCGCTGCGAAGCCTGCGGCCAAGAGGGCAGCGCCCGCCAAGAAGGCAGCCGCGAAGAAGCCTGCGGCGAAGCGCACCAAGAAGAAGGACGACGACGAAGGCGACGACACCGCCGAGGACGTCCACGCCGACGACAGCGCCGACGACGAGGAGGAGGGCGACAAGAAGCCCGCCTTCACCGAGCCGCTGCCCACCGGCGCCATCGTCATCACCTCGAACGACGAGGACGACGTCCCCGTCTACTCCACCCAGATCACCGGCGCCACCGCCGACCCGGTCAAGGACTACCTGAAGCAGATCGGAAAGGTCGCGCTGCTGAACGCGGCCGAAGAGGTCGAGCTGGCGATGCGGATCGAGGCCGGTCTGTTCGCCGAGGAGAAGCTGTCGGCGATGACCGCGGCCGAGAAGACCAGCCAGCTGGGTCTCGACCTGCAGTGGGTCGCCCGCGACGGTCAGCGCGCGAAGAGCCACCTGCTCGGCGCCAACCTGCGCCTCGTGGTCAGCCTCGCCAAGCGCTACACCGGTCGCGGCATGCAGTTCCTGGACCTGATCCAGGAGGGCAACCTCGGCCTCATCCGCGCGGTGGAGAAGTTCGACTACACCAAGGGCTTCAAGTTCTCGACATACGCCACCTGGTGGATCCGTCAGGCGATCACCCGCGCCATGGCCGACCAGGCCCGCACCATCCGCATCCCGGTGCACATGGTCGAGGTCATCAACAAGCTGGCCCGCGTGCAGCGCCAGATGCTGCAGGACCTGGGCCGCGAGCCCACGCCCGAGGAGCTGTCCCGCGAGCTCGACATGACCCCCGAGAAGGTCATCGAGGTGCAGAAGTACGGCCGCGAGCCGATCTCGCTGCACACCCCGCTCGGCGAGGACGGCGACAGCGAGTTCGGTGACCTCATCGAGGACACTGAGGCTGTCGTCCCGGCGGACGCGGTCGGCTTCACCATGCTGCAGCGTCAGCTCGAGCAGCTGCTCGACTCGCTCTCCGAGCGCGAAGCGGGCGTGATCCGCATGCGCTTCGGTCTCGGCGACGGTCAGCCCAAGACCCTCGACCAGATCGGCGACACGTTCGGCGTCACGCGTGAGCGCATCCGCCAGATCGAGTCGAAGACGATGGCCAAGCTGCGCCACCCGAGTCGTTCGCAGTCGCTGCGGGACTACCTCGAATGATGGCGGCCGCCCCTCAGGCGCGGTCGGCGGGTCCCCGGTACATCGTTCCGGTTCTGGCGGGCAAGCTCGCGCGCTTCGCGACGCGCCTGCGCGGCGGCGGTTCGGCGTTCCCGGGGTACCTCACCAACCGGATGGCGCCGACCCTGCTGCCGACGCTCGCCGACCAGTTCCGCTACGGCGTGATCTTCGTGCTCGGTTCGAACGGCAAGACCACGACCACGCACATGGTCAGCGAGGTGCTGCGTGCGCACGGCCTGAAGGTCTTCACCAACCCGACCGGAGCGAACCTCCCGCAGGGCGTGACGAGCGCGCTGCTCGCCGATGCGTCGCTCACCGGCCGGATCAAGGCTGACGTCGCGGTCCTCGAGATCGATGAGGGCTACGCCGCCGACCTCGCGGATCGGCTCTCGCCGTCGGTCATCCTGTCGCTGAACGTGCAGGTCGACCAACTCTTCCGCTTCTTCGAGACCGAGCGCGTGGCCGACATGATGCTGGACGCCTCGACCAGGGCCTCCGGTCATGTCGTGGTGAACCGCGATGACCCGTATCTGTCGAAGATCGACGAGGGGGCCATGAAGGCGCCGGTGTCCTTCTTCGGCATCTCCGAGGAGATCGTCGCGGCGTCCGCACACGGACTGTCCAACGCCGCGGACACCCGCAGCGGCACCGCCGGCACGGTCGCGCGCACGGCCTTCGCCGAGGTGCGCGAGGTGTCCGGCCGCGAGATCGTCGTGAACGTCGACGGCGCGGATGCCCGCATCACCCTGCCCGCGCGGGGGCTGCACTACGCGGCCGACGCCGCGGCGGCGCTGACCGTCGCCGCCCGCGTGCTGCGCGACGAGTTCGACGCGGGCCGCGCGGCGGCCGGGTTCGCGACGATGGCGCCCGCCTACGGTCGCGGAGAGGTCATCCCGCTGCGCGGGAAGCCCGACGGCGAGCAGGTCGAGTTCGTCATGTTCAAGAACGCACCCAGCCTGCAGATGAATCTGGATGCCCTCGACGGCACTCCCGAGCGGGCTCTCATCGCGATCGACGACGGCACGCCCGACGTCTCCTGGCTCTACGACGTCGACTTCGCCCCGCTGCCGAGAGTCGATGTGGTCACCGGTGAGAAGGCCCATCAGCTCGCGCTCGCGCTCGCCTATGCCGGCGTGGAGATCGGAGCGGTCGAACCCGACATGGAGAAGGCGGTGGAGCTCATGCGGTCGTTCCCCGAGACCTCGGCCGGCCGTCAGATCTGGTTCGTCAACTACGAGCTCATGATGACTGGCCGTCGCATCCTCGGCCGTGAAGAGCAGGAGACCCGTCGATGACTCAGGTCACCATCGCCCAGCTGTACCCGGTCGAACTCGGTGTCACCGGCGACCGCGGTAACGTCCGCGCGATCGAGCGGCGGTTCGCCGCGCGCGGTGTGGAGACCTCGACCGTGCTGGTCGCTCCCGGCGAGGAGCTTCCCACGGACCTCGACGTGCTCGTGATCGGCAACGCCCCGCTGTCCGCACTGCGCGGCGTGCACGCCGATCTGGTGGGTCGGAAGGAGCGCATCGCGGCCTTCGTCGCCGACGGCGGCGTCCTGTTCTCGGTCGGAGGCTCCGCAGAGCTGCTCGGACAGGGCCTGGACGCGCCCGAGGGGGAGAAGCTCGCCGGGATCGGCGTGCTGCCCTACCGCGTCGCGCGCGTCAGCGACCGTCGCGTCGGTTACACCATCGTCGACACCCCGGACGGCCCCGTGGTCGGCTTCGAGGACCACGCCTCGGAATGGACCCTCGCCGATGCCGGTGCCGCCTACGGCACGGTTCGCGACGGACACGGCAGCTATGTGCGAGGCGAGGGTCGTGGCGAGTTCGTTCGCGTGGGCAACGCCTTCGCGAGCAATGTGCAGGGCCCGGTGCTGCCGCTGAACCCCGCATTGACGGACGTCCTCGTCGACGCGGCCGCCGCGCGACGAGGACTCACGCTCGCCCCGGCGACGCACAGCGATCTGGACGAGTACGCCGAGGCCGCGCGCACCAAGATCCTGATGCGCCCGACCCGCGACAAGGGCTTCAAGACCATCAAGGTGTGACCCAGTCGTGCATCCGGTGAGTTCCGCCACGAACAGCGCGCTGCCGCGTGCCGTTCTCTCCCGCGCCGCGCTTGCGGCCGCGGCCAGGGGTGCGGCCGCCGCGGGCGGAGCCTGCGCCGATCTGCGTAGGGATGCCTGGGGCCACGGCCTGACCGAGGTCGCACACACGGTCACGCGCTCCGGCATCCGGCAGATCCTCGTCGACGACGAGGAGACCGCGCTGAGCCTTCGCGAGGCCGGAATCGACGCAGTGGCCAGCGGAGCACCGGATGTCGACCCGAGCATGCTCTTCGGGTTGCCCGGCGCCGGTAAGGTCCCTGTCATGCGCCTCGTCGGCACTGTGATGTCGACGAAGCGGCTGCGGCCAGGCGACGCGGTGTCGTACGGGTACACGCACCGTGCGGTGTCGGACACCACCGTCGCGCTGGTGACGGGCGGCTACGCCCAGGGCATCGTGCGCGCCCTCGGCAACCACGCGCGCGCCGAGGTCGACGGCGTTCTGCGCCCGATCATCGGAAGGGTCGCGATGGACGTCTGCGTCGTCGACCTGGAGGGCGTGGATGCGGCTGAGGGCGCAGAGGTCACCTACTTCGGCGGTACAGGTCCGGCCCGGGAGACACTCGCGGACTGGGCGCGCATCACCGGCCTCACCGTCGGTGAGCTCGTCGCGGTCGCAGGCATGAGCTCACGACGGGAGTGGCGAGCATGAGCGTTCCGGTCCTGGAGATCTCGCGAGCGGTGCTGCAGAGCAACATCGCCGCGGTGCGGGCACAGATCGCCCCGAGCGAGCTCATGCTCGTGATGAAGGACGACGCTTACGGCCACGGTGTCGAGTGGACCGTGGACGGTGCGCCGGATGTCACCTGGTTCGGCTCCTATGACGTCGACTCCGCACTGCGCATCCGTGCCCGTCGGGACGATGCCCGCGTCTATGCATGGGCGACGTCGGCGGATGCCGAGGTGGCAGCGGCGATCGAGGCGGGCATCGACCTCGGCGTCGGCACTCTGCCCTATCTGCGCCGCGTCATCGCGCAGGCCGAACGCCTGCGCCTGCCCGCACGGGTGCATCTGAAGATCGACACCGGTCTGCATCGCAACGGTGTGCGACCCGAGGACTGGGCCGGCTTCGTCGCCGAGGCCCGCGATGCCGAGCGACGCGGCATCCTCGCCGTGGTCGGCGTGTGGAGTCATCTCGCCGAGGCGAGCGACGCGGAAGACGACGTCGCGGCCGCGGAGTTCCGGCTCGCAGTGCGATCGCTCCGCGACGCAGGGGGAGAACCCGAGGTGCTTCACCTCACAGCATCCGCGGCGTCCTGGTGGCGATCGGAACTGCGCGGCTCCCTGAGCCGCATCGGGGCGTTCTGCTACGGCATCCGCTCGGCGGAGGGGCCGCAGATCCCCGGAGTGGAGCCGGTGGCCGAGCTGCGCGCGCCGGTGCTGTCCGTGCGCGATGGCGGTGCCGAGATCGGCATCGGATCGTTCGACGGCCTGCCGTCCGTTCTCGCCGGTGCAGAGGTCGGCACTCCTGCTGGTCCGCGCCTGCTTCGTGCGGTCGGACCGATGGTCAGCACCGTGGACGCCTGGCCCGGTGCGTCTGAGGGAGACACCGTCACTCTGTTCGGCCGGGGATCGCAGGGCGAACAGGATGCCACGGCGCTGGCGGAGCGGATCGACACGGTCGGCGAGGAGATCCTGCTGCGTCTGACGCCGCGCGTCAGACGGGTCGAGGTCGGCTGACCGCTGTCAGACCGTCGAGCGGTCAGCCGGATACGCGGTCAGACCGCGTCGGCGAGGCGCGCGGTCTCGTCGTGCCAGCTGGTGGCGACGGCGCGCAGCTTCTCTTCGTACTTGCGGCCGTGGTGAGCGCAGAACAGCAGTTCCGAGCCGTTCACCTCGGCGGCGATGTAGGCCTGCGCACCGCAGGAGTCGCACCGGTCCATGGCCGTCAGGCGGTACTCGACGGTGGACGGGTCACGTTCGGTCGTAGCGTTCATCTCGGTTCCTCCTCGGGCTCGGACGTCTGTGTGATCGTGCTCAATACAACCACGCCGTCCTGTGAGCAATGCCCGCAGGACGGCGTGTTTCGCTCTGCGCGTACTGAACCGTTACCGCGCTCGGCGGTGGGGGAGTGTCGGCCGAGTCAGGAGTCGATCGGCGAATAGAATCGAGGATTGTGACCGCCGAGTATTCCGCCCATCATCTGCAGGTCCTCGAAGGGCTCGAAGCAGTGCGCAAGCGCCCCGGCATGTACATCGGGTCGAACGGCTCGCCGGGCCTCATGCACTGCCTCTGGGAGATCATCGACAACGCGGTGGACGAGGCGGTCGCGGGCAACGGCACGAAGATCGACATCTTCCTGCACTCGGACGGCAGCGTCGAAGTGCACGACCGAGGCCGCGGCATCCCCGTCGATGTCGAACCGCGCACCGGTCTGACCGGCGTCGAGGTGGTCTTCACCAAGCTGCACGCCGGCGGCAAGTTCGGTGGCGGCTCCTACGCGGCATCCGGTGGTCTGCACGGTGTCGGCGCCTCCGTCGTGAACGCTCTCTCCGAGCGACTCGACGTCGAGGTCGACCGCGGCGGCAAGACCTATGCCATGTCGTTCCGTCGGGGGGAGCCCGGAATCTTCGCCGACTCCGGGACTGAGAAGCGCCCGGACGCACCGTTCACCCCGTTCCAGGAGAAGAGTGAACTGCGCATCGTCGGCAAGGCGCCCAAGGGCGCCACCGGCACCCGCATCCGCTATTGGGCCGACCGGCAGATCTTCACGAAGGATGCCGCGTTCCAGCTCGGAGAGCTGGAGAATCGCGCGCGTCAGACCGCGTTCCTCATCCCAGGACTCGAACTGGTGGTCCGCGACGACCGCGCCGACGAGATGAACGAGACCTCGTACCACTACGAGGGCGGCATCTCGGAGTTCGTGGAGTACCTCGCCGCCGACGCGCCGGTGACCGACACCTGGCGTATCCAGGGCGAGGGCACGTTCAAGGAGACCGTGCCCGTGCTGCAGGCCGACGGTCACATGGTCGCCACCGAGGTCGAGCGCGTCTGCGCCGTCGACATCGCGCTGCGCTGGGGCACCGGCTACGACACGACCACCCGGTCCTTCGTGAACATCATCGCCACGCCGAAGGGCGGAACCCACCAGCAGGGCTTCGAACAGGAGCTGCTGAAGTCGCTCCGCAGCCAGGTCGAGCAGAACGCTCGCCGGCTGAAGGCGGGCAACGACAAGCTCGAGAAGGACGACGTGCTGGCCGGGCTCACCGCGGTGCTCACCGTGAACCTGCCCGAGCCGCAGTTCGAGGGACAGACCAAGGAGGTGCTCGGCACACCTGCCGTGCGCTCGATCGTCGCCCAGGTTGTCCGCAAGGAGCTCGCCGCGAGGTTCAGCTCCACCAAGCGCGATGACAAGAGCCAGGCCTCTCAGCTGCTCGACAAGGTCGTCGCCGAGATGAAGGCGCGTGTGTCGGCACGCGCGCACAAGGAGACGCAGCGCCGCAAGAGCGCGCTGGAGTCGTCGTCGCTGCCGGCGAAGTTGGTGGACTGCCGCTCCAGTGACGTGACCCAGTCGGAATTGTTCATCGTCGAGGGCGACTCGGCGCTGGGCACAGCCAGGCATGCGCGCAACAGCGAGTTCCAGGCGCTGCTGCCCATCCGCGGCAAGATCCTCAACGTGCAGAAGGCGTCGGTGAGCGACATGCTCGGCAACGCCGAGTGCGCGGCGATCATCACGACGATCGGCGCCGGCTCCGGGCGTACCTTCGACCTCAGCCAGGCGCGGTACGGAAAAGTCATCCTGATGAGTGACGCCGACGTGGACGGCGCGCACATCCGCACCCTCCTGCTCACGCTGTTCTTCCGCTACATGCGTCCGCTCGTCGAGGCCGGCCGCGTGTTCTCCGCCGTGCCCCCGCTGCACCGGGTCATCGTGATGAACCCCGGTTCCAAGCCGAACGAGACGATCTACACCTACTCGGAGGCGGAGCTGCACACGCTGCTGACCAAGCTGCAGAAGTCGGGCAAGCGCTGGCAGGATCCGATCCAGCGGTACAAGGGCCTCGGTGAGATGGACGCCGATCAGCTCGCGAACACGACGATGGAGAAATCCGGCCGGCTGTTGCGCCGCGTCACCGTCGAGGACGCCGAGGCCGCGGATGCCGCGGTGCGCACCTTCGAACTGCTGATGGGCAATGATGTCGCGCCGCGGCGCGAGTTCATCATGAGCTCCAGCGACAGGCTGAGCCGCGAGTCGATCGACGCGTGAGCGAGGTCGTCCCGCCGGCGCGGAGCGAGGTGCGGCTGCGGCCGGCGACCCCCGACGATCTCGAGGAGGTCATCGCGCTCAAGGCCCGCGTCCTACGCGCCGACCTCGATCGTCTGCTCGGCTGGGATCCGGACAAGTCTCGAGCGCGCGTCGTCGAGCACTTCTCGCCGGAGCACAGCTGGATGATCCTGCTCGGCGACGCGACCGCGGGCACGATCACCCTCCGGCCGGAGGGCGAGGACGTCTGGCTCGAGATGTTCTATCTCGACGACCACCACCAGGGGCGCGGGCTCGGCACCGAGGTGCTGAGAACGGTGCTGGCTGAGACGAGCGCGCCGCTGCGCCTGCAGGTGCTGGTCGGCTCGCCCGCCCAGCGGCTCTACGCCCGCCATGGCTTCATCGTCGAGGCCGAGGACGGCGTCGACGTGTGGATGCGGCGAGACCCTTCGGGCCCGGACTCGAGCGGCCGCATCCGTATCGCCGCCTGGGCGGGCCAGGAGGAACTGCTCCGGCAGGCCGCGGACCTGTACGGTCGGGTGTTCGCCGAACCGCCCTACGGCGATGACCCGGACCAGAGCCGGCGATCTTTCGCGGAGCGCGTGACCCGGAACTCGGTCGTCAAACCGGACTTCCGGCTGCTGTTCGCCCTCGAGGGCGCGAGGGTCGTCGGACTCGTGATGGGTGCCGGGATCGCCGAGGGCGACTGGTGGCGCGACCGCATCGCCGGCGTGCTCGATCCGCACGCACGCGACACATGGCTGGGCGACAAGTGCTTCTCGGTGGAGGAGCTCGCTGTGGATCCGGCGCACCGCCGGTCTGGGCTCGCCGGCCTGCTCATGGCCGACGTGCTCACCGGCCTGACCTACGAGACGGCGGTGCTCGGATGCTACGCCGCGGCGCAGGGCGCCCGACGTTTCTACGCGGCGCAGGGCTGGCAGGAGATCGCGGCCGGGCTGCGGATGGGAGACGGCCCGGCGATCGACATCCTGGGGAGCCGACTCGACGGGGCGATGCGGGCCTGACCTCGCCCGAGCCCGCAGCTTCCTTCCCCTGACAGACTGGGGCGATGATCGCACTCGTCTCGGCGCCGTCCAACCTCGGGCTCAGGCCCCCGGAGCGGGGTGCAGTGCCCGGCGCCGCGAAGGCACCGGAGGCGCTGCGTGAAGCCGGACTGCATCAGCGGATGCAACGGGCCGGCGCCGTCGATGCGGGCGTCGTCCTGCCCGGCCGCTACGTCGAGGACGAGGGCAGGGCACCGGGAGCTCCACGAAACCTGGAGGCGATGGTCGTGCACACGCGCCGCCTCGCACAGCGGCTGGTGGCGTTGCGTGCCGAGCAGCGCGTCCCTCTCGTGCTCGGCGGAGACTGCAGCATCCTCCTCGGAGCGGGCCTTGCCTCGCGTGCACTCGGGGGAGGAGGGCTGATCCACCTGGACGGGCACACCGACTTCCGGCATCCGGGGAACGATCCCGCGTGCGGCGCGGTCGCGGGTGAGGACCTCGCCGCCGCGATCGGCCTGCACTCTCCCGAGCTCAGCGACATCGACGGGCTCGGCCCGTACTTCGAACCCGGGCGCACCGCCCACCTCGGATGCAGGGACGACGACGAGCACGTCCGGGAGGTCGCCGACACGATCGCCGCCGCCGTCCCCGCAGCCGAGGTCCTCCGCGACGGCACTGGGCCGGCCGTGGCGCGGCTGCTGAGCGCGGTGGAACTCGAGCGCGGGTTCTGGCTGCATCTGGACGCGGACGTCCTCGACCTCGCGCACATGCCCGCTGTGGACAGCCCGTCCTCCGGCGGGCTCTCGCCGGAGGAGCTGCGCACTGTTCTCACGGCGCTCGCGCCTCGAGCATGGGGCGCGTCGATCACCTGCTTCGACCCGGACCTCGATCCTGACGGCGTGCACGCGCAGCTGTTGGCGGACCTGATCGTCGAGGGCCTGGGAACACTCGGCGCCGAGCTCGCCGACTAACCGATCGCCGTGCCCACCGAGCCGATGACGGCGTCGAGGGGCTGCCCGGAACCGTCACGCTTCGCACCTGGCTCCGGCAGCTGACGCGCGGCGCCGTCAGCACCGAGCGCACGGGGATCCGTGCCCACCCAGGCCAGACGCAGGCGGTCCTCGCCCTTCAGGAACGCGTGCGCGCGGACTCCACCGGTGGCACGCCCCTTGCCGGGGAACTCCGAGAACAGCGAGACCTTCGCGCGGCCGTTGTCGGTGCCGGCCAGGACGGAATCGGCGCCGGAGACCGTGATCACCACGGCATCCTCTGGCGAGGACACCACGCTGAACGAGATCACCTCGGCACCGCCGCCGAGCTTGATGCCGGCCATGCCGCCTGCGGGGGCGCCCTGCGGGCGCACATTCGAGGCGGCGAAGTGCAGCAGCTGTGCATCGGAGGTCACGAGGACCAGCTCTGCGTCATCGGTCGCAGGTGCGGCGCCCACCACGACGTCCTTCGGCTTCAGGCCGATGATCTCGATCTCGGGCCGCACGGGGATCGCCGACGGGACGATGCGCTTGACCACGCCGTCCTTCGTGCCGAGAGCGAGCGGTGTCTCATCGTCGAAGCGGATCAGGGCGAGCACGCGCTCGGACCGATCCGTGATGCCCAGATAGTCGGCGATGCGCACGCCGGCACCCAGTCCGACGGATGTCGCGGGCACAGCGGGGATGTCGACCGGCGTGAACCGGACGACCCGGCCCCTGCTCGTGACGGCGCCGATCTCGCTGCGCGTCGTGGTCTCGAGCCGCGCGATGATCCCGTCGTGCTTGCTGCGCCGAGCGGGTGTCGCGATCGCGGTCCCCGGCTCCAGGTCCACCCGCACGGCGCGGCCCGTGGTCGACAGCAGCACCGTCGTCGGGGCATCCGCGATCTGCAGCTCTGCCGCCGACTTGGTCTGGCGCTGCTTCGGCGGTGCGGCGTTCAGCAGCAGCGTGCGCCGAGGTGTGCCGAAGGTCTCGGCCACGGCATCCAGCTCCTGCGCCACCTGCGCACGCAGCAGCGCGGGGTCTCCGAGCAGCGTCTCGAGCTCGGCGATCTCGGCCAGCAGCTTGTCCCGCTCGGTCTCGAGCTCGAGGCGGGAGAACTTGGTCAGGCGGCGAAGCCGCAGTTCGAGGATGTACTCGGCTTGGATCTCGTCGAGCTCGAAGACCTGCTGCAGGCGCGTGCGCGCGGTCTCGGAGTCGTCGGACGACCGGATGACCTGGATGACCTCGTCGATGTCGAGGATCGCCAGCAGCAGCCCCCGCACCAGGTGCAGGCGCTCGTTGCGTCGGGCCAGGCGGTACTGGCTTCGACGCGTGACGACCTCGATGCGGTGCGCGAGATAGACGCGCAGCAGCTCCTTGAGGCCGAGCGTGCGCGGCTGCCCCTCGACCAGGGCGACATTGTTGATGGAGAACGAGTCCTCGAGCGGCGTCAGCCGGAACAGCTGCTCCAGCACCGCGGCCGGGTCGAAGCCGGTCTTCACCGTGATGACGAGACGCAGACCGTGCTTGCGGTCCGTGAGGTCCTGCACGTCGCTGATGCCCTGGAGCTTCTTCGCGCCTACGGCGTCCTTGAGCTTCGCGATCACGCGCTCCGGACCGACCTGATAGGGCAGCTCGGTGACGACGATGCCGGTCTTGCGCGGACCGAGTGACTCGATGGAGGTCTTCGCGCGGAGCTTGAACGCGCCACGGCCGTCCGTGTACGCCTCCTTGACCCCGTCCAGTCCCATCAGGATGGCGCCGGACGGGAAGTCCGGCCCGGGCACGAACTCCATCAGATCCTCGGTCGAGGCATCCGGGTTCTCGAGCAGGTGGGTCGCGGCCGCGACGACCTCGATGAGGTTGTGCGGCGCCATGTTCGTCGCCATGCCGACGGCGATGCCGCTGGCGCCGTTGACGAGCAGGTTCGGGAACGCCGCGGGCAGCACGGCCGGCTGCTGGAACTGACCGTCGTAGTTCGGCACGAAGTCCACGACGTCCTCGTCGAGGCTCTCGGTCATCGCCAGGGCGGATGCCGCGAGCCGCGCCTCGGTGTATCGCGAGGCGGCGGGGCCGTCGTCGAGCGATCCGAAGTTGCCGTGGCCGTCGACCAGCGGCACCCGGAGCGCGAAGTCCTGGGCGAGGCGGACGAGGGCGTCGTAGATCGCCGAGTCGCCGTGCGGGTGCAGCTTTCCCATCACCTCGCCGACGACGCGCGCGCTCTTGACGTGGCCGCGGTCGGGACGCAGCCCCATCTCGGCCATCTGATAGAGGATGCGTCGCTGGACGGGCTTCATGCCGTCGCGGGCGTCGGGCAGAGCGCGGGAGTAGATCACCGAGTAGGCGTACTCCAGGAACGATCCCTGCATCTCCTGCGAGAGATCGATGTCCTGAATGCGCTCGTCGACCGGTTCGGGAGGAGTGGATCGGGCCATGTTGTTTTCGGCTGTGACTTCCTGGGCAACGAATTCAGCGCCGTCGCCTGTGAAAGACTGGCGACGATGACTCTCATGCTACCGGCCGGGCCCGCGCAGTCGCGCACCATCGCCGGGGTGGCGCCCGACCTGCTCGCCTCGTTGAGGGGGGAGTCCCAGGTGCTGCGTCCGGTGACCTCGACCGTGCTGATCGTCGTGGACGGTCTCGGGGCGCTTCCCCTGCGCGCGCATGCCGGGCACGCGCGCACACTCACCGCCGCGATGGGGAAGAGGGATGCCGCGGCATCGGTCTTCCCCACGACGACGGCTGCGGCGCTGACGACATTGCTCACCGGCGTGATGCCCGGCGCGCACGGCCTGGTCGGATACCGCGTGCGCGATCCGCATCGCGACGTGCTGGTGAACCAGCTCACCCAGTGGGAGAGCGCGGGGATCGACCCGCTCACCTGGCAGGCGCAGCCGACCGTCTTCGAACGGGCCGTCGCCGCGGGGCACCCGGCGTTCGCCGTGGGCTTCGCCGGCCACGCCCACAGCGGATTCACGCACGCCACGCTGCGCGGGGCGACCTTCGTGCCTGCGGGGCGTCCCGCCGAGCGGGTGGCGATCGCTTGGGATCTCGCAGAGCAGAACCCGGGTGCGCTGGTCTACTGCTATCTGCCCGAGACCGACAAGGCCGGTCACAAGCACGGTGTGGACTCCGCGGAATGGGTCGCCGCCCTCGAGGACGTCGACGCCGCGCTCCGCCCCGCGGTCCCGTCGGGCGTCGGAGTGCTGGTCACCGCCGACCACGGAATGGTCGACGTCCCCGCGCACCGCCAGGTGGTCCTGGACGAGAACGACGGATGGCACGACGGCGTGCGCCACATCGGGGGAGAGCCGCGGATGATGCACGTCTACCTCGAGCCCGACGCGGATGACTCCGACGTCCTCGGCCGGTGGCGCCGCGATCTGGAGGGTCTCGCGGATGTCCTGTCCCGCGAGGAGGCGATCACCGCGGGGCTGTTCGGGCCGGCGGTCTCGGAAGCCGCCCGCGCGCGCATCGGCGACGTGCTCGCCATCGCACGTGGCAACCGCGCGCTCTACGACGGCGCGGCGGAGGATCAGCGCGGACGCACCATGGTCGGCCAGCACGGCGCGCTCACTCCGGAGGAGTGGCAGGTCCCGTACCTGAGGTTCGGCGGCTACGCCGCCTGATCACTCGTCGGTGCGGGCGCCGAAGACGATCTCGTCCCAGGACGGCATGGCTCCGCGGCGCCCGCGACGCGCGCTGCGGTCGGGCTCGGGCTGCTCGACGGGAACGGCGGGCGCCTCATCCTCGTCCTCGAGGGGTTCGAACAGGGCGATGGGTCCTGTCTCGTTCTGGTCCTCGATCTCGCTGTCGTCGAGAGCGGGAGCGGTTTCGCGCTGACCGCGGCGGCGACGCAGCGCCTCGAGCAGGTCGGCGGTCTCCGCGCTGGTCTGGGAGTCCGCGGGGGCGTGTCGCGCCGCGGCATCCTGAACGGCTGCCGGCGCTCGCACCGGGCCGTCGTCCTCGACATCGATCTCGGCGATGTCCGGTGCCGGCACCAGGCGCGGCCCGAATGCGCCGGAGTCGAAGCGGGAGTCGTCCTTGTACGGCGAGGTCTTCTCGTTCTCGACCGCGCGCAGGCGGGGGATGAGTCCCTCAGGCAGGGAGCCCTGGCGGGAGAGCTGGGTGGCGTCGGCGTTCAGCGGGGAGAGCAGGCTGCGGCGAGGATCGAAGCTCCAGCGCGCGTCATGCTCCACGTCCTCCGAGACGAAGGCGAGCTTGACGACCCAGCCGGTCTCCTCCTTCCAGCTGGCCCAGCGCTCGTCGCTGGCACGTGCGTCCGCGAGCTTCGCCCGGATGGCGGAGCCGAAGGTCGGCTGCGCATCGGGCTCGACCTCGCTGCCGATCAGCACGGGCACCGCCAGCGCCTGGCCGACGATGTGCTCGCGCTCCGCGAGGACGGGGCCCTCGAAGCGCTCCACGTCGGAGACGCTCACGCCGAGCAGCTCGGCGACCTCGGTGGCTGAGAGGCCGGCGCGGATCTGGGTCTGGATATCGCGAG
Organism: Microbacterium sp. NPDC057659; assembly: GCF_042799915.1. Taxonomy (NCBI): domain Bacteria; kingdom Bacillati; phylum Actinomycetota; class Actinomycetes; order Micrococcales; family Microbacteriaceae; genus Microbacterium; species Microbacterium sp. NPDC057659. Next base: position 508,549 of record NZ_JBHVHU010000001.1, on the reverse strand, counting down.
GGCTCGCCGCCAGGCGTGCGGGCGCGGCGTCGGCGTCCCTCGACGCACGACGGATCTCGCGATGAAGCAGGTCGTCGATGGGGAGCGCGAAGCGCTCGCCCGACTCGGTCGCGAGCACGAGCACGCCGGACTCAGCGCCGACGATGGTGACGTTTTCCATGCGAATGCCCCTCAGGATGGGTGTGCGTTCATGGTGTCACGGCGCACGCATAGGCCCTGGGAATACGGTGGGCGCGCCGTGAGTTTTCCCGGTCGCGTCCCCGGATATTTGCTAAATCATCCGAGGTCGTGCAAACTATGGCCGCCGCACACCCGACGGTGACCCCACACACCACTGTGAAAGTTGAGATTTCCCGCATGGCAACCGACTACGACGCGCCCCGCAAGAGCGAAGACGACTCCGAGTCGATCGAAGCCCTGAAGGAGCGCGTGCCGGACAATCGTGCCGGCTCCAGCAACGACGAGGACTCGGACAACCCCACCGGGTTCGAGCTTCCCGGTGCGGACCTGTCTGATGTCGAGCTCGACGTCGTCGTGCTCCCCGCTCAGCAGGACGAGTTCACCTGCATGAGCTGCTTCCTCGTGAAGCACCGCTCGCAGCTGGACCACGAGGGCCCCGAGGGCCCGATCTGCAAGGAATGCGCCGCCTGACGGCAGCACGCCCCTCGCGCCCCGATCGTCAGATCGGGGCGCGTTCTGTTTCCCGACGGGCCGCGCTGATGGCCGACGCGAGCCGGTCGGGCGTGCGTGACGAGATCGTCCACGCGCGCACCGGGTCGTCCGGATCCGTGAGGGACACGACGACCACACCGTCGATGCCTCCGCGCAGCAGGTGCCATCCGTCGCGGGGCAGTTCGGGCCCCCTGGCGCGGCGTGCGTCCTCGCCGGTGCGCTGCTCGGCATCCGCCAGCCAGCGCGCGTCGATGTGGGCGCGCCCGGCGCGCAGCACCGTGCCGTCCACCTCGATCACGGGCGAGAGCAGGATGCTGGCGATCACGAGCAGCAGCGACACGACGCCGCCGAGCACGAGTGCGAGCGTCGCACCGATCGGCACGAACACCAGAGCGACCATGGGGCCGGCGAGCGCGATGGTGATCAGCATCCACAGGCTCGGCGTGAGACGCTCCCGATAGCGGGGACGTGTGGCGGGGGTGTTCATCTGCATTAGCCTCGTCAGGTGACCGATTCCGTGGACGTCCCCATTATCGCCGCCCAGGCGCCCGGCTACGCGCATCCGGGTGATGCCGGAGCCGATCTCGTCGCTGCCGAGGCCATCCGCCTGGAGCCGGGGGAGCGGGCCCTCATCGGCACCGGCGTGCGCATCGCGCTGCCGGAGGGCTACGCCGCCTTCGTCGTGCCGCGCAGCGGCCTCGCAGCCAAGCACGGGATCACCGTGGTGAACTCGCCGGGGACGGTCGACGCCGGGTACCGGGGCGAGATCAAGGTGAGTCTGCTCAACACGGACAGCCGGAGCGCGTACGATGTGGCGGTCGGAGACCGCATCGCGCAGCTGATCGTCATGCCCGTGACACGCGCGAACTTCATCCCGATGGACGAACTGCCCGAGAGCGTCCGCGGAGACGGCGGCTTCGGCTCGACCGGGTACACCCAGGGAGAACGATGACTGACAACAACGAGCTCGAGAACGGCGCGGACGCACTCAAGTCCGCCCCCGCCGACCGCGCGACGGCCGGCCCCTTCGACGATTCCGAGGCGAACCCGGTCCGCCCGTACATCGATCTCGGCGGCATCAAGGTGCTGCCCCGTGAGGGTCTGAACCTGCGCCTCGAGGTCGAGGAGCAGTCCAAGCGCATCGTGGCCGTCGGCCTCGACTACGCGGACTCCTCGCTGCAGGTGCAACCGTTCGCCGCGCCGCGCACCCGCGGGCTGTGGGACGAGACCCGTGTGCAGCTGCGCGACCAGATCCGCTCGCAGGGCGGCCGCGCTGAGGAGCGCGAGGGCACGCTCGGCAAAGAGCTTCTCGCGGAGGTTCCCGGCACCGCGGCGGAGGGCTCAGGCCTCCGCCTGGCGCGCTTCGTCGGCGTGGACGGCCCGCGCTGGTTCCTGCGCGGTGTGATCGGCGGAGCCGCGGCATCCGACCCTCAGGCCGCCGAGCAGGTCGAGGACCTGTTCCGCTCGATCGTCGTGGTCCGTGGCGCATCTCCGATGCCGCCGCGGGATCTCATCCCGCTGCGGATGCCCTCCACACCGGGCACGGTGTGAGCGACCGCACCGAACCGGAGGGCGCCGAGCAGGGCGCACCCGCCTCCGACGCGCTGGGCGCGGCCTTCGGGGACGCGGCCCGGCGGATGGGCCTCGACACCGACCAGAGCACGAGCACCGGCCACGTGGTGTGGCGCGCGATGGGCGGATGGCGCGGGGTCATCGAGTCGGTGCTCCCTGGGCTCGTCTTCGTCATCGTCTACACGCTGCGGCCCGAGCCGCTGTGGATCTCACTGGTGAGCTCCGTCGGCCTGGCCGCGGTGTTCACGGCCATCCGGCTGATCCAGCGCTCGCCCTCGAGTGCGGCATTCGGCGGCCTGATCGCCGCCGGCGCTGCCGCGGCCCTCGCGCTGTGGACCGGACGAGGCCAGGACAACTTCGTCCCGGGCTTCATCACCAACGCACTGTACGGATCCGCCTACCTGATCACCGCCCTCGTCGGCTGGTCACTCATCGGCCTGCTGGTCGGCTACCTGATGGGCGACGGCGTCGCCTGGCGCAGGGACAGGCGGAAGCGGCGCACCTTCTTCTGGCTCGGCATCGCATGGGCCGCGGTGTTCTTCGCGCGCCTCGCCGTGCAGCTGCCGCTCTACTTCGCCGGCGACGTCGCGCTCCTCGGCACGCTCAAGATCGTGATGGGGCTGCCGTTGTTCGCCCCGCTCGTCGCCGTCACCTGGCTGGTCGCCCGTGCCTTGTATCCGAAGAACCGCGCGGCCGGCGTGGCAGAGGATCCCGCCTCCGAATAGTGCTAGATTTATCTTGACATCAAGATAAATCTCACGCTTCCGCCAACGCGCGCGGCGGCGCAGACTGGTAAGGCCCGCCTTGCTAGCCATGGCATGTGCACGGCGAGCAAGATGGAGTCGCCTGTCGCTCCCATCCCATAAGAAGGAGACGGATACGTGTCCACGGTGAACAGCTTCGGTGCGAAGAGCACCCTGACAGTCGGCAGCACCGACTACGAGATCTTCCGGATCGACACCGTCGCCGGGCACGAGAAGCTCCCGTTCAGCCTGAAGGTGCTGCTCGAGAACCTGCTCCGCACCGAAGACGGCAAGAACGTCACGAAGGCGCAGATCGAGGCTCTCGGTTCGTGGGATGCCACGGCCGAGCCCAACACCGAGATCCAGTTCACGCCCGCCCGCGTGCTCATGCAGGACTTCACCGGTGTGCCCTGCATCGTCGACCTCGCGACCATGCGCGAGGCCGTCACCGCCCTCGGCGGCGACCCGAGCCGGATCAACCCGCTCTCGCCCGCCGAGATGGTCATCGACCACTCGGTCATCGCCGACCTGTTCGGCTCCGAGAACGCGCTGCAGCGCAACGTCGAGATCGAGTACGAGCGCAACGGCGAGCGCTACCAGTTCCTGCGCTGGGGCCAGACCGCCTTCGACGACTTCAAGGTCGTCCCGCCGGGCACCGGCATCGTGCACCAGGTGAACATCGAGCACCTTGCCAAGGTCATCTACGACCGCACCGTCGGCGGCGTGCTCCGCGCCTACCCTGACACCCTCGTCGGCACCGACTCGCACACCACGATGGTCAACGGCCTCGGCGTGCTGGGCTGGGGCGTCGGCGGCATCGAGGCAGAGGCCGCGATGCTCGGCCAGCCCGTCTCCATGCTGATCCCGCGCGTGGTGGGCTTCAAGCTCACCGGCGACATCCCTGCAGGCGTGACCGCGACCGACGTCGTGCTCACCATCACCGACATGCTGCGCAAGCACGGTGTGGTCGGCAAGTTCGTCGAGTTCTACGGCGCCGGCGTGGCATCCGTGCCGCTCGCCAACCGCGCGACCATCGGCAACATGTCGCCCGAGTTCGGTTCGACCGCCGCGATCTTCCCTGTCGACGACGTGACGCTCGACTACCTGCGCCTCACCGGTCGCACTGAGGAGGCCGTCGCTCTGGTCGAGAGCTACTCCAAGGCTCAGGGCCTGTGGCACGACGCCGCGAACGAGCCGGTCTTCAGCGAATACCTCGAGCTGGACCTGGGCACCGTGGTGCCCTCGATCGCCGGCCCGAAGCGCCCGCAGGACCGCATCCTGCTGTCCGAGGCGAAGGAGCAGTTCGAGAAGGACATCCTGAACTACGCCACGCCGTCGACCAGCGAGGACATCGTCGATCTCGAGTCCAAGCACTCGTTCCCGGCATCGGACCCCGGAGCCGCTCCCGGCGACGAGGAGCCGACCACGCGTCCGGTGCACATCAACAGCGGTGCTCCTGCGCACGCGTCGAAGCCGGTCCCGGTCACCTCGCCCGCCGGTGACAAGTACATCCTGGACAACGGCGCCGTCACGCTGGCCGCGATCACGTCGTGCACCAACACGTCCAACCCGTCGGTGATGGTCGCCGCCGGTCTTGTCGCCCGCAAGGCACTGCAGAAGGGCCTGAAGCAGAAGCCCTGGGTCAAGACCACCCTGGCTCCCGGGTCGAAGGTCGTCACCGACTACTACGAGAAGTCGGGCCTGACCGCCGACCTCGAGGGTCTGGGCTTCTACACCGTCGGCTACGGCTGCACGGTCTGCATCGGCAACTCGGGTCCGCTGATCGACGAGGTCTCGGCCGCCGTCAACGAGCACGACCTGGCCGTGACCGCGGTGCTCTCCGGCAACCGCAACTTCGAGGGGCGCATCAGCCCCGACGTGAAGATGAACTACCTGGCGTCGCCGCCGCTGGTCATCGCCTACGCCCTGGCCGGCTCGATGCACTTCGACTTCGACAACGACGCGCTCGGTCAGGACACCGAGGGCAACGACGTCTTCCTGAAGGACATCTGGCCCACCTCCGAAGAGGTCCAGGAGATCATCGACTCGTCGATCTCGCGCGAGCAGTTCATCAACCAGTACGCCACCGTCTTCGACGGCGACGAGCGCTGGACGAGCCTGCCGACCCCGACCGGTCCGATCTTCGAGTGGGACGACGACTCGACCTACGTGCGCAAGGCGCCGTACTTCGACGGCATGACCATGGAGCTCACCCCGGTCGCCGACATCACCGGCGCACGGGTGATGGCTGCCCTGGGCGACTCGGTCACCACCGACCACATCTCGCCCGCGGGTGCGATCAAGCCGGGCACGCCGGCAGCGCAGTACCTGACCGAGCACGGTGTGGACCGCAAGGACTTCAACTCCTTCGGCTCGCGTCGTGGCAACCACGAGGTGATGATCCGCGGCACCTTCGCGAACATCCGCCTGAAGAACACGCTGGTCAAGGCCGTCAACGACGGTCAGCAGATCGAGGGCGGCTACACCCGCGACTTCACCCAGCCCGGTGGCCCGCAGGCGTTCATCTACGACGCATGCATGAACTACCAGGCGCAGGGGACCCCGCTGGTGGTGCTCGGCGGCAAGGAGTACGGCTCCGGCTCGTCGCGCGACTGGGCGGCCAAGGGCACGAACCTGCTCGGCGTCAAGGCGGTCATCACCGAGAGCTTCGAGCGCATCCACCGCTCAAACCTCATCGGAATGGGCGTCGTCCCGCTGCAGTTCCCCCAGGGCGAGACCTGGGAGTCGCTCGGCCTTGACGGCACCGAGATCATCTCGATCACGGGGCTGACCGCGCTGAACGAGGGCACCACGCCGAAGACCGTCAAGGTCACGGCCACCCCGAGCGAGTTCTCGCCCGAGGGCAAGCAGGTCGTCGAGTTCGACGCCGTGGTGCGCATCGACACCCCCGGTGAGGCGGACTACTACCGCAACGGCGGCATCCTGCAGTACGTGCTGCGTTCGCTGGTCTGATCCACACGCGGTCGCGGGGCCCGGACGGTTCTCCGTCCGGGCCCCGTCCCGTCCCTGCCGGCGTCCAGGTGGCCGGATAGAATATGAGGCGTCCGCGCCACCGCGCGGAACGCCGCACCGAGTCGAAGAGGAGCGTCGATGCCGATCCTGCCGAGCATCACCGGACCCCGAGATCTCGATCGGCTCTCGCCTGAGCAGCTGAACCAGCTGGCCACCGAGATCCGCACGTTCCTCATCGAGAACGTCGCGCGGACCGGCGGGCATCTGGGCCCGAACCTCGGCGTCGTCGAGCTGACGATCGCCCTGCACCGGGTGTTCTCGTCGCCGGACGACCCGATCATCTTCGACACCGGGCACCAGTCCTACGTGCACAAGCTGCTGACCGGCCGCCAGGACTTCAGCGAGCTGCGCTCGCGCGGGGGCCTGGCCGGCTACCCGCAGCGCTCGGAGAGCCCGCACGACGTGGTGGAGTCCTCGCACGCCTCCAGCTCGCTGAGCTGGGCCGACGGCGTCTCACGCGCGCTGACCGCGACGGGACGAGCCGACCGGCACGTCGTCGCGGTCGTCGGCGACGGCGCGCTCACAGGGGGCATGACCTGGGAGGCGCTGAACAACATCTCCGACGACAACGACCGGAACCTGGTCATCGTCGTCAACGACAACGGTCGCTCCTACGCGCCGACGATCGGCGGGATGTCGCGCTACCTGAACCGTGTCCGCACAGCCGCGGCCTACCGTGACCTTCACCACAAGTCGGACCGCCTGTTCCGCGCGTTCGGCCCGTTCGGGCGCGCGCTGTTCCGCGGCGTCCGCGGCGGCACGCACGGCTTCCTCAGTCGGTTCACGAACAACGCGGCCCTGTACTCGAACCTCGACATCAAGTACCTCGGCCCGGTGGACGGTCACGACATCGCGGCCCTGCAGGAGACGCTGCAGCTCGCCAAGGGCTTCGGGGCACCGGTCATCGTGCACGTCATCACCGAGAAGGGGCGCGGCTATCAGCCCGCCCTCGACGACGAGGCCGACCAGTTCCACTCCGTGGGGCGCATCGACCCGAAGACGGGCGGCTCACTGGCGAAGTCGTCCGGCCATGCGTGGACGGATGTGTTCGCCGATGCACTGGTCGATGTCGGCTCCCGGCACGACGATGTCATCGCGATGACCGCGGCGATGCTGCGCCCGACCGGACTCGCTCCCTTCGCGGAGCGCTTCCCCGACCGGGTCTACGACGTGGGCATCGCCGAGCAGCACGCGGTGGCATCCGCCGCCGGACTCGCCTTCGGCGGCCTGCATCCGGTGGTCGCGATCTACGCGACGTTCATGGGCCGCGCGCTCGACCAGGTGCTGATGGACGTCGGCCTGCACAAGGCGGGTGTGACGTTCGTGCTCGACCGAGCGGGCGTGACCGGTCCGGACGGTCCCAGCCACCACGGCATCTGGGATCTGTCGATGCTGCAGATCGTCCCCGGCATCCGCATCGCCGCGCCGCGCGACGGCGCGCGGCTGCAGGAGGTGCTGGAGGAGGCCGTGGCCGTCGACGACGCGCCCACCGTCATCCGATACCCGAAGGGCGCCGCGCCGGACGACATCCCGGCTCTGGAGCGCCTGCAGGACGGCGTCGACGTCCTGGCCCGCGACGAGACAGAGGACGTGCTGCTGATCGGCATCGGCCCGTTCGCGTCGATGGCGCTGGACGTCGCACAGCGACTGCGGGCGCAGGGCATCGGCGCGACCGTGATCGACCCGCGCTGGGCGATCCCGGTGCAGCCGTCGATCGTCGAGCTCGCCGCTCGGCACCGTCTGGTGATCACCATGGAGGACGGCATCCGCGTCGGCGGCATCGGCACGCGTGTGCGTCAGGTGCTGCGCGAGGCCGGCGTGGACACCGCCGTCGACGAGCTCGGCGTGCCGGATGCGTACATCGATCACGCCTCGAGGGAGCAGATCCTCGAGGACGCCGGTCTCACCGCGCCGAAGATCGCGCACGACGTCGTCGCGCAGGTGCTCGGCCGGCGCGTGCCGATGGCACGCCAGACCGGCGAGACCGGTGCGATCGAGCTGCCGCTGAACCCGAACCTGCGCTGAGACAGGCGGGGCGCCCCGCTCAGGCGGCGGGGTCGCTCGGCAGGTTCACGGGCGCGGGCTCGGGACGCTTCGCCTCGACGTCGTCGCCTGAGGACTGGTGCCGCAGCCGGCGGAGCACCCAGGGCACCAGATGCTCTCGCGCCCAGCCGATGTCCTCGGCCCGGGCCGCGCGCCAGGTGCGCGCCGGCACGGGATCGGGCTGCATGGCCTGCAGATCGTTGGGGACGTTCAGCGCGCGCAGCACCATCCGCGCGATCTCATGGTGGCCGAGCGCGTTGTAGTGCAGGCGGTCGTCATCGAAGAAGCGAGGATCCTGCACGACTTTCAGCGCCCACTGATCGGCGACGATGCAGTCGTACCGGTCCGCGATCGCGCGGACGTTCTCGTTGTAGATCGCCACCTTGCCGCGGAACGGGCGGAACACCGGGGTGAAGCCGGTGTCGATGCCGGTGAACAGCACCACGGCCGCGCCACTCGCGGAGAGCCGGGCGACTGCGCCGTCGAGCTGACTGGCGATGTCATCGGGATCGGTTCCGGGGCGGATCACGTCATTGCCGCCCGCACAGATCGAGATGAGGTCCGGCTTCAGCGCCACAGCGGGCTCGATCTGGTCGGCCACGATCTGCGCGATGAGCTTGCCGCGCACCGCGAGGTTCGCGTAGGCGAAGTCGTCGACCTGCTGCGCGAGCACTTCGGCAGTGCGGTCCGCCCACCCGCGGTGTCCGCCTGGCACGTTCGGATCGGGATCGCCGATGCCCTCGGTGAACGAGTCGCCGATGGCGACGAACCGGTGCCACGGATGTGCGCCTTCGTTGGCGATGAACGGGGTGCGGGTCGAATCCTGGTCGGCCATCGAACTCTCCTTCGCGCAGAGCGCACCCTGGTCTGCCGGACGCGCCGCATGCGAGCCTACCGGGTGCGCGGGCGATGTCGGCAGGCTCGGCTATCGTTGAGGGAATGCTCTCCCCGTCATTCCCACAGCGTGCTCCGTGGGGAACGGCGGACAAACTGCGCGCCTGGCAGCGTGAGGCGCTGGAGGACTACTTCCAGCGCGATCAGCGTGATTATCTCGTCGCGGCGACCCCCGGCGCGGGTAAGACGACCTTCGCGCTGACGCTGGCGGTGGAACTGCTGCGGATGGGCGAGGTGAACCGTGTCATCGTGGTCGCCCCGACGGAGCACCTGAAGACGCAGTGGGCCGATGCCGCCGCCCGTGTGCACATCCGCCTCGATCCGCGGTTCCGCAACAGCCACTGGGCGCCCGCGCGGCACTATCACGGCGTGGTCGTCACCTATGCGCAGGTCGCCGCGAAGTCCTCCGTGCACCGGCACCTCACCGAGGATGCGAAGACGCTCGTGATCCTCGACGAGGTGCACCACGGCGGCGACGCACTGAGTTGGGGCGACGCCATCCGCGACGCCTACGGCCCCGCGAAGCGCCGGCTGCTGCTGTCCGGAACGCCCTTCCGCAGCGACACCGCACCGATCCCGTTCGTGGAGTATCACCCGGACGAGTCCGGATCGCGCGTCTCGGTCACCGACTACCGGTACGGCTACGGCCGCGCGCTGGCCGACGGTGTCGTCCGCCCGGTGCTGTTCCACATGTACTCCGGAAAGATGACCTGGCGCACCAGCGCCGGCGACGAGCTCGAGGCGCATCTGGGGCAGGACAACACCAAGGACATCACCTCGCAGGCCTGGCGCACCGCGCTCGACCCCGAGGGCGCGTGGATGCCGGCGGTGCTGTCGGCCGCGGATCGCCGGCTGACCGAGATCCGCCATCACGTGCCGGATGCCGGTGGGCTGGTGCTCGCGACCGATCAGACCGTCGCACGCGCCTACGCGAAGATCCTGCACAGCATCACGGGCGAGCAGCCCACGATCGTGCTCTCGGACGACGCCTCGGCGTCTGAGCGGATCGAGAAGTTCAGCGAGAACGACCGCCGATGGATGGTCGCAGTGCGCATGGTGTCGGAAGGCGTCGACGTGCCGCGGCTCGCGGTCGGCGTGTACGCGACGTCGTCATCCACACCGCTGTTCTTCGCGCAGGCGATCGGCCGCTTCGTGCGCGCGCGGCGCCGTGGCGAGGCCGCCAGCGTGTTCCTGCCCAATGTGCCGGTGCTGATGACCCTCGCGAACGAGATGGAGCGTCAGCGCGACCATGCACTGGACCGCCGGGACAAGGACGACGACGGTCTCGACGACTCGCTGCTCGAGAGTGCGAATCGCGAGGATGAGGCATCCGACGCCCTCACCCAGGAGTTCAGCTATCAGGCGATCTCCTCCATCGCGCACTTCGACAGGGTGGTGTTCGAGGGCAAGGACTTCGGCCAGCTGGCCGAACCGGGTTCGCTCGAGGAGGAGGAGTTCATCGGCCTTCCCGGCCTTCTGGAGCCCGAGCACGTGCACGAGCTGCTCATGCAGCGGAGTGCTCGCCAGTCCAAGCTGCGCGAGGCCCGCGAAGCCCAGGCCGGCCCTGAGGCGACCACGACGCTGCCCGCACCGCTGCATCGCACACTGCGCGAGCAGCGGCAGCTCCTGAACAGCCTGGTCGGCCTGTATGCCAGACAGAGCGGCGAGCCGCACGGCGCGGTGCACGCCGAGCTGCGCCGGGTGTGCGGCGGCCCTGCCGTCGCCCAGGCCACGGTGACGCAGCTGCAGGCACGCATCGAAGTGCTCCGCAAGCGGGTCCGGTCCTGAGCCCAGAGCCCAGTGACGGGACGACGCTTCGGGCGCCCGAAATGCTCTGAATCCGCGGATCCGTGCGGTTCTGCGGCCGCCCCACGGATAGCGTGGGGTGTTCCCTTTCGACCGGAGGTTCCATGACCGCGCCCGCTCCCGTGCCCACAGCCGCTGACAGGAAGCGCTGGGCGCGCTACCTCGTCGAGGAGCGTGCGGAGGGTGCCGTGTACCTCGGTCTCGCGGGCCGTCGCACCGGGGAGGAGCGGCAGATTCTGCTGTCCCTCGCCGAAGCGGAGCGCCGGCACGAGCAGCACTGGCTCGACCTGCTGGGGGAGGAGCCCGCGAAGCTGCCGCGCGCAGGAGTCCGCTCCCGGATGCTCGGCTGGATGGCGAAGCGGTTCGGGTCGATCTTCGTGCTGGCGCTGGCCCAGTCCGCGGAGGCCCGCTCGCCCTACGACACCGAGGTGTACGCCACTCCCGCCATGCGCGCAGACGAGAAGGTGCATCACGAGGTGGTCCGGGGGCTGGCGGCACGCGGCCGCCGCCGGCTGTCCGGCTCGTTCCGCGCGGCGGTCTTCGGCGCCAACGACGGCCTGGTGTCCAACCTCGCCCTGGTCCTCGGCATCGGCGCGACCGGCGTCAGCGGCGGGTTCGTGCTGTTCAGCGGCATCGCCGGTCTGCTGGCCGGCGCGCTGTCGATGGGCGCGGGGGAGTTCGTCTCCGTGCGCTCGCAGCGCGAGCTGCTCGCCGCGACCGAGGACAACGACGACGCGGATGCCACGGCAGGCGACCTCGACATCGACGCGAACGAACTGGCGCTGGTGTACCGCGCCAGAGGCATGGACTCGGACGATGCGCTGCAGCGCGCGGAGCGCATCGTGCGCGCCGCCCAGGCCGGCGTCCGCCGCTCTGCGACGGGACCGATCGGGGTGCACTCGCCGGGCGAGGACCATGAGATCGTGGGCAGCGCCTGGACCGCCGCCGTCTCCAGCTTCCTGCTGTTCGCCTCCGGCGCGATCATCCCGGTGCTGCCGTGGATCTTCGGACTGCAGGGTACGACGGCTGTCGTCGTCGCCCTGGTGCTCGTGGGAATCGCGCTCCTCAGTACGGGTGCGATGGTCGGCATCCTCTCCGGCGGCCCACCGCTGCGTCGCGGCCTCCGCCAGCTGGCTATCGGATTCGGTGCAGCCGCAGTGACCTACGTGCTCGGGTTGCTGTTCGGCGTCGGAGCGGCCTGAGCGGCTCACCCGTCCGGGATGAGTACCGGGCTGACGACGTCCTTCCGGTGTGAGCATGGTCGCATGATGACCAATCAAGGCTCCATCTCGCCGGAGCAGTACGGACCCGTCGAGCTGAATGTGATCTCGCTGGCGTCGCCGTCTCCCTCACCGGAGCTCCTGCACGCCCTCGCCGCCCAGATCCGTGCGGGCGTCGTGCGCCTGCTCGACTTCGTGGTGGTGTCCAAGAGCGGGAGCGGCGAGGTGAAGTACGAGGAGATCGACGTCGAGGCGTACGAACTCGCCGATCTCGTCGTGCACCTGCCCGGCCTGGCCGGTGAGGATGACCTCGCCGAGCTCGCCGAAGGGATCCCGGCCGGTGGCGCAGCCGCGGTCGTCGCCTTCGAACTGCTCTGGGCGCGCGAGCTCGCCGAGCAGCTCGCGGAGGACGGCAGCGTCGTCATCGCGACGGAGCGCATCCCCGCACCCGTCGTGAACACCATCGTGGGAATGGCCTCGGGCGACTAACCCGGGAGAGGAACAGCATCATGATCAGACGTGTGGGACGCCCGGGACTCGTCGGACTCGCAGCACGGACCGCGGTCGTCGCCGGCACGGCGAACGCCATGGAGAACCGCCAGATGAACAAGCGCGCCGCGGCCGCCGAGCAGCAGCAGGCAGCCGCCGCGCACCAGCAGCGGCAGATGGATCAGGCCGCGCAGGCCGCCGTGGCGGCGCAGGCAGCAGCAGCCCCGGTGCCGGCCCCCGTCGCCGCGGCTGCGGCCGCTCCTGCGGTCGACGTCACCGGGCAACTGCTGAAGCTCGCCGATCTGCACAGCGCGGGTGTGCTCTCGGACGACGAGTTCGCAGCGGCGAAGGCGAAGCTCCTGGGCTGACCCGGGCCGCCGAGTCACCACCGCGAGGCGGTCAGGCGTAAAGTCTGACCGCCTCGCGTCGTGAGGCGACTCCGAGCTTCCGGTAGATGGCACGCTGATGGGTCTTGACCGTGTTGATCGAGACGCCCATCGCATCGGCGATCTCCTGCATCGTCCGGCTGCTGCGCAGGTTCGAGAACACCTCGCGCTCGCGCTCGGACAGGGACTGCAGCGGGCCGTCTGCTTCGCGCGGCGCGAGGCTCGCGGTGAGGAACGCCTCGTACAGGGTGCCCCACGACAGATGCTCGGCGAGCATCTGTCGCGCATCGAGCCCGCCTGCTGAGAACGGGCGCCGCAGATCCTCGGGTGCGGCGATCTCGAGCGCCTGCTCGACGAGCCCGCGGGCCTGGCCCCGGCGATCCTCCCGCCACACGACGACGGCCTCGGCGAGCAGCCTCGAGACGCGAACATACGAGATCGACTCGAAGGGCTCGATCCGGCGCAGCATCTGCAGCGCCTGGCGTGAGTTCCCGGAGCGGGAGGCGATCCCGGCGAGAACGACGGTGATCAGCGGGAGATCCGTCGCGTTCTCGTACAGGGCGACGATCTTCAGAGCGAGCTCGCGGCGACCCGCGGCCTCGTTCAGCGCGGCGAACGAGGCGTGCCGGAACGCCTGCCACTCCACGCCCTGGAGCATCTCGGTAGGGAGGCCCTGCACCTCACGCGCGGCACGCTGACACGACTGTGCGTCACGGGACGCCGCAGCGGCGAAGGCGTAGACCAGACGCGCCGCACCCGGGAACGAGATCGCCGATCCTCCGCTCCGGATCGCCCGTTGCGCGGCGGCGATCGCCTGCGGCTGGTCATCTCGCCAGTAGGCGGCGAATGCGGCCGCCGTCGCCGCGCTCCCACCCGCGTAGCTCGACCAGGAGCCTTCGTCGATGAACTCCAGGCGCTGGGCGAGCACCTCATCGGCGTCGTGCAGCCGGCCCGCCCAGGCCAGCGCGTGCGCGAGGTGCCCGAGCGAACGGCGCGCCAGGGTGTGGTCACCCACGGCAGCGGCGTCGGTCGCCGCTGTGGCGAAGAGCTGGACCATCAGCCCGGGTGCGGTGCGCTGCCGCAACTCGCTCCAGCCCAGCAGGTACTGCAGCGCGGCGCGGTCTCCGAGATCGATGCGGTCGGGTGACTCGAGCTGCGCACGCACCGTGGCGATCGCGGACGCGAGTTCGGTGCGGTCGTCGATGAGGAACAGGCGGGCGCGGGCCCTCACATCCTCGAATCCGTGGACTTCCTCCTGCGCGCCCCGAGCGTCGGCGCGCGCCGCGAGCATCATCGCGACGTCGCGATGTCCGATGACGTCCTGCGCGCATGCCCTGATCATGAGGATCCGCGGATCATCCGCGTGCGGGAGCGGCAGCGAAGCGCACCATCGATCGAGAGCACCGGCCTGGGAGCCCACGACGAGTCGGGTCCAGCCGGCGAGGACCGTCCGCACCGCGGCATCCGCGTCTCCGGCCCGGACCCAGTACCTCGCGGACGCGAGCGGATCCTCGGCCGCCAGATGCGCCGCCGCCGCACGGAGGATCGTGCGACGCCGCTCCGGATCGCGCTGCTCCAGAATCCGCTCGCACTGACTCGAGAAGACGTCATGCCAGCGATACATCGGCCCTGTCGCGGTCTCGAAGCGATCCAGGAAGAGACCCATCTGCACACAGCGCTCGAGCAGTCCGCCGGCGCCGGGCTCGCCGGTGATGCTCGCCGCGAGGTCCGGAGTGAGTGTCGAGCACAGCGCCGCGCTGCGGGCGAACTGCTCGATCTCATCGGGAAGGGCTCCGAGCACGTGCACGTCGATGTAGCGACGCAGTACGGCGTCCTGACTGTGTGCGACGTGATCCGGGCGCGCCTTCGCCAGCTGCACGGCGCGCACGGCGATCGGCCATCCGCCGGTCTGCTCCAGGATCGTCTCGGCCGTGAACGGATGTCTCTGCTCCGCCTGAAGACCCTCGACCTCGCTCATGTCGAAGGCGAGGTCGTGGGCGCGGAGTACAGCGTCCGGGGACTGCAGCACGAGACGGCTCAGGGCGATCTCGACGTAGCTGTTGCCTACCACGACGATGCGCAGCGCGTCGCAGGCCCCCTCGAGAAGCGCACCGAGCAGGCCTGTGCCCAGTTCGTCCTCGGCACGATGGGCATCGTCGATCACGAGGTGGATCGGTTCTTCGACATCGACCAGCGCCTCGGCGAGAAGGTCGAAGGATGCCGCGGGCGCCAGGTCCGCCACATCGAATGACAGCAGCCGTGTCAGATCCTGGCGTGCTGTGGAGCGCGCCAGCCCCTGCAGGGCGAGCACGGCGCTCGCACCGAGGGTCCCGCCATCGGCGTCGAACGGTCCGAGGGTCAGCCAGGCGACGTTCCCGTCGTGCGTGGCCGCCCACTCCGCCACCGCCGATGTCTTGCCGTACCCGCTCGGTGCGATCACCATCGCCGTCGGATGGGACGCCGTCATCCTGTCCAGCATCGCCGCCAGCCGGGGGCGCGCAAGATGTCCGCTCTGGGGGGAGGGCGGGCGGAAGCGGTAGGCACGCAACGATGCGACTGGGGGGACCATCGTCCCCGATTTTATCGGGCGCCACGGTCCTTCCTGGACGCGACGATCGCCAGAGCCTCGGCGAGCGAGTCGCCCACTCTCGGTCGGACGGGGATGATGTTGCCCCCGCCGACCCGCGCACCGACACCGGTGGCGTCGAACTGGTCCTGCAGGTGCTTCCCGACGCCGACCAGCATCAGCGTGGCGTCGTGCGCTTCCAGCTCGTCGGCGTAGTCGCGCACCATCGTCAGGAAGGTCACCCCGAGTTCCTCGGAGCCTCGTAGGCGGATGATGACCGTCGCCCCTGCCGACGCGTCGGTGGGGGTCGGCAGCTGGGCGCGGAAAGACTGTGCGGAGGCGAAGAACAGGCTCCCGTAGGGAGACAGGATGACGGTCTCGTCGTGGGGCACGACGGCCGGGGGAGCGACCTCGAGCGGATGCCCGCCCGGATCATCGAACTGCCAGCGGACGATGCGCACGCGGTTGGACTGGCGCGCGATGTGCAGCACGATCGAGAGCCCCACCCCGGCCAGCACCGCGTACTGGAGCGGGATGAGGAGCGTCAGGACGAACGTGACCGTGAACACCGACGCCTGAGTCGGGCCGGTTCGCAGCACCATCAGGACCTGGTGGATCTTCAGTGTGCGCACGCCCACCAGGATCAGTAGTCCGGCCAGTGCCGGCATCGCGATGTACTCGATGAGCGGGCCGAATGCGAGCAGGGTCAGGATCATCACGATCCCCGCGATCAGGTTCGCCAGCGCGGTCTTCGCGCCGGCGGCCCGCACGAGCGAGGTCGCCGACATCGATCCGCCGACAGGCATGCCGCGCAGCAGGCCGGATGCGATGTTCGCGATGCCCTGGCCACGGAAGTCCGCAGACGCATCGGGGTACGTGCCGTCCGGGTTCGGGATCGCGCCGGAGATCGCCGCGCCCTGCACGAGACCGACCAGGGCGATGGACACTCCGGGGACGATCAGCGCTCCGATCAGGCTGAGATCGGGGAGCACAGGCATCGGCAGCGAACGGGTCACCTCCGCGATGTCCCCGATCGTGGCCACACTCTTGTCGGGCATCAGCAGCGCCAGGAGCGAACCGGCGACCACGGCGACCACCATTCCGAGCGCGCCCAGCGGCGTGCGCTCGAGCAGCAGGATCAGGGCGATCGTGACTACTCCGATCAGCAGGGTCGGCCAGCTGAACTGAGGGATGGACAGCAGCGTGTCTACCAGGCGCACGATGCGGTTGGACCCGGTGCTGTCATAGCCGGTGATGTTGTCCAGCTGCCCGAGGATGATGTTGATCGCCACCGCGTTCACGAAGCCGATCAGCACGGCTGTGGGGATGAAGCGCACCAGGCTGCCCAGGCGGGCGATACCCAGACCGAGCATGAGCACGCCTGCGATCAGCGTCAGCATGGCCATGGCGCCGGCACTGTCGTCACCGCGCACCTGCGGGACATCGCTGATGATCACGGCCATCGCCCCGGTGGCCTGCACCGACATGAACAGCGAGCCCGTGGTCAGCGCTCCCGCCAGGGTGCCCAGCATGTATCCGTACAGTCCGAACAGCGGGCTGACGCCGGCGAGAACGCCGGCGGCGAGTCCGTCCGGCACACTCTCCACGCCGAGCGCCACGCCGGCCCGGACATCGCTGCCGACGGTGCTCCGGTCGCCGAAGCGACCGAGCCAGCGCCGGACCGCGGTCGTGAGGCTCACCGCACGGCTTCCGCTTCCTGGCCGTTCTCGTCGACGTCATCGCCCTCAGCGGCAGCATCTGCGTGAGCGGTGGCCGCGGGGGGAGTGCTTCCGGCGGGCCGGCGCAGAACCTCGAGCAGCAGCAGCGCCACGAGGATTCCGACGACGGTCCAGACCACCGATCCGACGCTGACAGGGCGCGACATGAACAGGATGAACACGCCCAGCGCGATCACGATCACGATGATCGCGGACCGCCAGCGATCAAGCGCGGCACCGAAGCCCTTGGTGTTGAGTCCGTTGCGGTCTGCGCTCTCCCGCGCCTTTGCGAACGCGGCGTTGCCGGATGTGCGCAGGGCCTTCGCCGGGCGCGAGCGCCCGGTGATCCACGCGCCGATCACGACGAAGGCGGACAGCAGCACGAGAGCGGCGATGACGGAGTGCATCATCTCGGTGATCTGGTCGAAGAGCACTTCGGCTGTGGCGGAGGGCATGATCGACGGACTCACCGTGCCCATGAAGAAGAGCTTGCCGATGCCCAGCCCGGCGGCCAGGAGCAGGAACGAGACGACGAGGCCCACACCCGTCCAGAGCAGGGCTCGGGAGCGGATGCGGGCCAGCGCGATGCCGGCCGCAGCCAGTGCGAGCGCGACCCACGGCAGCCAGTAGCCCGCTGCGATCGCCACCTGATACACCGTGCGCACCAGCACGAACGCATCCGCCGTCACCAGCGGGATGGACTTGTGGATGACCGGGATGGACGAGGCGAAGCCGAACCCGTTCTCGATCAGCTGTGCTTTGACCTTCTCGATCACGACATCCAGGTCGAGCGACAGGGTGCCGTCGTCGGAGAGCTGGATCGCCGTGCCCTCCTGCCCCTGGATGATCGCGATCGCCCGCGAGTGGGTCTGGCGCAGCGCCTGCTCCCAGACATCGGCGAAAGCGGGGGAGGCGACCAGCTTGTCCACGGTGGAGTCGATCAGTCCACGGATGCCGTCCGCGGCCGGGGCGGTCAGCAGCCCGATCGCGTCCTGTGCGCGCGGCGGCAGATCGAGTCCCTTCAGGCCGTCGGCCAGATCGGCGACCATGCCGTCGATGTCGACGTTGTCGTCGATGGCGGTCACGATCTGGTCCGAGACGTAGGACTGGACCTCGGGGCTGTCTGCGAGGGGCGCGAATGTGGCGACGAAACGGTCGGTCTCCACGAGTTCGAGGCGCGCCCAGGTGCCCAGAACGGCGATCGGTGCGAGCAGGATGGCGAGCACCAGAGCTACGGCCGAGAGGATGCTGCGGGTGGGGTTGCGACGCTTCCTCGTGATGGGGGCTTCGGACCGCAGCCCGTCGTTCTCGGCTTCGAGCTCCGCCACGCGGCGGCGCAGATCCTCCAGCTCGTCCTTGCCAGCCATGTCGAACCCTCCCGTGTCCTGAGTCCGGCGGCCCTCCGCCGGTACAGGCCCATCCTGCCGGAGCGGGGCGCACCGGCAGAAGAGTGTCATCCCGGAAGGGTGACCGTGTCGTGACGCACGGCAGATACGCAGATGGCCCGGATCCTCTCGGATCCGGGCCATCTTTCTGTGCGCGAGGGGGGACTTGAACCCCCACGCCCTTATCGGGCACTAGCACCTCAAGCTAGCGCGTCTACCTATTCCGCCACCCGCGCAAGGTGGGTTTTCGGCTGTTCCCAACCGAAGATCGAGATTAGCACGATCCTGGAGCCGGCACGAACCGAGCCTGCACCCCGGGCGCGCCCTCCGGTCTTCGATAGCCTTGACTCATGTCCGAGAGCTCGCTGCCCGAGGTCGTGCGCATCGCCCGCGACCTGATCCGCATCGACACCTCGAACTGGGGTGGTGGAAAGGCGAACGGCGAGCGGGAGGCGGCCGAGTACGTCGGCGCGCACCTCGAGTCGCTGGGTCTGGCTCCGGAGTACTTCGAGCCGATCCCGCGCCGCACCAACGTGATGGCCCGGGTCCCCGGGCGCGATCGCAGCCGTCCCGCGCTCGTCGTGCACGGGCACCTCGACGTCGTTCCGGCGATGGCCGACGACTGGAGCGTCGACCCCTTCGCCGGCGAGATCCGCGACGGGATGCTCTGGGGCCGCGGTGCCGTGGACATGAAGAACATGGACGCCATGATCCTGGCGTCCGTGGGTGACCTGCTCCGCGCCGGTGAGCAGCCGGAGCGCGATCTCGTGCTCGCCTTCTTCGCCGACGAGGAGAACGGCGGCGTGGAGGGCTCCGCTCTGGTCGTGAAGGATCGCCCGGAGTGGTTCGCCGGGGCGACCGAGGCCATCAGCGAGGTCGGCGGCTACTCGATCACCGTGGACGAACGCCGCGCCTATCTGCTGCAGGTGGGGGAGAAGGCCCTCATCTGGATCCGGCTCGTCGCGCGGGGACGCGCGGGGCACGGCAGCCGGCTGCATCCTGAGAATGCTCTCACGAAGCTGTCCGAGGCGGTCGCGGCCATCGGGCGGACCCGCTGGCCCATCCGGCTCACCCCCACGACGGAGGCGCTGCTCGCCGGACTGTCGGACTTGACGGGCCGCAGCGCAGACGATCCGGATGCCCTGGCGGCGGCAGCCGGTCCCGCGGAGGCGTTCCTGGCATCGACCTTCCGCACCACGGCTAACCCCACCGTTCTGCAGGCCGGCTACAAGCACAACGTGATCCCCGAGCGCGCAGAAGCCCTGATCGACGTGCGAACCCTGCCGGGAACCGAGGACGACGTGCTGGCCGAACTCCAGCACATCGTGGGCGACGACATCGAGATCGAGATCGTCGTCCGCGACATCGGCATGGAGACGCCGTTCCGCGGCGACCTGGTCGATGCGATGGTGGGTGCGCTCGGCAGGCACGACCCCGGAGTGCCGGTCATCCCGTACCTGCTCGGCGCCGGAACGGACAACAAGGCGCTCGCCTCGATCGGCATCACGGGTTACGGCTTCGCGCCGCTGCAGCTGCCCGCGGAGCTCGACTTCACAGGGATGTTCCACGGAGTCGACGAGCGCGTGCCCGTAGACTCGCTGAGCTTCGGTCAGCGCGTGCTGGCCGACCTGTTCCGCACCTGCTGATCCGGCCTGCGCTGCATCCCAGATCGCTCCGTCACGAAAGACCCGTGCATGCACCTGCTCGAAGCACTCCTCCTCGGCGTCATCCAGGGACTCACTGAATTCCTGCCGATCTCCTCCAGCGCCCACCTGCGCATCGTGGGCACCATGCTCGGGTCTGGGGAGGATCCTGGCGCGGCCTTCACCGCGATCACGCAGATCGGCACCGAGGCCGCTGTCGTCGTGTTCTTCTGGCGCGACATCGTCCGCATCATCAAGAGCTGGGCGCTCGCTCTCGTCGGTCGGCTGCCCCGGAACGACCCGGATGCCCGGATGGGCTGGCTGATCATCATCGGCAGCATCCCGATCGTGCTGCTCGGCCTGCTGTTCCAGGACCAGATCGAAACGGTGCTGCGGTCACTGTGGATCGTCGCGATCATGCTGATCGTGTTCGGCATCCTGCTCGGCGTCGCCGACAAGGTCGGCGCCAAGCGCCGCTCGCTGAACCAGCTGACCTACCCCGACGGCGTCGCCTACGGCTTCGCCCAGGCGCTTGCACTGATCCCCGGTGTGTCCCGCTCCGGCGGCACGATCACGATGGGCCTGTTCCTCGGCTACGAGCGCGCGGCTGCGGCCCGCTACGCGTTCCTGCTGGCCATCCCGGCGGTGTTCGGCAGCGGCTTCTTCCAGCTGGCCAAGAGCTGGGATGCTCCGGACCAGTACTTCTCCATGCCCGAGACCCTCGCAGCCACCGGCATCGCCTTCGTCGTCGCGCTCGGAGTGATCGCGTTCTTCATGAACTGGATCTCGAAGCACAGCTTCCTGCCGTTCGTGATCTACCGCATCCTGCTCGGCGGCGTCCTGATCGTGCTGCTGGCCACCGGCGTCATCTCGGGCTGAGGCACGTGACGACGGTCCGGATCAGCGCTTCGGATCCGGACCGTCGCCGCGACGGCGCAGATAACGCTCGAACGCCTGGGCGATCGCGTCACCGGAGGCATCGGGGGAGTCCCAGGTGTCGCGGGTGCGCTCCAGCTGCCGGATGTACTCGGTCATGTCGTCGTCGTCCGCGGCGGCGGCGTCGATCGACGCCTCCCAGGCCGCGGCCTCTGTGCGCAGGTGCTCGCGCGGCACGCCGATCGCCGTGAGCTCCTCGAGCCGATCCAGCAGCGCGAGGGTCGCCTTCGGCGAAGGGGCGGCGGTCGCCACGTAGTGCGGCACGCTCGCCCACAGGCTGGCGGTGGGGATGCCGGCCCGCTCCGCGAAGTGCTCCAGCACGCTGAGGATGCCGACCGGGCCCTCGTAGGTGGAGCGCTCCAGCCCGTGAGCCTCGCGGACCTGCTCGTTCTGGCTCGACGCGAACACCGAGATCGGACGGGTGTGAGGCACATCGGAGAGCATCGCGCCCAGGGTGACGAAGCCCGTGACGTCATCGCGCAGCGCGACGTCGATGAATTCGGAGGCGAACGCCTGCCAGGTGCGCGCCGGCTCGGAACCGGTCAGCAGCCAGACCTCGGGCGAGCCGGCCGCGACGGTCGGGCGGGACAGCGTCGCCTCGGGCCAGGTCAGCTCGCGGCGCCCCTGTGCATCCATGCGGGTGGCAGGCCGGATGTACTGGTAATCGAAGTACAGCTCGGGGTCGGCGCTGTGCACCGTGGTGAACTCGGCGCTCTCGCGGAGCGTGGCGAGGGCGCCGGTAGCCGCTTCGCCGGCGTCGTTCCAGCCGTCGAAGGCGGCGACGATGATGCGCGAGCCGAGGACGTCCATTCCTCAAGGCTAGTCGCCGCAGCGGATGCGGGCACGAGCGCGCGCCGGTGCGCCGGTACCATTGGTGCAGTGAGCATCGCACCCTCTGCCATCACCCGGCCCGCCGCAGTCCTCTGGGACATGGACGGCACACTGATCGACACCGAGCCCTACTGGATGGCCGCCGAGACGGTGCTCGTCGAGTCCCACGGCGGCACCTGGACGCACGAGCAGGCGCTGCAGCTGATCGGCAGCGGACTCCTCGACAGCGCGAAGGTCTTCCAGGCCGCGGGTGTCGACATGGAGGCGCAGGCGATCGTCGACTGGCTGACCGACCGGGTCTCCGCGTCGCTCCGCACGCAGGGTGTTCCGTTCCGTCCCGGTGCGCGGGAGCTGCTCGCCGATCTGCGGGCCGCCGGCATCCGCACCGCACTCGTGACCATGTCGCTGCGCCGGATGGCGACCGACGTCGTCGACCTGATCGACTTCGAGGCGTTCGATCTCGTGGTCGCTGGTGACGACGTGGAGAGGCCGAAGCCGCATCCGGATCCCTACCTGCGCGCGGCCGAGCTGCTGGGCGTGGAGATCGCCGACACGATCGCGATCGAGGACTCCCGCACCGGCGTCGCGTCGGGTGTGGCATCCGGTGCCGTCACGATCGGCGTGCCGAACCTCATCCCGCTCGACGGGCTCGGCGCGCACGAGCTCTGGGAGACGCTGGAGGGCCGCACGGCCGATGACGTGATCGCCCTGCACACCCGCCACACGACGGAGGTCGCACGATGACCGCGGCACGGCCGAGCGGACCTTTTCGCGAGGGCGACCGGGTCCAGCTGACCGGGCCCAAGGCACGGATGCACACGATCACGCTGCGCCCCGACGGCGAGCTGCACACCCACCACGGCGTGCTCCGGCACGCCGACCTGATCGGACTGCCGGACGGCTCGGTCGTGACGAACAGCTCGGGCCACGACTATCTGGCGCTGCGCCCGCTGATGCGCGACTTCGCGATGTCGATGCCGCGCGGTGCAGCCATCGTCTATCCGAAGGATGCCGCACAGATCGTGGTGCAGGCGGATATCTTCCCCGGCGCGACGGTCGTCGAGGCGGGCGTGGGCTCCGGCGCGCTGTCACTCGCCCTGCTGCGGGCGATCGGGCCGGACGGCGCGCTGACCTCCTTCGAGCGCCGTGAGGACTTCGCCGAGGTGGCCATGGCCAACGTGGAGACCTTCTTCGGCGAGACGCCCGACACCTGGCGTGTCGTCGTCGGCGACCTCGCCGAGCAGCTCGGGGCCGAGTTCGAGCCCGGCACCGTCGACCGGGTCGTGCTCGACATGCTCGCTCCGTGGGACTGCATGGACGCCGTGGCCGACGCGCTCACGCCCGGCGGAGTGGTGATCTGCTACATCGCGACCGCGACCCAGTTGTCGCGCGTCGCGGAGTATATCCGCGCCACCGGCCTGTTCACCGACCCGGAGGCCTCCGAGACCATGGTGCGAGGCTGGCATGTCGAGGGTCTCGCCGTGCGCCCCGACCACCGCATGGTCGCCCACACCGGCTTCCTGCTGACCGCGCGGCGGCTCGCACCGGGCGCGATCCCGCCCGAGGTTCGCCGCCGCGCGTCGAAGACGAGTTTCTCCGACGAGGACGTCGAGCTGTGGACCCCCGGTGCCGTCGGCGACCGCGAGATCACCGACAAGAACCTGCGCAAGCGCGTCCGCGAGGCGCAGAAGGCTGCCGACGGCGCGCGCATCGCCGCCTCGGCGCGCGAATCGGACCCGGCTTCGGAATAGACTGGAGCGCGTGCGTAAAACGTCCGCTGCTCTCGCCGCCCTCGCCCTGTCCGCTGTCGCTCTGACCGGATGCTCGGCTGCCCCGTCGTTCGCAGGAGCAACCTGTGATCGCACCGGTTCCGTGAACGGGATCGACGAGGACATCACCGTCAGCGGTGACGTCGGCAAGCAGCCGAAGCTCGAGCTGGTCGGACCGCTGAAGGTCGATAAGGTGTCGTACTTCGACGCCGAGGTCGGCGACGGGGAGCCGCTGGTCGACCCGAACCAGGTCTTCGTCGGCGGGTTCGCGATGTACGACGGCAAGACCGGACAGATGATCCAGAACGTCGGCTTCGACGGTCAGGGCCAGTTGTTCACGATCAGCACGATCGAGCAGGGGCTTCCGGACGTGAAGATCCACGAGGCGCTGGAGTGCGCCACCGGCGGGAGCCGCGTCGTGGTCGCCGCGCCCGCGACAGACAAAGGCGACAGCGTGATCGCGGTCTTCGACATCGACAGCACCATGCTCTCCCGCGCAGAGGGCGGCGATGTGTTCAACAACGCGCGCGGCGTGCCGACTGTCGTCCGCAATCCTTCGGACGGTCGCCCCGGCATCATCATCCCCGACAGCAAGGCGCCGACGAAGACCGTCACGCAGACGCTGATCGCCGGAGACGGTGCGAAGGTCGGCGACGACCAGCCGTTCTTCGCCTACACGGCTGTCGGCTGGAACGACAAGAAGGTGGCCGAGAGCACCTGGGGCTCGCTGCCCGAGGCGGACCTCTCCAAGCTGCCGAAGCAGGTGGCGGACGCCGTGAAGGATGCGAAGGTCGGTTCCCAGATCCTCGTCGTCGTCCCCGGCGAGGGCGATGCCCAGGCCGTGGCCTACGTCGTCGACGTCCTCGGTTCGGTGCCCTCGGGCAAGTGATGGCCGCCACGATCCCCGCGGAGGAGCGCCTCACCAACCTGATCGTGGCGCTGATGGCCACGCGGATCGGGCTGACCAAGCAGCAGATCCTCGACAACGTGTCGGGATACCGTCAGCGCGCAGAGGCCGGTGCGAAGACCGATGCCCTCGAGAAGATGTTCGAACGCGACAAGGATCAGCTGCGGGCCCTCGGCGTGCGTGTCGAGACGATCGGCGATGCAGCGGACCCGAACGATCTGCGAGAGGCTCGGTACCGCATCCCGCAGGAAGAGTACGACCTTCCCGGCGACATCGCGTTCAGCCCGGCCGAGCTCGCGGTGCTGCGTCTCGCCGGCAGCGTGTGGAGCGCAGAGTCCGCGTCGGCCGACGCGCAGGCCGGGGTGCGCAAGATCCGCGCCATGGGCATCGACGGCGACGAGCCGATCATCGGCTTCGCCCCGCGTATCACCGGACGGGATGCCGCGTTCGCACCGCTTCAGGATGCGATCGAGCGCACCAGGGTCGTGACCTTCGACTACCTCAAGCCCGGTGACGAGCGTCCGCAGCGGCGGCGACTGCGTCCGCTGGCGCTTCTCGACTACGAGGCGCGCTGGCACATCTACGGCATCGACGTGGACGCTGACGCGGAGCGCACCTTCCTGCTCAGCCGCATCGTCGGCGCCGTGAAGGTCACTGCGCAGTCCTTCGACCCGGCGCTGCGCGAGGGCGCGGGGGAGCGGGCGCTGGCCGGGCTGGAAGAGGTCGCCGCAACGCACTCCGCGCTGCTGGAGGTCGAGCCGGGCACCGAGGCCGCCCTGAGGCTGGGTCGGCGCGCCACGCCGGCGGTGCAGGGCATCCACCTGCCCTACGTCGACCGCGACATCCTCGCCGACGAACTCGCGTCCTACGGACCGGAGGTGCGCGTCGTGGAGCCCGCCGAGCTCCGAGACGCGGTCGTTGCACGGCTGCAGGGCGTCTTCGAGGCGCACGCGACCGAGGGGGAGCACGCATGAGCGATCCGAAGCCCCTGCTCGCGGCCGACCGCGTGCGGGTCTACCTGACACTGGTTCCCTACCTGCTCGAGCGCGGCCAGGTGTCGCTGGCCGAGGCGGCGGCAGAGTTCGGCGTCGGCGTGCCCGAGATGCGCGCCATGGTCGAGAAGCTCACGGTGATCGGGCTCCCCGGTGAGGACGGCTTCTGGCAGCAGCCGCAGGAGATGTTCGACATCGACTGGGACCTTCTCGACCAGCACGACGTGATCGAGATCACCAACGACGTGGCGCTGCGACGTGTGCCGCGTTTCACCGCCCGCGAGGCCGCAGCGCTGCTCGCGGGGCTGCAGATGGTCGCCGCAGTCCCTGCCGTCTCCGACTCCGGGCTCGTCGCCGGGCTCCTCGCCAAACTGGCTCGCGGTGCGGTCGACGCGCCCGCCGACGTCGTCATCGCGCCGAGCCGGGTGAGCGAGGTGCAGGAGGTCGTCTCCCGCGCGCTGAACGACGGCGTCGCCGTCTCGTTCACCTATCGTGCGCCGGATGCCGCACCCACTGTGCGCACGGTCGACCCGGTGCAGGTCCTCATCACCGACGGCCAGTGGTATCTGCAGGGCTGGTGCCACCTTCGCCAGGCGATGCGCACCTTCCACCTCGACCGGGTGAGCGATGCACGGCTGACGGAGATCGCGATCACGCATGGCGCCGACCGGGTTCCCGACGCTTTCGGCACCGGCCCGGACGAGGGCGCTGTGACCGTGCGGATCCCGGAGAGCCTCGCTCCGCTGCTGGGCGGCTTCCGCTCCGAGGAGATCTCCCGGTCGGACGGCGAGGTGGTCCTACGGCTGCGCATGGCCGACCCGCGCGGCATCAAGCGCTTCGCCGCACGTTTCGCCGGACGGATGCAGGTCCTGGAGCCCTCAGCGGCGCGGACTGCCACCCGGGAATGGGCGAATGCCGGACTGGCGCTGTACCGTGACCCGATGTCTCCCGACCACGGGTAGACTGAACGCCACTACCCATCAATGAGGAGACTTCTATGGCTGGCCTGACCGGATGGCACCTGCTCGCCATTCTCATCGTTGTCCTGCTTCTTTTCGGCGCGGCGAAGCTGCCTGCGCTGGCCAAGAGCGTCGGACAGTCCGCCCGTGTGTTCAAGGGTGAGATGAAGGCGATGAAGGACGACGACGCGACGACTGCCGCACAGACCGAGGCTGCGCCCGAGAGCGGTTCGACCGGACCGCAGAAGGACGCACCTTCCAGCGCTGACAAGACCAGCTGACGGCGGTGGCAGTGACTGATTCCTCGCCTGTCGAGGAACAGCCTCGCCACGACCGTCGGATGTCGCTCGGCGCACACCTGCGCGAGCTCCGCAAGCGACTGACGATCGCGGCGATCACGATCGTCGTCGCGATGATCGTAGCGTTCCTCGTGACCGACCCGATCATCCACTTCATCTCCCGGCCGATCATCGATCTGCAGGAGATGAAGGGCACGACGTACGTCTCGCTGAACTTCACGACGGTGACGTCGTCGTTCGATCTGCGCATGCGCATCGCCTTCGCGATCGGGTTGACGCTCGCGGCTCCGGTGTGGCTGTGGCAGATCTGGGCGTTCATCATGCCGGGCCTGACCCGCAAGGAGATCAGGTACACGGTCGGGTTCGTCGGTGCTGCCATCCCGCTGTTCTTCGCCGGGTGCTACACGGCGATGCTCGTCAGCCCTCACGTCATCGAGATGCTCGTCGGGTTCACGCCCGAGGGCGGCACCAACGTGATGGACGCCCGGCAGTACTACGACTTCATCTTCAAGCTGATGATCGTGGTCGGCATCTCGTTCGTGACACCGGTGTTCATGATCGGCCTGAACCTGGCCGGCATCATCTCGGGCAAGGCGATCTTCAAGGGATGGCGCTGGGCCATCCTCGTCGCGATCGTGTTCGCGGCCATCGCGACCCCGCCGGCCGACATCGTCAGCATGTTCCTGCTCGCCGGCATCCTGACGGTGCTGTACTTCGCCGCCGGCGGATTGGCGCTGATCTTCGACCGCCGCAAGCGCAAGCGCATGATCACGATGGGGCTCGACCCCGACCTTCCCGCATGACGTCGGCCGCCGATCGGTTCGCCGAGGCGAACGACCGACGCGATCATCCTCAGACGGCGGAGTTCGCCGCGCAGCAGCG
This sequence comes from Microbacterium sp. NPDC057659, assembly GCF_042799915.1. Classification (NCBI taxonomy): domain Bacteria; kingdom Bacillati; phylum Actinomycetota; class Actinomycetes; order Micrococcales; family Microbacteriaceae; genus Microbacterium; species Microbacterium sp. NPDC057659. Next base: position 480,804 of record NZ_JBHVHU010000001.1, on the reverse strand, counting down.
CTTCCGCCTGGATCCGTTCCAGGTGGCGGCCTGCCAGTCGCTCGAAGCCGGCCGCAGCGTCCTTGTCGCGGCCCCGACCGGCGCCGGCAAGACGATCGTCGGCGAGTTCGCGATCCACCTCGCGATGCAGACGCCCGGCGACAAGGCGTTCTACACGACGCCGATGAAGGCGCTGTCGAATCAGAAGTTCCGCGAGCTCGTCGACGTGTACGGCGAGGACGAGGTGGGCCTGCTCACGGGCGACACCAACATCAACGGCAACGCGCGCGTCGTGGTGATGACCACCGAAGTGCTCCGGAACATGCTCTACGCCGACTCCCCGGCGCTCACCGGACTGCGTTACGTGGTGATGGACGAGGTGCACTACCTCGCCGACCGGTTCCGCGGTCCGGTCTGGGAAGAGGTCATCCTGCACCTGCCCTCTCAGGTGCGGCTGGTCTCGCTCAGTGCGACGGTGTCGAACGCCGAGGAGTTCGGCGACTGGCTCGACACAGTGCGCGGCGACACCGACGTGATCGTGTCGGAGACCAGGCCCGTGCCGCTCGAGCAGCACGTGCTGGTGCGCGACGACCTGCTGCCGCTGTTCGACGACAGGGCCGGTATCGCCACCGCGCAGGTGAACCAGGAGCTCATGAGGATCCGCTCGTTCACCGGGTCGCGGTACGACGACAACAGGCGGGCGCAGGAGTACCGCAGCTCGCGGCAGGCCGGCAACCAGGCCAAGCGGCCGCCGCGCGGCGGGAAGCGCCCGGTGCGCTCCGCCAACATCCGCCGCATCGAGCGGATGGACCGCGCCGACGTCGTGCGACTGCTCGACAATGCCAATCTGCTGCCGGCGATCTTCTTCATCTTCAGCAGGGTCGGCTGCGACGCGGCGGTGCAGCAGGTCCGGCGCTCCGGCCTCAGGCTGACGACCGCCGAGGAGCGGGCGGAGATCCGCGAGATCGTGAACGACCGCACCAGGGCGCTGCGCGACGAGGATCTGGACGTGCTGGGCTTCTGGCAGTGGCGCGATGACCTGGAGCGGGGAATCGCCTCGCACCACGCCGGTCTGCTGCCGGCATTCAAAGAGGTGGTCGAGGAACTCTTCCAGCGCAGGCTCCTGAAGGCGGTCTTCGCCACCGAGACGCTCGCGCTGGGCATCAACATGCCGGCGCGCACCGTGGTGCTGGAGAAGATGGAGAAGTTCAACGGCGAGGCGCGCGTCGCGATCACGTCGGGGGAGTACACCCAGCTCACCGGGCGCGCGGGTCGCCGTGGCATCGATGTCGAGGGACACGCCGTCGTGCAGTGGAGCGAGGGCATGGATCCGCAGGCCGTCGCCGCGCTGGCATCCCGCCGCACCTATCCGCTCAACTCCAGTTTCCGACCGACCTACAACATGGCGGTCAACCTCATCGACAGGTTCGGCCGCGCTCGGGCACGCGAGATCCTGGAGTCGTCGTTCGCGCAGTTCCAGGCCGACCGCGCCGTGGTGGGCCTGGCCCGTCAGGTGAAGGAGGCCGAGACCTCGCTGGCCGGCTACGTCGAGGCGATGACCTGCGAGCACGGCGACTTCACCGAGTATGCGGGCATCCGACGCGAGCTCAGCGATCTGGAGAAGAAGCACCGCAAGGACGCTGCCGCTCCGCGCGCCGTGCGCGACAAGCGGCTGCACAAGATCCAGCAGCTGCGCACCCGGATGCAGCGGCATCCGTGCAACGCGTGCCCCGACCGGGAGGCGCACGCGCGCTGGGCGGAGCGGTACTGGAAGCTCAAGCGCGAGACCGATCGCACTCGCCGCCAGATCGAGAACCGCACCGGAACGGTGGCGCGGATCTTCGATCGCGTCCTCGAGGTGCTCGAGGTCGTCGGCTACGTCACGGGCGAGGGCGACGACCTGGCCCTGACGGATGCCGGGCGCACGATGCGCCGCATCTATGGAGAGCGCGACCTGCTGGTCGCGGAGGCGCTGCGCCAGGGCCTCTGGAAGCAGCTGGACGCGCCCTCGCTGGCCGCGATGGCCTGCAGCCTGGTCTACGAGCCCCGACGCGACGAGCAGAACGCGGGGGAGCGGGGCATGCCCCGTGGCGCGTTCCGGATCGCGTACGATCGCACCGCCGAGCTGTGGGCCGAGCTGGACGATCTCGAGCAGGATCACCGTCTGCCCGGTACCGAGGCGCTCGCGCCCGGGCTTGCAGCGGCCATGCACGAGTGGGCTCGCGGCGGCATGCTCGACCGGGTGCTCATCGAGGCCGACATGGCCGCCGGCGACTTCGTCCGATGGGCGAAGCAGACCATCGATCTGCTCGATCAGCTCTCCATCGTCGCCGAGGACGCGGATCTCGCGCGCACCGCGCGACGCGCGCTCGACGGGGTGCGCCGCGGTATCGTCGCCTATTCGGGAGTGTAGGAGCCGGATGTCCGACACCGACCGCGCACAGCGGCCGCAGCCGCTGCTGCCGCTCTGGCTCGCTCTGCCCACGGCAGCCCTGGCGGCGATTCTGATGCGGGTGGCTTTCCCGGAGCCGGCCATCTGGCCGCTGGTGTTCCCCGGGGTGGCGCTGCTGCTGCTCGCTCTGATCGGGCGCCGGGCGTGGAGCGCGATCCTGGTCGGTCTCGTCTACGGACTGCTGTTCTTCGGGCTGCTCGTGTCGTGGACGTCCCGGTACCTCGGCGTCATCCCGTGGGGCGCGCTCACCTTCGTCGAGGGCGCGCTCACCGCCGTCGCACTGCTGCCGATCACCCTCGCCTATCGTTGGGTGCCGCGGGCATGGCCGCGCGGCCGCCTGTTCGCGCTCCCGGTGCTCGTCGGTGCGCTCTGGACGGGGCATGAGCTGTTCCTGGGCAACTGGCCGTACGGGGGCTTCCCGTGGGCGCGTCTGGGCATGACACAGTCGGAGAGTCCGCTCGGCGCCGTGACCTCGTGGCTGGGGGTCAGCGGGCTGAGCTTCCTGATCGTCACCACGACGGCTCTGGTCATCGAGCTGGTGCGCACAGGCTCGTGGCGTCGGCCGCTGCGCCTCATCGCCCCGGTCGCACTCGTGCTCGTTCTGCTGCTCACCCCGCTGTTCCCGACATCGTCCGCCGGCGACATGCGCATCGGTGCGGTGCAGGGCAACGGTCCGACGGGGTACTTCGATCACCGCGAGCCCTACGCCATCATCGACTCGCAGATGGCGGCGACCGAGCCGCTGTACGGCGAGGACGTCGACCTGGTCGTCTGGCCGGAGGGATCGGCAGGCTACGACCCGTTCCAGGACCCGGCAACCGCACGACGGCTGACCCGAGTGGTGTCCGAGGCCGGCGCACCTCTGCTCGCGAACACCGCCACCGAGCGTGGCAAGGACATCTTCAACACGTCGTTCCTGTGGACCTCGGACGGCACGGCGGACCAGCTCCACGACAAGCGGCATCCGGTGCCCTTCGGCGAGTACGTGCCGAACCGCGAGTTCTACAACGCGATCGTGCCCGACCTCATCGGCCTGCTGCAGCGCGAGTACACCCCGGGCACCAACCCGCCGCTCATGCGCGTCGGCGAAGTTCCGGTGGGGCTCGCCATCTGCTTCGACGTGATCTATGACGAGGTCATCCGCGAGGGAGTCACCGGGGGAGCACAGGTGCTGATCTTCCAGACGAACAACGCCGACTTCCGTGGCACCGACGAGAACCTGCAGCAGCTGGCCTTCGCGCGCACGCGCGCCATCGAGACCGGTCGCAGCGTGGTGAACATCTCCACTGTGGGCACCAGCCAGACAATCCGTCCCGACGGGTCGACGATGTCGACCCTGGACGCGGATGAGGCCGGCGCGCTGCTCGACGACGTCGAGCTTCGCACCGGCCTCACAGCTGGAGTCGTGGTCGGACCGTGGCTTCAGCAGGTCCTGCTGTGGGGCGGCATCGCTGGGCTGGTGCTCAGCGGCGTGCTCGCCCGACGGCGTCGGGCCTGATCAGGCGCCGATCTTCTGGCGAGTCGGGTCGTCGCCGGCGCCACGACGGGCGCGGATGTAGGCGAGCCGCTCCTCGAGCAGCTCTTCGAGCTCGGCGCGGGTACGGCGCTCGAGCAGCATGTCCCAATGGGTACGGGCGGCCTTGCCGTCCTCCTCGACCGGAGTGACGGGCTTGCCGTCGACCTCGAGCAGAGCGTCAGCGCCGCAGGAACGGCACTCCCACGTCTGCGGGGGCTCCGCGTCCGCGGCGAACATCAGGGTGGTCTCGTGCCCGCAAACCGGGCACGCATAGGTGGTGGCGCTCCGTTCCATGAAGACGACGCCCTCTTCGCTCTGCAAGCTCTGGGCGCCGAGTCGGATGCCGCGCAGGCTGCGATCTGCCATTGTGTGGTCCTCTCGTCGCTGTCAGGTATAACGAACCTGTCTGTGCGGATCATCCACAGGGCCTGAATCCTAGAGCTTTTCACAGTGGAATCCCAGGGGTCAGCGCATATACGTCGGAGGAAGTGTCACTCCTTCAGGGTGCGCAGTGCGACGTCGGCGTGGTCGCTGATGATGCCGTCGACTCCGAAGGCGACGAGTTCGCGCATCTGCTCGGGCTCGTTGACGGTCCAGACATGCACCTCCACGCCGTGCCGATGGGCGGCACGAAGCAGCGACGGCGTCAGCACTCGGAACGCTCCCTGGGCGACGGGGATCTGCACCGCATCGATGTCGCGCAGCACAGCGACGGGGGAGAGGCGCAGCGCGGACAGCGCCCTCAGCGCCACGATCGTGCGACTGCCCCCAGAGGTCGCGGGACGCTCGGCCGCACCCGCTCGTCGGATCGCGTCGAGTGCGCGGCGTCGACGGGCGTCCGAGAAGCTCGTGATCAGCACACGCCTGCTGTGCGGAGCGATGAGAGGGCCGATCGGCTCGGCCGCAGCATCCGTCTTGACGTCGATGTTGAAGCGCGTGTCGGGGAACGCGGCAAGAGCCTCGGCGACCGTCATCAGACCGCCGTGCTCGGCGAAGATGTCGCGCAGCTCGGCAGTTCGCACGGTCGAGATCGCGCGGGAGTCGCCGGTGAGGCGCTCCAGCGTGTCGTCGTGGAAGAGCACGACGTCGCCGTCGGCGGTGACCTGGCAGTCGCTCTCGACGTAGTCGACGCCGGTCGTCACGGCCTGTGCGAAGGAGCCCGCAGAGTTCTCCCACACGGATGAGTCCTCGCCCTCAGGGGTCGCGAGACCGCGGTGGGCGAGGACTCGGGGGAGCCGGGCTCCGTCGAAGTACGGGTGCGTCACGCGCCGGGCAGCCTCGGCGGCGCCGGGGGAGTGCCGTCGGGCTTCGGAGCGAACGCCGTGCCGAAGGACTTCAGCGCGTCGGTCAGCTCACTCGGGATGATCCACAGCTTGCTGGACGGGCTCTCGCTGATCTTCGGCAGCATCTGCAGGTACTGGTAGGCGAGCAGCTTGTCGTCCGGCTGGCCGATATGGATGGCGGAGAACACGTTCTGGATCGCCTCGGCCTCACCCTGCGCACGGAGGACCGCGGCCTGCTTGTCGCCCTCGGCCTTCAGGATCGCCGCCTGACGCTGACCCTCGGCCTCGAGGATCTGGGACTGCTTGGAGCCCTCAGCGGTGAGGATCGCGGCACGGCGGTCACGCTCGGCACGCATCTGCTTCTCCATCGAGTCCTGGATGGAGACGGGCGGATCGATCGCCTTCAGCTCGACGCGCGAGACGCGGATGCCCCACTTGCCGGTCGCCTCATCGAGGACCACGCGCAGCTGCCCGTTGATCTCATCGCGGCTGGTCAATGCCTCTTCGAGGTTCAGACCGCCGACCACGTTGCGCAGCGTCGTCGTGGTGAGCTGCTCGACCGCGCCCAGGTAGTTCGCGATCTCGTAGGTCGCCGCCCTGGCGTCCGTCACCTGGAAGTAGACGACGGTGTCGATGGAGACCACGAGGTTGTCCTCGGTGATGACGGGCTGCGGCGGGAACGAGACGACCTGCTCGCGCATGTCGATGAGCGGGCGCAGACGATCGATGAACGGCACCAGCAGGTTCAGTCCCGGCGCGAGGGTCTTGTGATAGCGACCGAGCCGCTCGACGACGCCTGCGGTGGCCTGCGGGATGATCCGGATGGCACGGGCGACCGTGACGATCACCAGGATGATGACGGCTATCGCGAGTATCCACCCGATCGCGGTGGGGATGAACGAATCGTCCACGATTCTCCTATTCGCTGACGGGGCGGACGACGGCCGTCGCCCCGGTGATCTCGACGACTTCGATGCGCCCGCCCTGGGGGATCGGCGCGTCGGAGGCGCTGCGAGCCGTCCAGGTGTCGCCGTTGCCGAGCTTGGCCTGACCGCTGACCCTGGTGATCTCCGCCAGAGCTGTGCCGCGCAGGCCGATAAGAGCGTCGACGTTGGACTTCACCGGATCCTCGCCACGCCGCAGCCTGTGCAGCAGCGGTGGACGCAGGAACAGGATGAACAATGCTGCGGCGATCGCCGCGATGATCACCTGCAGCCAGAGCGGCATGCCGATCAGGTCGGTGACGAGGCCCACGGCTCCACCGAAGGCCAGCATCAGGAAGGTGAAGTCAAGGCTCAGCATCTCGATCACGAGGAACAACGCGATCAGCACCAGCCAGCCGATCCACGCCCACTGCTCGAACATCTCGATCATGCTCGCCCTCCCTCTGCTGCGAACCTACCACGGGCCAGGACGGGGCCGGCGGGCCCCTCCGCGGTAGGCTGAGATCGTCGCGGTCGCGGCGAAACACAGCATTCCAAGGAGCACCAGTGACCGACGTTCTTCCCGCTGGATCCCTCGACGGCAAGGTGGCGCTGGTCACCGGATCGTCGCGGGGCATCGGCGCCGACACCGTCCGCTACTTCGCACAGGCCGGCGCCGACGTGGTGATCAACTACCGCAACAAGGCGCCCCGTGCCGAGAAGCTCGCGACTGAGCTGCGCGCACTCGGTCGCAGGGCCCTCGTGGTCGCCGCGGACCTCACCGACCCGGCATCCGTCGGCGACATGTTCGCGAAGGTCGAGAGCGAGTTCGGCCGGCTCGACATCCTGGTGCTGAACGCGTCCGGCGGCATGGAGTCCGGCATGGCCGAGGACTACGCGCTCAAGCTCAACCGCGACGCGCAGGTGGACGTGCTGACCCAGGCGCGACCGCTGCTGGGCGACGGATCGCGGGTCGTCTTCGTGACCAGCCACCAGGCGCACTTCATCCGCACCACTCCGACCATGCCCGAGTACGAGCCGGTCGCGAAGTCGAAGCGTGCCGGTGAGGACGCGCTGCGCGAACTCATCCCTGGCCTGGCCGAGGCGGGCGTCGGGTTCACCGTGGTCTCCGGAGACATGATCGAGGGCACGATCACCGCCACGCTGCTGGAGCGCATGAACCCCGGCGCGATCTCGGAGCGTCGCGAGTCGGCCGGCAAGCTCTACAACGTGTCGGAGTTCGCCGCCGAGGTCGCACAGGCCGCTGTCGACCCGGTGCCCGCCGACAACACGCGCCTGGTCGGCGACACCTCCGGCTTCGCGGCTGAGTGACCACATCGCAGACATGAGAATGGCCCCGTCCGATCGGACGGGGCCATTCTCATGAGCGGACTGCTCAGACCGAGGCGTCGCTCTTCAGCGTGTCCTCGATCTCCTTGGCGTCCTTGCCGAGCGTGATCGCACGGACGATCTGCACGATGCCGAGGACGACCAGGGCGATGCCCAGGATCCACCACAGCACGACGGCGGCGAACATCGGGGAGAACAGCACGACGATTCCGGCGATGATGCTGAGGATCGCGTAGATGACCGTCCACGTCTTCGACGCGGCCTTGCTCAGCAGGCTGAGCGAGACGATGCCGTCGATGATCCAGCTCACACCGATGAGGATGGCGACCACCAAGGCCAGCGTCGCTGCCGCTGCGGCGAGGTTCGTGAACGCGATTACGCCTGCGACGATGTAGATGAGGCCCAGCACGATGTGGCCCACGCGCGACCAGCCGCCCTTCTCCTTGGAGAAGATGCCGAGCGCGATGTAGACGAGGCCGGCCACGATCAGGTACGCGGCGATGATCGCGGTCACGATCACGGCGGACTTGCCGGGCCAGATGAGCAGGATGAGGCCGGAGATGAGCGCGATGGCGCCCGAGACGGCGAGGAAGACCCGGACGGACTTGACGAAGCCCTTCGCTTCCGAGAGAGCATCAGACATGATGTTTCCTTTCTGGGAACCTCCTGTGAGGCTCAGTACAGCGTAGTGGCTGCGGTTTCCAAACCGTGGAACTCCGCGCGCCCGTGCCAGGATCGTGAGGTGACTGTGACGCCCGATGACGCCCGCCTGCGCGAGCTGGTCGTGCTGCGCCGGGTGCGCGACAGAATCGACCGCGAGTACGCCCAGCCGCTCGATGTCGAGGCGCTGGCCAGGGGAGCGCACATGTCCGCCGGGCATCTCAGCCGGCGGTTCAAGCAGACTTTCGGCGAATCGCCGTACTCATACCTGATGACACGACGCATTGAACGGGCGATGGCGCTGCTGCGCCGCGGTGATCTGTCGGTCACCGACGTGTGCTTTGAGGTCGGCTTCTCCTCGCTGGGCACTTTCAGCACCCGGTTCTCCGAGCTTGTCGGCAGGCCGCCGAGCGCCTACAAGGAGGATCCGGGTCTCGGGCCCGGCATCCCGTCGTGGGTCGAGAAGCAGGCCACAAGACCGATCAGGAATCGAGAAGCGGATGCCGTCGAGGATGCGTAGCGTCGACGACATGGACATCACGATCAATGCCAGCTTCCTCCCGCACATCGACGCCGAAGCATCCCTTGCCTTCTACCGCGACGTGCTCGGTTTCGAGGTGCGCAAGGACGTCGGCTACCAGCAGATGAGATGGATCACGGTCGGACCGGTCGGTCAGCCCGACACGGCGATCGTGCTGACGCCGCCCGCCGTCGATCCCGGAATCAACGACGCGGAGCGTACGACGATCCTCGAACTCATGGCCAAGGGCAGCTACGGCGGGATCGTGCTCTCGACGGATGACGTCGACGAGGCGTTCGCCGCCATCGAGGCCAAGGGCGCCGATGTGGTGCAGGAGCCCATCGATCAGCCCTACGGCATCCGTGATTGCGCGTTCCGCGACCCGGCGGGCAATATGGTGCGTCTGCAGCAGGCCGCCTGACCCCGAGAGGACGACGATGACGAACATCGCCGACGCCCACGACAGCATCCGCGTCGAGGGGGCCCGTGAGAACAATCTGAAGGACGTCAGCGTCGTCCTCCCCAAGCGGAGGCTCACCGTCTTCACGGGAGTGTCCGGGTCGGGGAAGAGCTCGCTGGTCTTCGACACGATCGCCGCCGAGTCGCGCCGCATGATCGACGAGACCTACAGCGCGTTCGTGCAGGGCTTCATGCCGTCGGTGCCGCGCCCCGACGTGGACGTGCTCGAGGGGCTGACCACGGCGATCATCGTCGACCAGGAGCGCCTCGGCGCAAATCCCCGCTCGACCGTCGGCACCGTGACGGATGCGAACGCCATGCTGCGCATCCTGTTCTCGAAGCTCGGCGAGCCGTACATCGGCGGTCCGACGGCATTCTCCTTCAACATCCCCACCCAGCAGGCGAGCGGCGTGATGACCGGCCCGAAGGGTGAGAAGAAGATCGTCAAGGATGCGATCTACCTCGGCGGCATGTGCCCACGCTGCGAGGGGCGGGGGACGGTGTCGGACCTCGATCTCACGCAGGTCGTCGACGAGAGTCTGTCACTGAACGACGGCGCCATCCTCGTGCCGGGCTACACCGCGGACGGATGGATGGTGCGTCAGTTCGCCGAGTCCGGGTTCTATCCGGCGGATCAGCCGATCTCGAGCTTCACCGAGAAGCAGCGGCACAACTTCCTCTACGGCGAGATCACCAAGGTGAAGGTCAGCGGGGTCAACATCACCTACGAAGGGCTGATCCCGAAGATCACGAAGTCGATGCTCTCGAAGGATCTCGACGCACTGCAGCCCCACATCCGTCGTTTCGTCGAGCGCGCGGCCGCGTTCGCGACCTGCCCGGAGTGCGACGGCACCAGGCTGACGGAGGGTGCGCGCTCGTCGAAGATCGACGGCATCAGCATCGCAGACGCCTGCCGGATGCAGATCACGGACCTCGCCGACTGGGTGCGCGATCTGAACAGGCCGGGGGCGGGGCCTCTGCTGGCGGCGCTCAGCGCCAACCTGGACGCGTTCGTGATGCTCGGTCTCGGCTATCTCAGCCTGGACCGCCCATCCGGCACCCTGAGCGGGGGAGAGGCGCAGCGGATCAAGATGCTGCGGCACCTCGGGTCCTCGCTCACCGATGTCACCTACGTCTTCGATGAGCCGACGATCGGCCTGCATCCGCACGACATCCAGAGGATGAACGGGCTGCTGCGGCAGCTGCGCGACAAAGGCAACACGGTGCTGGTCGTGGAGCACAAGCCCGAGACGATCGCGATCGCCGATCACATCGTGGACCTCGGTCCGGGTGCGGGCACCGCCGGCGGGGAGATCTGCTTCGAGGGGAGTGTCGAGGGGCTGCGCTCCAGCGACACCCTGACGGGGCGGCACCTCGACGACCGGGCATCCGTCAAGGATGCTGTGCGTGATGGGAACGGCGCGATGGAGGTGCGCGGCGCCGACGAGAACAACCTGCAGAGTGTGGACGTCGACATCCCGCTCGGGGTGCTCACGGTCGTCACGGGCGTAGCGGGGTCGGGCAAGAGCTCGCTGATCCACGGGTCGGTGGCAGGGCGCGAGGGCGTCGTGTCGATCGACCAGACTGCGATCAAGGGCTCCCGTCGCAGCAATCCCGCCACCTACACCGGGATGCTCGAGCCGATCCGCAAGGCCTTCGCGAAGGCGAATGACGTGAAGCCCGCGCTGTTCAGCGCGAACTCCGAGGGTGCCTGCCCGTCGTGCAAGGGGTCGGGCGTGATCGTGACGCAGCTGGGGTTCATGGACACGGTGGAGACGCCGTGCGAGGACTGCGGCGGCAAGCGGTTCCAGCCCGCCGTGCTGGACTACAAGCTCGCCGGCAAGGACATCGTCGAGGTCTTCGAGATGCCGGTGCGCGAGGCGCAGGAGTTCTTCGCCGGGGGAGAGGCCAAGATCCCCGCGGTCGTCAAGATGCTGGATCGGATGGCCGATGTCGGCCTCGGGTACCTCACGCTCGGCCAGCCCCTGTCGACGCTGTCCGGAGGTGAACGGCAGCGCATCAAGCTGGCGATCCAGATGGCGGAAGGCGGCGACGTCTACGTGCTGGACGAGCCGACCACGGGGCTGCACCTCGCGGATGTCGAGAACCTGCTCGGTCTGCTGGACCGCCTCGTCGACTCCGGGAAGACGGTGATCGTGATCGAGCATCATCAGGCCGTGATGGCGCACGCCGACTGGATCATCGACCTCGGCCCTGGCGCCGGGCACGACGGCGGGAAGGTCGTGTTCGAGGGCACTCCTGCGCAGTTGATCGCCGACGGGTCCACCCTGACCGGTCAGCATCTCGCCCAGTACGTGGGATCCTGAATCGGTGACACTCAAGATCTCCACCCGGAACGCCCGCTTCCAGCTGATCGAGGCGCTGCTGCACAACCGCAACCGCCGACTGCGCGACGGCCTGTTCATCGTGCAGGGCGTGCGCCCGATCAACCAGGCGATCGCGCACGGCTGGACGATCGAGACCGCTGTGTTCGACGGGCAGCGGAAGCTGTCGCCCTGGGCCAAGGACGTCGTGGCGCAGGCCGGCGAGGGCATCGCGATGAGCCCGGATCTGCTCGCCGAGCTCTCCGGCAAGGAGGATGGAGACGCTGAGGCCATCGCCATCGTGCGGATGCCGGCGGATGACTTCTCGCGCATCCCGACGCCCGCGGACTTCCTCGGTATGGTCTTCGACCGGCCGACGCAGCCCGGGAACGTCGGCGCGATCCTGCGGTCGCTAGACGCCTTCGGCGGACACGGGCTCGTCGTGTCGGGCCACGCCGCGGACGTGTACGACCCGAAGTCGGTGCGCTCGTCGACGGGGTCGCTGTTCGCGACGCCGGCGGTGCGCGCGGCATCCCAGGGCCCGGTGCTGGACTGGATCACCGACGTAAAGGCCGCCGGCGTGCCCGTGTCGGTCGTCGCCACCGATGAGCACGGCGACGTCGATGTCTGGGACTACGACTTCACGCAGCCGACCCTGGTGCTGATCGGGAACGAGACGGTCGGGCTGTCGCGCGGCTGGCGCGAGGCTGCGGACGTCACCGTCCGCGTGCCGATGCGGGGTTCGGCCAGCTCGCTGAACGCATCGAACGCGGCCACGCTGATGCTCTACGAGGCCGCGCGGCAGCGTGCGACTCGCTAACATCCGTTCATGACGCCTTCGCAGACGGACATCGACGCGCGGATCCAGACCTACTACGGCGACGTCTTCGATGAGAGCGTGCGGCTGACCACACGCTCTGCGCAGGGGCCGCTGGAGTTCCGTCGCACACAAGAACTCATTCGCGAGCACGTGCCAGCGGGGCGGGTGCTCGACATCGGCGGCGGCTCGGGAGCGCACGCCGTCGCGCTGCAGCGCGACGGGTATGAGGTCGAGCTGATCGAGCCGGTGCCACGGCACGTCGAGAGTGCGCTCGAGGCCGGCGTGCAGGCGCGGATCGGGGATGCCCGGAACCTGCCTTTCGAGGACGACTCGTTCGATGCGGCGCTGATGCTCGGGCCGCTGTACCACCTGGCGTCTCTCGAGCACCGGCTGACCGCGATCCGTGAGGCGGCCAGAGTCGTGCGCCCCGGTGGGATGGTTCTCGCGGCCGGGCTGTCGCGATATGTCGCGTTCGGCGCCGCGTCCTTGGGGCGGGAAGTTCCTTCGCCGATCCCGGGGGAGTGGAGCGCACTGATCGCCGACGGCACGCCGGTGTCGGGGCTGCGATTCCCCGCCGGACACTTCCACACCGCCGAGGAACTGCAGGGTGAGGCCGAAGCGGCCGGGCTGGAGGTGCTCGAGGTCGTCGGGGTCGAGGGGCCGGCAGGCCTGTTCCTCGAGATGGCTCGAGACCTCGACCAGGCGGTTCAGGACGCCGCGATGACGATCGCCCGTGCGGCGTCCGCGGAACCGGGCATCCGCGACCAGAGCGCACATCTGCTCGCAATAGCGCGGGTGCTGCAGGGATGAGCCTCACGCTGAGGGCATCCGACCCGGCGCAGTACTTGGCAGACGACGCACTGGTGCAGAGCGATGACGTCGAGGTGGCGGCGCTGGCTGCCTCGCTGCGCGCGCGCAACCCCGCGGATCCCGCATTCGCGCAGGCTGCATTCGAGTGGGTGCGGGACAGGATCGCTCACTCCTACGACGTACAGGATCCGCGCGTGACGCTCGCCGCATCGGAAGTCCTCCGCGAAGGTGTGGGCCTCTGCTACGCGAAGTCGGTCCTTCTGGCCGCGTTGCTTCGCGCAGAGGGCATCCCTGCCGGCCTCTGCTATCAGCGGCTGGGCGACGACGACGGCTTCGTGGTGCACGGACTCGTCGCGATCTGGCTCGACGGAGCGTGGCATCGTCAGGATCCACGAGGGAACAAGGCGGATGTCGACGCGCGGTTCTCACTCGGCGAGGAGCGTCTGGCCTACCGGATCGATCCGAGCCGCGGCGAACGCGACTATCCAGAGCTCCACTCGACCGTGGCTCCGGAGATCGTCGCGACGTTGGACGAGGCGACGAACATCCTGACCACCCAGCTGCCCGCAGATCTCGACGAACGATGACGGGGGACCGCGGCCAAGGCTGACATCGTGACAACCCTGCTCGCCGAGTACCGCGCGCAATAGCCGGAACGGATGCGGCAGAGTGGTCCGCATGGATCTGAGAAGCGCGTTCCCGCCATTCGGGCTGCGAATTGAGGCTGGCCCCCTCGTGCTCCTGCCGATCACCGACGAGGTGCTGCCGACTCTGATCGACGTGGCCGCCGCAGGCGTCCACGATCCGGATCGGATGCCGTTCTCCTACCCGTGGACTGACGCGTCGGCGGACACGCTGCCGACGAACTTCGTGCAGTATCACTGGGGGACCCGGACGAGGTGGTCGACGGATGCCTGGGCGCTCGATCTCGCCGTCGAGTATGACGGCGAGATCGTCGGCACACAGGGGTTCACGACGCACGACTATCTGGTGACGCGGACGGGCGAGACCGGCTCCTGGCTCGGTCTCGCGCACCACGGCCGCGGCATCGGCACGCGGATGCGGCAGGCGATCTGCGCGTTCGCCTTCGATCATCTGGATGCTGAGGAGATCACCTCGGCAGCGTTCGCCGACAACCCGGCATCCCTCGCGGTGAGCCGGAAGGTGGGCTATCGAGCGGACGGTCGGCAGCGTCTCAGTCGCCGTGGCGAGGCCGCGATCAATCAGCGCCTGGTACTGGATCCGGACGACTTCGTGCGCGGGGAGCCGATCACCGTCCACGGAGTTGCGGAGTTCCGTGCGTTCATCGGCCTGGATCAACAGAACGCCGCGAACGCGGAATGATGGGAGCATGCCGATCGATCGCTCCTACATCCGTGTGAAGGCCATGCTCGTCGCCCCGAACGCCGACGGCACGAAACATCTCGTGAGCGTCAACGGAAAGACCGACGAGAACGCTGAGGGATTCCACCGGCTGATCGGCGGCAGTGTGGAGCTGGGGGAGACACATCGCGAAGCGGTCATCCGCGAGGTGGATGAGGAGCTCGGCGCTCGCATCGTCGACCTCACATTCCTGGGCATGGTCGAGAACATCTTCCGCCTCAACGGCGAGCTCGGGCATGAGGTCGTCGCGCTGTACCGGGGGACGCTGGACCCCGCGCCGGGCCCCGAGGGCGGGACGCTGACGGAGTCCGACGGATCGGTGGTCCCGGTCGTATGGCGGCCACTCGACGACACCGAGCTCGCTGTTCCGCTCTATCCGGCCGCAGCGAACGAGTGGATCCACGGTGTCGGCGCGGGCGTGTGAAGGGCCGAGCCGAGAGCCGGCATCACGTCCTGCTCAGCAGTCCTCTTCGGAGTACTCGTTCATGACCCACTGCGCGGATGCGCGTTCCATGACGACGCTGCCGCAGGACCCGCTGACGTAGGTGACGCTCAGCTCCGCGGTGTCGGCTGTCGCCGACACCGTGTCGATCTCGACGTCCGCGGACTGCCCCGTCGCCTTGTACATCGCCGCGGTGCTCTCGATCATCTCCGCGCAGTCGGCGGCCGGCAGGCCGGACGCCTTCATCTCTGCGAGCATCCGGTCGACCAGGGCATCCGTCAGGTAGCTGCAGGCGACGGCAGCATCCGGTTCGCGACTGGCCGCGAGCCAGGTGCGGAAGGCGAGCTCCGGCGACTGGTCGTCGGCGGACGCCGGCGCCGATGGCGTGGACGCCGCGTCCGACGAGTGCGGGGCCGGAGCATCACCCGACGAGGCGGAGCAGGCGGGTAGCGCCGCGAGCGCGCTCACGAAGGCGGTTGCAAGAAGGACACGCGTCAGGGCGGAGGTCACCGTCTCATTATGGCGACTGACGAGGATCCTCAGCGCCGGACAGGGGAGTGGCGCGTCCTCTGGACTGAGGACCAGGCCGGTCCCCAGCCCAGAGCGATCTCACGGCGTCAGGCGGTGCACGTCGCGCGGGAAGAGCGTCACCTCTCGGATGTTCGGCGCCTCGAGCAGTCGTCCGACCCAACGCTCCAGCCCGATGGCGAAGCCGCCGTGCGGAGGCATGCCGTGCGCGAACGCCTGCAGGTACTCCTCATACGCCGCCGGCGATTCGCCCCGTGCCGCGAGTGCCGCGATGTAGTCGCCGTACCGGTGCAGGCGCTGGCCACCGGTCACGAGCTCGAGCCCGCGGAAGATGAGGTCGAAGCTGTTGCTCCACCGGGTGTCGTCGGACTGCGGATGCGTATAGAACGGACGCTTGCGCATCGGATATCCCTCGACAGCGAGCACGTCGCTGCCGAACTCCTGCAGTGCCCAGTCACCCAGGAGCCGCTCGTGCTCCGGGGCGAGGTCTGGCTCGTCTTCAGGAGCACCGACCCGCCTCAACGCCTCGGAGAAGTGGATCGTCGGGATCTCCTCGGGGATCGAGGGAAGGCGGACCTGCAGCAGTTCGACCGCGTCCGACGCCTGCACGCGGATCGCGTCCGACATCCCCGCCAGGACCGTGCGGAGCATCGCGAGCACGTCGTGATGGTCGCGGATGAAGCCGAACTCGACGTCGAGAGAGACGTACTCGGACAGGTGCCGGACCGTGTCGTGCGGCTCGGCGCGGAACACCGGTCCGACCTCGTAGACGCGCTCGAAGACGCCGACGAGCTGCTGCTTGTAGAACTGCGGGCTCTGCGCGAGGAATGCCGGGCGTCCGAAGTAGTCGACGGGGAAGACGTTGGCGCCCGATTCAGTGGCGGATGCCACGAGCTTGGGCGTCTGGATCTCGGTGAAGCCAGCCGCGTCGAGCGTGGCGCGGAAACCCTGCAGGCTCGCTGCGGCGATCTCCCATCTGGCGCGCTGAGCCGGGTGACGCCAGGTCACGGCGGCGTTGTCCAGCAGCGTAGGCAGCCCGGCGGTGAGAGCCGGACGCCACAGTTCGACCGGTGGCGTCGCAGCGGGCTCGGTGAGCAGTGTCACCACCGGAGCGGTGACCTCGATTCCACCGGGAGCATGCGCGTTCGCGGTGGCGATGCCGACGATGTCGACGACGGTCTCCTCAGGCGGAAGACCAGCCGCGGCGATCTCATCGGGGCGCACGACGACCTGCGCGAGACCTGAGCGGTCACGGATGACCAGGAAGCTCACGGTGGCGAGTTCGCGTCTGCGGTGCACGTGGCCCTGCAGCCGGACCTCTGAGCCGGGCTCGGCGCGGGTGAGCTCTGCAGCGAGAGTCCGAGATGGTACGGGTGGTTTCATGATTCCTCCAGGATGCGGAAGCCCTGGAGGTGCGGGCGGGGGCCAGATCGCGGTGCCACCACACCTTCGCCGACGTACCGTCGGCCTCTCGTCGGTGAACGCCGGACGCGCGAGCCCGGCTGCTCCTGCGGAGCTGAGGGTTGTCAGTCCTCACCGTGACTGGGAATCAGACTAATGGACGGGCCGAGGGTTGAGTAACACGGAAAGTCCGATAATGCACATTATGTCAGAATGAGCGAGAGAAGCGCTCCCCGAGCCGCTCTGCCACCGCACCACTCACCGGAGGATCTCACCGCACCGTCGGGTCAGGCCTCGACGCAGAACTCGTTCCCTTCGGGATCGGCCATGGCGACGTGATCCTCGTACACGCGCACCTGAGTGGCGCCGAGCCGTCGGAGACGCTCGACTTCGTCGGTGAGATCACCGATCGCTCTGAGGTCGAAATGCTGTCGGTTCTTCGCCGTCTTCGGAGATGAGACGCGGCGGGACCAGAGACTCGGTCCTCCCCATCCTGCGGGCTCGACCCATGCTCGCTCCGGTGTGCTGTCCTCGTCGACATCGGAGCCCAGGGCCGCCGCCCAGAATGCTGCGACGACGAGCGGCTCTTCACAGTAGAAGGTGACTGACTTCACGAAGGCGGTCATCCCGTCAATGTAGCGCGATGAGGCGACGGCAGCGGCGGCCGACGCCACGACTAGGCTCAGTCTGTGCTGCCTTCCGTCGCCGTGTTGTTCTCGTTCTCCCTCGTCGTCGCGGTGCTCACCGTGACGCCTGGTCTCGACACGGCCCTCGTGCTGCGCAGCGCCGCTGTGACCGGCCCACGACGGGCCTTCGGCGTCATCGCAGGGATCCAGGCGGGAACGCTGCTGTGGGGGCTCCTGGCGGCGGTCGGGGTCAGCGCACTGCTGCTGGCCTCCGCACAGGTGTACGAGACTGTCCGACTCGTCGGGGCCGCGTATCTGGTGTGGGTGGGCGGTCGAATGCTGTGGTCCGCGTTCCGCGGTTCCGGGGATATCGCGACCGATGCGGCACCCGCGGCCGTCGACGACTCGTTCATCCGCGGGTGGTCACAGGGGGCGCTCACCAACGTGCTGAACCCCAAGATGGGGGCGTTCTACGTCGCCCTCCTCCCCCAGTTCATCCCTGAGAGCGCACCGCATGTGTCGTGGGGCCTCGCTCTCGCAGGCGTGCACGTGCTGCTCGGCACAGTATGGCTGACCCTGCTCGTCCTCGTGGCAAGGCGGTTCACGCAGTGGCTTCAGCGGCGGCGCGTGGCCCGGACGATCGACGGGGTCGCCGGCACCGCGATCATCGGCTTCGGAGTCGGTCTGGCGCTCGAGGGCGGCTCCCGCTGACCCGGCCGTCGGTCTCTCACCTCATGCGACGTCTCCTGGCCGCCGTCGGCAGATTCAACGCCGCGCATCCGTGGTCGCACAACGACGCCTTCGCACGGTACGTCCTGCGACACGCCCGGGCGGTCGGCCGCGCGGGCGGGCGAACGGCACTGGATGTCGGATGCGGCACGGGGAACCTCGTCGTCCGACTGTCCGAGGTGCTCCCCCAGGTCATCGGGCTCGAACCGGACCCCGGCACCGCAGCGACGGCGAAAGCCCGCTTCGCAGCATCCGACCTCGTGCGCGTCGAGGAGCGCAGGTTCGGCGACGAGCCGGATGCGGCATACGACCTGATCGTCTTCGTGGCGTCCCTGCACCACATGCCGCTGCGAGCGACCCTGCGGCAGGCGAAGCGGGCGCTGCGCCCGGGCGGCCGAGTCGTGATCGTGGGCGTCGCCGCCGAGACGCGCGCCGATCTGCCTCGCTCCGTCGCCTCGCTGGTGCTCAATCCGATCATCGGCTTCGTCCGACACCCGCGTCTGGCCTCTGCTCCCCCGGCCGCCATGCGCGCGCCCACCGCTGAGCCCGACGAGACCTTCGATGAGGTCCGCGCAGTCCTCGTCGAAGAACTGCCCGGTGCGCGGATGCGCCGACGGCTGTTCTGGCGCTACACGGCGCACTGGATCGCACCCCGCTAGCCTGGCCCGGTGCCCCAGCGAACTACGAGAGCAGTCCACGTGCCCCCGACCACGCATGAGCCCATGGACTACACGTGCCCGTTCTGCGGCATCCAGCGGGGACTGTTCAACGATCGCAACCTGCCGTCCGACATCATCGCCGTCACGGAGCGCGCGTTCGCACGCATCGCTCCGAAGTGGTGGCCGGGCAACCCGGGTGCCGTCCTCGTCATCCCCCGGGCTCACGTGGAGAACCTCTACGACCTCTCCCCTGCCGACGGACAGGCCGTCTGGGAACTGACGCAGCAGATCGCCGTTGGGATCCGCTCGTCCTACGGATGCGAAGGCACGTCGATCCGGCAGCACAACGAGCCGGCCGGCGGCCAGGACGTATGGCATCTGCACGTGCACGTGTTCCCGCGTCACACGGATGACCGCCTCTACCAGCGTCAGGAGGAGGCCCGATGGGTTTCCTCTGAGGAACGGGCCCCCTTCGCCCAGCGGCTCCGAGAGCAACTCGGCATGCCGGCGACTTTCGACTGAACGGGAGGATCGGAACATGACAGACGATCGGACACGCACGCGGGACGGCAGCGCCGGTGACGCGGACTACGGTCTTCTGGGCAACGGATACGACGCGTACCGGCGTCCTGACCCACGGATCGCACAGGCGATCCGCACGGCGCTCGGGGACGCTCGCACGATTCTCAACATCGGGGCCGGCGCCGGCAACTACGAACCTGTCGACCTCGAAGTGACGGCCGTCGAACCCTCCGCGACCATGCGCAGTCAGCGCCCATCGCACCTGAGCGCCGCGATCGACGCCGTCGCGGAGCAGCTGCCCTTCCCGGACGACTCGTTCGACGCGGCCATGACGACGTTCTCGGTGCATCAGTGGGGCGATCTCGAGGCGGGGCTCGCCGAGGTCCGCCGGGTGACGCGTGGCCCCGTCGTCGTCTTGACCTGTGATCCCGATCTGCTCGACCGGTCGTGGCTGGGCGAGTACGCGCCAGGAGTGATCGAAACCGAGCGACGGCGATACCCGGCGATGGACCGGCTGCGGGACGGGCTGGGCGGTGACGTCTCCGTGCAACCGGTGCCGATCCCCTGGGACTGCACGGACGGATTCAACGAGGCCTACTACGGCCGCCCCGAGGCTCTACTCGAACCCGCCGCCCGCGCCGCATGCTCGGCGTGGAGCTTCCTCTCCCCCGCTCAGGACGAGGAGTACACCAGCGCGCTTCGGACGGCGATCGCCTCGGGGGCCTGGGACCGCCGTCACGGCGCGCTGCGCTCCCAGCCCGTCTTCGAAGGGTCGCTGGTGCTCGTCCGCGCGCTGCCGTGATCTGCCACCTGGGCCTGCGTGCTGCTAGTCTTTTGCAGCCGTGCGACAGAGCGAGGAGGTGGTATCCGTGAACACGACGACATGGGTGCTCCCCTCCGGGGTCACGGTCGGGCGATAGGTCGTCCGGGAGCACCATCTCAGCTCCCGAAAGGCACGATCATGAACTTCACCTCAGAGAACCTCCTCGAGGACGACGTCCTCGAACGCGACTTCCTGCTGGGCGACATCCCCGGCATCCTCTGGACTCCCCCGGTCGCCTCCGCCGATGAGCCGGTTCCCCTCATCCTGCTCGGGCATCCCGGCGGCATCGCTCGCATGCGGCCGCGCCTGCGCGGCCGCGCCCAGGCATCGGCAGTGCAGGGGTTCGCATGCGCCACCATCGAGCTGCCGGGCACCGGGGAACGTCCCGGCATCCCGACCGTCGATCAGGCACGCGCCGACCTGCGGCAGGCACTCGCTGCGGGAGAGCCGGTCACCGACGACATCGTCGATCGGCTCATCCTGCCCCTCGTCGATCAGGGCGTCCCCGAACTGCAGGCGCTGCTCGAGGTGCTGCTCGCGGAGCCGGAGTTCCGCGAGCCGGTGGCCTACTCCGGCGGCGTCATCTCGATCGGCGTCCGCCTCGCCGTCGTCGAACCGCGGATCGTCGCGGCCGGGCTGTTCGCCGGCAGCTACGTGCCCCGCTCGATCATGGCCGAGGCCCGCGGTGTCACGATCCCGCTGCACGTCCTGCTGCAGTGGGATGACGAGGGCAACGACCGTCAGATGGCGCTGGATCTCTTCGACGCCTTCGGCTCAGAGGAGAAGGCGCTGCTGGCCAACATGGGCGGGCACACCGGGGTTCCGGCATCCGCCGGGCCGCACGCGGCCGCGTTCTACGCGCGGCACCTGCGCGGCTGACTCCGAGTCAGAGTTCACGGACGGTCATCAGCGACCGTCCGTGAACGCTCTCCTTCGTCACGACGCCCGTCTCGTGGAAGCCGAGCTTCTCGAGCGCACGACGAGAGGCGAGGTTCCAGTCCCAGACGGATGCTCCGAGCTGCGAGTACCCTGCGGCACGCGCCCAGTCGAGCACGGCGCGACCAGCCTCGGTCGCGTACCCGCGGTTGTGCGCGGCGCGCAGAAGCTCGAAGGCCAGCTCGGGCTGGTCTCCGTCCCAGACGATGCCGCAGTAGCCGATGACCTCGCGTCTCTCGCGCAGCACGACGGTGAGCAGACCCGGCCTCGACGTGTCCTGGCCTCGGATGTGCGCCGCGATGTCCTGCACATCCGGGTGCCCGTCGGCGTCGATCCTCCGGTGCGCAGGGACGCGCTCATCGCGTTCGGTCCACATCCGGTGGAACACGCCGGCATCGTCCTCACATTGCCGTCGCAGTGTGAGGCGCTCGGTCTCGAGCTCGTCCAGGGACGACACCGCGGTCACCCGGCAATCGGGGCGGACCACAGGATCTCGGTCTCGCGATAGCCCTCGCGCGCGTACAGCCGGCGCGCTCCCTCGTTGCTCCCGAAGACGTTCAGCGCCAGCACGGCGAGGCCTGCGCTCGCGGTCTCGGCTGCCGCCGCCCGCAACGTCTGGGTGCCCATCCCCTGCCCACGCCGGTCCTCGTCCAGCGAGATGTCGTAGATGAAGCCTGCGTGGTCGTCGAAGCCCACCCAGAGGATGCCCGCCCCCTCACCCGCCTCATCGCGGACCGTCCAGAGCCGCTGCCCGGCCGTCCTCGGGCCGTCGGGCAGATATTCGGCCATCTGCTCCGCGGCGACGCGACGTGACGCCTCGATCGTCGACTCCGACCCCGATGCGAATCGCTCCTGCGCGTAATCCTCATCGGCGACTGCACGATAGGTCTCGAAGTCCGCGTCGGTCATCGGCACCAGGCGGATGCCGGCAGGGGCCGGCACGCCTGCCACGTCGACGCGCATCTTCGTCGCGACGCGGCGGGCAGCCGCCTCTGTCGCGAGCGCAGCCATGCGGGGTTCGCCCTCGAACGAGCTGAACTCCCAGCTTCCGGACCAGCCCGCCACTGCGGCGAGAGCGTCGAGCTGCGGCCAGGAGACGGCGGTGCCGTCGACGTCGGCGAGGACGACAGACCCCGCGCGCGGCATCGCCCAGACGGTCACGGCGCCGTCATCCGTCTGCCAGATCTCACCGCTGTCCATCTCGGGGACGTCGATCTCGCGGCGCTCGGCCGCGGCGCGTGCTGCGAACACACGCCCGACCGCGCTGGCGATCAGCGCGCTTCGGCGCGTCGGAGCTGTGACCTGCACCCACGTCATGTCGCGAGCGTACCCGACGGCTGTGCCGCGGCTGCCATGGCCGATGCCGCGATCTCGGCGAGCAGCGCATCGCGGGTCTCCTCATGCGCGGTGATCGTCACGACACCGTCGCGTGCTTCGTCGACGACGACGTACTGTCCATAGAGACCGTCCAGGCGCCAGCAGTCGCCCGGTCCCTGCCACACGGCGATCCCGTAGTCGCTGTAGTGCGGCGTCGGCACCCAGTCACGGTGCATCCGATCGACCCACGCAGGGCTTACCAGGGTGCGATCCCGCCAGCGCCCTCGGTCGCGAAGCAGCCGGCCGATCCTGGCGAGCTCCTCCGTGCGCAGCTCCAGGCCGGTGCCCCCGATGATCCAGCCGTTCGGGCAGCGGTGCCACTGCGGATTGTGGATCTCGAGCGGATCGAACAGCCGTGGCATGAGCCAATCCCGCACATCGCCGACCGCGGCACCGAGCATCCGCATCGCGAGGTAGGTGCTCGCGTCGCTGTACTGGAACCGCGAGCCGGTCTGCTCCGCGGGTCTCCGCGCGATCTCCTGAGCCAGGTCGGGCCACGGTGCCGGCTGGCTGCCGAACCACTCGAAGTCGATGCCGCTCGTCATCCTGAGCAGGTCGAGGATCGTCACCCGGTCCACACCGGGGCCGAGCTCCAGGTCGGGGAGCAGCTCCGGAACGCGCGTCCCCGGCGTCAGCACCCCTTCGTCGATCGCCATGCCGACCGCCAGCGCGCAGACGCCCTTCGAGTCCGAGTAGATGTTGACCCGATCGTCGCTGCGCCATCGGTGCTGCGCCTCGTCATCACCGACCAGCACGTGAACGCCGTACGCGCCCAGGCGCGCGTCGTCGATCCGTCGGACGATCAGTTCCAGGACTGCTGCGGCGCTCATCGTCGAAGCATGCCAGACGGCACCGACACCGTCACGGCCGTGCGGCCAGGATGATGTGGAACTCGTTGTGATCGACGAGCAGGCCGTCCGCGTCGGTCAGGGGCGCCAGGCGCTCCCCCAGCCTGCGATCGAACTCCTCCGCCAGATCCCCGAGCACCGCAGGCGACGCGAACGACATCGAGTGCATCAGCCCGATCACGCTGTCGACCGTCCTGGTCCGGACCACCGGCACCCGCGTCGTGGTGACCGCGCGGAACCCCGCCCCGGCGATCTCGTCCTCGAAGCGTCCTGCGGGCCGGTCGTAGGTGCCGGCCCCGGCTCGACGCCGCTCCCCTAGAATCTCCTGCACGACCTCTCGCGTGCGGTCCTTCCACTCCTCACCACCCGCCCAGATGCTCTGGTCGCCGAACACGGCCAGCACGGCATCCGGTGCCATCCGATCCGCGACGTGACGAAGGAACGCGGGACGGTCGAACCAATGGAACGCGCGGCACACCGTCACGAGGTGGGCCGACCACGACTCCGGAAGATCGAAGGACTCCGCGGGCGCCTGCACGAGGCGCACGCGATCCCCGGGCAGCTCCTGGCGAGCGACCGCGAGCAGATCAGCATCGAGATCGACACCGATCGCCTCGTCGAACCACGGCAGCAGAGCGTCGATCACGAAACCGGGACCAGTGCCGACATCGAGCAGGCGACGGGGCGACCCCTGTGGCGCCGCGGTTGCCAGGATCTCGGCGACTTCCCCGGGTACACCCGAACGGTGACGGCGGTAGTGCTCAGCGGTCGAGGCGAACAGGCTCACTCCCCAGAGAGTATCCGACCCGGCATCCGGCAGACTGAATCCGTGCCCGCCTTCCCCGACATCGCCCTGACCACGGACGACGGCATCCGAGTCGAGGCGCTGAGCCTCCGCGACGCACCGGCGCTCGTCGGGGCGTTCACGGACGCCGCCCTGCGTCGCTGGCTGCCCGTGCCCGATCCCTACCCGCTCGCGACTGCCGAGCAGTGGTGCACCGTCACCTCGGAGCAGATGCGCGAGAGCGGGGGCGGCATCGTGCGCGCGATCCGGTTCGACGGTGCGCTCGCCGGCAGCGTCGACGCGAAGCGCGTGGACTGGCGGGCGATGACCTGCGAGCTGTCGTTCTGGACGGCGGCTCCGTTCCGCGGGCGGGGCCTGATGCCCAGGGCCGTCGAGGCGTTCTCCCGCGCGCTGATCCTCGAGCACGGCTTCGAGCGCGTCGAGCTGCGCATCGCACCAGGGAATGCGGCATCGCTGCGCGCCGCGGAGAAGGCCGGTTTCCGGCGAGAGGGCACCGCCCGAAACGCGGGCTTCACCGATGACGGACGCGTCGATCTGGTCATCTGGTCGCGTATCCCCGCAGACCTGCAGGACTAGAGTCGATCGCGTGACGCGCGCGCTCCCTGTCTCCACCCCCGGCTGGCGTTCCTGGTTGATCTGGGGTGTCGGCGTCGCCGCGTACATGCTGGCCATCACCAACCGCGCCTCACTGAGCGCCGTGGGCGTCGACGCCGCTGACCGCTTCAACGCGGATGCCGCGACGCTGTCGCTGTTCGCGGTCGTGCAGCTCGCCGTCTACGGCGGCATGCAGATCCCCATCGGTGTGCTGCTGGATCGCTACGGGTCCAGACCGATCATGGCGGTCGGGATGCTGCTGATGGCCGCAGGCCAGTTCGTCATGGCGGTCTCTCCCAGCATCGGCGTCGCCCTGATCGCCCGCATGCTCCTGGGTGCCGGAGACGCGGCGATCTTCCCCGCCGTGCTGCGACTGGTCGCCACCTGGTTCCCCGCGCAGCGCGGGCCGCTCATGGTGCAGCTGACCGGACTGGTCGGCCAGTGCGGACAGCTGCTCGCGCTGATCCCGCTGGCGGCGCTGCTGCACGCGACGTCGTGGTCGATCACCTTCGGCAGCATCGCCGGCCTCGGAGTGCTGTTCGCGATCCTGGTCTGGGCGATCATCCGCAACCACCCACCGGAGCGGAAGGCCGACGTCTCGGTGGACACCGACACCGGGGCGATCCGCGTCGTGACCTCGGCGATCGACACGGGCACGGGCATCCGCGCGGCATGGGCGCACCCCGGCACCCGCCTCGCGTTCTGGTCGCACTTCACCACCCCGTTCGCGGGGACAGCGTTCCTGCTGCTCTGGGGAATGCCGTTCCTCACCGCAGGCGAGGGGCTCAGCAACGCCGCCGCCGCATCGCTGCTGTCGCTCAACGTCGTCGTCGCGATGGCGCTCGGCCCCCTGCTCGGTGAGCTGTCCCGCCGCATCCCCACGCGCCGCTCACGCGCGCTCGTGATCCCGAGCGTCCTCGTGCAGGTCGTCGCGTGGCTCGCCGTGATCCTGTGGTCGGGGCCCGCGCCGATGTGGCTGCTGATCGTGCTCGTCGTCGCGCTCGCCGCGGGTGGCCCCGCCTCGATGATCGCGTTCGACCATGCCCGCACGCACAACCCGGCGCACCGGCTCAGCACCGCGACCGGACTCACCAACTCCGGCGGTTTCCTCGCCGCACTCATCGCGATCTTCCTGATCGGCCTCACCCTCGACCTGCAGGGCGCCGGTACGCCGGCGACGTACTCGCTGGAGGCGTTCCGGTGGGCGTTCGCCACGCAATTGCCGCTCTGGGCGCTCGGGATCACCTTCATCAGCATCGAGCGCAAGCGCACCCGCATCCGCATGGGACTCGACCCGGAGCGTCCGCGACGATGACGATCACAGACGGGCGCCTCGGCGCGGACGCCGTTCCTGCGCATGCGTCGTCGCGCTGGCTGCGGGGCGCGCTCAGCGCTGGAGCGCTGGCGGCGGCGCTGTGGATGCTGAGCGGCTGGCTGCACGTCATCGGGGCGTCCAACGTCTACGTCTCCCGGGCGCTCAGCCTGCTGGCCGTCGCGCCACAGCGCTCCGCGCGATTCTCGTGGCCGATGCCATGGTCGGTGCTGGCGCTCCTCACCACGGCGGCAGTGATCGTGACCGTGGTCTTCTTCGTGCTGCGCCTGGACGGCGCACGCCGACGCCCCGGTATGGCGATCTGGTTCGCCGTGATCATCGCAGGGACCGTCCTCGGTCTGGCGACCGATGCGACCTCGGTGCTCGCGGACATGCCGAGGTCCGGGTGGCGCGCATTGCTCAGCGCCGGTGTCGACGCAGCTCTCAGCGGTGCGTACTGGGGTGTGGTCCAGGGCTGGATCCCCGCGGTGGCGCTCGCCCGGTGGATGCGGGGCAGCGCGCCGGAGCGTCCCGGCATCGCGACGGCCGCCGCCGCGCTCCTCGCTGCACTGATCCTGTTCGCCGTGCTCGGCGTCGCGGGCACCTCGGCGTGGCGCTCGGAGGTCGCTCAGAAGAGCGCCGAGGCACAGGGACTCTCGGTCGCGGACGGCGCGTATCCCGACCCGCAGAAGCCGGGCACGCCGCCGCCGACGGCCGCGCCCGGGGTGAATAGCCCCGTCCTGGACGACGACTGGTGCACCGCCGAGCGCGCCACGCTCCTGATCGGGGCTTCGGATGCCGGCCTCGGCCACCGCGTGCAGGAGGTCCAGCTGATGAACTCCAGCGACACCCCGTGCGTCCTCGAGGGATACGCGGACATCGCCTTCGCCGACCAGAACGGCCACGACCTGCCGGTGAAGATCGAGCCGGGCTCCTCCTACATGGCCTCCGACCCGGGCCCCGCGCGGATCGAGATACCCGCCAAGGGATACGCGTCGATGTCGGTGAGCTGGAACGCGAACTCGACGAACGGCGCTCTCGTCGCCCGCACGATGTATGCCGCGATCCTGCCCGGGCTTGACCGCGGCTCCTGGCCGGTGCAGCTCGACATCGTGCCCGACACGGCGCTGGAGATCTCGGCCTGGCACCTGATCGACACTCCCGGGCAGTGACGGGCCCCACTGGATGCGCCGGCTCTTAGGATGAAGCGTGACCACCGCCTACCGCTTCTCCTCCGATCTCGCCGACATCGACCGCGACCGCGTGCACACGTGGCTGAGCGAGCAGTCCTACTGGGCGCGTGGTCGGGCCCGTGAGATGCAGGATGACGCGATCGACAGCTCCCGCAACTACGCCGTCCTGGATCCCGAGGGCCGCCAAGTCGCCTACGCGCGTGTCGTGACGGATGCCGTCACCTTCGCGTGGCTCTGCGATGTTTTCGTCGACCCGGCCGAGCGCGGCAACGGCGTCGGCAAGATGCTCGTCGACGGGGTCATCGCCGACATCGAACGGACCACCGTCAAGCGCATCATGCTCGCCACGGCCGACGCACACGGACTGTACGCGCAGTACGGTTTCGCGCCTTCCGAGGATCCGAACCGCTACATGATCCGGTCGGTGGCCTGAGGCATCAGCCTCGCGGCGTCCAGCCGAACGGTCGTGCGCCCCCTCTGCCGCCGCGCTCCACATCCACGCGGGCGGACCAGCCCTGCGCAGCATCCACCGCATCGAAACCGCCGCGCGCGAGTCGCATGCCGACGTCGTCGTGGTGCATCCGCGGCCCTCCGCCGCGGCGCACGGATGCCCGAACGCTCCAGGCATCGTCGTCGAATCCGCCACCGCGGAACACCCGGTAGTCGTCGTACCGGGCGGGGTCCAGCAGATCCCAGCACCACTCCCACACGTTGCCGAGCGTGTCGAACAGCCCGTTGAGGTTGGGCAACCGCAATCCGACATCCTGCGGGGCGCGCACCCCGTCCGCCCCCGTCCACGCGATGACCGGGAGCGGGCCGTACTGCGGGCCTGTCGACCCGGCGCGGCAGGCGTACTCCCACTCCGCCTCGGTGGGAAGCCGGTATCCGTCGCTGTCGACGTGCCAGGTGACGTCCTCGCCGTCGAACGAGTAGGCGGCGTCCAGCCCCTCCCACTCCGAGGCCGCGTTGCAGAACCGGATCGCGCGCAGCCAGCTGAGATCGGATGCCGGGCGACGCGGATGCGTCGCGGGAACGCCGAGCACCTCCGCGAACTGCTCCTGGGTGACGGCGAAGACGCCGATCTCGAACGGCTCGAGTCGCACCGTCCGGCGCTCGTTCCGCCGCGCGTCGTGCAGAGTCACCGTGCCGCCGTCGAGGCGGCGCATCTCCCAGAGGTCCACCGCTCAGCCGACCATCGGGATCTCGTCGGTCCGAGGGCCCGTGGTCCGCCCCTGGACCGTATCGCCCGCGGTCCCGCCCGAGGACGTGCGTACGGCGAAGAGGCGCAGGAAGTACTGGACCATCGGCCCGATGAGCAGCGCGAACGCGACCGTGCCGATGCCGACCACACCACCGAGGATCCATCCGAGCGCCAGTGCGGAGAGCTCCACGATCGTGCGGGCCAGCCACAGCGGCCACCCGAACCGGGAGTGCAGCCCCGTCATCAGACCATCCCGCGGCCCCGGCCCGAAGCGGGCACCGATGTACAGGCCCGAGCCCACCGCGAACAGCGTGAGACCCATCACGAAGAACAGGATTCGCAGCCAGAGCGCATCGACGTCGGGGACGAACAGGAAACCGGCATCCGCGCCGATTCCCACTCCCAGCGCGTTGACGATCGTGCCGACACCGAGCCGTTGGCGCAACGGGATCCACGCCAGGAGCACCAGCAGCGAGAGGATCACGCTGACCGTTCCGAAGCTCAGCGGCACGCGCGTCGCGATGCCCTGCGCGAGCACGTCCCAGGGCGCCGCACCGATGCCGCCGCGAATCATGAAGGAGATCCCGATGCCCGCGACGAGCACACCCCCGACCAGTTGCAGGATGCGCCTGGGCAGGTGCCCTCTTGCGCTCCTCGTCACTGTGGCGCCCGTTCCACCCACGTCGGGTACTTCGCCGCACGCCCGTCGCCGGACGACGTCCGCGTCACACGACGCTTGATCCAGGGGCCGACGAACTCGCGGTAGTACTGCACGCCCGTCGGTCCTGCCGTACCGTGAGCGGGAGCGGCCCACCACTGTGCCGGCGGCTCGTAGCCGAGCGCGTGCAGCACCCGTGCTGCAACCCGGTGATGCCCGGCGGCGTTCATGTGCAGCCGATCCTCCGACCAGTACGGCGGCGTGGACAGCTCGCCGTCCGGCCAGTTCAGCGCCCTGAGCACGTCGGGCCGATCCTCGAACCTGCGCATGACCGCCGCGGACAGCTCGTCGCCGCGGGCCTGGATCGTCTTGCCGAGCGGCAGCTGCCCGCTGGGGTTCGCTCCGGAGAGCACGATCATCGTCACCCCCTGCTCGTCACAGCGGCGCAGCACGCGGCTGAACGAATCGGCGATGTGCTCGATGTCGGCCTTCGGGCGGAGCATGTCGTTGCCGCCGGCGTTGAACGAGAGATGCGTGGGACGCAGTGCGAGTGCCGGCTCGAGCTGCTGCTCCACGATCGGCCAGGCGAGCTTGCCGCGGATGGCGAGATTCGCGTACTCGATCGTCTCGCCCGACGCGTCGGCCCAGCCCTGCGCAGCGATGTCGGCCCAGCCTCGAACCCGACCGTCGGGGAGCTCATCGCCCACACCTTCGGTGAACGAGTCACCGATCGCCACGAAACGCACTGCTGCCATCCATCCAGCCTATTGCGACTTCGACGATGCTTCAGCGATCGTCGAGGCCGGCTCCGCGGCGGTCGACGAGTCCCCACGCGGCGATGGCTGCGACGACGAAGAAGGCGGAGAACACCGTGAACACCAACGGCGTACCACCGGCCTCGAGCATCGTCGGAACCAGGAGCGGCGCGAAGATCGATGCGATCCGACCGACGCCGGCCGCCCATCCTGCGCCGGTCCCGCGCAGGGACGTCGGGTAGATCTCCGGCGTGACCGCGTACAGCGCGCCCCAGGCCCCGAGGTTGAAGAACGACAGCGCCATGCCTGCGCCGATGATCATCGCAGTGCTTCCGGCTGTGCCGAACAGCACAGCCGACGCCGCCGACCCGACCAGGAACACCGACAGCGTGGTGCGGCGGCCCCACACCTCGATCAGCCAGGCCGCGACCGCATAGCCGGGCAGCTGCGCCAGCGTGATGATCAGCGTGAAGCCGAACGAGCGCACCAGATCGTACCCGGCCGCGACGAGGATGCTGGGGATCCAGATGAACGCCCCGTAGTAGGCGAAGTTCACACAGAACCACACCAGCCAGATGCTGACGGTGCGCAGCCGGAACTCCCGATTCCACAGGGTTGCGAGCCGAGCGGCCGTCGTCACGGCGACGGGTCGCGTGTCGGGCTCCTTGTTGATCGCCGGGGGCAGCACGATCCCGGCATCCTTCTCGAACGTCTCGACGATCCGCTGCGCGCGCGTGATCCGCCCGCGGCCGGCGAGCCAGCGCGGAGACTCCGGGAGCCCCCAGCGCACGATCACCGCGTAGAGCGCGGGAATCGCACCGAGGGCGAAGGCCCAGCGCCAGCCGTTCTCGGAGGCCGGGATCACGAAGAAGCCGATGAGCGCGGCCGCGGTCCATCCGACGGCCCAGAACGCCTCGAGCACCACGATCAGGCGGCCTCGGATGCGCGCCGGCACGAGCTCGCTCACGTAGGTCGAGGCCACAGGCAGCTCGGCACCGAGACCGAGCCCTACGACGAAGCGCAGGATGAGCAGACCGGTCACGCCCGCCGCAAGAGCACTGGCGCCGGTGGCGACGCCGTACACGAGGAGGGTGAGGGCGAACACCTGCCGACGCCCGTAGCGGTCGGCGAGGAGCCCGCCGACGCTCGCGCCGATGGCCATGCCGATGAAGCCGACCGAGGCGATCCAACCCAGCTGGGTCGGTGTGAGCGCCCACTGCTGGGCGAGCGCGGCGATGATGAACGAGATCAGTCCGACATCCATCGCATCGAGCGCCCAGCCGATGCCGGAGCCGGCCAGGATCCGCGCGTGACGGCGCGTGAGGGGAAGAGCGTCGAGGCGCGACGCCAGGGAGCGGCGGCTCGGGACGACGTTGTCGGGCATCCCCTCATCCTAGGACGGACGACGCCTCCGAGCCGTCCCGCTCAGTCGTCGGCGAGCAGCCTACGGACGCGCGGCACCACCTCGGTGGCGTACAGTTCGATGCTGCGCATCAGGTGCTCATGAGGAATCGTGCCGGTGGCGTACTTGAGCTCGAAGCGTCCGAGCCCGAGGGTGCGGATCGTCTCTGCCATCTTCGCCGCGACCCGGTCGGGCGAACCCGCGTAGGTGGCGCCCATCGGACCGACGTCGTTCTGGAACCGCGCCCTGCTGTACGCCGCCCAGCCGCGCTCGCGGCCGATCGTGCGGTTCATGGCCTCGAAGCCCGGGTACGCCTGCTCCCAGGCCTCGTCGTCGGTGTCCGCGACGTGACCGGGCGAGTGCGCGGAGATGGGGCGCACCTCGGTGCCGAACTGGTCGACAGCGCGGTGGTAGAGATCCACCAGGGGCTTGAAGCGGAACGCTGCTCCCCCGATGATCGCGAGGGTGAGTCCGAAGCCGTACCGCGCGACGCGGATGATCGACTCGGGGCTGCCGCCCACGCCCACCCAGGGGCGCAGGCCGTGTTCGGTCTTGGGGAACACATCGGCGTTCTCGAGTGCGGGACGCATCGTGCCCGACCAGGTCACCGGCTGCTCCTTCACGAGCTCGGCGAACAGGTCGAGCTTCTGCTCGAACAGCGCCTCGTAGTCGCGCAGGTCATAGCCGAACAGCGGGAAGGACTCGGTGAACGATCCGCGGCCGAGCACCGGCTCGGCACGGCCGTTCGAGACCGCATCGAGGGTCGCGAATCGCTCGTACACCCGCACCGGGTCATCCGAGGAGAGCACGGTCACCGCGGTGCCGAGCTTGATGTTCTCGGTGCGGCCGGCGATCGCGGCGAGCACCATCTCGGGCGCCGAGATCGCGAACTCGGGGCGATGGTGCTCCCCCACCGCGAAGTAGTCGACGCCGAGCCGGTCGGCAAGCTCCGCCTGCGCGACGACGTTGCGGATGGTCTGTGCTCCGCTGAGCGGGGTGCCGTCGAGCGCCGTCGACATGTCGCCGAAGGTGCCGAGCCCGAATTCCACGTCCATGAAGTCCCCTTCGTATTCACACGAATGCAACGCGGGGACCACCCGGGCATTCCCGGATGATCCCCGCGGATCAGGATGCGGCTCTCAGCCGAGCAGCGCGGTGCGCAGTGTGTCGAGGCCGACGCCGCCCATGTCGAGCGCGCGCTTGTGGAACTCCTTCATCGAGAAGTCCGCTCCGCGCTCGGCACGGTACGCGTCGCGGACCTGCTCCCAGATGCGCTGGCCGACCTTGTACGACGGCGCCTGTCCGGGCCAGCCGAGATAGCGGTTCACTTCGAACTGACGGAACTCGTCGGACATGTTCACGTTTCGGCGCATCATCTCGAGCGCGTAGTCGTGGTCCCAGACGCCCTCGCCGTCCAGGCGCGGCTTGCGCAGGTGCACCCCGATGTCGAGCACCACACGCACGGCGCGCATGCGCTGACCGTCGAGCATGCCGAGGCGATCGGCGGGGTCGTCGAGGTAGCCGAGCTGCTCCATCAGCCGCTCCGCGTACAGGGCCCAGCCCTCGGCGTGACCGGAGGTTCCGGCCAGCAGACGGCGCCAGCTGTTCAGTTCGGCGCGGTTGTAGGTCGCCTGCGCGATCTGCAGGTGATGACCGGGCACGCCCTCGTGGTAGACCGTGGTGAGCTCGCGCCATGTGTCGAACTCGGTGACGCCCTCCGGCACCGACCACCACATCCGACCGGGGCGGGAGAAGTCGTCCGTCGGGCCGGTGTAATAGATCCCGCCCTCCTGCGTGGGGGCGATCATGCACTCGAGCTCACGGATCTGCTCGGGGATGTCGAAGTGCGTGGCTCCCAGCTCGGCGATCGCGCGGTCGCTGGTCTGCTGCATCCACTGCTGGAGCGCGTCGGTGCCGACCAGGCGGCGCGATGCGTCGGCATCGAGGTGCGCGACCGCCTCTTCGACGGTCGCACCGGGCAGGATCTCGTTCGCGATCGACTCCTGCTCGGAGATCATGCGGGCGAGCTCTTCGCGGCCCCATTCGTACGTCTCGTCGAGGTCGATCGTCGCACCGAGGAACCGGCGCGAGTTCAGCGCGTAGAGCTCGCGGCCCACCGCGTCGTCCTCACCGGCGACCGGCGCGAGCTCGGTCGCGAGGAAGTCGCGGAGCTGGTCGTACGCCACGCGCGCAGCACCGGCGTTGTCGGACAGCGTGCGGGCGAGCGACGCCGGGAGCTGGCCGTCCTCGGGCGCCGCACCGGCGACGAACGACGCGAAGAACCCGTCGTCCGCGGTGTATCGAGTGATCTGCGTCGCGACCTCGGCCACCTGGCGGCGTGCGGGGACGACGCCCTGCGCGATGCCCTCGCGCAGGGTGGCGGTGTAGCCGCGCAGCGCCTGCGGGATCGCCGCGAGGCGCTCGGCGACGACGGACCAGTCATCGGCGGTCGCCGTGGGCATGAGGTCGAACGCCTGACGGAAGTCCTGCGCCGCCGAGGCGATCACATTGAGGTCGCGCAGATGCCATTGCGCATCGTGCAGCTCGAGATCGAGCTCCAGCTGGGAGGACAGGTCGGCCTGGGTGACCTCGTCGATGTGGTCGACCGGCTCGAGCTTCTGCAGTGCCGCCAGCGTGCGGCGAGTCGCCTCGACGCTCTTCTCGTGCCCCTCGGGGCTGAGATCGTCCAGGCGGCCGTTCGCCTCGTTGCGGCCGATGTAGGTCGCCAGCACCGGCGACAGATCGACGAGTTCGTCGACCCATTCCTCGGCGACCTGATCGATCGCCGAGGGCGTGCGTGAATCAGTCATGCGTTCGAGCCTAGTGCGCGGCCTCGTTCCAGTCCCCGCCGCGTCCGACCTGCACGTCGAGCGGGACGGACAGGTCGGCTGCGCCGCCCATCCGGTCGCGGACGATGCTCTCGACCGCGTCCCACTCCCCCTGAGCCACCTCGACGACCAGTTCGTCATGGATCTGCAGCAGCACGCGGGAGGACAGCTCCCGCTCGCGCAGGTCGTCGTGGATGCGGAACAGCGCGATCTTCATGATGTCGGCTGCGCTGCCCTGGATCGGCGCGTTCAGCGCGGCGCGCTCGGCGTTCTCGCGCAGCACGCGGTTCGGGCTGGACAGATCGGGGAACGGACGCCGCCGACCGAAGATCGTCTCGGTGTAGCCGACCTCCTTGGCCGCCATCACGGACGCCCGCAGGTAGTCGCGCACGGCGCCGAAGCGCGCGAAGTACTCGGTCATCAGTCCCTTGGCCTCAGACTGCTCGATGCGCAGCTGCTTGGACAGGCCGAAGGCGCTGAGCCCGTAGACCAGTCCGTACGACATCGCCTTCACCTTGGTGCGCATCTGCGAGGTGACCTCGGACGGGTCGACGCCGAACACCCGCGCACCGACGAAGCGGTGCAGGTCCTCGCCGGAGTTGAAGGCCTCGATCAGTCCTTCGTCGCCGGAGAGATGCGCCATGATGCGCATCTCGATCTGCGAGTAGTCGGCGGTCAGCAGCGTCTCGTACCCCTCGCCCACCTGGAACGCGCTGCGGATGCGGCGGGACTCCTCGGTGCGCACCGGGATGTTCTGC
This sequence comes from Microbacterium sp. NPDC057659, assembly GCF_042799915.1. Lineage (NCBI taxonomy): Bacteria > Bacillati > Actinomycetota > Actinomycetes > Micrococcales > Microbacteriaceae > Microbacterium > Microbacterium sp. NPDC057659. The sequence goes on along the minus strand of NZ_JBHVHU010000001.1, from coordinate 445,928 downwards.
AGGTTCGGGTCGGTGCTGGACAGCCGGCCGGTCTGGCTGCCGGTCTGCACGTAGGTGGTGTGGATGCGGTGGTCGTCGCGGATCGCGCTGTCGAGCGACTCGATGATCTGCCGCAGCTTCGTCGCCTCACGGTGCTGCGAGAGCTGCTCGAGGAAGATGTGCGGGTTCTTCTCCTGGATGTCGGCCAGCGACGCGGCATCCGTCGAGTACCCGGTCTTGGTCTTGCGGGTCTTCGGCAGCTGGAGCTCTTCGAACAGTACCTCCTGCAGCTGCTTCGGAGAGCCGAGGTTCACCTCGCGTCCGATCGTGACGTACGCGTCCTGTGCGATGCCTTCGGCGCGGGCGCCGAGCTCGGCCGAGAACGTGGAGAGCACGTCGTGCGAGACCGCGACACCCGCGACCTCCATGTCGGCCAGCGTCAGCAGCGTGGGCAGCTCGAGGTCGGTGAGGACGGATGCGACGGACTCGGGCAGTTCGTCGCGCAGCGCGATCGCGGTGCGCAGCGTGAACCAGGCCTCCTGCGACGGGGTCGCACCGTCGGTCTCGGGCACCAGCTGCGAGGGGTCGGACTCGGGCAGCTTCTCGCCGAGATAGCGCTCGACGAGATCGCCGAGGGTCTTGTCGGGGAAGCTCGGTCGCAGCAGCCAGCCCGCCAGGCTGGTGTCGTACGCGAGACCGCCCAGACGGATGCCGGCGGCGGTCAGCGCCTTCACCTGCGGCTTGGCGTCGTGCAGCGCCTTCGGAGCGTCGGACTCCAGCCACTCGCGCAGCGCCGCGGCCGCAGTGTCGTCCCAGTCGCCCTCGCGCAGCTCGGTCGTCGTCGCCACGCCGATGCGGGTCGGACGCGCACCGGGCACGAGCGTCACTGCGACCTCGCCCTCCTGCGCGGCCAGCCAGGTCGCGATCTCGGATGCGCTCGCCTGCACGGCCTCGGGCAGCTGGACGGTGGCCGCAGTCTCGGCATCCTCGTCGTGCGCGCCGACGGCGTCGAAGACGCGCGGCAGCAGGGTGCGGAACTCGAGGCGCGCGAAGATGTCGCGCACGGCCTGAGCGTCGATCGGTGCGACCGCGAGGTCGGCAGGGCCGAGCGGCAGCTCGACGTCGGTGAGCAGGCGGTTCAGCTTGCGGTTGCGGCGCACGTCGTCGATGTGGTCGCGCAGGTTGCCGCCCACCACGCCCTTGATCTCGCCGGAGCGCTCCAGCAGCTCGTCGAGGGTGCCGAACTGCGTCAGCCACTTGACCGCGGTCTTCTCACCGACCTTGGGCACGCCGGGCAGGTTGTCGCTGGTCTCGCCGACCAGGGCCGCGATGTCGGGGTACTGCTCGGGGCGCACGCCGTAACGCTCCTGCACGGTGGCCGGGTCGTAGCGCTTGAGCTGCGAGACGCCCTGCACCGACGGGTACAGCAGGGTCACCTCGTCATTGACCAGCTGGATCGTGTCGCGGTCACCGGAGACGACGAGCACGTCGTAGCCCTGCGCGGAGCCCTGCGCGGACAGCGTTGCGAGGATGTCGTCGGCCTCGATGCCCTCCTTGGTCAGCACCGGCACCGACATCGCGGCGAGGCAGTCCTGCAGCAGCGGGATCTGACCGCGGAACTCGCTCGGCGTCTCGGAGCGCGTGGCCTTGTACTCAGGGTACTCGTCTGTGCGGAACGAATGGCGCGAGGTGTCGAACGCGACCGCCAGGTGCGTCGGCTGCTCGGCCTTGATCAGGTTCACGAACATCGACAGGAAGCCGTAGATGGCGTTCGTGTGCTGGTTGTCGCGAGTGGTGAAGTTCTCGACCGGAAGGGCGAAGAACGCACGGTAGGCGAGCGAATGGCCGTCGACGACCATGAGGGTAGGCTTTGCGGAGTCCGTCACCCTGTCAGCCTAACGAGGGCGACGGACATGCGCCGAGGAGGACGAGTGAGCGACACGAGCACGACCGACGGTCTGGCATGGGCCACGCAGCGCGGCATGGGGGCGCTGGCCGAGAAGATGGGGATCGAGTTCACCGAGTTCTCGGTCGAGCGCAGCGTCGGCACCATGCCCGTGGAGGGGAACACCCAGCCGGTCGGGCTCGTGCACGGCGGGGCCTACGTGGTACTCGGCGAGTCGCTCGGCTCGATGGCCGCGAATCTGCACGCGGGCCCCGGGAAGCTGGCCGTCGGCGTGGACATCAACGCCACGCACACGCGGTCCGCGACGAGCGGTGTCGTGACGGGCGTGTGCACCCCGATCCACCTGGGGCGCAGCATCACCGTGCACGAGATCGTCGTCAGCGATGATCAGGGTCGCCGGTGCTCGACGATCCGGATCACGAACATGATCAAGGATCTGCCCGCCTGACGCGCCGCGCCGGCGGGCATCGCCTCACTTCTTGGGAGCGAGCTGCTCGATGATCGCCTTGGCGACGTCCTGCATCGTGAGGCGGCGGTCCATGGACGCCTTCTGGATCCAGCGGAACGCCTCGGGCTCGCTCAGGCCCATCTTCTCGTTCAGCAGGCCCTTGGCGCGGTCGACGAGCTTGCGGGTCTCGAAGCGCTCGACCATGTCGGCGACCTCGGCCTCGAGCGTGATGATCTGCTCGTGGCGGGCCAGCGCGATCTCGATCGCGGGCAGCAGGTCGTTCGGGGTGAACGGCTTGACGACGTAGGCGAGGGCGCCGGCCTCGCTGGCGCGCTCGACGAGCTCCTTCTGGCTGAACGCGGTCAGCAGCACGACGGGAGCGATGTTGTTCTTGTGCAGCTTCTCGGCGGCGCTGATGCCGTCGAGCTGGGGCATCTTGACGTCCATGACCACGAGGTCGGGGCGCAGTTCGGTCGCCAGCGCCACGGCGGTCTCACCGTCGCCGGCCTCGCCGACGACGTCGAAGCCGTTGTCGCGGAGGATTTCCACGATGTCGAGGCGGATCAGCGACTCGTCCTCGGCGACGACGACGCGTCGCGGGGCGGATGCCGTGGGCTGCTCAGGCTGCTGCTCTTCAGTCACGGGGAAAATCCTATCTGTTGTACTTGTGCCGGCGGTGGGGCCACGTCGCGACTCACCGCATCGCTTCGCGCTGCGCCGAGCCTCCCGCGACGCGGAACCGGAACCCACGCGGGCTTCGCCCGCTGGTTCGAGTCCCGCTCTGCTGTTCGTATGCGGGATCCGGGACACCCTCCGGGCGCCCCGGATCCCACATGTGCCGGCGGTGGGACTCGAACCCACACGTCTTTCGACAAAGCATTTTGAGTGCTCCGCGTCTGCCATTCCGCCACGCCGGCCCTGACCGACTTTATCGCACGGAGAAGGGCGGGACCGGCGGCCCCGCCCTTCTCGAGCGATCAGTTCTTGGACTTGTAGACCGGCGCCGCTCCGCCGACCGCATCCCCGACCTGGTGGACGCGGATGTCGTTGGTCGAGCCGATGATCCCGGGAGGGGAACCCGAGATCACGACGACCTTGTCGCCTTCGACGGCGAGCTTGTTGCCCAGCAGGTACTCGTCGACCTGGTGGAACATCAGGTCGGTGTGCTCCACGACGTCGACGAGGGCTGCGCTGATGCCCCAGGAGACCGCCAGGCGGCGGCGGATTCCGGGCTCGGGCGTGAACGCGAGCATGGGGATGCGCGGACGCAGACGCGACATGCGACGAGCCGAGTCGCCGGACTGCGTGAAGACGCAGATGAACTTCGCCTCGACGAACTCCGCGACCTCCTCGCCGGCCAGCGTGATGATGCCACCCTGGGTGCGCGGTTTGTTGCGCAGCGGCTGGATGCGCTCCAGGCCGTGCTCCTCGGTCGACTCGATGATGCGCGCCATGGTCTCCACGACGACGACGGGGTAATCCCCCACGCTCGTCTCGCCGGAGAGCATCACTGCATCGGCACCGTCGAGCACCGCGTTGGCGACATCCGAGGTCTCGGCCCGGGTCGGGACCGGGCTCGAGATCATCGACTCCAGCATCTGGGTGGCGACGATGACCGGCTTGGCCATGGCTCGTGCGAGCTCGACCGCGCGCTTCTGCACGATCGGCACGGCCTCGAGCGGCAGCTCGACGCCCAGGTCACCGCGCGCCACCATGATTCCGTCGAACGCGTCGACGATCTCCTCGAGGTTGTCGACGGCCTGCGGCTTCTCGACCTTGGCGATGACGGGGACCTTGACGCCCTCTTCGGCCATGATCTCGTGCACGCGGGTCACGTCGGCGGCATCCCGCACGAACGACAGCGCGATGATGTCGGCCCCGGTGCGCAGACCCCAGCGCAGGTCGTCCTCGTCCTTCTCGCTCAGCGCGGGGACGTTGACGGCGACGCCGGGCAGGTTGATGCCCTTGTTGTTGGACACGGCACCGGCGACCACGACGCGCGTGGTCACGGTGACGCCGTCGGTCTCGACGACCTCGACACGGACCTTGCCGTCGTCGATCAGCAGGAAGTCACCGGGCTTGACGTCCTGCGGCAGGCCCTTGAAGGTCGTGCCGCAGATCTCGCGGTTGCCGACGATGTCCTCGGTGGTGATCTTGAAGATGTCGCCCACCGCGAGCTCGTACGGGCCGTCCTCGAACCTGCCGAGGCGGATCTTCGGACCCTGCAGGTCGACGAGCACGGCGACCGCACGGCCGGAGTCCTCGGCGGCACGGCGGACGTTCGCGTAGTTCGCGTCGTGCACGGTGTAGTCACCGTGGCTGAGGTTCAGCCGGGCGACATCCACACCGGCGTCGATCAGCGCGCGCACGGTCTCATAGGTGGATGTTGCGGGGCCCAGTGTGGCGACGATCTTCGCGCGTCTCAACGGCATCTCCAGGGTAGAGGGGGTATCTGATTCGGCGACGTTGCCGTCGCCAGCCTACGCGGGCTGCACACCGATCGCGACATCCGTCGGCGCCACCGGCGCGGGCAGCACCGTCGAGCCCATCAGATGACGATCCATCGCCGCGGCCGCTGCGCGGCCCTCGGCGATGGCCCAGACGATCAGCGACTGTCCGCGTCCGGCGTCTCCAGCGACGAACACGCCGGGAACGGTCGACTGGTAGTCGGCGTCCCGTCGAAGGGTACCGCGTTCGGTCTGCACCGGCGAGGCACCCCCCTCGAATGTGTCGGTCTCGGGTCCGGTGAAGCCCATGGCGATGAGCACCAGGTCTGCGGGGATCTCCCGCTCCGTGCCGCTTCGCGGGATGCGCCGGCCGTCGACGTACTCGGTCTCCGCCACGCGCAGCGCGCGCACCCGGCCCTCGTCGTCCGTGAGGAACTCCACGGTCGAGGCGAGGAACACCCGCTCGCCGCCCTCCTCGTGCGCGGACGAGACCTCGAACACCGTCGGCATCATCGGCCAGGGCTGGTGGTCGGGTCGCTCCTCCCCGGGCTGGCGCCCGATCGCGAGGTTCGTGACGCTCAGCGCGCCCTGACGGTGCGCGGTGCCGATGCAGTCCGCACCGGTGTCGCCGCCGCCGATGACGATGACATGCCTGCCCTCGGCGGTGATCTGGTCGGCGACCTCATCCCCCGCGGTCGCCTTGTTCGACTGCACGAGGTAGTCCATCGCGAAGTGCACGCCGTCGGCGTCGCGCCCGGGGATCGGCAGGTCGCGCGGCACCGTGGAGCCGGTCGCGACGAGCACAGCGTCGTAGCGGGCGCGCAGTTCGTCCCATCCGATGTCGGTGCCGACGTCGACACCGGCGCGGAACCGGGTGCCCTCCTCCTCCATCTGACGGAGACGGGCGTCGACGTGCTGCTTCTCCATCTTGAAGTCCGGGATGCCGTAGCGCAGCAGACCGCCGATGCGATCGTCTCGCTCGTACACGACGACCGTGTGACCGGCGCGGGTGAGCTGCTGTGCGGCGGCGAGCCCGGCGGGACCGGAGCCGATCACGGCGACGGTCTTCCCGGTGAGGCGCTCCGGCGGCTGCGGGTGCACCCAGCCGCTGTCGAAGGCCTGATCGGCGATGGACTGCTCGACTCGCTTGATCGTCACGGCGGGCTGGTTGATGCCCAACACGCAGGCGCTCTCGCAGGGCGCGGGGCAGAGTCGCCCCGTCCACTCCGGGAAGTTGTTCGTCGCGTGCAGCCGCTCGATCGCGGAGCGGTCCTCGCCGCGCCAGGTCAGGTCGTTCCACTCCGGGATGAGGTTGCCCAACGGGCATCCCGAGTGGCAGAACGGCACGCCGCAGTCCATGCAGCGGCCCGCCTGCCGGCGCAGCACGGCGCTGTCACCCTTCTCATAGACCTCTTTCCAGTCCATGATGCGCACCGGGACGGGGCGCCGCGCGGGCAGCTCCCGCTCGGTCACCTTGAGAAAGCCCTTGGGATCAGCCACCGGTCACCTCCAGGATCCGGTGCCAGACGACGTCGCCGTCAGGATCGATGCCCGACTGCTCCGCCTCCTGGCGTACGTTCTGCACCGCCGCGAAGTCGCGCGGAAGCACCTTGATGAAGTCATCCGCGGCGGCATCGAAGCCGTCGAGGATGCGCTGCGCGATCGGCGACGCCGTGCGCTCCACGTGCTGCACCAGAAGCCCGCGAAGCAGCTCCAGATCCGCGCGGTCGAGCGGCTCGAGGCGCAGCTCGCCGCTCTGCAGCGACTGCGCGTTCACCTGAGCCGTGTCCAGGCGGTGCACGTAGGCCACGCCCCCCGACATTCCGGCGCCGAGGTTGCGGCCCGTGGGACCGAGGATGACGGCCGTTCCGCCGGTCATGTATTCCAGTGCGTGGTCGCCGACGCCCTCGACGACGGCGGTCGCTCCGGAGTTGCGCACCAGGAACCGCTCCCCGACCACGCCCGAGATGAACATCTCGCCGGCGGTCGCGCCGTAGCCGATCACGTTGCCGGCGATGACGTTGTGCTCGGGCTCGAAGGGCGCTTCGCGCGGCGGACGGATGCTGATGTCACCGCCAGAGAGGCCCTTGCCCACGTAGTCGTTCGCGTCGCCCTCCAGGCGAAGCGCGATGCCTGCGGGCAGGAACGCGCCGAGCGACTGTCCGGCTGTTCCGTGCAGGGTGATGTCGATGGTCTCCTTCGCGAGGCCCGCGGCACCGTATCTGCTGGTCACCTCGTGACCGAGCATGGTGCCGACGGCGCGCTCGGTGTTGCGGATCGGCAGCTCGATGAGCACGGGGTCGCCGTACTGCAGGGCGTCGTGCGACATCCGGATCAGTTCGACGTCGAAGTGCTTCGCCAGCTCGTGATCCTGCGAGCGACCGCTGCGGCGCGGCTCATCGGCCGGGAACGCCGGACCCTCCAGGATCGGCGCGAGGTCGAGGCCGTCGGCCTTCCAGTGCCGGATGGCGGCATCCGTGCGCAGCAGGTCGGAGCGGCCGACGATCTCCTCGATCGAGCGGAAGCCCAGCTCGGCGAGCAGTTCGCGCACCTCCTCCGCGATGAACTCCATGAAGTTGACGACGAACTCCGGCTTGCCCGTGAAGCGCTCGCGCAGCACCGGGTTCTGGGTCGCCACTCCCACCGGGCAGGTGTCGAGGTGGCAGACCCGCATCATGATGCAGCCGCTCACCACGAGCGGTGCCGTGGCGAAGCCGAACTCCTCCGCACCGAGCAGCGCGCCGATGACGACGTCGCGGCCGGTCTTCAGCTGCCCGTCGACCTGCACCACGACGCGATCGCGCATGCCGTTCAGCATCAGCGTCTGCTGGGTCTCGGCGAGGCCCAGCTCCCACGGCGTGCCGGCGTGCTTGAGCGAGTTCAGCGGGCTCGCGCCCGTGCCGCCGTCGTGACCCGAGACCAGCACCACATCGCTCAGCGCCTTCGCGACGCCGGCCGCGACCGCGCCGATGCCGGACTGGCTGACCAGCTTCGTGTGGATGCGCGCCTGCGGGTTGGCCCGCTTCAGGTCGAAGATCAGCTGCTTGAGATCCTCGATCGAGTAGATGTCGTGGTGCGGCGGCGGGGAGATCAGCCCGACGCCGGGCGTCGCGTGGCGGGTGCGCGCCACCCACGGGTACACCTTGCCGGGCGGCAGCTGTCCGCCCTCACCGGGCTTGGCGCCCTGGGCGAGCTTGATCTGGATGTCGTCGGCCTGAGTGAGGTACTGGCTCGTGACGCCGAACCGGCCGGACGCGACCTGCTTGATCGCACTGCGGCGCTCGGGGTCGACCAGCCGGTCGGGATCCTCGCCGCCCTCACCGGTGTTGGACTTGCCGCCGAGGCGGTTCATCGCGATCGCGAGGGTCTCGTGCGCCTCCCGGGAGATCGAGCCGTAGCTCATCGCCCCGGTGGAGAAGCGCTTGACGATCTCGGACACCGGCTCGACCTCGTCGATCGGCACCGGGGGCCGCTCCCCCGTGCGCAGCTCGAACAGGCCGCGCAGGGTCTTCAGCGACTTCGCCTGGTCGTCCACCAGGTGCGTGTACTCGCGGAAGACGTCGTAGCGGCGCGTCCGCGTCGAGTGCTGCAGACGGAACACGGTCTCGGGGCTGAACAGGTGCGGCGAACCGTCCCGGCGCCACTGGTACTCGCCACCGGTCCAGAGGCGCTCGTGCGCGGTGGCCGCCGCGTCCTCCGGGTAGGCGTAGTCGTGACGGGCCTGGTTCTCGGCGAACACGTCCTCAATGCCGATCCCGCCGAGGCGGGTCGTGGTTCCTGTGAAGTAGGCGTCCACGAGCTCCTGGCTGAGACCGACCGCCTCGAACACCTGCGCGCCCGCATAGGACGACACCGTCGAGATGCCCATCTTGGACATGATCTTCAGCACGCCCTTGCCGAGGGCGTGGATGAGGTTGTGCACGGCCTGCTCGGGCTCGAGATCGGTGATGAAGCCGGTGCGCACCAGATGCTCCACCGTCTCCATCGCGAGGTACGGGTTCACGGCGGATGCGCCGTAGCCGATCAGCGTGGCGACGTGGTGCACCTCGCGGACGTCACCCGCCTCGACGATCAGTCCGACTTTCATCCGGTTCTCGCGCCGGATCAGGTGGTGGTGCACGGCCGCGACCATCAGCAGGGACGGCACCGGGGTGAGGTCCTTGTTCGAGTCGCGATCCGACAGGATCAGGAACTCCGCACCGGCCTCGATCGCGGCGTCCGCCTCGGCGCACATCTGCTCGAGACGCTCGGCGAGAGCGTGAGGGCCGGCGTCGAAATGGTACAGACCCTTGATCGTCGCCGTCCAGCGGCCGGGGACGACCCGGTCGATGTGGCGGATCTTGGCGAGCTCGTCGTTGTCGATCACCGGGAAGTCGAGAGTCACGCTCTGCGCGTGCTCCGGACCCCAGGTCAGCAGGTTGCGCTCCCGGCCCAGGCCGAGGCGCAGACTGGTGACGACCTCTTCACGGATCGCGTCCAGCGGCGGGTTCGTGACCTGCGCGAACTGCTGCGTGAAGTAGTCGAACAGCAGCCGGGGTCGCTCGCTGAGCACGGCGATCGGGGTGTCGGAGCCCATCGCTCCGATCGGCTCGGCACCGGTCTGACCCATCGGGGTCAGCAGGATCCGCACCTCCTCCTCGGTGTACCCGAAGGTGCGCTGACGACGCACGATCGAGGCGGCCGGATGGATGATGTGCTCGCGATCAGGCAGATCAGGCAGCCGGATGGCGCCGTCGTCCAGCCATTCGCGCCACGGATGCAGGGTGGCGAGATCGTGCTTGATCTCCTCGTCCTCGACGATGCGATGCTGCGCAGTGTCGACCACGAACATCCGGCCGGGGCGAAGCCGGCCGCGGCGCTTGATGCGCTCCGGCTCGAACTCGAGCACGCCGGTCTCCGAGCCGATGACGACCAGGCCGTCTGTGGTCTCGGTCCAGCGCCCGGGGCGCAGACCGTTGCGATCCAGCGTCGCGCCGACCAGCGTGCCGTCGGTGAAGATCAGCGCGGCCGGGCCGTCCCATGGCTCCATCTGGTGCGAGTGGTACTCGTAGAACGCGCGCAGATCGGGGTCGAGGCCCGGCTGCTTCTCCCAGGCCTCCGGCACCATCATCATGATCGCGTGCGGCAGGCTGCGCCCGGTGAGCGTCAGCAGCTCGAGGACCTCGTCGAACGAGGCGGAGTCGCTGGCGCCGGGGGTGCAGATCGGCAGCAGCGGACGGATGTCGCCGAGCAGCTCGGACTCGAGCTGAGACTGCCTGGCCCGCATCCAGTTGCGGTTGCCGCCGACGGTGTTGATCTCGCCGTTGTGGGCCAGCATCCGCAGGGGCTGCGCGAGCGGCCACGAGGGGAACGTGTTGGTCGAGTAGCGGGAGTGCACGACCGCCAGCTCAGAGGCGAACCGCTCGTCCTGAAGATCGGGGTAGAACGGCTCGAGCTGCAGGGTGGTCACCATGCCCTTGTACCCGAGCGTGCGGGCGGACAGAGTCACGAAGTAGGCGCCGAGCTCGTGCCCGGCCCGCTTGCGCAGCCGGTACGCGATCCGGTCGAGGGCGATGCCGGAGACCCCGGCGCCCGCGACGAAGAGCTGCTCGAAGGCGGGACGCGCCTCGTCGGCCAGCTTGCCGAGGTTCTCGTTGGCGGTGGGCACCACGCGCCAGCCGAGCACGGTCAGGCCCTCGTCACGAGCGATGCGCTCGATGCCGGCCTTCTGCTCGCGGCGGGCGCTCGACTCCCGAGGGAGGAACGCGAGGCCTGCGGCGTACTCGCCGACCGGAGGGAGCGGGAAGTCACAGGCCGCGCGGAGGAAGGCGTCGGGCATCTGTGTGAGGATTCCGGCGCCGTCACCGGTTCCCGCGTCGGAGCCGATCGCACCGCGATGCTCCAGGTTTCGCAGCGCTTCCAGCGCCAGGGCGATGATGTCGTGGCCCGGTGTTCCGCGCAGCGTGGCCACCATCGCCAGCCCGCACGCGTCCTTCTCGAACGCCGGATCGTACATCCCCTGCTTCGGGGGGTAAGCGCCGGAGGCGCCGTAGGGAGGCTGGAAGTACACCAGTCACCGTCCTCGTATCTCAGTTGACACTGCTCTCGGATGAGACCGGGGACGACGTTGGCCCGCTTTCAGTGCGATGTTCCCCTTGGGGCGAAGCGGCCTTATCGGGCGGATTCTTCGACGCTCGGAGCGGTGCTGGTGGCGGTGGCTCCGTTGGTGATCGCTTCGGCGGGAGGCTCACTCACATCGACGAAGGAATCGGGGTTGTCCGATTGTACCGCAGCCTTGGGCTCGCGCCCCGGCTGGTACGGCGAAGGCTCGACGCCGGGGTGGCGACGGGTCTGCACGATGATGATCACGGTGCCGACGACGACGCCGATGATCGCGGCCCAGACGTTGCTGCGCAGGCCGAGGATGATCTCGCTCGGGTCGATCCGGATCGACTCCCAGAGGATTCGTCCGGCGCTGTACCAGATCAGGTAGACCGCGAAGAGCTTGCCCCACTGCAGGCGCAGCGCCTTGCCCGCCCACAGCAGGAAGATGACGCCGAGACCGTTCCAGATCACCTCGTAGAGGAACGTGGGGTGGAACAGCGTGCCGTCGGCCAGTCCCGGCGGGAAGGCGGGGTTGGTCGACTCGATCTCCAGCCCCCAGGGCAGGTCGGTGGGCAGACCGAACAGCTCGTGGTTGAACCAGTTTCCGAACCGTCCCATGGCCTGCGCCAACAGCAGGCCCGGCGCGAGGGCGTCGGCGAAGGTCCAGAACCGGATCCCGGTCCACTTGCAGCCGAGGTAAGCACCGACGGCGCCGCCGATGAGCGCACCGAAGATGGCGATGCCGCCCTCCCAGATCGCCCACACCGAACCGGGCTCGAACGGGTTCCAGGTGTTCTTGCCCGGGCCGAAGTAGAAGTTCGGGTGGGTGAGAACGTGGAAGATGCGTGCGCCGATGATCGCGAGCGGCACCGCGAGGATCGCGATGTCGATGACGACCCACTTCTCAGCACCACGCCTGGTCAGGCGGTAGTTGGTCAGCAGCACCGCCGCGACGATTCCCGCGATGATGCACAGCGCGTAGTAGTGGATCGTGAGCGGTCCGAGCGTGAAGGAGTTGTTCGGAGGGCTCGGGATGCTGGCGAGCACGCCGGAGAAGGTGCTGAGGGACATGAGACCGATTCTAATTGTCGAGCGAGAACTGTGCGGACGGCGTGCCCGCGACGAGGGAGCGGGTGACCTCGGCGAGGCGGTCGAGGCCGCCGTCGCGGAGGGCACGCACCAGAGCCGTGCCGACGATGGCGCCGTCGGCGTACTCGGTGACGCCGTTCACCTGCTCAGCGTTGGAGATGCCGATGCCGACGCAGGCATTGCCCACGCCGTGCGCCTTCAGACGCTCGACGAGCACCCGCGCGGCGCGGTCGAGCTCGGCGCGCTCACCCGTGATGCCCATGGTCGACACGGTGTACACGAAACCGGTCGAGGATGAGACGACGAGGTCCAGACGCTCATCGGTCGAGGTCGGCGCGGCGAGGAAGACGCGGTCGAGGCCGGTGCGCTCGCTCGCGGCGATCCACTCCCCTGCCGCCTCCGGCGTGATGTCGGGGGTGATCAGACCCGCCCCGCCCGCGGCGAGCAGATCGTCGGCGTAGCGATCGACGCCGTACTGCAGCACGGGGTTCCAGTACGTCATCACCAGCACGGGAACGTCGACCTCGGCCGTGATGGCCCCCACCGCGGTGAACAGGTCGCGCATCTTGAAGCCGGCCGCCAGCGCATGCTGCGTGGCCTCCTGGATCACGAGTCCGTCCATGACCGGGTCGCTGTACGGCGGGCCGAGCTCGATCACATCGACCCCGTTGCGCGCGAGAGTGATCGCGGCCTGGATGCTGGTCTGCAGGTCGGGGTAGCCGACGGGCAGATAGCCCACGAAGGCACCGCGGCCCTCGTTGTGCGCTTTGGCGATGGCGTCCTCGACGCGGCTCATTCCGCGGCCCCTTCGTCGTAGAGGTGGAAGTACCGCGCCGCAGTGTCCATGTCCTTGTCGCCGCGGCCGGAGAGGCAGATCGCGACGATGCCGTCAGGGCCGAGCTCCCGGCCGATGCGCATCGCACCGGCGAGGGCGTGCGCGGACTCGATCGCGGGGATGATCCCCTCGGTGCGGCTCAGCAGACGCAGCGCCTGCATGGCCTCGTCGTCGGTGGCGGGGATGTACTCCGCGCGACCGATGTCGGCGAGCCAGGCGTGCTCGGGGCCGACGCCCGGGTAGTCGAGTCCTGCCGAGATCGAGTGCGACTCGATCGTCTGCCCGTCCTCGTCCTGCAGCACATAGGTCTTCGCGCCGTGCAGCACGCCGGGGCGGCCTCGCTCGATCGAGGCCGCGTGCTGCTCCGTGTCGACGCCGTCACCGGCGGCCTCCACGCCGTAGAGCTTCACGTCCGTGTCGTCGAGGAAAGCATCGAACATGCCGATCGCGTTCGACCCACCGCCGACGCAGGCGACGACCGCGTCGGGCAGCCGCCCGGCATCCGCCAGCAGCTGCTCCCGCGCCTCTTCGCCGATGATCTTCTGGAAGTCGCGCACCATCGCCGGGAACGGATGCGGACCGGCCGCCGTGCCGAAGATGTAGTTGGTGGTCTCGACGGTCGCGACCCAGTCGCGGTACGCGTCGTTGATCGCGTCCTTCAGTGTGCGGGAGCCCGTGGTCACCGGGACGACCTCGGCGCCGAGCAGTCGCATCCTGGCGACGTTGAGGGCCTGGCGCTCGGTGTCGACCTCACCCATGTAGATCGTGCAGTCCAGGCCGAACAACGCGGCGGCGGTCGCCGTGGCGACCCCGTGCTGGCCGGCGCCGGTCTCGGCGATCACTCGGGTCTTGCCGAGGCGCTTGGTGAGCAGAGCCTGGCCGAGCACGTTGTTGATCTTGTGCGAACCGGTGTGGTTCAGGTCTTCCCGCTTGAGGAACACCCGAGCACCGCCGGCGTGCTCCGCGAAGCGGGGCACCTCGGTGAGCGCGGACGGACGCCCGGCATACGAGCCGAGGAGCTGAGCCAGTTCGGCGCGGAACTCCGGATCGACGATCGCGGCGTGGTACGCCTCGGTCAGCTCGTCGATCGCGGCGATCAGGGACTCGGGCATGTACCGCCCGCCGAAGTCCCCGAAGAAGGGACCGGGCTGGTCGCGCAGGCTCACTTCGTCTCGCTCCGCTCGCTCAGTACGTCGCATCCGACCTCCAGGAAGCTGTTCAGGGTGGCGACGGGGTCGCCGGTGACGAGAGCCTCGCCGATCAGCACGACGTCGGCGCCGGCCTGACGGTAGCGCGCCACGTCGGCGGGCTCGAGCACCGCGGACTCGGCGATCTTGATCGAGGTCGACGGGATGCGGTCGGCCAGTCGACCGAACAGATCGCGATCGAGCTCGAGCGTCTTCAGGTTGCGGGCGTTGATGCCGATCAGCTTCGCACCGAGGTCGATCGCCACCTCGAGCTCATCCGCGTCGTGCGTCTCGACGAGCGGGGTCATCCCCAACTCGATGATCAGCGCGTAGAGCTCGTGCAGCGTCTTCACCGGGATGCCGGCGACGATCAGCAGCGCCAGGTCGGCGCCCGCGGCACGGGCCTCGAGCACCTGATACGGCGTGGCGATGAAGTCCTTGCGCAGCACCGGGAGCGAGACTCGGGCCGTGACGGCCTCGAGGTCGGCGAGGGAACCGCCGAAGCGACGCTCCTCGGTCAGCACGCTGATCGCGGATGCACCGCCCTGCTCGTAGAGCGCGGCTTGATGCGCGGGGTCGGGGATCTCGGCGAGAGCACCGCGGGACGGGCTCGCGCGCTTGACCTCTGCGATGATCTTGACCCGCTCGGCGGGAGCCAGCGCGGCGACCGCGTCACGAGCGGCGGGGCGCGCGAGTGCATCGCGCTCCACCTCGGCAAGCGACCGGGTCAGCGCGCGACGTTCAGCATCCTCGACTGCGCCGGCCGTGAGGTCGGCGAGGACCATCAGTGAGCCTTCGGCGAGTACTTGGGGCCGTTCACCCCGTAGCCGGCCTTCGCCATGATCCAGCCGACGATGGGTCCGATGACGATGACGACGACGGACGCCCACACCAGGGGCGGCTGCTCGAGGCAGAAGAACAGCGTGGCCAATCCGACGCCGGCCAGCATGATCACGACCGCGGTCCACGCGGCAGGCGAGTGTCCGTGTCCAGGGTCTGCGATCGAGTTGCTCATGTTCTTCCTCCGGGGTGGTCGGCGTACGGTCAGTCTATCGGGATCAGCGGGTCGGATCGGTGCCACGCGACAGGTCGTCCCAGGAATCGACGGCGTCGAGGGGACGCTGATGCGCGTCGTGGTGGGCGTCGTCGGTGCGATAGCGTCGGCCGCCGCTCTTCCAGCCCCGCGCGGTCACCGCGGTGAACACCGCGGCGGCGAGCATCAGCACCCAGCAGCACATCGCGATCACGGGCCACGCGGTGGGCGTGATCGCCGCGACGATCTCATGCATCGCGGCATCGCCGGCGAGGCCGGTCTTCTCGGCCACGACGCCCGCCACCACGCTCAGCGGAGGTGCCGCCACCAGCGGAGCGGTGGCGACACCGAGGACGACAGCGGCACCGGCCGCAAGCGCGGCGAAGATGTAGCGCAGCACCAGTCCTGTGATCGAGAGCGCGGCACCGAGCGCGAGCGCCGCGAGCGACAGCGGTGCCAGCAGCGGGACCGCATCCGATCCGGCGACCAGGATCGGCTCCGAACCGTCGAGGCGGGTGACCGTCAGCCAGGTCTGGGTGGCGGAGATCACGCCGATGCCGCCGGCGAGCAGGAAGCCCAGCACGGCGATGAGGCGACCGCGGGCACTCATTCGTTCGTGTCCCCGATCACGGCGTCCAGATCCCTGCCGTCGAAGCAGGTCCGGGTGCCGGTGTGGCAGGCCGCGCCGGTCTGGTCGACCTGCAGCAGGATCGTGTCACCGTCGCAGTCGTGCTGCGCGCCGCGCACGATCTGGATGTTGCCGGAGGTGTCGCCCTTGCGCCAGTACTCCTGGCGGGATCGGGACCAGTACGTGGCCCGGCCCGTGGTCAGGGTGCGGCGCAGCGCCTCGGCATCCACCCATGCGAGCATCAGCACCTCGCGGGTGTCCCACTGCTGCACGATGACCGGTGCGAGCCCGTCGGCGTTCCACGCCACCGCGGCGATCTGCTCTTCGACGCTCACTTCTACTCGCTTCGCTCGCTCAGCACACCGCATCGGACGACCACGCCCTCTTCGCGGAGCGCGTCCTTGACCTGACCCACGGTGAGCTGGCCACTGTGGAACACGCTTGCCGCGAGCACGGCATCCGCGCCCGCGGCGATCGCCGGCGGGAAATCTGAGACGCGACCGGCGCCGCCAGAGGCTATCACCGGCACCGAAGCGACCTCACGCATCAGCCGGACCAGCTCCAGGTCGAAGCCGTCCTTGGTTCCGTCTGCGTCGATCGAGTTCACGAGCAGCTCACCCGCACCTCGCTCCGTGGCCTCACGGGCCCAGACCGCGGCATCCAGTGTCGTCTCGGTGCGACCGCCATGCGTGGTGACGACGAATCCGGACGGCACGCCATCGGCGCGCTTCACGTCGAGCGACAGCACGAGCACCTGCGCGCCGAAGCGGTCCGCGATCTCGTCGATCAGATCGGGGCGGGCGATCGCCGCGGAGTTCACGCCGACCTTGTCGGCGCCCACGCCGAGCAGACGCGCGACGTCCTCCGTGGAGCGCACCCCTCCCCCGACGGTGAGCGGCACGAAGACCTGCTCGGCGGTTCGCTGCACCACGTCGTAGGTCGTGGCCCTGGCATCCACCGTTGCGGTGACGTCGAGGAAGGTGATCTCGTCCGCGCCCTGCGCGGCGTAGTGCGCAGCCAGCTCGACCGGATCGCCCATGTCGCGCAGGTTCTGGAAGTTGACGCCCTTCACGACGCGACCGGCGGCCACGTCGAGGCACGGGATGACGCGCGAAGCGAGCGACATCAGAGCCTCGCGGCGTGGATCGCGGTGACCAGGATCGCGCGCGCACCGAGGGCGTACAGGTCGTCCATCACCTGGTTCATGCCCTTGCGCGGGATCATCACTCGCACCGCCACCCACTCCGGATCGCGCAGCGGCGAGATCGTCGGCGACTCACGGCCGCCGGCGATGGCCGTGGCCTGGTCTACGAGCCCTGCCGGCAGGTCGTAGTCCAGCAGTACGTAGCGCCGTGCCACCATCACGCCGCGAAGGCGCCGCAGCAGGCGGTCGGTGCCGTCCGCGTCGCCGGGGCGACTGATGAGCACGGCCTCCGACTCGATGATGACCGGTCCGAAGATCTCCAGCCCGGCCTGTCGCAGCGTGGTGCCGGTCTCGACGACGTCGGCGATCACGTCCGCGACGCCGAGCCGCACCGCCGACTCGACGGCACCGTCCAGCGGCACCAGCACGGCGTTCACGCCGTTCTCGCGCAGGAAGTCGTCGACGAGACCCGGGTAGGCGGACGCCACACGGACGCCCTCCAGGTCCTGGATGGTGGAGTACCTGCCAGGAGGCGCGGCGAAGCGGAAGGTCGAGCGGGCGAATCCGAGCTGCTCGATCTCGCGGGCGTCCTCCTGGCGCACGTCGCGCAGCAGGTCGCGTCCGGTGATGCCCACGTCGAGGGCGCCGGATGCCACATAGGTGGCGATGTCTCGCGGACGCAGGTAGAAGAACTCGACGTCGCTGTCGGCGTCGATGACGTGCAGGGTCTTGGGGTCACGACGACCGGTGTAGCCGGCCTCCGCGAGCATCTCGGCCGCTGTCTCTGACAGCGAGCCCTTGTTCGGAACGGCGATGCGGAGCATGGGGATCCTTCGAGTCGAACGGTCTGTACGGGACGCGCTCAGAGATGTCGGTAGACATCCTCGAGGCTCAGGCCCTTCGCGAGCATCATGACCTGCAGGTGGTACAGCAGCTGCGAGATCTCCTCGGCCGCCTCGTCCTTGGACTCGTACTCGGCAGCCATCCAGACCTCGGCCGCCTCTTCGACGACCTTCTTGCCGATCGCATGCACGCCGCGGTCGAGCTGCGCGACCGTCCCTGATCCGTCAGGACGGGTCTTCGCCGTCTCGGTCAGCTCGGCGAACAGCTCGTCGAATGTCTTCACGCTTCAAGGCTAGCGGCTCGCGCGCGGTCGCGAAGACCTGTGACGGCCGCCTCGACGTCTTCCGCGCCGTAGACCGCCGAGCCGGCGACGAAGGTGTCGGCACCGGCTTCCGCGGCCTGCGCGATCGTGTCGAAGGAGATGCCGCCGTCGACCTGCAGCCAGACGTCGGCCCCTCGGCGGCGGGCCTCGTCCCGCAGCGCACGGAGCTTCGGCATCGTCTCGGGCATGAAACCCTGACCGCCGAAGCCGGGTTCGACGGTCATCACGAGCACCTGATCGAACTCGTCGAGGATGTCGTACAGTGGCTCGCCCGCCGTGCCCGGCTTGATCGCGACGCCGGCGCGGGCGCCGATGGCGCGCAGCCGGCGCGCGAGCGCCACCGGGTCGGACGCCGCCTCGAGGTGGAAGGTGACGCTCGCCGCACCGAGTTCCGCATAGCCCGGGGCCCAGCGGTCCGGGTCGGTGATCATCAGATGCACGTCGAGCGGGATCGGGCTGGTGGCCTGGATGCGCTCCACCATCTGCGGACCGAACGTGAGGTTCGGCACGAAGTGGTTGTCCATGACGTCCACGTGCGCGAAGTCCGCGCTGGCGATGCGGGCGAGTTCGGCCTGCATGTTCACGAAGTCGGCAGCGAGGATGCTGGGGTTGATGCGCGGGTTCATCACTTCTCTCCTTCGGGAGCGCGCTGCAGCAGCGCGAGGAACATGGCGTCGGTGCCGTGCCGGTGCGGCCACAGCTGCACCCGACCGGTGCCGTCGTCCGCGAGGTCGATCGGCGACCGCACCACCTCGGACAGCACGGCACGGGCATCGAGCTCGGTCAGGTCGTCCCTGTCGCGGAGCACCTCCGAGACCACCCCCGTGGTCTCCGCGAGGTGCGGCGAGCAGGTGACGTACGCCACGACGCCGCCGGGCGCGAGGGCGTCCACCGCCGCGGTGAGCAGCTCGGTCTGCAGCGCGACCAGCTCGGCGACATCCGCCGGGGTCTTCCGCCAGCGCGCCTCCGGCCGCCGGCGCAGCGCGCCCAGCCCGGTACACGGCGCATCGACGAGGATGCGATCGAACGCGCCCGGGCGGGATGCCGCGAGTGCACGCCCGTCCTCCTCGTGCACGACCACATCACCCGGCACCGCGCGCAGCGCGTTGCGCACCAGTCCGGCACGCGCGGGGACCACCTCGTTCGCCTCCAGGACCGCGCCGTTCTCGCGGGCGATGGCGGCGAGCAGCGCGGTCTTGCCACCGGGGCCGGCGCAGAGGTCGAGCCACTGCTCGCCCCCAGCGATCGGGCGCACTCCGGCCAGGGCCAGCGCCACCAGCTGCGAACCCTCGTCCTGCACGCGCACCGTGCCCGCGGCATCCGCCACGACGCGGTGCGGGTCCCCGCCGGGCGACCCGAACGCGGTCGGTGCATACGGGCGGCGAGGTTCGCCGGGCTCGGCGAGCCCGGGCAGGGCGACGAGCGTGACCTCGGGCGAGGCGTTGTCGGCGGACAGCAGCGCGTCGAGCTCGTCCTCACGCCCCTCTGCGGCCAGCGCGCGACGCATGGCGCGGATGATCCACACCGGATGCGCGGTGCGCAGCGAGAGCCGCTCGTCGTCGGAGCGCGCGCCCTCCTCGATGGTGCGCTGCCAGGCCCCGGGTGTCTCGCGTCCGATGCGTCGCAGCACGGCGTTGGCGAAGCCCGCCGCTCCCCTGCCCTGCGCCGTCGCGACGAGATTGACCGACTCGTTCACGGCCGCATGCCCGGCCACCCGGGTGGACAGCAGCTGGTGCGCGCCGAGACGCAGGGCGTCGAGCACGGCCGGGTCGATCTCGGACGCCGGTCGGCCTGCGGCCGCGGCGACGATCGCGTCATAGGTGCCCCGCTTGCGCAGAGTGCCGTAGGTGAGCTCGGTGGCGAGGGCGGCGTCCTTCTGGTCGAGCCCTGCCTCGGCGATGCTGGCGGGCAGCAGGAGGTTGGCATAGGCGTCATCCTCGGTGACGGCCCTCAGCACGCCGTAGGCGACGGCGCGGGCCGGCTGCACGGCCCGATCCGGTCCACGGCCGCTGCTGGACCGCTGCGGTCGGCGTCCCCGCTGGGGGCGGCGCTCCTGGCCGCTCATGCGCCCGCTCGCAGCGTGTCGTCGCGCTGGCCACGCCACCAGTCGGCGGCGGGCATGGCACCCTTGCCGGCCGGCTGCACCCGGGTGACGGCGAGCGGCGTCGTGCCGGTCCCGATCAGGATGCGTCGCTTCTCGCCCACGATCCGGCCGGGTTGGAGCTGCTCGGCGTCGGGCGCAGGTGCGGCCTCGAGCACCTTGAGCCTGGCGCCGGCGACCTCGGTGTGCGCACCGGGCTCCGGGGTGACGCCCCGGAATCGCGCGTAGACGTGCTCGCACGGGAGCGACCAGTCCAGCAGGCCGTCGTCGAGGACGAGCTTCGGCGCGAAGGTCGGCTCTCCGGTCTGCGGAACGGCCTGAGCGGTGCCCGCGGCGATCCCTTCGACGACATCCGCCGTGAGCGCGGCGCCGTCGACAGCGAGGATCTCCAGCGCGGTGGCCGCCGTGGCCTCCGCGGGCAGATCCACGGGCCGCATGGCGTAGACGTCACCGGCATCCAGCTCGGGGACGAGGCGGAACACGCTCACGCCGATCTGCGCGTCGCCGGCGAGCAGCGCGCGCTGCACGGGTGCGGCGCCGCGCCACAGCGGCAGCAGCGAGAAGTGCAGGTTGATCCAGCCGTGGTCGGGCGCGGACAGCAGCGGCTCGCGGACCAGGCCGCCGTATGCGACGATCACGCCGAGCTCGGGACGCAGCGCGGTGATCGCCTCGGTCGCTTCGGCGTCGAGCCTGGCCGCTTTGATCACGGGGATGCCGAGCTCGACGGCCGCCTGCGCGACCGGCGACGGCGTGAGCACGCGCTTGCGGCCCAGAGGCGCGTCGGGACGCGTGATGACGGCCAGGATGTCGTGCAGCGGTGCGAGTGCCCGCAGTGTGGGGACCGCCGCATCGGGGGTGCCGGCGAAGACGAGGCGCATGAAGGTGCTCCGGAGGGTGAGGGCGTCAGAGGTCTGGTTCGAGGATATCGAGGTGCAGGCTCAGTCCGGCCTTGCCCCGTGCCCTCCGATTGCGGGTGGCATCGCCGACCACGGCGGCGCGGAGCGTCACGGCGACCTCGGCGCCGGCCGCGTAGCCGAATCGCACCAGCGCGCGCACCCGACCGTCTTCGCCGACGGGGACCGGGCCGAGCACCGCATCGGCCGGCAGGCCCAGGGCTCGCACCTGCTCGAGTGCCGGACGCACGACCGCCGGAAGACCGTCGAGCTGCGCGACGCGATACATCGGCGGCATCCGCAGCGGCGCGCGTGCCTCGAGTTCGGAGCGGGCGTAGGCGGGTTGGGTCCAGGTCGCGAGGGCTCGGGCCACCGGGCCGTCCACGCCGACCAGGTGCACCGGTGCTCCCGGCGCGGCGAGAGCCGCGGCGTTCGACCACCAGCGCAGGCAGGACTCGCCGATCCGCAGCTCGGGCGCCTGCAGCATCCGCGACCCGTCCAGCAGCACCACCGCACGGTAGCCTCCGTCGGCCACCGGCTCCGCGCCGCGCGTGGCGATGACCAGTGCGGGCTTCGCGGACACGCGCTCGACAGGATGGGTGCCGTCGGAGACGATGACCTGCACCCCGGGGAAGGCGCGGCCCAGCTCATCGGCGGTGCGCTCGCTGCCGGAGGACGCCAGGCGCACCTGCGTCGCCTGACACACGGGGCAGTGCCAGCCGTTGGCGGACCTGCCGCACCAGCCGCACACCGGCACCGCGCCCCGGCGCCGGGCGCCCAACGGACCACCGCAGTGCGCGCAGCGGGCGGGTGCACGGCACTGACCGCAGACCAGCGACGGCGCGAAGCCGGGACGGGCGACCTGCACGAGCACCGGGCCGTCGGCCGTCGCCGTCCGCGCGGCGAGGAACGCGCTGGACGGCATGCGCTGGCCGCCCTGCTCGAGCTCCTGAGGGGGGCTCAGCACCACGCGCGGTGAGGAGCGGCGGGTCGCTCGCACCTCGGTCATCCACCCGCCGTGCACGAGGCGCTCAACGTCGGTGGTGCGCGTGTGCCCGGCGAACAGCAGGGCGCTGCCCTCCTGCTCCTGGCGCACCAGTGCGGCGTCGCGGGCATGCGCGTACGGCGCGAGCGGCTCGGCGAGCAGCGGATCGCCGTCGTCCCAGATGACGACGACACCGGCACGGACCGGCGCATACACCGCCGAGCGGTTGCCCACCACGACACAGGGCGCGTCGGCGAGGGTTCGGAGGAAGGCCCGGTACCGATCCGGGTTCGTCTGACGCGCATCGAGTCGCACGACGGCGTCCTCGGGAAGCAGCTCGGCGAGAGCCTCGAGCAGGCGGTCCTCGTCGCGCTTGTCGGGTGCGACCAGGATCGCCGAGCGTCCGGATGCCAGAACCGAGGTCGCCACGGCCGCGAGCAGGCGCGCAGAGTGCGGCAGCATCCCCTCTATTTCTGCGACCACCTCGACGGCGGCGCGGCTGTCGCCGCCGAGCACTTCGTCGAGACCGTCGTACCGCGCGATCACCGTGTCGGCGCGCTGGATCGCCTCCGCCGCGACCTCCGGGGCGGACACATCGGCATCCCACGCCTTCTCGACCCGCACCTGCCGCTTGGGTATCGCGAGACGAAGCACATCGGATGCCGCACCCGCGGCGCGATCCGCGACGCGGCGCGCCAGCCGGTGCAGCCGCTCCGGCAGCACGACCACCTCGGAGACGACGCTCTCCACCTCGGCGAGAGCGCGGGAGATGTCCTGCTCCACCCCCAGCTCGACGATGTAGCCGTCCATCACGCGGCCAGCCGTCCGCAACGGGACCTTCACCCGGACGCCGATCGGCACGTCGCCGAACTCGGCCGGCAGCGAGTAGTCGAACAGCCGGTCGAGTTGCGGGAGCGGCGAGTCGATCAGCACCCGCGCGATGCGCCGCGCGGCCTGGGACATCAGAGCCCGGCGGCGCGGCGCAGAGCTTCTGCGCGGTCGGTGCGCTCCCAGGTGAAGTCGGGCAGTTCGCGGCCGAAGTGGCCGTAGGCTGCGGTCTGCGCGTAGATCGGACGCAGCAGGTCGAGCTCCTCGATGATCGCCTGCGGGCGCAGGTCGAACACGTCGGTGATGGCGCGCGTGATCGCGTCGTCCGACACCTTGCCGGTGCCGAACGTCTCGACGTACAGCCCCACCGGGCGTGCCACCCCGATCGCATAGGCGACCTGCACCTCGAGGCGGTCTGCGAGGCCGGCAGCCACCGCGTTCTTCGCCACCCAGCGCATCGCGTAGGCGGCCGAGCGGTCGACCTTTGACGGGTCCTTGCCGCTGAAGGCGCCGCCGCCGTGCCTGGCCGCACCGCCGTAGGTGTCGATGATGATCTTGCGGCCGGTGAGTCCTGCATCGCCCTTCGGTCCGCCGATGACGAACGGTCCGGCCGGGTTGATGTAGTACTTCAGATCGGTCGCGAGGTCGAGCCCGGTCTGCGCCAGGACCGGGTCGATGACCTGCTCGCGCACCGCGGCCTTGAGCTCGTCCTGCGTGATGCCGGGCAGGTGCTGGGTGGAGAGCACCACCGCGTCGACGGTCTTCGGCGTGAAGCCCTCGTAGCCGAGCGTGACCTGGGTCTTGCCGTCGGGGCGCAGGAAGGGCACCTCTCCAGAGCGGCGGACCTCGGACAGCCGCTCCGCGATGCGGTGCGCGGTCCATGCCGCCATCGGCATGAGCTGCGGGGTCTCGTTCGTCGCGAAGCCGAACATGATGCCCTGGTCGCCGGCGCCGAGCGCGTCGCGCGGGTCGACGGAGCCGCCGTCGCGCGACTCCGCGGCCTGGTCGACGCCGTGGGCGATGTCGGTGGACTGCTCGCCGACGGAGACGCTCACCCCGCAGGACGAGCCGTCGAAGCCCGTGTCGCTCGAGGTGTAGCCGATGCCGTTGACCACGTCGCGCACGATGGTCGGGATGTCGACGTAGCCCTCGGTGCGGATCTCACCGGCAACGTGCACGAGACCCGTGGTGACCAACGTCTCGACGGCGACGCGCGAGTCGCGGTCGACGGCGATCAGGCCGTCGAGGATGCTGTCCGAGATCTGATCGCAGATCTTGTCGGGGTGCCCCTCGGTGACGGACTCGGACGTGAACAGGCGCAGCGCGCTCATCGGTGCTCCAACGGTTTCGGCGGTTTCAGGCCAGTATGCAGGGAGCCGCCGACACCCCACGACGGGATGACGGCGGCTCTCCTGTCAGTTCACTCGGCGTGACGGATGCGGAGCTTGTCCTCGTTGATCTCGTGCAGCGCGATCGTGAGGGGCTTGTCCTCGACCGACGAGTCGACGAGCGGACCGACGTTGTCGAACAGGTTCCCCTCGTGCAGGTCGGAGTAGTAGTCGTTGATCTGGCGAGCACGCTTGGACGCGTAGATGACCAGCTCGTACTTGGAGTCGACACGATCCAGCAGATTGTCGATGGGGGGATCGATGATGCCCTGGTTGTTACCGGCCACGGTGGGACCTCCTGATCGGGCGACGATGTCGTGGATGCGACGTGTCGCGAAGTTGATGGGCGGGCGCGCTCAAGCGCTCAGCGCGCGAATGCCGCAGTCAAGTCTACGACCTCCTGGGCCGCGGTGGCGACGTCCTCGTTCACGACGCGGTAATCGAACTCGTTCTGGGCGGCCAGTTCGGCCTTCGCAGTACGCAGCCGGCGCGCCCGCTCCTCGGCATCCTCGGTGCCGCGACCGACCAGCCTGTTCACCAGTTCGTCCCAGGACGGCGGCAACAGGAACACCAGCGTCGCCGAGGGCTCCGCGGCACGCACCTGGCGCGCACCCTGCAGGTCGATCTCGAGCAGCACCGTGCGTCCCTCGGCCAGCGCCGCGTCCACCGGCCCGCGCGGAGTCCCGTACCGGTACTTGTTGTGCACCGTGGCGTGCTCCAGCAGCTGGTCCTCGGCGATCAGCCGGTCGAACTCGGCATCGTCGACGAAGAAGTAGTGCACCCCGTCGACCTCACCCGGGCGCGGCGCTCGGGTCGTCGCAGAGACCGACAGGTGGATCTGCGGATAGTGGGCGCGGATGTGCGCGGCCACGGTGCCCTTGCCCACCGCCGTGGGACCCGCGAGCACCAGCAGTCTGCTGCGCCCCTCGCGCGGGACGTGCACGGGGAACCGGGCGTCGAGCCAGCGGGTGAGATCCGCGACCTGACGCACGCCGAGCCCGCCGAGCCGTTTGACCGGCGCGATGTGCAGGTCTGCCAGGATCTGGTCGCGCTTGCCTGCGCCGATGGCGGGCAGCGCGATCAGGAAGTCGGTGATCCGGAGCGAGCCTGCGACGGATGCGGCATCGTCCAGCGCACGGCGCAGCACCTCCTGCGGCGTCACCACACGCATGGCGAGATCACGCTTCAAGGATGCACGTGCCCGGCGTCGTTCGACGGCGCGGCGTGCGGCCGCACTCCGATCGACCTCGGGCATCGAACGGGTTTCAGGCACCCAGCACCTCCTGGTAGCGTCGCGCGGTCTCCTCCATTCTGACAGCGATTCCGTCCGGTCCCGCACCCAGGATGCTGCGACTCTCGCTCGCGAGCACGTTGCGGGCGAGCGCCCCGAAGCGTCCGGTGAGGTCCTCTGGCGTGGCGCCCTGGGCGCCGAAGCCCGGGGCGAGCACCGGCACGGTGCGCAGCAGGTCGTCGTCCAGGCCGAACTCTGCGCGGTCCACGGTGGCGCCGATGACGAGACCGATCGATCCGAGCGCCGCGCCTGAGTCGCCCGTCGTGGCCTCCTGCGCGACCATCGCGGCCACGCGGGCGCCCTCACCGGTGGTCGCGGACTGCAGAGCCGCCGCCTCGGGGTTGCTCGTCGCCGCGAGGACGAACACGCCCTTGCCCGCGCTCCTGGCCCGGTCGAGCACCGCGCCGAGCGCGCCCACGCCCAGGTAGGGACTCAGCGTCACCGCATCCGCTTCCAGAGGCGAGCCGGACTGGAGCCAGGCATCCGCGTATCCCTCGTTCGTGGAGCCGATGTCGCCGCGCTTCGCGTCGGCGACCACCAGCATGCCCGCGGCGCGGGCAGCGGCGAGCACGTCCTCGAGGGCGGCGAAGCCGCGCGAGCCGAAGCGCTCGAAGAACGACACCTGCGGCTTCAGTGCGCCGACCCGGCCGGCCGCGGCATCCACAACGCGCAGGCCGAACTCGCGCACGCCTGCGGCATCCTGCCCGAGCCCCCACGCGTCGAGCAGCGACGCATGGGGGTCGATGCCGACGCAGAGCGGGCCGTGCGCATCGAGCGCGGTCCGCAGCCGGGCACCGAACGACTCGGTCATGCCGACACCTTCCGGTCGAGCGCGTACTCCTGGAGGCTGCGCACGTCGAAGCCGTCGCCGGTCGCATCCATGCCGCTCACCGCGGCGCCCAGGGTCGCGATGGTGGTGAACAGCGCCTTGTCGGCCGCCACGGCCGCCGCGCGGATCTCGTACCCGTCCGCACGCGCCGCTCCCCCGTCCGGCACGTTCACCACGATGTCGACAGCGCCCTCGTTGATGAGGTCGACGATGTTCGTTGCACCGGACTGCTGCGTCTCGCCGACCTTCTGCACGACATCGACTGGGATGCCGTTGCGCGAGAGGATCTCGCCGGTGCCCTCGGTCGCGAGGATGCGGAAGCCCAGCTGGCTGAGCCGGTGCGCCGGGAGGATCACCGCACGCTTGTCCGAGTCGGCGACCGAGATGAACACGGTGCCCGAGGTCGGGGTGCCGCCGTATGCCGCGGCTTGGCTCTTCGCGAAGGCGGTCGGGAAGTCCTTGTCGATGCCCATGACCTCGCCGGTCGAGCGCATCTCCGGGCCGAGCACGGAATCGACCGTGCGACCCTCCTTGGTGCGGAAGCGCTTGAACGGCAGCACGGCCTCCTTGACCGCGACCGGTGCGTCCAGCGGGATGCGGGAGCCGTCCTGTTCGGGGAGCAGACCCTCGTCCTTCAGCTCGGCGATGGTGGCGCCGGCCATGATGCGGCTGGCGGCCTTGGCGAGCGGGATCCCGAGTGCCTTCGAGACGAACGGCACCGTGCGGCTCGCACGCGGGTTCGCCTCGATGACGTAGAGCACCCCGGCGCTGACGGCGAACTGCACGTTGAGCAGGCCCCGGACGCCCACACCCTCCGCGATCGCCAGGGTCGCGGAGCGCACCCGGTCGATCTCGGTGCGGCCGAGGGAGATCGGCGGAAGCGTGCAGCTGGAGTCGCCCGAGTGGATGCCGGCCTCTTCGAGGTGCTCCATGACGCCGCCGATGAACAGGTCGGTCCCGTCGTAGAGCGCGTCGACATCGAGCTCGATCGCGTCGTCGAGGAAGCGATCCACCAGCAGAGGCTTGCCCTCCTCGATGATCACCTCGCCTGCCGTGCGCACGAAGTAGTCCCGCAGGTCCTCGGAGCTGTAGACGATCTCCATGCCGCGGCCACCGAGCACGAAGCTCGGGCGCACCAGCACCGGGTAGCCGATCTCCTCGGCGATCTGCACCGCGCCCTCGACATCGATCGCGGTGCCGTTGCGCGGGGCGACCAGCCCCGCGCGGTCGAGCAGCTGCGAGAACAGCTCGCGCTCCTCGGCGAGGTCGATCGCCTCAGGGCTTGTGCCGAGCACGGTGTAGCCGGCTGCCTCGATGCCCTTCGCCAGGCCCAGCGGCGTCTGGCCGCCGAGCTGGCAGACCACGCCGAGGATCGTCCCGCTCGCCGCTTCGGCGTCGAGCACCTCCAGCACGTCCTCGAGCGTCAGCGGCTCGAAGTACAGGCGGTCGGAGGTGTCGTAGTCGGTCGACACGGTCTCGGGGTTGCAGTTGACCATGACGGTCTCGTACCCGGCATCCGACAGCGCGAAGGACGCGTGCACGCAGGAGTAGTCGAACTCGACGCCCTGGCCGATGCGGTTCGGGCCGGAGCCGATGATGACGATCTTGGTGCGATCCGAGGGTGCGACCTCGGTCTCGAAGTCGTAGCTCGAGTAGTGGTACGGCGTGAGCGCCGGGAACTCGCCCGCGCAGGTGTCCACCGTCTTGTACACCGGCCGGACGCCGAGACCGTGGCGGATGCCGCGGACCTCGGCCTCGGAGATGCCGCGCAGCTCGGCGAGCTGGGCGTCCGAGAAGCCGTGCTCCTTCGCGTGCCGGATGGCGTCTGCGTCGAACTCGGGCGCCGTGCGGACGGCCTCTGCCACCTCGTTGATGAGCACGATCTGGTCGAGGAACCAGGGATCGATCGCCGTGGCGTCGAAGGCCTGCTCGATCGTCGCGCCCTTGCGCAGCGCCTGCTGCAGCACCACGATGCGGCCGTCGGTCGGGGTCTTCGAGATCTCCAGGAGCTCCTCGACGCTGCGGTCCTCGGCGCCCCAGTGGAAGCTGGAGCCGCGCTTCTCGAGAGACCGCAGCGACTTCTGCAGGGCAGTCGTGAAGTTGCGGCCGATCGCCATCGCCTCGCCCACCGACTTCATGGTGGTGGTGAGGGTGGCGTCGGCGGCCGGGAACTTCTCGAACGCGAACCGGGGTACCTTGACCACGATGTAGTCGAGCGTGGGCTCGAAGCTCGCCGGGGTCACGCCGGTGATGTCGTTGGGGACCTCGTCGAGACGGTAGCCGAGCGCGAGCTTCGCGGCCAGCTTCGCGATCGGGAACCCGGTCGCCTTCGACGCCAGCGCCGACGAGCGCGAGACGCGCGGGTTCATCTCGATGACGATGATGCGCCCGTTGGTCGGGTCCACCGCGAACTGGATGTTGCAGCCTCCGGTGTCCACGCCCACGGCGCGGATGATGTCGATCGAGATGTCGCGGAGCTTCTGGTACTCGCGGTCGGTGAGCGTGAGCGCAGGGGCGACGGTGATCGAGTCGCCGGTGTGCACGCCCACCGGGTCGACGTTCTCGATCGAGCAGACCACGACCGTGTTGTCGGCCGTGTCGCGCATGAGCTCGAGCTCGTACTCCTTCCAGCCGAGGATCGACTCCTCCAGGAGCACCTCGTTGGTGGGCGAGTCGTGCAGGCCGGCACCGCCGATGCGGCGCAGGTCCTCCTCGTCGTAGGCGAAGCCCGAGCCGAGCCCGCCCATGGTGAAGCTGGGACGCACGACGAGCGGGTAGCCGAGCTGCTCGGCGCCGGCGAGGAGCTCGTCCATCGTGTGGCAGATGACCGACTTCGCGACATCCGCGCCGGCGTCGAGCACGAGCTGCTTGAAGATCTGCCGGTCCTCGCCCTTGCGGATGGCGTCCACCTTGGCGCCGATGAGCTCGACGTCGTACTTCTCGAGGATGCCGCGCTCGTGCAGTGCCATGGCCGCGTTCAGTGCGGTCTGGCCGCCCAGGGTGGGCAGGATGGCGTCGGGCTTCTCCTTGGCGATGATCGTCTCGATGACCTCGGGGGTGATCGGCTCGATGTAGGTCGCGTCGGCGAAGTCGGGGTCGGTCATGATCGTCGCGGGGTTCGAGTTGACGAGGATGACGCGGACGCCCTCCTCGCGCAGCACCCGGCAGGCCTGCGTTCCCGAGTAGTCGAACTCGACGGCCTGGCCGATGATGATCGGTCCGGACCCGATGACCAGGACGCTCTTGATGTCGTCGCGCTTGGGCATTACTTGGTTCCGTTCAGGTTGGCGACGACCAGGTCGCGGAAGCGGTCGAAGAGGTAGTTGGCGTCGTGCGGGCCTGCCGCGGCCTCGGGATGGTACTGGACCGAGAACGCGGGGATGTCGAGGGCCTTCAGTCCCTCGACGACCTGATCGTTCAGGCCGATGTGGCTGACCTCGACCTGCCCGTAGCCGTTGGGGCTCTCGAACGCGCCGTCCAGCGGCGCTTCGACGGCGAAGCCGTGGTTGTGCGCGGTGATCTCGACCCGGCCCGTGGTCTTGTCCAGCACCGGCTGGTTGATGCCGCGGTGGCCGAAGGTGAGCTTGTAGGTGCCGAGGCCGAGGGCTCGGCCGAACAGCTGGTTGCCGAAGCAGATGCCGAAGTAGGGCAGCTTCGCGTCGAGCACTTCGCGCAGCACGGCCACCTGGCCGTCGGATGCGGCGGGGTCGCCGGGTCCGTTCGAGTAGAAGACCGCGACGGGGTCGATCGCCATGATGTCGGTGAAGGTCGAGGACTGCGGCAGCACGTGCACGTCGAATCCGCGCGCGGCGAGGTTGTCGAGGGTGGCCTGCTTGACGCCGAGGTCGAGCACGGCGAGATTGCCGATCCGCTCCCCCGTCGCCTTCGTCACCTGCGTCTGGGTGACCGACACGGCCGCGGACAGGTTCTGTCCGGCCATCTCGGGCGCCTCGGTGACCCGGCGCAGCTGCTCGTCGGCGTCCAGCGCGGCGTCCGCCCCGGAGAAGATGCCGCCGCGCATGGAGCCGGCCGAGCGGATGTGGCGGGTGATCGAGCGGGTGTCGATGCCGCTGATGCCGACGATGCCGTCGCGGACGAGGATGTCGTCGAGCGAGGCGTTCGCGCGCCAGTTCGAGACGACGCGCGAGGGGTCCCGCACGATGTAGCCGGCGACCCAGATGCGGCGGGACTCCGGGTCCTCGTCGTTCATGCCGGTGTTGCCGATGTGCGGCGCGGTCTGCAGCACGATCTGACCCGCGTAGGAGGGGTCGGTGAGCGTCTCCTGGTAGCCGGACATGCCGGTCGCGAAGACGACTTCCCCGAGGGTGGTGCCACGGGCGCCGTAGGCGCGTCCCGGGTAGCGGGAGCCGTCCTCCAGGACGAGGACGGCGGGGTCGGTGTTCAGGGTCACGAGGTTGCTCCTGTCTCCGGCGCGGCGCACAGGCGCTGCAGCTCGGTGAGGACGTGCTGCGGGCCGCCGTTGGCGACGCGCAGGAAGGAATCGAGAAGAATGCCGGAGGACTCGCGCCAGACGACGCGGACCAGTCCGTTCGGCTCCACCACGCGGTCGATGGCGACTGTGGCGAGATCGGC
Source organism: Microbacterium sp. NPDC057659 (assembly GCF_042799915.1). NCBI lineage: Bacteria > Bacillati > Actinomycetota > Actinomycetes > Micrococcales > Microbacteriaceae > Microbacterium > Microbacterium sp. NPDC057659. Next base: position 415,075 of record NZ_JBHVHU010000001.1, on the reverse strand, counting down.
GGCGACGAGCCGCTCGGAGGCGAGGAAGACCGTGGGCGAACCGTCCAGGCTGAGGGCCGCACCACGATCGGTGAGCACCAGTTCACCGCGGGCGCGATACTCCAGTGGTTTGACCGCGACACGCTCGAGGGGCTGGTCGTGCCGCGTGGTGGCGACGTACAGCACCTCGACCCGCTCGGTCACCTCGGCGTGCTCGGGCACGCCCAGGGGTGCGGTGATCCCGGAGTCGCGTCGCAGTCGTGCGCGCCACGCGAACAGGATCGCCGCGATGATGACGATCGCGAGCAGGACGGTCAGGAGGACCGCGAGATCGCGAGTCATGCGTTCAGCTCCTCCACAAGCACGCCGTCGGCCACCGTGACGCGGCCACCGTGGATCGTCCACTGCACCTGCCCGGGCAGGTCGCGACCGAGATACGGCGAGTTGCGGCTGCGGCCGTGCAGGTCGGCCTCGGTGAAGACTCCTGCGACCCGGGGATCGTAGAGGGTGACGTGCGCGGGCGCTCCGACCTCGAGCGATCCGAAGCCGTCCAGCTGCCCGATCGTCGCCGGGGCCTTGCTCATCACGCGGGCGACGTCCGCCCAGTCGAGCAGGCCGGTCTCGACCATGGACTGGTGCACGACCCGCAGGGCGCTCTCCAGCCCGACCATTCCGTTCGCCGCGGCCTGCCACTCGCAGGCCTTGTTCTCGGACGGATGCGGCGCGTGGTCGGTCGCGACGATGTCGATGGTGCCGTCGGCGAGGCCCTCGCGCACGGCAAGAACGTCCTCCTCACGACGCAGCGGGGGGTTGACCTTGTATCGGGCGTCGTAGCCGCGCACCAGTTCGTCGGTGAGCAGCAGGTGGTGCGGAGTGACCTCGGCGGTCACCGCGACGCCGCGCTTCTTCGCCCACCGGATCAGATCGACCGAACCGGCCGTGGAGAGGTGGCAGACGTGCAGGCGCGAGCCGACATGCTCGGCGAGCAGGATGTCGCGGGCGATGATCGACTCCTCGGCGACGGCCGGCCAACCGGCCAGGCCGAGCTCGGCGGAGACGGTGCCCTCGTTCATCTGGGCGCCCTCGGTGAGCCTCGGATCCTGGGCGTGCTGCGCGATGACGCCGTCGAACGACTTCACGTACTCCAGCGCGCGGCGCATGATCAGCGGGTCCCAGACGCAGAAGCCGTCGTCGCTGAAGACACGGACCTTCGCTCGGGAGGTGGCCATGGCGCCCAGCTCGGCGAGTCGCTCGCCCTTCTGCCCGACGGTGACGGCGCCGATCGGCTGCACGGTGGCGTAGCCCGCAGCCTCGCCGAGGGCGAGCTCCTGCTCCACCACGCCTGCGGTGTCGGCGACCGGCGACGTGTTCGGCATCGCGAAGACGGCGGTGAACCCTCCGGCCGCGGCGGCGCGCGTACCAGTGAGCACGGTCTCGGACGCCTCGAATCCGGGCTCGCGGAGGTGGGTGTGCAGGTCGACGAGTCCGGGCAGCGCGATCAGCCCGGCGGCGTCCACGACTCGGGCGCCGGCGCGGCTCAGGCCGCTGCCGATCTCGGCGATGCGGCCGTCCTCGATCACGATGTCCGCGGCATCCGCCCCGTTCAGCGCGGCGCCGGTGATGACGATGGTCTCGCTCACAGTGCTTCTCCTGCTTCGTCGTTGCGCTCCCCCGCCAGCAGCAGGTAGAGCACGGCCATTCTGATCGACACGCCGTTGGCGACCTGTTCCAGCACGGTCGAGGCGGCGGAGTCCGCGGCCTCGCTCGAGATCTCGAGTCCCCGATTCATCGGACCGGGATGCATCACGATGCTCGTCTCGGGGAGGCCTGCGACACGCACGGCGTCGAGGCCCCAGAGACGGGTGTACTCACGCTCGTTCGGGAAGAACGCGGCGTGCATGCGCTCCATCTGGATGCGCAGCATCATCACGGCATCCGGTCCCTCTGCGAGGGCCTGGTCGAGGTCGTAGCGCACCGTGACCGGCCACAGCGTGACGTTCTGCGGGATGAGCGTGGGCGGCGTGACCAGGGTCACGTGCGCTCCCAGCGTCGTCAGCAGCCAGACGTTCGAGCGGGCGACGCGCGAGTGCAGCACGTCGCCGACGATGACGATGCGCAGCCCGCTGAGGTCGCGGCCGCGGCTGTCGGCGCCGAAATGGCGCTTGCGGATCGTGAACGCGTCGAGCAGCGCCTGGGTCGGGTGCTCGTGCGTGCCGTCGCCGGCGTTGACGACCCCGGCCGAGATCCAGCCGCTGGTCGCGAGGGTCTGCGGCGCGCCGGAGGCGGAGTGCCGCACGACGACCGCGTCGGCACCCATGGCCTGCAGGGTCTGGGCGGTGTCCTTCAGGCTCTCGCCCTTCGAGACGCTGGAGCCCTTGGCGGCGAAGTTGATCACGTCCGCGGACAGGCGCTTCGCGGCGGCCTCGAACGAGATGCGGGTGCGGGTGGAGTCCTCGAAGAAGAGGTTGACCACGGTCTTTCCGAGCAGCGTCGGCAGCTTCTTGACCTGGCGGGACTGGGTCTCGGCCATGTCTTCAGCGACGTCGAGGATGCGCAGGGCTGTCTCGCGATCGAGGGTGCGGGTGTCGAGCAGGTGCCTCATGCTTCGATCGTCACCTCGTCGGAGCCGTCCAGCTCACGCAGGTGCACGTTCACGCGCTCCTGCCGTGAGGACGGGATGTTCTTGCCGACGAAGTCGGGACGGATCGGCACCTCGCGGTGGCCGCGGTCGACGAGGATCGCCAGCCGGATGACGGAGGGGCGGCCGATCGACTGGATCGCATCGAGCGCCGCGCGGATGCTGCGACCGGAGAACAGCACATCGTCGACAAGGACCACGGTCTTGCCGTCGATGCCCTCGTCAGGGATCTCGGTGCGCTTCGGCGTGCGGGTCGGGTGCTTCGCCAGGTCGTCGCGGAAGAGCGTGACGTCCAGCGATCCGACCGGGATCTCGGCGTCGGCGATCTCGGAGATGATCGGGCCGAGCCGCTCGGCGAGGGTCACGCCGCGGGTCGGGATGCCCAGCAGGACGAGACCGTCCGCTCCCCGATTGGACTCGAGGATCTCATGGGCGATGCGCGTCAGAGCGCGCGCGATGTCGGCTTCTTGCAGCACGGTGCGTGCGGCCATCTGCCTCTCCCTTCTCCGCCTCACAGGACGGGGTTAAAGGATGGGTGATGGTTCGATTCTAACGATTCGGCCCCTCCGCCGGTGGTATACCAACGGGCGGTTACGCTGGCGGAGTGCTGCGCAAGATCACTCTCCTCCGCCACGCGATGCCGGAGGTCGACGCGTCGTCAGCACCGAGCTCCTGGCGGCTCAGCGCTGACGGTGCGGCGGCGGCAGCGGCCCTGCTCCTCGAGGGCGCAGCAGTGTCGAGTCCCGAGCTGAAGGCGCTGCAGACGACGGCGCTCGCGACCCGGGTGCTGCCGGAAGCGGTCGCCCAGGACGCCCGCTTCCGCGAGGTGGATCGCGACGAGCCGGTGCATGACGACTTCCGCGACGCTCGCCGCGCCTGGGTCTCAGGATCGCTCGACGAGCGGCACTCGGGCTGGGAGACGCAGGATGCCGTCTCGCAGCGCTTCCACGACGGACTGATGGCGCACTCCGCCGAACACCTGGTCGTCGGAACCCACGGCATGGCGCTCACGGCCTGGATGACCGCGCAGGGCCTGATCGAGCCGGGTGATGCCGCCGTCGAGTTCTGGGCGGCGCTTCGATTTCCCGAGGTGATCGAGCTCGATCTCCCTCTCAGCCCGCGCGGAGCGCCTCGTCGGTGACCGGGCAGCGCTCGGCACGGATCTCGTGGCCGGCGGTCGAGAGGCACTTGCCGGTCTTGAGGTCCCACTTCCAGTCGTGCATCGAGCAGGTGAGCACGCCGTCCTCGATCTTGCCGGTGCGCGTCAGGTCGGCGCGCAGGTGCGGGCAGCGACGCTGCACGACCCAGTCGCCGATCTGGGCGTCCTCGGTCTGGTCGGTCTGCTCGGAGTACCAGTTCTCGACGTACTCGATGCGGTCGACCGAGAGGCACTTCAGGAACGTCGTGAGGAACTCGTTGAACTTGCCGCTGCGACCGACCGAGAACTGCATCGACAGGAAGATCGAGTTCGACCAGTCGATCTCGTGGTCCCGGATGTTCGTCGAGACGAGGTCCGCGGGGATCGTGTACCAGTAGATGCACTCCTCGCCGGCGTACTCGCGCACCTTCGCGCGCGGGAAGTCGACGACCATGTCGAGGTCGCCGATCCGGAAGCGGACGTTGCCGCCGACGCCGTTGCGGATGGTGCGCGACTTCTTCAGCAGCGGCTCCCACCACACCTTGAGCTCGGCGAGGATCTCCTCGGAAGACAGCACCGGTGCGCGTCGCGCCTCCTCGTCACGGATCTCCTGCTGACGCGAGGCGCGCTGCTCCTCGAGGTAGTCCCACTTCTCGTCGAAGATGTGCGCGATCTCCGCCTCGGAGTACAGACTCTGGGTCACCGACATCTCGCCGTGGTTCATCTCGACGACCGTGCCGGGGATGAAGAGCTGCCCGTCGTACTGCGGGGCGAGCTCCTTCAGGTGTGCGAGGAACTCCTTCTGATCGGTGAAGATCGAGTCGTCGTCCTGTCCGGTGCCGTTGTACTTGAACAGCTCGTCGCGCAGGAACATCGGCGGGCCGGCCATCGGGAAGACGTGCGGAGCATCGACCTTCTCGATGTAGTACATCGCGCGCTTGTTCTGCGCGTCGCGCTTGAGCTTCGCGAAGTTCTGCTTGGCGTCCTGCGGCAGGTCGTAGACCATCGGCCACCAGATCGCACCGGAGACCTGCGTGAAGTACGCCTCCGGCTTGCCGAAGCTGAGCAGCTTCTCGAGGTCGAGAGGGTGCGAGTCGTTCTGGTTCAGGATCGACGCGGTGCCGTCGTCCACGCTCAGCGACGAGTCGCCGATCGGGCCGTCGCTGGGCGCGCGCAGCGGCGTGATCATGATCTTCAGGTCACCGCGCTCGATCACTCCGCCCGCCGGGGCGTACGTGATGTTGTCGTAACCGAGGGCGCGGATGTCGACCTCGAGATCGTCGGTGACGTACTCGGGCAGCAGCACCTCGATGTCCTTGCGAATGTACTTCTCCAGCAGGCGCCCGTCGAAGTGGTCGCGATGCCGGTGCGAGATGTACAGGAAGTCGGCCTTCTTGCCGATCTCCTCCCAGTCCAGCCCCCTGTTGTCGGGGAACGGGAACCACGAGCCGAAGAACGAGGGCCCGAGAACCGGGTCGCAGATGATGTTCCCGCCCGCCGTCTCGATGAGCATTCCGGCGTGGCCGAGTCCCGTGATCCGCATGTCTCTCCTCCTGCTTGGACCCGTCGATTCTACCGGCGGGGTCCTGGGGGCGTGTTCCGACGAGCCGTGGGTAACCGGTCAGGCCAGCCCGATGACCGGCACGCCCAGCCAGTCCGCGAGCTCCTGGATCTCGGCGCGCACCATCTCGTGCTCGTCCGCGTCCCAATCGAAGAACTCGTGCACGGCGTTCACGCGGAGCACCTCGCGCTCGCGGTCGTGCTCGGCGTCGAGCATGCCGATGAAACGGTCGCCGAACAGGATCGGATGCGCGAAGTACCCGTACCTGCGCTGCGCCTTCGGCTTGAACTGCTCGAGCACGTAAGCGAAGCCGAACACCTCCTCAAGGCGCTTCCGGTCGAACAGGAGGCTGTCGTACGGGTTGAGGAAGGCGACACGCCCTCCGCGATCCGGCTCCTCGAGGGCCGCCAGGGCATCGGGATCGATGCGGAAGCGCACGGTGCTCCCCTCGACGGATGCCGCTTCGCCGGCGGTCTTCGAGACGCCGTTCCACCAGTTGTACGGCCGCGCGAGCCCGGCGGCCTGCAGCAGACGGGACGACCACACCTCTGCGCCCTCTTCCTCGGAGAGCACCGGGCCGTCCTGCGGGTAGACGCACTCCGCGAGGTCCCAGCGTCGGGACCGCCCTTCACGGCCGACCACGGCGACTTCCGCCGTCTGGGAGAGCACGTCGAGCATGATGGGCACCTGGTTCGACCCGGTCCACCCGTCCGGAGACTTGGTGACCTGAGCGGTGTCGGGGATCTCGCTCGCCAGCAGCGGCCCTTCGGTGCGCAGCCGCGCCAGCACGTCGCGCCGGAACCCCTCGTTCGCTGCAAGCCAGGATCTGGCGCTGCCGCGCAGCGAGGCCTCGGTCATGCTGGGGAGCATCGCGGGGAGCAGCGAGATCGGCAGGAATGCGCCGTTGTATTCGAACAGCTGTCTGTCGTCCTCTGTCGCCTTCTTCAGCTGCCCGGGCTCGTAGGACCAGCCGATCCTGGACCAGAGCATCGTGTGCTCGCAAGGAGCGATCGTCGCGGTCGGGTCGATCTTGACGTAACCGATCTGCTCGGCCACCTCGACGACGTCACCGGGTCGGTCCGCATCCAGCAGCGCGGCGCGCACGATGACCCGCCGCGCCTCGTCCTTCGTCAGTACGTGGGGCGTCATACCGACAGTCTCCGCTCAATCCTCGAAGAGCGCACGGATGTCGTCGGCGGTGAGCGACTTCGCGAACAGCTCGTCGTCGTCCATCACCGCGGTGAACAGCCGTGCCTTTCGCTGCTGCAGCGCGAGGACCTTCTCCTCGATCGTGCCGGTCGAGATCATGCGGTAGACGAACACCTGCTCACGCTGCCCGATCCGGTGGGTGCGGTCGATCGCCTGCGCCTCGGCAGCCGGATTCCACCACGGATCCAGCAGGAACACGTAGTCGGCCTCGGTGAGGGTCAGGCCGAAGCCGCCGGCCTTGAGGCTGATCAGGAACACCGTCTGCTCGCCGTCGCGGAAGTCGCCCACGACCTCGCCCCGCTTGCGGGTCGTGCCGTCCAGGCGGCTGTACGCCACACCGGCATCCTTCAGCCGCTGCTCGGCCATGTCGAGGTACGAGGTGAACTGACTGAACACGAGTGTCCGGTGTCCCTCGGCGCGCAGCTCCTCGGCGCGCTCGACGAGGGCGTCGAGCTTCCGCGAGCCGAGACCGGTGTCTTCGGGGTCGACGAGCCCGGGCGCGAGCGCGAGCATGCGCAGCATGGTCAGCGAGCGGAACACGATGAACCGGTTCTTGTCGAGGTCCCTGAGCAGCCCGAGGATCTTCTGCCGCTCGCGCTGCAGCACCGTGTCGTAGACGGCGCGGTGCGCGGGGCTCGGCTCGACGTGCAGGATCTGCTCCTGTTTGGGAGGCAGTTCCGACGCCACCAGATCCTTGGTGCGACGCAGCATGAGTGGCCGGATGCGGCGCCGCAGGCGCGCAATGCGTCCGGCCCGGAAGTCCGCGCCCTCGGCGTTCTCGGGCACCTTGCCCTTCTCGATGGGCTGCACGTAGTCCTCGCGGAACCGCCGCTTGGACGGGAACAGCCCCGGCGCGGTCAGGTGGAACAGCGCCCACAGATCCATCAGGCTGTTCTCCAGCGGCGTGCCCGTCACGGCAAAGGTCACGTCGGCGGTGATCGCGGCGACCGCCTGGTGCTGCTGCGAGGACGGATTCTTCACGAACTGCGCCTCGTCCAGAATGAGACCTGCCCATTCCCGATCGCGGAACGTGTGCTCGGCCAGACGCACGACGGCGTAGGACGCGACGACGAGGTCGGCGGACGCAGCGGCCTCTCGGATGTCGGACGCCTTCGACGTCTCCACGACGCGCACCCGCAGGTCGGGTGTGAACCGCGCCGCCTCGTCGCGCCAGGCGGGGAGCACGCTGGTCGGCGCGACCACCAGGAAGGGGCGAGCCTCCCCCGCTTCGCGCGCGTGCTGCACGAGCGCGAGGAGCTGGAGTGTCTTGCCGAGGCCCATGTCGTCGGCGAGGATGCCGCCGAGCCGGTGCTGGCGCAGGAACGCCAACCACTCGAACCCGGCCTGCTGGTAGGGGCGGAGATCTGCGCGCAGCCCGGCCGGCGCCGGGACCGCGGGCACACCGCTCTCGCTGCGGAGCGCCTCGACGGTCGCGCGCCAGGAGACGGCCGACTCGGACTGGTCCGCGAGGTCTTCGAAGTCGTCCCAGAGGGCGGTCTGATAGCGGCTGATCCGCGGGCCGGTCTCCCACTCGTTCAGCGTCGCGGCCTCGTCGATCAGCTCGCGGAGCCGATCGAGCGCGGGGTGTGCGAGCGAGAAGTAGCTGCCGTCGACGAGAAGCAGGTTCTTCCGCCGAAGCGCCAAGGCGGTGAACAGCGGCTCGAACGGGATCGTGCGCCCGTCGATCTTCACCAGGAAGCCGAGGTCGAACCAGTCGGGGTCGGTGCTCTCCACCGTGGTGACCGTGATCTCCGGTTCGCCGGCGAGTTCCCGATAGACGGGGCGATCACCGGAGATGATCACCTCGATCCCGGCTTCCTCCAATGCCGGCACCACCTCGCCCATCAGTCGCGCCGTGTCGAGCTCGCGAACCGTTCCGGCCGCCGCGAACGGCAGATCGGATGCGGAGGACCAGAGACTCTCGAAGGCCCGCAACTCCGTGATCTCGTCCTCCGCATCTCGGATCGCGTCGCCCGTCGGCGTCACCGGGAAGCCGCCGCGACCGCCGTAGCGCCAGGTGAGCCGATGGTCGGCGGTGTGCCCGCCTCGGAACGTGATCGACAGCACCGGCGTCGGCGGGTGCACCTCGGGCAGAGAGACTCCCGCACCGGCCTCCAGCGTCGTCGTCCTGCGAAGCGACGGATACGCCTCGGTGAAGAACGCCTCTTCATCCGCGGCCGGCACGGACAGCGAGCCGCCCTCGGCGAGCAGCATCCGCGACGGCTCGTCCAGGGGGCTGGCGGCGATGACGACCTCGATCCGCCGATTCACGACACTCCACGTGTAGAAGCCCGAGCGCCCGATGGGGCGTACGTTCTCGGCGTCCGCGCCGTCGACCTGCGCGGCCAGCCTCAGATCGAGACCCTGCTCGCCGCGCTCCACGCGCACCTGCGAGGAGGCGGTGCGGGCCAGGCGCAGATCCGTGTGCTTGTGCACGGCGATGAGCGGCACACCCGCGGCCTCCGCCCTGGCCAGGTGATCGAGGAAGACGTCGGACTCGATGTGGTCGACCAGGATCCACTCGCCTGCCGTGCCGGAGAGCAGCGAGTCGCGCGCCAGCGCGAGCAGGTCGCCGAACCATCGGTGCTGGCCGACCGGATACGAGGGCGATGCGCGCCGGAACGACTCCCAGCCGACCTCGCCCTTGATCCAGGCACCGGTGCGCGGGCTCGCCGTGTACGGCCGCATCGCGAGACGCACGTCCGCCTCGCCCTTCGCCAGAGCTCGCGGATCGGCCGGTGCGGTGCGCTTGGTGGACCAGGGGTTCGCATTCGGCTCGTGCACCCGGAGCTCGAAGCCGAGTGCCAGCGGCGTCCGCCTCACCGGCATGCGCGTCTCGGGGATGAGCCGCCGCCACGGCTCCGCCTTGGCGGGCGCCGGGGCCGCGACCGCCGCACGCACGACGGTGTCGCGGTCGGCCTTGAGCACGGCGGCGGCGACGTGCTTGCAGGCCGACGCCATCGGGCAGGTGCAGCGGGACGACATGATGCGCGGCACCTCGGCCGTGGCATCCACTCGGATGACGCACGCGTAGTCGCCGATGCTGCTGCCCCTGACCGTCGCCGTGAGCACCGAGCTCTCCTCGTCCCAGCGCGTGGAGAGCACCATTCCGGTTCTGAGGTAGTCCCTCGCCCGCTGCAGCGTCATGGTGCCGACGTGGCGGTTGAGAGTCACGTCGTCGATGTGCGGGAAGGGCATGGAGCAATCCTGCCAGTCGCCGTCGACACCGATCGCGCTCCCGTTGCCGCGCCGTTATCCAAACCTTCCCGGATCGTGATCCCACGCTCACGCAGTCGCACCTAGCCTGTGGCTATGAACAGGATGCGGCGAGGTCTGGTGGCGGTCGTCTTCCTCTCGGCGCTGATGCTGGGCGCCGCGGGGTGCACCGCGATGGGTGGTTCGTCCGGTGACACGGCGAGGAGCGACGGGCAGTCAGCGCAGGATGCGGGGGGCTCGACCTCGGAGCAGGCATCCGGCGGAGAGGCGAAGGACGCCGAGGTGGTGACCACCGGACGGATGCTGTTCACGGCCGACGACCCGCTGGACGCCGCGGATGAGGCGACGAAGATCGCCGTCGACGCGGGCGGGCGGGTCGACTCGCGGAACGACGACGCCGGCGGCAGCGGGGCCGCTGCTCGGGCCGAGATCGTGCTGCGCATCCCCGCGGACGACCTGGAGGACGCCCGTGTCGCCCTGAAGAAGCTCGGCGATCTGGAGGAGACGTCGTTCTCGGCCGAGGAGGTCGGTGCGACGCAGCGGGATCTGGACGCCCGCATCACGACGCTGCGCACCTCGATCGCGCGGTACACCGAATGGCTCGGCACCGCGCAGAAGACCTCGGACCTCATCGAACTGGAGCAGGCGATCTCGGAGCGTCAGGGCGAACTGGAGTCGCTCACCGCCCAGAAGCGTGATCTCGACGACCGGGTCGCGATGGCCACCGTCACCGTGACGTTCGCCTCGGTGTACGTGCCGCCGCAGCACGCGCCGCAGAATCCGCTGGAGGCCATGGCTGCCGGATGGACGGCGTTCGTCGGCTTCTGGTCGGCCCTGGGCATCGCGCTCGCGTTCCTGCTGCCCTGGCTGGTCGTACTCGCGGTGATCGCCCTGGTCGTGCTGTGGCTCGTACGGAGGCGCGGGGCGGCATCCGTTCCGGTGGCCGTCGCGGAGACGGCGCCCGAAGGCGCGCCCGTGGAGCCCCCGGTACAGCACGACGCGCCGCGCTGATTCAGCGCGGCGCGTCGGGAGGACTGGGTCAGGCGGCGCGGGCGAGGCGTGCGAGCACGCCGTGCACGAACGCGCCGGACTCGTCGGTGGAGAGCTCCTTGGCGAGCTCCACAGCCTCGTCGATGGCGACGGCGGTCGGCACCTCGTCGTTGTACAGGATCTCCCAGGCGGCGATGCGCAGCACGGCACGGTCGACGGCCGGCATGCGCTCGAGCCTCCAGTCGCGGCTGTGGGTCGTGATCTGCTCGTCGATGTCGTCGCGGTGGTCCACGACGCCGTCGACGATCTCGCGAGCGTACAGCCAGGAGGCCTCGCGGGCCGGCTCACTGGCCGCGCGCTTGGCTTCGGAAGCGAGGGTGGTCGCGATGTCCTCACCGCGCACGTCGGCGGCGAAGAGGATGTCTAGGGCGCGCTTGCGCGCCTTGCTCCGTGCGCTCAAGGTCAGTCGTTGATGCGGCCGAGGTAGCCGCCGGTGCGGGTGTCGACCTTGATCTTGGTTCCGGTCTCGAGGAACAGCGGCACCTGAAGCTCGTAGCCGGTCTCGACCGTGGCGGGCTTGGTGCCGGCCGACGAGCGATCGCCCTGCAGGCCGGGCTCCGTGTAGGTGACCTCGAGCACGACAGAGGCGGGAAGCTCGATGTACAGCGGGTTGCCGTTGTTCAGCGCGATCTGCACCTGCTGGTTCTCGAGCATGAAGTTCTTCGCGTCGCCGACGGTGGCCGCTCCGACGGTGATCTGGTCGTAGTCCTCGACGTCCATGAAGACGAAGCCGTCTCCGTCGGTGTAGAGGTACGTGAAGTCGCGGCGGTCGACGTTCTCGATGTCGATCTTCGCGCCGGCGTTGTAGGTGCGGTCGACGACCTTGCCGCTGACGACGTTCTTCAGCTTGGTGCGCACGAACGCACCGCCCTTGCCCGGCTTGACGTGCTGGAACTCGATGACGCTCCAGAGCTGCCCGTCGATCGACAGGACGACGCCGTTCTTGATGTCTGCGGTGGATGCCATGCTGGTGGAAGTCCGTTCGTGTGTTGACGTGAGTGGCCGGGCGCGGATGCGCGCAGAACGCGGCCGACCACCCATCCTACGGGATGCGGGCAAATCGGCCCTCGATAAGCTCTCGGAATGCCCACCGCCGTCGATCTCCGCGCGTTCTCCGACGACTCGCCTCCGGAAGGCGAGTCCGCCTACCTCGTGCCTCCGAGTCGCGCTCCGATCGCGGTCGTGCCCTACGACGATGCCTGGCCGAGGCTGTTCGCGCGTGTCGCTACCGGCATCCGCGACGTGCTCGGCCCGCGTGCGCTGCGCGTCGAGCACGTCGGCTCCACCTCCGTGCCCGGTCTTAGCGCGAAGCCGATCATCGACATCGATCTGACCGTCGCCGATCCCGGTGACGAGACCCGCTACGTCCCCGTCCTCACCGGCTCCGGCTGGGTGCACACCGTGCGCGAGCCCTGGTGGCACGGGCATCGGATGCTGAAGTTCGTGGAGCCTCGCGTGAACCTGCACGTGTTCGGCCCGGACTCCCCCGAACCGTGGCGGCACATCATTCTGCGTGACCACCTGCGCGGTGACGCCGCCGACCGCGACCGCTATGCGGCGATCAAGCTCGAGTCCGCTGTCGCCGCGACGACCGCGCACGAGACCGTCGACGAGTACAACGCACGCAAGCAGCGGGTCCTGCGCGAGATCATCGGTCGTGCGCTGGATGCCGCCGGCGTCCCCACCTAGCCTTCCAGCGACCCGAGGTACTCGGCGTTCCCACGGATGGCGGGACGGTAGCGGTCGAGCTCGGACGATGCCGCCTCGTCGGCGATGACCTCCAGAAGGCCGGCCATCGCCGCGTCCTTCCGTCCTGCGGCGTGGAGCGTGAGCGTCCGGAACACCGCCAGGGACGGCGAGCCGGGGAAGGCGCGCAGTCCCTCGTCGAAGACCTCGAGCGACCGCTCCAGCTCGCCGAGGTTCCTCAACGTGGAGCCGTACTGCAGGTGGCAGCGACGCAGGATGTCGCCCTCCAGCCCGGCGTCGAGCGCCCGCTCGTAGTACCCGCGCGCTGTGGCCTCCTCCCCCGCGGTGTCGTAGGCGCCACCGACCTCGTACAGCACCCTGGCATCGCCGGGGTGGGTCTCGAGATACGGCAGCAGCGCGTCGATCGTGGGCTGCATGTCGTCCCGGGCCCGGGCGGCGACGATGCGGTCGAGTTCGGCGTGGAGGTCCATCCGTCAAGTATGCCGGGCTAGAGCAGCGCCACGAGCTCGCGCACGGCCTCCGCGTAGCCCTGCACGCCGTGGCCGACGACGCGCACAGCGGCGACATCCGACAGGTACGAGAAGTGCCGGAACTCCTCGCGCTTGTAGACATCCGAGATGTGCACCTCGGCGAACGGCAGGCCGATGCCGGTGAGCGCGTCGCGCAACGACACCGAGGTGTGCGTCAGGCCACCGGGATTGATCACGATGCCCGCGCAGTCAGCCCGCGCCGCGTGGATCGCATCGATCAGCACGCCCTCGTGATTGCTCTGCACGGCACGCATCTCGTAGCCGAGGGCCGACGCCGCGTCCGTGGCGAGCCGCTCGACATCGGCGAGTGTCTCAGTGCCGTAGATCCCCGGCTCGCGGGTGCCGAGCAAGTTCAGGTTCGGCCCGTTCACGAGCAGCAGACGGCGGGGCTGGTTCACGCGCCCACGCTATCAGCGGCGCCGAGCGCGTGGACCATGACGTACTCGTCGCCGTTGTGCTGGCGCGTGAGCTCGCCGGTGCGCACGAAGCCCCAGCGCTCGTAGGCGCGCTGCGCGCGCAGGTTGTCGACGTGCACCTCGAGATAGAGCGCGGACCGCCCGGTCTGCCGCGCCCAGGATGCCGCCGCATCGAAGAGCGCCTCGATCGCGCCGGTGCCGCGGTGCCCCTCAGCGACGTACACGCCGACGACCAGCCCCGCGCCCGGGTGATCGCGGTTCTCGATCACTGTCGCCGACCCGAACCACTCGCCGTCCTCCGCGATCGCGACGAACTGCGCAGCCCGATCGCCGACCGCGGCGTTCTCGGTCCGGTCCCGCCAGAACTCGTCGGGCTGCGCCGATGCATGCTCGACCGTGTCCAGGAACGCGAGATGCGCGACAGGATCGCCCAGCGCACGAAGGCGCAGCGCCCTGACCTGCTCCCACTCCCCCGGCGCGATCCGCCGGATCTCGATGCTCACGCACCGACCTCCTGATACGCCGCGAACATCAGCGACTCGTCCGGCGCCTGCAGCACCGTCGGCTTGGCGATGTCGTCGAGCACGATGAACCGCAGCATCCCGCCTCGCGCCTTCTTGTCGCGCTGCATCGTCGCGAGCAGCTGGGGCCAGGCGCCCGCGCGATAGGTCGTGGGCAGGCCCAGCGTCTCCAGGATCGACCGGTGCCGGTCTACAGCCTCGTCAGACAGGCGCCCGGCCAGACGCGACAGCTCCGCGGCATACATCATGCCGACCGAGATCGCGGCGCCGTGACGCCACTGGTAGCGCTCTGCGTGCTCGATCGCATGCCCGAGGGTGTGTCCGTAGTTGAGGATCTCGCGGAGCCCTGCCTCACGGAAGTCGTCCGAGACGACCTTGGCCTTCATGTCGATGGCGAGTTCGATCGTGCGGCGGAACTCGTCTGTCGCCGGGTCGATCGCGCGCTCCGGCGCGGCCTCGACGATGTCGAGGATCTCCGGCGCCCAGATGAAACCGGCCTTCACGACCTCGGCGTAGCCGGCGGTCGCCTCGTTGGCGCTGAGGCTGGTCAGTTCGTCGAGGTCGCCGATCACCGCGCGCGGAGCCCAGAACGCGCCGACCATGTTCTTGCCCTCATTGGTGTTGATGCCGGTCTTGCCGCCGACCGCGGCATCCACCAGTCCGAGCACCGTCGTCGGCACCTGCACGACCTGCACGCCGCGAAGCCAGGTGGCGGCGACGAAGCCGGCGACATCCGTCACCGATCCGCCGCCGTAGCCGATCACCGCATCGGTGCGGGTGAAGTCGGACTGGCCCATGATCTGCCAGCAGAACGCCGCGACCTCGATGCGCTTGCCCTGCTCGGCGTCCGGGATCTCGGCGAGCAGCACCTCGAGCGACCCGCTCGACATCAGGCGCTCGCGCAGCTGCGCGGCTCGCGCCGACAGCGTCGGCGGGTGCACGACGAGCACCTTGCGGACGGCGGGGTCGAGCGCTTCGACGACCTGGTCGAGGATGTCGCGACCCACGGTGATCTCGTAGTTCTCGTGCCCCGTGACACCGATCGTGGTCGTGCTCATTCCTGTTCCTTCCGCCATTGGGCGATCTCGTCCGCGATCTTCCGCATCGGACGCTTCGAGGTGTCGACCGTCAGGTCGGCCACCTCCTCGTACAGACCGCGCCGCGCCTGGAAGATCTCCTCCCAGCGCGCGACAGGGTCTTCTCCTGCCAGCAGCGGTCGCCCGCCGCCGGTGATCCGCGCGGCCACGGCCGCGGCGGTCACCGTCAAGTACACGACCGGATGCCCGGACAGCAGCGTCCGGGTTCCTGCATCCGTCACCGCTCCGCCACCGAGCGACACGACGCCACCCTCGGCCAGCGCACCGGCGACCGCCTCGCGCTCCAGCTCACGGAAATGCGCCTCGCCGTGCGCCTCGAACAGTTCGGGGATCGGCCCGTGCGCGGCGGCGATGCGCTTGTCGGTGTCGATGAACGGCACCTCGAGCGTGCGCGCCACGCGACGCCCGACGCTGGTCTTGCCCGCTGCCATCGGTCCGACCACCACCAGCGTGAGCGGATGCTCAGCCGAGCCCGCCATCGCCGATCAGGCCTCTTCCTGCGCGATCAGCGCGGCCTCGGATGCCGGCGCCGTGCGCAGCGACTCCGGGATCGCCTCGAGGTACGAGTTCAGGTTGCGGCGGGTCTCGCCGACGCTGTCGCCGCCGAACTTCTCCAGCACCGAGTTCACCAGCTCGATCGCGACCATCGCCTCGGCGACGACGCCGGCCGCGGGCACGGCGCACACATCGGAGCGCTGGTGGTGCGCTGTGGCCTGCTCGCCGGTGGCGACGTCGATCGTGCGCAGCGCGTGCGGCACGGTCGCGATCGGCTTCATCCCCGCGCGCACGCGCAGCACGGTGCCCGTGGACATGCCACCCTCGGTTCCGCCTGCGCGGTCGGAGCCGCGGGTGATGCCGTCCTCCGCCTCGAAGAGCTCGTCATGCGCGGCCGAGCCGCGACGGCGCGTGGTCTCGAAGCCGTCGCCGACCTCGACGCCCTTGATGGCCTGGATGCTCATCAGCGCCTGTGCGAGACGTCCGTCCAGGCGGCGGTCCCAGTGCACGTGCGAGCCGAGTCCCGGCGGCAGTCCGTAGGCGAGCACCTCGACGATGCCGCCCAGCGTGTCGCCGTCCTTCCGGGCCGCGTCGACCTCGGCCACCATCAGCGCGGAGGTCGCGGCGTCGAAGCAGCGCAGTGGATCGGCGTCGAGCGCGTCCACGTCGTCGGGCGTCGGCAGCGCCGAGCCCTCCGGCACCTGGACGGGGCCGATCGAGAGCGTGTGACTGACCAGACGGATGCCGAGCTCAGCGAGGAAGGCACGCGCGATCGCGCCGAGTGCCACGCGCGCCGCGGTCTCACGGGCACTGGCGCGCTCGAGGATCGGACGAGCCTCGTCGAAGTCGTACTTCTGCATGCCCACGAGATCGGCGTGTCCCGGGCGCGGGCGGGTCAGCGCAGCGCCGCGGCCGCGCGACATGTCGGTGAGGTCGACCGGAGCCGGGTTCATGACCTCGGTCCACTTCGGCCACTCGGTGTTGCCGATGCGCAGCGCGACGGGGCTGCCCAGCGAGAGGCCATGGCGCACACCGCCGGAGATCGTGAGCTCGTCCTGCTCGAACTTCATCCGCGAGCCGCGGCCATAGCCGAGCTTGCGTCGCTGCAGGTCGGCCTGGATTCCCTCGGCCGAGATGGGCACGCCGGAGGGAAGGCCCTCCATGACGGCGATGAGTTCGGGGCCGTGCGATTCGCCGGCCGTGAGCACGCGGAGCATTGCTCCAGTCTCCCATGCCTTCAGGACAGTGCTTCGCGCATTACCCCGATGATCGCTGTCTCGTCCGGAAGAGCGGTGTCCTGGGTGCCGGATCGGAAGATCCGGATCTGCCGCACGGCCTGGTGCAGCAGCATCTCCAGCCCGGAGAGGATCGTCGGCCCGGTCCAGCGGGACGCCAGGGCCGAGGGCCACGGCGCGTAGGCCGCATCGAGCAGTGCGCCGCCGGTCGCCGCCAGTGCGTCGGCGACCGATTCATCGAGCGCTGTGCCACTGGGCAGCGTCGCTATCGTGAGGTCGACGACGGATGCCGGCTCGGTGAAGGCCTCTACCGAGGTCGGCACCCCGACCCGCTCCCCGAGCGCGACCAGGTGCATCGCGGCCTCGGGCCGGCGTGCACGGACCTCGATGCGCTCGGCACCGAGTTCCGCAGCGGCGACGAGGGCAGATGCCGCCGTCGCGCCCGCCCCGAGGATCCGCGCATGGCGGATTCCGGTGACGCCCGCCTCGGTGAACGCGTCGACGAGTCCGCCGACATCTGTGTTGAACCCGTGCACCGCATCACTGAGGAGCAGCGTGTTCACCGCGCCGGTGAGCTCGGCGTGGCGATCGCGCACGGTTGCGGCGCGGAACGCCTGCTCCTTGAGCGGCATCGTGAGCGACAGGCCACGCCATGTGGCATCCAGGCCGGCGAACGCGTCGGCGAAGCCGGCGGCGCCCACCCGGCGGCGGTCGTACGTCCAGTCCAGGCCGAGCCGTCGGTACGCCGCGGTGTGCAGCTGCGGCGAACGGCTGTGGTCGATCGGATCGCCCCAGACGGCGAGCCTGGTGCGCTCCGGCATCAGTAGCAGCCGCCGTCAGGATTGGCCTTGCACCATGCCTTGTACTTCTCCTCCGCGGCCTGCTGCTCCTTGTACGTCGACGAGAACACGGTCTCGCCGGTGTCCAGGTTCACCGTGACGAAGTAGTACCAGGAGCCGGGCTCAGGGTTCTGCGCCGCCTTGATCGCTGCATCGTTCGGGCTCGAGATGGGCGTGGACGGAAGTCCCTGGTGCGCGTACGTGTTCCACGGGTTCTGGTCGGCCTTGACCGCCTTCCACGGCCAGGACGACACGGCTCCGTCGTGCGTCAGGCCGTACCCGTACTGCGCCGTCGAGTCCATCTCGAGCTTGCCGTGCGTCTCGGTGTTGCCGGGCTGGAGCCGGTTGTCGATCACTCGCGACACCTTCCCGAAGTCCGCGGTGTGCCCCTCGCGCTGCACGATCGACGCGATCGTGAGCACGCGCTCCTCGTCACCGGCCGCGACACCGGCATCCGCGAGCGACGTGCGGGTGCGGTCGACCATCTTCTGGATGACGTCCTTCGCCGTCGAACCCGGATCGAACGTGTAGACCGCGGGGAACAGCCAGCCTTCGAGACTCGTCGCCTTCACGCCGTAGTCCGCCGGGTTCTTGACGGCCGCCTGGAGATCGGCCAGCGGCATGTCCAGCGACTCTGCGACCGTCGGCAGGAAGTTCTTGATCTGACCGCCCTCCGGAACCGAGGCGGTGTTCTCCATGCGGTTGGCGTCGTCCTGGAGCGCCTTGAGCGCGGCATCCGCCGTCATCTTCTTCTGCAGCTTGTAGACACCGGGATAGAACGTGGGCGAGACGCCCTTCTGGACGAGCATGTCGTAGAAGACCGAAGGAGTCTTGGTCACGCCGGCCGCGTTCAGTGCCGTCGAGATCGGCTGACCGGTGTCGCCGTCCTTGATCGTCACGAACGCCTCGCCGGTCGCCTGACCCGGCTCGTAGTCCTTCGACGGCCCCCAGCCCATGACCTCGTTGATCTTGTCGCTATAAGTGTTGTAGACCCAGGCCCCCGCACCGGCGATGCCGCCGAGGATCGCGAGCAGCACGATCAGCGAGATCAGACAGCCCTTGCCGCGCTTCTTCTTCGCAGGCTCGTGATCCGCCTCGGCCGCGAAGAGCGAATCGAACTCGTTCGGACCGTCTGAGCCTCCGCCGCCGAAGGGATCGCTCTCCGCGGGCGCCGGGTCCGGGGCCCGCGCAGCACGCTCCTGCGGCGCCGGACGCCGCGCGGGTTCTGGCTCGAACGCCGCGGTCCGAGCGGTCGGCTGCTGCTCGGGCTCGGGTGCGGGGTCGGACGCTGCCGCGGCCTGGAAGGCGGGTACGGCCATGATCGGATACGACGCGGTCTGCTGTTCGACGATGGCCTGCGAGCCCGTCACCGTGATCGCGAAGGGGCCCGTGATCGACGGAGCCTCGGGCGCACGCCGGGCGGGCTCGGAGGCGGACAGCGGCACGACGGGCTGCGGCTGCTCGACCGCCGCAGGGCGTGGCTGCACAGCGCTATCGGGCACTGGCGCCGCCGGCTGCGGTGCCGCCTGCTGCGGCGCCGATGTCGGCTGTTGCTGCGCTACCTGCTGCTGTGCGGCGAGCTGCGCCGCCGCCTCCTGCGCAGCGCGCTGCTGCGCAGCGAACTGTTCCGCGGCCGCCCGCTGCTGCTCAGCGAACCGCGCGGCGGCAGCCTCTTGCTGCGCCAGGAACTGCTGGTGCGCAGCCTGCTGGGCCGCGGCCTCCTGCGCCGCCTGCTCGGAGACGACAGGGATCGCCCCCGAGGCCTGGCGCGCCTGACGCGCAGCGCGGCGGGAGCCGGCGGGTGGTGGCGTGCGATCGGGCTGCGGCAACTGCGAACCGGCGGTCGGCAGATTGTCGAAGAGATCGCTGAGCCTCGGGGGGTGGCTCTCGTTCTGCCTGCCAGGGTCGGGCATGGTCAGGATTGCTCCTCGGGTGGGTCGATGATCGCGCCGGCGGGGGTACCGGTGCTCTTCTCGGTGTCGATCGCATGCTGCAGCAGCACTACTGCGGCGACCTGATCCACAATGCTACGAGACTTCTTCTGAGATCTTCCAGAGGAGCGCAGCGCGGAGTGTGCGGACACGGTGCTGAGGCGTTCGTCGACCATCCGCACCGGCAGTCCGGTGCGCTCCCCCAGCGCGGCCGCGAACTCCCTGGCATCCGTCGTGGAGAGGGTCTCCTCGCCCCGCATGTTCACCGGCAGCCCGACGACCAGCTCGATCGGCTCCCATTCCGCGCACAGCTCAGCGATCCGATCGACCGAGGTCTCGGAGCGCGGCACGGTCTCGACCGGCACCGCCAGCATCCCGTCGGGATCGCAGCGCGCCACACCGACCCGCGCTTTCCCGACATCGATGCCGAGACGGATGCCGCGTCGGAAGCCGGTCACGCGCGCTTCAGCTCCGTGACCACGGCGTCCAGTGCGGAGTCCAGTGCCGACGCATCCGTGCCGCCGCCCTGTGCGACGTCGTCCTTGCCGCCACCGCCGCCCCCGAGGACGCCGGCCGCGATGCGGACGAGTGCGCCGGCCTTGGCGCCCGCGGCGCGCGCGGCGTCGTTCGTGGCGATCACGACGATCGGACGGCCGTTCGCTACACCACCGAGGGCGACGACGGCGGCATCCGATCCGAGGCGCTCGCGCACGCTCAGGGCGAGGGTGCGCACGTCGTCGGCGGAGCCGACCTCACCCAGCGACGCAGCCACGACGTGGTGCGGACCTGCAGGCGCGGCCGACTCGGCCAGCGCGGGCACGCGACCCTCGCGCTCCTTGGCCTCGAACTGGGCGATGCGCTTCTCGGCGGCCTTGAGGTTCGCCTGCAGCTCCTCGATGCGCGTGGACAGCTGGTCGCGCGGCGCCTTCAGCGCGGCCGACAGCTGCGAGACCACGGTGCGCTCGGCGGCCAGTTCGCGGAAGGCGTCCTGGCCGACCAGGGCCTCGATGCGGCGGTTGGATGCGCCGACCGACGACTCGCCGACCACGCTGACCAGACCGATCTCGGAGCTGGACGACACGTGTGTGCCGGCGCAGAGCTCGCGCGACCAGGGCCCGCCGATGTCGACCATCCGCACGACCGAGCCGTACTTCTCGCCGAACAGCGCCATGGCGCCCGCCTCCTTCGCCTCGTCGAGCGAGACGATGCGGGTGGTCACCTCGAGCGCGTCATTGACCGCACGGTTGGTGATCTCCTCGATCTCGGAGCGTGTCTCGAGCGACAGCGGCTGCGACCAGGCGAAGTCGAAGCGCATGTATCCGGCGCGGTTCAGCGAACCGGCCTGCGTGGCGGTCTTGCCGAGCGTGTCGCGCAGCGCGGCGTGCACGAGGTGCGTCGCGGAGTGCGCCTGGCGGGCGGCACGACGGTTCGCGGCATCCACCACGGAGCGTGCACGGTCGTCGACGGCGACGACGCCGGAGTCGACCTGCACCGTGTGGCTGATCAGGCCGGGCACCGGCTTCTGCACGTCGAGGACGTCCAGCTCGAAGCCGGGGCCGACGATCAGGCCCTTGTCGGCGACCTGGCCGCCCGATTCCGCGTACAGCGCGGTCTCGGCGAGGATCACTTCGGCGACCTGGCCCTCGGATGCCGAGGGCACGGGCACGCCGTCGACGATGATGCCGAGCACGCGCGACTCGGTCTCGAGGTCGGTGTAACCCGCGAACACGGTCTCGCCCGCGGCACGGAACTCGCGGTACACCGAGACGTCGGCGAGCTGGCGCTTGCGGTTGCGCGCGTCGGCCTTGGCGCGGTCGCGCTGGCCCTGCATGAGCTCGTCGAAGGCGGGGCGGTCGACATCGAGTCCGGCCTCCTCGGCGACCTCGAGAGTGAGGTCGATCGGGAACCCGTAGGTGTCGTGCAGCAGGAACGCCTCGGAGCCGCTCAGGGTCGTCCCGCCGGCCTTCTTCGTGTCGCTCAGGGCGAGGTCGAGGATGGTGGATCCCGAGGCGAGCGTGCGCCGGAACGTCTCCTCCTCGGCGAAGGCGGCCGAGGACAGCACCGACCAGTCGGTCTCGAGAATCGGGTAGGCCGACTTCATGGCGTCCTTCGACACCTCGAACAGTTCGGGGAAGCTCGGCGCGTCCACGCCCAGCAGGCGCATCGCACGCACGGTGCGGCGCATCAGGCGGCGCAGGATGTAGCCGCGGCCCTCGTTCGACGGACGCACGCCGTCGGAGAGCAGCATCAGGGACGAGCGCACGTGATCCGCGATGACGCGGAAGCGGACGTCGTCCTCGTGCACGGCGCCATAGGTGCGACCGGACAGCTCCACCGCGCGATCGAGCACGGGACGCACCTGATCGGTCTCGTACATGTTCTCGACGCCCTGCTTGAGGAACGCGACGCGCTCCAGGCCCATGCCGGTGTCGATGTTCTTCTGCGGCAGTTCGCCGACGATGTCGAACTCGGTCTTGCTGCGGATGTTCTCGATGAAGTCCTGCATGAACACGAGGTTCCAGATCTCCAGGAAGCGCGAGTCGTCGACCGCCGGGCCGCCGTCCTTGCCGTACGCCGGACCGCGGTCGAAGAAGATCTCCGAGTCGGGGCCGCCGGGGCCGGGCTGGCCGGTGTTCCAGTAGTTGTCCGCGCGACCGAGGCGCTGGATGCGCTCCGGCTTCAGACCGATGATGTCGCGCCAGATCGACTCCGCCTCGTCATCGGTCTCGTAGACCGTGACCCAGAGGTCCTTCTCGTCGAATCCGAGACCGCCGTCGGCCTCGGACGAGGTCAGCAGCTCCCAGGCGTACCGGATCGCGCCTTCCTTGAAGTAGTCGCCGAACGACCAGTTGCCGAGCATCTGGAAGAAGGTGCCGTGGCGTGCGGTGCGGCCGACTTCTTCGATGTCGTTGGTGCGGATGCACTTCTGCAGATCGGCGATGCGGGGATGCGGCGCCGGGACGACTCCCGTGAGGTACGGGATCATCGGCACCATGCCGGCGACCGTGAACAGCAGCGAGGGATCCTCGCTGACCAGCGATGCCGAGGGAACGATCAGGTGGTCGTTCTTCTCGAAGTAGTTCAGGTAGCGCTGCGCGATCTCCGCAGTTTTCATGGGGGTGTTCGGTGTCCTTGCGTGGGAACGACGCGCGCCCGTCAGGCGCGCAGGAAGGGTCGGGTCAGGCGTCCGCGCCGGGCTCGGTGAGCCGGGCCGCCTCGGCGCGGTACGCGTCGCCGACGATGTTGGTGAACTCGGTGATGCGCGAGTCGAGGTCGGCGAGGACGTCGTGGCCGCGCGGGTCCTTGTTCATGAAGTGCGCAGCGACGAACCCGCCGATCACGCCGATCAGGAGCCACAGCAGATTCTTCATTCCGCCATCCTATGACGAGAGGCGCCGGGGAATCCCCCGACGCCTCTCGCACGTGTGCTGTGTATCAGCGAGCCGCGTAGTACTCGACGACCAGCTGGACCTCACAGGTCACGGGAACCTCGGCACGCTTCGGGCGGCGCACGAGACGCGCCTGCAGCTTGTCGAGCTCGACCTCGATGTAGCCCGGAACCGGGGGCAGGACCTCGGCGTGACCGCCGGCGGCTGCGACCTGGAACGGCTCGAGAGCCTCGGACTTGGCCTTGACGTGGATGAGCTGACCCGGCTTCACGCGGAACGACGGGCGGTCCACGATCTGGCCGTCGACCAGGATGTGGCGGTGCACGACCAGCTGACGGGCCTGCGCGGTGGTGCGGGCGAAGCCGGCACGCAGCACGAGGGCGTCGAGACGCATCTCGAGCAGCTCGACCAGGTTCTCACCGGTCAGGCCGTCCTTGCGGCGAGCCTCGTTGAACGCGATGCGCAGCTGCTTCTCGCGGATGCCGTACTGCTCGCGCAGACGCTGCTTCTCACGCAGACGGACGGCGTAGTCGCTGTCGGCCTTGCGCTTGGTGCGACCGTGCTCACCCGGAGCGTAGGGACGCTTCTCGAGGTAGCGGGCGGCCTTCGGGGTGAGCGGGATTCCCAGCGCACGGCTGAGACGGACCTTGCGGCGGTCCTGGGACTTCGTGACCACGAAGCATTCCTTCCGATGACGCGGCCGTGTCTTTCACGGCCCGCGGACGTATCGCCTCGATTCCCCCTCACCGGAGCGCACGCCGGGGCGCAGCGGAGAGTGATGCAGGAGCGGAGGGATGCCCGAAAACTCGGTTTCGAGCCGATCCATCGTATCAGATGGGACCGGATCGCCCACTTCAGCCGCCGCGCCGGTCAGCGGTCGCCGAGGATGCGGCGGATGCGCTCCAGCCTGGCGGCGATCTCGCGCTCCGCCCCGAGTGGCTTGGGCTCGTAATAGCGGCGCCCGTCCAGCTCGTCCGGCAGGTACTGCTGCGGCAGCACACCGGCATCGGCGTCGTGCGGATACCGGTAGCCCTTGCCGTGCCCGAGCCGCTTGGCGCCCGGGTAGTGCGCGTCGCGCAGATGCAGCGGAACGCGCCCGAACCCGCCGGAGCGGACGTCGGCGATGGCCTGATCGATGCCGAGGTACGCCGCGTTCGACTTGGCCGTCGTCGCCAGGTAGACGGTGGCTTCAGCGAGCGGGATGCGTCCCTCCGGCATCCCGATGAAGGCGACGGCATCGGCGGCCGCGGTCGCGATCACCAGCCCCTGCGGGTCGGCGAGACCGACGTCCTCGGCGGCCGAGATGACCAGGCGCCGGGCGATGAAGCGGGGGTCCTCCCCAGCCTCGATCATGCGGGCGAGATAGTGCAGGGCGGCGTCGGGGTCCGAGCCGCGGATCGATTTGATGAACGCACTGATGACGTCGTAGTGCTCGTCGCCCTGCCGGTCGTAGCGGAGCAGCGCCTTGTCGACCGCCTGCGCGACGTCGTCGTCGGTGATCTCCGGAACAACACTCTCATCGGCGTTCGACAGCGCAACGGCGGACGCCGCCTCGAGCCCGGTGAGCGCTCGGCGGCCATCGCCGGATGCCAGCCGGATCAGAGCAGCACGGGCGGCGGGTTGCATCGCCACCGCATCGTTCAAGCCGCGGGCATCCGTCACCGCCCTGTCGATCAGCACGCCGATGTCGTCGTCGGTGAGGGGCTGCAGTGTGAGGAGCAGCGATCGCGAGAGCAGCGGCGAGATCACCGAGAACGACGGGTTCTCAGTGGTCGCCGCGATCAGGATCACCCATCCGTTCTCGACTCCGGGGAGCAGGGCGTCCTGCTGGGCCTTTGTGAAGCGGTGGATCTCGTCGAGGAACAGGATGGTGGTCTGTCCGTAGAGGTCTCGCTGGGTCACGGCCTCCTGCATGACCTCTCGGACGTCCTTGACGCCCGCGGTGATCGCGGAGAGCTCCACGAACCGGCGCCCGGAGGAACGGGCGATCGCCTGCGCGAGAGTGGTCTTGCCGGTGCCCGGCGGGCCCCAGAGGATGATCGACACGGCGCCGGGCGCCGCGGCATCCGGATCCGCCAGCGCGACGATCGGCGACCCCGGGCGCAGCAGATGCTGCTGGCCGGCGACCTCGTCGAGCGACACAGGCCGCATCCGCACGGCCAGGGGCGTCCGGCCGGACATCAGGGATGCGGGTGAACTCATGCCTCCAGGCTAATGCGGGCGGCCGACACGGCCGTCCGTCGCCTCACCGGTAGGCTCGCTGCAGACCTGTTCTCATCCCCGGGAGGACCGCATGGCCGGACGCGGCAAGAACGACGCGCAGCACGCACGACAGCAGGCGGAGCGCGCCCGCCGCTATGCCGCACGGACGGCCTGGCACGAGGGCCGCGCACGGCGCCGGACCCGCGACAACATCGTCGCGTCGGTGGTCGGCGGAGTGATCGTCGTCGGCGCGGTGTTCAGCCAGGTGATGCTCGCGCAGGCCGAGGCTCCCGCGCCGAAGCCGAAGACGACGCCGACGAGCACGTCCACCCCGGCGCCCACGCCTACGCCGACGGCCTCTCAGACCCCCTCGGAGTGATCCAGCGAGGAGGGCGAAAGCGTCTCGCCCTCCTCACGCTTCACCTACTACTCGGAGACCGCGAGTCGGTAGCCGCGCTTGATGACGGTCTTCACCAGATCGGGCGCGCCCAGCGCCTCCCGCAGCCGGGCGATCGCCATCTCGGCGGCGTGGCTGTTCCGTCCGGGCCGAGGGAGCACTCGGCTCAGCTCCTCACGCGTCAGGACGTTTCCTCCGGCATCGAACAGCGCGCCCAGCACGTCGGCCGATGCGCGCGACAGCGGGATGAACCCGCCATCCAGGAGCGCCCCGCCGCTGCGCACCTCGAGAACACCCTCGGCAGTGCGCAGTCGCGCGTGGCGACCTGAGGCGTAGTGATCCACGACGCAGTGCACGAGGGACCCGAGACGGCTCCGTGCGGCGACCCTCGTGTGGATCCCGGCCTCCACGAACGGCGCCGCCGTGTTCGGCCCCACCGCCGCGATCAGAAGTCGGCCCTTCGAAGCCCGCTCCCCGATCAGCGGCAGTCGTCCGGTCCGCTCCGCGAGCCTGAGCCACTCCGCTGCTCCCCTGGCCGATGTGAAGAGCACGGCGTCCGCGCCTCCTGTGGCAGCCTGCACCGCGGTACGGGCCACGAGATCGGGATCAGGAGCAGGGCCGCAGCGATACACGGTGATGCCCAGCGCGTCGGCGCCGTAGGTGGTGGCCAGTGCATCGAGGCCGTCATCGCCCGTGCCGTGATGCTGCACGACCACTCGCGCACCCGCCACACCACTGCGCACCAGGTACTCGCCCACCTCCGAGGCCGTCTCCGACCTCGCCACCCAGTCCGCGGAGAACCCCGCCTCCTGGATCGCGCCGTGGGCCTTGGGCCCCCGAGCGACGAAACGCGCGCGACGCAGCGCACGCGTGAGGTCATCAGCGAGTCCGTTCTCATGCGCGGCATCCATCCAGCCACGGAACCCGACCCCCGTCGTCACGACGACTATGTCCGGAGGGCGGGCGATGATGCGACGCGTGTGCTCGATAAGGAGTTCATCCTCGGCGTTCGGGCGCATGGCCACCGCCGGCGCGCGGAGGACCCTCGCACCGTGGCTCGCGAGCGTGCTCGCGAGATCTCCGGAGCGGCGATCCGCAGCGACCACGATGGTGCAGCCGCGCAGCACGGCGTCGTTCCCGCGCGACGCCGTCACGCGGTGGACTCCATGGCCGGCTCCGCGTGCGGCAGCAGCAGGTCCGCCGGCATGTCCGATCGATCCGTCATGACCCCTCCTCTGTCCGATGGTCCTGACGGTAGGTCGGCGGTGTTTCCTGCGGAGGCGGTCGCACGTTACGCCCGTCGAACGTTCCGCTCACAAATCGGTAACGGCGATGTGAGCGGTCGCGAGGGAGGACTGCGATCGCCGTGACCGCGCATACTAGGCTGGTCATCGTCCTTTTCCACTCCCGCGGGAAGCCGCGCAAGGAGATCACCGTGTCCGAGCCGTCGAAGCCGACTCCCCCTGTCCCCGCACCCCCTCGCGTCCCGATGCCGACGCCGCCGAAGCTGGTGGCGAAGCCCGTCGCCCCCGCCGCACCGGTCTCGTCCGATGCCGCCGAGTGGGGTCGTGTCGTCGAGGACGGCACCGTCGAGGTGCGTGAAGGCGACACCTGGCGCGCCGTCGGCCAGTACCCCGACGGCACCGCCGACGAGGCGCTCGCCTACTTCGCACGCAAGTACGACGACATCGCCGTGAAGGTGACCACGCTCGAGAACCGCGTGCAGACCGGCGAGGCATCCGCAGCCGATCTCTCCAAGCAGGCGAAGCACATCGTCGGCGAGCTGACGGATGCCGCGGCCGTGGGCGATCTCGCCGGGCTCCGCGCCCGTGTCGACGCTCTGCTCGAGTCGCTCTCCGAGGCATCCGCGCAGGAGGCGCAGGCCGCCAAGGAGGCCGTCGACGCCGCGATCGTCGAGCGCACCGCCATCGTCGACGAGGCGGAGCGGATCGCCGCTCTCGACCTCTCGAAGGTGCAGTGGAAGCAGATCACCGCAGACATGGCGGCGCTGTTCGACCAGTGGCAGGCGCATCAGCAGACCGGTCCGCGGCTGCCGAAGGGCACGGCCCAGCAGCTCTGGAAGCGATTCCGCGATGCTCGCTCCACGGTCGACAAGGCCCGCCGCGCCTACTTCTCCGAGCTGGATGACACGCACCGCACCGCTCGCGATGCCAAGACCCGTCTGGTCGAGCGCGCTGAGGCTCTCGCCCCGCGTGGCGTCGACGGCATTCCCGCGTACCGCGGGCTGCTCGACGAGTGGAAGGCCGCCGGTCGCGCAGGCCGCAAGGCCGACGACGCCCTCTGGGCGAAGTTCAAGGCCGCCGGTGACGCGCTGTACCAGGCGCGTGCCGAGCAGGCCGCCGCCGAAGAGGCCGACTCCGCTCCGAAGATCGAGGCGCGCGAGGCCCTGCTCGTCGAGGCCAAGGCTGTCGCCGACGAATCCGACATCAAGAAGGCGCGTGCGCTGCTCACCCGCATCCAGCGGCAGTGGGACGAGGTCGGCCGGATCTTCCCGCGCGACAAGGAGCGGGCGCTGGACGACAGGATGCGCAGCATCGAGCAGGCTCTCAAGGGCCGCGAGGACGTGGACTGGAAGCGCAACAACCCCGAGACGAAGGCTCGCGCCAACGACATGAGCTCGCAGCTCGTCGAGGCGATCGAGAAGCTCGAGGCCGAGCTCGCCGCCGCAGAGGCGGCCGGCGACGCCAAGGCGGCGAAGGACGCGAAGGACGCTCTCGAGGCCCGTCGCGCCTGGCTGAACGCCCTCGGCGGCTGAGCCCGCAGAGCTTATCCACAGTCTGATGCCGGTGTCCCCGCCACGGGGGCGCCGGCATCAGACTGTCAGGGTGCATCCGATCCTCATCTACTCCCCCGGTGACCGGCTCAGCCTGACCGAGCTGGGCGCCGCACGCCTGGACGGGCACGTGGTGGAGGTCGGCGAGGCGTACCTGCCCGCCGACATCGTCGAGGGTCCCGAGGCGCGTGCGCTGTCGCTCACGGCTCTGATCCCGCCGGGCGGTGCACTGTGCGGGCCGACCGCCGCCTGGGTGCACGGCGCAGGCGATCAGCCACCGGCCCGTCATCACGTCTGCCGTGCGGACCCCTCGGGCAGGCGACTGCGGCCCGGGGCACGGATCGTGACGCACGAGGCGGCGCTGGAGCCGGACCAGGTCGTCAGCGTGGCAGGAGTCCCGGTGGCGACGGTCGAGGTCGTCGCGATGTCGCTGGCGTTCGCTGCCGGCCGGGATGACGAGAGCGCGCGCTGGCTGCGCGCCCTCCTCGAGGTCTTCCCCGCTCTGGCGGCTCGCACCCGTGACACCATCCGCGCACGATCACGCGCACCGGGCAAGCGCGCCGCTGTCGAGCTGCTGGGGCGACTGGTCGATCAGGACGTCGTGACGCGGTAGACGTCGTACACGGCGTCGATGCGGCGGACCGCGTTCAGCACCCGGTCCAGATGCACGGCGTCACCCATCTCGAACACGAAGCGGCTCAGCGCCAGGCGCTCATCGGTGGTCGTCACCGTGGCCGAGAGGATGTTCACGTGATGCTCGCTGAGCACCCGGGTGACATCCGACAGCAGCCCCGACCGGTCCAGCGCCTCGACCTGGATCTGCACCCGGAACACGCTCTTGGTGGTGGGCGCCCACTCGACGTCGACGAACCGCGCAGGATCGGCGCTGAGCGCCTTCACGTTCACGCAGTCCGCGCGGTGGACGGACACACCGCTCCCGCGCGTGACGAAGCCGACGATCGGGTCGCCGGGCACCGGAGTGCAGCAGCGGGCGAGTTTCACCAGGATGTCGTTGGCCCCGCGCACCAGCACGCCGGAGTCGCCGCCGCGCGGCTCCTTCGTCGCGACTCGACCCGGCAGATCGATCGCACCGGTCGACGTGTCTTCCGGGCCGACCAGGGCGGTGACCTTCTCCAGCACGTGCTGGGTGGAGATGTGCCCCTCGCCGACGGCCGCGTACAGCGCTGAGACATCCTCGTAGCGCAGCTGCTGGGCGACCTGGGCGAAGGAGTCCTGGCTCATCAGTCGCTGCAGCGGAAGGTTCTGCTTCCGCATCGCACGCGCGATGGCCTCCTTGCCCTGTTCGATCGCCTCCTCGCGGCGCTCCTTCGTGAACCATCCGCGGATCTTGTTGCGCGCCCGGGTGCTCTTGACGAACGTCAGCCAGTCCTGGCTCGGCCCGGCATCCGGGTTCTTCGAGGTGAACACCTCGACCACGTCGCCGCTGTGCAGCTCGGTCTCCAGCGGCACCAGGCGGCCGTTGACCTTCGCGCCCATGGTGCGGTGGCCGATCTCGGTGTGCACGGCGTACGCGAAGTCCACGGGGGTGCCGCCGGCGGGTAGGCCGATCACCCGTCCCTTCGGGGTGAAGACGTACACCTCCTTGGCGCCGATCTCGAACCGCAGCGAATCGAGGAACTCGCTCGGGTCGGCGGTCTCGGCCTGCCAGTCCGAGATGTGGGCGAGCCAGGCCATCTCGGTGTCCATCGGCTTGCCATCGGCCCTGCCGCCGTTCATCCGCTCCTTGTACATCCAGTGCGCGGCGACGCCGAACTCCGCCTGCTGGTGCATCTCATGCGTGCGGATCTGGATCTCCACCGTGCGCCCGCTGGGGCCGATCACCGTGGTGTGCAGCGACTGGTAGAGGTTGAACTTCGGGGTGGCGATGTAGTCCTTGAAGCGGCCGGGCAGCGGCGTCCAGCGCGCGTGGATGGCGCCGAGCACGGCGTAGCAGTCGCGCACCGAGCCGACGAGCACGCGGATGCCGATGAGGTCGTAGATGTCGTCGAACTCGCGCCCCCGCACGACCATCTTCTGATAGACGGAGTACAGCTGCTTCGGACGGCCGACGACCTTGCCGCGGATGCGGAGGTCGCGCAGATCCTCGTCGATCGCTTCGATGACCTGCTGCAGGTACTTCTCGCGCTGCGGGGTGCGCTGCGCGATCAGGCTGGAGATCTCGGCGTAGATCTTCGGATGCAGTACCGCGAAGGAGAGATCCTCCAGCTCGCTCTTGATCGTCTGGATACCCAGGCGGTGCGCGAGCGGCGCGTAGATCTCGAGGGTTTCCTTCGCCTTCCTCGCCGCCTTCTCGGGCGGCACGAAGCCCCAGGTCCGCGCGTTGTGGAGCCGGTCGGCGAGCTTGATGAGCAGCACGCGGATGTCCTTGGACATCGCGACGATCATCTTGCGAACGGTCTCGGCCTGTGCGCTCTCGCCGTACTTGACCTTGTCGAGCTTCGTCACGCCGTCGACGAGCATGGCGACCTCGTCGCCGAACGTCTCCTGCAGCTCGTTCAGCGGGTAGCCGGTGTCCTCGACCGTGTCGTGCAGCAGGGCCGCTGCGACCGCGCGCGGACCGAGCCCGAGTTCGGCGAGGATCTGCGCGACGGCCAGCGGATGCGTGATGTAGGGCTCACCGCTCTGCCGCAGCTGCCCCTCGTGCTTCTCCTTCGCGACGTTGTACGCCCGCTCGATGATGGGCAGGTCGCCGCGGGGATGGTTGACCCGCACCGTGCGGATGAGGTTGTCGAGGTCGTTGTTCCGCGGAGCGCGCGAGAAGATCCGCGGCACGAGCCTGCGCAGGCTCGAAGTCTGCGTCGTCGTCTGCGGATCGGCCATACGCTCACACCTCCGGGTCAGTTCATCCTACGCGTGACGGGACCGCGGAGAGACTCCGCGACCCCGTCACTCGAGAGGCGATGCTCAGGCTGCCTGCACGGCGCGCTCGCGTGCCTTCATGACCTTCTTGTCATGGGCGAGGATGCCGGACTCGTTCTGGCGGAAGAACGCATACAGCGGGGCCGCGACGAACAGCGTCGAGTACGTGGCCACGATGATGCCGACGAAGATCGACAGCGAGATGTCGGTCAGCGTCTCGGCGCCGAGCCAGAACGCACCGATGAACAGGATCGCACCGACCGGCAGTGCGGCGATGATCGCGGTGTTGATCGAGCGCACGAGAGTCTGGTTCACTGCGAGGTTCACGGACTCGCCGAACGTGCGTGCCAGCGTCTCGCCGTCCTCCGTCGTGTTCTCACGCACCTTGTCGAACACGACGGTGGTGTCGTACAGCGAGTACGCGAGGATCGTCAGGAATCCGATCACCGCCGCGGGCGAGATCTGGAAGCCCGCAAGGGCGTAGACACCCACCGTGATGATGAGCACATCCAGCAGGCCCACGATCGACGCGGCCGACATCTTCCAGGTGCGGAAGTAGATGCCGAGGATCAGGAAGGTCAGCGCGAGGAAGATCGCGAGGCCCCACAGGGACTGGCGGGTCACACCCTCACCCCATGCCGGGCCGATGAACGACTTGCTCACCTGGTCGACGGGCACGTCGTAGGCCTCGGCCAGCGCGTCGGCGACGTGATTGGTCTCCTTCGCGGACATCTGCGAGGTCTGAACACGGACGTTCTTGCCGTCGACCACCACGACCTTGGCCGTGGCATCCGGCACGACCGACTGCACTGCTTCGGTCGCGAGATCCTGATTCGTGCTGGCGGGCGCCGTCACGACGAACTGCGAGCCGCCGGTGAACTCGATCGAGAACTGGATCGGGCGGAACAGCGGCACCAGGATCGATCCGACCACCAGCACGATGGCGATGATGAACCACAGCTTGCGCTTCTGGACGAACGGGAAGGACAGCTTCCCGGAGTAGAGCTTGTTGCCGAACTCGTTGAAGGAGAACATCAGGCGTCCCCGTCCTTTCCGGACTCTGCGGAGGCTCCGCCGTCGGGCGCTCCGGCGACGGCCTCAGCGCGCTTGCGTTCGGCGATGGTCTGACGACGCTCGGCCTCGCCGCGCGACGCCTTGGTGCGGGCAGCCTTGCCGCTCGAGGCGGTCTGCACCTGACGGAACTCCGTCCGGTCGCGGTAGACCGCACCGAGCTCCTCGGGGTTGAGCCCGGACAGCGGGTGTCCGCCGCCGAAGAACTTCGTGCGGGCGAGCAGCTGCATCACCGGGTGCGTGAAGATCACGAAGATGAAGACGTCGATCAGCGTGGTCAGACCCAGCGTGAACGCGAAGCCCTTCACCGTGGCATCCGCCAGGATGTACAGCACGACGGCCGCGAGGATGTTGATCGACTTCGAGATGTAGATCGTGCGCTTCGCGCGGGCCCAGCCGTCCTCCACCGCGCCGGTGATGGACTTGCCGTCTCGCAGCTCGTCTCGTATTCGCTCGAAGTAGACGATGAACGAGTCGGCGGTGAATCCGATCGACACGATCAGACCCGCGACGCCGGCCAGTGACAGGCGGAAGCCCATTCGCCAGCCCAGGATGCAGATGATGATGTAGGTCAGCACGCCCATCACGCCGATGGACGCCATGATCACCCAGCCGAGCGCACGGTAACTGAGCAGCGAGTAGATCGCCACCAGGCCGAGGCCGATGAGACCGGTGATCAGACCGATCTGGAGCTGCTGGGAACCCAGGGTCGCCGAGATGGACTGGTTGCTCTCCACCTTGAAGCTCAGCGGCAGCGCGCCGTAGCGCAGCTGGTCGGCGAGGGTCTTCGCGGACTCCTGCGTGAAGCTGCCCGAGATCGACGGCTTGCCGTTGGCGATGACCGCCTGCATCTGCGGGGCGGAGATGACCTTGCCGTCGAGGACGAACGCGAACTGGTCGCGCGGACTCTGGTTGTCGATCCGGTTCTGGTTCAGGCGCTGGCTGACGTCGGCGAAGGTCTTGGTGCCCTTCGAGTCCATCTCCAGCTGCACGAGCCACTGGCCGGACTGCGGGTCGCGGCCCGCCTGAGCCTCGGTGATCGCCGTGCCGGTGAGCTCGGTCGGGCCGAGCAGGTACTTGACCTGGCCGTCGACGCTGCACGCGATCAGCGGCTGGTCCTTCGGCGCGGTCGCCGGGTCGTTCTTCGGGTTCGCGCAGTCGTAGCTGAGGAACTCCGCCTTCAGCTTGTCGGTGATCCAGGACAGATCGCTGCCGTCGGTCGGCTTGGCCGTCGGCGTCGCGTTCATCGTGGCATCCGGCGTCGGGTACGGCGTGCTCTTGCCGTCCTCGCCGACGAAGTCGGTCGCGGGGTCGGTCGTCGCGAGCACCGCGCGCAGCTCGAGCTGCGCGCTCGCGGCGATGCGCTCGCGGGTCGCGTCGTCGGCGACACCGGGAATCTGGACGACGATGTTGCGGCCGCCCTCGGTCGTGATGTCGGTCTCACCGACGCCCGACGCATCGACGCGCTGGCGGATGATGGCGGCTGCCTGGTCGAGCTGCTCCTGCGTCGGGTCCGAGCCGTCGGCGGTCTGAGCGCTCAGGATGATCTGGGTGCCGCCCTGCAGGTCGAGCGCGAGCTCGGGAGCCCACGAGCTCTTGCCGAGGAACACGCCGACGGCGTTGATGCTGAACAGCACCGCCGTGACGATGAGCAGACCGAGGAGGACCCGCCACGCGTGGCGGGTCGGAGAGGTGGATGCCACGAATTGCCGCTTTCTCGTGCGCTGTGAAGCCGCGGGTCAGTTGTCGGAGTCGCCGCGCTCATTGCGCTCGAGGCGCGCGCGGGTCTCCTCCGGGGTCTCGACGTGGTTCGGGTCGGGGAGCTCGGAGTCGGCGACGGTGTCCACGGCGGGAGCTTCCTCGGCCTCGACCTCGTCAGCCGGTGCGTCCTCGGTCGGGTCGACGATGCGAAGGATCGCCTGGCTGTGCACCTCGATCACGGTTCCGGGGGCGATCTCGACCTGTGCGGGCTTGTCGAGGTTCTCCGGATCGAAGGAGACGATCGTGCCGTAGAGGCCACCCTGCAGGAGCACCTTGGCGCCGGGGACGGTCTTGGTCGCCTTCTCCTCCTGCTCGGCCTTCATCTGCTTCTGCCGCTTGCGCGTGTTGAAGAACATGAAGACGAGCAGAAGCGCAAGCAGTCCGAAGAGGATGATTTCCATGACGGGTAGGGCCTTTCCGACGCGCGCACGCCGACGATGGGGCGCGCTATAGGGGGATGCGAAGTCTTCAGCGATTATAGGTCATCGAACAATGCGCCCCCGCCGGGGCGGGCCATGCCGAGGTGCGCGTAGGCCTCCGGCATCGCGATCCGGCCGCGGGGCGTGCGG
Source organism: Microbacterium sp. NPDC057659 (assembly GCF_042799915.1). NCBI lineage: Bacteria > Bacillati > Actinomycetota > Actinomycetes > Micrococcales > Microbacteriaceae > Microbacterium > Microbacterium sp. NPDC057659. The sequence goes on along the minus strand of NZ_JBHVHU010000001.1, from coordinate 380,450 downwards.
CCGAGGAAGCCGATGCGCACGAGATAGGGCTCGACCACGCTCTCGACGGTCTCGGCCTCTTCTCCGACTGCGACGGCGAGCGTGCTGAGGCCGACGGGACCCCCGCCGAACCGGCGCACGAGCGCGTCGAGCACGGCCCTGTCCAGCCGGTCCAGCCCGATCGCGTCGACGTCGTACAGCTCGAGAGCGGCCCGCACGTCGCCGATCGACGCGGTGTGGGCTTCGCCGTGCACCAGCGCGTAGTCGCGCACGCGGCGCAGCAGCCGGTTGGCGATGCGGGGCGTGCCCCTCGAGCGCCGGGCGATCTCGGAGAGCGCGTCCGCGGGCAGCCGCACGCCGAGCACCGCGGCCGAGCGCGCGATGACCTGCTCGAGCTCGTCCTCGCCGTAGAACTCCAGGTGCCCGGTGAACCCGAACCTGTCGCGCAGCGGGTTGGGCAGCAGGCCGGAGCGCGTGGTCGCGCCGACGAGAGTGAACGGCGCGAGCTCCAGCGGGATGCTGGTCGCGCCGGCGCCCTTGCCCACCATGATGTCGATCCGGAAGTCCTCCATCGCGAGGTAGAGCATCTCTTCCGCGGAGCGCGCCATGCGGTGGATCTCGTCGATGAACAGGACCTCACCGGGCATGAGACTGCTCAGCAGAGCCGCGAGATCGCCGGCGTGCTGGATGGCAGGTCCGCTGGACAGGCGCAGCGGCCGCTCACTCTCGTGGGCGACGATCATCGCGAGGGTGGTCTTGCCGAGTCCGGGAGGGCCGGCAAGCAGAATGTGGTCGGCGGGGCGCTCCTGGATCCGCGCGGCCTGCAGCAGCAGCTGCAGCTGCCCTCGAACCTTGGGCTGCCCGACGAACTCGTCCAGGCTCGACGGGCGCAGCGCCCCCTCGATCGCCAGCTCGGTCTCGTCGAGCGCCTCGGCGGCGTCCCTGGGCTCAGCCACGGCCTGCTCCGGGGCCGAGGGCGGCGAGCGTGCGGCGCAGCAGCGCGGCGACGGACTCGCGCTCGGCGTCGGTGGCGTCGGCCGCGGTCTGCTCGGCCGCCTCCGCAGCGACCTTCTCCGACCACCCGAGTCCGACCAGCGCGGCTGCGACCTGGTCGGTGACACCGGGCGCAGCGACGCCGGCAGGGGCGGCCGCCACCCGCGGCCTCACCTTGCCGGCGAGCTGCACGACGATGAGCTTCGCGGTCTTCGGCCCGATCCCGGACACGCGCCGGAACGGCGCGTCGTCCTCGTCACCGACCGCCGCGGCGATCTGGTCGACGGTCAGGTGCGAGAGCACGCCCAGCGCGGACTTCGGGCCGACTCCGGTGACGCTGATCAGCTGCCCGAAGATCTCCAGCTCGTCGCGGTCGGCGAAGCCGTACAGCGTGAGGGCGTCCTCCCTAACGATGAGGCTGGTGTGCAGCAGCATCCGCTCCCCCGCCACCGCGGTGTGCGCGACGTCGGCGGGGACGAAGACGGCGAAGCCGACTCCCCCGGTCTCGATGACGACGTGGCCCGAGTCGGCGTGCAGGACGACGCCGTGCAGGGAGGAGATCATGCGTCCACCCTATCGGGCTGATCGTACGTATGTTCGAGCGACACGCTCCGCATCGGCCCAGGCCCGCTGTGCCGGCGTCAGACCGCCCCCGGATCCCGGGTCCGCGGCATCCCGTCGCCAGGCGTGGCAGAGCGCGATCGCGAGCGCGTCCGCAGCATCCGCGGGCTGCGGAGGCGCGTCGAGACGCAGGATGCGGGCGATCATCGACTGCACCTGCTTCTTGTCCGCCGAGCCGTAGCCCGTCACGGCGGCCTTCACCTCGCTGGGCGTGTGCGTCGCTGCCGGCAGGCCGGCCTCGGCCGCCAGCAGCAGGGCGACGCCGCTCGCCTGCGCCGTCCCCATGACGGTGTGGCTGTTCTGCTGCGCGAACACGCGCTCCACCGCGACGGCGTCAGGCCTATGCGTCTCGAGGACCTCGCGGATGCCTGCGGCGACGGCCGCGAGACGCTCGCCGATCGGTGCGTCGATCGGCGTGCGGATGACCCCGACGTGCACGAGCGTGCCGCGGCGCGCGCGGTCGACGTCGACGACGCCGACGCCGCACCGGGTCAGGCCGGGATCGATGCCGAGCACGCGCAGGGAGGTCACTCCCCCAGGCTAGTTATGACGAAGAACCCCCGGACGCAGGCGCGCCAGGGGGTTCTGTCGATCAGCGTCGCTCAGGTCACTCGTCGTCGTTCTCGAGCTCCGCCTGCACCTCGGCGGGGAGGTCGAAGTTGCTGAAGACGTTCTGCACGTCGTCGCTGTCCTCGAGGGCGTCGATGAGGCGGAAGATCTTGCGTGCCGCTTCGGCGTCGATCTCGACCTTGAGGTTCGGCACGAACTCCACGTCCGCCGACTCGTAGTCGATACCGGCCTCCTGCAGTGCGGAACGCACTGCCACAAGGTCGGTGGCCTCGGTGATGACCTCGAAGCCCTGAGCGTGCGGCTCGATCTCCTCCGCACCCGCCTCGAGCGCCGCCATCATGACGTCGTCCTCGGTGGTGCCCTCGGAGCTGACCACGATCACGCCCTTGCGGGTGAAGTTGTAGGCCACGCTACCGGGGTCGGCGAGAGTACCGCCGTTGCGGGACAGCGCGGTGCGCACCTCGGCCGCCGCACGGTTCTTGTTGTCGGTCAGACACTCGATCATCAGCGCGACGCCGTTCGGGCCGTAGCCCTCGTACATGATCGAGGAGTACTCGACGGACTCGCCGCCGATGCCGGCACCGCGCTTGACGGCGCGATCGATGTTGTCCTTGGGGACAGAGGTCTTCTTCGCCTTCTGCACCGCGTCGAACAGCGTCGGGTTGCCTGCGAGGTCGGGGCCGCCCAGCTTCGCCGCGACCTCGATGTTCTTGATGAGCTTGGCCCACGACTTGGCACGGCGCGAGTCGATGACCGCCTTCTTGTGCTTGGTCGTGGCCCACTTGGAATGCCCGGACATAAGTCTCCGCTCGTCTCGTCTCCCGGAGTCGCCTCCAGGGCATCGTCCATTCTAACGAATCGTCAACGTTCCGCCGTCAGCCTTCGGCAGAAGACGCCGCATGACCTCACGTCGCGACTGCTAGCTTCGTCGACATGAAGGCGGGGGCCGACCGACTGCGACCGGACTGGTCGTCGCTGCCGCCCGCACTGCGCGCGCAGGTCGAGACGGTCCTCGGTGGTGGCCACGCGTCCGACTCCCCCGCGCACGGGGGTTTCAGCGCCGGCTACGCCGGGATCGTCCGCTCCGCCGACCGTGCGGTGTTCGTCAAGGCCATCGCCGCCGACGGTCATGCCGACTCGCGCACATTCCTGCGTCGCGAGATCCGGATGCTGCGGGCTGCGCCCGTCGGACTCGCCCCGCGTGTGCTGCACGACATCGATGATGATGCCGGCACAGCGCTGGTCATCGAGGTCGTTCCCGGCAGGCATCCGGGCGAGCCGTGGACCGACGCGCAGCTGCACGCGATCGCCGCCGAGATCGCACGGCTCACCGCCGTCACCGCCGCAGATGCGATCCCGCCTGCGGAGCACTCGATGCTCCCCCACTTCGCACGCTGGGAGCAGATCGCGGGCGACACGATGCTCGCGGCGTCGCTGCCCCGCAGCCTGCAGAGACGGATGCCGCAGCTGCTGACCCTGCAGGTGTCCCTGCCGGCTGCGCTTGCGGGCACCGCGCTCGCGCACGGCGACCTCCGCGCCGACAACATCCTCATCGACGGCGACCGTGCGCGCTTCATCGACTGGCCGCACGCGCGACGGGGCGTGCCATGGCTGGACGGGCCGCTGCTGGTGCCCTCGATCGAGGCGTCCGGCGGCCCGACCTGCGCAGAGGCCTGGCGAGTGCTTCGCGATCATGGCGCGCCGCACGCGACCGAGCTGCTGCCCGTCATCTCCGCGTTCACGTCGTTCCTGTGGTGGAACCAGGCGCAGCCGGACATCCCCGAGCTGCCCGGGCTGCGGGCGTTCCAGCGTGCCCAGGCCGACCCGCTCCTGCGCTGGCTCGATGAGCTGCTCTGACCCTGGCGGGCTCAGCCGCGCGCAGCGACCCGGTCGAGGAAGCGCTGGTGGAAGCGCGGCTCCCCGGAGATCTCGGGGTGGAAGCTGATGCCGAGCAGGCTGCCCTGCTCGACCGCCACCACACGTCCGTCGGGCAGCGAGGCGAGTGTCGCGGCTGAGCGCCCGACGGACTCGACCACCGGTCCGCGGATGAATGCGGCATGCACAGGAGCATCGCCGAGCTCGGGCACGTGCAGCTCGGCCTCGAAGGACTCGGTCTGACGGCCGAAGGCGTTGCGGCGGGTGCGCACGTCCAGGCCGCCGAAGGTCTGCTGGCCTTCGATTCCGTCCACCAGCTCATTCGAGATCATGATGAGCCCGGCGCAGGTGCCGAGCACCGGCATCCCGTCGGCGATGGCCGCGCGGATCGGCTCCTGCAGGCCGAAGATGCGCGAGAGCTTGTCGATCACGGTCGACTCGCCGCCGGGGATCACGAGCCCCGCGACCGTGGCCAGCTCCTCAGGTCGCCGCACCAGCACGACCTCGGCACCGAGATCCGCGAGCAGGGCGGCGTGCTCGCGCACGTCGCCCTGCAGCGCGAGGACGCCGACCCGCGGAGTGGTCACCATCCGCGCTCGGCGAGGCGGTGCGGCGCGGGCAGGTCGGACACGTTGATGCCGACCATCGCCTCGCCGAGACCGCGGGACACCTCGGCGATCACCTTCGGGTCGTCGTAGAAGGTCGTGGCCTTGACGATCGCCTTCGCGCGCTCGGCCGGATTGCCCGACTTGAAGATGCCCGAGCCGACGAACACGCCGTCCGCTCCGAGCTGCATCATCATCGCGGCGTCCGCCGGGGTCGCGACGCCGCCGGCGACGAAGAGCACGACGGGGAGCGTGCCGGTCTCGGCGATCTCGGCGACCAGCTCGTAGGGCGCCTGCAGCTCCTTGGCCGCGACGTACAGCTCATCCTTCGACAGCGCGCCGAGGGCCGCGATCTCGCCGCGGATCTTGCGGATGTGCTTCATCGCCTCGGAGACGTCGCCGGTGCCGGCCTCACCCTTGGAGCGGATCATCGCCGCCCCTTCATTGATGCGACGCAGCGCCTCTCCGAGGTTCGTGGCGCCGCAGACGAACGGCACGGTGAAGTCGTACTTGTCGATGTGGTTCACGTAGTCGGCCGGCGAGAGCACCTCGGACTCGTCGATGTAGTCGACCCCGAGCTCCTGCAGTACCTGCGCCTCGACGAAGTGACCGATGCGGGCCTTCGCCATCACCGGGATCGAGACGGCATCGATGATGCTGTCGATCATGTCGGGGTCGCTCATACGGGAGACGCCGCCCTGGGCGCGGATGTCGGCGGGGACGCGCTCGAGCGCCATGACGGCGACGGCGCCGGCATCCTCGGCGATCTTCGCCTGCTCGGCGGTGACGACGTCCATGATGACGCCGCCCTTCAGCATCTCGGCGAGGCCGCGCTTGACGCGGGCCGATCCGGTGGTCTGCTCAGACATGGAGATCCTCTCGGGACAAAGACATCTATTGGCCTATGCCAAACGATAGCACCGTAGACTCGAAGCGATGCACCAGATAACGGGTTCCACCGCGGCCGAGATCGCCGACAGCATCCGCGCGCTCCGCGAGCGCGGGCTCCTGTCCCCCGGCGACGCGCTTCCCCCGGTGCGTGAACTGGCCGCGTCGCTCAACGTCAACCGGAACACCGCGGTCTCCGCGTACCGGCAGCTCGCTCAGGCCGGCCTCGTGCTCTCCCGCGGTCGCGCGGGCACAGTCATCACCGGAGGCGAGACCGTCGCGCAGGAGGGACTCGCGGCGAACACCGTGCTGCGCGACATCGGCTCAGGCAATCCCGACCCGGCGTTCATCCCGGACCCGACACCCGCACTGCAGCGGATCGTCGGGCGCCCGGTGCTCTACGGCGAGCCCGTCATCGACCCCGCGCTCGACGCGTGGGCCCGGGAATGGGTCGCCACCGACCTGCGGCGCGACGATCTGCGCATCACGATCACCAGCGGCGCGGTGGATGCGGTGGAGCGCCTCCTCGCTCAGGCGCTGATGCGCGACGACGCCGTGGCCCTCGAGGACCCGTGCTTCCTCGCCAGCATCCACACCGCACGCCTGGGCGGCTACCGCACGATCCCCGTGCCGGTGGATGCCGAGGGGATGACCGTCGACGGTCTGCGCGCAGCACTGGATGCGGGCGTCCGGGCGGTCGTGTGCACACCGCGCGCACAGAACCCCACCGGCACCTCGCTCTCCCCCGCCCGTGCTGCGGCTCTGCGCGAACTTCTCGTCGAGCATCCCTATGTGCTGGTCATCGAGGACGATCACTTCTCCGTCCTCTCGCACCGTCCGTACGAGTCACTGATCGGTCCGGAGCACCGGCGCTTCGCACTCGTGCGTTCGGTGTCCAAGTTCCTGGGGCCGGACATGTGCCTGGCGGTGGCAGCCACCGATCCCATGACGGCCGAGCGGCTCGCGATGCGGCTCAGTCCCGGCACGACCTGGGTGAGCCACCTGCTGCAGCGCCTCGCACTGGCACAGCTGCAGGATGACTCGGTGCGGGCGCTGTTCGACGCGGCGTCCGAGCACTACGCGACCAGGAACCGTGCGTTCGCCGAGGGGCTCACCGCACGCGGCATCCCGTGCGAGCCGGGCGACGGGCTGAACCTCTGGGTGGAGCTGCCGGTGCCGGCACGCAGCGCCGCCGAGCACCTGATGCGCCGCGGTTGGCTCGCCCGCACCGGTGACGAGTTCCGTCCCGACGAGGCGACCGCGCCCTCGCACCATCTGCGCCTGACCGTGCACGACCTCGACGCGGACGAGACCACGGCTCTGCTGGACGACCTCGCGGCCGCCGTGCGCCGATGACGCCCCGGCGGGGTGAGAGGATGGCGGGATGAAGATCCTCTCGATCCAGTCCGCTGTCGCCTACGGTCACGTCGGCAACTCAGCCGCCGTCTTCCCGCTGCAGCGGATCGGGGTCGAGGTGCTGCCGGTCTACACGGTCAACTTCTCGAACCACACCGGTTACGGCGCGTGGCGCGGACCGCTGATCGACCCCGCCGACGTGCGCGAGGTCATCACCGGCATCGAGGAGCGCGGCGTGCTGCCGCAGATCGACGCCGTGCTCAGCGGCTACCAGGGCGGCGAGGGCATCGGCGACGTGATCATCGACGCCGTCGCGCGGGTGAAGGCCGCCAAGCCGGACGCCGTGTACGCGTGCGACCCCGTGATGGGCAACGCCAAGTCCGGATGCTTCGTGGCGCCGGCCATCCCCGAACTGCTGCGTGAACGGGTCGTGCCGGTCGCCGACATCATCACGCCGAACCAGTTCGAGCTCGGCTACCTGACGCGAACCGAGCCGGCCACACTCGACGAGACGCTGGCCTCGGTCGACCTCGCCAGGGCGATGGGCCCGTCCGTCGTGCTGGTGACCAGCGTGGAGCGCCCGGATCGCGAGGAGGGCACCATCGAGATGCTCGCCGTCGACGACAAGGGCGCCTGGCTCGTGGCCACCCCGCATCTGCCGTTGAAGGCGAACGGCTCGGGCGACGTGACGGCGGCGCTGTTCACCGCGCACTACGTCGAGACCGGCGACGCGAAGGTCGCGCTGGAGCGCACCGTGTCCAGCGTGTTCGACCTGCTCAAGGCGACGCTCGAGTCGGGCGAGCGCGAGCTGCAGCTGGTGGAGTCGCAGGAGTACTACGCGAACCCGCGGCTGCAGTTCACCGCGCACCAGGTGCGCTGAGCGCTCACTTGCCGTAGGCCTCGCCGAAGGCTGCGATCCACGCCTTGCCGTCCTCGGGGCAGAGATAGGTCGCGCCGAACACCGACACGTCGGCGAAGTTCTTCTCGAGCGCGGCTTTCTGCTCCGGCGTGCCGTTCTTCGGCAGCATCGGCGAGCCGACGATGGTCTGCTTCAGCAGCGCCCCGTCGATCTTGTGACCGTTCAGGATGCCGGTCTCACAGGTGTCCGAGGCCATCGCCAGCAGGATGCTCTCGTCCTTGTCGCTCCAGGTGCCGCCCTGGCTCTTGACCCAGTCGCTCTGCTTCTTGACGAGCTCCTGCTGCGCCGGGGTGGTCGCACGCGGCGGAGTTCCGTCGGTGGGGAACTTCTGCTCGGCGAAGAACGCGTCCCGCTCGGCGAAGGCGTCCTGAAGGCCGTCGGCCGGGTCGCTCGAAGACTTCGGCGAAGGCTTCGCGGAGGCCGACGGCTTCTGACTGCGCTCGGCGTCGGGCGCGGCCGGCGCGCCGGAGCACCCGGCCAGAAGCAGCAGCCCGACGAGTGACGCGGCGATCGCGCCTCCGGCGCGCACAGATGTCCTGATCATGTTTCCCCCCTGAGAACGTGTCGCCTCAGTCTGCCAGGCGGGAAAGTCTGCAGATCAGTTGTCCACAGGCCAGGCGTGGGCGACCGCTTCGCGGACCTCGCCGAGCAGCTGCGGCAGCGCCTTGGTCTTCGCGATGATCGGGAAGAAGTTCGCATCGGAGCGCCACCGCGGCACGATGTGCTGGTGCAGGTGGGCGTCGACGCCCGCCCCGGCGACCGCGCCCTGGTTCATGCCGAGGTTGAAGCCGTCGCAGTTCGAGACCTCACGCAGCACCCGCATCGCGGTCTGCGTGAGCGCACCGATCTCGGCCACCTCTTCGGGCGTCGCCTGGTCGTACGTGGCGATGTGCCGGTACGGGCAGACCAGCAGGTGGCCCGAGTTGTACGGGAAGAGGTTCAGCAGCACGTACGCGGTCTCGCCGCGGGCGACGATCAGACGGTCGGCGTCCGCATGCTTGGGGGCCTCGCAGAACGGGCATTCCTCGCGCAGCGGCTCGGGCCCAGCCTGGATGTACGCCATGCGGTGCGGAGTCCACAGCCGCTGGAACTCGTCGGGGACCCCGGCGAGATGCGCGGCGTCCTCGACGTCAGTCATTGCCCGGCTCCTGAGCGAGCGAAGCGAGCGCCGTACTGAACGAGCGCAGCGAGACGAAGTGACGAAGGTTCACGCCAGGTCCTCGGCCGCCATCACCCTGGCGTGCGCGGCGACGGCCGCGCGGATGCGGTTCACGGCGTCCGCCACCGGCACGCCGTTCTCCTGCGTGCCGTCGCGGAACCGGAACGAGACGGTGCCCGCGGAGCGGTCCTGCTCGCCCGCGATCAGGATGAGCGGCACCTTCGCGGTGGTGTGGTTGCGGATCTTCTTCTGCATGCGGTCGTCCGAGTGGTCGACCTCGGCGCGCAGCCCCTCGGCCTTCAGCTGGCCGATGACGCCGTCGAGATACTCGGCGTACTCCTCGGCGACGGGCACGCCCACCGCCTGCACCGGCGCGAGCCAGAGCGGGAAGTCACCGGCGTAGTGCTCGAGCAGGATGGCGAAGAAGCGCTCGATCGAACCGAGCAGCGCGCGGTGCACCATGACCGGGCGGTGCTTCTGCCCGTCCGGGCCGGTGTACTCCAGCTCGAAGCGCTCCGGCTGGTTGAAGTCCAGCTGGATGGTGGACATCTGCCAGGTGCGGCCGATCGCGTCGCGCGCCTGCACCGAGATCTTCGGGCCGTAGAACGCCGCCCCGCCCGGGTCGGCCACCAGTTCGAGGCCGGACTCGAGCGCGACCTCGCGGAGCGTGTCGATGGCGGTGCTCCACTGCTCGGGCTCTCCGAGGAACTTCGGGTTGCCCTCCTCGTTGGTGGAGAGCTCGAGGTAGAAGTCGTTCAGGCCGTAGTCGCGCAGCAGCTCGAGCACCAGGTTCAGGTTGGTGGTGAGCTCCTCGCGCACCTGGTCCTGGGTGACGTAGATGTGCGCGTCGTCCTGGGTCAGCCCGCGCACGCGGGTCAGACCCGAGAGCGTGCCGCTCTTCTCGTACCTGTACACGGTGCCGAACTCCGCGAGGCGCAGCGGCAGCTCTCGGTACGAGCGACCGCGCGAGCGGAAGATCAGGTTGTGGAACGGGCAGTTCATGGGCTTCAGGTAGTAGTCCTGGCCCTGCCGGGTGACGTTGCCCTCGTCGTCGACGATCTCGTCGAGGTGCATCGGGGGGAACATGCCGTCGGCGTAGGTCTGGAGGTGCCCTGAGGTCTGGAACAGATCCTTCTTGGTGATGTGCGGGCTGTTGACGAGGTCGTATCCGTTGCGCAGGAGGTGCTTGCGCAGGTTCTCCTCGATCTCGTAGCGGATGATCCCGCCCTTGGGATGGAAGACCGCGAGGCCCGAGCCGATCTCGTCGGGGAACGAGAACAGGTCCATCTCGACGCCGAGCTTGCGGTGATCGCGGCGCTCGGCCTCGGCGAGGCGCTCCTGGTACGCGCGCAGCTCGTCCTTGGTCGGCCAGGCGGTGCCGTAGATGCGCTGCAGCTGCGGGTTCTTCTCACTGCCGCGCCAGTAGGCGGCGGCGATGCGGGTGAGGTCCCAGCCGTTGCCGATCATGCGTGTGCTGGGCAGGTGCGGCCCGCGGCAGAGGTCCTTCCAGGCGACCTCGCCGTCCTTCGTGACGTTGTCGTAGATCGTCAGCTCGCCGGCGCCTACCTCGACGGAAGCTCCTTCTGCGGCATCCGCTCCGGAGCCGGGGCCGCCGGCCAGGTCGATGAGCTCGAGCTTGAACGGCTCGTTCGCGAGCTCGGCGCGCGCCTCGTCCTCGGTGACGACGCGGCGGGTGAAGCGCTGCCCCTCGCGGACGATGCGCTGCATCTCCTTCGAGATCGCCTTGACGTCCTCGGGGGTGAACGGCGTCTCGACGCCGAAGTCGTAGTAGAAGCCGTCGGTGATGAACGGGCCGATGCCGAGGTTCGCCTCGGGGCGGATGCGCTGCACCGCCTGGGCGAGCACGTGTGCCGTGGAGTGGCGCAGGATGTCGAGGCCGGCCGGGCTGTCGATGGTGACGGGCTCGACGACGTCACTCTCCGTCACCGTCGCGGCGAGGTCCTTCAGGACACCGTTGACGCGCATCGCGACGACAGAACGGTCGGTGAACAGGGCGAAGCCATCGCGCTTCTCGGCGTTCGGCTGGGCGTTCTCAGACACAGACAATCTCCATCCAGGGGTCGTACCCAGATTACTCGCCCCGCGTGCGCGCCCCGGACCGCAGGCACATCGACAGCACGACGCCCACCACGCTGACCAGAGCCGCGATCAGGAACAGTGCCACGAACCCGTGGACGCCCGTCGCGCCGGCGATGATCAGCATCGCGATCGGGGCCCCGAAGGACGAGCCGACCGTGCGGAGCACGCCGTTGACGCCGAGCAGCCCACCGAGCTCGTGCGGCTCCGCCCCCTGCGCGATGAGATCCGCCACGACGGTCGTGCCGATGCCGGCGCCGAGGCCCATCACCGCGTAGAAGACGATGTTCGCGATGAGGTCGTGCGGCCACAGCGCGATGCCGACCGCCCCGACGGCGATCAGTGCCATCGCGATCGCCGAGACCCAGGCAGAGCGCATCCAGCGCATGAGGACCGAGGCGAACCTTCCGCCGATGAACGCGACGATGGTGCCGGGGAACATGATCCACCCGGTGGCCTGCGTGCCCATGCCTGCGCCCACGGGCTGCGGAGTCTGCAGCAGCAGCGGCATGCCCACGTAGAAGAGGTACGGCACGAAGCCGAGCAGCACGGCCAGCACATTGCCGATCGCGATCGTCGGTCGCCACAGCACCGGGAGGTCGAGCAGGGGTGCCGCGACCCGCCGCTCCACGATCAGCAGCGCGACACCGGCCAGCACGGCGACGACGGCCGAGGCGATGATGCCCGGCGAGGTGATCCCCCAGCTGGACGCCTGCGAGACGACGAGCAGGATGCCGACGAGGAGCGCGGCGAGCAGCCCGATGCCGACGAAGTCGACGCGCGCCTGTCCGTGCACGGCGTGCGCCGGCACCGACGCGGCGACGAGGAGCATCGACACCACGCCGAAGATCGCACCCACCCAGAAGAGCACCTGCCAGGGAGCCAGGCTGGCGATGATGCCGCCGATGACGAGCGCGAGTCCCGCGCCGAGGCCGACGGTGCCGCTGAGCCAGCCCGTGGCCGATCGCCTGGTGCCGTCGGTCAGGTGCGTGCCGACGATCGCGAGAGCCAGGGGGAACGATGCCGTCGATGCGCCCTGCAGCACCCGACCGACAAGGATGACGGTGAGGTTCGGCGCGACCGCCGCGATGATGCTGCCTGCCACGAAGACGCCCATGGCGATGAGGAGCATCCTGCGGTGCCCGAATCGATCGCCGAAGGAGCCGAGCACAGGAGCGGCGACGGCACCGCTGAGCAGGTAGGCGGTGAGGATCCAGCTCACGCCGATGCCGTCGGTGTGCAGGGCGCCCTGCAGCGCGGGCAGCACCGGCAGCAGCATCGTCTGCATCATCGAGTAGGTCAGCACCGCCACTGCGAGGGCGAGCACGAACCACCTGCGCGGCCTCGGCTCCCGGTCTCGAGAAGCGGATGCCACGACGGGCAGCGAGTCGGTCGTCATCGGAACTCCAATCGGAACGGAATGTTCCGTTCAGCCGCTTGATCCTAGCTCCCCTCTGCTACCGTGGCCAAATGCCCGTCGATCCCGCAGCCGCTCCCGGGCGGGTCCGCGAAGCCCGTGCGAACGACGCCGCGCTCTTCCGCGCCGCGCGCGACGTGTTCGCCGAACGTGGCTACGACGCCCCGATGTCGCTGATCGCCGAGCGGGCCGGCATCGGCGTCGGCGGCATCTACCGTCGGTACGCGAGCAAGGACGATCTGATCCGCGAGCTGCGCCGCAGCTCACTCGAGGACATCGTGCAGACAGCACGCTCCAGTGCGACGGATGGCGGGCCTGATGGCGCGGTCGCGCTCTTCCTGCGCACACATCTCGGACAGGCAGGCGGACATCTCCCCACGCTGCTGAACCGCAGCACGCCGATGACCCCCGAGATCGAGCGACTCTCCGAGGAACTCCACGATGCGCTGAGCGCGCTCGTCGCTCTGGACGCCGAGCGCGGACTCGTGCCCGAAGGCTTCGGCCCCGGAGATGTCATGGCCGCGATCGTGCACCTGCGACCGTCGGCATCCGATGATCCTGATGAGGACCGCGCGCTGAATCTGCGCCATCTCGAGTACTACCTGCGCGGCCTGCGCGCCTCGATCACCGACCCGGTGGACGTCGGAGCGTCGATGAGCTGGGACGACTGGATGCGCCACAACTCGATGCGCTGACCTGAGTGACCCGGTTCAGTCGGTGCGTGCCGCGGCCGTGGGCGCGAGGATGATGATCGCCGCTCCCGTCCACGACATGGGATCAGTGTCGCTCACCCGAGGTAGCGCACCAGCCGATCCGCGAGTTCAACCGGGCGACTGAGGAAGACGCAGTGGCCGCCGGGCATCTCATCCGGGACGATGCCCAGCCGCTCCGGCACGATGCGCCGGAACAGATCGGGGGGAAAGATGCGGTCCTCGGTGCAGAGCAGGAAGTGCGTGGGCACGTCGGGCCAGGCCTCGGCCGGCCAGGGCTCGGCGTAGGCGGTCATCGACGGATGGTCTCGCTCGCGGCGCAGCGCCTCCGCCGCGAGTGCCCGCGGCACGTCGTGGTAGTAGCTCACATACGGATCCTCGTTGCCGGTGAGTCCGCCGTCGCGCGCCGCCTGCGCAGCCACGGCCTCCGCGTACCCCGTCGCTGCCCACCATCGCTCCGGGCTCTCGCCCGGCAACGGGACCATCCCGGCGAGAAGCACGAGAGCAGTCGCGGGAAGCCGTGCGGCAGCCAGTGGTGCGGTGAATCCACCGAACGAGTGGCCGAGAACGACCACATCGCGCCGAGAGCCGACGAGAGCGACGACGGCGTCCGCATAGTCCTCGAGCCTGAGCGCGTCATCGCTGGCGGGAAGATCGGGGGCGAGCACTTCGTGCCCGCGAGCCTCGAGCTGCTTCGCCACGAGGCCGAAGGACGAGCCGGTGTCCCCGCCCCCGTGGATGAGGACGAACGTCGTCATGATGCCACGGTAATCGGGCCGATGAGGCGCCGGAGCCCGCAAAGAGCGTCGGAAATGCGAAAACCCCCGGAAATCCGGGGGTTTTCTGTTGTGCGCGATACTGGGATCGAACCAGTGACCTCTTCCGTGTCAGGGAAGCGCGCTACCGCTGCGCCAATCGCGCCCAATGGGCTGTTCAGTTATACGAGAGGTGGCGACGGGATTCGAACCCGTGTAAACGGCTTTGCAGGCCGGTGCCTAGCCGCTCGGCCACGCCACCGCGAGGTGGATTCGAACCCACATGCCAGCGCCCCTGGCTGGGGCACCTGCACTCGAGCGGATGACGAGACTCGAACTCGCGACCCTCACCTTGGCAAGGTGATGCGCTACCAACTGCGCTACATCCGCATACTCTTCAGTTTTCATGTTGTCCGGCGTACCGGGCACTCGAAATACATTAGCTCAGGATCGGAGGTTCACCAAACCGGATGACGCCACCGGGCGTGTCCAGAAGATCACTGAGCACACGCCACGCCCGGCGCGGGCCCCGATGCCTGAAGCGCCCCCGGCATCAGGTATGCTTTTCATTCGTGCCGCAATGCACACGACAACTACACAGGGGCGATTGGCGCAGTTGGTAGCGCGCTTCCTTCACACGGAAGAGGTCGTCGGTTCGAGTCCGGCATCGCCCACGCGGATGTAGCGCAGTTGGTAGCGCATCACCTTGCCAAGGTGAGGGTCGCGAGTTCGAGTCTCGTCATCCGCTCCACGTCAGAAGCCCGGGATCGTTCCGATCCCGGGCTTCTTCGTGTCCGCGGAGTGCAGGACGACACCCGTTGTTCACCACCCCGCTGCGCCCTCCCCGTCGCCGCGTTCATCGTCGCGCCACGTCTCGGTCATCTGACCGCCTTACCGTCTCCGATCTCCCCTCCCCTCCCCTCACCGATCTTGGAGATCAGAGATGCAGAACGTCCACGGATCGTCGTCGCCCCGGTGCCGACGCCTTCGAGCAACAGGATTCGCCCGCAGCAGCGTGATCACCGCAGCGGCCGTCGTCTCCGCGATCGCGCTGTCGGGCCTTGCCGTCGGCGCCGAGGCCTCAGAAGCACTCACCCCCGAAGCGATGACGCAGCAGCGCATAGACGCGGCGAACGACGCGTACAACGAGGTCGGGACGAGGCTCGAGTTCATCACGATGTCCGACACCGAGCTCGGCGGTGCCGCGACCGCGGACAAGACCTCCGAGCAGGTCGCCTATGAGAACTCCCGTGCGGGTTTCGAGCGGATCCGCACCTGGGCGGACAAGAACGGCTTCTCCGTCGAAGCCGTCGTGGACAACGGCGACGTCGTCGGCGCGAACGAACCCGAGTACAACGACCACCTCGCCGGCAGGAGTGAGAAGACCGCCGGCTGGTACCGCGCGGTCGAGCGAGTCATGACGGAGAACTTCCCCGACGCCCAGAAGATGTTCACGCAGGGCAACCACGACATCGCCGATCTGATGGGGAAGACCTTCGACGAGAAGCACGCCGGTGATCCGGACTGGTCCTACCCGAAGGCCGCCGACGAGTACGTCGGCAACTTCCACCGGAAGGTCAACGGATACGACTTCATCGGTCTGGACTACAACGGCAAGAGCACGTTCGGCTACAGCGGACAGCGGACCGGCTACCAGGAGTTCCTCCGCAGCACGCTCGCCGGGATCAGCGCCGCACCCGACTACGACCCCGCCAAGCCGATCTTCGTCAACATCCACAGCGGATACGCGGGCACGTCCCTCGGCGGCCCGTTCCACGGCGACTACGACCTCGCCGGCCCCGATCTGCAGACCATTCTGGCGGCGTACCCGCAAGCGATGCTCGGTTCGGCGCACACCCACTTCTCGTCGAACCCCGCGACGAGCATCTACCAGAGGGACTTCACGGTCTACGAGAACGCCTCGATGAACTACATCTACCAGGACGTGCCGGGAGACTTCCTCGGCGGCGGGTACTTCGAGGGCAACCAGGGCGACCCGGCGAACGGCTGGAACCAGAAGGCCGCGAACTTCATCAGCGTGCTCGATGACGGCCGCACGATCATCCGTCGCTTCGACGTGACGCGCCAGCGGTGGATGGGTATGCCATGGGTGGTCGACACCGCGAAGGGCAGGACCGGATTCGCCTACGAGGACGCTGACCGCAGCACGACCGCCCCGTGGTGGGATGCCGCCGCCGTCTCGACCGACAAGGTCACCGAGACATCCCTCACGCTCGGATTCGACCAGGCGGTCGACGACGAGCTGGTGAACTTCTACCAGGTGGAGATCACCGACAGGGTAGGAGATCCTGTCGCGTTCACGGCGAACCAGGTTCCGGACTTCGGCAAGAACAAGCCGAAGTCGTTCACCGGCTCCTTCAAGGCGTACTCGCGATTCTTCATGACGCCGAACACGATGTCCTTCGACATCGCCGGGCTCAAGCCGGCGAAGACGTACAACGTCCGCGTCTACGCCTTCGACGACTTCCAGAACAGGTCGACGGCTCTCGAGGGCAGCTTCCGCACTGCGGGGACGCTCACGTTCCCTGGTTTCCCCGACCGGACCACCCCGATCCCCGGCGACGAGTTCCTCGACATGCAGTTCGAGGGCGACCTCGCCGACGAGGCCGGCCGCGCGGTCCCCGCGACCGCGACCGGAGCAGTGTCGTTCGTCGACGACGACCGTCCCGGCGCCGCGGGCAAGGCCGTGCGCATCGGCGCGGACCCCGGCAGCTACGTCTCGCTCGGCAGGCGCTCCGAGTTCGACCTCGGCACAGACAAGGACCTGACGGTGAACTTCTGGACCAAGCTCACTGCGGTCGGTGGGTACGGATCGATCATCAGCAACAAGAACTGGTCGAACTACTACCGTTCGGGTGTCAATCTCGCACCGGAAGGGGCCGACACGGGGAAGCTCGAGCTGACTCTGGGTGACGATTCCAAGGGCGTGTACGTGACCGGCGACGTGCCGAACTACCGCGGCTCCTGGCACATGATGAGCTTCACGATCGACCGCACCGCCGACACGGCACGAACGTATTTCGACGGCGCACTCGTGAAGGAGAGCGACATCGCATCGGTGGGCAGCCTCACCAGCGGCCTGGAGATGCTCATCGGTGTCGACGGCAGCCGTTCCTACCCGACAGGCCTCGACATGGACGACCTGAAGATGTGGGCGAGCCCGCTCTCACCCGACGAGATCGCGAGCCTGTTCGCGGCTTCAGACACGTCACGGCCTCGGGAGTCGCTCAGCGGGGCCGTCGAGTACGCGAACGAACTGCTGGCTTCGTCCGCTGTGGAGGCGGAGAACGGGAGGGTCTTCGACAGCGGTCTCTCGAAGACGCTCAGGGCCGCCATCGCCACGGGTGACGAGACTCTCGCCACCGCAGACGCGACTCGCGCCGAGATCCGCACCGCGTACGACGGACTGAAGTCGGCCGTCGCCGCGTTCGAGTCGCAGCCCCGGCGCTACACCTATGCGGTCACAGCCGAGAACGGAACGGTCACCCCTGCTGAAGGCGTCGTGGACGCGCAGGGCGATCTGAGCCTGCGTCTGAAGCCGTCCAAGGGGTACAAGAGTCAGAACGCGAGGGTGACGCTCTCGGGAGCAGGATCGTTCACTCTCAAGGGCAACCGGCTCGTGATCCACGGGGTCGAGCAGCGCGTGCTCATGTCGGTCGGCTTCGCCTCCAAGGGCGGCGATCGGTAGCCGCTGACGACAGGGCGTGCGCGATCCGACAGCGGATCCGCACGCCCTGCCCGTCGCGTCAGCTCTCCCGAGCCCAGCCGTACCGGCGCATCAGCGCCGCCACGACGTGCTTGTACCTCTCTCTGTCGAGGACCGCCGCCTCACGACGCATCCCGCGGTCGTGCACGCTGTAGAGCTGCTCGATGTCGACCCACGACTGGCGCCCCTGACCGTCCCATCCGCCGGAGCCGATGGACAGGTAGTCGCGGTCGCCATCGTGCGGCTTGCTCGTCATCCGCACCGCGTAGACGCGATCCGTCGAATGCCGGCCGATCACCAGCACGGGGCGGTCCTTGCCGCGTCCGTCGTTCTCCTCATAGGGCACCCACGTCCAGATCACCTCACCCGCATCGGGGGCGCCGTCGCGCTGCGGGGCATAGGAGACGCGCAGATCTCGGATGCGGTCGGGATCGACACGGATCGTCTCGCTCCCCGGCATCCGACCTGCCTCCTCCGCCATGCCGGAGTGATCGGGACGCCGCGGTGCGACCGGGGAGACGGTCGCCTCCTTGCGCAGGATCTTCTGCAGGATGTCGAGCAGAGTGGACAGGATGCCGTTGGTCGAACTCACTCGCCCAACATAGATGAGCGGCAGAGGATCGCGCACAGGACTGATTGCTATGCTCAGACGGATCTCTCGTCATCCCGAGCGAGAACGAATATAGGAGACACGCGTGATCGATCTCGAGAAAGTCAACGGCGACTGGGAATTCGACCCGACGCACACCCGCATCGGGTTCTCTGCCAAGCACGCCATGGTGACCACCGTCCGCGGCGCCTTCAACGAGATCACCGGCCACCTGCACGTCGACACCGAGAACCCGGACCAGTCCTGGGCGAAGGTCACCATGCAGGTCGGCAGCGTCGACACCCGCGTGCAGCAGCGCGACGATCACCTGCGCAGCAGCGACTTCTTCGATGCCGAGAAGTGGCCGGAGATCACGTTCGTCAGCACCCACATCGAAGAGGTCGACGACCGTGCGTTCTCGGTGACCGGCGATCTGACCATCCGCGACGTCACCAAGCAGGTCATGATCCCGCTCGCGCTGATCGGTCTCGAGACCGGCGCCTACGGCGAACTCCGCGCCGGCTTCGAGGGCACCCGCCGTCTGAACCGCCGCGACTTCGGCCTGGAGTGGAACACTCCCCTGGACTCCGGCGGTGTGCTCGTCTCCGAGAAGATCACGCTCGAGTTCGAGATCTCCGCGGTCAAGGTCGAGGCGTCGGATGAGGATGCCGCTCCTGCGGACGCGTCCGACGAGGACGAGTCCGCCGAGAACGCCGCCGAGGGCGAAGAGGGCTCCGAGGAGTCCTGAGCATCACAGACACGGCGAAGAGGCGGGGATCCACCGGGATCCCCGCCTCTTCCGCATCTCCGCTCAGTGCGCGGCGACCGGCTCGTCCAGCGCGTAGCCCGCTTCGCCGTGCACCGCGAGGTCCACGCCCGCGATCTCCTCGTCGCTGGTGACCCGGAATCCGATCGTCTTCTCGATCGCGAATCCGATCACCAGGGCGACGACGAAGGAGTAGATCATCACGCCGCCGGATGCCAGCACCTGCACCGCCAGCAGTCGCAGGTCGCCTCCGGTGAACAGTCCCTGACCGGTTGCGAAGAACCCGAGGTAGACGGTACCCAGCAGGCCGCCGACCAGGTGCAGTCCGACCACGTCGAGCGAGTCGTCGAAGCCCAGTCGGTACTTCACCTCGACCGCCACGGCGCAGGCGACGCCCGACAGCGCGCCGAGCAGCAGCGCCCACCCCGGTGCGAGGTTCGCGCACGCGGGAGTGATCGCGACGAGGCCGGCCACCGCGCCGGAGACCGCGCCGACGGAAGTGGGCTTGCCGTCCTTGATCTTCTCGATCAGGATCCACCCCAGGATGCCCGCTGCGGCGGCGCCCATGGTGTTGATCGCGATCAGACCGACCTTGCCCATGTCCTCGGCGAGCCACTCCGCTCCGGCGTTGAATCCGAACCAGCCGAACCACAGCAGCGCGGCGCCGAGCAGGGTCAGCGGCACGTTGTGCGGCTTCTGCATGCCCTTGTGGAACCCGATGCGCTTGCCGAGCACGAGCGACAGCGCGAGTGCGGCCGCACCGGCGTTGATGTGCACCGCGGTGCCACCCGCGTAGTCGATCACCGCGATACCGCTGTCCTCACCGAACAGCCACGAGCCGAGGTTCATGATCCAGCCACCGCCCCAGACCCAGGCCGCGATCGGGAAGTAGCCGATGGTGCCGAAGACGCCTACGAAGATCAGCCAGGGCCCGAACTTCGCCCGGTCGGCGATCGCCCCGGAGATCAGCGCGACGGTGATGATCGCGAACGTCGCGCCATAGGCGACGCTCAGCAGACCGACGTTCGCGCCCGGCTCCGACGCCGACTCCGCGAGGCCGAAGTCCGCGAAGGGGTTGCCCGCGAACTGCAGAGGGTTCTCGACGGTGCTCATCGAGTAGCCGTAGAGCATCCACAGCACGGCGATGAGCCCGATCGCGCCGAAGCTCATCATCATCATGCTGATGACGCTCTTCGCCTTGACCAGACCACCGTAGAAGAACGCCACGCCCGGCGTCATCAGCAGTACCAGCGCCGTCGCGGTCACGGCCCAGGAGATGTTCCCCGGTGCATCCATGTCGAACCTCACTTTCGGGAGAAGAAGTTGAGGTTCAGTGTGGAACTGTCGCGTTTCCGCTGATCGTTCGCCGTGTTGCGGACGTGTTACGGGCTGCTCCCCCGTGTGAACGTCGTGTTACGCGGCGGAGTGGGTGAGCGCGTTCAGACGCGAGATCGCCCGCAGGTACTTCTTGCGGTAGCCGCCGCCGAGCATCTCCTCGGAGAACACCTCGTCGAGAGGGGTTCCGGTGGCGACGACAGGGATCTGCGCGTCGTAGACGCGATCGACGAAGGCGACGAAGCGCAGCGCCTCGGACTGGTCCGTCAACACGTGCACGTCGCGGAGGCCGATCAGGCTCAACCCGTCGATCAGGCGGATGTAGCGGGACGGATGCACCTGGGCAAGATGCCTGATGACCTCGCCGAACTCGTCGTCGGATGCGACGGCGCCGGCCGCCCCCTGCTCGATCGCGACGGCGAACGCCGCGTCGTCGAGCGTGACGGAGTGCCCGTCGATCGCGCGCTGACGGTAGTCGACGCCGTCGATGCGCAGCGTCTCGAAGCTGTCGGACATCGCCTGGATCTCACGGAGGAAGTCCTGCGCGGCGAAGCGCCCCTCGCCGAGGGCGTTCGGCGGCGTGTTCGAGGTGGCTGCCAGTTTGGTGCCGGAGGCCACGAGCTCGCCGAGCAGCCTGGTCATGACCATGGTGTCGCCCGGATCGTCGAGCTCGAACTCGTCGATGCAGAGCAGATCGGATCCGCGCAGCAGCTCCACCGTGTTCTTGTAGCCGAGGGCTCCGACGAGTGCGGTGTACTCGATGAACGATCCGAAGTACTTCCGGCGTGCGGGCATCGCGTGGTAGATCGCGGCGAGCAGGTGCGTCTTGCCGACGCCGAAGCCGCCGTCGAGGTACACGCCGGGCTTGGTCTCGGGCTCCTTCGGCGCCCGGCGGAACAGTCCGCCCCGCTTCACCGGCTGGGCAGCCCCTCCGGCGAAGCGCATCAGCTTCTCCTTGGACTCCTCCTGCGAGGGGTAGGCGGCATCGGCCCGGTAGCTCTCGAAGGTCGCCCCGTCGAACTGAGGCGGAGGCACGAGGCTGGCCAGCATCTCGCTGCCGGTGACCACCGGCATCCGATCGGTGATGTGGACGATTCCGGTGCTGGTCGCCTGGGTCATTCGCGTGTAGACGTCTTTCGTAATCCGCATGCGCACTGCCGCGGGGAGGCTTATCGTCAAAGGGACGGCTCCACATTACGCCGTCTGCCCGAACCACCCGTTCGCCCGACCACAGGAGACCTCCGTGCCCATCGAGTTCGACACCAGTTCCGCCAAGTTCGCCGAGTACGCCGAGCCCGGCCGGCTCGTCACCACGGACTGGCTCGCAGCGCACCTCGGCGAGCCCGGGCTCGTGGTCGTCGAATCCGACGAGGACGTGCTGCTGTACGAGACAGGGCACATCCCCGGAGCGGTGAAGGTGGACTGGCACACCGAGCTCAACGACCCTGTCGTGCGCGATTACGTCGACGGCGCCGGCTTCGCCGAACTGCTCAGCCGCAAAGGCATCTCTCGCGAAGACACGGTCGTGATCTACGGCGACAAGAACAACTGGTGGGCCGCCTACGCACTGTGGGTCTTCTCGCTCTTCGGTCACGAGGACGTGCGCCTGCTGGACGGCGGCCGCGACCGCTGGATCTCCGAGGGACGCGAGATCACCACTGCCCCGGCCGACCGTGCGCGCACCGAGTACCCGGTGGTGCAGCGCGACGACTCCGTGCTGCGCGCCTACAAGGACGACGTCGTCGCCTTCATCGGCCAGGGCCCGCTGATCGACGTTCGCTCGCCCGAGGAGTACAGCGGTGAGCGCACTTCTGCCCCCGCGTACCCGGAGGAGGGCGCGCTGCGCGCCGGCCACATCCCCACTGCGCAGAGCGTGCCGTGGGGCAAGGCCGTCGCCGAGGACGGCGGCTTCAAGACCCGAGCCGAGCTCGAGGCGATCTACCGCGACGGCGCGGGGCTGAAGGACGGCGACGCGATCGTCGCTTACTGCCGCATCGGCGAGCGATCCAGTCACACCTGGTTCGTGCTGCAGCACCTGCTCGGCTTCGAGAACGTGCGCAATTACGACGGCTCCTGGACCGAGTGGGGCAGCGCCGTGCGCGTGCCGATCACCACCGGCGCCGAGCCCGGCTCGCTCTGAGCGTGGGAGGATGTCAGGGATGACTGAGCACGTCCCTGACACCCTCGCCGAGTTCCGCGACGACTTCCTCGACCTGCCTGAGAGCGACCGGCTCTCGCTGCTGCTCGAGTTCGCGAACGAACTGCCGGAGGTCCCCGCTGAACTGGCCGACCACCCCGAGATGTACGAGCGCGTCGCGGAGTGCCAATCCCCCGTGTTCATCCACCTCGACGTGAAGGAAGACGTCGTGCACATGCACGCGACCGCACCGAGGGAGGCGCCGACGACGCGCGGCTTCGCCAGCATCCTGGTGCAGGGCATCGACGGGCTCACGGCCGACGAGGTGCTCGCGATCCCGAACGACTACCCGCAGAGCCTCGGCCTGACCAAGCTGGTCTCGCCGCTGCGCATCGGCGGGATGACGGGCATGCTGATGCGCGCGAAGAACCAGGTCGCGCAGAAGCGCTGAGACCTGCGCCTCGGGCGCTGGCGAGACCGAGACGAAGGGCGCTCAGCGGCTGATGTGCTCTGACATCCAGTCGGTGATGGCCGTCGTCCATGACGTCTGGTCGTAGTTCCACAGCTTGGTGTGCCGTGCGACGGTGAACGTCGGCATGGTGACCAGGTCTGGCCGCTCGGCGGCGAGGGCGTGCGATGCGTCGGACGGCACGAACCCGTCGTCGTCGCTGTGCAGGATCAGGATCGTCACCGACAGTTCCGATGCCCGGGCGACCATGTCCAGACTGTCGAAGGGGATGGCCTGCTCGGCACCGCCGAGACGGGCCGACCACGGCGTAGACAGCGCCTCCATCGCGAGCGCGGGCAGCGGCTCGCGGAGACCGGCCTCGCGCGCCTGGAAGCGCAGCACGGTGCGCCAGTCCACGACAGGTGAGTCGAGCACCATCCCGACGATGGCGTCGCGGTGCGCCGAGTTGACGGATGCCTGCAGCACGATCGCCCCGCCCATGGACCAGCCCATCAGCACGATGCGCTCCGCGCCGTGCCGCAGCGCGTGCCCGATGGCGGCGTCGACGTCGAGCCACTCGGACGCCCCCAGTGCGTACGAGCCGCCTCGGCTGCGCGGCGCCTCGCCGTCGTTGCGGTAGGAGACGACGAGCGTCGGCATGCCGAGCGAGTGGAACACCGGCACGGCGCGCAGGCACTCCGCGCGCGTGGTCCCGCGGCCGTGCACCTGGATCACCCACGTCTTGGCCGCCGGGGAGTCGGACGCTCCGGCATCCGGAGCTGCGGGGAACAGCCATGCCGGGCACGGACCGGCGGGCGAGCCGATCAGCACGGTCTCATAGGGCAGGTGCAGCTCGGCAGGGGTCGAGTAGTACCAGCCGCTGAACGCGGCACCGCGGTCGACCTTGGCTCCGATGTCGATCTGGGTGAGCAGCTTGCGCCGCACCTTGCGCTGGTCGGCGCTGAGCACCGCGCCGAGCTTGACATACCCGTAGGTGCCGGTCGTGAACAGGCCGTAGCGCCCCGGCAGCTCCGTGTCGGGCGTGCGGCGCAGCTCGATCGTCTGCGCTCCGGTGTCGACGGCGAGGATCTCGGTGTCCATGCTGCGGGCGCTGGGGGTGACGACGCGTCGTGCGGTGGCGAACACGGTTGCGACAGCTCCTGCCGCGGCGATCGCGACGAGCGCGGGTACGGCGACCGCTACGGCGTGCCTGAGACTCTTCATCGCCTCCTGACTCTAGCCTGTTGCCGTGACCGCCCCCTCGGAATCCGCTGCGCTCTTCGACGCCGCTGCGACGCAGCTGCGCGAGATCGCTTTCCGCTCGGACATCGTCGTCCGGGAGATCCCCTCGCCAACGGGCCTCGCGCCCTTCTCGCTGGCCCTCGCCGCCGATGTGCGACCCGATGATCACGGCGACTCGATCTACGGGACAGGGCGCTTCGTGCTGCTCCACGATCCCGAGGAGCCGGCAGCCTGGGGCGGCCCCTGGCGCATCGTCGCCTTCGCGCAGGCGCCGCTGGAGCCCGAGATCGGCACCGACCCGCTGCTCGCCGACGTCACCTGGTCATGGCTGGTCGATGCGCTCGAGTCCCGCGACGCCGTGTACCACTCCGCATCCGGAACCTCGACGAAGACCCTCTCGAAGGGCTTCGGAGGGCTCTCCGAGCAGGGAGACGGCGCGCAGATCGAACTGCGCGCCTCCTGGACCCCTGAGGGACCGGTCCGACCGCACGCCGAGGCCTGGGCGGAGCTGGTCGGTATGCTTGCAGGGTTGCCGCCCGGCTCTGAGAACGTCGCCGTGTTCGGCGCGAGAAAGGGCGGCCGTGGCTGACTATGAAGTGATCTCCGATCGCAAGGCCTTCGAGAAGGCGGCGGCACAGCTCGCCGAGGCGGACGGACCGGTCGCTGTCGACGTCGAACGAGCGTCCGGGTTCCGCTACTCCCAGCGCGCGTACCTGGTGCAGGTCTTCCGGAGGGAGGCCGGGGTGTTCCTCTTCGACCCGCCGGCCATCGGCGACTTCGCCCCGCTGCAGGAGGCGATCGGCGATGCGGAGTGGGTCTTCCACGCCGCGAGCCAGGACCTGCCGTCGCTGCGCGAGCTGCAGCTGGAACCGGCATCCGTCTTCGACACCGAGCTCGCCTCGCGGCTGCTCGGCCACGAGCGCGTCGGCCTGGCCGCTGTCGTCGAGGACACTCTCGGGATCACGCTGAAGAAGGAGCACTCGGCTGCGGACTGGTCCACCAGGCCGCTCCCCGACCCGTGGCTGGAGTACGCCGCGCTGGACGTGCTGCACCTCATCGATGTGGAGGACGCGCTCCGGGTCGAGCTCGCCGAAGCGGGTAAGACCGAGATCGCCGGTGAGGAGTTCGCCGCCACGCTGTCGCGTGCACCCAAACCCCCGCGTGAGGACCCCTGGCGTCGGCTCAGCGGCCTGCACAAGGTGCGCGGCGCCCGCAACCTCGCCGTCGCCCGCGAACTGTGGACGGCCCGCGAGGAGTACGCGAAGGAGATCGACGTCTCCCCCGGCCGACTGGTGCCGGACCGCGCACTGCTCGCCGCGCTGCTGGCCAACCCGTCCAGCAAGCAGGCGCTGGCGGGCCTCAAGGAGTTCAACGGGCGCGCGAGCAGGACGCAGCTCGACCGCTGGTGGAACGCGATCGAGCGCGGCCGCGCTGCGACCGATCTGCCGCGCGAGCGGGTGCCCAGCGATGCGCTGCCCCCGCCGCGCGCGTGGGCCGATCGCAACCCCGAGGCGGATGCCAGGCTCAAAGCCGCCCGCCCTGTGGTGGAGGCGACCGCGGAAGAGCTGCACATGCCCACCGAGAACCTTCTGACGCCGGACTATCTGCGCCGCGTGGCGTGGCATCCGCCGGCACCGACGCCGACCGCCGAACAGGTGGGCGCGGCGCTCGGCGCACTCGGCGCCAGGAACTGGCAGATTGAGCGGACCGCACAGAAGATCGCGGATGCCTTTGTAGAAGCAGGGCAATCGGCGGAAGAGGCCGCGGCCGAGGAATCGTAGATTCGATCCAACCGATTCCGCCGGCTCGCCTCGCCTTCCTAGGCTGGGAACATCCCACAACACTGGAGGCAGAGTGGCCGAGATCTCGGACGTCTTCTTCGTCGACGGAATGCGCACACCTTTCGGGCGCGCCGGCGAGAAGGGCATGTACTGGAACACCCGCGCGGATGACCTCGCCGTCAAGGCGACCATCGGACTGATGGAACGCAATCCCGGCGTCCCCGCGGACCGTATCGACGACGTCGCCATCGCCGCGACCAGCCAGACCGGAGACCAGGGCCTGACCCTCGGACGCTCCGTCGCGATTCTGGCCGGTCTCCCGCACACCGTTCCCGGTCTCGCGGTCGAGCGCATGTGCGCCGGCGCCATGACCAGCGTCACCACCATGGGCGCATCGATCGGCATCGGCATGTACGACTTCGCCCTCGCCGGCGGCGTCGAGCACATGGGTCACCACCCGATCGGCAGCAACGCCGACCCGAACCCGCGCTTCGTCGCGGAGCGGATGGTCGACCCCGGTGCCCTGAACATGGGGGTGACCGCGGAGCGCATCTTCGACCGCTTCCCGCACCTGACCAAGGAGCGGTCGGACCGCTTCGGCATGCTCAGCCAGCACAAGGTGCAGGCCGCGTACGACGCCGGAAAGATCCAGCCCGACCTGGTCACCGTCGCCACCAAGGGCGCCGACGGCGCCTGGGGCCTTGCCACCGAGGACGAGGGCCGCCGCCCGCAGACCACGATGGAGGACCTCGCGAGTCTGAAGACGCCGTTCCGTCCGCACGGGCGCGTCACTGCAGGCACCTCTTCGCCGCTCACCGACGGTGCGACGATGTCGCTGCTCGCCGGCGGCGGGGCGGTCAAGGAGTTCGGCCTCACTCCGAAGATGCGGATGGTCTCGTTCGCGTTCGCCGGCGTGCAGCCCGAGATCATGGGCATCGGCCCGATCCCCTCGACCGAGAAGGCCCTCAAGAAGGCCGGTCTCACGATCGACGACATCGGCCTGTTCGAGCTGAACGAGGCGTTCGCCATCCAGGTCATCTCGCTGCTCGACCACTTCGGCATCGCCGACGACGATCCGCGCGTGAACCAGTGGGGCGGCGCGATCGCGGTGGGCCACCCGCTCGCCGCGACCGGCGTCCGGCTGATGATCCAGCTCGCGGCGCAGTTCGCCGAGCGTCCTGACGTGCAGTACGGCCTCACCGCCATGTGCGTCGGCCTCGGCCAGGGCGGCTCCGTCATCTGGGAGAACCCGTTCTTCGACGGCAAGAAGAAGCGCAAGTAAGGGCACGCACCATGACGAACTACGACGACATCGATTTCTCGCCGATCATGGCCCTCACCGAGGGCGAGGTCATCACGCACTCCCCCGTGCGCGACGTGCGCCTCGCCTCGGGCAAGGTGCTCGCACTGATCACTCTCGACAACGGCCGTGACCACACCCGTCCGAACACCCTCGGCCCCGCCACGCTGACCGAGCTCGGCGAGACGCTCGCCGGCCTCAAGGCGCGCGCCGCCGCGGGTGAGATCCAGGCGGTCGGCATCACCGGCAAGCAGTACATCCTCGCCGCCGGCGCCGACCTGTCCGACATCAGCAAGGTGGGCTCGAAGGACAACGCCCGTCTCATCGCACAGCTCGGCCACAAGGTGATCGGCTCGCTGAGCGACCTCGGCGTGCCCAGCTTCGCCTTCGTGAACGGTCTCGCACTGGGCGGCGGCATGGAGATCGCGCTGAACTCCACCTACCGCACGGTGGATGCCTCGGCCGCGGCGCTCGCGCTGCCCGAGGTGTTCCTCGGCATCATCCCCGGCTGGGGCGGCGCCTACCTGCTGCCGAACCTGATCGGCATCGAGAACGCCCTCGAGGTGGTCATCTCGAATCCGCTGAAGCAGAACCGCATGCTCAAGCCGCAACAGGCGTACGAGCTCGGCATCTTCGACGAGATCTACCCCGCCTCGAACTTCCTCGAGAACTCGCTGCGCTGGGCCGACGAGGTCCTCGGCGGCAAGAAGGTCGAGCGGAAGAACGCACCGGGCAAGATCGAGCGCACCGTCAAGTGGCCGGTCGCGATCAAGATGGCCCGCGGGATGCTGGAGTCGAAGATCGGCACCGTGCCGAAGTCGCCCTACGCGGCCCTCGAGCTGCTCGACAAGGCGCGCAGCGGCACCAAGGCCGAGGGGTTCGCCCGTGAGGACGAGGCTCTCGCCGAGCTCGTCACCGGTGATCAGTTCGCTGCGTCGATGTACGCCTTCGACCTGGTGCAGAAGCGCGCCAAGCGTCCGGTCGGCGCGCCCGACAAGGCGCTGGCGAAGAAGGTCACCAAGGTCGGCATCATCGGTGCGGGTCTGATGGCCAGCCAGTTCGCGCTGCTGTTCGTGCGCAAGCTGCAGGTTCCGGTGCTGATCACCGACCTCGACCAGGCGCGCGTCGACAAGGGCGTCGCGTACATCCACGAGGAGATCGGCAAGCTCGAGGCGAAGGGCCGCCTGGACGGCGACACCGCCAACAAGCTGCGCGGCCTGGTGACCGGCACGACCGACAAGTCGCTGTACGCGGACTGCGACTTCGTGATCGAGGCCGTGTTCGAGGAGGTCGGTGTCAAGCAGGCCGTTTTCGGTGAGATCGAGAAGATCATCGCCGAGGACGCGATCCTCGCCACCAACACCTCCTCGCTGTCGGTCGAGGAGATCGGCTCGAAGCTCGAGCACCCCGAGCGTCTGGTCGGCTTCCACTTCTTCAACCCCGTCGCCGTCATGCCGCTGATCGAGATCGTGAAGACCTCCTCGACCACGGAGGCCGCACTGTCGACCGCGTTCGTCGTGGCGAAGGGCCTCGGCAAGAACGCCGTGCTCACTGCCGACGCCCCCGGCTTCGTGGTGAACCGCCTGCTGGCCAAGGTCATGGGCGAGGCCGCGCGCGCCGTCTACGAGGGCACCCCGGTGGCCGAGGTGGAGAAGGCGTTCGGTCCGCTCGGACTGCCGATGGGCCCGTTCCAGCTGATCGACCTGGTCGGCTGGAAGGTCGCCGCGCACGTGCAGGACACGATGGTGGCGCACTTCCCGGAGCGGTTCTACGCGAACGAGAACTTCCACGCCCTCGCCGACCTCGACCAGGTGGTCGAGAAGGACAAGGGCGGTCGCGTGACCGGGTTCACCAAGGCTGCGGACAAGCTCGTCAAGCAGGCTGCGGGCAACTCCCCGGCATCCGCCGACGAGATCCTGCGGCGCGTGCAGGACGGCCTCGCGCAGGAGATCCGTCTCATGCTGGACGAGGGTGTCGTGCCCGAGGTCGAGGACATCGACCTCTGCCTGATCCTCGGTGCGGGCTGGCCGTTCATCGACGGTGGCGCGTCGCCGTACCTGGACCGTGAGGGAGCCTCGGAGCGCGTCTTCGGCGGCACCTTCCACACCCCGGTGATCCGCGGCATCGCCTGATCCGAGCACGACGAAGGGGCGGGAGAGGTTCATCCTCTCCCGCCCCTTCGTCGTTCCGGTTACTGCGTGGGCCTGGTGTCCGTCTCTCCCACCGAGGGCCAGTACGACAGTGCGCGCTCCGCGAGTGCGGTGATCGTGAGCGAGGGGTTCACGCCGGGGTTCGCCGGCACCGCGGAGCCGTCCACCACATGCAGATCCGGATGCCCCCACACGCGGTGATACTCGTCGATGACGCCTTCCTCCGGGCTCCGCGAGACCACGGCACCGCCCAGGAAGTGCGCGGTCAGCGGGATGCCGAACACCTCGGGCCAGGAGCCCCTGGCCTCGGCCGGCACTCCCCCGTCACGCTCGATTCGCGCGGCGATCGCCTCCGCGGCGCGGTGCGCTTGCGGCAGGTGGCTGGGGTTGGGCTCGCCGTGTCCCTGCCTGCTCGTCATCGCCAGGCGGCCGAAGCGACGGCGCAGCGACAGCGTCAGGGAGTTGTCGGCGGTCTGCATCACCAGGGCGATGATCCCGCGGTCGCTCCAGCGGCGCAGCGAGCCCAGTCGCAGCTGCCGCACCGGATGCCGCAGTGCGCGGCCGATCAGATGGCCGAGACGCCGGTGCAACGGCACGTCGCCGGGGACGAGGATCGTCGCCAGCGCGCCCATGAGGTTGGAACCTGGCCCGTAGCGCACGTTCTCGACGTGGGTGCGGTCATCGACATGGAACGAGGTCGTGATCGCGACACCACGGGTGAACTCCAGCGACTCCGGAACCCGCGTGGCGATCGCGCCGTCGAGCGCCTCGGAGTTGGTGCGGGTGAGACGACCGAGAGCATCCGACAGGTGGGGCAGAGCACCGGATGCCTTCATCCGGTGCAGCAGCTGCTGCGTGCCCCAGGTGCCCGCGGCGAGCACCACCTGCTTCGCGGTGACCGTGCGGCGGCCGTGCCGCAGCCATGCGCCGCTGTTCTGCGTCGTGACGGCGAATCCACCGCCGCGCAGCGCCCGCACGTCGGTGACAGTCCGGAGCGCCTCGATGATCACGCCGCGTCGTTCCGCCAGGGCGAGGTAGTTCTTCATGAGGGTGTTCTTCGCGCCCACGCGGCAACCGACCATGCAGTTGCCGCACAGCGTGCATCCGGTGCGCTCCGGTCCCTCGCCGTCGAAGAACGGATCGGGCACGCGGACGCCCGGTGTGCCGAGGAAGACGCCGACGGGCGCGCGCCGGAACGTGCCGCCCACACCGAGATCCTCCGCGGCTCCCGCCATGATCCGCTCCACCGGTCCGGTGTGCGGGTAGTGCTCGACGACGCCCAGCATCCGCTTCGCCGTCGCGTAGTGCGGCTCGAGTTCGGTCTGCCAGTCGGTGATATCGGCCCATTGCCGGTCGGTGAAGAACGGCGAGCCGGGCTGGTACAGGGTGTTCGCGTAGTTCAGCGAACCGCCGCCGACACCGGCGCCGGCCAGGATCATCACGTCAGGCAGCCGGTGGATGCGCTGCACACCGCGGCATCCGATCGCCGGCGCCCACAGATACCTGCGCACGTCCCACGACGTCTTGGCGAAGTCATCGTCCTCGAAGCGGCGGCCCGCCTCGTAGACCCGCACCCGGTAGCCCTTCTCGGCCAGTCGAAGTGCGGCGACGGAGCCGCCGAATCCCGATCCGATGACGACGACATCCTCGTCGAAGTCAACCATGCCTCTCCTCTCCAGGAACCATCACGGTCAGCGCTGCCGGATGCACGGTGATCGTGCACTCGTCCTCGCCGATCCTCTCGCCGTCCGCGTAGACGACGAGCCCCGGCGCGCGCACGCTCACCGAACGCGCATGCCGATGCGTCACCTCCGGCCGCCCCAGATGCCGTCCTCGGAGCAGCAGCGGGAACAGCATCGCCAGCCGGAGTCGTCCGAGCGGCGCGACGTGCACGACATCCAGCAGCGCGTCATCAGGCACGGCGCCCGCGGCCACCGGCATCCCGCCGCCGTAGCTCGCCGTGTTCGCGACGGCGATCAGCGTCCCTGGACGGCGCGCGGCCTCCTCGCCATCTGCGGAGAGCGTGAAGTCCATCGGCCGCAGCCGCACCAGCTCGCCGATGATCGCGAGGTAGTAGCGCAGTCTGCCGCGCGGCCAACGCAGCTGATTGGTGCGGTCGCTGACCTTGGCGTCGAAGCCGAGCGCCGCGACGGTGAGGAACGGGGCGCTGCGCGCGCGTGTGCGGATCTCGCCGACGTCGATCCTCCGCGCGACGCCGGTGAGCGCGAGTTCGGCAGCGGCGGCCGCATCGTGTCGTGGGAGGCCGAGTGCGCGGGCCAGGTCGTTGCCCGTGCCCGCCGGGACGAGCGCGATCGGCACATCCGTGCCGCGAACCGCGTCGAGGATGCCGGAGAGCGTACCGTCCCCACCGACCACGACCAGCACACGGGGTTGCTCAGCGACAGCCTGGGCGGCCAGCGCCGCCATCTCCCTCGCGGATCGCCCGGCATAGGTCAGCACCTCCGCACCGCGTGCGCGCAGGTGCGCGAGCGCAGCATCCGCAGTGTCGCGCCCGCGTCCCTTGCCGGAGTCCGGATTGGCCAGCAGCGCGATGTGGTCGCCCAACTCAGGCGTCCCGCTCGGAGATCACGGCTCCGGGGTTGAGGATGCCGGTGGGGTCGAGCTCACGCTTGATGGCGCGCAGGATGCGCACCCCGGTCTCGCCGATCTCCTGCTCGAGCCAGGGGGCGTGATCGCGCCCGACGGCGTGGTGATGGCTGATCGTGCCGCCGCTGGCGATGATCGCGTCGTTCACGGCGGCTTTCACCCGCTGCCAGGCTTCCAACGGCTCGGTGCGCAGGCCGGCGAGCACCGTGAAGTACAGCGACGCCCCGGTCGGGTAGATGTGCGAGACGTGGCACATGATGTAGCTCTTCGCGCCCTCGGCGGCGAACCTGTCACGCAGCGCGCTCTCGACCGCATCGCGGAGGCTCTGCAGGTTCGCCCAGGTGGTCGCCGTCTCGAGCGTCTCGCAGAACACGCCGGCGTCGAGGAGGGAGTCGCGCAGGTACGGTCCGTCGAAGCGGCCTTCGAGCCAGTCCTCGGCTGCGCCCTGGCCGGTCGACGTGCCGCCCGCCTGCGCGAGCAGTTCCGCAGTGCGTGCACGGCGGCCGGCGATGTCGACGCCCTCGTACACGGTGATGACGCTCGCCCCCTTGGCGAGGAGCTTGCCGATCTTGCCCACCTGTGCCAGGCTCACTGCGGTCTCAGCCTCATCGGAGAGCCGGATGACGGTCGGGCCGCCGCCGTGCTGAGCGACGCGGCGCAGGCCGTCGGCGCCGGAGGCGAAGTCGCGGAACGTCCACGCCTCGAAGACTCGCTCGCTCGGCACCGGATGGACCCGTACGCGCACCTCGGTGATGACGCCGAAGATGCCCTCGGAGCCGAGGAAGACGCGCACGAGATCAGGCCCGGCCGCCGACCCCGGCGACCGGCCGAGGTCGATGTCTCCGGTGGGCGTCGCGACGCGGATGCCGGTGACCATGGTCTCGAACCGGCCGTAGCCGGCCGAGTTCTGCCCGGACGACCGCGCAGCCGCAAAGCCGCCGACGGTCGCGTAGCGGAAGCTCTGCGGGTAGTGTCCGAGCTCGTACCCGCGCGCGGCGAGAAGCGCCTCGGCCTCGGGACCCGTCGTGCCGGCCGCCAGCGTCGCCTCGCCGCTGATCTCGTCCAGGGCGATCAGCCCCGACATCCGCCGCAGATCGAGGCTGACGACGCCGCGGTGGCGTCCGCGCTCCGGGTCGAGCGCGCCGACGACACTGGTGCCGCCACCGAACGGGATGACGGCGAGGTCGTGCGCAGCGGCGACGGTCAGGCAGGCGACGACGTCGGCGTGGCTGCCGGCGCGCACGACCGCATCCGGAGCGTCCTGGCGCGGCATCCGGCGGCGCAGCAGGTCGGGGGTCGATCTGCCGCCGGCGTGCTGAACGCGCGATTCGAGCGAGACGTCGACATGCTCGGCGCCGACGACGGCACTGAAGGCGGCGAGGTCATCCGCCGTGAGACCGGATGCCGGAAGCACGACCTCCGGGAGCGGCACAGCGGACTCCGGACGGCGGATCCGCCCCAGCAGCAGAGGCAGCAGTGTGCGCACGGCGCGCGGGAGATCTTTCTCCTTGGCCGGGTCGCCCCAGCCGTTCCAGCGCATCGGCGCGTCTTCGGCAACTCTGCCGTCTTCGTCGATCATGCGTTACAGTGTGACACATTGTGGAAGAACGTCAACTCGAAGAGATCACTCCGGCCGCGGTGTTGCCGACCTGGGATGCCACGCAGAGCAGAGTCCTGGACGCAGCCGACGAGGTCATGGTGCGCCGCGGCGTGCACGACGTGACCATCGCCGAGCTGGCTCGCCGCGCCGAGGTCAGCCGCCCCACGATCTATCGCAGCTGGAACGATTCCGACGACGTCGTCCGCACGGCGCTGCTGCGTCGCACCGCCGGCATCCTCGCCCGTTTCCCCGCACGCGACCGCGACCGCGATGACGTCGTCGAGGACGTGCTGCGCTTCATCCGCCTCTTCCGCGGCGACGACGTGTACGGACAGCTCCTCGCCGAGGAGCCTGAGGCGTTCACGCGCTACACGCTGCAGCGGGTCGGTTCGAGCCAGCGCATGATCATCGGCTGGCTGGCGCAGGCGATCGCCGCCGCGCAGCGGGGCGGCACAGTGCGCGAGGCTCCTCCGCAGGAGGTCGCGGTGATGCTGCTGCTGATCGCCCAGTCGGCCGTGCTCTCACACGGCACGGTCGCCGAGCTCATCGACGAGGACG
Source organism: Microbacterium sp. NPDC057659 (assembly GCF_042799915.1). Classification (NCBI taxonomy): domain Bacteria; kingdom Bacillati; phylum Actinomycetota; class Actinomycetes; order Micrococcales; family Microbacteriaceae; genus Microbacterium; species Microbacterium sp. NPDC057659. The sequence continues at coordinate 346,266 of NZ_JBHVHU010000001.1, read as the reverse complement.
CCTGGGAGCGCGAGCTGCGCGCAGCACTGGACGGGCTGCTGCGACCATGACCGCCGCATCCGCCGATCTCAACGCCGAGCGGCGCCGGAGCGATCTTGAACGCGCGGCCGAGGAGACGGTCGACGTCCTCGTCGTCGGCGGCGGCATCACCGGCGTCGGCACCGCGCTGGATGCCGCATCCCGAGGTCTGAGCGTCGTTCTCGTCGAGGCCGAGGACCTCGCGTTCGGCACCAGCCGGTTCAGCTCGAAGCTCGTGCACGGCGGCCTGCGCTACCTCGCCACCGGAGACGTCGCCACGGCCAAGGAGAGCGCACTCGAGCGGCACCTGCTGATGACCGCGATCGCGCCGCATCTGATCCATCCGCTCCCCCAGTTGCTGCCGTTCGCGCCCGGCGTCACGTTCTCGCAACGGTCGGCGGGCGCCGTGGGGATGCTGATGGGCGATCTGCTGCGGATGCGGGCGCACACGCCTCGGAAGACCCTGCCCGGCCCGAGGGCGGTGTCGGCGCGCACTGCGCAGCGGCTGGTTCCCGCGCTCGCCACCCGGGGCCTGCGCGGCGGCATGCTCTCCTACGACGGTCAGCTCGTCGACGACGCACGCCTCGTCGTCACCGTCGCACGCACGGCGGCGTGCCTCGGAGCACGCATCCTCACCCGCGTGCGTGCGGTCACGGTGCGCGGCGACGGAGCGACCCTCGAGGACGTGCTCACCGGCGAGCGGCTCGAGATCCGCGCCCGGGCCGTGGTCAACGCCACCGGAGTGTGGGCGGGCGCGCTCGACCCTGCTATCACCGTGCGTCCCAGCCGCGGAACGCACATCGTGCTGGATGCCGCGGATCTCGGGCATCCCGCGGCCGCGCTGACCATCCCGCATCCGGGCTCGATCAGCCGGTACGTCTTCGCGCTGCCGCAGCCGAACGGTCGCGTCTACGTGGGCCTGACCGACGAGGACGCCCCGGGGCCGGTGCCGCGGGTGGCGGAGCCCACCGAGGCCGAGATCGGCTTCCTGCTCGAGAGCGTGAACCGGGTGCTCGCGGCGCCGATCGGGCGCGACCGGGTTCGCGGTGCGTTCGCAGGGCTCCGCCCGCTCGTGGACAGTGGGGAAGGCTCCTCGGCCGACGTCTCGCGGAAGCATCTCGTCGCGGCATCCGAAGCGGGTTTCGTCTCGGTGCTCGGCGGCAAGCTGACGACGTACCGGCGGATGGCGGAGGACGCGGTGGATCTCGTCGCGCAGCTGCGCGGCCTGCCGCAGCGTCCGAGTCGCACGGCGTCGCTTCGCCTGGTGGACGCCGCGGTCGCGCCGTCGGAGCCGCTGGTGGAAGGGCTGTCCCTGACGCGGGGCGACGTGGTCGCGGCCGTTAGGACCGAGCTGGCACTCACGGCGGATGATGTGCTGGACCGCCGATCACGCGTCGGGCTGGTGCCAGAGGAACAATCGAAGGTGCTCGAACCCGTGACCGAGCTTGTCGCCCGGACGCTGGCGGAACTCTCGGAGAACGCGGGCTGAACAGCTCCCGATCCTGGTACCTTTTGCGTTCCGGGGACCGCGGCGACGGGCACAGTGGGGGCATGGACATGCTCCTGACCATGATGAGCGCCAAGGGGACGATGAGCCTGCTGAAGACGGGCACCATGTTCCTGACGGTCCTGCTCGTCGTCCCGGCTCTGCTGAAGCTCTTCATCGTGACTGTCGAGGAAGGGTGGGCCGCGATCCGCACGCGCAACGGGAAGCCGATCATCCGCAAGCCGAAGGGCGCACCGGACGGCACAGGTGAGGTCGTGGTGCTCCGGCCCGGTTCCCACGGCGCGTTCCCGCTGTTCTACTGGTACAAGCTCGTGGACGTGCGCTGTCGCGCGACCGACCTCCCGGTGCGCGAGCTCACGGGTGCGAACGGGCACCAGCACCGGGTGCATGCGTCGTTCGAGTGGCGGCCGATCCCCTCGGGACACGATCTGCGTGTCTTCGAGCTCGATGTCGTGAACGTGAAAGAACGCGCGTCGAACCTGGTCAGCGCCGCACTGCGCGACGCCGTCCGGCGGATCGACGGTGAGGACCTGCCGCACAACGACGAGGTCAACACGCGCGTGCTGGACGCCTGCGCGGACGAGATCCGGAATGCCTGCGGTGTCGAGCTCGTGCGGGTGATGATCACCGGCGACGCACTCACCGACGGGTATCTGATGGCCGAGGCGCTTCGCTCGACGGACCGCGCACCGGAGGCCGCGGCCGCACTGCACGCGCTGAACTGAGCCGGGGGTATCGATGGCGGCTCTTGCGGGCTAGTATTTGAACATGTTCAGTTCCGAGCTCACGCCGAAGGCGCAGCAGACGCGAAGCAGGATCAGGGATGCGGCGATCGCCTCGTTCATCGAGCGCGGCTATCCCGACACGACGATCAGGCTGATCGCCACCGAGGCCGGTGTGTCGGTCGGGAACGCGTATTACTACTTCCCCTCGAAGACTCATCTGGTGCAGGAACTGTACGAACAGGTGCAGAGCGATCACGCGCGCATCGCCGTGCCGCAGCTCGAGGGGGTAACGGGACTGATCGATCGGCTCCGCATCGTGTTCGAGACGGGCCTGGCCGACCTGGAGCCGTACCGTAAGGTTGCGCCGGGATTCCTCAGCGCGATGATCGCGCCGGAATCCCCCATCAACCCGCTGTCGAGGGAGTCCTCGCCATCGCGCGACCTGACCGTCGGCCTGATCCGGCGCGCGATCGACGGCGCCGAGCATCGCATCCCCGATGACATCGCGAGCCGGATGCCGGATGCTCTCTTCGTGCTCTACCTCGGCCTCGTGCTGCGCTGGACGTACGACGACCGCCAGGACCACCGCCGCACGCAGCGGCTGCTCGACACGGCACTGCGGCTCTTCTCCGTCGCGCTGCCGTTCCTGCGGATGCCCGGCATCCGCGGCGTCACACGGGATCTGCTGGATCAGATCGCCGAGGTCCGGGCGTGAGCACGGCGGCACTTCCCCGTACCGGGACGCCGGAACTGCCGGTGGCGTTCATGTGAGGAAGCGGAGCTTCCGAATGCGAGACCGGCCTCTTCGACGCACGCACGATGACCAGCACGAACCACGCGATGAGCAGCCCGACGCCAATGGGGATCGCCCCTGCGGTGTAGACGGAGAACACGAACAACGGCGACAAGGCGCCGATCCCCGACGAGCGCCAGGCGGCTTCAACGATCGCGGAACTCGCGCCGGTGTAGAGGAGCAGCACCACCAGCCCGAGCCACGCCACGCTGACCAGCAGCGGCAGGGCGCGCAGCCATTCCTTGCGCTCCGTTCCGCGCGCCAGGATCAGTCCAGCGGGGATCGATACGACGAGTGAGAGCACGAGACCGAAGATGCCCATGGCCAAGGCGATGCCCGTCTCTCCGACGTTGTCCGCGCGCGGGGTGGATCCCTCCAGCCCCCAGGCCCCCAACATGACCAGGAGTGCTGCCAGCGCAGTCGCCGCACCCGCACCGGTCCACTTGATGGCCTGGCCAAGACGAGTGAGATGGTCGGCAATGTCGGTCATCCGGACACTCTAGCCCCGTCAGCGTCTCCGAAGTCATGCCAGCCCGTCGAGGAACGCCTGTGCCGCGGGCGCCGGGTTGAAGCTGCTCCAGGCGAGGTATTCGACACGGCTCGGACCGTCCGCGACCGGGACGGTTCGCAGACCGTCGACCCCCGAAGAGAGCAGGGCGGGCGGGAGGAGCGAGATGACGAGTCCCTGCCGGATCAGGTCCAGGATGAGATCGGTGTTCATGGCCTCGAACATGACCTCGCGATGGACGCCGGCGGCTTCGAACGCCAGGTCGGACTGGACGCGACCGGGCGTCCCCTCGGGGAAGTCCACGAACGCCTCCCCCGCCAGCTCCTCCAGACTCAGTCGGCGTCGCCCCGCCAGCAGATGCTCTGCCGCGACGACGGCGACCAACTGCTCTCGCGCCAGCACCCGGGCGTTCACGCCCTTCGGCGGGATGCTGTCGGGGAGCCCGAGCACGGCGACATCCATGCTGCCTGCGACGATCGCCGCGATGAATTCGTCACTTCCGCCGCCGCGGAGTCTGATCCGAACGTCCGGGTGAGCGCGGTGGAATCGGCCCAGCACGGACGGGATGTCGATGGCCGTGACCGTGGGGATCACGCCGACAGTCAGGGTGCCGCTGATCCGCCCGCCGGCCGCCGCGGCCTCGGACATCGCGCGTTCGGCTGCGGCAAGGCTTGCGCGCGCCTGCACGAGGAACGCTTCCCCGGCTGCGGTGATCTCGACCCTGCGACTGGTGCGCGCGAACAGCCGCACGCCGAGCTCGCGCTCGAGCGCCTTGATCTGATGACTCAATGCCGACTGCACCACGAGGCAGCGTTCCGCCGCCCTCGTGAAGCTGCGCTCCTCGGCCACAGCGATGACATATCGCATCTGCTGGAACTCCATACATCCATGATTGCCATTCATAGCTAAGGTCGCAACAATGTGTTGGACTCATCCCACACCCGAGCCGACGATGGAGTCATGTCCGAAACCACCACCTCCCTCGTCCCTCTCGGTGCCAAGACCCCGACGACGCACGACCGGGTGGGCTGGACGGCGCTGACCGCACTGGCCCCCGCAGTGTGGGGCACGACCTACATCGTGACCACGCACCTGCTGCCGGAGGGGCACCCCCTCTTCGCCGCCATGATGCGCGCGCTCCCCGCAGGGCTCATCGCCCTGCTGATCGCACGTCAGTTGCCGCGCGGGTCGTGGTGGTGGAAGAGCCTGGTGCTCGGAACCCTGAACATGGGCGCGTTCTTCCCGCTCCTCTTCCTGACCGCCCAGCAGCTGCCCGGAGGCGTCGCCGCCACCCTCGGCGCGGCGCAGCCCATCGTGATCGCCTTCCTCGCCGTCGCGATCCTGCACGAGAGGCTCTCGCGCTGGCGAGTCGCCTGGGGTGTGCTCGGCATGGTCGGCGTCGCCTTCGTCGTACTCGGTCCCGATGCGGCTCTGTCGCCGCTGGGCGTCCTCGCGGGCCTCGCTGGAGCGATGTCGATGGGCACCGGTGTCGTGCTCACCAAGAAGTGGGGCCGCCCCGAAGGCGTGTCAGCCGTCGGGCTGGCGGGGTGGCAGCTCACCGCCGGCGGCCTGGTGCTCCTGGTGCCCGCCCTGCTCATCGACGGCGTGCCCGACGAGCTCGACGGCGCAGCTTGGCTCGGCTATGCCTGGCTCGGCCTCGTCGGCGCCCTTCTGACGTACACGATCTGGTTCAACGGCATCCGCCGCCTCCCCGTCACCGCGACCGCACTGCTCGGGCTTCTCTCCCCGCTTGTCGCGGCGACGCTCGGCGCGGTGATCGCCGGCGAAGCTCTCACCCCGATCCAGCTGCTCGGCTTCGCGATCGCTCTCACGGCGATGCTCGCCGGCCAGCTCCCGTCGCCGAAGCAGAGGACGCGCGAGTCATGAGAATCGCATCCCCGGCACGGATCCGACCGGGCCGTTACCGCTGACTCAGCGCGTCGCGTAGAACGCGACCGCGGATGCCGCGGCCACGTTCAGCGAGTCCACGCCGCTCATCATCGGGATGATGACGCGCCGATCGAGCATCGCCTCGGTCGCTCCGGTGAGTCCGTCGCCCTCGTTCCCGAACATCAGCGCGAGCCGCGCCGGTCCCTCGGCGACCAGGTCGTCGAGGGGGACCGCGCCCTCGCCCAGCGTCATCCCCGCGAGCAGGTATCCGGCATCCTTCAGCTCTTCGATGCCACGCGCCCAGTCGTCGACCCTGGTCCACGGCACCTGGAAGACCGTCCCCATGGAGACCCGCACAGACCGCCGGTACAGCGGATCCGCACACGCCGGCGACACCAGCACAGCATCGATGCCGAGTGCCGCCGCTGACCGGAACAGCGCCCCGACGTTGAGAAGGGTCGTAATTCGTTCTAACGCGAATATTGGTGCACCGACTCGGGGTCGAAGCGCTGGCAGGACCACCGTTCGTCGGTCGTTCCCCAGGTCAGCGACCCGTTTCGAATGACTGTGATCGGGATGCCGGAGAAGACGTGTTCAATAAGGGTATGCCGTCAGCGACCTCTTCAACTCTTCAAGTTGTTCTCGATGGTGAGGTTCGTCGGCCTGGTTCGAGTGACGAACGTCGCGGATGAGGTCGAGCATCAGCGGGCGACGCTGTTTTCCGTCTGCGCGCAGGTCTTCGAGGAAGAGGCGAGTAGGCGGTTGCTGATCCGTTCGCGCCCTGGGCTTCAAGCTGCTGTGGGCGCACTCGGGACCGACGACGTACTCGTGATCGTGCGCGTCAAGCACCTCGCGCAGAACTTCGTCGACGGGTGGCGCGTCCTGCTCGACCTGCTTCGACAAGGCACGCCAGTTCGAGTGCTAGAGGGAAGTGACGCCGGCAGTTACAGGGCGGAATCTGAGTTCAGCGCCAATGCGCGAGAGATCACGCGGATGGAGGCGAAGATGCGGAGCGACGACATCAAGCGCGGTATGGAGGACGCTCGACAGCGCGGCTCCGTGATCGGCCGTCCGCGAGTTGTGGACGAGGAAGTCCGGTTGGCGATTCTGTCCCATCGGCACGAAGGAACGTCACTTCGCTCGATCGCGCGGAACGTCGGCGTCTCCGTGGGCACCGTTCACGCCGTCGTAGCCAATGCCTAGCGACGAGCACGTCAGGGCATGTCTTCACATCAGAGTCAGCCCACCTGCTGGACGGTCGCATCCCGACCTGCCGCGATCCGGAACGGACGCAGCCGAGCGAGCAGCCACGCGCCGCGACGACGTTCCCGGCGCAGAGTCCACACGCGGAGCGTCGCACGGGTCTCGCGACGGGACGCGACGAGCGCGACATGGATGGGTCCGAGGCTCACACGGGTGCTCGTCATGCCTTCATCCTCCCAGGGTGGACAAGCCGTCGATTTCAGCATCGGCCAACTCATGCAGATGCAGCACGCGACCGGTCGTCCACGACTCCCGGATCCCAATACCCGAGGCCGGCAGAATAGCCGAGCACGGCTCGGCGGGACTCAGGATTGGCCGACCGCTAGCGTTCCCTAGGATCGAATCGTGAACCGACGAGCCGCATGGACAGTGATCGCTGCCATTGTTGCCTTTGCTCTCTTCTGCATGAGCGTGCTGCTATGGGGATCCTGGTGGCGATTTCCAGGAATGCCAACCGCCGAAGAATGGTCGGCGCTCTTCGGCGCGACCGCGCTGATCGCTCTCGGGTTCGCTTGGTACCAGATCCGCCAGGTCGATCAATCCAACAAGGCCCTGATCGCCTCCAACGAACATTCCCAGCACGTGAACGTAGAAGCAGTCAGACCGCGCGTTCAGGTTGCGCTTCGCGCTGACCGGACCGTCTTGAAAGAGCGAGGCGGTCCCGTCACGGGGACTCTGTACATCGCCGTGCGCAACATCGGCGTGAGCCCCGCGATTAACGTGAAGCTGCGCGTGTCGCCTCCGTTCACGTCCTTGGAGACCTTCTTCAAGCCCGGAATGATGGGCCAGCACTTCGAGGAAGTGAACCGGGTGTTCAACGGCGAAACTGCCTTTCCGACGCTGAACCCGGGGAACTCTTACATCTGGTTCCTGGGACGCGCACCCGAGCTCTTCGAAGAATCTGCGCACATTCCCCGTCGCTGGACCGTCGAGGCGGAGTACACCGGCACGATATCGGACAAACCTTTCCACGACACGTTCATCTTGGATCTGGACGTCGAGAAGCGCATAGAGCTCCCGGTGGACCCGCTGATTCGCATCGGGAAAGACATTCAGGTCGTGGGCGAGAAGCTGGAGCGCATCAGGAACGCGACGCCCCGAACCTTCAACTTGGGCGAAGAGACGTTGGCAACGCTCCGCCGACCTCAATCAGCCCTCAGACCGCGCCTTCGCATGCGTCAACGTCAAATCAGGGGACGCATCGATCCGTAGATGAAGTTCAGGAGTCGCTCGCCCGCGAGGCGACCCACGTCAGTAGCTGCCTGCAGTCCAGTAGGCATACAGCTCGCCGGCATCCGTAATGCCCCTTCGATAGCCGATAGCCGACATCCACCCGACGGCGATCTCGCAGAGCTCGCCGGTCGTGGACGCAAGCTGATCCAACGTCATGGGTTGATCGACTGGACTCAACCGATGAAAGGCCGCGCTCCATTTCGCCCAATGATCCGCCAGGTATCGGTCCCACTTGTCAGGAACCAGTCGAGGAACCACCGGAGCGGCGGCGTCATCCAGCCCGACTTCCGCAGACAGGTACGCGATGACCCGTATGAACGCGCTGACGGCATGATCGCTCGCCTCCGCGTGTTTGGCAATGTCTGCACGCCAACCTCTGCTTGCGGCCGCCAGCGCGGATGACAGGTGATCGAGTGCGCCTGGCAGACCTTCAACATGAGAGTACGGCGAGAGGATGTTCTGACGCACATGTCGCTCAATGCGAAAATCATCGATGTCGCGAGCCACGATGTGCGACCACCCCGCCGCTGAGGGGTCGAGGTCAGCGAGCTCACGATACACCTCGGCGTTCTCGCCTCGAGTCATGAGAAGCGCGTGACCAGCTTCATGTCGCCCGAGATGCCTTGCGGTGGCAAGGGCATGTTCGACCACCTCTTCAAGTGAGTCCGACTCGATGGGCGGGAAGGCCAGGTTGCTCGCGTCGAGGATGAAAAGGAAGGTTCCATCTCCCTGAGGCAATGTGAGGCCGCCGACGTAACCCGCGCCGCGGGTCGTCGTGTACCCAAACTGCTGAGATCGATGATCCAGTGCGTTTACAGTGGCGCTCAGATCGCCTGTCAGAATCAGTCGCCAGCGGCTGGGATCGGGCATCAACGCAAGAATCTGGGTCGCGATCTCGCCGAGAAGGTTGTACCTGTCAATCAGAAGACCCAATGCCAAGTTGAGCACCTGGCTTTCTCCGACATGTTCAAGCGTCACTGTGAACTCCCGTGCCGCGTCGCCCTTCTCATCCATGCTTCCGTCTTAGCCGGTGCCTCCGACGTTCAATGTCCGAACCGCTTCCTAGAGTGTCTGTGTGACCCAACTCGCAACTGTCGTGAACGTGATGATCGCCTCCCCATCGGACATCCCCGCCGCACGAGACGCCGTCGATCGGGCGCTACGGAGTTGGAACAGCACCAACACGCCTGGCCGCGGGTTCGTTCTGCACCCACTTCGCTGGGAGACCGACTCCGTGCCGATGCTCGGGCACCACCCGCAAGCCATCCTCAATGAGCAGCTCCTCGCCAAAGCCGATATCGTCATCGCACTTTTCGGGAGTCGCGTCGGGAGCGAGACGCCGAACAGCATCTCCGGCACCGTCGAAGAGATCGAAGGCGCTGTCGCGAACGGGAAGCCAGTGCACCTCTACTTCTCCGAAGCACCCCATCCCGCCGATGTCGACCTGGCCCAGCTCCAGGCGCTGAGGGACTTCCGCGCTGCGCTGCAGGAGAGGGGCCTGTACGGGAGTTTCGAGAACGAGGACGAACTCCTGACGAAGGTCTGGAGCGCGGTCGAGATGGACCTTCGAGACATCATCCAGCCGCTCCACACGACCCCCTCACGGCCCGCTCCGCCAAGTGAGCGGTTCCTCATCCAGGGCCAGAGGGAACGTGAGCCCAAGGTGGATGGCAAGGGCCGCGTCCGGTATGAAACCCGCCGCTGGGTCGAAATCACAAACCGAGGGTCCGATGATGTGACCGACGTCGTGATGGAAGCGGCGAGCGACGGGATGCTGCTTCCGGGATGGGAGCAGCCAAGAACAGTGCACGCCGGGCAGAAGCAGACCGCAGCGTACTGGCTCCACATGGGCGGCGGAGTGCCACGCGTCCGTCTGAAGTGGATGGAGAACGGTGAACCACAGAGCAAGGAATACGACATCTAACATACGGATGACGCTCTCTCAGAGCAGCGACGAGAAGCGGAACGTCGATGCGTCGAAGACCACGTAACTCGACGTTGCTGCCGTGGCAGTTTGTCGCGTAGGCGTTCCAGCGTTGGCGCATGTTCTCGGCCCCGTCGGCCTTGCCGACGTAGTGACGGCCGTCGCGCGTGCCGGTGATGAGCAGGTACCGATGACTGACGACAGCGCCGTTCGCCACGCGGCATGGCAGTGCTCGCGCATGATCCGCGGGCCTTGTCGCGTAGCCTGTCGGTAAGGTCGCTGGCTGCTTTCATTCACACAGCCGGCGTATCCGGCAAGAAGTCTGTGAGTGCCAATACGCTGATGGCATGAAGACGCTGAAGGTTGAGCTGACCAACTGCCACGGGATCCGATCGCTCGACGCGAAGCTGGACTTTGGCGGCAAGAACGCGGTTGCGATTTACGCACCCAACGGCACGATGAAGACGTCGTTCGCCCGTACTTTCAAGGACTTTGCCAAGGGCGAGGAAACCGTCGACCATGTGTTCCCTGACCGCGCATCCTCACGCTCCATCACCGATGAGTACGGTCAGTCGCCCGACCCGGATGACGTTGCTGTCGTTCTCTCCTATGACGAGGAACTGGGGCCGACGGAATCCACGTCGACGCTGCTCGTCAATCCGGCGCTGCGCAAGGAGTACGAGGCGCTCCAGGAGTCTCTGCTCGACGCCAGGGACGCTCTGGTAGTTGCACTGGCCACCCAGGCGGGGACGAAGCAGGACGTCATCGCGACTGTCTCCCGCGTCTTCACGCAGAACGAGGACAAATTCTTCGACGCACTCATTCGCGTCGAGTACGAGATCGAACAGCTCGATGACGCGCGGTTCGCCGATCTGCCGCACGACCTCCTCTTCAACGACAAGGTGGCCACGGCGCTCAAGGGTGCCGGTGTTCAGGCGCAACTCGCGGACTACGTGACCAGGCTCAATCAGCTATTGGACGAGTCGACCTTTTTCAACCGCACTTCATTCTCGTACTACAACGCGACCAACGTGACCAAGAGCCTCGGAGCCAACGGCTTCTTCCAGGCGCAGCACTCGTTGCTGCTGCACGGCGAGGACGAGCCGCGCCGGATCACAAGTGATGCCGACCTGCAGGCGCTCATCACGGAAGAAAAGGCGCGGATCAGTGACGACGCCGCACTGCGCAAGAAGCTGGACGGCGTCGAGCGCGCCGTCCAGCGCAACGAGGACACGAGGAAGTTCTTCGAGTTCATCGCCAATCGGGAAGATCTCCTTCCGGAGTTCGCCAACGTCGAGAACTTCCACCAGGACGTGTGGAAGTCGTACCTCAAGGCACACGAAGAGGCCTTCAAGCGAGTCGTGGAGTGCTACAAGGAGACAGAGGTGCGCCGCAAGGAGATCGAGCGGCAGGCGGCGACCGAGAGCACCCAGTGGGACAACGTCATTCGGATCTTCAACGAGCGATTTTTCGTGCCCTTCACCCTCCGGGCGGAGAACAAGCACCGCGTCGCGCTCGGACAGGAGACCATGCTCAAGCTGGTCTTCGAGTTCAACGACGGCAACGAATCCGCAGGCGTCGAACGGGACGAACTGCTATCAGTGCTGAGCAACGGGGAGAAGAAGGCGCTCTACATCCTCAACGTTCTCTTCGAGATGGAGGCGCGCAAGGCGTCGGGGCGAGAGACAATCTTCGTCATCGACGACCTCGCCGACTCTTTCGACTACAAGAACAAGTACGCCATCATCCAGTACTTGAAGGAGATGTCTGATCACGCCAACTTCAAGCTGATTCTTCTGACGCACAACTTCGACTTCTTCCGCACTCTGCTCAGCCGCGGCGTCGTCGGTTACAACAAGTGTTTCATGGCGCAGAAGGGCGAGGGTAAGGTCACGCTCGCCCAGGCCAGCCACGTTAGGAACCCGTTTATCAACGGCTTCAAGCAGAATTTCTTCGACGACGGCATGCAGCGCATCGCCTCGATCCCTTTCGTTCGCAACATCCTCGAGTACACGAGGGGCGAGGACGACCCCGACTACCTGACGCTGACCTCGCTGCTGCATTGGAAGGCAGATTCCGCGTCCATCGACAACGCCGAGCTCGACCGGATCTTCAACGAGACGTTCCAGGTGAGCGAGAAGAAGTCGTGGAATACCGGTGACAGACCGGTGATCGACCTTCTGCTCGAGCAGGCCGAAGCGGCGCTCGGCGCTGCGGAGGGCATCAACTTCGAAAACAAGATCGTGCTCTCGATCGCCACACGCATGGTTGCGGAGAAGCACATGGTGGAGGAGCTGGCGGACCTCGCCTTCACCGATGGAATCACGGGGAACCAGACCCACGCCTTGTTCCAGGCTTTCAAGAGCCGTGAGCACGGCACCGCGGACTCTCTCCGCGCTCTCGACGACGTGGTGCTCATGACCCCAGAGAACATCCACGTGAACTCGTTCATGTACGAACCGATCATCGACCTCTCGGACACGGCCCTTCGGGAGCTCTACAGGCGGGTCAAGGAGCTCGCGGAATGAGAAGCGTCGACAATGCACTTCCTTCAGGTCCTGCGAGAAGAGCATTCTGAGCGCGTCGCATACGACGCCACGTCCCAGTGCCGGGTCAGGGCATCGATCAGGACTGACTCGTGGACGTGTCGGAATCACTTGGTCGCATAGAACGTGACAGCCGAAGCAGCCGCGACGTTCAGCGAGTCCACGCCGCCCATCATCGGAATCGTCACGCGGCGATCGAGCAGCGCATCGGTGCGAGCGGTGATCCCGAATCCCTCGGAGCCGAACACAAGAGCGAGCCTCTCGTGGTCCTCAGCGACGAGCTCATCCAACGTGATCGCACCCTCTCCCAACGTCATCCCGGCGACCACGTAGCCGGCGTCCTTGAGAACGTCCATGCCTGAGGGCCATTCAGGGATGCGCGTCCATGGAACCTGGAACACGGTGCCCATCGAGACCCGGACGGAGCGGCGATAGAGGGGGTCGGCGCAGTCGGGCGTGACGAGGACTGCATTCACGCCCAGCGCAGCGGCAGATCTGAACAGAGCCCCGACGTTCGTATGATCGGTCACGTCTTCCAAGATCGCGATGCGAGATCGATTCTTGGCTTGTGGTGTTTTGGAATACCTCACGTTGGCGTGATCCGTCAGCCCCTCCAGCACGGCCACGCGGGAACGCACCGGCAAACCCTCGACCAGTCGAGACACGGACGGCAGTTCCGGCCTGTGCATGGCCGCCAGCGCCCCGCGATGCACCGCGAACCCGGTGAGAGCCTCCGACACGGCATCAGGAACGACGAAGACCGTGGTCCCGTCCGGAACCATCACGCGCACCTGATCGACCCATTTCTGCTGCACCAGAACCGATCGCGGTCGGTGCCCGGCCGCCAGCGCGCGCTCGATCACCTTCGGCGATTCAGCCATGTAGAGCCCGCGCTCGGTCTCCTGCGCTCGCCGTAGCGCGACATCCGTGAGGGAGCGGTAGTCGTCGAGCCGCGGGTCGTCGGGGTCGTCGACGGCGATGAGATGCATACGACCATCTTCCCGCCACAGGGACGTGACCCTAGACTCGCTGAGTGGACACGGGGGCGAGCGAAGAGCAGATAGACGGGGCCGCAGCGGTATTGGAGGGGCGCCGCACCGCGGTGCTCACCGGAGCGGGGATCTCCACGGATTCCGGCATCCCGGCCTATCGCGGGGCCGGGGCGCGTACGAGGGCGAACCCGATGACGATCCAGACCTACCTCGGCGACGAGGCTGCTCGCCGCCGGTACTGGGTGGGCGGTCACCTCGGCTGGCGCACGTTCACCTCCGTGCAGCCGAACTCCGGGCACCGCGCGCTCGCGACGATGGAACGCGCCGGCGCGGTGACCGGCGTCGTCACGCAGAACGTCGACGGCCTGCACCTCGGTGCGGGCAGCACGCGCGTGGTCGAGATCCACGGCACGATGCGCCGCGTGCTGTGCCTGGACTGCCGTCAGATCTTCGACCGTCGCGATGTCGGGATGCGCATCGAAGAGCTCAATCCCTGGATCACGGTTCCCGAGAACATCGTCATGAATCCTGACGGTGACGTCGCTCCGGAGAGCACGGATGGCTTCGTCATCCCGCCGTGCACGGTCTGCGGAGGCATGCTGAAACCCGATGTCGTCTTCTTCGGCGAGTACGTACCCGCCGACCGATTCCGCATCTCGGAGTCGCTCGTGCACGCATCGGATGCCCTCCTGGTCGCGGGCACCTCGCTCACGGTGAACTCCGGCATCCGCGTGATCGAGCGCGCCCGCCGGCGCGGCTTGCCGATCGTCCTGGTGAACCAGGAGCCGACGAGGGCGGATGCCTGGGCCGACGCGGTCGTGCGCGGCGGCACGAGCGAGGTCCTCTCAGGTCTCGCCGCTAGGCTCGCCGGGTGACCCTTCTGACTCTTGTGCGCCACGGCCAGACCGACTGGAACCTGGAGGGCCGCATTCAGGGGTCCACCGACATCCCGCTGAACGACACTGGGCGAGCACAGGCACGGCGCGCGGCCGCGCAACTCTCGGGGCTGCGCTTCGACCATGTCTACGCCAGCCCTCTGACGCGCGCGCAGGAGACCGCCTCGATCATCGCGGAACAGCTGGGCCTGCCGTCGCCGGTGCTCACCCGCGGCATGCGCGAGCACGAGTTCGGCGAGGCGGAAGGGCTGCTCTGGGAGCAGTACAAGGAGCGCTTTCCCGGCAGTCGCGACGACATCCCCGGGGCCGAGACGGCGCAGCAGCTCACGACTCGGGCGCTGGACTCGCTCGCCCGTATCGACCGTGCGGCCCGGCGTCGCTCGGCTCCGCGTGGTGAGTCGGTGCTCGTCTGCACGCACGGAGGAGTGATCAGGGCTCTGCTCGAGCACACCTCCGGCGGGGCGCTGCCCGCCCCGGGCGAGCGGATCGCGAATGGCTCCGCGTACACGTTCGCGATGGATGGCGGAGGGCTGCGTCTGCTCGACGCCGTGCCCGCCTGAGCATCACGGCTCCGTCACATTCTCGTGACGGCCCCGCGAATTCGGTTAGTGTTCACTAACCCGAACTGCGAGGACCTGCTGCGATGACGAGCACGAGCACGGCGCGTGACCGCGCCAAGGCCGAGCGCACGGATGCGCTCCTGGAGGCGGCGGCGAGGCTGTTCGCGGCGCGCGGCTACTCCGGCGTGAGCCTGGAGGAGATCGGCGCGGCCGTGGGCATCTCCGGGCCCGCCGTGTACCGGCACTTCCCGGGCAAGCAGGCGCTGCTGGGCGCGGTTCTCACACAGGTGAGCGCCGATCTCGTCAGCGGCGGCACCCGTGTCGCCGAAGAGGCCGCGGACGCCCCGAGCCGGATGCGTGCCCTCATCGGCTTCCACGTCGAGTTCGCCCTCGGCAACGCAGACGTCATCCGCGTTCAGGATCGGGACGTCGCTCACCTGGCCGATGCCGACCGCGCCGAGGTGCGTCGTCTGCAGCGCACCTACATCGACCTCTGGATCGACGCTCTCACCCAGTTGCGCGAGGGCAGCCCTGAGGACCAGCGACTGCGGGTGCAGGCATGCTTCGGCCTGATCAACTCCACGCCGCACTCGACCCGGTCGTCCGCGCGTGCGCACGCCGAGACGGCGCGGGTGCTGTCGGCGATGGCGCTCTCCGCACTCCTCGCCGACAGCACCGTCGACTGACCGTCGCGCTCAGTAGAGCATCGCGCGGCCGGGCTGCTCGAGGATGTCCGCGACGTCCTTCAGGAACCTCGCCCCCTCGGCGCCATCCACCAGACGATGGTCGAAGGACACGCTCAGCGTCATCATCTGACGCAGCGCGATCTCACCCCGGTACTCCCACGGCTGCCGGCGTACGGCGCCGACGGCGAGGATGCCGGACTGGCCAGGAGGCAGGATCGGCGTTCCCGCGTCGATGCCGAACACGCCGATGTTGGTGATGGAGAACGTGCCGCCCGCGAGCTCCGCCGGGCTGGTCTTCCCTGAGCGCGCGGTCGCCGTCAGCGCCTGCAGCGCATCGGCGATGCCCGCGAGCCCGAGACGCTCCGCATTGCGGATGTTCGGCACGATCAGGCCCCGCTCGGTGGCCGCTGCGATGCCGAGATCCACGTAGTGGTACTGCACGATCTCGCCGGCAGCCTCATCCCAATGCGCATTGAGCGAGGGGTTGCGCTGCAGCGCAAGGCAGACCGCCTTCGCGATCAGCACCAGCGGGCCGATCCTGTGGTCCGAGAGGCTGCGGTCGGCCTTCAGCTCGGCGATCAGGTCCATCATCGCCGTGACGTCCACCGTGTGGAAGCAGGTCACGTGCGGAGCCGTGAACGCGCTCTGCACCATCGCCGCCGCCGTGTGCTTGCGCACGCCGCGGATCGGGATGCGGGTCTCGCGAGCGCCGTCCGCGAGGGCCGACGCCTCGGCGGACGGGGCTGAGGCCGGCGCAGTGGTTGCGACCGGCGCGGCGCCGACGCGCTCAGCGTAGGCATCCACATCGGCGCGCGTGATCACCCTGTCGCCGAGCTCCGCGGCAACGAGCGTCAGGTCGACGCCGAGTCGCTTGGCGTGCGCACGGACCGGCGGGGTCGATCGCGGGCGCTCCCCCACCACCGGCTCCGAAGGCGCCTCGGGCAGCACGTCGTGCGGCGCTGCTTCGATCACCGCGGCATCGGCGACGACAGCGGGAACAGCGCCGGAGCGACGTGTCCGACGCGCAGGGCGACCGGAGGCCGCGGGAGCGGCCCCGTAGCCGACGAGGTTCGGCTGCGCCTTCTCCTCGGACGGCGCCTCGGGCGCGGCATCCTCGGCCCCCTCCACCTCGAAGGCGATCAGGGGCGCACCGACGGCGATCGTCTCGCCGGCGTCTGCGTGCAGCGACGACACCGTGCCCTCATAGGGCGAGGGCAGCTCGACGACGGCCTTGGCCGTCTCGACCTCAGCCAGCGTCTGATTGAGCGCGACGGTGTCCCCGGGCTGCACCATCCACTGCACCACTTCGGCCTCGGTGAGCCCCTCACCGAGGTCGGGAAGACGGAACTCCGCGATCATGCCTGCTCCCCCATCGCTCCGGTGAGGCTGTTCGGACGATCCATCACCCGGTCTACCGCATCCAGGATGCGATCCAGGTCTGGCAGGTGGAACTTCTCGAGCTTGGCGGGCGGGTAGGGGATGTCGTGCCCGGTGACCCGCAGCGGGGCGGACTCCAGGTACTCGAAGCAGTGCTCGGTGATGCTCGCGATCACCTCGGCCGCCAGCCCCGCCTCGCGGGATGCCTCGTGGGCGACGACCACGCGGCCGGTGCGCCGCACGGCGGCATCCACGGTGTCGTAGTCGATCGGCGACAGCGCGCGCAGGTCGATGACCTCGAGAGAGGTGCCCTCATCGGCAGCCGCCTCAGCAGCGTCGAGCGCGGTCTGCACCATCGCACCGTAGGTGATGATCGTGGCATCCGTGCCTGGCCGGACCACCTTCGCCAGGCCCATCGGCGGAGCGTCCGCGATCGGAGCCTCCAGATCGACCTCGCCCTTGTGGTGGTACAGCCGCTTCGGCTCGAAGAAGATGACGGGATCGTCGCTGGCGATCGCCTGCTGCAGGCAGCGATAGGCGTCCTGAGGGTTGGAGACCGCGATAACCCGCAGTCCCGCCGTGTGCACGAAGTACGCCTCGGGCGACTCGGAGTGGTGCTCGGCAGCGCCGATACCACCGGCCCACGGGATGCGGATCGTGATCGGCATCTTCACGCGGCCCTGGGTGCGGTAGTGCAGCTTCGCGACCTGCGAGACGATCTGGTCGAAGCCGGGGTACACGAAGCCGTCGAACTGGATCTCGACCACAGGCCGGTATCCGCGGAAGGCGAGCCCGACAGCCGTGCCGATGATGCCGGACTCGGCGAGCGGGGTGTCGATCACGCGCTTCGCGCCGAACTCGTCCTTCAGTCCGTCGGTGATCCGGAACACGCCACCAAGGGTGCCGATGTCCTCGCCGAGCAGGACGACCTTCTCATCGTTCTTCATGGCCTGACGCAGGCCGGCGTTCAGCGCCTTGCCCAGTGTGATCTCCGACATCTCAGGCCCCCTCGAAGCTCGCGAGGTACGCAGCGTACTCGTCGCGCTCACGCTCCAGGCCGGTGTGCGGCTCGGCGTACACGCCGTCGAACACGGACAGCGCCGGACGGGTCACCATGCCCAGGCACGCAGCGCGCATGTCCCGGGCGAGCACGTCGGCGTCGGCCTGCGCCTCGGCGGCCTGCTCGTCCGAGAGCTCGCCTGCTGCACGCAGGTGCGCCTCGACGCGCGTGATCGGGTCGCGGCGGCGCCAGCTCTCCAGTTCCGCATCGTCACGGTAGCGCTTCGGGTCGTCGGCGGTCGTGTGCGGACCCATCCGGTAGGTCACCGTCTCGATGTACGCAGGCCCCTTGCCGGAGCGGGCGTGCTCGAGCGCCCAGCGCATCGCCGCAAGGCAGGCCAGCACGTCATTGCCATCGACCCGCATGCTGGGGATGCCGAACCCCGGAGCGCGCCCGGCGAGCGGGAACTGCGACTGCAGCCCGACCGGCTCGGAGATCGCCCAGTGGTTGTTCTGGCAGACGAAGACGACGGGCACGTGGTACGACGCGGCGAAGACCATCGCCTCGTTCACGTCGCCTTGGCTGGTCGCGCCGTCCCCGAAGTAGGTGATCGCCACCTCATCGGTGCCGTCGTGCTGGATGCCGAGCGCGTAGCCGACGGCGTGCAGGGTCTGCGCGCCGATGATGATCTGCAGCGGAGCGACGTTCAGGTCGGCCGGGTCGAAGGCAGACCCCTCCTCACCCCGCCACATGCGCACGTAGTCGCCGGGCTGAGCGCCGCGGGCCAGCAGCACGCCGTGCTCGCGGTAGCTGGGGAACACGAAGTCCTGCGGGGCCAGCGCGCGGGCCGTGCCGATCTGCGCGGCCTCCTGCCCCTGACAGGGCGCCCACAGACCCAGCTGTCCCTGGCGCTGCAGAGCCACGCCTTCCGAGTCGACGCGGCGGAGGACGATCATGTCGCGATACAGCGCGCGCAGCTGCGCGGCGTCCACCTCGGCGACATAGGGGTCGAGCTGCGGATTCGGCACGCGAGTACCGTCCGGAGCGAGGATGCGCTCGGCGAGATCAAGATCTGATTCGACGAGTGGCGTGGTGTGCGATGACATCGGTGTCCTCCTGACGTGGGTGCCCTTGTGGGGCTTTCACGGGGCGCGACGGCGGTGTCGGCCTCTTTCTGAAGGGTACGTCCGTTTCACACGTCGCTCAAGCATTCTGGATGGCGCTGAGCATGTTGCCCAATGAGCACGGTCAGGTTCCTGCTATAGTGTGACACTATGCCTGGACTCGACCGAATCGACCTCGATCTGCTCTCCGCCCTCGCGGAGGACCCCCGTGTGACCATCGTGGCGCTCGCGGAGAAGCTCGGTCTGTCCCGCAACACCATCCAGGCGCGGATGGCGCGGTTGGACGAGTCGGGCGTCTTCCAGTCCTACGAGCGGTCGTTCTCGACCGAGGTGCTCGGCTTCCCCCTGCAGGCCTTCATCAGCATCGGCGTGCGCCAGACCGAGCTGCCGAGGATCACGGCCGAACTGGCACGGATCCCAGAGGTGGTTCAGGCTCACGGGCTGAGCGGATCGATCGACCTGCTCGCCAGGGTCGCGTGCCGCGACGCCCGCCACCTCTTCGACACGGATGCGCGCATCTTGTCGATCGAGGGAGTCGAGCGCACCGAGACGTCGCTCGCAATGGGCGAAGTCATCCCGTTCCGCGCGGCGGGGCTGATCGGGCTCGCGCGACGGGAGGCCTGATCAGGCGCGCGATCCGGCGGGCAGTCTCAGGAACCTGCGGATCGCACCGGCGGCCTCGGCCGGGGTCTCGTAGTGGATCAGGTGGCCGACCTCGGCGATCTCGACGAGCTCGGCGTCGGGGAACATCGTCGCCAGTCGACGCTCGTCCTCGATCGGCGTGATGTCATCGCGCTGCGCGGCGACCAGGAGGGTCGGCACCTCGATGACCGGCGCGAACGCGCGGACGTCGTGCGAGACGCTCGTGACGAATGCGTCGTGCAGCACGTCGCGATCGGCGAAGCGCGAGAAGTAGGTGTCGTGCTGATCGTGGATGAAGCGCCGAAGTCCGGGATCCGATGTCTTCGCCATGGTCAGGCTCATCACTCGCACGATCAAGCCGTTGCGCAGCAGCGCGGTGCCGATGCGCTCCGGAAGCCTCGCGCCGAGCGCGTAGTACATCACGGCCAGGCGCGTCATCACGCCCTTGGGCCCGGCGAGGGCCGGCGCGCCGATCGGGTTGATCAGGATCAGGCGCGGCGTCTCCAGGCCGCCGGCCACCGCTGCGGACGCCACGATCGAGCCGAACGAGTGCCCGAGGATGACCGCGCCCGGTGCGACCGCCCTCGCGAACTCGGTCAGCCAGCCGGCGTACGCCCCCAGGTCGTGGTCCTTTCCCGGGAGCGGCGCGGTCTCGCCGAAGCCGGGCAGGTCGGGCGAGATGACCCGCACGTCGGGCAGGAAGGCGACCACGGGCTCGAGGCCATGGTGCTCACCGCGGAAGCCGTGCACGGCGATGATCGTCGTCGCCGCGTGCTCCGGCCCGTACACCCAGTACGCCGTCGCGCCCCCGGCGACCTGCGCCTCTCGGCGCTCGACCGGGATGCTGCTCAGGCGTGCGGCGTATGGGGATGCGGGCATGCTTCGAGTCTATGGTGGCCGCCCGACATCACCGCTCCTGGGCATGCCGTCCCGGGAATGTCCGATCCCTTCCCTACCGTGGAGCCATGGCACCCGAACAGCTTCTCCCCCAGTGGCTGACCCGAGTCGGTGTGTTCGACCTCGAGACCACCGGTGTCGACGTCGAGTCCGATCGGATCGTCACCGCGCATGTCGGCGTCCTCGACGCCCGAGGCCGCGAGATCGCAGCGCGCACCTGGCTCGCCGATCCCGGAGTCCTCATCCCCGAGGGCGCGACCGCCGTCCACGGCATCACGACCGAGCACGCCCGCGCGCACGGCCGCCCCGTCGCCGAGGTGGTCGAGCAGATCACCCGTGCGCTGCGGTCGCTGTTCGCGCAGGGTGTGCCGGTGGTCGCGTACAACGCCTCCTACGACTTCTCCCTGCTCGCGCATGAGGCTCGAAGGCACGGCATCTCGCCACTCGAACAGCCCGGACCGGTGATCGACCCGCTCGTGATCGACAAGGCTTACGACCGGTACCGTCCAGGCAAGCGCACGCTCGAGGTCGTCGCCGCGCACTACGCCGTGCCGCTGGACGGTGCGCACGAGGCATCGGCCGACGCGATCGCCGCAGGACGTGTGGCCCAGGCGCTCGCACGGGAGTTCGCCCTGCCCGAGACCGCCGGAGAGCTGCACACCCAGCAGATCGGCTGGGCCCGTGCGCAGGCGGCGAGTCTCACGGAGTACTTCGTGAAGATCGGCCGCATCGAACCCGAGGAGAAGCTCGACGGCACCTGGCCCGTGCGGGAGGCCGCCGACGCCGAGAAGTCCGCCTGAAGGGGGATGTCCGAGGCCTCCTGGCAGGCCTAGCCTGGGCAGATGGACGACGTGATCGGCTGGGCGGTCATCGCAGTGTGGCTGACGATGCCTGTCGTCGCAGTCGCTCTGGCGTTCCGTTGGATCCTCTCGACCAAGCCCGTCGAGGACAAGTACGAGAACGGTGGGGGCGGGTTCGCCGGCGGTCTCGACGCCGTCTTCTCCCCCACCGCCTACGAGGCGGGGATGGAGCGCGACCGTCAGACCCAGCGCACTGCGCCGGCACCGGCGCCCGGTGACCCGCCCTGGACGATCGGCGACGGACGCATCCGCATCGACGTCTGACCACCGGCGCCCGGATACGAAGAAGGCCCCGCCGAGGCGGGGCCTTCCGTGGAGATTCGCCTTACTTGGCGGAACCGCCGAAGTTCTTGAAGCGCTGGTTGAACTTCTCGACGCGACCGGCCGAGTCCATGATGCGCTGCTTGCCCGTGTAGAAGGGGTGCGAGGCCGAGGAGATCTCGACGTCGATCACCGGGTACTCCACACCGTCGAGCTCGATGGTCTTGTCGCTGGTGACGGTGGAGCGGGTGAGGAAGGTCTCGCCCGAGCCGAGGTCGCGGAACACGACGGCCTGGTAGTCGGGGTGGATGTCAGTCTTCATGGGATTCCTTACGTGGTGCCCTGGATTCTGCCAGGGGCGAGGGAAGTCTGCGGTGCGAATGCACCAAGGATCGATTCTAGCAGACGGCCGTCAGGATGCTGCGCGTGCGGCGTATCGCCCGCCGTCAGCCGTCAGCACGATCGGCATTCCGAATGCGGTGCTGAGGTTCTCCGCGGTCAGGGTCTCCGCGATCGGTCCGGCGGCGACGACCCCGCCATCGCGCAGGAGCAGCACGTGGGTGAATCCGACCGGGATCTCCTCGACGTGGTGGGTGACCATGATCATCGCCGGCGTCGTCGGCGATGAGGCGTAGCCGCTGAGCAGGCCCAGCAGCTCCTCGCGCGAACCGAGGTCGAGGCTCGAGGTCGGCTCGTCGAGCAGCAGCAGCTCGGGGTCGGTCATGATCGCGCGAGCGATCTGGACACGCTTCTGCTCGCCATCGCTGAGAGTGCCGAACAGGCGGTCGGCAAGGTGGTCGAGATGCCATTCGGCGAGCACGCGCATCGCCTGGCGCTCGTCGATGTCCTCGTACTCCTCGTTCCAGCGGCCGAGCACCGAGTAGGCGGCCGTGAGCACGGCGTTCAGCACGGTCTCGTCGCGGGGCACGCGACGAGCCATCGCGCTGGATGCGAAACCGATCCTGGGGCGCAGTTCGAACACGTCCGTGCGTCCGAGGGTCTCCCCCAGGATGTCCACGGTGCCCGAAGTCGGATGCAGCAGCGTGTCGGCGAGCTGCAGCAGGGTGGTCTTGCCGGCACCGTTCGGGCCGAGCACCACCCAGCGCTGATCGTCCGAGACCTCCCAGGTCACGTGATCGACGATGTTGCGCCCTTCGCGGCGCACGACGACATCGGTGAATTCCAGAGCACTCGGCATGGGGCCAGCCTATCGGCTCAGCCGAGCAGCTCCGCGTACAGCGCCCGGGTCGTGTCGGCGATCGCACCCCAACTGAACTGCGCGCGGGCGCGCTCGCGCCCTGCCTCGCCGTACTCGCGCGCGCGTGCGGGATCGGAGACGACCTCCGTGAGCACGGCGGCGAGATCGGCGACGTACCGCTCCGGATCCACGGGCGTGCCTGTACCGTCCTGCGCCTGATCGATCGGCACCAGCCGGCCGGTGACACCGTCGTCGACGACTTCCGGGATGCCGCCGGTCGCTGTTCCGACGACCGCAGCGCCGCACGCCATCGCTTCGAGGTTCACGATGCCGAGGGGCTCGTAGATCGACGGGCACACGAAGGTGGTCGCGGCGGTGAGGATCGCCGAGAGCTCGTCGCGGGGCAGCATCCGATCGATCCAGATGACGCCCTCCCTCGTGTGCTGCAGCAGGCGGACGAGATCCTGCACCTCCGACATGATCTCCGGGGTGTCCGGTGCACCCGCGCACAGCACGAGCTGCACGTCGGGCGGAAGCTCCGCAGCAGCGCGCAGCAGATAGGGCAGACCCTTCTGCCTGGTGATCCGTCCGACGAACACGACCGACGGGCGGGCCACGTCCATGCCGACGCTCTGCAGGAACGCGTCGTCCTCCACCGGCCGCCATCGCTCCACGTCGATGCCGTTGTGGATCACGCGGACACGCGCCGGGTCGACCTGCGGATAGCTCCGCAGGATGTCGCTGCGCATTCCTGCGCTGACCGCGATGATCGCGGCGGCGTTCTCATAGGCGAGCTTCTCCACGCCGCTCGAGACGGCGTAGCCGCCGCCGAGCTGCTCGGCCTTCCACGGGCGCAGCGGCTCGAGGCTGTGCGCGGTGAGCACGTGCGGGATGCCGTGCAGCTGCGAGGCGAGATGTCCCGCGAAGTTCGCGTACCAGGTGTGACTGTGCACGACGTCGGCGCCCGCGATGTCTCCGACCATGGCCAGATCGGTGCCGAGCGTCTGCAGCGCGGGGTTCGCGCCGGCCAGCTCGACGGGCGTCCGATATGCCGTCGTCCCCGGCTCCTCACGGTTCGCGCCGAAGGCCCGCACCTCCACGTCGATGCTCCGTCGGAGAGCCGCCACGAGCTCCGCGACATGCACGCCTGCACCCCCGTAGATCTCCGGCGGGTACTCCTTCGTCACGACATCGACTCGCATAGTCGGAACGCTAGTACATCTCGTCTTCCGCCCTCTATGGTGGAGCCATGTCGGCACCCAAGAAGGTTTTCGGGATCATCCTCGCCGGCGGCGAGGGCAAGCGGCTGATGCCTCTGACGGCCGATCGCGCCAAACCGGCGGTGCCCTTCGGCGGACAGTACCGACTCATCGATTTCGCCGTCTCGAACCTCATCAACTCCGGGCTGCGACAGATCGTCGTGCTCACGCAGTACAAGTCGCACAGTCTCGACCGGCACATCACCCAGACCTGGCGGATGTCCGCCCTGCTGGATTCCTACATCACCTCGGTGCCCGCCCAGCAGCGGCTCGGCAAGCGCTGGTTCTCCGGCTCGGCCGATGCGATCCTGCAGAGCCTGAATCTCATCAACGACGAGCGCCCCGACATCGTCGTCGTCATCGGCGCCGACCACGTCTACCGGATGGACTTCCAGCAGATGGTGGACGCGCACATCGCCTCAGGTGCGGCCGCCACGGTCGCCGGCATCCGTCAGCCGCTCGCACTCGCCTCGCAGTTCGGCGTCATCGACGCCGACGCCGAGACCGGGCGCATCCGGCAGTTCCTCGAGAAGCCGACGGATGCCACGGGACTGGACGATTCGCCGAACGAGGTGCTCGCGTCGATGGGCAACTACGTCTTCGACGCGGACGCGCTGGTGGCCGCGGTCGAGGCCGACGGCGAACTGGCCACCTCGGGTCACGACATGGGCGGCGACATCGTGCCGTACTTCGTCTCGCGGGGCGAGGCCGGCTACTACGACATGAAGCAGAACGACGTGCCCGGGTCGTCGCCGCGCGACCGCGCCTACTGGCGGGACGTGGGCACGATCGACTCGTTCTTCGACGCGCACATGGATCTGATCTCGACCCTGCCGGTGTTCAACCTGTACAACACCGCGTGGCCGATCCGCACCCAGTCGGTGAACGCCCCGCCTGCGAAGTTCGTGCGTGACGCGGTGGGTCGCATCGGCAACGCGATCGATTCGATCGTGTCGCAGGGTTCCGTGCTCTCCGGCACGCATCTGGAGCGCAGCGTCGTCGGACCGGGGACCCTCGCCTCCGGCGGATCGACCATCACCGATTCGGTGCTGTTCGACAACGTGCACGTCGGGCAGGGTGCCAGGGTGCACCGTGCCGTGCTGGACAAGAACGTCGTCCTCGAGGACGGTGCGACCGTCGGCGTCGACCGCGAGCGCGACATCGAGCGCGGGTTCACCGTCACCGAGTCCGGTCTCACCGTCGTCGGCAAGGGACTTCGCATCCCCCGCTGACCGCTACGCTCGGACGGTGACCGCTGCGCGCTTCCTCGTCGTCCTCGATGCCGATTCCACCCTGATCCAGGATGAGGTGATCGAGCTGCTCGCCGAGGAGGCCGGTCGCCGCGCCGAGGTGCAGTCGGCGACCGAGGCGGCGATGCGCGGCGAGGTCGATTTCGCGACCAGCCTGCGCTCGCGGGTGGCGGCCCTGGCCGGTGTGCCCACGACCTCGTTCGACCGGGTACTGGCGCGGGTGCGGCCCACGCCCGGTGTGCGCGAGCTGACGGCCGCCGTGCACGAGCGCGGCGGAGTCGTCGGCGTCGTCTCCGGTGGCTTCCACGAGATCCTGGATGGCGTCGCCCCCGGTCTTGGCGTGGATCGCTGGCGGGCGAACCGCCTGATCGTCGCCGACGGAGCGCTCAGCGGCGGGGTCGACGGCGAGATCGTCGACGCCGAGGCCAAGGCCTCGTCCCTGCTCGCCTGGGCCGCCGAACTCGGCGTTCCGGCATCCCGCACCGTCGCGATCGGCGACGGTGCGAACGATCTGCGGATGATGGCGGTCGCGGGCCTCGGTCTGGCGTTCAATGCGAAGCCGGCGGTGCGTGCCGCAGCCTCGCTGGTGGTCGGCTCGCAGGACCTGTCGCAGGTCATTCCGCTGCTCCCCTAGCCGATGTCGGTCGTCGACGTTAGCGTCGGGTCATGGACATCATCCTCGTACCCGGCCTCTGGCTCGACGCCTCCTCATGGGACCCGGTGCTGCACGCGCTGAAGACCGCCGGCCATCGCCCCTTCGCCATGACGATGCCCGGTGTCGGAGCCCCAGCATCCGAGTCCTCGGAGATCGGCATGGCCGACTGGGTCGACGCCGTCGTCGCCCGCATCGATGAGGCGGAGGAGCCCGTCGTGCTGGTCGGCCACTCCGGCGGCGGCAACGTCGTGTGGGGCGCTGCCGACGCCCGCCCCGAGCGGGTCCGCCGCGTCGTCTTCGTCGACACCGTGCCGCCGTATCCTGGCGGCTCGATCAGTGAGTTCCCGCTCGTCGAAGGCGTCGTGCCGTTCCCGGGCTGGGACTTCTTCCCGGACGAGGACGTGTACGACCTCGACGCCGAGACGAGGGCGCGCACCGCACCACTCACCCGGAGCGTGCCTGCTCGTGTGCCGACCGATCCGATCGATCTCACCAGGGAGAGCAGGCACGGCGTGCCGGTCACGCTGCTGATGGGCGGCCTCGATCAGGACGAGTTCGAGGCTCAGATCGGCGAGTGGGGTCCGTACGGCGAGGAGTACAAGTCGATCGCCGACACCGAGGTCGTGAAGATCGGCTCGGGGCACTGGCCGCAGTTCTCCGCGCCGGAGCGTCTCTCCGAGCTCCTGGTCGCCGCCGTCGACCGCTGATCGGGAGGGCGTCCCTAAGCCCTGACAGCCGCGGCTTAGGGACGCGCCGGAGGACGGGCCAGGTAGGCGGTCTTCTCGTCGGGTGAGAAGCCGCAGGTGCGATAGAAGGCGTGCGTCGCAGCCGACTTCGAGCTGGTGAGGAGCATCGCCTTGTAGCATCCGGCCGCCCAGGCGGCGTCCAGCGTCGCCGTCAAGATGGCCTTGCCCAGGCCGGTCCCCCGATGATCCTCATCGACGACCACATTCTCGATCACGGCGTATGGTGAGGCGCCACGACTCAGGTTCGGCACGACATTCAGGTAGGTCGTCGCGAGGACGGCTCCGTCCTGTTCGAGTACGAACAGTGTCAGCCACGGCGCACTGAGGATCGCGTCGAACACGACACGGTCCTCCCCGTGCGCGAGCACAGGGTCGTTCGGCTGCAGCTGCCGGTAGAGGCCGACGATCGCATCGAAGTCTTCGGCATCGGCTTCTCGTACCGATGTGCGGCCCGTTCCGCCCGCCGCGCCGCTCAGCGCGTCGTTCATCACGCTGAGGCTCAGTGCCCCATGCCGAGGCCGCCGTCGACGGGGATGACCGCGCCCGAGATGTAGGCGGCATCGTCCGAGGCGAGCCACGTGACCACGCCGGCGACCTCGTCTGCGGTGGCGAAGCGACCGGCCGGGATGCTGGCCTTGTACTGCTTCTGCGTCTCCTCGGGCAATTCCGCGGTCATGTCGGTCTCGATGAAGCCGGGGGCCACCACATTGGTCGTGATGCCACGGGCACCGAGCTCGCGGGTGAGCGAGCGGGCGAAGCCGACCAGGGCGCTCTTCGAAGCCGCGTAGTTGACCTGCCCTGCGGAGCCGAGCAGGCCGACGACGCTGGAGATCAGGACCACCCGGCCGAAGCGGGCACGCAGCATCCCCTTCGACGCACGCTTGACGACACGGAACGTCCCGCCGAGATTGGTGGAGACCACGCTGTCGAAGTCGTCCTCGCTCATGCGCATGAGCAAGGTGTCCTTCGTGATGCCGGCGTTCGCCACGAGGATCTCGATCGGACCGAGCTTCTGCTCGACCTCGGTGAACGCGGCGTCGACCGCCGCAGCATCGGTCACGTCGGCGCGGACGGTGAGCGTGCCCTCCGGGCCCTCGCCGCTGCGCGCGGTCACCGCGACACGGTATCCGTCACGGACGAAGCGTTCGGCGATCGCGCGGCCGATGCCGCGGTTTCCGCCGGTGACGAGGACGACGCGGTCAGCGCTCATGGGTGCTCCAGTTCTTCGAGGTCGCTGGCCATCCTATCGACCGGCGCGCGATCCGAGAGCGTGTGCTCGGCGTAGGCTGGAGGCACCGTGAAGCACACCCGAACCGCACCCTCAGTCACCTCTCTTCCGCAGGCGCCGAATGACGAGGCGAGCCACCGTGTGCGCCGATACGCGCTCACCATGGGCATCCGCACGGTGTGCTTCGTCCTGATGGTGCTCGTGCAGCCGTACGGCTGGTGGACCTGGGCGTTCGGGGTCGGCGCCGCGATCCTGCCGTACATCGCTGTCGTGTTCGCCAACGCGGGCAGCGACAGCAACGAAGTGCTGGCCGAGTCGCCCGAGCTGCAGCTCGAAGCGCCCGCCGCGCCCGTGGACGATGCTGCGGAGCATCCGACCGTCGTCACGATCGACGAGAAGCGGGATGACGCGCGGTGACCGAAGACCTGGAGTGCTCCCGGGCCGGATGCCGGCTGCCGGCCACTCATCACATCCTGTGGCGCAATCCGCGCATCCATGCCGAGGACCGCACGAAGGTCTGGCTGGCGTGTGATGAGCATGTCGGCTTCCTGAGCGAGTACCTGCGGTCGCGGGAGTTCCCCGTCGAAGTACGAGAGGGCCTTCCGGAGTGAACAATCGTCTGGTGCGCTGGGGCGTCTACGTTCTGGTGGCGGCGCTGTTCGCCGTGGTCTGCGTCTTCCTGTCGCACTGGCAGTTCGACAGGAACGAGGAGAAGGCTCGGCAGATCGCCCTCGTCGAAAAGAACTACGACGCCGCCCCCGTGCCGCTCGCGGACGCGATCGGCACGGACGGCAAGCTCGCGTCGTCCGATGAATGGCTGCCCGTCGAACTGCGCGGCACCTATCTCGCCGATCAGCAGCTGCTCGCCCGCAACCGGCCTCACGGCGGGACGAGTGCGTTCGAGGTGCTGGTGCCGTTCCGTGATGAGGACGGCCGCGTCTTCATCGTCGACCGCGGCTGGGTGCCGCCCGCGGAGGACTCCAGCCCGTCGGCGGTCCCCGCTCCCCCGTCCGGTGAGGTGACCGTGATCGCGCGGCTGCGTCCGGGCGAACAGGTTCCGCCGTCGGGGCGGGGCGCGCCGGAAGGGCAGGTGCCCACCATCAACCTGGCTCTGATCGCCGAGCAGACCGGGCTGGATGACGTGATCACCTCGGCCTACGGGCAGCTGGTGTCCGAGGACCCGTCTGCTGAGGCGCTGGGAGGCTTCGAGAAGCCGACCGAAGACCCGGGCCCGCACCTTTCCTACGCGATCCAGTGGATCCTGTTCGCCGTGATGGGCTTCATCTTCATCGGCTACATCATCCGCACCGAGGTCACCAAGGCGAGGGAGGACGCCGCGGGGCGTCCGCCCCGCGCTCCCCGACGCCGACGGGACAGGGACGCCGAGACCGAGGACGCGCTGCTCGACGCGCAGGTCTGACCCACGCCTCAGAACAGGTCGACGATCCGGTCCAGTGCGCGGATGCTGGGCACGCCCGGCGGCGCGACCTGATGGCCACCGTCGAAATGCACGAAGCGGGTACCGAGGTCGGCGGCGATCTCCCGGTCGTGGTTCGTGTCGCCGATCATGAGCACCTCGTCGGCAGCGAACGGCGACGTCTGCAGCCAGCCGGCGATCACGTCGTGCTTCGACGGGTGGTAGGCGTCGGAGATCGAGAGGACCTGATCGAAGCGGTGTCCGACACCGTGCGGCTGGAGTTGACGCGCGAGCAGGTCCGGCAGCGTCGCGGAGGCGAGTACCTGAGTCATGCCGTCATCGGTCAGCGCGGCCAGTGTCTGGTCGGCGCGGGCGTGCAGCGGTGCCTCTCCGGTGCGCTCCTCGAGCCATGCGAGATACTGCTCTGCTGCGTGCAGGAAGCGATCGTCGCCGATCCCGACATCCGCGTAGAACTCCCTGATCGGAAAGCGGAACGTCGCGCGGTAGGCCGCAAGGTCGGCGAACGGCTCGCAGTCGTGGGCTGTCAGCACGCGGTTCATCACCTGGCGGCAGATCTCCGCATCGTCGAGCAGCGTCCCGTTCCAGTCCCAGCAGATCGCGCGTATGCCCACCCCGGCATACTACGGGGAGGGGATGCCCGGGGCGCCCCAGGAGCCTGCCGTGCCGAAGCCTCCGACGGCCTACGCGAGCTCGATGAGGTCCTGGTACTCCTTGCTCCAGATGTCCTCGACACCGTCGGGCAGGATCAGCACGCGCTCGGGATTCAGCGACTCGACAGCGCCGGGGTCGTGCGAGACCAGCACCACGGCACCTTCGTAGTGTGCAAGGGCACCGAGGATCTCCTCGCGCGAGGCGGGGTCGAGGTTGTTGGTCGGCTCGTCGAGCAGCAGCATGTTCGCGGACGAGACCACAAGGGTCGCGAGCGACAGGCGGGTCTTCTCACCACCGGAGAGCACGCCGGCCGGCTTGAGCACGTCGTCACCGGTGAACAGGAACGAGCCGAGCACCTTCCGCGCCTCGGTCTCGTTGATGTCTGGCGCCGCCGACATCATGTTCTCCAGCACCGAGCGACCGACATCGAGGTTCTCGTGCTCCTGCGCGTAGTACCCGATCTTCAGGCCATGGCCCGGCTCGAGCTGCCCGGTGTCGGACTTGTCCACACCCGCGAGGATCCGCAGCAGCGTCGTCTTGCCGGCACCGTTGAGCCCCAGCACGACGACCTTCGAACCGCGGTCGATGGCGAGGTCGACGTCGGTGAAGATCTCCAACGAGCCGTAGGACTTCGACAGGCCGGTCGCCATGAGCGGCGTCTTGCCGCAGGGCGCAGGCTTCGGGAAGCGCAGCTTGGCGACGCGGTCGACCTGGCGCACCTCCTCCAGCCCGGAGAGCAGCTTCTCGGCGCGCGCGACCATCTGGTGCGCGGCCGCGGCCTTCGAGGCCTTCGCACCGAAGCGCGCCGCCTGCAGCTGCAGCTGGGTGGCCTTCTTCTCGGCGTTGGCGCGCTCCTTCTTGCGGCGCTCCTCGTCGGCCACCCGCTGACGCTGGTAGTTCTTCCAGTTCATGTTGTAGATGTCGATGATCTGGCGATTGGCGTCCAGGTAGAACACCCGGTTCACGGTCTCACCGACCAGCTCGACATCGTGGCTGATCACGATCAGCCCGCCCTTGTAGCCCTTCAGGAACTCGCGCAGCCACACGACGCTGTCCGCGTCGAGGTGGTTGGTGGGCTCGTCGAGGATCATGGTGCCGGCATCCGAGAACAGGATGCGGGCCAGCTCGATGCGCCGGCGCTGACCGCCGGAGAGAGTCTTCAGAGGCTGGTCGAGGATGCGGTCCGGCAGCGACAGGTTGTGCGCGATCGACGCGGCCTCGGCCTCGGCGGCGTAGCCGCCCATCGCCTCGAACCGCTCCGTGAGGTTCGCGAACCGTCGCATCGCCTTGTCGGCGACCTTCGGGTCGTCCGAGGCCATCTCGTGCGACGCGGTCGCGATGCCGAGCTGCAGCGTGCCCAGGCCGCGCGCGTCCAGGATGCGGGTGCGCGCGAGCATCTCCGGGTCACCCGAGCGCGGGTCCTGCGGCAGGTAGCCGAGCTCGCCCGACTTCGTCACCTTGCCGTCCGAGGGCAGCAGGTCTCCGGCGAGCACCTTCGTCAGCGTGGTCTTGCCCGCGCCGTTGCGGCCGACCAGTCCGATCTTGTCGCCATCGGCGACGCGGAAGGACACGCCCGACATCAGCACACGGGCGCCGACGCGGATCTCGAGGTCGTGCACGGCGAGCACAGCAGCATCCGATCTTCGAAGGGTGAGGGAGACGGCCGAATGGCCAGCTGATCAGTATACGTGGCCCGCCTGAGTGAGAACGGTACCGAGGTATGACGCGACTACACCCGTGGGTTGATGTGCGGCCCCTCCCTGCCTTTCTAGCGTTGTGATCGTGGACGCCATCAACGACTTCATCCTCGCCGCAGCGGCATCACCGTGGCTGCTGCTCGTCATGTTCGCCGTCGCCGCGGTCGACGCGGTGTTCCCGCCTGTGCCGAGCGAGACGGTCCTGGTCGCGGGCGCCGCCGCAGCGGCTTCGTCCGGAGGGTGGCCCACGATCCTCGCCCTCGTCGTCGCCGCAGCGCTCGGCGCGATGCTCGGTGACAACCTCGCCTACGCGCTCGGCCGGGCGATCGGCACGAGCAGGTTCCGCTGGATGCGCCGGCCGCGCATCGAGGCGGCGTTCGAGCACGCGCAGCAGGCTCTCGCCCGCCGAGGCGCCACGCTCATCATCGGCGCGCGCTACATCCCGGTCGGCCGCGTCGCGGTGAACATCTCCGCCGGCGCGCTCGGTTACCCGTGGCGCCGCTTCCTGCCGATCAGCCTCATCGCCGGAGCGACCTGGGGACTGTACGGAGCGGCGATCGGCATCCTCGCCGGTAGCTGGCTCGCGAACCAGCCGTTCCTCGCCGCCGTGCTCGGTGTGGTCATCGCCGTCTCCGTCGGCATCGTCGTCGACCGCATCGGCGCTGCTCGCCGGCGTCGTCGCGCCGCAAGTGCCGGCGATGACACCGCCGACGACGCCGCGACCGGATGCGACGCACAGCAGGAGCCCGCCCGGATGGCAGGATGACACCTATGCGGAGGACGGCGAAGCGCAGATCCACGCGCAGAGCGGAGAAGGCCGAGCGCGACGCCGCTGCCAAGGCGGCGAAGGCCGAGGAGGCATCCCAGCGGAAGGCGGCGAAGGCCGAGAAGCGGGCCGCGCGGCGGGAGAATCCCTCTCGCATCATCGTGATGTTCCGGCGCCTGCGCGACCGCCAGACCGCTCAGGTCGTCGTGCTCTCGGTCATCGCCATCGCGCTCTACCCGATCCTCGTGCCGGTGCACGCGCAGCTCTACGGGACCTATCTGCCCGTGGCGATGTTCCTCGGCGCAGCAGCGGTCACCGCACCGCTGATCAGCAGGCACCGCCCGCGCACAGCCGTCGCGCTGTTTCTCGTCGCCGCGGTGCTGCTCCCGTGGATGGCGATCCTGCCCGAGGCTGCGATCGCTGTGCCGTGGCCCTGGTCCGTGCCGATGATCATCGCCTTCGTCGTGTTCCTCATGGCGATCACGCTGCAGCACGGCTGGCGATACGGCCTGTTCGTACTGGTCGCCGGTATCGCGCTCGTGATGCTGCCGGCCGGAGTGATTCCGGACATCTCGGCGTCCGGCGGCCTGATCGCCGACCTCATCGTCACGGCATCGGTCGCCTCCGCCGCATATCTGATCGCCGTTCTGGTGGCCGGGCAGCTGCGCATCACCGATGAACTCGTCAGGGAACGCGCGCAGTCGGCCCAGGAACTGGCCCGCCGCGAGCTGATCGAGGAGCGCACGCGCATCGCCCGGGAACTGCACGACGTGGTCGCGCACAGCATGTCGTTGATCCAGGTCCAGGCCTCGACGGCCCGATACCGGCTTCCCGACATACCGGATGACGCGGCATCCGAGTTCGACGCCATCGCCGCCACCGCCCGCACCTCTCTCGGCGAGATGCGCCGCATCCTCGGTGTGCTCCGCACCGAGGACCACACCGCGGAACTCGCGCCGCAGCGCGGCATCGACCAGCTCGCGGCGCTGGTCGAGACCACCCGCCGTGCCGGTGCCGACGTGTCGCTCTCCGGACGTGTGAAGGGCGACGTCGATGCCTCCGCGCAGATCGCGCTTTACCGCATCACGCAGGAGGCGCTGAGCAACGCGGTCCGGCATGCCCCCGGTGCGGCGATCTCCGTGGCCCTCTCCAGCACCGAGGAGCACATCTCCGCGTGGATCGCCAACGGCACCTCCACCGAGCCGGTCGCTCACACGTGGGGCGGCGGCCACGGTGTCCGCGGCATGACGGAGCGCGCAGAGCTCCTCGGCGGTTCGGTGCAGGCGGGCCCCGACGCCGCGGGAGGATGGGTGGTGTCCGCACGGCTGCCCCGGCATCCGGCATCCGGCGCCGCCGAGAAGGGAACCGCATGACGATCCGCGTGCTCGTGGCCGACGACCAGGGCATGGTGCGTGCGGGTTTCGCGGCACTGCTCGAAGCTCAGGACGGCATCTCGGTGGCAGGTCAGGCCGCCGATGGCGAGGAGGCGGTGCGGCTGTCCGCGCGCCTCGATCCCGACGTCATCCTGATGGACGTGCGGATGCCGGAGTTGGACGGCATCGCCGCGACGCGGCGCATCCTCGGCCCGTCGTACCCCTCGGCCCACCTGCCTCGCATCCTGATGCTGACCACCTTCGACATCGACGACTACGTCTACGACGCGCTCGAGGCCGGAGCGAGCGGCTTCCTGCTCAAGGACGCACTGCCCGACGACCTCGTACAGGCCGTGCGGGTGATCGCCGCCGGCGACGCCCTGCTCTCGCCGCGGGTGACCAGGCGCATGATCGAGCACTTCTCCTCACGCCGGCCGCATGCGCGTCGTGCCGACCCGGCCTTCGCGGAACTGACCGATCGCGAGCGCGAGGTGCTCGTGCTGATCGCGCAGGGACGCTCCAACACCGAGATCGCCGGGGAGCTGTTCATCGCCGAGCAGACCGTGAAGACGCATGTCGGCAAGGTGTTCGCGAAGCTCGGGCTGCGCGACCGCGTGCACGCCGTCATCTACGCCTACGACAACGGGCTGGTCGAGCCGGCCTGATACCCCGGTAGGGGGCATTCCGGGACCAGGGACCGATGTGACGCGGCATACCCCGGAAATAGCCTCCGGACATGCCACGTTCGCCGCAAGCTCCGCTGCCCCTCTCCCCCGCCGCCCGAACCGGGCGCGACCATGCGATCGACCTGATCCGCGCCCTGTGCGTGACAGCGGTCGTCGTGCTGCACAGCCTGATGGTCGGCGTCACCGTCACACCCGACGGCCCCGTGTTCGCCAATGCCGGTGATGCCGGCTGGTGGCTCGTACCGGTCAGCTGGCTGCTGCAGGTGATGCCGCTGTTCTTCGTCATCGGCGGGTTCGCCGGGTTGCGTGCGTACGAGCGGATGCCGGAGGGCTCGGCCACCGCGTTCGTCACCGGGCGTCTGCATCGACTCGTTCTGCCGGCGGTCGCCGTGATCGGGACCGCCGGGGTCGGTCTGGCCGCCCTCACGCTGGCCGGGGTGCCGGCGGAGCTCGTCGAGGTCGCCGGCTTCCGTTTCGGTCAGCCGCTGTGGTTCCTCGCCGTGTTCCTGCTGGCGCAGGCGCTGCTGCCTCTGCTTGTCCGCGCGCACCGCGCCGCGCCGTTCGTCGCTCTCGGCGCGCTCGCCGGAGGTGCCGTGACCGTCGACATCGTCCGCGCAGCGACGGGCGTCGACGCGATCGGATTCCTGAATCTCGGCTTCGTCTGGCTGACCATGCAGCAACTCGGCTTCCTGCTGGCCGATGGATGCATCGACGCGCTGTCACGCCGCATGCGGGTCACGATCGGCTCCGCGGCCCTGGTAGCGCTCGCCACGACCTTCATCACCGGCATCTACTCGCCGGACCTCATCGCCAACATCAATCCGCCGACGGCGGCGCTGATCCTCGTGGGCGTCGTGCACACCGCCGCGTTCTCGCTGCTGCGCGCGCCGATCACAGCCTTCGCCGAACGACAGCGCGCACGCGCCTTCACCGGATTCGTCTCGCAGCGGGCGATGACGATCTACCTCTGGCACATGTCGGTGCTGCTGGTCCTCGCCGGCGGTTCAGCGCTGCTGGCGACGGCGGGAATGCTCGACCTGCCCGCGCCGGCATCGCCCGAGTGGTGGCTGGGCCGCCCGGTCTGGCTGGCACTCGCCCTCGGGATCACCGCCCTGATCAGCATCCCGCTGTCGCGCATCGAGGCGCTCCGTCTGCCGCGGCGTACCGCCCGCGCAGCCTCCGTCGCCTTCGCCGCGACGCTCGGCACCGCGGCCGTCGTGCTTCTGCTGGTACGAGGGACGTCCACGACCACGGTGATCGCGGCACTCACCGCGCTGACCGCCGCGCTGGCGATCGTCACACCGGTGCCGTCACTCGAAGTACAGCGGATGGTGCAGCGCACAGCGCGGATTGAAGGGCGCCCCGCATCCGGGGCACTCGGCGGCCGCCCGGTACTGCTCGATGCTCAGGCCGCGGCCGCACACCCCGCATAGCGCAGCCTCCGCGGTGCTGAGCGCGGCGGGCCACACCGTACGAGGGTGGTCCGCCGCGTCATCGTGGCAGTGCACGCAGGGATACCACTCCCCGCAGCAGTGGAACCGCATCGCGACCACGTCCAGCGGCGTGCGGTAGTGAGCACACCGCGTCTGCGCATCGATGACGGCACCGCGCACTGTTCGCCCGCCGACCAGGATCATCGGACGACGCCGCGAGCCACCAGCGCGTCGCCGACGTCATCCGCGTGCTTCATCGTCAGCACTAGCAGCGGCAGCGCCGCGCGGATGCCGAGACGCACCCCACGAGCGCGCTGCGCATCGCGCACCTGCTCGGCGAGACCGGCGATCACCGGGACCATCGCGATGGCGAGCGAGATCGTGAGGGCGACCGCCTCAGGATCGACACCTAGCCGGCGGAACGGCCGGAGCGCCGCCTCCAGGACGGCCAGCAGGTCGCCCATCCTGGTCGTCCTGGTCACCAGGTCGGCGAGGAGCACAAGGGCGACGACGCGACCGGTGTTCACGACGGCCGGCTCCCATCCGACGAACAACCAGAGCAGCCCGCCGAGCACCAGCACCACCCAGCGCAGCCGCCACCACGCCTCGCCGAGCATCGTCGGCGGAAGGCCGGCCAGCGGATACGCCGCCGACACCGCGAGAAGCACGACGAGCGTTCCGAGCGGAACCGGCCGCCACAGCGACAGCACCAGCGCGCAGAGCACGAGTCCGGCGAGCTTCGCGCTCGCCGGCACCCTGTGCAGCAGCCCGTCTCCGGGACTGTAGAGCGAGATCACGAGCAACTCACCCGGTATTCGTCGATCACCTCGGCGGACTCGCCCTGCGCCCGCACCCGCCCGCCCTCGAACAGCACCGCCTCGTCGCAGCGCGCCGCGAGCTCGAGGTCGTGCGTGACCAGAACCAAGCGCGACTCCAGTCCCAGGAGCAGGTCGCCGACGCGGCGCGCGTTGCGCAGATCGAGCAGCGTGGTCGGCTCGTCGGCGACGACGAGCTCGGGGCCTGTCACCAGCACGGCTGCCAGAGCCAGCAGCTGTCGCTGACCCCCGGAGAGCCCCGATGCAGGGACATTGCCGAGACCCGCCAGTCCGTACTCGGCGAGCACCTGCTCGATACGAGCAGGGATCTCGTGCCGCGGCACCCCGCGCAGCGACAGCGCGAGGTCCTCGGCCGCCGTGGGCATCAGGATCTGCGCCTCCGGGTTCGTGAAGACGAAGCCCACCCTCCGCCGCAGTTCCTTCGCCTCCACAGCGGGGTCGAGG
This sequence comes from Microbacterium sp. NPDC057659, assembly GCF_042799915.1. Classification (NCBI taxonomy): domain Bacteria; kingdom Bacillati; phylum Actinomycetota; class Actinomycetes; order Micrococcales; family Microbacteriaceae; genus Microbacterium; species Microbacterium sp. NPDC057659. Next base: position 308,904 of record NZ_JBHVHU010000001.1, on the reverse strand, counting down.
CCGAGCACGCTGATGCGACCGGAGCTCGGCATCCGCAGACCGTTCAGCAGGCGGGCGAAAGTGGACTTGCCCGTGCCGTTGCCGCCGATCACCGCGGTGCGTCGTGCGGTCAGCTGCACGCTCACGTCCGACAGGATCGGGCGGCCCTCCGCCTCGACGCCGACCCGATCGAACGCGATCACATCAGCCGCAGGTGTCTCAGGCCGCATGGACCGCGGCCGGTGCCCGGTTCTCGAACGCCCGCGGGTACGCCCGATGCAGGGCCACGGCGAGCACGGTCGCGGCGACGGCCTTCAGCAGGTCACCGGGCAGAAACGCGAGGCTGGACAGTGCCGTCGGACCCACCGGCACGCCGGTGACCAGCGCCTGTACCGGGATGCCGAACAGGTAGACGACCAGGATGCCGCCGATCCCCGCGGCGAGACCGGCCCGCCACCAGGTGAATCGACCGTGGTGGGCGATGAATCCGATCACTACGGCGCCGACCACCCAGCCCAGCAGGTAACCCGCAGACGGTCCGACGAAGACCCCCAGTCCCCCGCGTCCGCCGGCCAGCACGGGGAGCCCGATCGCGGCGAGGGCCAGCACGAGCAGCACCGACAGCGCACCTCGGCGCGCGCCGAGCACGAGCCCTGCGAGCATCACGCCCAGCGTCTGGGCGGTGATCGGCACGCCCCCGGGCAGCGGTACGACGACCATGCCGAGCACGACGATGAGCGCCGCGAAGACGGCGATGCGCGCGATGTCGGCACCGAGCGGACGAGTGGAAGTGGACATCAAAGCCTCCTGAACACTGTTCACCTGAACGTCGTTCAGTATACTGACGTCATGGCATCCGGACGACACGACCGCGACTCCGTGACGACGCTCGCCCTCGACCTCCTCGATCGCGTGGGCCTGCCCGACCTGTCCATGCGGCGCCTCGCCGCCGAGCTCGAGGTTCAGCCGAGCGCCCTGTACTGGCACTTCGCCAACAAGCAGGAGCTGCTGGCAGCCGTCGCCGACCGCATCCTCTCCCGCATCCCGCAGCCGGAGCCCGGCACCGGCATCGCCGAGATCGCCGTCGGCATCCGGGATGCGCTGCTCGCCTATCGCGACGGTGCAGAGGTCGTGATGTCGACCTATGCGCTGCGGCTGGGCGCACGTCGCGCGCAGGACGCACTGCAGACGGTGGTCGGCGACAGCGCGTCCGCCGACGCCCTGTTCGAGTTCATCCTCGGACACTCGACCCTCGTGCAGCAGCGCATGCACGCGCAGAGCATCGGGGCCGCGACGGATATCGCACATGATCCGACCGAGGATCTCGACGCGGTGTTCCTGGCAGGCATCCGCGCGTTCGCTGCGGTCAGCGCTGTGCCGGATCAGCGGAGCTGACAGCCCGCGCAGCCGGGCCGTCCCCGACCCGGAAGCCGGGAACCGCGGCGATCAGCAGGACCGCCACGGCCAGAGCGAACACCACCGGGAACCCGGAGCCGGCGAGGGGCAGGCTGACGAACAGCAGTCCGGCGACGGCGATAGTCACCGCCGACCCGGTGGAGTCCGAGATCGACAGCGCCGAGGAGTTGAACCCCTCGTCAGCCGGCGTCGAGTACGCGAGCGTGAGCACGGTGAGTCGCGGGTAGAGCAGCCCCATGCCCCCGCCGGCGAATCCCCAGAGCACGACGACCGCCCACGGAGCTGCGTGCAGCAGCGAGACCGCCAGCACGCCCCCGAAGCCGATCAGCATCAGCACGGTGCTGATCGCCACCATCCGGCGGCTGCCGAGCCGTTCGCCGTATCTGCCCTGTACCGCCGAACCGCCCGACCACGCCAGTGCTGAGACCGTGAGCGCCAGGCCGGCGATCGTCGGGCTGAAGTCGAACCGCTCCATGAGCATCTTGGGCACGTAGGCCTCGGCCGCGAAGAACGCTCCGGCTGCCAACCCGCGCATCAGCACGACGCTCGGCAGCCGCGGGGCGGCCCGCAGCGTGCCCATCGGAAGCAGTGCGCGGATCGCGAACGCGATCACGACGACGGATGCCGCGGCGAGCGGCCACCCCGCCGCCGGCGCGAGATCCGCCGTGAATCCGACCGCCACCGCTGCGATCGCGACGACCACTGCGAGCAGGATGCGCACGCCGATGCGGACACCGACGGGCGTCCCCTCGGCGGGAGGAGTCCCGGCATCGCCCGGATGCGCGTTCAGGTCGACCCCGCGCAGGCGCACAGCGACCAGTACGAAGGCGAGTGCCGTGAGCACGGCGACGCCGAGGAACGCCCACCGCCAGTGCAGGTACTGCGCCACCGCTCCGGCCAGGAACGGGCCGACCATCGACGGCACCACCCAGGCTGCGGCATAGGCGGCGAAGATCCTTCCGTGCAGCTGCGGCGGATACACCCGCGCCACGACGACGTACAGTGCGACCGTCTGCCCACCGCCGCCGAGGCCCTGGATGAGGCGTCCCAGCACCAGGGTGTACATATCGGTAGCCAGCCCAGCGATCAGCAGCCCGACCGTGAAGAGGGCGATCGCGGTGTACAGCGGCGCACGCGGACCCGCCCGATCGCTCCAGGCGCCTGCCGCGACCATCCCGATCACGCCGGTCGCCAGGGTACCCGCGAACGCGACGGCGTACAGCGCCTCACCGTGCAGGTCCGAGGCGACGAGGGGCATCACCGTGGTGACCGCCAGCGCCTCGATCGCCGCCAGGAAGATCAGGACGACCGAGCCGACGGTGATGCCCAGTCGCGGTCCGTCCCAGATCGTCGGCGCGGATGCCGGGGCGCTCACGCGCCGACCAGCGGCACGATCCGCTGCACGGCCTCGCGGATGATCTCGGGACTGGTCCCGAAGTTCAGTCGCACATGCCCGCGCCCCTCGGCACCGAACGCGGGGCCGAAGTGCAGCGCCACCTTCGCCTCGCGGAGGATGCGCTTCGCCGGGTTGTCGCCCCAGCCCAGATCGCTCAGATCGATCCAGGCGAGATAGCCGGCATCCGGCATCCGGTAGCGGGATCCGGGCAGGTGTTCGGTGAGCAGGTCGCCCAGCAGGCGACGGTTCTCGTCCAGGGCGGCGAGCAGTCCGTCCAGCCACGCGTCGCTCTCGGGAGAGAAGGCGGCGACGGCCGCCAGCACCCCGAACTGACCCGTGCGCCACTCCACCTCGACCGGCAGGCCGCGCAGGATCGCCGTCTTCTCGTCGGAGGCCGCGATCATCAGTGCGCACTTCAGGCCGGCGAGGTTGAACGCCTTGCTGGCGCTCGTCACGGCGAAGCCGACGCGCGCCGCCGCATCCGACGCCGCGAGGAAGGGTGTGAACCCGGCATCCGGCTGCACGAGCGGCGCGTGGATCTCGTCCGAGACCACGACGGCGCCGTGCCGCTCTGCGATCTCGGCGAGACCCGCGAGCGATTCGAGGGTGTGCACCGAGCCGGTCGGGTTGTGCGGGTTGCACAGCAGCACCGCGCGGGCGCCGGCGGTGAGAGCGGCCTCGATGCCGTCGAGGTCGAGCTCCCAGCCCGAACCGGTGTCGCGCAGCGGCACGCGCTCGACGACCCCGCCCGCCTCGTCGACCAGATCGAAGAACGGCGGGTACACCGGCGGTGTCACGACGACGCGCTCCCCCGGCGCGATCTCACGACGCAGGATCTCCACCACACCCATGCTCACGTCCGCCGTGGTGCGGATGCGGGCGGGATCCGGCCGCCAGCCGAACCGACGCTCGGCGAAGGCCGCGTAGGCCTCGGGAAGCGGCGTCTGCGAGGCGACGTAGCCGGTGTCGCCGATGCGCACGGCGCGCTCGAGCGCGGCACTGATCGCCGGCGCGAGAGGGAAGTCCGTCTCTGCGACGAACAGCGGCAGGATCTCCGCCGGGTACTCCCGCCACTTCTCACTCGACCGCCGGCGCAGGACGTCGAGAGGAAGGGCGCGAAGGGGGGTGGCGGTCATGGGAAGAGCCTATCGATGGGATCGTGCGTCCGGCCCCGCCGGCTCGGGAACCGATGCGAAAGGGCACGGCCGTCATGCGGCCGTGCACTTTCGGAGGAGTGTCAGATCGCGAAGCCGAGGGCGCGCATCATGTCGCGTCCGTCGTCGGTGATCCGCTCAGGACCCCACGGCGGCATCCAGACCCAGTTGATGCGGAACCGGTCGACGACGCTGTCCAGCGCCTGCGCGGTCTGCTCCTCGAGCACGTCGGTGAGCGGGCATCCGGCGCTGGTCAGGGTCATGTGGATGACGAGCGCGTCGTTCTCGTCGTCCCAGGCGAGATCGTAGATCAGTCCCAGATCGACGACGTTGATCCCGAGCTCGGGATCCATGACGTCCTTCAGAGCCTCGGTGACCTCGTCGTACTTCTCGTCGGTCAGCGTTGCGGTCATGGCCTCAGCCTACGCTTCGATGGGAGCGGAGGGGTCGAGGAACCGGTCGTAGCCCTCGTCCTCGAGACGGTCGGCCAGCTCCGGGCCGCCCTCCTCGACGATCTTGCCCGCGACCACCACGTGCACGAACTGCGGACGGATGTAGCGCAGGATGCGGGTGTAGTGGGTGATCAGCAGCACGCCGAGGTTCGTCTGCTCCTTGGCGCGGTTCACGCCCTCCGAGACGATCTTCAGCGCGTCGACGTCGAGGCCGGAGTCGGTCTCGTCGAGCACGGCGAACTTCGGCTTCAGCACCTCGAGCTGCAGGATCTCGTGGCGCTTCTTCTCGCCGCCGGAGAAGCCCTCGTTGACGTTGCGCTGAGCGAACTTCGGGTCCATGCGCAGGTTCGCCATCGACGCCTTGACGTCCTTGGTCCACTGTCGGATGGAAGGAGCCTCGCCGTCGAGCGCGGTCTTCGCCGTGCGCAGGAAGTTGGTCACGGTGACGCCGGGGATCTCGACCGGGTACTGCATGGCCAGGAACAGGCCGGCACGGGCGCGCTCGTCGACGCTCATCGCGAGGACGTCCTCACCGTCGAAGGTGATGGAGCCCTGAGTGACGGTGTACTTCGGGTGACCGGCGATCGTGTAGGCGAGGGTCGACTTGCCAGAGCCGTTCGGGCCCATGATGGCGTGCGTCTCGCCGGTCTTGATGGTCAGGTCGATGCCGTTGAGGATCGGGGTGGTTCCGGCATCCGTCTCGACCGTCACGTGCAGGTCGCGGATCTCAAGAACAGACATTCAGATTTCCTTCGTTTCTCGTGCGAGGGCGGCTCAGGCCGCGACCGTCGCACTCGGGTCGATGAGCACGTCGTCTCCGTCGATCGTGACGGTGTAGACCGGGACGGGCTCGAAAGCAGGGAGGTTGAGAGGCTTGCCGGTGACGAGCGAGAACGCCGAGCCGTGGGCCCAGCACTCCAGCGTCTCACCCTCGACGAAGCCCTCGGACAGCGAGATGTCGCCGTGGGTGCAGGTGTCGCCGATCGCGTGCACGACATCGTTCGAGTCGCGCACCACCGCCATCGGCTTGCCGTCGAGCACCACGCGCAGCGGCGTGTCCTGCTCGAGCTCGCTGAGTGCGCAGGCACGCACCGCGGTCACGCGTTCACCTCGGCGAGTTCGGCCTCGATGGCGGCCATGAGCTCCTCCTCCAGCGACGGGATGCCCAGACGCTGGACGATGTCGCTGAGGAAGCCGAGCACGACCAGACGTCGCGCCTGCTCCTCATCGATGCCGCGCGCCTGCAGGTAGAACAGCTGCTCGTCGTCGAAGCGCCCGGTGGCGCTGGCGTGGCCCGCGCCGACGATGTCGCCGGTCTCGATCTCGAGGTTCGGGATCGAGTCGGCGCGTGCGCCCTCGGTGAGCACCAGGTTGCGGTTCGCCTCGTAGGAGTCGGTGCCGACGGCGTCGGCACCGATCAGCACGTCGCCGATCCAGACGCTGTGCGCGCTCTCGCCCTGCAGCGCACCCTTGTAGAGCACGTCGCCGACGGTGTGCGCACCCTTGTGATACAGGTACACCTGCGACTCCAGGTGCTGCCCGGCGTCGGCGTAGGACAGGCCGTACAGGCGTCCCTGCGCGCCGTTGCCGGCGAGCTCGACGTTCGGGTTCACGCGCACCAGGCCGCCGCCGAAGCTGACGATCGAGTGGGTGAGGGCCGCGTCACGGCCGACCTGCACCTGGTGGGACGCCGCGTGCACGGCGTCGTCCTGCCACTGCTGCACACTGACCACGGTGAGCTTCGCGCCGTCGCGGACCAGGATCTCGACATTCTGCGCGTACTGGGCCGAACCCACGTGACGCAGCAGCACGGTGGCGGAGCTGTTGACGCCGGCCTCGATCACGATGTGACCGTCGGCACGGCGCTCGGCGCCCTGACCGGTGACGGTCACGACGATCGGCTCGGCGACCTCGGCATCCTGCGGGATGTCGATGTGCAGCGCCTCAGCCGAGCCCTTCCAGGCCACGGCGGAGACGACGTCCTCGGGACGGAAGAACTCGCCGCGCGGCGCGGTGCCGGCCTCCAGCGGAGCGCCCACGTACTCATCGGAGCTGACCTCGTAGGTCACGCCGTCGTTCTGCGCCGCGACCTCGAACAGGGCGCGCAGCTTCTCGACGGGCGTGTGCTTCCAGTTGACCTCACGGCCGTTCGGAGCGCCGAAGTCGTCCGGCTCGAACGAGTGCGGCCGCTCTGAACGGGTCTGCACCGGCACGAAGGCAGGCTCGACCTCGATGTATGCGGTTGTCACGGGTCAGCCCACCGAACCTTCCATGCCCATCTCGATGAGCTTGTTCAGCTCCATCGCGTACTCCATCGGCAGCTCACGCGCGATCGGCTCGATGAAGCCGCGCACGACCATCGCCATCGCCTCGTCCTCGGGCATGCCGCGGGACTGCAGGTAGAACAGCTGCTCCTCGCTGACCTTCGAGACCGTGGCCTCGTGGCCGAGCTGCACGTCGTCGACGCGGATGTCGATCGCCGGGTAGGTGTCGGAGCGGGACTGCGTGTCGACCAGCAGTGCGTCGCAGCGCACGGTGTTCGCGGAGTGGTGCGCGGCGGGGTCCACCCGCACCTCGCCACGGTATCCGGCGCGGCCGCCGCCGCGGGCGATCGACTTCGAGACGATCGACGACTGCGTGTACGGCGCCATGTGGATCATCTTCGCGCCGGCGTCCTGGTGCTGGCCGGGGCCGGCGAACGCGACCGATAGGGTCTCGCCCTTGGCGTGCTCGCCCATCAGATAGATCGACGGGTACTTCATCGTCACCTTGGAGCCGATGTTGCCGTCGACCCACTCCATGGTCGCTCCCTCGTGCGCCACGGCGCGCTTGGTGACCAGGTTGTAGACGTTGTTCGACCAGTTCTGGATCGTCGTGTAGCGAACGCGGGCGTTCTTCTTCACGATGATCTCGACCACGGCCGAGTGCAGCGAGTCGGACTTGTAGATCGGGGCGGTGCAGCCCTCGATGTAGTGCACGTAGCTGTCCTCGTCGGCGATGATCAGCGTGCGCTCGAACTGGCCCATGTTCTCGGTGTTGATCCGGAAGTAGGCCTGCAGCGGGATCTCGACGTGCACGCCCTTCGGGACGTAGACGAACGAGCCGCCGGACCACACCGCGGTGTTCAGCGCGGCGAACTTGTTGTCCCCAGGGGGGATGACGGTGCCGAAGTACTCCTCGAAGAACTCCGGGTGCTCGCGCAGCGCGGTGTCGGTGTCCATGAAGATGACGCCCTGCTCCTCCAGGTCCTCGCGGATCTGGTGGTACACGACCTCGGACTCGTACTGGGCGGCGACACCGGCGACCAGGCGCTGGCGCTCGGCCTCGGGGATGCCGAGGCGCTCGTAGGTGTTCTTGATGTCGTCGGGGAGTTCCTCCCACGACTGCGCCTGCTTCTCGGTGGAGCGGACGAAGTACTTGATGTTGTCGAAGTCGATCTCGCTGAGGTCGGCGCCCCAGGTCGGCATCGGCTTGCGACCGAACAGCGAGAGACCCTTCAGACGGGTCTTCAGCATCCACTCCGGCTCGTTCTTGAGCCCGGAGATGTCGCGCACGACGGCTTCGCTCAGGCCGCGCTTCGCGCTGGCGCCGGCGACGTCCTCATCGTGCCAGCCGAACTCGTACACCCCCAGACCATCGAGCTCGGGGCGGTCGATCAGCACATCCGACATACACACTCTCCTCTACAGGCCGCAAACGGTGTCATCCGCCCCGGCATGCCCGACCCCCGTCGAGTGAACGGGGACTGGGATACCGCTGTGGGGCCCTCATCAGCGACGCATTCATCGCGCCTAAACTGTTGCTGATGCGTCTCGCGCTCCGCGCGCGCATCGCAACAATCCGATTCTACAGGTTTCGCCGACATCCGAGCCGTTCTTCCCGGATGCCTGCGGGCCGGAGGTGCCATGCACGCCAGTTCCGTCACGTCTGCCGCCGAGACGCGGGTCGTCGCCGTCACCCGCCCGCTGCGGGTGTTCGCCTGGCTCTCGTTCCTGGCCGAGGTGATCATCATCGGCACCGGTGGCGCGGTGCGTCTCACCGGCTCAGGCCTCGGATGCTCCGACTGGCCGCTGTGCACGCCCGAGTCCCTGATCCCGCTGCCCGAGCAGGGCATCCACGGCATCATCGAGTTCGGCAACAGGACCATGACGGGTGTCGTCGGCCTGGTCGCGCTGGCGGTGGTCCTGCTCACCGTGCACGCCGTCGGCGGGCGCTCGCTCGTCTTCCGCGCGCTCTGGTTCGCACTCGGCGGAGTGGTGCTGGCCGTCGCCGTGTACGCGATCGCCGCGGGAGCCGGCGTCGTCTACTCGGCGGCGCTGATGTCCGCAGCACTGCTGATCTCGGTGCTCGCGGGCGCGATCGACTCACTGCGCCGCACCGCGCGACGTCGCGATCTGGCGCTGCTGGCGTGGATCACCCTGGCGGGCGTGATGGCCCAGGCCGTCGTCGGCGGGTTCGCCGTGCTGACCGAGCTCAACGCCTTCATCGTCGGCTTCCACTACGCCTCCTCGCTGCTGCTCGTGTGCGTCACGGCCGCGTTCCTCGTGCGGATGAACGCGACTCCGGGGCCGCGGAAGGCGGCCGTGCCGCGCTGGTTCGCCGTCCTCACCCACGTCACCGGGCTCGCCCTGGCCCTCACCATCCTGTTCGGCGTGCTCACCACCGGCTCCGGTCCGCACTCCGGCGACGCGAACATCCAGCGCAACGGGTTCGACGCCACCTGGCTGGCGCACGTGCACTCCTGGCCGGGTTACCTGCTCGCCGCACTGATCGTCGTGCTCCTGATCAGTGCCTTCGTGCTGCGCCTGCCGCCGCGCAACTGGCTGATCGTGCTGGCCGCCGCCGTGCTCGTGCAGGTTCTGGTGGGCGTGCTGCAGGCTCGGCACGGCCTACCGCCGGTACTGGTCGGCATCCACATGATGCTCGCCTCGCTCTCGGCAGCCGCCTACACCGTGGTCGTGCTCAAGCTGAAGCGCCCGGCCTCGGCCTACGAGACCCCGACCCTCGCCGAGCACGCAGGTCACGCATAGTCGGCGCATAAGCCGCGCATCAGGCGGTCCGGAAGAGTTCCGGACATGAAGAAGACAAGCCTGTTCCGTTCCGTCCCCTATCTCCTTCTGGTGCTGCTCTCGCTCGCCGGGATCGGCGTCGGGGGCTGGCTGTCCACCCGCCAGATCGGTGCGATGACCTCCGCACTGCTGGACGGCACCGCCACGGGCGTCGAGGTCTACGCCGGGCAGAGCTGGGTCATGCTCGGCGCGGTCGTGCTCGGCGCAGGCGTGATCGGCCTGCTGCTGGCTCTGGCCCTCGCCGCCGCCAAGGCCCTCATCCCTCAGCCGAAGCCCGAGACCGTCGAGCCGATCGACTGGACCGCGCAGCAGGAGTCACCCGTCGTCGACGCGACGGACCTCGAGGAGACCTCGGACGTCACCGCACCGGTCGAGGAGGACTCCCCCACCGCGTCCGTGGGCGCGGCATCCGCTCGCTGAGCCGGAACAGAAGGAGGTCGGCCCCCCCCCCCGGGGGCGCCCGGCGCCCCCGGCACCCCCGCAATACCCCCCCCCAACACCCAGCCCCCAAACACCACCCCGCAGCCCCCGCGCG
>NZ_JBHVHU010000001.1:0-298893 GCF_042799915.1 Microbacterium sp. NPDC057659 | reverse complement strand
CGGCACCCGCCGGCCGCCCCCCCCCGGGGCTGGGCGCACCCCCCCCCCGCGCCGGGGGGCGCGCCCCCCCGGCGGGCCCCCGCAACCGAGGGCGGCGCCCCCCCCCCGGGGGGCCCCACCTCCTTCATCTGCGGATCAGAACGGCATCAGCGGGTCGACCGCGACGGCCAGGAAGATCAGCGTCAGATAGGTGATGGATGCGTGGAACACACGCATCGGGCGCGGCTCGTTGCCGTGCACGGCGCGGTTGTACAGGCGGTGCGACTCGTAGATGAACCAGCCGCCGAAGACGACCGCGGAGACGGAGTAGACCAGGCCCATGCCGGCGACCGGAATCAACAGCAGCGAGCAGGCGACGGTCGCCCAGGCGTACAGGATGACCTGCAGGCCCACCTGCGACGGGGAGCGCGTGACGCCGAGCATGGGCACGTCGACGTCGTCGTAGTCGTCCTTGTACTTCATCGACAGCGGCCAGTAGTGCGCGGGAGTCCACAGGAAGACCAGGACGAACAGCACCATCGGCGGCCAGGCCAGTGAGCCGGTCACAGCCGTCCACCCGATGAGCACCGGGAAGCAGCCGGCGATGCCGCCCCAGATGATGTTCTGCTCGGTCCGACGCTTGAGGATCATCGTGTAGATGACCACGTAGAAGAAGATGGCGACGGCCGACAGCGTCGCCGCCAGCCAGTTGGTCGTCAGCCACAGCCAGACGGTCGAGACGACGGCGAGGGTCCAGGAGAACACCAGCGCGCCGCGCGGCGACACCTCGCCGGTGACCAGCGGCCGGTTCTCGGTGCGCTTCATGTGCACATCGATGTCTCGATCGAGGTACATGTTGAAGGACGCTGCGGAGCCGGCGCTCATGGCGCCGCCGAGTACCGTCGCGAGGATGAGCCCGACGTCGGACCAGGTGAACGGCGTCCCGCCCTTGGCGAGGATCATGACCGGCACGGTGGAGACCAGCAGGAGCTCCATGACCCGGGGCTTCGTCAGCGCCACATAACCACGGATCTTCTGACCGAGCGAGTGCGTGCGGGCATCGGTCTGCGACACGGTCGTGATCGTGATCGCCTCCTCCATGCGAAAAGCTGACAGTTTCCTCTCAGTCTACGGCACCGGGCGCGCGTGACCGGCGCCGCAATCTACCGCTTCATGCCGTTCGCGCCGCACTATGCTGGGGATCACTCGCGCGCCCCAGACGCTGCACACTCACCTCCGTGACGACGCGGATCGCGCAGGAATACGGGCGCCTTTTTCCTTGTCAGAAGGGGCATGACCGTGGCGGAACTCATCTGGAACGATCTCGACCGGAGAGCGGTGGACACCGCCCGTGTACTGGCGGCGGACGCCGTGCAGAAGGTCGGGAACGGTCACCCGGGTACGGCGATGAGCCTTGCTCCCGTGGCCTATCTGCTGTACCAGCGGGTCATGCGCCACGACCCGGCCGACACCCACTGGATCGGCCGAGACCGCTTCATCCTCTCGGTGGGCCACTCGTCCCTCACCCAGTACGTGCAGCTCTACCTGGGCGGCTTCGGCCTCGAGCTGTCCGACCTCGAGGCGCTGCGCACCTGGGGTTCGCTGACCCCCGGACACCCCGAGTACGGGCACACCAAGGGCGTCGAGATCACCACCGGCCCGCTCGGCCAGGGCCTGGCATCGGCGGTCGGCTTCGCGTACGCCTCCCGCTACGAGCGCGGTCTGTTCGACCCGGATGCCGCAGCAGGCACCAGCCCGTTCGACCACCACGTCTACGTGATCGCCGGCGACGGGGACCTGCAGGAGGGCGTCACCAGCGAGGCCTCTTCGCTGGCAGGCCACCAGCAGCTCGGCAACCTGATCGCGATCTACGACTCCAACCAGATCTCGATCGAGGGCGACACGAATGTCGCCTTCACCGAGGACGTCCGTCAGCGCTACGAGTCCTACGGATGGCAGGTGCTCGAGGTCGACTGGCGTCGCACCGGGCAGTACGTCGAGGACGTGCAGGAGCTGGACGACGCCATCGAGCAGGGCAAGGCCGAGACCGGCAAGCCCACCCTGATCATCCTCAAGACGATCATCGGCTGGCCCGCACCGAACAAGTCCGGCACGGAGTCGGTGCACGGCAACGCGCTGGGCGCGGACGAGGTCGCCGCGACCAAGGTCGTGCTCGGCTTCGACCCCGAGAAGTCCTTCGTCGTCGAGGACGCCGTCATCGCGCACACCCGTGAACTCGGCGACCGCGCCGCCGAGGAGCGCGCCGCCTGGCAGACGACCTTCGATGCCTGGGCCGCGGCGAACCCCGATCGCAAGGCCCTGCTGGACCGCCTCGAGGCGCACGCACTGCCCGAGGGCATCGAGAGCGCGCTGCCGGTCTTCGAGGCCGGCACCGATGTGTCCACCCGCGCGGCATCCGGCAAGGTCATCAACGCGCTCGCGCCGCAGCTGCCCGAGCTGTGGGGCGGCTCCGCCGACCTGGCCGGTTCGAACAACACCACGATCGCGGGGGCCGCATCATTCATCCCCGCCGAGTGGTCCACGCACGACTGGAACGGCAGCCCCTACGGCCGTGTCCTGCACTTCGGCATCCGCGAGCACGCGATGGGCTCGATCCTGAACGGCATCGTGCTGCACGGCCCGACCCGTCCGTTCGGCGGCACCTTCCTCATCTTCAGCGACTACATGCGCCCCGCGGTGCGTCTGGCCGCACTGATGAACGTGCCGAGCGTGTTCGTGTGGACGCACGACTCCGTGGCCCTCGGCGAGGACGGCCCGACGCATCAGCCGATCGAGCAGCTCGCCGCGCTGCGCGCCATCCCGAACCTCACCGTCGTCCGTCCCGCGGACGGCAATGAGACCGCGGCCGCGTGGCTCGAGATCCTCAGCCGGCACGGCGGTCCCACCGGCATCGCGCTGACCCGCCAGAACATCCCCGTGTTCGAGCGCGGTGAGGGCGCGGCATCCGGCGAGGTGTTCGCCTCGGCGGCGAACACCTCGAAGGGCGCCTACGTGCTCGCCGAGGCGCCGAACGGCACCCCTGACGTCATCCTGATCGCCACCGGCTCCGAGGTGCAGCTGGCTGTCGCAGCCCGCGAGACCCTTGCGGGCGAGGGCGTGAACTCCCGCGTGGTGTCCGCGCCGTCGCTGGAGTGGTTCGCCGAGCAGGACGAGGCGTACCGCGAGAGCGTGCTGCCGAAGGCGATCACCGCCCGTGTCTCGGTCGAGGCCGGATCGGTGCTGAGCTGGCGCGGAATCGTCGGAGACCGCGGCCGCTCGATCGGCATCGACCACTTCGGCGCCTCCGCCGATTACAAGACCCTGTTCCAGAAGTTCGGCATCACCGCCGAGGCCGTCGCCCAGGCGGCGCGCGAGAGCATCAAGGAGAACGCATGAGCACCCCCACCGCAGACCTCTCGGCCGCCGGCGTCAGCATCTGGCTCGACGACCTGTCCCGCACCCGCATCAACTCGGGCAACCTGCAGCAGCTCATCGAGACCCGGAACGTCGTCGGCGTCACCACGAACCCGACGATCTTCGCCAACTCGATGACCAACCCCGACGACACGTCCTACGACGCCCAGGTGCACGAGCTCGCCGCATCCGGGGCATCCGCCGTCGACGCCGTGTTCGCGGCGACCACGCAGGACGTCCGCGACGCGCTGGACGTGTTCCGCCCGGTGTACGACGCCACGAACCATGTCGATGGTCGCGTGTCGATCGAGGTCTCCCCCGACCTCGCCCACGACACCGAGGGCACCATCGCACAGGCCAAGGAGCTGTGGGAGCGCGTCGACCGCCCGAACCTGCTGGTGAAGATCCCCGCGACGAAGGCCGGCCTGCCCGCCATCTCCGCGACGATCGGCGCCGGCATCAGCGTCAACGTCACGCTGATCTTCAGCCTGGAGCGCTACGCCGAGGTCATCGACGCCTACCTCACCGGGCTGGAGACCGCGAAGGCCGCGGGCATCGACCTGTCGACGATCCATTCGGTCGCCTCGTTCTTCGTGTCGCGCGTCGACACCGAGACCGACAAGCGTCTCGCGGCGATCGGCACCGACGAGGCTGCTGCGCTGAAGAGCAAGGCGGGCCTGGCGAACGCACGCCTCGCGTACGAGCTCTACGAGCAGACCTTCGCCTCGGATCGCGCCAAGGCGCTGCTGGATGCCGGAGCCACTCTGCAGCGGCCGCTGTGGGCCTCGACCGGCGTGAAGGACCCCGCACTGCCCGACACACTGTACGTCACCGAGCTCGTCGCCCCCGGCGTGGTGAACACCATGCCCGAGAAGACCCTCGAGGCGACCTTCGACCACGGCGTCGTCACCGGCGACACGGTGACCTCCGCGTACGACGCGTCGCGTGAGGTGTTCGCCGGGCTGAAGGCCGTGGGCGTCGACTTCGACGACGTCACCCAGGTTCTCGAGGATGAGGGCGTCGCGAAGTTCATCGACTCGTGGCACGACCTGCTGACCCAGGTCGCAGCAGGGCTCGAGGCCGCCCGATGAGCGTCGCGGTCCACGTCTCCGGTGCGGCGGCCGCGGCCGTCGAGGAGACGGTGCCGCGCCTGGTCGCAGAGCTCATCGCCACTCGGCTCACCAGCGGCGATCCGACCCTGTGGGGACCGGAGGCCGAGGCCGAGGCGTCGATCCGTCTCGGATGGCTCGAGGCTGTGGCGAACTCGCGGCCCCTGGTCGACGAGATCACCGCGCTGCGCGAGCAGCTCGCGGCGCGGGGTGTCGATCGCTTCGTGCTGGCCGGGATGGGTGGATCGTCGCTCGCCCCCGAGGTGATCACGCAGACGGCCGGCGTGCCGCTGACGATCCTCGACTCCACCGCGCCGGGGCAGGTCCTGGCCGCACTGGACGACGACCTCGAGCACACTGCGCTGATCGTCTCCTCGAAGTCGGGCTCCACCGTCGAGACCGACTCGCAGCGACGCGCCTTCGAGGCGGCCTTCCGCGACCTCGGCATCGACCCGGCCGAGCGCATCGTCGTTGTCACAGATCCCGGTTCTCCGCTGGACGCCTCGGCCCGTGAGGCCGGCTACCGCGTGTTCAACGCGGACCCGAACGTCGGAGGCCGCTACTCGGCGCTCACCGCGTTCGGCCTGGTGCCCTCCGGCCTCGCCGGAGCCGACATCTCCGAACTCCTCGACGAGGCCGAGGCTCTGATCCTGGAGCTCGCGCTCGACAGCGCGTCCAACCCCGCTCTGCGCCTGGCCGCGGCCATCGTCGGGGCGGACCCGCGGCCGGACAAGCTCGGCCTGATCACCGACGGCACCCACATCGTCGGGCTGCCGGACTGGATCGAGCAGCTCATCGCGGAGTCCACCGGAAAGGGCGGCACCGGCATCCTGCCCGTCGTCCTGCTGCCTGTCTCGCCCGAGGTGGAGAACAAGCCGGCCGACCTGCAGCTGGTGCGCCTGGTCGACGACGCCGACGAATTCCACCTGCCCGAGCGCCACAAGGGCGAGATCCTCGTCAGCGGCACCCTCGGCGCGCAGTTCCTGGTGTGGGAGTACGCGACCGCGATCGCCGGGTACCTGCTCGACATCAATCCGTTCGACCAGCCCGACGTGGAGTCGGCGAAGATCGCCGCGCGTGGCCTGCTCGACGCGCGCCCCGAGACCGCTCCCCCGGCGTTCGTCGAGGACGGCATCGAGGTGCGGGTCTCGAACCCCGCCCTCGCCTCCGCCGGCACGATCGAGGGCGTTCTCGACGCACTGTGGGCAGAGCTGCCCGCCGACGGCTACGTCGCCGTGCAGGCGTACGTCGACCGCCTCGACCTGCCGCAGCTGCAGGGTCTGCGCGAGATGGTCGCCGCCGACTCCGGTCGGCCCGCGACCTTCGGATGGGGCCCGCGCTTCCTGCATTCCACCGGCCAGTATCACAAGGGCGGTCCAGCGCAGGGCGTCTTCCTGCAGATCCTGGAGCGCACCGACGTGGATCTGGAGATCCCCGGCCGTCCGTTCACGTTCGGGCAGCTCATCGAGGCTCAGGCCGCCGGTGACGCCGCCGTGCTCGCGCAGCACGGGCGCCCGGTCGTGTCGTTGACGATCGCCGACGCGTCCGCCGACGTGATGGCGCTCTTCGAAGCCGCCCAGTGATCCACTGGCACCGTGACACCGAACGAGGCACTTACCGATGACAGCACCCATCTCGCGCGGGCACAATCCGCTGCGTGACCCCGACGACCGCCGCCTGAACCGGATCGCAGGGCCCAGCGCTCTGGTGATCTTCGGTGTCACCGGCGATCTGTCCCGCAAGAAGCTCATGCCCGCCGTGTACGACCTCGCCAACCGCGGTCTGCTTCCGCCCGGGTTCGCCCTGGTCGGCTTCGCCCGACGGGACTGGGAGGACCAGGACTTCGCGCAGGTCGTGTACGAGGCCGTCAAGCAGCACGCGCGCACGCCCTTCCGCGAGGAGACCTGGCAGCAGCTGCTGCAGGGCATCCGGTTCGTGCAGGGCACGTTCGACGATCCGGAGTCGTTCCGCCGTCTGCGCGAGACCGTCGAGAAGCTCGACGTCGAACGCGGCACGATGGGCAACCACGCCTATTACCTGTCCATCCCGCCGAAGGACTTCCCAACCGTCGCCCGCCAGCTCAAGGAGTCCGGTCTCGTCGGCGACGCGACCGACGACGACCAGTGCTGGCGGCGCGTGGTGATCGAGAAGCCCTTCGGAGACGATCTGGAATCGGCCAGGGCTCTCAACCGCGCGCTCGAGGTCGCCTTCCCGGCGGACTCGATCTTCCGCATCGACCACTACCTCGGCAAGGAGACGGTCCAGAACATTCTCGCGCTGCGCTTCGCCAACGAGCTGTACGAACCGATCTGGAACCGCAACCACATCGACCACGTGCAGATCACGATGGCCGAGGACATCGGCGTCGGCGGCCGTGCCGGCTACTACGACGGCATCGGTGCTGCGCGCGATGTGATCCAGAACCACCTGCTGCAGCTGCTCGCGCTCACCGCCATGGAGGAGCCGATCAGCCTCTCCGCCGAGCACTTGCGTGCCGAGAAGGAGAAGGTGCTGGAGGCCGTCCAGCTGCCTGCCGATCTTTCGCTCGCGACCGCACGCGGCCAGTACGACGGCGGATGGCAGGGCGGCGAGAAGGTCAACGGGTTCCTCGAGGAGGACGGGATGAACCCCCGCTCGACCACGGAGACATATGCGGCCGTCAAGCTCGAGATCGCCAACCGCCGCTGGGCGGGCGTTCCGTTCTACCTGCGCACCGGCAAGCGCCTCGGCCGTCGTGTCACCGAGATCGCCGTAGTGTTCAAGCGCGCACCGCAGCACCTGCTCGGCCGCACCTCGGAGCTCGGGCAGAACGCCCTGGTGATCCGGGTGCAGCCCGACGAGGGCGTCACGATCCGGTTCGGCTCCAAGGTTCCCGGCGCCGGCACCCAGGTGCGCGACGTGACGATGGACTTCGGTTACGGGCACGCCTTCACCGAGGCGAGCCCCGAGGCCTATGAGCGCCTCATCCTGGACGTGCTGCTCGGAGACCCGCCGCTGTTCCCGCGGCACGAGGAGGTCGAACTGTCCTGGAAGATCCTCGACCCGATCGAGGAGTACTGGGCCGCGAAGGGCGGCCCTCTCGAGCAGTACGCACCCGGCTCCTGGGGCCCGGCATCCGCCGACGCCCTGCTGGCCCGCGACGGACGAGTCTGGAGACGCCCGTGATCATCGACCTTCCCGACACCACCGTCAGCCAGATCGCCAAGCAGATCGTCAGGGTCCGTGAGGAGGGCGGCGTGGTCGCCCTCGGACGCGTGCTCACCCTGGTCATCGCCGCGCGCAACGGCGTGGCCGAGGACGCGATCGACGCCGCGAACGACGCCTCGCGCGAGCATCCCATGCGCGTCATCGTGCTCACCACCGGAGACGGCCCCGCCCGCCTCGATGCGCAGATCCGCGTCGGCGGCGACGCCGGCGCCAGCGAGGTCGTCGTCCTGCGCGCCTACGGCGAGGCCGCGAGCAACGCGGAGAGCCTCGTCACCGGCCTGCTGCTGCCGGATGCCCCGGTCGTGGCCTGGTGGCCCGACGAGGCGCCGACGGATGCCGCCGCATCCCCGCTGGGACACATCGCGCAGCGTCGCATCACCGACGCCGCGACATCGCCCGATGTCCGGGACCGTCTCGCCCTGCTGGGTCGTACGCACGCCCCCGGCGACACCGATCTCGCCTGGACCCGTCTGACGCACTGGCGCGAGCAGCTCGCCGCAGTGCTGGATCAGCCGCCGTTCGAGCCTGTCACCGGTGTGGAGGTGCGCGGTGCGGCGGCGTCGCCGTCGACGGCACTGCTCGCCGCGTGGCTGGAGATGGCGCTCGATGTGCCCGTGCGCTGGTCCTACGAGGACCCGGAGCACTGGCAGGAGGGCATCAAATCGGTGCGCCTGCGTCGCGCGTCCGGCGACATCCTGCTCGAGCGCCCCGCCCCCGGCGTCGCCGTGCTCACCCAGCCCGGGCAGCCGGACCACGAGCTGCACCTGCCGCGCCGCACGCTGCGCGAGTGCCTTGCCGAGGAGCTGCGCAGGCTGGACGCGGACGTCCTGTACGGTCGAGTCATCACCGATGGCTGGGAGCGGCTGGGACCGCCGGAAACGGGAGCATGACGATGGAGCAGGCGCGCGCGATCAAGACGGTCGTCGTCGAACCCACCCCGGCCGAACTCGCCGCGCGGGTCGCCGACCGCTTTCTGACCAGGGTGCGCGCCCGCACCAGGGACGGGCGCATCGCCCACGTCTGCCTCACGGGCGGTTCGATGGGCGGCGCCGTCCTGGCCGCCGTGGCCGCGCACCCCCGTGCCGCGAAGATCGACTGGTCTCTGGTGCACTTCTGGTGGGGCGACGAGCGCTTCGTCGCCCTGGACGACGCCGACCGCAACTCGCTGCAGTCCCGCCGCGCCCTGCTCGACCACATCCCGGTTCCGGCCGAGAACGTGCACGAGGCGGCCGTCCCCGGCGAGATGAGCCTCGACGAGGCCGCGCAGGCGTACGCCGCCGAGCTGGCACGGTTCGGCACGGACGAGCGGCCCTGGCCCTCGTTCGCGGTCTGCTTCCTCGGTGTCGGGCCCGACGGCCACATCGCGTCGCTGTTCCCGGATCGCCCCGAGGTGACCGTGACCGACGCCGCGGTGCTTGCCGTCCGCGACTCGCCCAAGCCCCCGCCGGAGCGGATCACGCTGACTCGTCCGGTGATCAACGCGTCGAAGCGGGTGTGGCTGGTGCTCACGGGTGCCGACAAGGCTTCCGCCCTCGGCCTCGCGCTGGCGGGCGCGAGCTATGCGAGCGTGCCGGCCGCGGGTGCGAAGGGCCGTCGCCGGACTGTCTTCTTCGTGGACGAGGCAGCTGCGTCCGAGGTCTCCCCCGACCTCATCGACCGCGACTACTGAGCGGGATCGTCCGGTCGAGCCGGAGCCTCCGTGGCGGGAGTGCCCGGTTCTGCCGGCTGCGGCTCGGAGCCGGTCGCCGCGGGGGTGCTCCCGCGCGTGATCGCGTGCTCCTGGCTCTCGCTGATCATCTGCGGGTGGTACCGGGCGAGTCCGAACACACCCCAGACCGCGATGCCGCCGGCGACTGCGAAGCCGATCTGCACCCACAGGGGTGCGGCGTCGGCCTCGCCGAGAACGAGGATGCCGATCAGCACGGCCACGATCGGATCGATGACCGTCAGGCCCGCGATGACGAGGTCGGGCGGCCCTGACGCGTAGGCGGTCTGGACGAAGTATCCGCCGGCCACGGCCGCGGAGACCAGGGCGATGACGCAGACAAGAGTCACCCAGTCGAACTCGCCAGCCTGGATGCGGCTGATCACCGCCTTCGCCAGAGTCGCGACGAAGCCGTACAGGATGCCGGCACCGGTGACGTAGAACAGCGCCCGCATCCGGTGACGCAGCACCAGCCAACTGACGAACAGCAGGATGATCACGACCAGCAGGATCGCCAGGATGACGAAGAGGTCGCGCTCGGTGATCTCGCGCTCGGTCGCGTAGATCGCCGCGAGCGTGACGAACAGGAAGATGCCGCCGACGCAGGCGATGATCGCGGTGAGCGACTGGCGTGTCGGGGACTGGCCCGAGATGCGGGCGTTCAGCAGGGTCGTGATGACCAGCGCGATCGCGCCGAGGGGCTGCACGACGATCAGCGGAGCCACCGCGAGAGCCGCCAGCTGACAGACCACCGCCAAGCCCAGCATGAGAGTGCCGATCAGCCAGGAGGGCCGTGTGAGCAGCCCCTTGAGCTGCGTCATCGAGAGCCCTGTGGCACCCTCGGTGCCCGTGATCCGCTCGACCTTCTCGACTCCGCGGTGCTGGTACTGGGCACCGAGCGACATGAACACCGCACCCGCCAGAGCGAGCGGAATCCCCATCAGCAGCCCGGGGTTCTGAAACACCCCGACCAGCTGGTCCGTGACTTCCCCCGCCATCCCCGCTCCATTCACACGTACGACTGTACCGGGCGAGGTTCCCGAACCAGGCGCACAGTAGGGTTGTGGCGTGACTGTTCTTGCCATCCGCATCATGGGCGACCCGGTTCTGCACGCACCAGCGGACGAGGTCGGTGAGGTCACCGACGAGGTGCGCACGCTCGTCGCGGACATGTTCGAGACCATGGACATCGCGCCCGGTGTCGGTCTTGCTGCACCTCAGGTCGGCGTTCCGCTGCGCATCTACACCTACTCGTACGTCGACGACGACGAGCAGCCCTGGCGCGGTGCGATCCTCAACCCGGTGCTGTGGATGACGCCGCCCGAGCCCGGCTCACCCGACCCCGACCTCGAGTCGGAGGGGTGCCTGTCGTTCCCCGGCGAGCGGTTCCCGCTGCGCCGCTCCGACCGCGTCATGGTGACTGGCACGGATCTCGAGGGCGAACCGGTGCGCATCGAGGTCGACGGCTGGCGCGCACGCATCATGCAGCACGAGTTCGATCACCTCGACGGCATCCTGTACGTCGACCGTCTCTCGGACGGCGATTGGAAGACCGCGCAGAAGATCGCGCGCAAACGCGGCTGGGGCCGGCCAGGGAAGAGCTGGATGCCGGGCGTCGACGACCTCGAGGGCTGAGCGGGCACCTTGACCCGAGAACGGAAAAGCCCCCGCCCGGAAGGGCGGGGGCTTTCTCTCGGCTCCCCCGGTTGGACTCGAACCAACAACCTGCCGATTAACAGTCGGCTGCTCTGCCAATTGAGCTACAGGGGATCATTCTCGGCTTGTCACCCTAGAGCGGGCAACTCGACAAGCTTAGCAAACTCCGGGAGCGCTCAAGAACACGGCGGGCACCCCGGGCGTGCCGCGCTCAGCGCTGCGAGTCGGCCTCGGCGTTGGGAGCCCAGATCAGGTCCTTGCCGACGCCGCGCGCGACCACGTGCCCGCCGCGGAGCATCAGCGAGGCGGCGTTCAGTTCGCGGATGAAGTCGGCGTCGTTGGTGACCATCAGGGCGGCCATGCCCCGTTCCTCACGTCGCCGGGTGATGGCGTCGAACACCACGTGGCGCACCTCCAGGTCCAGGTTCGCGAGGGGCTCGTCCGCGATGAGCACACGCGGCTCCATCACCAGCGCTCGTGCGATCGCGACGCGCTGACGCATCCCGGCGCTGAGCTCGTAGGGGAACTTGCTCGCCGCGCCCAGCGGCAGGTGGAGCTCGTCGAGCAGCGTCGCGACCCTGATCGCGAGCGCCTTGCTGTTGATCCTGCGCTCACGGATCGTGATCGGCTCGCCGATGATCTCCCCGGCGGTCAGCCGCGGGGGCAGATCCCCGCCTGCGCCCTGTCCGACGAAACCGGTGAGCGCGCCCAGCATCCGCTTCTTCCGGCCACCGCGACGGGCGTCGATGCCGCAGACCTGCGCGCGTCCGCCGACGATCCGCAGAGAAGGGTCCGTCGATCCGGACAGGGCGAGCACGAGGGTCGACTTCCCGGAACCGGTTGCGCCGCCGACGCACAGCAGCTCACCCGGCGGGAGGGTGAACGTGACTCCGTCCACGGCTCTCGTCGCACCGCCGTGTCCGATGCGGTCTATGACCAGGTCGGAGCAGTCGATCGCGGCATCACTGACGGGTCGGGGCATGCTCCCATCCTGCCCGACAGACGCGAACGTTGCGCCTACGACTCGGAGAAGCGCTGCCTCTCGGCATCCAGATCGCGCAGCCTCACGCGCAGTGCACGGCCGCCATCGGACTCGGCGGGCACCCGCTGCACGGCACCGAGCAGTTCGTTCTTCTCACGCTCGATGCTGCGCAGGATCAGCCGTCTGCTCAGATCGGTGGCGGATGCGACGGCGCCGTCCTCGTCTCGCGCCGGGAAAGGGGTCATCAGCAGCTCGCCGGCGAGGCCGCGGTACGGCTCCCGCACGGCGTCCGCGGCGTCCGTCGCCCAGCCGACGCGGCTGCGGTCCGTCGTCGCGACGACGGCTTCGCGCACGGCTTCCAGCCCCGGATGCCGGAACGACTCCGCCAGCGCACGGTCCAGCAGCGCGGTGTCCACCCGGTGGCCGTACTGCAGTGCGCCCATGAGCGCGTCGCGCTCGAGCGCGACGTCCCCGGTGCGCGGGAGGTCTGCGAGGCGCACGCGGGTGACCGCGGGTTCGTCCGAGCCCTGAGCCTGCGGCGCCGCTGTCTCGCGGCGCTGCTGCTGACCTCCGCCATGCGATGCGCGACGCACCTCGGCGTGGACGGCCGTCGGGTCCATGCCCAGCCGACGCGCGAGCACGCGCTCGTAGCCCGGGCGCAGCAGTTCGTCGCGGATCTCGGCCACGATCGGGGCGGCGGCGCGCAGCGCGCCCACCTGGCCCTCGACGGTGGCGAGGTCGAAGCCGCCCAGCTTGCGGTCGATCGCGAACTCGAACATCGGCACCTTGGTGTCGATGAGACCGCGCACTGCGGCATCCCCGCGCTGCAACCGCAGGTCGCACGGGTCGAGACCGTCAGGAGCGACGGCGACGAAGGTCTGCGCGGTGAACCGGGAGTCCTCCGAGAATGCGCGCAGCGCGGCCTTCTGGCCCGCCTCGTCGCCGTCGAAGGTGAACACGACCTCGCCGGAGGCGGAGACATCGCCCATCACCCGGCGCAGCACTTTGATGTGCTCGGTGCCGAACGCGGTGCCGCAGGTGGCGATCGCAGTGGTGACCCCGGCGAGATGGCAGGCCATCACATCGGTGTATCCCTCGACCACCACGACCCGGCGGGGGTCGCCCCTGGCGATGTCGCGCTTGGCGAGATCGAGCCCGTACAGGACCTGTGCCTTCTTGTAGATCGGCGTCTCAGGGGTGTTCAGGTACTTCGGGCCCTGGTCGTCGTCGAAGAGCTTGCGCGCCCCGAAGCCGATCGTCTGACCGGTGACGTCGCGGATCGGCCACACCAGGCGGCCGCGGAACCGGTCGTAGACGCCGCGCTGGCCCGTCGAGACGAGTCCGGCGTTGCTGAGCTCCTCCCGGGTGAAGCCCTGCGCGGTGAGCGCCTTCAGCATGCCGTCCCAGCCTCGGGGGGCGAAGCCGACGCCGAAGTGCGCTGCGGCGCCGGAGTCGAAGCCGCGCTGGCCGAGGAACGCCCTGGCCGTCTCTGCCTCGGGGCTGAGCAGCTGCGACCGGAAGAACTCCGCCGCCGCGGTGTTCGCCGCGTACAGCCTGCTGCGGCCGCTGGTCTCGGGCGCCGCCCCGCCGTCTTCGTAGTGCAGCGAGTACCCGATGCGGCCGGCGAGGCGCTCGACGGCCTCGGTGAAGCTGACGTGGTCCATCTCGCGCAGGAACGAGTAGACGTCCCCGGAGGCCCCGCATCCGAAGCAGTGGTAGAAGCCCACCTGTGGACGCACGTGGAAGCTCGGGCTCTTCTCATCGTGGAACGGGCAGAGCCCCTTCAGAGAGCCCACGCCCGCGGACTTCAGCGCGACGCGCTCCCCCACGATGTCGGCGATGTTCGTGCGCGACTTCACCTCGTCGATGTCGGCCTGCAGGATGCGGGGCATCAGTGCGCCCCCTCGGCGGGCACCGCGACCCTGGCACGGGCGCCGGGCCGCGCGTGGCGCGGCGACCAGATCCCGACCTCGGCAGGATCGATGTCGCCGACGAGGCGGTTGTGCCAGTCCACAGCGGTCTGGTCGGTGAGACTCGCGATCTGATCGACCACCACCCTCGCCCGCTGCTCGTCGGTCTGCGCGTCGTGGAAGTCGGCGGCGAAGGCGGGCTCCAGCACGTCGGCACCGGCTGTCCAGAGCGTGTCGGTCGACCACAGCGCGTCGGCGAGCCGCTTCAGCACCCGGCGCTGTTCCTTGTAGACACCGCGCCGCGCGTCGATCGTGACGATCGCCTGACCCATGATGCCCTTCAGCACCGCGATCTCGGCCTCGACGACGCGCGGCACGACCACATGCGCGTTGTACCGGGCGAGCGAGGGACCGACGTAGGCGTCACGCGTCGCCGACACGGATGCCCGGGCGAAGCGGCCGATCATGTCGCTGGTGAGGTTCTTCAGCCGTGCCAGGTCGCGCCGGGAGCGGTCGAAGGACTTCAGCCACATCGGCTGCGTGTTCAGCCGGTACAGCGCGTCGGCGAGCTCGTCACGGGTGAAGTCGTAGCCGACCCACTGCTGGATGCGGCTGACCAGCGCGTAGTGCTCGGCCGGGTCGGCGAGCTGGGCGACGTCGAGGTAGCCGTTCACGATCGCGTCCTCGAAGTCGTGCACCGAGTACGCGATGTCGTCCGAGAGATCCATGATCTCGGCCTCTATGCAGCGCAGCCGCCCCGGGGCGCCCTCGCGCATCCAGCGGAACACGGGCTCGTCATCGGGGTACACCCCGAACTTCAGACGGCCACCGGGATCGGGCACGGGGTTGTCCACTGTCCAGGGGTACTTGCAGGTGGCGTCCAGGCTGGCGCGGGTGAGGTTGAGTCCCACGGAGTGATCGCCGTCGTCGAGGACCTTCGCCTCGAGCCTGGTCAGGATGCGCAGGGACTGCGCGTTGCCCTCGAAGCCGCCGATGTTCTCAGCCCACTC
The DNA here is from genome assembly GCF_042799915.1 of Microbacterium sp. NPDC057659. Taxonomy (NCBI): domain Bacteria; kingdom Bacillati; phylum Actinomycetota; class Actinomycetes; order Micrococcales; family Microbacteriaceae; genus Microbacterium; species Microbacterium sp. NPDC057659. The sequence continues at coordinate 283,921 of NZ_JBHVHU010000001.1, read as the reverse complement.
GTTCAGCGCCCGCTCGCCGTTGTGGCCGAAGGGCGGATGCCCGAGATCGTGGCTCAGGCAGGCCGTGTCGACGACGTCCGCGGAGACGCCGAGGGCGATGGCGAGTTCGCGTCCGACCTGGGCGACCTCCAGCGAGTGCGTCAGGCGGTTGCGGGCGAAGTCCGCCGTGCTGGCCGGACTGAGCACCTGCGTCTTCGCTGCGAGGCGGCGCAGCGCCGCGGAGTGCAGCACGCGGGCACGATCGCGCGCGAAGTCGTCCCGCTCGGAACGGTGCGTCTCGGCGAAGAACCGCTCGGAGTCGCGTGCCGAATATCGATCGGTCCCTGAGCCTGCCGAAGGGTCAGCCGCCACTGTTCTCGGTCTCCGCTCCTCGCATCATCTCACCGGTGTCCGCGCCGATCTCGCGCGAGTCCAGCCACCCCTCGGGCAGCGCCGTGCGCTTGGGCGAGCCGGCACGGCCGCGCTGCCCCTCGGCCCCGGCGCCCGGGTAGGGCGCGTCGCCGAGAGTGCCGAGCAGGTCGTCGATCTCCTGCAGCGTGGAGGCCCGCGCGAGCGCCGCACGCAGCTCGCCGCCGACCGGGTAGCCCTTGAAGTACCAGGCCACGTGCTTTCGGATGTCCTTGCATCCGCGGTCCTCGTCCTCGAAGAACTCGACCAGCAGCTCGGCGTGACGGCGGAAAGCCGCGGCCACGAACTGCAGCGTGGCGTCGACCTGCACTCCTTCTCCGCCGAAGGCGCCGGCCAGCTCACCGAACAGCCACGGCCGGCCGAGGCATCCTCGGCCGACGACCACGCCGTCGGCGCCGGTCTCGGCCATCATCCGCACCGCGTCGTCGGCGGACCAGATGTCGCCGTTGCCCAGCACCGGGATGCTGGTGACGGCCTGCTTGAGCTCGCCGATCGCCGCCCAGTCGGCGTGTCCGGAGTAGTACTCGCCGGCGGTGCGGGCGTGCAGGGCGACGGCAGCCGCCCCGGCATCCTCCGCGGCGCGGCCCGCCTCGATGAACGTGAGGTGGTCCTTGTCGATGCCCTTGCGCATCTTCACGGTCAGGGGCACGTCTCCCGCGGCCCTGACGGCGCGGTCGACGATGTCGGCGAAGAGCGTGGTCTTCCAGGGCAGCGCCGCTCCCCCGCCCTTGCGGGTGACCTTGGGCACCGGGCAGCCGAAGTTGAGGTCGATGTGGTCGGCGCGGTCCTCGGCGACGATGATGCGCACGGCCTCGGCGATCGTCGCGGGATCGACGCCGTAGAGCTGGATCGAGCGCGGCGTCTCGGACTCGTGGTGCTGGATGAGGCGCATCGTGATGGCGTTGCGCTCTACGAGTGCGCGCGACGTGATCATCTCGCTGACGTAGAGGCCGGCGCCGTACTCGCGGCAGAGCCGGCGGAAGGCCGTATTGGTGATCCCGGCCATGGGTGCGAGGACCACGGGCACGTCGAGAGCGATCGGGCCGATGCGCAGAGCGCTGGCGGGTGCGGTGGCAAGAGACATATCCCTTCCATTCTCCCAGAATCGGACGCCCGCGGGCGGCAGCGAACCTAGGCTGTGAATATGACCGATCAGCCGCTCCGCCAGATCCCGTTCACCGATGCCTCAGGTGCTGAGAAGACTCTGGACGACTATGGAGCCGACGTCGTGCTGGTGGTCAACGTCGCTTCGAAGTGCGGCCTGACCCCGCAGTACGAGCAGCTCGAGGAGCTGCAGCGCACCTATGAGTCGCGCGGCTTCACCGTGCTCGGATTCCCCTGCAACCAGTTCTTCGGCCAGGAGCCGGGATCGATGGATCAGATCCTGGAGTTCTGCTCGACGACCTACGGCGTCTCGTTCCCCGTGAACGACAAGCTGAAGGTCAACGGCAAGAACGCCGCAGACCTCTACAAGGCTCTCAAGCAGACCCCGGATGCCGGCGGCAAGGCCGGCCGGGTGGAGTGGAACTTCGAGAAGTTCCTGGTCTCGCCGGATGGCTCGGTGCAGCGGTTCCGTCCGAAGCAGAAGCCGGACTCCCCCGAGATCGTCTCGGCGATCGAGGGCGCTCTCGCCGCCGGTGGTCGCTGACCGGAAAGCGTTCACCTCCTCGTCCCTCCCTCGACATGTTCGTCTCCTAGCGTCTCCGCGGCGGCAATCCGCCCGCGACGAAGAGGAGACCTGGAATGCCAGAACGACTGCCCATGAGCCGACGAACCGTGATCGCCGCAGGAGCGATCGGCGCGGTGAGCGCCGCGCTGCCGCTCGGAGCCGCGAACGCCCAGACGACCGGAACGTCGGCTTCCGGCAAGCCGGGAGCCAAAGCCCCGCGGCTGCGCTTCCACGAGAACCGCACCTTCAAGGTCGTCCAGTTCAATGACACGCAGGACGACGAGCTCACCGACCGGCGCACGGTCGAACTGATGGAGAAGGTCCTCGACCAGGAGAAGCCCGATTTCGTCGTCATCAACGGCGATGTCATCACCGGCGGCTGCGAGAACCGGCTCGCGGTCAAGCAGGCCATCAACAACGTGGTGCAGCCGATGGAGTCGCGCCGCATCCCGTGGGCGGTCACCTACGGCAACCACGACGAGGACTCTCTGCCGCAGTCCGGCGTCGACGAGGCCGGGATGCTGAAGATCTACCGCTCGTACGACTTCAACATGAACGCCGAGAACGAGCGCGGGCTCACCGGCACGAGCAACACGATCGTGCCCATCGCTTCGGCGTCGAAGCAGAACCGCCAGGCGTTCGCGCTCTGGCTGATCGACTCCGGACGCTATGCGCCCGGTGCGATCAACGGCCAGGACTTCGCCGGCTACCCCACCTGGGACTGGCTGCGCATGGACCAGGTCAGCTGGTACCGCGAGCAGTCCCAGCGTCTCGAGCGGAGCCAGGGACGCAAGGTTCCCGGCCTGATGTTCATCCACATCGCGCTCTGGGAGCACCGCTTCATGTGGTGGGGCGGCGTCGACACCCGCACCCCGGCGGATGCCGCGCGCGGCAAGGCCCGCCACCGCATCGTCGGTGAGCGCAACGAGGACGAGTGCCCTGGTCCGATCAACTCGGGCATGTACAACGCGATCCTCGAGCGCGGCGACGTGAAGGGCGTCTTCGTCGGTCACGACCACGTGAACGACTACTGCGGCGACTACTACGGCGTGCTGCTCGGCTACGCACCGGGCACGGGTTTCGGCGCCTACGGCCTCGACGGCGCCGAGCGCAACCGCCTTCGCGGCGGGCGGGTGTTCGAGCTCACCGAGAACGGCGACGACGTGTCGATCGCGACCCGCGTCGTGTACGCCCGCGACCTCGGCATCGATCTGACAGCGAACGACCAGCCGATGCAGCCCCTGCCGCTGGGACCGAAGCAGCAGAAGATCTGACGAAACGGGAAAGGCCCGGTCCTCGGACCGGGCCTTTCCCCATCAGCGATCAGCTCGCGGCGTCCTCCACGACCTCGGCACCGCGCTGCGCCCAGACGTCACGGAGGACGTTCTCGAACGCCTCGGCGGGCTGTGCTCCGCTGACGCCGTACTTGCCGTCGATGACGAAGAACGGCACGCCGTTGATGCCGTACGCGCGGGCCTGCGCCTGGTCGGCGCGCACGTCCTCGAGGTACTTCGAGGATTCGAGCACCTCGGTCGCCTCGGCGGCATCCAGCCCGACCTCGGCGGCCAGCGCGACCAGGTCGTCGATGCGACCGACGTGCTTGCCCTCGGTGAAGTACGCGGACATCAGCCGCTCCTCCATCTCGTGCTGCAGGCCCTTCGCCTTGGCGTGGTGCAGCAGTTCGTGGGCCTTCACGGTGTTGGTGTGCTGCAGCTTGTCGAAGTTGTACTCCAAGCCCGCCTGCGCGGCGACGTTCGTCACGTGCGAGAGCATCTGCTCGACCTGCTCACGAGGCATTCCCTTGTGCCCGGCGAGGAAGTCGACCTCGTCGCCGTCGAAGTCCACCGGAGTGTCGGGCGAGAGCTCGAAGGAGTGGAACGTGATGTCCACCTGCGGGGCGTCCTCATCGCCGGCGGTGGCCGCCAGGCCCGCTTCAAGATTGCGCTTGCCGATGTAGCACCACGGGCAGGCGATGTCGGACCAGATGTCGATCGAGATGGGTTCGCTCACAACATCATTCAACCGGATGGAAGGCCGGTCTATTCCTCCGGCGCGTCCACCGCGCCGCCGAAGCGGCGGTCTCGCGCCAGGTAGATGCCGATCGCCCGCCACAGCTCCTCACGCGAGAAGTCGGGCCAGAGGGTGTCCAGGAAGACCATCTCGGCGTAGGCGGACTGCCAGAGCAGGAAGTTGGAGGTTCGCTGCTCTCCCGAGCTGCGCAGGAAGAGGTCGACGTCGGGCATGTCCGGCACGTACAGGTGGCGTCCGATCGACTTCTCCGTGATCGCGCTGGGCTTCATCCGACCGGCCTTGACGTCCTCGGCGATCGCGCGCATCGCGTCGACGAGCTCGATGCGCCCGCCGTAGTTCACGCACATGGTCAGAGTGAGCACGTCGTTGCCCCGCGTGAGCTGCTCCGCGTACTGCAGCTCCTTGATGACCGAGCCCCACAGCCGCGGCTTGCGGCCGGCCCAGCGCACCCGCACACCCCACTCGTTGAGCTGATCGCGGCGGCGGTGCAGGACGTCGCGGTTGTAGCCCATCAGGAACCGCACCTCCTCCGGCGATCGCGCCCAGTTCTCGGTGGAGAAGGCATACACCGACAGGTGCTTGACACCGGCCTGGATCGCTCCTGCGACCACGTCGAGCAGCACCTCCTCACCGGCCTTGTGCCCCTCGATGCGGTTCAGACCCCGGCGGTTCGCCCACCGTCCGTTGCCGTCCATGACGATCGCGACGTGGTTCGGCACCGCCGGGAACGCAGGCGGCTGCACTCCGGTCCAGTCCAACGGCCGGTAGGGCACGGCGTCCTTGTGGGTGTACGGCTTCGGGCTCACCGCAGTCCTTCCGGTTGGGAGGTGACGTGCTCGAGCGAGCGGATGCCGCGCTCGAGGTGGTACTGGGCATAGGCAGCGACCGTGCCGGATGCGGCCGCGGTGTCGGCCGGGGATGCCGCGTCCACCGCCTCCCACTCGCCGGCCAGCAGCGCACGCAGCAGGGCGAGGGCGGATGCCGGGATGCGCGGGCTTCCGGCCGGCGCGCAGTCGCCGCAGACCAGACCGCCGAGAGGGGCGACGAACGCCGTGTGCGGGCCGGGCGCGCCGCAGCGCGCGCAGTCGTCGAGAGAGGGCGCCCAGCCCGACAGCGCCATCACCCGCAGCAGGTAGGAGTCCAGGATGCTGCGCGCCGTATGCTCGCCGCGGGACAGCGCCCTGAGCCCTCCGACCAGGAGAAGATACTGCTCGGGCGTCGACTCGGCCTCATTCAGCCGGTCGGCGGTCTCTACCATCGCACTCGCGGCCGTGAACCGGTCGTAGTGCGCGGCGATGTCGGACCCGTAGGAGCCCAGCGACTCGGCCTGCTGCACGATGTCGAGCGTGCGGCCCTGGTACAGCTGCACGTCGGCGACCATGAACGGCTCCAGGCGCGCACCGAACTTCGACGAGGTGCGCCGCACACCCTTCGCCACCGCGCGGATCTTGCCGTGCCTGCGCGACAGCATGGTGAGGATGCGGTCCGCCTCCCCGAGCTTGTGGGTGCGCAGCACCACCGCTTCGTCTCGGTAGGTCGGCATCCCTCGATTATCCCCCGAGCCGGGGACAATGGACGTGTGACCGAACCGCTCTTCACCATCCCCCTCTGGGCCGATCTGCTCGGCGTCGGCCTGGGCGGCATCCAGGGTGCGATGTTCGCCTCGGGATTCCAGGGACAGCGCCGCCTCGACTGGCTCGGCGTCGCGATCATCGGCGTCATGATCGGCATGGGCGGCGGTCTCATCCGCGACCTCCTGCTCGGACTGCCGCCGGCGACCCTGCACAGCAACTGGTACCTGATCACCGCCGCGGGCGCGGCTCTGCTCGGGATGCTGCTGGCAGGCGTCTTCAACCGGCTGAACGGTTTCATCGTCGGACTCGACGCCCTGGTGATCGGCATGTTCGGAGCATTCGGCACCAGCAAGGCGATCGGTCTCGGCGTCCCCGCAGTGCCGGCGGTGTTCATCGGCGTGTGCGCCGCCGTCGGCGGCGGCGTGCTGCGGGATGTGCTGATGGGCCTGCCCGTCGCCATCATGCACGTGGGCTCGCTCTACGCGGTCGCGGCCGGCGTGGGCTGCACGTTCCTCGTCGTCGCGCACGGACTCGGCATGAACATCACGCTCGCCGCTGTGCTGTGCATCGTGATCACCGCGATCATCCGCGTGCTCGCGGTGATCTTCGATCTTTCGCTGCCCGAGCAGCGTCGCCTGCACCGCCGCAAGGTGGCGACGGAGACCGGGATGATCCCGATCGTCAAGCCCTGACGCATGACTGCGCCCCCGCCGGCAAGATCAGCCGGATCGGGGGCGCAGACGAGTCACGCGGCGGATGCACCGCGGACGGCCCTCCGCGCACGGGTGGCGGCGCGGAGGAGATCTCTTCCTGAGGTCAGACCCCCACGAGCTCGCCCTGGCGAGTGCGCACCGAGCGGTTCACGCACGACACGATCGCCTTGAGCGATGCCGTGGAGATGTCGCCGTCGATGCCGACGCCCCACAGCCGCTGGTCGTCCACCTGCAGTTCGACGTAGGCCGCGGCCTGCGCGTCACCGCCGGTGGAGAGGGTGTGCTCGACGTAGTCGTAGAGCGTGATCTCCGTGCCGCGCTCGCGCAGCACCTCGATGAACGCCGCGATCGGGCCGTTGCCCTGCCCGCTTGCCTCGACGCGCTCCTCGCCGTCGCGCAGCACCACGTCGAGGACGACCTCGCCGGACATGTCACTCCGGGTCTGGGTGCCGAGCAGCTCGAACCGGCCCCACTTCTGAGCGGCGTCGTCGGCCGGCAGGTACTCGTCGTTGAAGATCCGCCAGATCTGGTCGCTGGTGACCTCGCCGCCCTCGGCGTCGGTCTTGGCCTGCACGACGCCGGAGAACTCGATCTGCAGCTTGCGCGGCAGGTCGATGGCGTGATCGGTCTTCAGCAGGTAGGCGACACCGCCCTTGCCGGACTGGGAGTTCACCCGGATGACGGCTTCGTAGGAGCGACCGAGGTCCTTGGGGTCGACGGGCAGGTAGGGCACGCCCCACTCGATCTCGTCGACGGAGACGCCCCGCTCCTCGGCCTTCGCGGCCATCGCCTCGAAGCCCTTCTTGATCGCGTCCTGGTGTGAGCCGCTGAACGCGGTGAAGACCAGGTCGCCTGCCCAGGGACTGCGCTCGGGCACGGGCAGCTGGTTGCAGTACTCGACGGTGCGCTTGACCTGGTCGATGTCGCTGAAGTCGATCTGCGGGTCGATGCCCTGCGTGAACAGGTTGATCCCCAGAGCGATCAGGTCGACGTTGCCGGTGCGCTCGCCGTTGCCGAACAGGCATCCCTCGATGCGGTCCGCACCGGCCATGTAGCCGAGCTCGGCTGCGGCGATCGCGGTGCCGCGGTCGTTGTGCGGGTGCAGCGACAGGATGACGTTCTCGCGCTGCGCCAGGTGGCGGTTCATCCACTCGATCGAGTCGGCGTACACGTTCGGCGTGGCCATCTCGACGGTGGCCGGCAGGTTGATGATCACCTTGCGGTCGGGCGTGGGCTCGAGCACCTCGATGACGGCATTGCAGACCTCGACCGCGTACTCCAGCTCGGTGCCGGTGTAGCTCTCCGGGGAGTACTCGTAGTAGACCTCGGTGTCGGGGATGCGCTTCTCGAACTCACGGCAGAGACGGGCGCCCTCCAGGGCGATCTGCTTGACGCCCTCGCGGTCGGAGCGGAACACGACCTCACGCTGCAGCACGCTGGTGGAGTTGTAGAAGTGCACGATGGCCTGCTTGGCTCCGGCGATCGCCTCGTACGTGCGCTCGATGAGGTGCTCGCGGCACTGGGTCAGCACCTGGATGGTGACGTCGTCGGGGATCAGGTCCTCTTCGATCAACTGACGGACGAAGTCGAAGTCGGTCTGGCTGGCCGACGGGAAGCCGACCTCGATCTCCTTGTAGCCCATGCTGACGAGCAGCTCGAACATGACGCGCTTGCGCTCGGGCGACATCGGGTCGATGAGCGCCTGGTTGCCGTCGCGCAGGTCGACGGCGCACCAGCGAGGCGCCGCGGTGATGCGCTTGCCCGGCCAGGTGCGGTCTTCGAGGTCGACACGGATCTGCTCGTGGAAGGGCCGATACTTGTGGATCGGCATCGCGGAGGGCTTCTGGTTGTTCTTCATGATCGGTGCTGTTTCTCTTCGTCAGAAATGTGCTCAGGCCAACACGAGCGCCGCGACGAGAAAGGCCCGATTGTCAGGACTCGTCACGGCAGCTAAGAAGAAGCAGACCGCCCAGAGGCATGCGTCAATGCTAACACCCGACTTGGCAGAATGCTCACGGGATGAGCGCGAGCTTGCCGCCCGGGTGCCCCTCGGCGAGGAATCGCAGCGCCTCCGGCGCCTCGCTCAGCGGATACTCCTGCGCGACGGGCACGGTCAGCTCGCCACGTTCGGCGGCCTCGACGAGATCGATTCGCACCGCGTCGCGGTAGCGCGCCGTCTCGGGGTCCGAGCCCGAGCTCGCCTGGAACCCGTGTGCGGCGGCGGCCTGCGGCGCGACGATCGTGACGATCCGCCGCCGGTCGCCCACGAGCGTGAGCGACGTCTCGATCGCCTCCTCCGTCCCGGCCGCGTCGAGGGCGATGTCGATGGCCTCGACACCGGCATCCGTCATCGCGGCGCGGATGCGACGCAGCATCCCGTCGCCGTACTCCACCGGGATGCCGCCGAAGCGGCGCACCTCTTCGGCGCGGCGCGCGCTCGCCGTGCCGATGACCCGGATGCCGCGCTGCGCGGCCTGCTGCAGCACGCTGACGCCGACCGCACCGGATGCCGCATGGAGGAGCAGCGTCTCGCCCGGCTGCGCGTCGACCGCATGCAGCATGGCGGAGGCTGTGGTGCCTGCGAGCAGCAGGTTGGCCGCCTGCGCGTGCGTGAGAGGAGCGGGTTTGCGCAGCACCTTCTGCGCGGGGACGGTGACGTCGGTCGCATAGCCGCCGTTGATGCGGAACGCGATGACCTCATCGCCGACGGCGACCGGTCCTGTGATGATCTCGGTGTCGGGTCCGACCGCCGCAACGACGCCCGAAACCTCGTAGCCGATCGCAGCGGGCAGCTCGGCCCCGGGGCGGCCGACCGCGAGATGCTTGGCGTCGGCGGGGTTCACGCCCGAGGCATGCACACGGATCGTGACCTCGCCAGGACCGGGCGCCGGCGGCTCGTACTCCTCGAACACCCAGTTGTCGGGGCTTCCCCACGCTGTCGCGACCCAGTGCCATGCCATTCCTCCACGCTACGCCCGCTCCGGATAGCGTGGAGGAATGCGTCTGCGCTCAGCTCTCCGCTCCGTCCTGCTCGCCGGCCTGTTCGCCGCCCTCGCGGTGATGGTGCTGCCGGCGTCCGTCGCGCGCGCCGACGTGAACGACTTCTCCTACTCGTCGTGGGACTCGACCTACGACATCGGGCTGGACGCGGACGGCCGAGCCCGGATGCACGTCACCGAGACCGTCGTCGCACAGTTCCCGCAGACCGATCAGAACAAGGGCATCGTGCGCGGGCTGGCGGAGATGTACGGCAGTGCCCCGCTGTATCCGACGGTGGTCTCGGTCACCGACGGCGAGGGGCGTGAGGTGCCCTACGACACGGAGTCCGATGACGATGTGCTGTTCGTCTCGATCGACGACGACACGTACAAGCACGGTGCCCACACCTACGTCATCGAGTACACGATGCGCGATGTCTTCCACACTCCGGATGATGCGGACATCGACGAGTTCTACTGGGACCTGCTCCCCCTGGACTCCACGCAGGACGTCGCGCGATTCACCGGCAGCATCCGGTTCGACGACACGCTGAGCGGTGCGATGGCCGGCGATCCGAACTGTTACCAGGGCGGATACGGCTCGAAGACGACCTGCGAGCTCGTGAAGCAGACCGGGGCCTACACCGTCACCGCGACTGACCTGAGCGCCGGCACCGGCGTGACCGTCGCCTTCCCGTTCACGCCCGGCACCGTCGAGCCCTCTCCTGCCCTGCAGCCGGATCCTCTGACCGACGTCGTCCCCTACGCGCTCGCCGGCGGCGGCCTGCTGCTCGGCGGTGCGGGACTGCTGTCGGTCGGTCTGATGAAGCGTCGGCACCGAAGGCAGGGCACCGGCATCGTCGTCGCGCAGTACGAGGTGCCGACCGACCTGCCGCCTCTGCTGGCCGCCCAGGTCGAGGGCAGCACAGGCAAGGCGATCCCCGCGGAGATCGTGCACCTCGGCGTGCACGGCGCGCTTCGCATCGCGGACGGCCAGAAGAAGCCGACGCTCACCTTCCTCACCGGCGAAAACGTCGGCGACCCGCTGGACTCCGCATCGCTGCGCGGCCTCTTCGCCGAGCGCGAACCCGGCGAGCAGGTCGACCTCGGCACCCCCGACACCGACCTCGCCAGGCGCCTCTCCAATCTGCCGAAGGCGGCGGCGACCGCGGCAGCCGATCGGGGACTCACCGAGAGACGGCGATCGATGAGCGGGGTGCTGCTCAGCCTGCTCGCGGTCGTCGCCGGACTCGTCGCCGTAGGGCTGGCCATCCCAGGGCTCGCGGTGCAGCGCCCCGCGGCGATCGCCGCGTTCGCCCTCAGCATCCTGATCCTCGCGGCGACGATCATCGCCGCGATCGTCCTGACGCTGAAGAAGACCGTGCTCACCCGGAAGGGCGCGGAGACGCGCGAGCTGCTGCTCGGCGCCCGCGAGTACATCCGCCTCGCGGAGGCGGATCGGATCCGGATGCTGCAGTCGTACAGTGGCGCGGAACGTCGGGCAGACGGGGAGGTCGACGTCATCGTGCTCTACGAACGCCTGCTGCCCTACGCGATGCTGTTCGGGCTCGAGAAGGAGTGGGCGAAGGTGCTCGAAGTGCAGTACCAGCGCACCGGCAGCGCACCCGGCTGGTACCTCGGCTACTCGATGGGATCGTTCGGCAGGTCGCTGTCGAGCATGGGCTCGACTCTCAGCGCGACCCCCGTCGCCACGTCATCATCCTCATCGAGCGGCTCCTTCGGCGGCGGGTTCTCCGGCGGCGGAGGCGGAGGCGGTTTCTCCGGCGGACGCTGAGTCAGCCTCCCGACGCCGCTCCCTGACCCGCTGCGCGGCGCCACCACCGCGACGTGTCCCGCCCTACTACCGCATCCACGCCTCGTCGTCCCACCGGGTCGAGGCCGACGCTAGTGTGAGCGATGAAGGGGGCGGGATGCGCGCAGAGTTGTTGGCCGGGTTCGTTGTACTCATCCTCGGAGTGCTCGCCGTCATCTTCCACCGACCGCTGCACTATTTCGCCATCGCAGGACGCTACGTCATGGGGCGGGCGACCGCTGCGGACATCAGCCGCCCCATCGTGACGGCACTGGTAGGCGTCTTCTTCATCTTCTTCGGCGCGACCATGGTGGCCATCCAGACCGCGCGGGTCGCACCGACCTCGACGATTCAGGATCCCACCCTCACGGCGGCTCTCGCGGTGATCGGCATCGTCGCCGGTTCACTGGCCGTGGTGGTAGTCCTGGCGAGGCGGCCGCTGTCCGGCTTCGTCGCTCGACGTCTTCGCGAGACCGGTGGTGATGCCTATGTGGAGCTTGATGTCGAGCGCTACGCACGCGGCATGGTCTGGGTGCAGTTCGTCTGGTTCGCGATCATCGCCGGCTTCTGCGGAGTCCTTGCGATCGTCCAGCCGATCCGCGCCTGACCGGCGCTCAGAACCCGAGCTTGCCGAGCTGCTTCGGGTCGCGCTGCCACTCCTTGGCCACCTTCACGTGCAGGCCCAGGAACACGCGCGTGCCGAGCAGTGGCTCGATCTGAGCCCTGGCGCGGGCACCGACGTCGCGCAGGCGGGAGCCCTTGCGGCCGATGATGATCGCCTTCTGGCTGTCGCGCTCGACCACGATCGAGGCGTGCACATCGGTGAGGTCACTGTCCTCGCGCGGAGCGATGTCATCGATCACGACCGCGATCGAGTGCGGCAGCTCGTCGCGCACACCCTCCAGCGCCGCCTCTCGGATGATCTCCGCGACCCGGTCCTCGATGGACTCGTCGGTGATGACGCCGTCCTCGTAGAGCGCAGGACCGGTGGGCATGAGAGCGAGCACCTCGTCGGCGAGCACGTCCAGCTGGTCGTTCGCGACCGACGACAGCGGGATGACCGCCGCCCAGTCCTCGCGCAGCGAGTCGACCTCGATCAGCCGCTCGGTGATCTCGTCACGATCCGCCGCATCCGTCTTGGTCACGATCGCGATCTTCTTCGCGCGCGGGTAGCCGTCCAGCGACGCCGCGATGCGGCGATCGCCGGGGCCGACCTTCTCGGTCGCCGGCACGCAGAAGCCGATCACGTCGACATCGCCGAGCACCTGCTCGACCAGGTCGTTCAGCCGCTCGCCGAGCAGCGTCCGCGGCTTGTGGATGCCGGGGGTGTCGACGATCACCAACTGGCCGCCCGGCCGGTTCACGATGCCGCGGATCGCGCGCCGCGTGGTCTGCGGCTTCTCGCTGGTGATCGCGATCTTCTCACCCACCAGCGCGTTCGTCAGCGTGGACTTCCCCACGTTCGGACGCCCCACGAATGTGACGAATCCGCTGCGCTTGTCTTCACTCATCTTCCGACTCCTCCTCCGGCGCCCGCTCCACGAACACCGTAGCGATACCTCTGCCGCGGCCGCGCGACGCGCCACCGGTGAGCACCAGTCCGTCGACGACGGCCATGGCGCCGGGCTGCGGCACCTGGCCGAGCGCCTTCCCGAGCAGCCCGCCGATCGAGTCGACGTCCTCGTCCTCGAGCTCCAGGTCGAACAGATCGCCGACGTCCTCCAGCGACAGCCGGGAGTTCACTCGGTACCGTCCGCCGCCGAGCTCGACCACCTCGGCCGGTGCCCGGTCGTACTCGTCGGCGATCTCGCCGACCAGCTCCTCGATCAGGTCCTCGAGAGTGACCAGCCCCGAGATTCCGCCGTGCTCGTCGATCACGAGGCACACGTGCACGGCGTCGCGCTTCATCTGCTGCAGCAGGGTCTCGGCGCGCATCGACTCCGGCACGAATGTCGCCGGACGTGCGATCGGCCGCACCGGCGCGCCGCGCCAGGCGCTCTCGTCGCGATACGCGAACTGCACGAGATCCTTCAGGTAGAGCACGCCCACCACGTCGTCGGCGTCGTCGTCGACCACGGGCATCCGCGAGACGCCCTTAGACAGGAACAGATCCATCGCCTCTGTCGTCGTGGCCGTGGCATCCACCGCGACCATCTCGGTGCGCGGCACCATCACGGCGCGCACGAACTGGTCGGTGAAGTCGAACACCGAGTGGATCAGATCGCGGTCGTCCTCCTCGATGAGATCGTTCGACGCGGCCTCATCGACCATGCTGAGCAGCTGCTCCTCCGAGGCGAAGGTGCTGCGCCCGCCGCCCGGCGTGACACGGCGACCGAGCGTCACCAGCCCCTGCGCGAGCGGACCGAGCACCACGCGCACGCCGTGCACGACCGGGGCCCAGAGCCGCAGCAGACCGTCGGCGTGGTGCCGACCGAACGATCGGGGGCTGGCCCCGACCAGCACGAAGGTGATGCCTGTCATCAGCACCGCGGCGGCGAGCATCGCCCACCAGTCGCTGGGAAGCAGCTGCACCAGCGCGACGGTCACCAGCACCGCAGCAGTGGTCTCGGCCAGCACGCGCATGAACGCGACGGCGTTCACGTGCGCATCGGGGTCCTCGGCGATCTTCGCGAGAGCGGTCGCGTTTCGTCCTTCGGACGCCATCTCCTCGAGGTCGCTGCGCGAGCTCACCGAGAACGCCGCGTCGACCGCCGCCATCAGGCCGCCGAAGGCGACCAGCAGCACGGCCCCGGCGAGCAGCACTCCTGCGATCATCGTCGTCGTTCGGACGCCGCGAATCCGCGGATCAGCTCCTTCTGGAGCCCGAACATCTCACGCTCCTCTTCCGGCTCGGCGTGGTCGAACCCGAGCAGGTGCAGCAGGCCGTGGGTGGTGAGCAGGATCAGCTCGTCCATCAGCGTGTGGCCGGCGGTCTGCGCCTGCGACTCGGCGACCTGCGGGCAGAGCACGATGTCGCCGAGCAGCCCGGGCGGAGTCGGGTGGTCCTCGCTGCCAGGCCGCAGCTCGTCCATCGGGAAGCTCAGCACGTCAGTCGGGCCGGGCTCGTCCATCCACTGCACGTGCAGGGACTCCATCGCGCCCTCGTCCACCAGGACGATGGCGACCTCGGCATCCGGGCTGACGTGCAGCTGCGCCAGGTTGTACTCCGTGAGCCGCTGCAGCACCGTCTCGTCGATGGAGATGGCGGACTCGTTGTTGATCTCGATCATGAAAGGTCCTGTCTCCTCAGGAAACGCCGCGCTTCGGCATCCGGTCCTTCGGCCCCGGCCGCATGCCGGAGCGCCGGTCGGCGCGATTCGCGAACTCGTGTGCCTGCTCGCGCTCCGCCCTGGCGGCGGTGCGCTGCTCGTCGTACTCGCTGTATGCGTCGACGATCCGCCCCACCAGCGTGTGCCGCACGACGTCGTCGCTGGTCAGCCGCGAGAAGTGGATGTCGTCGATGTCCTTCAGCACGCGCGTCACCAGCCGCAGGCCGGACGCGCCCTGCGGCAGGTCGACCTGGGTGATGTCACCGGTGACGACCATCTTGGTGCCGAAGCCCAGACGGGTCAGGAACATCTTCATCTGCTCGGGCGTGGTGTTCTGCGCCTCGTCGAGTACGACGAAGGAGTCGTTCAGCGTGCGCCCGCGCATGTACGCGAGCGGGGCGACCTCGATCGTGCCGCTGGCCATCAGCCGAGGCACGATCTCGGGGTCCATCATCTCGTTCAGCGCGTCGTACAGCGGCCGCAGGTACGGGTCGATCTTGTCGGTCAGGGTACCGGGCAGGAAGCCCAGCCGCTCCCCCGCCTCGACGGCCGGACGCGTCAGGATGATGCGCTCGACCTCCTTGCGCTGCAGCGCCTGCACGGCCTTCGCCATCGCCAGGTAGGTCTTTCCGGTGCCGGCCGGGCCGATGCCGAAGACGATCGTGTTCTCCTCGATCGCGTCGACGTACTCCTTCTGCCCGAGGGTCTTCGGGCGGATCACGCGGCCGCGGGTGGACAGGATCGCCTCGCCGAGCACCTCGCTGGGACGAGGGCCGTCGTCCCGGCGCAGGATGCGGGCGGAGCTGGAGACGTCGCTCGGCGCGAGGTCGTGCCCGGCGCGGGTCAGTGTGATCAGCTCGTCGACGAGGGACTTCGCCGCGACGACGTCGGCGTCGGAGCCGCTCAGGGTGATCTCGTTGCCGCGGACGAGCACCTGCACGGCCGGATGCTCCTTCTCGAGCATCCGCAGCAGACGGTCCTGCGGGCCGAGAAGCTGCACCATGGCGACGCCGTCGACGAGCAGGTGCTCGGTGCGTTCGGGGGTGTCAGAAGCCAATGAGCCGGTCCTCCGGAAGGTTGCCGAGAACGTGCGCGTGCACGTGGAACACGGACTGCGCGGCGCTCGCGCCGTTGTTGAAGATGAGTCGGTACTCGCCGTTCGCGTGGTCGTCGGCGATCTGCTTGGCCGCGGCGACCATCTTCGCCATCAGTGCCGGGTCGCCGGCGGCGAGCTCGGTGACATCGCGGAATGCTTCGGTCTTGGGGATCACGAGGGCGTGCAGCGGTGCCTGCGGGTTGATGTCGCGGATCGCGAACACGTCATCGGTCTCCAGCAGGATCTCGCCGGGGATCTCCCCGTTCAGGATGCGGGTGAAGATGGAGGGTTCGCTCATGCGATCAAGTCTACTGAGAGAGCGTCTACCAGCGCCCGAGGATGCCGGAGAGCACAGCGATCGCGGCGGGGCCGGCGGTGGACGTGCGCAGCACCGTGCCGCCGAGGCGCACGCGCTCAGCGCCGGCCTCGGTGAGCCGGTCCAGTTCCTCGGGCGAGATCCCGCCCTCGGGCCCGACGACCAGCACGAGGTCGCGGTCGTCAGCCCGGATGCTGCTGAGCCGGGTCTGCGCGGTCGGGTCGAGCACCAGCATCCTGGCATCCACCGCCCGCTTCGCGAGCTGCCCGGTCGTCTCGACGCCAGCGATCTCGGGGATCCAGGAGCGGTGCGCCTGCTTGGCGGCCTCGCGGACGATCGTCGCCCACCGCTCCCTGCCCTTGGCGGCCTTCGGGCCCTCCCAGCGCGAGATGCTGCGCGATGCCTGCCAGGGCACGATCTCATCGACGCCGAGCTCGCAGGCGGCCTGCACAGCCAGTTCGTCTCGGTCGCCCTTCGCGAGCGCCTGGGCGAGCACGATGCGTACCGAGGGCAGCTCATGCTCGCGGCGCGCGGTGATCCGCACCGAGACCTCGGCGGCGGAGACGTCCTCGACCACGCCCTCCAGCCAGACGCCCGCACCGTCGCCGATCGTGACGGACTCACCGACCCGCACGCGACGCACGACGGCCGCGTGCTTGGCCTCGGCCCCGGTGAGCAGCACGCTCTGGCCCACCTGAGCGGTGGTGCCGGCCTGCGTGACGAAGTGCAGCGCCATGGTCAGTGCGAGCGGAACCGGTCGCGGAGCTTCGAGAACAGCCCCTGCTGGAACTGCGCGAGCTTCGGCGCCGGCGCCTTGTGCTTCTTCGCGAAGTCCTGGATGAGCTTGCGCTGCGCGGAGTCGAGCTTGGTCGGCGTCACGACCTGCACGCCGACGCGCAGGTCGCCGCGCTGGCTGCCGCGCAGCGGCGTGATGCCGCGGCCGGCGATCGTGAGCACGTCGCCGGACTGCAGCCCGGAACGGATCTCGAGGTCGACGGTGCCGTCCAGGCCGTCGATCGTGGTCGTGGTACCCAGGATCGCGTCGGTCATCGAGACCTCCAGCGTGGCGAGCAGGTCGTCGCCGTCCCGGCTGAACACCGGATGCGGGGCCACGGTGACCTCGACGTACAGGTCGCCGTTCGGACCGCCGGCTCGTCCGACCTCACCGGAGCCCGGCAGCTGCAGGCGCAGCCCGGTCTCGACGCCGGCCGGGATGTCGAGCGACACGGTACGGCGGGACCGGACCCTGCCCTGGCCGCCACAGGTGCCGCAGGGGTACGGGATGGTCGTCCCGTAGCCCTCGCAGGTGCCGCAGGGCTGCGTGGTGACGACGTTGCCGAGCAGGCTGCGCACCTGCCGCTGCACGTGCCCGCTGCCGCCGCAGATGTCGCAGGTCACCGGTGAAGTGCCCTCCTGGCAGCACGAGCCGTTGCAGGTCTCGCAGAGCACCGCGGTGTCGACCTCGATGTCGCGGTGCGCGCCGAAGACGACGTCGCCCAGGTCGAGGTTCACACGCACGAGGGCGTCCTGCCCGCGCTCCCGGCGGGATCGCGGCCGCGCAGAGCGCGCCCCGCCCGCTCCGCCGAAGAACGTCTCGAAGATGTCGCCGAAACCGCCGAAGCCGCCGCCGAAACCGCCGTTGTCGTCGCCGCCCATGTCATAGCGGCGACGGGAGTCCTCGTCGCTCAGCACGTCGTAGGCGTGCGTGACCAGCTTGAACCGCTCCGCGGCATCCTCACCCGGGTTCACGTCCGGGTGCAGCTGGCGCGCCAGCTTGCGGTATGCCTTCTTGATCTCGTCCTGCGTGGCGTCCCGGGACACCCCGAGAACCTCGTAATGGTCGGCCACAGTCACCTTCCTGAGTGTGTGTGCGTTCGTGGGCGCGCCGCATCAGCGGCGCGTCTCGTCCTCTTCGAGCATCCGCGACAGGTAGCGGGCCACGGCCCGTGCCGCCGCGAGGTTGCTCGGATAGTCCATGCGGGTGGGCCCCATCACGCCGAGGCGCGCGGTACCCCCCTGGGCGATGTAGTCGCTGGCGACGATCGAGGCCTCGCCCAGCCCGAACGGCGCGTTCTCCGTGCCGATGCTGGCCGCAAGACCGTGCTCGTCCGGCACCATCTCGCTCATCAGCCGCAGCAGCGTCACCTGCTCCTCGATCGCCTCGAGCAGAGGATGGATGCTGCCGCGGAAGTCCTGCTCGCGGCGGGCCAGCGTCGCGGCACCCGCCATCACGAGCTTCTCCTGGCGGAACTCTGCGAGCTCCTCGCCGATCACCACCGCCAGGGCGGTGAGCGCCGGATCGGGGCGCGACTCCGACGGCTCGCGCAGCAGCGCGATCCGCTCGGCGGCATCCGCGACGGCGCGTCCGGTGATGAGCGCGGAGAGCCGGGCGCGGAGCACAGCCACGTCGGCTTCGTCGACGTCGACCGGGAGCACCGCGATGCGCTGCGACACCCCGCCCGCATCCGTCACGAGGACGACGAGCAGCCGGTTCGGCCCGAGACCGACCAGCTCGAGGTGCGTGATGCTGGCGCGGGCGAACGACGGGTACTGCGCGAGCGCGACCTGTCCGGTGAGCTGCGTGAGCACGCGCACGGTACGGGCCATCAGATCATCGAGATCGGCGGGGTCGGCGAGGAAGGTCTCGATCGCGGAGCGCTGCGCAGTGCTCAGCGGGCGCACCTGCGCGAGGTGGTTCACGAAGACGCGGTAGCCCTTGTCGGTGGGCACACGGCCGGAGGAGGTGTGCGGAGCGGCGATGAGCTCCTCGTCCTCGAGCAGCGCCATATCGTTGCGGATCGTCGCTGCGGAGACTCCGAAGGCGTGCCGCTCGACGATGGACTTGCTGCCCACCGGCTCCTGGGTCTCGACGTAGTCCTGCACGATCGCGCGGAGCACCTGAAGCCCTCGTTCCGAGACCATGATGCTCCTTCCGCTCTGGCACTCACACGTACTGAGTGCCAATTCTACCCGTGCCCCGTGCCGAACGCCCTCAGGCGGGCGGGCGGGCCTCGTCCGCACCATACGATGACCGATATGGACACGACCCCGGCACTCGCGACGATCTCCACGGGCAGGCTGCAGGGCGAGGGCCGGGACGGGATCCGCCGTTTCCTCGGCATCCCCTACGCCGCGGCGCCGTTCGGACCGAACAGGTTCCGGGAACCGCAGCCGGTCGCCCCGTGGGACGACGTCCGTGCAGCGACCGCCTTCGGCCCCACCGCACCGCAGCTGCCCTACGGCGGGGCGATCGGCGAGCTCCTCGGCCACGTGATCATCGAGGGCGAGGACATTCTCACCGCGAACGTCTGGACGCCCGAGCACTCCTCCGGGGCACCGGTCGTGCTCTGGATGCACGGCGGCGCGCTCGAGCGCGGTGCGGCCGCGCTGCCCGGCTACGACGGCGCGGCGTTCGCCCGCGACGGGATCGTGTTCGTGTCGGTGAACTACCGGCTCGGTGCGGAGGGCTTCTCCGTCCTCGATGGCGTACCCCGCAACCTCGGTCTGCGCGATGCCGCTGCTGCCCTGCAGTGGACGCATCGCGAGATCTCGGCGTTCGGCGGAGATCCTGAGCGCATCACCGTGATGGGCGAGTCCGCCGGCGGCGCCCTCGTCGCCGCGCTGCTGAGCAGGGACGACACGCGCGCGCTGATCTCCAGGGCGATCATCCAGTCCGGACCGCTCGATGCGCAGACGCCGGAGAAGGGCGGTCGGGTGACAGCGCAGATCGCGAAGCTGCTCGGAACCGCCCCTGACCGGGACGCTTTCGCCGCACTGTCGCCCGAGACGCTGCTCGATGCCCGCTCCCGCCAGTCGGCGGGAGCATCCCCGCTCGGCGGTGCTCCCGGCTATCAGCTGGTGCTCGACGAGGAAACGCTCCCCTGCTCGCCGCGGGAGGTGCTGGGCGGCGTGAACACACCGCTCATCATCGGCACGAACACCGATGAGTACCGGCTCTGGTTCACGCCGGACGCACTGGACCGCATCAGCACGCTGAAGCTCCTCGTCGCGCGCCTCGCGCTGCGCATCCCCGGACGCGCGGTGCGCACGTTCCGCGCGGACGAGCCGGAGGCAACGACCGGTGAGATCTTCGGCCGGATCGCGACCGACCTGCTGCTGCGCGCACCGGCGTCTCGGGTGGCCGCCGCGCGCACTGCACCGACCCACGTCTACGAGTTCGGCTGGCACAGCCCCGTGCGCGAGCTGCGCGCCGCGCACGCGGTCGAGCTGCCGTTCATGTTCGGTACGACCGAGGACCCGTCCTGGACCTCGCTGATCGGCGGCGCGCCGCCCGCGTCGCTGGCCGCCGAGATGCACGGGGCCTGGACGGCCTTCATTCGCGATGGCGATCCCGGATGGGCGGCGTACGGCTCCGAACGTCTGACGCGCCTGTTCGATGAGGAATCGCGCACCGTTCCGCAGCGGCGCACCCGCGGGATGGATCTGCTGCCCTGATGCGGGGCGCGCTCAGTCGGTCAGGGCGCGCACGACGGCGTCGGCGAGCAGGCGGCCCTGCAGCGTGAGCCGCAGGCGCTTCTCACGCAGAGCGGATGCTCCGTCGACGAGCCCGTCCGCGATCAGGCCGGCCACGACGTCCCTGTTGTCGATCGGCAGATCGTCGAGCGGGATGCCGTCGGCGAGCCTGCTGCGCAGCAGCACGCGCTCGAGCATCCGGGCGTCCTCGTCGGGCCGCTCCCGGCCCGCGGCCGGCGACTCTCCGGCCGCGAGGCGCTGTGCGTAGGCGGCTGGGTGCTTCACGTTCCACCAGCGCAGCCCTGCGACGTGGCTGTGCGCGCCGGGGCCGAAGCCCCACCAGTCCGAGCCGAGCCAGTACGCGAGGTTGTGCCGGGAACGCTGCTCTGCGCGACGCGCCCAGTTGCTCACCTCGTACCAGCCGAAACCGGCCGCCCCCAGCCGGGCATCGGCCAGCTCGTACATGTCCGCCTGCAGATCGTCGTCGGGCGCCGGGACCTCGCCGCGGCGGATCTGCCGAGCGAGCTTGGTGCCGTCCTCGATGATCAGCGCGTAGGCGGAGATGTGATCGGGGTCGAGCGCGAGCGCCGCATCGAGGGAGGCCTCCCAGTCGCCGAGCGACTCCCCCGGCGCACCGTAGATCAGGTCCACGCTCACAGCGAGCCCCGCCTCGCGGGCGGCCTCCACCGCGGTTCGCACGTTCTCCGGGCGGTGCGTTCGGTCCAGGGCGGCGAGCACATGCGGCACCGCCGACTGCATCCCGATCGACAGGCGCGTCACACCGGCTTCCGCCAGTCGTGCCGCGACCTCGGGTGTCACTGTGTCGGGGTTCGCCTCGACGGTGACCTCGGCTCCCGCCTCCAGGCCGAAGGCGGAGATCGTGGTGTCCAGCATCCTGGCCAGGTCGCCGGCAGGCAGCAGCGTCGGCGTGCCGCCGCCGAAGAACACGCTGTGCAGCGGGCGGATGCCTCCGGCTTCGCCGAGGACTTCGCGCGCGAGCGCGACCTCGGCGTTCAGCGTGTCGGCGTACTCGTCCTGACGCGCGCCGCGGAGCTCGGTCGCCGTGTACGTGTTGAAGTCGCAGTAGCCGCATCGCACCCGGCAGAACGGCACGTGCAGATACGCCGAGAACGGGGTCGCCGAGTCGACGCGGATGTCGTCGGGCAGCCGTCCGTCGGCGGGGGCGGGATCTCCGAGCGGAAGCGGTCCCGCCATCAGAGCGGGGTCGCGTACAGCGGAGAGATCGCGCGCAGGTAGCGGGCGAACAGCTCGCGGCGGCGGCGCTTCACCAGTCCGCGGAACAATCGGTACGACATCCGGGTCGGGGCGTCGAATGCGCGCACCGTGAACCAGACCTCGTCGTTGTCCTCGCGCCAGTCCACGTCGAAGGCCTCTTCGCCGCTGACGACGGAGCCGCCGACGGTGCCGAGCACGAAGCCGATCCTGCGGGGCTCCTCGGTGACCGAGATCACGCGCAGCTCGGCATCGGCCTTCAGGCCCTTGACCCTGCCGTGCACCTTGAGGGTCATGCCGGGGCCGACGTACGGCGTTCCCTCGGCGTCGTAGCGCTGCTCCTGTTCGCGGCGGCTGGGCGCGATGGCGTTGCCCTCGTTGTCGAAGCTCACGCCGGCGTAGGTGGGGCCGGCGGAGGGACGGACGTCCTCGAGCTCGAGGCCCGCTGCGCGCTGCGCGGTCCAGGACAGCAGAGCGTCGCCGGCGGTGCGGAAGCGGTCCTCACCGCTGCCGATCCGCCACGACTCCTCAGCCGGCAGACTGTGCTCCGGCGGATACTGCATGAGGTCGGGGGCGTGCGACGCCCCGACCGCGGCGTAATCCACCGTGCCTTCTCGGAATGTCCCGCGACGCATGTTTTCCAGCCTACGGGACGCCGACCTGAGCGACTGCTCCATGCCGGTCCCTGACACGCGAAAGCGGGGCCGGTGGAATGAACCACCGGCCCCGCCTCACAGGGATGAGAAGTGCTTACTTCTCCCAGCCCACGTTCTCGACGGGCTGCACGCCGAAGAGGTCGAGGCCCACGTAGGGCTCCGGGGTCAGGTTGGCCAGACCCTTCTTCGCGGTCGTGATCGACGGACCGTTGTAGATGCCGATGATGCCCCAGCGCTCGACGATCTCGGGCTCGAGGTCCATCGCGGCCTCGGTCTGCTTGACCGGGTCGCTGATCGACTCCACCTGGTCGTGGATCTTCTGATCGAGCTCCTTGTCACCGACACCCGAGAGGTTCAGGCCGGAGTCCGAGCAGTACAGCTGGCAGTACCAGGCCGCACCGAACGGGTCGGAGGCGGTGAAGCGCAGGCTCATGACGTCCCAGTTCTTCGAGGTGAAGTCCTCGGAGAACTTGCTGGAGGGGCGGGTGTCGACGTTCAGCTTGATGCCGACTGCCTTCTCCTGCGCCTGCAGCGACTGGGCGAGGGCCTTCTGCGTCGGGTCGTCGCTGAAGATCGGGTACGTGACCTCGAGCTTCTGGCCGTCCTTCTCACGGATGCCGTCGGAGCCTTCCTTCCAGCCGGCGTCGTCGAGCATCTTCTTGGCGCCCTCGACGTCGAACTTCAGGCCGGCGGCCTTCTGCGAGTCCTTGTAGCCGGGCTGGAACGAGTACAGCGTCAGCGAGCCGGCCGGCTCCTCGGTGTAGTTCAGGCCGTTCCAGGCGATCTTCTTCTGCTGGTCGATGTCGATCGCGTTGAAGAACGCGTGGCGGACCTCGACGTCCTTGAACTGCGGCTTGGTCGAGTCGAGGATGATCACCGTGTTGGCCGTCTGCTGGGCCTTGTAGGTGACGACGTCCTTCATGCCCTTGACCTGCTCGAGGCGGTCCTTGGTGGCGGTGCCGACGGTGTCGATCTGGCCGTTCTTGAAGGCGTTGATCGAGGCCTGAGCGTCCATGCCCGTGAAGGTGACCTTGTCGAGCAGCGGCTTGTCGCCCCACCACTCCTTGTTCGGCTTGAAGGACACGTAGTCCTTGTTCGGGTCGAACTCGTCGACGGTGTAGGGACCGGCGCCCCACTCCGGGTGCAGGTTGTCGATGTAGCCCTCGTTGAACACCTTGGGGTCAGCGGCGTGCGGGTTGATCACACCGGTGAGGAACGGCATCTGCGGCCAGGCGAACTCGCCCTTGAAGGTGACGATCGCGGTCTTGTCGGTGTCACCCTTGGTGACCGACTCGATCTCCTTGTAGCCGTCGGTGGCGTTCGGGTTGAAGCCCTCCTCGGTCGAGCGGTTGGCCTTCCAGGTCGCGTCGATGGCGGTCCAGTCCATCTCGGTGCCGTCGTTCCAGTGCGCTTCCTTGGTGAAGGTGAAGGTCAGCACGGTCTTGCCGTCCTTGACCTCGTTCTTCCAGACGTCGAGGTAGTTGTCGTTCTTGTACGGCGTGCCGTCCGGCTTCATCAGCAGGATCTGCGGCGTGTACCACGCGGCGAGGCGGGCGGTGTCGGCGCTGCCGTCGCTGTTGAACGCGTTCAGCTGAGCGGGGATCTCGTTGATGGGGAAGTTGACCGTGCCGCCCTCCTTGAGGTTCTCACGGGGCTGCGGGTTGTAGTCAGCGGCGTCGACTCCGGCAGCCTCGCCGTTGTCCTTGTTGTCGCCACTGCCGCTGTTGCCGGCAGCGCACCCGCTGAGAGCGAGTGCGAAAGCGCCGGTGATTGCCAGCGCTCCCATCAGCTTGTACTGCTTCATGGTGCTCCTTTCGCCTTTCGGCGTGTCATAAGGGGAACGATAGTCAGCATCGTCTGCCAAAACAGGCGCCGGAGAGTGAATCCCGGCTAACTGTTATCGGACGGTGATCGACCGTGATCTTTTGGTTATCTGAAGGGTCAGACCGTCGCCGGGCGGGTGGTCATCGTCACCGGATCGAACACGACACGCTGGCGCGTGCGCTCGATGTCCGGGTCCGGAACCGGGATCGCCGACAGCAGCGCCTGGGTGTAAGGGTGCTGCGGGTTGTCGAACACGTCGTCGACGTCGCCGTGCTCGACGAACTCGCCCAGGTACATCACCGCCACGCGGTCGGCGATGTGCCTGACCACGGAGAGGTCGTGCGCGACGAACAGGTACGACAGTCCGAGCTTGACCTTCAGCTCGTCGAGCAGGTTGATGACACCGGCCTGGATCGACACGTCCAGCGCCGACACCGGCTCGTCGAGCACGACGATCTTCGGGTTGGTCGACAGTGCGCGGGCGATGCCGATGCGCTGCCGCTGACCGCCCGAGAACGCTCCGGGGAACCGGTCCCGGTGCGCCGGGTTCAGACCCACCAGGTCCATCAGCTCCTCGACGCGGTGCATCGCGTCCTTCTTCGAGGTGCCGATCGCGTAGAGCGGTTCGGCGATGATGTCGGTGACCGTCATGCGGGGATCGAGTGCACCCATCGGGTCCTGGAACACGATCTGGATGTCGCGGCGCAACGCACGCTCCTGCGCACCGTGCTTGATGTCGTTGACGTTCGTGCCGGCGATGATCAGATCGCCGTCATCCTGCTTGGCGAAGTCCATGATCTGCAGCAGCGTGGTGGTCTTGCCGCTGCCGGACTCACCCACGATCGCCATGCACTCGCCTTCGCGGACGTCGAAGCTGAGGCCCTTGACCGCATGCACCTCGCCGACCTTGCGCTTGAAGAGTGCGCCCTTCAGCAGCGGGAACGTCTTGTTCATGTTCCGCACCTCGAGCGTCACCGGGCGCTCCTCGCGCGGCATGCGCGTGAGGTCGCTCTCGGGCACCTCCGGGACCGGGTAGACCGGCAGTCCGCCGATGAGTCCGTCGGCGTCGATCTCATCCGCGCGGATGCAGGCGACGTCGTGGAACTCGCCGGAGCCCGTGTCGACCGGTACGAGGTCGGGCTCACGCGTGCGGCAGGCCGCCACGGCGATGGGGCAGCGGTTCACGAACGGGCAGGCGTCCGGCAGGTCGATCAGCAGCGGCGGGTTGCCCTTGATCGGGACCAGCGGCTCCTTCTCGACCTTGTCGACGCGCGGGATGGCTCCGAGCAGACCGATCGAGTACGGCATCCGGGTGCGGTGGAACAGCTCCCGCGCCTCGGCGTGCTCGACGGGCTTGCCCGCGTACATCACGATGACGTCGTCCGCGGTGCGCGCGACCACGCCCATGTCATGCGTGATCATGATCACAGCGGCGCCGGTCTCGTCCTGCGCCTTCTCGATCAGGTCGAGGATCTGCGCCTGGATCGTCACGTCGAGCGCCGTGGTGGGCTCGTCGCAGATGATCAGCTTCGGGTTGTTCGCCATCGCGATCGCGATGACGATGCGCTGCCGCATGCCGCCCGAGAACTCGTGCGGGAAGGCCTTCATGCGCTTCTCGGGGCTCGTGATGCCGACCAGGGTCATCAGCTCGATCGCCCGCTTCTCGGCGTCCTCGCGAGACAGGCTGCGGTGCACCGTGAGGGCCTCGATCAGCTGGTCACCGATCGTGAACACCGGGGTGAGCGAGGTGAGCGGGTCCTGGAAGACCATCGCCATGCCGTTGCCGCGGATGACGGACATCTGCTTGTCGGACTTGCCGAGAAGCTCCTGCCCGTCGAAGACGATCGAGCCGGTGACCCTGGCGTTGTCGTCGAGCAGGCCCATGATCGCGAGCGAGGTGACCGACTTGCCGGAGCCCGACTCGCCCACGATGCCGAGAGTCTTGCCCGCCTCGAGGTCGAACGAGACGCCGCGCACGGCGTCGACTCGGCCCGCCTCCGAGGCGAAGCTGACCTTGAGATCTCGGACGGAAAGGACGGTGCTGGATGCTGCAGTGCTCATGCGCGGCCTCCTGCCGCCGAGGTGGGATCGAGGGCGTCGCGCAGGCCGTCGGCGATCAGCGCCATCGACACGGTCAGCAGAGTCAGGGCGAGGGCCGGGAAGTAGAACAGCCACGGAGCGCTGGTGATCGTGCCGCTGCCCTCGCCGATCAGCGAACCGAGCGAGACGTCGGGGATCTTCACGCCGAAGCCGATGAACGACAGGCCGGTCTCGGTCGAGACGGCGGCCACGATGCCGAGGGTGAAGTTGATCACCAGCAGCGAGCCGATGTTCGGGATGAGGTGCCGCACGACGGTGCGCATGCCTCGCACGCCCATGTAGCGCGCCGCCTGCACGTACTCGCGCTCGCGGAGCGAGAGCGCCATCGTCCAGATGATGCGGGCCGGGAAGAACCAGCCGACGAAGATCATGACCAGCGAGATCACTCGCCAGTCGCCACCGGCATCGTTCGACACGATCGACAGCAGCAGGAAGGTCGGGACGACCATCATGAAGTGGATGATCAGCAGCAGGATGCGCTCGGTCTTGCCCCCGAAGTAGGCGGCGGCCGTTCCGACCACGGCGGAGAGCACGGTGGTTCCGATCGACACCGTGAGCGCGATCATCAGCGAGCGCTGCAGGCCCACCGCGGTCTGCGTGTAGGTGTCGTTGCCGGAGGCGTTCGTGCCGAACCAGTGGTCCGCCGACGGGCCGGTGCTGAGGTTCAGGAAGTCCATGTCCGTGGCGGACCAGGGCGAGAACAGCGGCCCGAGCACGGCGAACAGGACCAGCAGGATGAAGACGATGATGCCGCCGACGGCGGGCTTGTTGCGCATGAAGCGGCGCGTGTACAGCGCCAGTTTCGAAAGGGACTTGCCCGGCGTCCGCTCGGCGGTCGTGTCCGGTCCGACGGGCGGCTGGACCGCGGGGTCGATCATTTCAGTGCTCATCAGCTCACCCTCACTCGCGGGTCGAGAACGACGACGGCGATGTCGGCGAGGATGGCGCCGATCGCGGTCAGGACGGCGCCGAAGGCCGCCACGGCGACGACGCCGTTGATGTCGTTGTTGTTGATCGTCTCGAGGAAGTAGCGCCCCATGCCCTGCCAGGCGAAGATCGACTCGGTCAGGACCGCACCGGTGAAGATCGTCGGGATGGTGAACGCGACCTGGGTGGCGACCGGGATCAGCGACGTCCGCAGCGCGTGCTTGCGGATCGCCTGCTGCTTGGTGAGGCCCTTGGCGCGAGCGGTCCGGACGTAGTCGGCCTTGATGTTGTCCAGCAGCAGCGAGCGCTGCAGGAAGTGGTACTGGGCGTAGCCGATGACGACCAGGGCGATGGTCGGCAGCGTCACGTGCTGCAGCGCATCGATGATCGTCGGGAAGAACCCTGTCACCCCTGGACTCGAGGATCCGGTGACGTAGAAGACGGTGGTGCCCACCCAGTCGTTGAAGTTGATCGCGAGCAGCACGACTCCCAGGCCCGCCACGATGATGTTGATGTTCATCGTGAGGATCGACGTGGCCTGTCCGATCCGGTCCCCCAGCTTGTACTGACGCGAAGCCGTGTACACACCGAGCCAGATGCCGAGTGCGGCCATGATGATGGTCGCACCGAGCACGAGCTCCGCACTGACCCACATGCGGTAGGCGACCTGCTCGTTGACCGACTGGCCCGTCGGGCTCACTCCCCAGTTCCAGTGGAACAGGATGTCGGTGAACCAGGTCCACCAGCGCTGCACGAGGGGGACGGTGTCGCTGAGATTGCGAGGGATGAGCTGGTTGTCGATCTGCTCCGGGGTGAGCGGGGGCCGACGGCCGACGTAGTTGCTGCGGGGGTCGAGGAAGCCCCACGCCAGGAAGTACGTCACATTGGCCGCGACCGCGATCATGAGCAGCCAGCCGAGGGCCCGGCGCACGAGATACTTGATCAAGGTTGGTGATTCTTTCTCTTTACAGGCGCGCACGGGATCGCCGACGCTGCGCTGGGTCGGATAGCTACAAGCATCACCCGACGAACGCCCGCCGCGCAAACGCGACGTACGTGCTGTTACGGAGTCGTGCCCGGGGTGGAACCCGGTATCACCGGGAGGGAGTGGGCAACTTCGCGAGACTATCACCGACTCACCGGAATCGAGCATCCGCTCCCCCGCCACGTAGAATCGAGCGGACATGTCACCACGCGCCCTCACCCCGCATCAGCCGGCCTCGACGCCGCCTGCGCAGATTCGCAACTTCTGCATCATCGCCCACATCGACCACGGCAAGTCGACCCTTGCCGACCGGATGCTGCAGATCACCGGCGTCGTCGCCGAGCGCGACATGCGCGCGCAGTACCTCGACCGCATGGACATCGAGCGCGAGCGCGGCATCACGATCAAGAGCCAGGCGGTCCGCATGCCCTGGGGCCAGGGGTCCGAGACCTATGCCCTGAACATGATCGACACCCCCGGTCACGTGGACTTCACCTATGAGGTGTCGCGGTCTCTCGCCGCCTGCGAGGGCGCGATCCTGCTGGTCGACGCTGCACAGGGCATCGAGGCGCAGACGCTCGCCAACCTCTACCTGGCGCTCGAGAACGACCTCACGATCATCCCGGTGCTGAACAAGATCGATCTGCCGGCCGCCGAGCCGGAGAAGTACGCCAAGGAGCTCGCCGACCTCATCGGCGGCAGCCCCGACGACGTGCTGCGCGTCTCGGGCAAGACCGGCGCCGGCGTCGAGGACCTGCTCGACCGCATCGTGGAGCGGATCCCCGCACCGGTCGGTCAGGCCGACGCTCCCGCCCGCGCGATGATCTTCGACTCGGTCTACGACGCCTACCGCGGTGTCGTGACCTACGTGCGCATGGTCGACGGCTCGCTGCAGCCGCGGGAGCGCATCCAGATGATGTCGACCGGCGCCAACCACGAGCTGCTCGAGATCGGCGTGTCCAGCCCCGAGCCGATCCCGTCCAAGGGACTCGGCGTCGGCGAGGTGGGCTACCTGATCACGGGCGTGAAGGACGTTCGTCAGTCGAAGGTCGGCGACACCGTGACCACGGCGCGCAAGCCGGCGACAGATGCTCTCGCCGGCTACACCGACCCCAAGCCGATGGTGTTCTCGGGCATTTATCCGATCGACGGCAGCGATTACGCCGAGCTCCGGGAGGCGCTGGACAAGCTGAAGCTGTCCGATGCGTCGCTGCAGTACGAGCCGGAGACCTCTGTCGCGCTGGGCTTCGGCTTCCGCTGCGGCTTCCTCGGCCTGCTGCACCTCGAGATCATCACGGAGCGCCTGGCCCGCGAGTTCGGGCTCGACCTCATCACGACCGCCCCGAGCGTGATCTACGAGGTTCTCACCAGCGACACCGGCGAGACCGTCACCGTCACCAACCCGAGCGAGTACCCGGACGGCCGCATCGGTGCGGTCACGGAGCCGATGGTGAAGGCGGCGATCCTGCTGCCCAAGGATTACGTCGGCACCGTGATGGAGCTGTGCCAGTCCCGTCGCGGCTCGCTGCTGGGCATGGAGTACTTCTCCGAGGAGCGCGTCGAGCTGCGCTACAACATGCCTCTCGGCGAGATCGTCTTCGACTTCTTCGACCAGCTGAAGTCGCGGACCCAGGGCTACGCCTCTCTGGACTACGAGCCCAACGGCTCGCAGGAGGCCGACCTGGTGAAGGTCGACATCCTGCTGCAGGGCGAGAAGGTCGACGCGTTCAGCTCGATCGTGCACCGTGACAAGGCCTACGCCTACGGCACCATGATGACCGAGCGGCTGCGCAAGCTCATCCCCCGCCAGCAGTTCGAGGTGCCGATCCAGGCAGCGATCGGCGCACGCATCATCGCACGCGAGAACATCCGCGCGATCCGCAAGGACGTGCTCGCCAAGTGCTACGGCGGCGACATCACCCGCAAGCGCAAGCTGCTCGAGAAGCAGAAGGAGGGCAAGAAGCGCATGAAGATGGTCGGCCGTGTGGAAGTCCCCCAGGAGGCGTTCATAGCCGCGCTGTCGGGTGACGTCGAGGGCAAGGACAAGAAGTAGCGCCATGACCCCGCAGGTCGTCCTCGTGCACGGCATCCGCACGTCGGCGACCATGTGGCGCGCGCAGCTGGCGTACCTCGACGGGCTGGGCGTTCCCGCCGTCGCCGTCGACCTGCCGGGTCACGGCACACGCATGGACGAGGACTTCACGCTGCACGAGGCGCTGTCCACGATCGATCGCGCCGTACGTGAGGCCGCGACCCGCGGTCCCGTGCTGCTGGTCGGGCATTCCATGGGCGGCCTGCTGTCACTGGCCTACACCGGAGGCGAGGAGAAGCCGCCGGTGAGCGCACTCATCGCGGCTTCCTGCTCAGCGCTCCCGCGCGGCGCCGCGCTGCGGGCCTATCGGTTCCTCGCCGGCGCGATGGACGTCCTGCCCGACCGCGGGAGCTGGATCTCGGAGCGCGTGCTCGACGCGACCATGCCGCCCGAGACGCGCGCGGACTTCGGGGCGGGCGGCTTCGCACTCGACGCGCAGGACATCGCGCTGAAAAGCCTCGCCGGCCTCGATCTGGCCGCCGCCGTCGCGCGGATCCGGATCCCGCTGTGGCTGGTGAACGGTCAGTTCGACCAGCTGCGCATGCACGAAACGCTGTTCCGTCGGCTGGCGCCTCAGGCCGAGCTGATCGTCGTCCCCCTCACCACGCACCTGGTCACCGCGATGCGGCCCCGGGTGTTCAACGCCGTGCTGGGAGTGGCTCTGGCGACGATCGAACACGACGCACCATCAGCGTCATGACCGCTCCGGCGAGCGAGAGCACCGCCGCCGCCGCGAACAGCAGCCAGAAGCCGCCGACCAGGGCGACGAGCCCGGCGCCGATCAGCGGTCCGAGCAGCTGACCGAGGTTCGCCGACACGTTCACGACGCCGAGGTCGCGGGCGTGATCCTCGGGATCGCCCAGCAGATCGGTGCTGAAGGCCAGGCTGACCGCCATGTACGCGCCGTAGCCTGCACCCATGATCGCCGCGGCCACGGCTGTCATCGCGAAGGTCGGGCTGAAGAGGATCACCAGCCCTGACACCGCCTGCACGATCGCGGCGATGACGCTGAGGGTGCGGCGGTTGCCCGTGCGGTCCGAGATCATGCCGGCCACGATCGACGCGATCACGACGAACACCGTGTAGATCACGATGAGGATCAGCAGGTTGTCCTCGGCCTCGACCTTCGAGAATCCGATGCCGTAGAGCAGGAAGAAGAGCAGCAGCGAGGTGCCCAGCGCGTTGCCGATGTTCACGACGAGTCTGCTGGCGAGCAGCCAGCGGAAGTCGGGGTCGCGCAGCGACGAGGGCCGCGCCTGGGTGCTGACCGGCAGCACGTGGGCGGGCCCGGGGTCGGGCAGCAGGACGGCCGTGCCGACGCCGATCACGGCGATGAAGCCGGCGAGCATCAGGTAGGACGCCGTGATGCCCAGACCCAGCAGCACCACCGCACCGACGCCCACGACGATGCCGGCGGCCTGCGCGGAGCTGGCGGCAGCGGATGCAGAGCCCCTCTGCTCGGTGAGCTGGTCGGCGATCATCGCGGTGAGGGCGGCGGATGCCGCGGCGAGGCCGACCGACACCACCACCCAGGCCGCACCGATCAGCCACGGTCCCTGCGCGTAGCCGGTCGCGATCAGCCCGACCGCCGCGAGCAGCGAGCCCCCGATCGCCCAGGGACGCCGCCGGCCCCATCGGGAGCGCGTGCGGTCGGAGAGCCGGCCGGCCAGCGGCGCGGCGACCACGCCGGCCAGGCCGCCGACCGAGAGCACGATGCCGGACCAGACCACCCCGACCACCCAGTGCCCCTCGGCGTTGCTCGCGTCGAGCTGATCGGGCAGCAGGAGCTGAAGCGGAGTGAGCTGCACCGTCCAGATCGCCAGCCAGGCGAGGGTGAACAGCGAGAGCCATCCGGCTCCGACCCTGCGCGTCGAGGATGTGCTCACTGCTGTGCTCCTGTTTCTGCTCCGACCCGCGTGATGAGGTCGCGGTACCAGCCGTAGGAGGCCTTCGGCGTGCGCACCGAGCTCTCGTGGTCGACGTGCACGAGCCCGAAGCGCTGCGTGAAGCCGTCCGCCCACTCGAAGTTGTCGAGCAGGCTCCAGACGGTGTACTCCTCGACCGGGACGCCCTGAGCGATCGCGTCGGCGACGGCGCGGACGTGCCCGTCGAGATAGGCGATGCGTTCGGCGTCGTCGAGTTCCGTGCCGGCGCGGTCCGGCTCGGGGAACGAAGCGCCGTTCTCACCGATGATGACGGGCGGCAGCGCGTCCCCGTAGCGCTCCTTCGCATCGACGAGGAACGCCGTCAGCGCCTGCGGGACGATCGGCCAGAGATCGCCGAAGCCGGTCGTCGCCGCGCCGGGCGTCGGCACCTGCTCGAACGGGATCGGCGCCTCCAGCGGAGCCTGGCGGATGGTCGTCGGGTTGTAGTAGTTCACGCCGTAGAACTCGCACGGCGCCTGGATGATCCCGAGGTCGCCGTCGCGGATCGGCAGGTCCACCCCCAGCGCCGCGAGGTCCGGATAACTGCCGAGCAGCACCGGCTCGGCGAAGATGCGGTTGTGCAGGATGTCGTAGAGGTAGGCGGCGGTGGCGTCAGCCTCGCCCTCCGGCAGGACGAGCGTGTGGTTGTTCACGATGCCGACCTGTTCGGCGCCGTGCTCGTGCAGGATGCCGGCGGCTGTGCCGTGCGCGAGAAGCTGATGGTGCACGGCGGGCAGCGACTCGAACAGCAGCTGCCGGCCCGGAGCGAGCTCGCCGATCGCGTAGCCCTGCAGCGCGGTGGAGACGGGCTCGTTGATCGTGTACCAGTGCTTCACCCGGTCGCCCAGCGACTCCGCCACGGTCTGGGCGTAGTCGGCGAAGTGCGCCACCGTGTCGCGACTCAGCCAGCCGCCGTCGGATTCGAGCTCGCTGGGGAGATCCCAGTGATAGAGCGTGGGGAACGGGGTGATCCCGGCATCCAGGAGCGAATCGACGAGGCGGTCGTAGTACGCCAGGCCCGCCTGGTTCGCGCCGCCCGAGCCACCGGGGTGCACTCGCGTCCACGAGATCGAGAAGCGGTACCTGTCCACACCCAGCCCGGCGAGCAGCGCGACATCCTCCGCGAAGCGGTGATAGCTGTCGGGCCCCGGCTCTGCGGTGGAGCCGTCGCGTACCCGCCCCGGCGTCTCGACGAAGTCGTCCCAGATGGAGCGGCCCCGCCCGTCGGCGCCGCGGGCGCCTTCGATCTGGAACGCGGCGGTCGCGGCTGACCAGCGGAAGCCCGCGGGGAGCACCGGTGGGGTGGGTTCGGGTCTCATGCGTCTCCTCGACGTCGATGTCGGCGGTATCCCGGTATTCTGCACCCAGTACCGCACCTGCTGCGACCGAGTACCCACTGCGCGTGTCGACACCGCCTCGCCGGACTCCCTCGTTTCGCGCGGAACGCCGCAGTGCTGGTAAGCTTGGTTCTTGGCTTGCGTGTGGGTTCTTCCCTCACGACCGCTGTTCGGAACCCCTCTCCTTCCGGCAGCACTTCCAACACTCCTTCGAAAGAAAGCACCCGCACGTGGCAAACATCAAGTCGCAGATCAAGCGCAACAAGACCAACCTGAAGGCGCAGGAGCGCAACAAGGCCGTCAAGAGCGAGCTGAAGACCTGGGTCCGCAAGACCCGCGAGGCCGTCGTCGCCGGCGACAAGGACGCCGCTGAGGCCGCCCTCGCCACCGCTTCCGTCAAGCTCGACAAGGCCGTCAGCAAGGGCGTCGTGCACAAGAACCAGGCGAAGAACCGCAAGTCGGCCATCGCCAAGCAGGTCGCCGCTCTCTGAGCCGACTTCTGAAGAAGGCCCGCCTCCCCTCGGGGATGGCGGGCCTTCTTCGTCCCCGGGCGTGACGCGCTCAGGAGCAGGCGTCAACGGCCGACGGGCTCACCGAACGGCTCACGGGTCGCGACGACCGCGACCATGCGCTCGAGGGCGAACACCGGGTCGCGCGACGCGCCCTTCACCTCGGCGTCTGCACGCGCGGTGGCCTGGATGGCCATGCCCAGCGAGCGCTCGTTCCAGCCCGCGAGGTCACGGCGGGCTCGATCGATCTGCCAGTCCTTCATCCCGAGGCGCGAGGCCAGCTCACGGCTCGAGCCGCGCAGTCCCGCCACCTTCGCCATGGTGCGCAGCTTCATCGCGAACGCCGCGACCATCGGCACGGGATCCGCGCCGGAGGCGAGCGCGTGCCGCAGCGCGATCAGCGCCTCGCCGTAGCGACCCGAGATGGCGGTGTCGGCGACGACGAAGGCCGAGACCTCGACGCGCCCGCCGTAGTAGCGGGTGACGACGTCGTCGGTGATGTCTCCCTCGACGTCGCCGATCAACTGCTGACAGGCTGCGGCCAGTTCGGTGAGATCGTCGGCGAACGCGGACACCAGCGCGCGCAGCGCGGTCGGGGCGATGCGCTTCCTCGCCGCCTTGAACTCGCCCGCGGCGAAATCGACGCGATCGCCGTCGCGCTTCACCGCGGGGCAGGCGATCTCGATGCCCTCGCCGGTGCCGGCGCGCACAGCGTCGAGCAGCTTCTTGCCTCGTACGGTCGCACCGGTGTGCCTCAGCAGCACCGTCGCGCCCTCCTGCGGGTTCGACAGGTACGACACGGCCTCCTGGATGAACGCGTCGGACGCCTTCTCGACGCCGGCGACCCGCACCAGACGGGGCTCTCCGAACAGAGACGGCGAGGTGAGCGAGAGCAGCGTGCCCGGCGCATAGTCGTCGGCGCGCACGTCGCTGACCTCGAGCGCGGGGTCCTCCGCGCGCAGGTAGTCGCGGATGCCGGCGATCGCGCGCTCGGCGCAGATCTCCTCCGGCCCGGAGACCAGCACGACCGGGGCCGGACGGGGCTCGCGCCAGGACACCTGGGGGATCTTCGACGCCTTCGCCGCTCCCCCACGCGCGGATGTTCGAGGAGCTGCTGCCATGTCCTCCACCCTACCGGCGGCCGGGGACACGACCCCGTCCACTCGCACTCCACAGGCGGCGTCGCCCTGGGACCTGTCCCGGGCCGGGGGTATCAGGTGGATACCGGCATGCGATGCCCGCCTAGCGTTGCGGGGTGCCCACTCCGGATGCCCCCGACCTCGCCCCTGCGGGCAGACGACTGCGGCTGAGCGTCGGGGCGGCGGTCGCGCTCGGACTGATCGTGCTGTCCGCGGCGGTGGGATGGGGCATCCTGCGCGGTCAGGCCTCCCCCGCCGACGTGGTCCCGGTCGAGGAGGATGCACAGGCAGGCGCCACCGCGGGTCTGTACGTGCACGTGCTCGGCGAGGTCGAGAACCCCGGTCTGTACGTGCTGGAGTCCGATGCCCGGCTCGTCGACGCTCTCGCCGCCGCCGGCGGCACGACCGGGGCTGCCGACCTCACCGCGGTGAACCTCGCCCGCCCGCTCAGCGACGGCGAGCAGGTGATCGTGCCGCCGAAGGGCACGGCCACCGCCGGCGATGCGACGCGGCCGGCCGGTGACGGCCTGGTCGATCTGAACAGCGCAGACCAGGCGGCTCTGGAGGGACTCCCGCGGATCGGACCCGCACTCGCGCAGCGCATCATCGCCTGGCGCGACGACAACGGCCGGTTCCGCTCCGTCGATGACCTGCTCGCCGTCCCCGGCATCGGTGAGAAGCTCCTGGCCGGCCTTCGCGATCTGGTCAGGGTGTGAGGTGAAGGACCTCCGCAGTGCCGTTCTCGCGGCCTCCGTCTGGGTGATCGCTCTGCTGACCGTGCTGCTGCCGGGGGCCGCGGTCCCACTCGGCGTGACCGCGCTGCTCGGCGCATGCGGGTGGGCGCTCGGCCCTGGCCGACGTCGGCGCGGTTCGGGTCTGGTGGTGCTCAGCCTGCTCTGCGGTGCCGTCGTGGCGCTCACGTCCGCCGCCGCGCAGCCCGCGCGGGACCGCGCCGCGGAGCTCGGCGGTCGGGCCGTCGAGGTGACGGCGGAGATCACGTCCTCCGCATCCGTCGGCTCGGACGGCCGGCTCTGGCTCGACGCACTCACGATGCGCCTCGGCCCGCCCGGGCATGCCGAACCACTCCCCGTGCCGGTGCGGATCGGCATCGATCCGCAGGACGGCGTGGATCTCGGTGCCGAGCTGACCATCGCGGGGCAGGCCAAGACGACGGATGCCGGTGAGCGTGCCACGCTGGTGGTGTTCACCACGACCGGGGAGGTCAGCCGGCCGGCATCCGGCATCTTCGCGATCGCTGCGCACACCCGCGCCGACCTCATCGACCGGGCCACGACGCTGCCGGAACCGGGCGCCGGACTGCTTCCCGGTCTCGCGGTCGGCGACACCCGCGCGGTCAGCGAGGAGCTCAACGCGGCGATGCTGGCCTCCGGCCTCTCCCACCTCACGGCCGTCAGCGGAGCGAACTGCGCGATCGTCGTCGCCGCCGTGTTCTGGATCGTCGCGCTGTGCGGTGGAGGGCGCCGCACCCGCGTGGTCGTCTCGCTCGCCGCGCTGGGCGCGTTCGTCGTGCTCGTCACCCCCGAGCCCAGCGTGATCCGTGCCGCGGTGATGGCGGCTCTGGCGATGCTCACCGTGCTGCTGGGGAGGCCGAGTGCGGGCATGGCGATGCTCTCGGTCGCAGTCGCCGGCATCCTTCTCACCGACCCCTGGCTGGCGACGTCACCGGGGTTCGCACTGTCAGCCGCCGCGACAGCGGCGCTCCTGCTGCTGGCGCGGCCCCTCGCTCGCGGGATGTCGCGCTGGGTGCCGGAGCCGGTCGCACTCGCGCTCGCCGTGCCCCTGGCCGCTCAACTGGTCTGTGGTCCGATCGTCGCGCTGTTCTCGGAGCAGCAGTCGATCGTCGGCGTGGTCGCCAATCTCATCGCCGAGCCCGCCGCCCCGATCGCCACCGTGATCGGGCTGCTGGCCTGCCTGACCGCCCCTCTGCCGCCGTTGGCCGACCTGCTCGCGGCCACCGCCTGGCTGCCATCGAGCTGGATCGCGACCACGGCGACCGTGAGCGCGGGGCTGCCGGGCGCCGTGCTTCCCGTCGTCGCGGGCCCACTGACGGCCGTGGTCATCGCCCTGGTCAGCGCGGCGATCGCGGTGCTGCTCGCTCGGTCGGGCTCGTCACGGCTGCGAGCCTCCGCAGGCGTGGTGCTCACCGTCGCACTCGCGCTCGGCGGCGCCCGCATCCTGCTGACGGGGCCTCTGGCCACGCTGACGGCGCCGGATGACTGGTCGATCGCGGCCTGCGATGTCGGGCAGGGCGATGCCGTGCTCGTCAGATCGGAAGGACGGGTCGCGCTGATCGACACGGGCCCCGACCCCGGTGCCCTGTCGGACTGCCTCACGCAGCTCGGCGTCGCGCGCATCGACCTGCTCGTGCTCACGCACTACGACCAGGACCACGCCGGCGGGCTCGACGCGGTGCGCGGGCGCACCGGCACGATGCTGCACGGCCCGACCTCGGAGGCGAAGGACGGGCGGATGCTGCGCGACGCAGCATCCGCGGGCGCGAGACTGGTGCCCGCTGCGGCGGGACGCCACGGCGAGCTCGGAGCGGCGTCCTGGCAGGTGCTCTGGCCGCCGCCGGGATCGGCGGCGTTCACCTCCGGAAACGACGCGGGGATCGTCGTGGAGTTCTCCGGCGGCGACGTGCCGCGATCGATCTTCCTCGCCGATCTGTCGGCGACCCCGCAGCGGATGCTGGCCTCCAGCGGCCGGGTGCGCGGGCCCTATGCGGTCGTGAAGGTCGCCCACCACGGAAGCAAGGATCAGGACCCCGGGCTGTATGCGCAGCTGCAGCCGCGCGTCGCGCTGATCAGTGTCGGCGAGGGGAACGACTACGGGCATCCGCGCGACGAGACGCTCGCGTTCCTCGATGCGCTGAACGCCCGCATCCTGCGCACCGATCAGAGCGGGCGCATCCTGCTCGGGATGCGGGAAGGGGGTGTCGCGGTGTGGACCGAGCGCAGTCCCGATCCGATGGCGGCAGGAGGCGGCGGGCCGTGATCCCCAGCGCGCAGGCCGAGGGCGCTCCGTCACGGCAGGACCGCTCCGGAACGCCCTCGAAGGCGAAACGGATGTGATGGCTCCTACTGCGCCGGCGGCATCAGCACGGCGTCGATGAGGTAGACCGTCGCGTTCGCGGTGTGCACGCCGCCGCAGATGACCTTGGCGTCGTTGACCATCAGGTCGTCGCCCGAGCCGGTGACCGTGAGCTCCTGCCCCTCGACGGTCTTGTGGGAGCCGTCGATGCTCGACGGCGGGATCTGACCCGCCACGACGTGGTAGGTGAGGATCTTGGTCAGCGTCGCGTCGTCGGTCTTCAGCGTGTCGATCGTCGCCGCCGGGATCTTGGCGAACGCGTCGTCCACAGGCGCGAAGACCGTGAACTCGGACCCGTTCAGCGTGTCCACGAGATCGACGTCGGGGTTGAGCTTCCCGCTCACCGCGGCGACGAGCGTCGTCAGCAGCGGGTTGTTCGAGGCGGCGACCGCGACCGGGTCCTGCGACATTCCCTGAACGGACCCGGCGCCGTCGGGGACCTGCGAGGCGTACGCCGCGCACCCGGGGCCGACCAGATCCGCCGCCGGATCCGGTGTCATCGGCGACGACGGGGACGCCGAGGGCTTCGAGGCGGGCTCCTTCGCGTCCTGACCCGTGCCTGAGCTCATCGAGCATCCGGAGAGAACGAGCGCGGCACCCAGCATGAGCGGGACCACGGAGTACATCTTCGTGCGGAACATCACTTCCTCCTCGTTTCGGTCCGAGCACCCCTGTGCCCGGCTTCTCACACCTCTTCGACGCGCCCGCCGGATCGGATTGGCACGGAACCGGGACAAACCGCTCAGCGCGCCGCACCGAAGAGACGGTGACGAAGGAGAGCGCATGGAACTGATCATCATCGGATTGCTCGGCGGCCTGATCACAGGGATATCGCCCTGCATCCTTCCGGTCCTGCCGGTGATCTTCCTCACCGGTGGTGCTCAGTCGGCGCGCTTCGGGGACGACGCGATCCCGGCCCCACGTTCCCGCCCGTACATCGTCATCCTGGGGCTGGTGACGAGCTTCACCGTCGTCACGCTGGCGGGCTCGCTGCTCCTGGGCATGCTCAACCTGCCGCAGGACGCTCTCCGGTGGATCGGCATCGCCGTGCTCGCCCTGATCGGCGTCGGCCTGATCTTCCCGCCGGTCGAGCGGATTCTGGAGCGCCCCTTCCAGCGTCTCGCGAGCCGGAAGGAGGTGACCAACAGGGGGAACGGGTACGGGACGGGCCTCGCCCTGGGAACCGTCTTCGTCCCCTGTGCGGGCCCCGTGCTCGCGGCGATCATCGTGGCCGGCTCCACGGGCAAGATCGGTGTGGACACGATCGTCCTGACGGCGTCGTTCGCGGTCGGAGTCTCGATTCCGCTGCTGCTCTTCGCTCTCGCAGGACGCAGTCTGATCGAGCGGATCCGTGCGTTCCGCACGCGGGAACGAGGCCTGCGCATCGCCGCCGGCGTCGCGATGATCGCTCTCGCCGTCGGTCTCGCCTTCAACCTGCCGCAGGCTCTCCAGCGGCTCGTCCCCGACTACACCGCCGGGCTGCAGGACTCCCTGACGGACTCGCCGGCAGCGCGCGAGGCACTCGAGATCGGCGGGCTGGTGAACGACGAGAACAAGGGGCTGTCGAACTGCGAGGCGAACTCCGGGCGCCTCGGGGCCTGTGGTCCAGCACCGTCGCTGAAGGGCATCACGCGCTGGCTGAACACTCCGGACGGAGCAGCAGTCGACCTGACCGGTCAGCGCGGCAGTGTCGTGCTGGTGGATTTCTGGGCGTACTCCTGCATCAACTGCCAGCGGAGCATCCCTCATGTCGTCGCGTGGGACAGGGCGTACCGCGACCTCGGTCTGAAGGTCATCGGGGTGCACTCCCCCGAGTACGCGTTCGAGAAGGACGCCGCCAACGTCGAGGCCGGTACGCGGGCATTCGGCATCACGTACCCCGTAGCCCTCGACGACGACCTCGCCACTTGGACCAACTACCGCAACAGGTACTGGCCGGCCGACTATCTGATCGACGCCCAGGGTGTCGTGCGGCACATCGGCTTCGGCGAAGGCGACTACGCGCGCACCGAGGAGATGATCAGGCAGCTGCTCCTGGATGCCGATCCGGGCATCGAGCTTCCTCCCGCCACGGAGGTGCCGGATCTCACACCGTCCGCCGGATCGACGACGCAGGAGACCTTCCTCGGATTCGCCAAGCAGCGCAACTTCGCCGGCTCGTCCTACCCCGACGGCACTTCCGCGTTCGCGTTCCCGAAGCGGCAGGCCGAGGACACCTTCGCACTGGGCGGGAAATGGACGATCGAGTCCCAGCGCATCGCGCCCGCCTCGAGCACGGCGCGGCTGCGGCTCCGCTACCACGCGAACGTCGTGCAGATGGTCATGAGCGGTGAAGGAGTCGTGATGACGCGTCAGGCCGATGGGACGCAGCGGCAGGTCGAGGTCTCCGGCGTCCCGCGCGCCTATCCCGTCGTCTCCGATGGGAACGGATCCGACGCCGTGCTCGACGTGACCGTCCCCGCCGGGGTCGAGGTCTACTCCTTCACATTCGGCTGATCGGCGACCGCGACGAAGGGAGTAGTGCATGCTTGTGGACATGGTGATCGACGGAATCGACATGCCCGAGGGCGAGCCGGTCCCCGTCGACACCGCCGGCGATCTGATCCGACGTGTCGCGCGCGGCGACCGGAACGCGTTCTCGGAGCTGTACGGGATGCTGTCTCCGCGCGCCTTCGGCCTGATCCTTCGGATCCTGGTGGACCGCGCGCAGAGCGAGGAAGTTCTGCAGGAGGTGTTCCTCGAGGTCTGGCAATCCGCCTCGCGCTTCACTCCGAAGAGAGGGCAGGGACGCTCCTGGCTCCTGACGATCGCACATCGCCGGGCGATCGACCGGGTGCGGGCGGCACAGGCCGGGTCCGACCGGGACCGCAGAGCGGGCCTCAGGGAACTGGCCTCCGTGCCGGCATCGGTCGCCGAACAGGTCGAGCTCAAGGTGGAATCCGAGCGCATCGCCGGCGCACTCGGACGGCTCCCCGACGCGCAGCGCGAGGTGATCACCCTGGCCTACTACGGGGGATACTCGCAGAGCGAGATCGCCGTGCTCACGGGAAGCCCTCTGGGAACGGTGAAGACGAGGATGCGGGACGGCCTGACACGCTTGCGGAAGGAGATGAGGTGACACGATGGACAAGCACGAGTTCGACATCCTCTCGGCGGGCGACGCCCTCGGCGCGCTGAGCGACGACGACCGGCAGGCATACCGTCGTGCGCTCGTGGATCATCCGGACTGGGCCGACGACGCGCGCGAGGATGCCGAGACAGCCGCGTCGCTCGCCGACCTCCCCGGGGAGGTCATGCCGCCGGCTCATGTGCTGGAGGACGTCCTGGCCCGCATCGATGCGACATCCGCCTCGACAGAGCCGGATGCACCTGCGCAGCCGCACCGGTCTGATTCCACGATGGAGCCGATGCCGGGCCGTTCGCCGCGTCGGCGGCGCTGGTTCGCGCTCGCCGCATCCGTCGTTCTGGTGGCGGGCATCGGCATCGGAGCGTCGGTCATCGTCCAGCAGGCGACCCGACCCGCGTACGTGACGGCGCTCGACCGCATCGAGTCCGCTCCGGACGCGCAGCAGGCCACCGCCGATGTCGCCGGCGGTGGCACCGCGACGCTGCACTGGTCGGCATCCGAGGGCCAGGCCGTGATCGTCGCGGACGACCTCCCGTCGCTGAGCGACGATCAGACCTACGAGCTCTGGTACGTGCGCGGTGAGACACCGATCTCCGCGGGGGTCTTCGACGCGACAGGACCGACCACGACGGCCCTGCTCGAGCCGGGTATGAAGCCGGGCGATGTGGTCGCGGTCACCGTCGAGCGCGAGGGCGGCTCCCCGGATGGGAAGCCGACGAGCGAACCGATCGTGGTGATCCCGACGGCCTGAGCCGGCCGAAGGCTCTGGCGGCGCTGCTCGACGATCCGGCCGCCGCCGGGCGCGTCAGTGCCCGGAGTGGATGCTCTGCCCGCCCGACGGCAGATCGCCGGCGCGACCAGGCACATCGGTCGTGGCCAGCGCCGGCGTCAGCACGGCCGCCACGATCACCGTCGCGGCGATCAGTGCGCCGGGGTGCACTGCCTGTCGGGACGACACGGCCGTTCCTGCCCTCCGCCGCGTCGCGAGACCGACCGCGGACAGCGCCAGCAGCAGAGACGCCGCGACGGCCACCGCAGAGCAGCCCGCCGCGAGTGCGGCCGGAGTGACCGCCACGCCGGCCAGGGCTCCGAGCACCGCCGTGCGGGGCGCCCGTGGACGCCCCGCACGGAGACTCGCCATCCCCCAGACGAGTTCCCCCACCCCCAGAGTGAGGAGAGCGGACGTCACGAGGACACCCGCTGCTCCGGAGGTCTCGGCGCCGAGGGAAGC
The DNA here is from genome assembly GCF_042799915.1 of Microbacterium sp. NPDC057659. Taxonomy (NCBI): domain Bacteria; kingdom Bacillati; phylum Actinomycetota; class Actinomycetes; order Micrococcales; family Microbacteriaceae; genus Microbacterium; species Microbacterium sp. NPDC057659. The sequence continues at coordinate 241,385 of NZ_JBHVHU010000001.1, read as the reverse complement.
GCCGAGAGCAAGGTGCAGAAGACCGCTGCCCCACGCGAGGATCGCGGGCCAGGTCTGCACCACCGCGCCCATCGGTCAGCTCACGGCCAGGCGCGGAGCCGTCCGATCGGCCGCGAGACCGACAGCCAGCAGCAGCAGGGCGCTGGCGAGGTGCAGGAAGTGATCGAAGGTGTTCAGCGCCAGGATGTTCGCCGCGGTGCCCACCAGGAAGAACCCGGCGATGCCGAGCAGCAGATATGCGGCGCCGACGATCACGTTCGTCGTCTTGGCGGCTTTCACCGACATGAGACCGCTGATCAGCAGGGCCGCGCCGATGAGCAGGTGCGCCACGTTGTGCAGCGGATTGACCATGAAGATGCCCAGCAGCAGTCCTCCCTCGGTGGCGAGAAAGGACACACCGCCGGTCACGGCGAAGCCGAGAAGTCCGACCAGGACGTAGACGGCGCCGAAGACGACGGCGATGAGGCGATTCGGGGACGTGCGCATGACATTCTCCTTCTCCTGCGACGGTTGCCGCTCACAGAGTGTTCGGAACCTTCGCAGGATCGGATGTCGCCGACCGCGGCGCGGAGAATGTCGGAGCCGATCAGCCCTTGACGGCGAAGTTGACGATCTTCGGAGCGCGCACGATCACGCGCACGATCTCCTTGCCCTCGAGGGCGCGCTGCACCTTCTCGTCGGCGCGGGCCGCCGCCTCGAGTTCCGCGTCCGAGATGTCGGCGGGCACGTCCAGCGTGGCGCGCACCTTGCCGTTCACCTGCACGGCGGTGGTGACCGTGTCGTCCACCAGCAACGCGGGCTCGGCATCCGGCCACTGCACGGCACTGACCGACGGCTCGTGACCGAGACGCGCCCACAGCTCCTCGCCGGTGTGCGGCGCGATGGTCTCGATCATCATCGCCACCGTCTCGGCCGCCTCGCGCACGGCGGGGTCGCCGGCACCGGCGCCGGTGTCGATCGTCTTGCGGATACCGTTGACGAGCTCCATCAGGCGCGCGACCAGCACGTTGAACTTCGTCTGCTCGACGAGGCCAGGAGCGTCGGCCAGCAGCCGGTGGGTGATGCGGCGCAGCGCGACGTCACCGGTCGCGGCATCCGCTCCCACCGGGCTGGAGGTCTCGTCGCCCACGCGCAGGACGCGGGCCAGGAACTTGTGCGCGCCCGAGAGCGAGACGCCGTTCCATTCCTTGTCGTCCTCCACCGGGCCTGCGAAGGCCAGCGCCAGGCGCAGCGAATCGGCGCCGTACTGTGCGAGCAGGTCGGAGAGCTCGACCAGGTTGCCCTTGCTCTTCGACATCTTCGAGCCGTCCATCAGCACCATTCCCTGGTTGACCAGGTTGGAGAACGGCTCCTGGAAGTCGATCAGCCCCATGTCGAAGAAGACCTTGGTGATGAAGCGCGAGTAGAGCAGGTGCAGGATCGCGTGCTCGATGCCGCCGAAGTAGCCGTCCACCGGCGCCCAGCGTTTGGCCTCGGCCGGGTCGAAGGCGAACCGGTCGCTGTTCGGCGACAGGAAGCGCAGGAAGTACCACGAGCTGTCCACGAAGGTGTCCATGGTGTCGGGGTCGCGCAGCGCGGGCTCGCCGGATGCCGGATCGATCGTCCGCACCCAGTCGGCCGCCGCACCCAGCGGCGAGCTGCCCTTGGGCTTCAGATCCAGGCCCTCGACGCTCGGCAGCTTCACCGGCAGCCGGTCCTCGGGCACCGGGACGACGGTCTCGTCCTGCAGGTGCAGCATCGGGATCGGGGTGCCCCAGAATCGCTGACGCGAGATCAGCCAGTCGCGCAGGCGGTAGTTCTTGGCAGCGCGGCCGGTGCCGGCCTCGTCCATGCGCTCGATGGTGCGGGCGATCGCCTCGGCCTTGTCGAGGCCGTCCAGCTCGCCCGAGTTCACCAGGCGGCCGTTGCCGACCAGAGCAGTGCCCGTGGCCGCCGGGTCGAGCTCGGCCAGGTCACCGCCCTCGTTCGCGCCGCCGACGACGGTGGTGTCCACGACGATCTTCACCGGCAGGTCGAAGGCGCGTGCGAAGTCCAGGTCGCGCTGATCGTGCGCGGGCACGGCCATGACCGCGCCGTGACCGTAGTCCGCCAGCACGTAGTCGGCGGCCCAGATCGGCAGCCTCTCGCCGTTGACCGGGTTGATCGCGAAGCGCTCCAGGAACACACCGGTCTTCGGCCGGTCGGTGGACTGCCGCTCGATGTCGGATTCCTTCTGCGTCTTCTCCAGGTAGTCCTGGAAGCGCATCCGCACCTCGGCCGAGGAGCCGGCGGCCAGTTCGGCGGCCAGGTCGGCGTCAGGGGCGACGACGAAGAACGTCGCGCCATGCAGGGTGTCGGGGCGCGTCGAGAACACCGTGACGGGCTCGTCGCGACCCTCGATGCGGAAGTCGACGTCGGCGCCGTGCGAGCGGCCGATCCAGTTGCGCTGCATCTGCAGCACCTTGTGCGGCCAGTGCCCCTCGAGGCCGTCCAGGTCGTCCAGCAGGCGGTCGGCGTAATCCGTGATCTTGAAGTACCACTGCGTGAGCTTCTTCTTCACGACCTCGGCGCCGCATCGCTCACAGCGGCCGTCGACGACCTGCTCGTTCGCCAGCACGGTCTGGTCGTTCGGGCACCAGTTCACCGCGCTCTTCTTGCGGTACGCCAGGCCCCGCTCGTACAGCTTCAGGAACAGCCACTGGTTCCAGCGGTAGTACTCCGGGTCGGAGGTGTGCAGCACGCGCGACCAGTCGTACGACATTCCGTAGCCGCGGAAGCCGGCCTTGTGCTGCTCGATGTTCTTGTAGGTCCACTCACGCGGGTCGGCGCCGCGCTTGATCGCCGCGTTCTCGGCCGGCAGACCGAACGAGTCCCAGCCGATCGGGTTCAGCACGTTCTCGCCGCGGTGCCGCCAGTAACGCGCCACGATGTCGGGGTACAGGTAGTTGATGGCGTGACCCATGTGCAGGTCGCCCGACGGGTACGGGAACATCCCGAGGATGTACTTCCGCGGCCGCTCGTCCTCGTCGCCGCCGGCCCGGAACGTGTCGTTCTCGGCCCAGTACCGCTGCCACTTGTCCTGGATGGCGTGCGCGGACAGCGGCTCTGCGGTTTCGGTGGTGTCGGTCGGGTGCTCAGACAAGGGACGGCCAATCTGACGGGATGCGGATTACCTGATGAAAGACGGGAACTTCCAGGATATCGCGTCTAGCCGAGCCACTCCTCCGGCAGCACGGCCCCGAGCGCCGCAAGCGGCGCGACAGCCTTGGTCGCGACCTCGGCGGCCTCCTCCGCGGCATCCGACAGCCAGGTGATCCCGCCGCCGGCACCGACGTATGCGGTGCTGCCGTCGATGAGGATGCTGCGGATCACCATGCCCAGATCGGCCGACCCGTCGAGGCCGACGTGGCCGAAGCAGCCGGAGTACACGCCGCGCGGCGCGCCCTCGAGCTCGTGCAGGATCGTCATCGCGGACAGCTTGGGGGCGCCGGTCATGCTCCCGGCCGGGAACGCCGCCTCGCTGAGCTCATCCACCGTCGTCCCGGCGCGCAGCGTCGCGCTGACCGTGCTGACCAATTGGTGCACCGCGGGATACGACTCCACCTGCCAGAGCCGCTCGACCTCGATGGTGCCCGGCTCTCCGACGTGCGAGAGGTCGTTGCGCATGAGATCGACGATCATCACGTTCTCGGCGCGCTCCTTCTCGCTCGCGCGCAGCTCGTCGGCGAGAGCGGCATCCTGCTCCGGCGTCGCCCCGCGCGGCCGGGTGCCCTTGATCGGGCTGGTGCGCACGACTCCGTCGCGCACTTCGAGGAACTGCTCGGGGCTGGCGCTGAGCAGGTGCCTGCCGCCGACGCGCAGGTATGCGCCGTGGTGCGCCGGCGTCGCCGCACGCAGGCGCCGATACGCGGCGTAGGGGTCTGGTGGGGCATCCGTCGTGAAGCGGGTGGTGAGGCAGAGCAGGTACGCGTCGCCGGCGCGGATCGCGTCGCGGCAGCGCTCCACGAGCGCGACGTACTCGTCCACGGTGTGCCGTGCGCCGGCGACAGATGCCGGCGGCGAAGCCGGCGCGGCCAGGGGAACGGACTCGAGCATGCCGCAGGCCGTCCGGTGCCAGGCGGCCAGCTCCTCCTCGGGCGCCAGCGCCCAGAAGCGCCCCGTGGCGTGATCGACGACGATCGCGCGCTCCACGGCGATCCAGGCGGAGCGGTCCGCGGAATCCGCGGCGGGAGCGGCCATCCGGCGCGCGCCGTCCTCATACGACATCCAGCCCACCCAGCCGCCGCGGAACGGCACGGGCCCCGCCGGCGCACCGTGCGTGCCGAGCACCGTGCGTCCGACCTGCGACGGGTCCGTCTCCTCGCGGCCCGAACCGAGGATGCTCCACCCCTCCCCGGCGACCGGGCCGGCATCCAGCCAGAAGGCGGCCGGCGCGCCGTCGTCGAGCCGAGCGAACAACGACTCGAGGTCGCCGACGCCATCCAGGGCGCGGGCGAGAAGGGGGGTCGGGAGAGGCACGATGCAAGCGTACGGCGCGCGGCGGGGCGCTCTCAGCGAACGAGGTCGTCCAGGCCGTACGCTCATTCCGTGGACCAGTTCCTGACGTGGATCATCGACGCCGTGCAGTCGATGGATCCGGTGCTGCGGACGCTCATCGCCGGCATCGCGATCATGCTCGAGACGAGCATCCTGATCGGCCTGATCGTGCCGGGTGACACCATCGTGCTGGTCACGTCCGTCGGCGTGACGGATGTGTGGCAGGGCGTGTTCCTCGTGATCGCGGTCGTGCTCGGCTCGCTCGCCGGCGAGTCCATCGGATTCTGGCTCGGCCGGTGGATCGGACCGCACATCCGGCACTCCCGGGTGGGGCGCTGGATAGGCGAGGAGCACTGGGTCAGATCAGAGCGCTACCTGCAGCGCCGCGGCGGGATCGCGATCTTCCTCTCCCGGTTCCTGCCCGTGCTGCACTCGCTCGTGCCGCTGACGGTGGGCATGGGCGAGTTCGCCTACCGTCGCTTCATCGCCTGGACCGTGCCGGCCTGCGTGCTGTGGGCGACCGTCTACGTGAGCGTCGGCGCCCTGGTCGCCGGCAGCTACAAGGAGCTCGCCGACCGCGTCCACTACGCCGGCTATCTGTTCGTCGGCGCGATCGTGCTGTTCCTCGTGATCGTGTTCGTGGTGAAGAAGGTCATCTCGCGCCGCGAGGAACATCACATGTCGGATGCGGATGGCCCCGAGGCGTGAGGCGTGTCCGTCATCCGTGAAAGACTGGGTGTGATGTCACCCGCCGCCGCGGCCAAGATCCATTGGTTCGCCCGCCTTGAGCACCGCCTCCACGTCTCGCGCGAACGCCGCGCCCGAAGGCGAGGCCGTTCGGCGACCGTCGTGCCGTTCCCCGGCTACGGAGGCAAGGGCTGGGTGCGCGTCGTGGGACGCGTGCTGATCCTGCCGCCACCCCCGCGGAAGGCGGCCGGTGAAGGCGCCGGAGTGCGCGGCTGGCGCTCGTTCGTCGGCATCCCGGTGAGCTTCGCGTCGGTGCGCATCGATATCGGCGGGCGCACTCACACGGTCGTCGCCGATCGTGGCGGCGTCGTCGACACCGTCATCGAGGCCGATCTCGAGTCGGGCTGGCAGACCTTCACGATGGCGACAGATCGGCAGGAGCCCGTCGAGGCGACGGTGTTCGTGGTCGACGAGAGCATCCGCTTCGGCGTCGTCTGCGACGTCGATGACACTGTGATGGTCACCGCGCTCCCCCGCCCCTTCGTCGCGGCGTGGAACTCCTTCGTCGTGGACGAGCACGCCCGCACCCCGGTGCCCGGCATGTCGGTGCTGCTCGAGCAGATCATGCGGGACCACCCGGGTTCGCCGATGATCTACCTGTCCACCGGTGCGTGGAATGTCGCGCCGACGCTGCGCCGCTTCTTCTCGCGGCACCTGTTCCCGCAGGGATCGATGCTGCTCACAGACTGGGGTCCCACCCATGACCGGTGGTTCCGCAGCGGCCGCGAGCACAAGCTCAGCAACCTGCGCCGTCTCGCCGACGAGTTCCCCGACATCCGCTGGCTGCTGATCGGCGACGACGGTCAGCACGACGAGGCCACCTACGGGCAGTTCCTGATCGAGCATCCCTCATCGGTCGCCGGCGTCGCCATCCGCCGGCTGCTGCCCGCCGAGGCGGTGCTGGCCGGCGGCCGCACCGAAGCCGGCGATCACTCCGGCGACGACGTGCCGTGGGTCAGCGCGGTGGACGGCGCGGGTCTGCGCGAGCTGCTCGGCGAGGTCGGCATCGTCGATCCGCGGGACTGAGCGCCGTGCTGTCACGGGCCGACTGGTCGGGACGCGCCGACGCGCACGAGGCGCGCGCGGACGCACTGACCGCAGCGCATCGAGCGCGTGCGGCACGGGGCGAGAAGCACCCTGTCGAGGACTTCCTTTTCACGTACTACTCGTACAAGCCGGCACAGCTGCGCCGCTGGCATCCCGGTGCGGGAGTCGTGCTGGAGGACGCCGCGGAGCGCCTGCCCTGGCGGTGGTACTCCGCCGGACCGGTGGCGGATTCCGCCGTGCCCGACGCCGACCGGTTCGCCGCGGAGAAGCCGGAGCTCGCCGCGCTGGTCGAGCGGATGCTGTGCAGCACCGCAGCCCGTCCTGGCCGGTTCGGCTGCTTCGGGCTGCACGAGTGGGCGATGGTGTACCGCGAGGAAGAGCATCGGCATCCGGCGCCGCTGCGTCTCGGCCAAGCCGGCACCGACGCCGTCGTCGAGGCGAACGAGCTGCGCTGCACGCACTTCGACGCCTTCCGGTTCTTCACTCCCGACGCCGCGCCGCGCAACAGCCTGCCGCTCACGCGCGCCCTGCAGCCCGACATCGAGCAGCCCGGCTGCCTGCACGCCGGCATGGACCTGTACAAGTGGGCGATGAAACTCGGGCCGCTGCTGCCCGGAGAGCTGATGCTCGACACCTTCGAGCTCGCCAGCGACATCCGGCGGCTGGACATGGAGGCCGCGCCGTACGACCTGTCGGACTGGGGCGTCGAGCCCGTCCGGATCGAGACGCCGGAGGGCAAGGCCGAGTACGTCCGGCAACAGCGCGGGTTCGCCGAGCGGGGCACGGTGCTGCGGGAGCGGATGCTGGAGGCCTGGCTGGGCGTGTGAGCCCGACCGGCGCGCTCAGCGCGCGGCGATCTCCAGGCGCAGCGCGGCGACGTGCTCCGCCGCTTCCTTCAGCCGGTCGGCCGGAAGGCGCCCGTCCTGCACGGCCGCGACGATCCCGGCGGCGACCTTCGAAGCGGTCTGCGTGTTCGTACCGGCGATCAGCAGCACCATGTCGTTGCCCGCCGCGAGCGCCGTCACCGCGTTCTGCACCGGATCGCGGTACGCCGGGATGCCGGACGACTGCAGCATGCCCAGGTCGTCGGTGATCATCACTCCGTCGAAGCCGAGCTCGTCACGCGCGATCTCGTGCCATTTCCCAGAGAGCGATGCCGGTGCGGCGTCGACTGCGGTGTAGGCCAGGTGCCCGAACATCAGCAGCTCGGCACCGGCGCCGATGCCCGCTTCGAAGGGCTCGGCATCGACGGCGCGCCACTGTTCCAAGGTCTCCGTGGTGGACGGGATGACGTGGTGGGAGTCGCCCGGCGCGGCGCCGTGGCCGGGAAAGTGCTTCAACGTCGACATGACCGCACCGTGCTCGCCCTGCACGGCCGCGGTGACGTGCTGCGCGACCAGTCCCGGGTCCGTGCCGTAGGCGCGGGAGTGGATGAACGACGACGAGTCGCGGGGCACATCGGCGACGATGCCGAAGTTGACGCCGACCCCCGCGGCCGTGAGCAGCTTCGCGCGAGCGGCGAAGGTCTGCTGCGTCCGGCTCGGGTCCTGCGTCTTCAGCGTCCTGGCGCTGGGCAGATCGTCCCAGGGAAGCCTCTTGACGATGCCGCCCTCCTCGTCGGTGGCGATCAAGGGAGGGAGCGCGGGATCGACGGTGAGCGCGGTCGTGAGCTGCTTCAGCTGCGCCGGGGTCGCCGGGATGTTGTCGCCCATCAGGATGAAGCCGCCGAGCCCACCGCTCATGTAGGCGCGCAACGACGCCGCATCCGTCCCGGGCGCGGCGCCCATGATGACGCTCTGCGCCTGCTGGGCGGTGGTCATCCCGTCGACGAGCGCGGTCGCGGGGTCGACCGGGGTCGGGGTCGGTGTCGGGGTCGCGCGCGGCGTGGTCGGGGACGCAGCCGGGCTCGGCTCGGTCGCGCCGGGGGCGCAGCCGGCGAGAGCGATCATCGTCATCACGGTGATGGTGCCGAGCAGTGTCCTGCGCATCATTCCAGCGTAGTCAGCGGGGCTGCGATCGGGCCGTGAAGCAGCGGACCGCTATGCGGTCGGTCGCGGTCACCGTGTCCCGGTCGGAGCAGGGATACGGGCTGCGGCGAGCGCGGCCTGAACCCCGAGCGCGGCTCTCCTGCCCGCACGGTTCGCACCGATGGTGCTGGCGGACGGTCCGTAGCCGACGAGCTGCACACGAGGGTCCGCCACAGCGGTCGTCCCCCGCCCCTCGCGGTCGAGCTGGATGCCGCCGGCCGCGCTGCGCAGATGCAGCGGTGCGAGGTGCGAGATCGCCGGGCGGAAGCCCGTCGCCCAGATGATGGCGTCGACCGGCTCGAAGTGTCCGTCGGCCCAGCGGGCACCGTCGGGCTCGATCCGCTCGAACATCGGCAGCCGTCGGTCGTACACGCCCATGCGCGCGGCCTCCTGCTCCTGCTCGCGCAGCATCAGCCCTGTCACGCTCACCACGCTCTGCGGAGCCAGTCCCTGCGCGACGCGCTGCTCGACGAGCGCCACGGCTGCGGCACCGGCATCCGTGTTGAACTCCCCCGTGCGCCAGACCGGCTCGCGCCTGGTCGCCCACAGCACGTCGGTGATCGGCGCGAGGGCGCCGAGGAACTGCACGGCGGATGCCCCGCCGCCCACGACGAGCACCCTCTTGCCTGCGAAGTGCTCCGGCCCCGGGTAGTCCACCGTGTGCAGCTGCTCCCCGAGGAAGGTCTCCATGCCCGGGTAGTGGGGCAGGAACGGGTGCGTCCAGGTACCCGTCGCGTTCACGAGTGTGCGCGTGCGCCAGCTGCCCTCCTTCGCCCGCACCACAAGCGTCCCGCCGTCATCGGTCACGCGGTCCACGTGCACCGGCCGCAGGACGGGCAGATCGTGCGCCTCCTCATAGGCGGCGAACACCGACGGCACCGCCTGGTTCGCGCGCTCGCGCGTGTGCGCGGGCGGGGTGTCGCCCGGCAGCTCGGCGACGTTGTGCACGTCGAGCATGGTCAGAGCGTCCCAGCGATGCTGCCAGGCGCCGCCCGGATGCTCGTTCGCGTCGAGCACAAGATGCTCGATGCCGAGCCGGCGCAGGTGATACGACGTCGAGAGCCCGGCCTGGCCGGCGCCGATCACGATGCTGTCGAGCGTTTCCACACCACGGTCAACCGCATTCATGCACATACTGTTCCCCGGAGGCTCCGGTAGAATCCAGGGCGGATGGAACACACCGGCGGGACGACCCGCAGGTGCACTCTCGAGCAGGGACGGCCCCGCAGAATCAGGGATTCCTCGTGACCACCCTCAAGAGCGTCCTCACCCGGACCGTCATCCTCCGTCTGATCCTCGGCTGGGGAGCCTTCCTCGCCACGGTCCTCGCCGGTCCTCTGCTGTCGCGACCGCTCGCCGGCCCCGTGCTGGTCGCCGTGCTCGCCGCCATCGTCGCGGTGATCGTCGTGTGCGCCTTCGGGGTCGTGACCGAGGCGGAGCACCTCGCGCACCGGCTCGGCGACCCCTACGGCACCCTCGTGCTGACCCTGTCGATCGTGCTGATCGAGGTGATCCTCATCTCAGCGGTCATGCTCGGCCCCGGTGAGCACGCCACCATCGCGCGCGACTCGGTGATGGCCGTGTCGATGATCATCCTGAACCTGGTCGTCGGCGTCGCCCTCCTCGTCGGCGGCATCGGGCATCGCTCGCTGCGCGCGAACAGCACCGGCGTCTCCGCCTACCTGTCGCTGCTGGTCGTGCTCCTCGTGACCGCGTTCTTCCTGCCCGGTCTGATCGGCGACGACGGTGCGTACACGCCGGGCCAGGCGATCCCGATCCTCATCCTGACCCTGATGCTGTACGGCTTCTTCCTGTGGCGTCAGACCGGCGCGCAGGCGACCGACTTCACCGAGCCGGGCCGCGAAGCGGATGCTGCGGTGCCGCGCACCCCGATCGGCGAGGTCCTCCGCGAGCACCGCACCGAGGTCCTCCTGCGCACTGCCGTGCTGGTGGCCACCGTGCTGCCGATCGTGCTGCTCTCGCACGACATGGCGACCCTGCTCGACGACGGTCTCGACCGGCTCGGTGCGCCGGTGGCGCTGTCCGGCATCCTCATCGCGATGATCGTGTTCCTGCCCGAGACGATCACCACCGTCCGCGCCGCATTCGGCGGAGAGATGCAGCGGGTCAGCAACCTCTGCCACGGCGCGCTGGTCTCCACGGTCGGCCTGACGATCCCCGCGGTGCTGACGATCGGATTGTTCACCGGCCAGACCGTGCTGCTGGCCGAGACACCCACGAACCTGGTGCTGCTCGGCGCCACGCTGCTGCTCACGGTCGCGACCTTCGCGGGCAGGCGGGCCACCGCGATCGGCGGCTCCGCCCACCTGATGCTCTTCGTCGTCTACGGCCTCACCGTGTTCGCCTAGACCCGCTCAGCGCGCCGGCCGGGCATCCGCCCGCAGCACCGCCGGAATCACCACGTGCGCCTCGGGGATCGACCCGGGGCGCACGCGCGCCCGGAAGATCCAGTAGCTCCACCCCTGGTAGAGCAGGATCACCGGCAGCGCCACCGCGGCGACCACGGTCATCACGCCCAGCGTGTACGGGCTGTTCGCCGCGTTCCAGACGGTCAGGTCGTAGGCGGCGTCCACCGTCGACGGGAGCACGAGCGGGAACATCCCGGCGAAGATCGCTCCCGCGCCGAACAGTCCGAACGCGGCATAGCCCGTGAACGCGAGTCCCTCCTTGCGCGCATGCGCCGAGATCCATCCGAACACGGCACCCGCGACCGCGAGCACGATGAACACCCACGACAGCACGCTGCCGCCGTCCGCGAACTGCACCCACAGCGCCCAGACTGCAGCCGGGACCAGGCACAGCGGTGCCCATCGGGCGGCGAACCGGCCGGCGCGCTCACGCACCGGGCCGTCGGCCTTGAGACCCAGGAACGTCGCCGAGTGCGCGAGCGCGAATCCCACCACGGCGAGACCTCCCAGCACGGCCGGCACGGTCAGCCACACGAACGGACCGCCCACGCGGTCGCCGTTGGCGTCGATCGGCAGTCCGGTCGAGGTCAGCGCCAGCGCCGCGCCGATGCAGAACGCCACGATCAGCGACCCGAGCCCGATCAGCCAGGTCCAGACGTCGCGCCAGCGCTGCGTGGCGACCTTGCCGCGGTACTCGATGCCCACCGCACGCACGATCAGACCGACCAGTGTGATCGTCAAAGGCACATACAGGGTCGAGAACAACGACGCATACCAGGCCGGGAACGCCGCGAACAGCGCGGCGCCGGCGGTGATCAGCCACACCTCGTTGCCGTCCCACACCGGGCCGATGGTGTTCAGCATCACGCGACGGTCGCGCTCGCTGCGGGTCGAGAAGATCATGTGCATCCCCACGCCGAGGTCGAATCCCTCGAGCAGCAGGTAACCGATCCAGAGCACCGCGATCGCGATGAACCAGACGACGGGCAGCGGTTCCATGGTCATTCCTCCAGATCTCAGTACGCGAAGGACAGCACGTCGTCGGATGCGGGTTCGCCGGAGCCGTCGTCGTCATCGTGATCTCGCGAGACGAGCTCCGGCATCGACGCGGCGACCCCGCCGCGGATGTACTTCACCATCAGGAACATCTCGATCACGAGCATCACGCCGTACACCGCCGTCAGCGTGATGACGGAGAACAGCACCTCCCCCGCGGACACCCCCGGCGACACCGCAGCAGCGGTGAACATGAACACGCCGTCGATGCCCGTGGCATCAGGATTCGGTGCGACGACGAACGGCTGCCGGCCGAGCTCGGTGAAGATCCAGCCGGCGATGTTCGCCGCGAACGGCGCGACGATGCCGAGCAGCGCAAGGCGCATGATCCACTTCGATCGCAGCACGGTGCCCTTCCGGGTCAGCCACAACGCGATCACGGCTCCGGCCGCGACGATGCCGCCGAGGCCGATCATGAGGCGGAAGCCCCAGTAGGTCACCCACATCACCGGCACGTACTGCACCTCGCTGCCGGCGCGGTCGCCGTAGATCGCCTCGTCCGGGATGGTCGCGCCGTACTGGTCGACGTACTTCGGCTCGAGGTCGCGAATGCCCGGCATGTCGGCGCCCCACTCGCCTGTGCCGAGGAAGCCGAGCGCGCCCGGCACCTCGATGAGGGTGATCACATCGGCGCAGTCGGTCGAACCGGGATCGCCGAGTGAGAGCACCGAGAAGGAGGAACCGGTGTGGCAGGCCGCCTCAGCGGCAGCCATCTTCATCGGCTGCTGCTCGTACATGAGCTTGCCCTGGATGTCGCCGGAGACGACCGTGCCGAGGAAGCCGAGGATCGCGACGACCGCCCCGAAGCGCAGCGACCAGAGCCAGACGCCGTGGTCGACCTTGTCGCGGCCCGGCGCGGCATCCGTCTCGCCCACGATCACGCGCCCGGTCTCATCGACGGTGTCGATGCCGTCATGACGGCGCCGCCACAGGTGGTACCAGGAGATGCCCAGCAGGAACATCCCGGCGACGACCAGCGCACCGAGGATCGTGTGCGTGTACGCGGCCAGCGCGGTGTTGTTGGTGAGGACGGCCCAGACGTCGGTCATCACCGGGCGCCCGTCCTTGCCGAGCTCCACGCCGACGGGGTGCTGCATCCACGAGTTGGCCACGATGATGAAGTACGCCGAGATCCACGAGCCGATCACCGCGCACCAGAGCGCGGCGAGGTGAAGACCCTTGCGCAGCCGTCCCCAGCCGAAGATCCAGATTCCCAGGAAGGTCGACTCGACGAAGAAGGCCAACAGGCCCTCCATCGCGAGCGGAGCGCCGAACACGTCGCCGACGAAGCGGGAGTACTCGCTCCACGCCATACCGAACTGGAACTCCTGCACCAGGCCTGTGGCCACGCCGACGATGAAGTTGATCAGGTAGACCTTGCCCCAGAACTTGGTCATGCGCAGGAACTTCTCGTCGCCGGTGCGCACCCAGCGTGTCTGCATGATGGCGACCGCCATCCCGAGACCCAGCGTCAGCGGCACCATCAGGAAGTGGTACACGGTCGTGATGCCGAACTGCCAGCGGGCTACGTCGAGCACATCCACGGGATTCTCCTTCTACATGTCGTAGAACTCTTTCTACAGAGCATAGAACAATTTCGACTCGGGGTAGAATGACAGGGACCGAGAAAAAAGGAGGCCGGAGATGGGAACGCTCGGAGAGCTCGAACGCGCCGTCATGGACGCGCTCTGGGATTCCTCTGTCGACTCCGTCACCGCGTACGACGTACAGGATGTCCTGCAGGGCCAGGGGCGCTCGCTCGCCGCGACCACACTGCTCACAGTCCTGTCCAGGCTCGAGAAGAAGGGCTTCGTCGACTCGGACCGCTCGGCCCGACCGCACCGCTACCGCGCTGTCGCCTCACGGGCGGATCATACCGCAGAGCTCATGCATGAGGTGCTGGGCGAGTCCGGCGACCGCACCGCCGTGCTGGCGCGCTTCGTCGGCGGCGTCTCGGCGGAGGACGCCGCGGTGCTGCGCAGTCTGCTCACCGGCGGCGCCTGAGGGTCACCATGCCCCTGATCGCCGGCCTGCTGATCACTGATCCCTCGCTCGCGGGAGCGGTCGTGATCCCGCACGCCGTGATCGTCGCCGCCGCCGCCCTGCTCGGGCTCGTCGCACTCGCCCTGGCCTGGCCGGTACCGGTCGCACTGTCGCGCGCGTCCTGGCCGACACGGATGCCGGTCATCGCCCTGCTCCTCTGGCAGGCGATCGGTCTCGCCGGAGGCCTGTCGATGATCGGCGCCCTCGCCCTGAGCGGATTCGCCGTGGCGCCGCAGCATCCCTGGTACGTCCTGCTGCCCGCCATGGCGTTCACGGTCTACCTGCTCTCGTATCTGGCCGTCACGATCGTGCAGGTCACCCGGCAGCGCCGGCGCCACCTCGCCCTGCTCGAGCTGCTGGCCTCGCCGCATCCGACGAGGGCGCGCACCCAGGTGATCGACGACGCTGTGCCCGTCGCCTACTGCCTGCCACGCGGATCCGGATCGGTGACCGTGCTCTCGCAGGGTCTTCTGGACCGTCTGGACCCGGACGAGCTCGTCGCCGTCATCGCGCACGAGCGCGCGCACGTCGAGCAGCGGCACGACCTGCTCCTGCTCGCGTTCCGCGCCTGGCGCGCCGCTCTCCCGTGGTTCCCCATCGCGGCACGGGCCGAGGCGGATGTCGCGGCCCTCGTGGAGATGCTCGCCGACGATCATGCCCGTCGTGAGGTCAGGGACGAGGTGCTCGCCCGCGCGATCCTCGCGGTCGGCGCGGACGGCGTGCCCGGTGCGGAGCGCGCAGTGTCGGGCTCACCTCGCGTGAGCGACCGCTTCCGCCGACTCGCCGCCTGACTCCACGGCTCCCAGTCGCAGGAGACCGTCACCGGCGCGACGATCGTCCGCGCGATGCGAGACCAGCACCACGATGCGATCCTCGGTCGCGGTCCGGACATCCGCCATCATCGCGGCGGCGGTCGGAGCGTCCAGGTGCGCCGTGGGCTCGTCCAGCAGGATGACATCGGCGCGGGCGAGGAGTGCACGGGCGACCGCGAGACGCTGACGCTCGCCGCCGGAGAGAGCCGAGCCGCCGGCGCCGACCCTGGCGTCCAGACCGATGCGACGCGCGAGCGACTCCAGCCCTGCCTTCCGCAGCGCCGCACGCATCGCGTCGTCGTCCGGCGCGTCCTCGTGCGGACGCGCGAGGAGCAGATTGCCTCGGATCGTCGAATCGAACACATAGGCGTCCTGCGGGCACCACGCCACCCGGTCGCGCCAGGCGCGCTCGGACAGGGTGGTGATCGCGGCGCCGTTCGCGCGGATCTCGCCGCGCTGCACCGGCAGCGCGCCCATGACCGCGGAGAGCACCGTCGACTTGCCCGAGCCGGACGGCCCGTCCAGCACCAGCCAGCGGCCACGCTCCGCCCGCCCGTCGACGCCCGAGACGGCCGGCGACGGCGTCCCGGGGTACCGGATGCTGATGCCGTCCAGCTCCAGCTCCCGCGCAGGCTCGTCCAGGTGCTCGGACCCCCAGTCGACCGCCAGCGCGGGCTCGAGAACCGGCGACAGCCGCGCGATCAGAGCGCGCAGCGCCGGCATCCGCCCGACCGCATCGACGAGGGCGACCAGCGGCTCGGCCAGCGCGAGCGCGACCAGCGCGATCACCGACGCGCGCTCGGCGGGAAGCTGTGGGGCGAGCAGCGGCACCAGGATGCCGAGCATCGCGACGCCGGCGGTGACGACGGCCGCGCCGAGCCCGGCCGACCATGCCGCTCGCCGCTCGGCGGTCGCGAGCCTCGCCGCGCTCGCGTCGAGCATGTCCAGAGCCTCCGGCGCCACGCTGTTGCCGCGCAGATCGTCGGCGGCGCCGGCAAGGGCCGCGGTGCCGCGCACGATCTCTGATCGCACACTCACGCGGATGAGGCCGGCGCGCCGCTCGGAGAACAGCGCGAGCAGCGCGGCCAGCACGACGGCGACCACGAGCACGACCGCCACCGTCACGGTGAGCTCGGGAGCGACGAGTCCCGTCGTCACCACCGCCGCCACCAGCACCAGCACGCCGGCGCCGAGTGGCGGCAGCACCCGGGGCAGCTGATCCCGGAGATCACCGGACAGCGTGACGAGATAGTCCAGCGGTGCGCCACCGGAGAGCAGACGGCGCGATCCGGCACCGCGCGCGGCGATCGAGCCCCACAGCTGCAGCCGCAGCACATCGATCACTCGCAGAGTCGCCCGGTGCGTGACCAGGCGCTCCGCATACCGGCTCACCGCCCTGCCGATGCCGAAGGCGCGCACGCCGACGATCGCGACCAGGAGGTACATGATGTACTCCTCGACGCTGGCCCGCACGATCAGCCATCCCGACAGCGCCGTCAACGTGATGCCGAACCCTGCGGTCAGTGCGGCGAGCAGGATCGAACCCGCCCAGATCCAGCGGTTCGGGCGCAGCAGGGAGCGCAGGGTCAGCCCGCCGCCCGCCTGCGGCGGATCCGCCTGTCGCACGGGTTCCGGTGCGGGGGCAGCCGAAGCCGCAGGCACGACGGTCGGGCTGCCGGCAACAGGTGCATCGACCTGCACAGAAGCCGCGCCGTCGAGCGCGATCCGCCACTCTGCCAGCGCGAGGGTCTCCGGCTCGTGTGTGGCGAGCACGACGACGCAGCGACGCGCACGGCGCAGGACGGCGGCACGCACGAGATCCGCGGCGCGACGGTCCAGGTGCGCGGTCGGCTCGTCCAGCAGCAGCAGCCGCGCCCCCCTGTCCACACGCGCGAGCGCGCGGGCCACGGCCAGGCGACGCTGCTCCCCCGGGCTGAGCTCGGCGACGGCGGCATCGGCGAGCGGTGCGAGTCCGAGCTCGTCCAGCGCGCCTGCTCCGGCGCCGAACAGTGCGAGCTCCGCACGCGGCGTGTCCGCGAAGAACTGCGGCGCCTGCGGCGCCCAGGCGACCTCGTCGGCGTCAACCCCGGTGATGGTGCCGGTGACCGCGGCATCCGCCGGCAGCGCGCCGGCCAGGGCGGCGAGCAGCGTCGACTTGCCTGCGCCGCTCGGCCCCGTGACCGCCGTGATGCCCGCGAGTGTGGCGGACACGCCGGCGAGCTGAGCCTCCGACCGTCCGGCGTACTGGACGCAGACTCCCCGCAGCCGCACGGGCCCTGCGGTCGAGCGGCGCAGGTCGTGCCGTGTGGGGCGCGCGAGAAGCTCGCGCGCCCGGCCGAGCGCGGACAGCCCGTCCTGCGAGGAATGGAACGCGGCGCCCATCTCGCGCAGGGCGAGGAAGCACTCCGGCGCGAGGATCAGCGCGACCAGGGCCGGCTCGAGTGCCATCGTGCCGTTCAGCAGGCGGATGCCGAGGAGCACGGCGACCACGGCGACCGACAGCGTGGCGATCAGCTCCAGTGCCAGGGCGGAGAGGAACGCCCAACGCAGCGTCTCCTCGGTCTTCTCCCGGTACCGGCGCTGGACGGAGTCGAGCGCGCGGGTCTGCTCGCGCACCCTGCCGAGGCCGACGATCACCGGCAGGCCGCGGGCCAGCTCGGCGAGGTGGTCGGCGAGACGGGTGAGTGCGGTCAGCGCCGCGTCCGTCCGCTGCTGGGTGTGCCTGCCGATCAGCACCATGAACAGCGGCACCAGCGGCAGGGTCAGCACGACGACCAGCGCGCTCACCCAGTCGGCGCCGAGGATCCGAAGGCCGACGATGATCGGCACCACCGCGGCCGAGATCATCGCCGGGACCGACTGCACGTAATAGTCGTCGATCGCATCCAGCCCGTCGGCGGCGAGCACGGCCGTGCCGCCGCGTGACTCCCCGCCCTCGGCGAGGCGCCGCCAGAGGCGGGAGCGCAGATCGAGCTTCACTCCGGTGGCGATGCGACGGGCGAGCACGGCGGTGGCCCATTCGCCGCCGACGCGGAGCACCACGCCCAGCGCACCGAGAAGGACGACGGTGCGGCTCGTGCCCTCGTCGAGACCGGCACCGGCGAGGGCGGCGATGCCGCGCGCAACGGCCTCCGCGATCAGCACGAGGCCCAGGGCGCGCAGCGCCGCGAGCAGGCCGAGGCCGTACAGGGCGCTGCGCGGGGCGGGGCCCAGATCGGGTCGGGGCGCGGGCGCCGCAGCAGCCGAGCGTCGGGCTTCACTCACCCAGGGATCATTCACGGCCGGCTGTCGACTCACCCCATAATTCTACGCCCCGTAGAAGTGCGAGCATGCAGGGCATGGACGACACCGCGCCACGGTGCGAGGATCGGGGCAAGGGCGATGAGCACGCCGACAGGTACCGCACACGCCTGTTGAGCACCGAGACCTGGGACGACTTCGCGGAGCTCGTCGAGGAGAACAACGGTGTGTGGGGCGGCTGCTGGTGCATGGGCTTCCATCCGGAGGGGCTCGATCAGGAGACCCGAGGGGCGAATCGGGCGAACAAGCAGGAGCTCGTCCGCAAGGGAGCCGTGCATCAGATCCTCGTCTACGACGGCGGGGAGTGCGTGGGTTGGTGCCAGTTCGGCGGACCGGCCGAGATCGCCCGCATCAAGAACCAGAAGACCTACGAGAGCGGGCGCGTCGACCTGCCGGACTGGCGGATCGGGTGCATCTTCACCGGCAGCGGACACCGTCGCGCGGGCGTTGCCCGCGCGGCCGTCGCCGGAGCCCTCGCCGCGATCGAGGATGCCGGCGGCGGCACGGTCGAGGCGTACCCCGAGCAGGAGGCGGAGCGCGCCCCGCAGCGCGGTGCCTACTTCCACACCGGTCCGGAGAGCCTGTTCGAGGAGTTCGGCTTCACGCGCGATCGTCGGATCGCGAAGTGGCGCTGGGTGATGCGGACGACCGTGGGACGGCGACCTGGAACCGCGCCCGGTAGTCGGACGGCGTGACCCCGAGCCGGCGACGGAACGCCCTGGTCAGCGTGTCGACGGTGCCGAAGCCGCAGTCGACGGCGACGCGCTGCAGCGTGTCGTCCCCGGTCTCGAGCAGAGTGCGGGCCACCTCGACCCGCGCGGACTCGACGTAAGCCGCCGGAGTCGTTCCCAGCTCGGTCTTGAAGATGCGCGTGAGCTGACGATCGCTCACATGCGCCCTCGCCGCGAGTTCGGGCACGGTGAGCGACCGCCCGATGTGGGTGGCGATGTGATGCCGCAGCTCCTCGATCCGCGGCGTGCTGGTCGTGGCACTCAACGAGACGCTGAACTGGCTCTGCCCGCTGGGGCGCTTCATGTACATGACGAGCTGCCGCGCCACGCGCAGTGCGCTGTCCTGCCCGAAGTCCTCTGCGACGAGCGCCAGGCTGAGATCCAGGCAGGCGGTCAGTCCGGCACCGGTCCAGATGCGGCCCTCCCTGATGAAGATCGGGTCGGCGTCGACGGTCACCTCCGGATGCTCGGCGGCGAGCTGCGCGGCCGTCGACCAGTGCGTCGTCGCGCGCATGCCGTCCAGCAGGCCTGCCGCGGCGAGGACGTGCGCACCCACGCACACGGATGCCACGCGGCGCGTGTCGGGTGCCAGCATCCGCACCCGCTGCACGATCGCCGGGTCCACCACCGCCCGCACGCCGTCGGTGTCGCGCGTGACCGCGCCGGGGACGATGAGCGTGTCGACCCGCCGGCCGGCGAGCTCGTCGAATGTCGCATCCGGCAGCACGCGCACTCCGGCGGATGTGACCACCGGCGCCATCGTCTCGGCGACCAGCAGCACCTCGTACCCGGTGGGCTCGCTCATCTCGCGCTCCAGCAGCGAGAAGACCTCGGCCGGCCCCGTGACGTCGAGCAGGTCGACGCCGTCGAACACGGTGACGACGATCAGGCGATGGATCATGGGGACTCCCGGGATGTCTGTTTCTGCGGCTTGCGTGACATTGCCGACATGCCTCGCCGCTCCTAGCGTAGAACGTGCCCCGCGATGGGGCTCTTCCCCTCGAAAGGACCTCACGATGGCCACTCCTCTGCGCGAACTCGACGGTCACCAGGACACCCCGACGACGCTCGCCGACTCGACGCTGATCCTCGTCGACTACCAGAACACCTACACCACGGGCGTGATGGAGCTCGAGGGCTGGCCAGAGGCACTGGATGCCGCAGCGGGACTGCTCGAGCGGGCACGCCGCGAGGGCGCGAAGGTCATCCACGTCCAGCACGACGGGGGCGAGGGCAGCCCTTACGACATCCGTGCGGACATCGGACGGATCCACGCGAGCGTGGCCCCGCTCGAGGGCGAGCCGGTGGTCGTCAAGTCGGCGCCGAACGGCTTCGTCGGCACCGACCTGGGCGACCGCGTCGACGCCGCCGGCAACGCGGATGTCATCGTCATCGGATTCATGACGCACATGTGCGTGACGTTCACGTCGGAGGGCGCCTTCCTCCGCGGCAACCGAGTCACGGTCGTGGCGGACGCCTGCGCGACGAGGGCGCTGCCGTCGGCTGCGGGAGATGTGACCGCGGCCGACCTGCATCGCGGTGCGCTGGCGACGATCGGCGATGCCTACGCGCAGGTCGTGCCGAACGCAGACGCACTGCGCTGAGCGCCGCCGTCATGATCGTCGGGGCCGCACCACAGGCCGCTATGCTCCGTGCCATGGCCTCGACGATCGCCTTCGCTCCGCTGACTCCGGACGCCGCGGGCGAGGTGATGACCCTGCAGCGCGCCGCCTATGCGACCGAGGCGCAGATCTACAACGACCCGTTCCTGCCGGCGCTGACGCAGACCCTCGCGGATCTCGAGCAGGAGTTGCACGGCGCCGGCATCGGAGCCCGTCTGAACACCCGCCTGGTCGGCGCCGTCCGCTGGACGATGCAGGACGAGGTCGCCCACATCGGACGGCTGACCATCGCCCCCGACATGCAGGGGCGCGGCCTCGGCACGCAGCTGCTGCGCGCCGCCGAGGAGGCCAGCGGAGCGCGCGTCTTCGAGCTGTTCACCGGACACCTCAGCGAGGCCAACATCCGCCTGTACGAGCGAGAGGGTTACGTCGTCACGCGTCGCGAGACGCTCCACGCCGGAGTCGACCTCGTCCATCTGCGCAAAGAAGGCTGAGCGCGCTCAGGGGACGAGAACCGCGCGCCCCTGGATCCGTCCGTGGTGCAGGTCGTCGAAGGCCTGCACGGCATCGTCCAGCGAGTAGCGGACGACCTCGACGCCGATCCGGCCGGCGCGGGCGAGTGCGACCGCCTGGCGCATGTCAGAACGCGTGCCACCGTACGCCCTCTCGATGTTGACGCCCCACGGCAGCGCCGTGCCGCTTCCCGCGACGTAGGGGAAGGATCCGCTGCCGAGGCCGACGAAGCGGATGGCGCCGCCGCCGCGCACCACCGACACGGCGAGATCGACCGTGGGCTGCACTCCCACGAAGTCGAACACCACATCGGCGCCCACGCCGCCGGTCTCGGCCAGGATCCTGGCCGCCGCCTCGCCGTCGCTGGGAATCGCGATGTCGGCGCCGTGCTCACGCGCGAAGGCGAGCTTCTCCGCATCGGTGTCGAGCGCGATGATCCGGGAACCGGTCGTCGCGGCGAGGATCTGCAGTGCCATGTGCCCGAGACCACCGAGGCCGATCGTCACGACCGTGGCGTCGCCGACGAGGCGGTCGCGGACGGTGTTGATCGCGTGCATCGGTGTGAGCGCCGCATCCGCCAGGGGAGCAGCGGCGACGAGGTCGAGATCGCCGATCGGATCGAGATGGCGCGCCTTCACGGCGATGTAGTCGGCCATCCCGCCCGGGGTGCCGATGCCGGGCGAAAGCGGCGCGAGCGCGTCGCGCGGGTATGCCACCTCGCACTGGTTGTCCCGGCCGGCCAGGCACTCGCGGCACTGCCCGCAGGACAGGATCAGCGCGACGAGCGCCCGGTCGCCCACCTGCCATCCGTGCACGTCGTCGCCCAGGCGCTCGACGGTCCCGGAGACCTCGTGTCCGAGCGTGCCGCCGATGAGCGGGTTCTCATCGCCCATGCCGATGATCGCGATGTCGGAGTGGCACAGACCGGCACCGCCGACCTTCAGCAGCACCTCATCGGCCTGGATCTCCGGAACCGGCTTGTCCAGGATCTCGACGATGTCGTTCCTGACATACGTGACAGCGCGCACGGCGGCCTCCTCCTTCTGGCCGCGAGTACGCGGCCGCAGATCGAAACGGGCGCCGATGAAACCGCCCACTCCGAGGCTACGCCGCCCCACCGAGCCTGCGCCAGGATGCCGATAGGCTCGCCGGCATGGAAGAGCGCGAAGTGCTGCTGTGCTGTCTGCTGTGGGCGGTCGACGGTCGATCGGCGGAACTGACCGCGTACGAGGATGCGGTGCTCGCCTTCATCCCCGAGCACGGCGGCGAGGTCGTGCAGCGCGCCTCGGGGAACGGCTCGGGAGAGCATCCCGACGAGGTTCAGTTGTACCGGTTCCCCTCGCAGTCCGCACTGGACTCGTACCTGGCCGACCCTCGCCGGACCGCGCTCGCCGCTCAGCGGGACGCCGCGATCGCGCGCACGGAACTGTTCCCGGTGCGGTTCCGCTGATCCGCTTCCGCGCGTACCGTGGCCGCCATGGCAATCGTGCGCATGGACAACGTGGGGATCGTCGTGGACGACCTCGACACGGCCGTCGAGTTCTTCACCGTGCTCGGCATGGAACTGGAAGGGCGTCAGTCGATAGAGGGCGACTGGGCTGAGCGGGTCGTGGGCCTGCGCGGGATGCGCTCGGAGATCGCGATGATGCGCATACCCGGCGCATCCGGCAAGCTCGAGCTCGCCACCTACCACGCACCGGAACTGCTCGGCGGGGAACCGGCGATCCCGAACACGCTCGGCTTCCACCGCGTCATGTTCGCCGTCGACGACCTCGACGAGACGATCGAGCGCCTGCGGCCGCTCGGAGGCGAGGTGCTCGACGACGTCGTGGACTATCGCGGGCTCGTGCGGCTGTGCTACTTCCGCGGCCCCGGCGGCATCGTCATCGGCCTCGCTGAGGACGCCTGAAGAGACTCAGCCCACACGGCGGCGGAGCACGCCGTCATGAAGGTCGAGCACGCGGTCCGCGCGAGCGATCATGGCCGGGTCATGTGTCGCGACGATCGCCGCTGTGCCGCGATGGTGCACGAGGTTCGCGATGAGATCCATGATCTGGGCGCCCGTCTCGCTGTCCAGCTGCGCAGTCGGCTCGTCCGCGAGCAGGATCCCAGGTGCCATCACCAGTGCCCTGGCGATGCCGACGCGCTGCTGCTGCCCGCCGGACAACTCCCCCGGGCGCTGGCGCGCGTGATCATCCAGGCCGACGTCGCGCAGCGCTTCGGCCACACGGCGATCGCGCTCCGCAGCATCTGTGCGACGGATGCGCAGCGGCACTTCCACGTTCTCGGCGGCGGAGAGCACAGGGATCAGACCCGAGGTCTGGAAGAT
This sequence comes from Microbacterium sp. NPDC057659, assembly GCF_042799915.1. Classification (NCBI taxonomy): domain Bacteria; kingdom Bacillati; phylum Actinomycetota; class Actinomycetes; order Micrococcales; family Microbacteriaceae; genus Microbacterium; species Microbacterium sp. NPDC057659. Next base: position 218,214 of record NZ_JBHVHU010000001.1, on the reverse strand, counting down.
CGACGCGATCCGCGCACCGCGCAGCGCGGCGACGTCGGTGCCCGGATCGGCGAGGTCGACGCCGTCCACGAGCACCCGACCCGAGGTCGGCCTGTCCAAGCCGCCGAGCATCGTCAGCAGGGTGGTCTTGCCCGCCCCCGATCGCCCGGCGACGACCACCAGCTCCCCCGCCGCGATGGACAGATCGGCCTCACGGACCGCCGTCACGTCGCCGCCGGGGCTGGGGAACACCCGCGACAGCGACTCGGCCTGCAGCACCGCGCTCATCACGCGCCTCCCTTCGGTTCTTCCTGTCCTGGCGCCACCCGGACATGATCGGGTTCGAGCGTGAGCTTCACACGCTCGCGCAGGTCGAGTGCCGAGACGAAGTCGACCGGCAGCTGCATGCGCCCGGCACGGTCGAGAACCGCGTACTCCTGCGCCGTGCGCACAGAGCGCCCCTCTTCGTCCGTCCCGGTGCGGCGCAGCGTCTCGGTCGACGTGCGGCCGTCGCGGATCCGCACCGTGCGCTCCACATGCTCGGTAACCCCGACGTCGTGGGTGACGATGAGCGTGGTCACCCCGCGCTCGCGGTTGACCGTCTCCATCGCGCCGAGCACCTCGGCGCTGGTGAGCTCATCGAGTTCGCCGGTCGGCTCGTCCGCGAGCAGAACCCGCGGCCGGTTCGCCAGGGCGACGGCGATCGCCACGCGCTGTCGCTGCCCGCCGGACATGTCGGCCGGGCGCTTGTCGGCGACCTCGGCGGCGCCGAGCTGCTCCAGCAGCTCATCGCCGAAGCCCGCGCGCTCCCCGCGCGGCACCACGCCCGCCACCTGGTGCACCATCGCGATGTTCTCCCGCGCGGACAGGTAAGGCAGGAGATTGCGCCCCGACTGCTGCCAGACGAAGCCGACGCTGGAGCGGCGGTACTCCAGGCGCTCCGCGCCCTTCATCGTCACCAGGTCGTGCCCGGCGACGCGTGCCGATCCGGCAGTCGGCCGGTCCAGTCCCGCGAGGATGCCGAGCAGCGTGCTCTTGCCCGAGCCGGAGGCGCCCACGAGCGCGACCATCTCACCGGTGGCCATCCGCAGCTCCAGGCCCTGCAGCGCCTGCACCTCGACGCCCTGCGCGGTGAAGATCCGCACCAGCCCCTCGCACACGATCGCTCCGTCAGCCATGTCCCGCACTCCCGTCATCATCCGTCCTGCTCATCGTCCTCGCGGATCACCGTCTCCGTGCCGAGTCGAGACGCCAGCGCGGTCGCCGCCACGACCGCGATCGTCGCGAGCACGGCGAACCCGAGCACCGCGATCAGCAGCCAGGGTCCGCCGAACTCGACCGGCGGCTGGGTGAGGCCGCCCACGAAGCCGCGCAGATCCAGCTGCGGGATCACCAGCACGGCCATCGCGATCCCGCCCCCCACGCCGAACGGCACCGCCAGCAGCAGGGCCGGCGCGACCTCCCAGGCCACCAGCCTGCCCGCGCCGCGCCTCGGCTGGCCGAGCGCGCGCAGGATCGCCAGCATCCGCGCACGGGACGGTGCGCCCAGCAGGAGCATCGCGACCACCGCCACGGCCAGCAGCACCGCCACGACGGCACTCGCCGCGAGCAGTGCGCCCTGCACGACCCGATATCCGGGGTCCGCCATGCGCGTCGCCGCGACCTGCTCTGGCGTCTGGAACGCGGCATCCCCGTCGAGTGCCTCGACCGCCGCCTCGCCGACCGTCTCCGGATCCGCGCCGGGGTCGACCGCCACGTAGAGCTGCATCACGCCGGTCGCTCGCTGCCCGAGGTCGAAGGCGTGCGCCCGATCGACGATCACCCACTGCTCGGCCGTTCCGAACGGCACCTGCGGCGGTGCGACGCCCACCACCCGCACGGGCGTGCCGTACACCTCGAGATCCGACCCGTCGGTGTCGTCCACGCCGAGGACGTCCAGTAGCGTCTGCGACACGATGACGGGGATCGCGTCGTCCGCGGAGCCGTCGAGCGCGGCGGGCAGCGGGAGTGCCGCATCCGATCCCCGCTGAACCGCTGCGAACCGATCGCGGTCCAGCGCGTACACGCGCGTCTGCGCCGTGTGGCTGCCGGTGGTGACCTCCACGCTCGATCCGCCGCTGACTCCGGCCACCGCGGCCACGCCGTCGATGTCCCTCACCCGGTCCACGGACTCCGGCGTGATGTAGGCGCTCGTGATCCGCAGGTCGGCGCCGACGCCGGCCTGCGAGGCGCGGACGATCCCGTTCGACACGGTCGCGGCGAAGGCGACCGCGAACACCGCCACGCCCAGTCCGACCACGACCGCGAACACGGGGGCGGTCCGCACCACCGCGTCGCGGCGGGCGCGCGCCGGGCCGAGAAGCCCGGCCAGTCCCGCTCGCCGCCGACCGCGGTTCTCGGCCGCCTGCAGGAGCAGCGGCAGCAGACGAAGGGCGAGGATGCTGCCGCTGGCACCCAGCAGGACGAGCAGGGCGAGCAGCAGGGGGTCTGCGCCCTCCGCGCCTCCGCGCGCGAGGATGAGCGCCGCCAGCACCGCGGTCAGCACCAGGACGAGCAGTTCCCCACCGAGCCGGACGATGCCGCCGCGCCCGGTCTGGCCGAGATCGCTGCGTCCGCGCCGCTCGACGTCGGCGAGGGTGCTCCAGGGCAGGGTGACGGCGGGCACCACGGCGAGGACGGCGGGCATCAGGAGCACCCAGGCCCCGACCCATCCGGGCCGGACCGCCGCGACACCGGCGCCGATCGCCGCGCCGAGCACACCCAGCACGGCGCCCTCTCCGCCGAGCGCTCTGATCAGGTGGCCGGTGGACGCGCCACGGGCCTGCAGCACCCGCGCCGATGCGACCCTGCGCACCGCGATCAGGCGGCCGACCAGGGCCAGGACGACCAGAGCGACCACGATGGGACCGACCACGGCGACGGTGACCACCGGAGTCATCGCATCCGCGCGCGCCATGCCCACGTCGATCGCCTGAGGCAGGCCGGAGCGCAGCGGCAGACCCCGGTTGAAGAACGCGTCGACGTCGATCGGGATGGCGACAGGGTCGGCGGCCATCAGGCGCAGCTGCGCCGAGATCTTCGGGGCGGTGTCGGCCTCGATGGCGTCCGTGGCGAACGGCATCCACGAGCTGAGCTTGATGTCGCGGATGAGGTCGGTGAGCTTCGTGATCTCGTCCACGTGCATGAACCCGGCCACGACGAGGATGCGGTCGCCGTTGGCGTTGGTCTCGATGAGCGGTTCCACCGAGCCCCCGATGAACGGCCAGTCGCCCTTGTCGTGTGCCGACGGCGTGACGATGCCGGTCAGGGTCACCGTGAGGTCGTCGTCCCAGATCCGCGGGGTGCCGACCTTCCAGTCCAACTGTTCGGCGATCGTGTCGGTGAGGGCGATCTCGATGCCGTCGATCGGATCCGTGAGCTCCGGCAATCGCCCTTCGACGAGTTCGGAGCGGCCCACGAATCCGGGGTCGGAGACCAGCGAGACCTTGTTCATGGGGACGGGCGCTGATCGTCTCGGATCCCTGTCGACGGTCGGCTCCGCATCGTGTCCGATCGTCATCCGCGGGGTGTCCAGCAGGTCGCGCAGCGGCTGGGGCTGGCTCTCGCGGTACTTCTCGAGGAGGTTCAGGGTGGGGCCCCAGACCCCGGTCTTCGGATCGGAACTGCTGCTGAGAATGGGGACGCCCGGCATCATCCCCGACGGCCACTGCGCCAGCGCCGGCAGCGAGACGACCTCGCGCTGCAGGGTGGCCGTGCGCCCCTCGGCGAGGAGCGCAGGGGCGGCGACGCCCAGATACGACAGGACGGCGATCACCACCACGATGAAGATCGACAGAGTCGGCGTGGTGAATGCGCCGCGCGCGACGACCGGCGGACGGACGCTCATGAGCCGGCCCCCAGGATCACGGGCAGCACGGTGACCGCGACAGCTGCTCCCATCGCTGCGCCTGCGATCACGGCGTAGACGGCGACGCCCGTGGTCTCGCCGGCGCGCAGTGCGCGTTGCTTCGACCGTCGCAGCCCGAGCGCGCGCAGCACCATCGGCTCGTCGCGCCGCGAGCGCGACATGGCGGAGGATGCCGCGACGAAGCCGAACACCCCGAGCACCGCGGCGATCAGAGCGCCGGCCGTCAGGACGGCGGGTGCCACCGCGGTGACCGGTGCGGAGCTCACCTGAGCGGCGGTGAGGATGCGCACGGGATGCGTCGCGTGCGCGCGCAGTCGCTCGGCGGTCGTCGCCGGGTCGTCGCTGTTCAGCCAGAGCTCGTCGGGAGCGAGTTCGACACCCGCCGCCGTCAGCATCGCCGGCTCGGTGGCGACCCCCCAGTCCGTCCCCAGGCCCGGCAGCGAGTCGACGATAGTTGTCACCCGGATCGAGACCGGCTGCGCGGCGAAGCGCACCTGCGCGGTGAAGACGGTTCCGATGTGCGCGCCCAGGCGGTCGGCGAGGCTCTTCGTGATCTCCGCCCCGACGATGTCCCCGGATCCGTCATCGATCGGTCCGGCGAGGCCGAGAGCATCCGCGGGACCGGCGAGAAGGTCGACCGCGTCAGTGCCGACCGCGAGCGGGGTGCGCAGGATGTCGGCCGCGGACGTCACGCCCTTCCAGGCGCCCGCCTCGTCGGCCGTGACGTCCACACCGCCCTCGGCGATCATCCGGACATCCCCGCCCAGCGCGGCGTCGAGGGCGCGCTGCTCGGCGGCGGATGCCACTGCCGGCGCCGCGACCGCGAGCGCGACAGAGGCCGCGGCGAGGGCGAGGCACAGGATCGCGACGGCAGTGCCGCCGATGCGGCGCGCGATCTGCCGCAGCGGCAGGATCGGCGCTATCCCGCTCGTGCGGCGCAGCAGTCTCTCCAGCAGCGCGGCGAGCGGCGCGGCGAGCACGGGCACGAGTGCGCACGCGGCGATGACGAGAAGCGCGGGAGCAGTCGCGGCCAGCGCGTCGGTGCTCCCATCCGGACGCAGGACCGAACCCCCGGAGAACAGCTGCCAGGTGGCCAGCGCCGCGAAGGCGACGGCCACCAGGGCGGGCAGGATCAGTGCGGGGAGCGTGCGCAGCCCGGCATCGCTGCGCGCGGGGTGCGCTCCGTCGGCGCCTCCGGCCACGCGCAGGGTGAACAGCACCGCGACGACAGCGGGGAACACGACGGCGCCGAGGGCGACCAGCGCGAGCGTCGTCGTCACGCTCCCGAACACCGCGAGCCCGCCCAGTGCCAGCAGAGCGCCGGCCGAAGCGAGGAGCGCCGACTCGGCTGCCGCCCCAAGCGCCAGACGCCGTCCGGATGCCCCGCGCGCACGCAGCAGGGCCACCTCCTCCTCTCGGGCGGCAGACAGCGTGAAAAGCACGACTCCCAGCACCAGGGCGCCGAGCAGCGCGATGATCAGCAGCGGCGCCACCAGCAGCCCTCTGGTGCCCGCGACCGCGAGAGCCTGGCGCTGCAGGGTGGCGCCGAGCGAGCCGACGACATCCATGTTGTGCCGGCCTTCGGGGTCGACGACCTCTGGCACGTCCTGCAGCGCGCGCACGCCGGACTGCAGCCCGGGGATCGCGGCCAGATCGGCATCGGCCGGTGCGATCTCCCACGTCACCTGCGGCGGGTCGGGAAGCTCCGACAGTGCGCCGGCCGAGACCAGTGCCGGGCCGATCACGTCGTCGTTCTCGCCGGAGACGACGGACGGGTCACCGTGCCAGGCGGGGTCGCTGGCGTCGCGAGGGGTCCAGGTGCCCACGACCCTGAGTTCCGTGGCGACGCCGTTCAGGACAGACGGGTCGGAGAGGACGATCACGTCGCCGACGCCGAGATGCGCCCGGTCGGCGGCCGCGGCCGAAAGCGCGACCTGACCGCTTGCCTTCGGCCAGGCGCCCTCGGCCAGCGTGGCGAGGACCGGGACCCGCTCGTCGTCGAGCAGCCCGATGTCGAAGCGATCCGCGCGGCTCGCTGCCCGTACGTCGGCTGTCGCCTGGCGCGCCACGACGATGTCCGAGCCGGCGAACGCCGCCGCGATCGCGTCGCGCACTGCGGCGTCCTGCTTCGCCGCATCCGACGCCTCATCGGCGACGAGGCGAACGGTGCGCGCATCGGGCTCGGCGTCCGTCATCATGCGCGCGGCGCCGTCCTGCAGCATCCGCTCGGCGACCGCGTCGAGACCGCCGATGCCGGCCACGACCAGTGCCACGACGAGGCCGACCAGCGTCAGCCGACCGGCATGCTGACCGGCCCGCCTCACTGCAAACGCCATCGTCCCTCATTCTGCACGCAACGCAGATCATCCTTACCCGGACGGCGCTCGAGCGCAATGGGTCCCATGCGCCGGGTGTCGGGCGTGCGTCACCCGCCGATCGCGGCTATCGTGGTGCGTCACGGCGTCCGGTATACCAAATGGTGATTCGGTCGACCATTTCACACGACGAAGTATGAGGAGAGAACGATGGAGAACACGGATCCCCAACCCGTGAGCGCCCCCACGGAAATGAAGGCATCGCGTCGGCAGCTGCTGCAGGGCGGCGCAGCGATCGCCGTCGCCACCGCGGGCGCCGGCCTGCTCGGCGCCGCGCCGGCCACTGCCGCATCGAGCGGCCCCGGCTCCGACTCCAAGGGACCGAAGGACGCCGAGGTCGTCGTCCTCCGCAATGTGAGGCCGTTCGGCGGGGCGACGCGCGACCTGATCTGCCACGACGGCGTGCTCGTCGACCGCGTTCCCCGAGGCACCCGCGTCTTCGAGATCAACGGCCGCGGCCGTCTCGCCCTCCCCACGCTCATCGACGCGCACATCCACCCCGCCAAGACCGGCTGGGGCGAGAAGTGGCAGAGCCGGAAGCCGGCGTCGGGCACCAAGGAGGTCGCCGCCGGCGACATCGAGTTCGCCAAGGGGCTCAGCAAGCCGACCGCGGAAAGGGCGCTGGGCCTGCTGCGCCACGCGGTGGCCACCGGCACCCGCGGCGTCCGCGCGCACGGCGATGTCGCACCCGCGTACGGGCTGTCCGAGGTGGAGGGCATGCGCGCCGCGCAGGAGAAGCTCCGCGGCATCCTCGACATGCAGATCGTAGGGTTCCCGCAGCAGGGCGTCATGGTCGCCCCCGGCACCATCGACTTGCTGGACAGGGCCGCCCGCGACGGCGTGATCGACTTCGTCGGCGGCATCGACCCGACCGCCTTCGACGGCGCCGAGTTCGCGACCCAGCAGCTGGACGCGGTGTTCGGCATCGCCACAAGGCACGGCGTGGGCATCGACATCCATCTGCACGAGAGCGGCGAGATGGGTCTGCACTCACTGCGCGACATCCTCGCCCGCACCCGTGCCGCCGGGCTCACCGACGGCCAGGTCAACATCAGCCACGCGTTCGCGATCCCCAGCCAGTCGCAGGCGGTGCAGGACGAGCTGGCCGCGGAGATCGCGGATCTGAACGTCACGCTGACGACCGTCGCGCCGCGCAGCGGCCTGCTGCCCTTCAAGAGGCTGCGCGAGCTCGGCATCCCCGTCGGCCTCGGTTCGGACGGCATTCGCGACAACTGGAGCCCCTACGGCAACGCCGACATGCTGCACCGCACCTGGATCCTCGGCTTCGTCAGCGGCGCCCGCGTGGATGAGGACCTCGTGCGCGGCTTCGACCTCGCCGCCACAGGCGGCGCCGACGTGATGGGGCTCGCCCACGCAACGCTCGAGGTCGGCTCCCCCGCCGACATGATGATCATCGACGGCGAGAACATCCCGCAGGTCGTCATCGACCAGCCGAAGCGCGACTACATCCTGCGCGGTGGCAGGGTCGTCGCGAAGGACGGCGAGATGGTGGGCTGAGTCTTCGCACCCGCCGGATCGGGGCGTCGGATGCTGCGGCGCCCGGCGCCCCCTCTCATGCCGAGCCGTCGAGGGAGCCTGTCAGTCGGCCGTGGAAGGCGCGACTGTGCGCGTTCAGCCCGATCAGCTCGACCGTCGCGCCGTGTGCGGCGTACCTGGTCTCGATCGCGTCGAGAGCGGCGACGCTGGAGGCGTCCCAGACGTGCGAGGCGGTGAAGTCGATGACGATGCGCTCCGGGTCGTCGACGTACGAGAACCGGTCCACCAGATCGTTGCTCGACGCGAAGAAGAGCGGACCGAGCACCCGGTAGTGCGCGACGGTCCCGTCGTCGGCGAGCTCCCGCTCGACGGAGGTCACGTGCGCGATCCGGCGGGCGAACAGCACGAGGGCCAGCAGCACGCCGACGCCCACGCCGATCGCGAGGTTGCCCGTCGCGACGACGACGGCGACCGTGACGAGCATCACGACGGTCTCCGAGAGCGGCATCCGCTTCAGGGTCGACGGACGCACGCTGTGCCAGTCGATCGTGCGCAGCGCGACGACCATCATCACGGCGGCGAGGGCGGCCATCGGGATCGCGGCCATCACCGGGGAGAGCACTGCCACGAGCAGCAGCAGGAACAGCCCGGCGACAACGGTCGAGACGCGGCTGCGCGCCCGGCCGAGCTGCACGTTCACGACCGTCTGACCGATCATCGCGCAGCCGGCGACGCCGCCCCAGAATCCGGCCAGGATGTTCGCGACGCCGAGCCCCCACGACTCGCGGGACTTCGAGGAGCGGCTGTCGGTGAGATCGTCGACGAGCTTCGCCGTGAGCAGGCTCTCCAGGAGGCCGACCAGGGCGGCGCCGACGGCCGTCGGCAGGATGATCTGCAGCGTCGTCAGGTCGAAGGGCACCGTCCACGGCGTGAGGCCGGGCAGCCCGCCGCTCACCGAGCCCTCGTCTCCGACGGTCGGCACGTTCAGCCCGAAGACCATCGCTGCGGCCGTGACGACCACGATCGCGACCAGAGGCGCGGGCACCGCGGTGGTGAGCTTCGGCAGCAGCACGACGATGAGGATCGTCACGGCGAACAGCGGATAGACCATCCACGGCACGTCGATCACGTGCGTGACCTGCGCCAGGAAGATGAGCACGCCGAGCGCGTTCACGAACCCGATCATGACAGAGCGCGGGATGTACCGGACGAGTCGCGCGAGACCGAACACACCGAACAGAACCTGGAGAATGCCGGTGAGCAGGACGGTGGGCAGCACGTACTCGGTGCCGTGCGCGGCGACCATCGGCGCGATCACCAGTGCGACGGATCCGGCCGCGGCCGAGACCATCGCCGGTCGTCCGCCGAGGAACGACATCGCGATGGCCAGCGTCACCGACGAGATCAGCGCCACGTCCGGCCCGACGCCCGAGATGAGCGAGAACGAGATGACCTCGGGGATCAGCGCGAGCGTGGTCACCATGCCTGCGAGCACCTCGGTGCTCAGCAGCCGTGGATGCCGCAGCACGGCGAGCGCCGGCACCTGGCCGTTGGGCAGCCGGTACGCGGCGGATGCCGGGGCTGAGGGTGCGAGGGGCATGCTGATCAGACCTGCGCGAGGGTCTGGGGCTCCTCCGGCAATGCGACCTTGAGCCGCGCCCAGGAGCGGCCCTGGGTGTCCTTGAGGATGTCGTACTCGACGTCGACGTGCGGCTCGATGGCGCTGTACTTGTCGTTCGGGGCGCCGATGACCAGCTGGAAGCCGAGGCCGCGCCAGGCGCCGATCGCGCGCTTGGTGAAGTGCGCATCGGCCTTGATCAGCGCCTCGTCCATGAACACGGGTGCGTACCGCGGGCGCTCGGCCCCGGCATCCCCGAGCTGGTAGCGCAGAGCCGCGCCGACGATGAACGCGATGAGCTCCTGCGACTCACCGCCGGACTTCTCGCCGATGTGGTCGTAGAGCGCGACGTGCTGCTTCGTGTCGACCGTGACCCGCTCCGCGCTCACCCGCACGTGGTTGCGCACGTCGATGAGGTCGGCGAAGTCGGGCGCGGAGCGCCGCAGGTGGCCGATCAGGCGCGACATCCGCCGGTAGGCGTGCTCGCGCTCCTGGTCGGTCGACGCGGCCTCGATGAGACCTCGGACCTCGCGGAGGTCGCGGCGGAACCGCTTGCGCGCCTCGGACTGGCTCTCCCGTGTGGTGATCTGCAGGCGATGGTGGTCGTCGTAGAACGGCAGGTCCTGCATGATGCCGTTGATCGGCTCGATCCGCTCGCGGATCTCCCGTAGCGCGCGGCCGAGTGTGGAGTCGAGATTCGTGAGGTCGTTGCCGGAGAGGTGCACCAGGCTGTCCCGCCACTCGCTCTCCAGCCGGTGCAGCCCGCTGGTCTCGAGCGCGTCGAGGATGTTCTCGAAGTCGTCGACGTAGAGGTCGGGGTCTGCGAGCAGGTTCGGGTTGTCCCACCGTTCCAGGAACCCGGCCATCAGCCGCCGCATGGCCTCGCGCTGCTCATGATGCGCGTCGAAGGCGGCGGCCCGGTCCTCGGTGAGCCTGGTGCCCGCGGTACCCAGTGCACCGTCGAAGCGCTCCAGCAGCACCGAGGGCGCGGCCTTGGCGGAGGGCGGGGTCGCGAAGCGCTCGTCCAGGTACTGCGCCTGCTCGGCTTCCACGGTGCGGTCCGCCGCAGCAGCCTCGTCGATCAGCGCCTGTCCGGCGTCGACGTCGTCGGTGATCCGCGCCCATCGGTCCTCGACCTGCTGCCGTTCGGCCGTCGCGGCGCCGATCTCCTCGCGCAGGCGCACGAGCAGTCTCTTGGACTTCTCGATCTGCGCGGCGATCCCTGCGATGTCGGGGTTCTCCTCGCCGACCTCGGCCTCGATGCGCTGCCAGCGCTCCTGTTCCGCGGTCAGTGCGTCGACGTCGACGCTCTCCCAGACCACGTCGACGATGCGCGCATAGGCGGCGCGCTCGGCGTCGAAGCGGTCGAGCGCGGTCTCGGCGGCGGACACCTCGGCGTCTGCACGCTCGAGCGTCGGCTGCAGCTCGGTGACCGCCGCCTCGAGCTCGCGCAGGCGGGTGCGGTTCGAGAAGCCCAGCACGTTCGCACGGCCGTGACCGCCGTGCGCGCCCTGATCTCCGCGGGACATCTGCCCTGTGATGGTCAGTGCCTGGTCGTGGCGAGCGAGCTCGGCCGCGGAGTTCACGCAGACGAAGTCGAAGCGCTCCGCGAGACGCACCTGCAACCAGCCGGTGAACGCCGTGTCGGCGTAGTCGAGGCGGCCCGGCATGCGGTCCTCCGCTCCCCCGCCGCTGGACCGCAGCCCCGTGTGCACGCCCTGGTAGGTGAGCCGGCGCGGCGTGCGCACGCCGTCGATCGCGGTGCGGAACCGGTCGAGGTCGGTCGTGTCGATCAGCACGGTGGTGGCGAAGCCGCCGAGCGCCAGGTTGAAGGCCTCCCGCCACGGCTCGTACTCGGTGCGCACCTCGATCAGCTCACCGACGAAGGGCAGCTGGTGCGGCTGGAGCCCTGCCGCCTCGGCGAGCAGCTCCCGCGAGCGGTAGAGATCAGCGGGGATGTTCCCGGCGAAACCGGATGCCTCGTCGAGTGCGCGCTCGCGCTGTGCGAGCTCGCTGCGCAGTCCGTCGCGGGTGCGCCGCGCCTCGGCCCAGGCCTCGCGGGCCCTGCCCTTCGCATCCGCATCGGCGAGCACCGCGCGACCGCGGGCGACGATCTTCTCGAACTCCGCCCTGCCACCGGCTTCGGAGCCGAGCACCCGGAGGTCGTCGTCGAGGCGCTCCCGCTGGGCGCGCGCCTCATCGAGGCGATGCTGCACGCCGCGCAGCTCGCGCTGCGCGGTCTCCAGCCGGTCGCCGCCGCGCTCGCGCAGCAGGTCGCGCAGGCCGTCGTGCTCGGTCTCGGCGGCATCCGCCTGCACGCGCTTCTCGCGCACCTGCGCGTCGAGCTCGCGTCGGCGATCGCGCAGCTCGTCCTCGACCTCGCGGAGCAGGTCCATCCGCCGCTCCGCCTTCCACAGCGAGGCGATCGAGGACGGGTCGTCGAAGACGCCGACCGCATCGATCAGCAGCATCCGCTCCGCGGCGCCGTCGATGCGGCGGCGCAGGTCGCGGATGGGCTCGAGAGCGGCGACCTGCTGGCGCGCCACCAGCATGCGCTGCTTGGTGCTCTCCAGCTCGTCGAAGTGCTGCACCACGGCGTCCGCGGTGCGCATGGTCTCGGGCTCCTCGAGCACGAGGCGCTTGTAGAGGTCGTCGACGGTGGTGATCTGCTGGCCAGCCTGGATGCGGGCGAGCAGGCTCATCGCGTTCGCTCCGGCACCGGCGGCGCCGATGCCCAGCACCGAGTGCAGCCGAGCGGAGAACTCGCGGTCGGTGCCGACCGGCTCGAGTCCGGCGGCGCGGACGGATGCGTCGGTGAGCCGCTGCGCGGCGGCCTTCTCGAGGCCGGCGAGGTCGAAGGCGCTGTTGACGGTGGCGCGCACGCGCACGGTGTCCTCCAGGACGCGAGCGCCGGCCGGGATGTACCAGGCGCGCACGGCGGTGAACCGGGAGTCGTCGTGGTCGCGCCACGTCATGGCGATCGCGGTCCAGGTGTCTTCGCCGTCACCGCGGAGCACCTGCACCTTGGTGCCCTCCTCGGTGCGGGTCTCGTCGAGCTTGCCGCGGCCGTAGGAGAGCACGTTGCGCTGCTCGTCGCCACGCGGCCGGCCGGTGACGCCGCCGTTCGACGCGCCGTTGAAGGGCGTGGTGTGCGGCATCATCAGCGCGATGTACGCGTCCATGAGAGTGGACTTGCCCGAGCCTGAGCCACCGCAGAGCAGCGTCGCCGCCGGTGAGAACCGCACCCGATGCGGGCCGCCGTCGTAGCCGCCCCAGTTCACCAGCTGGAGGTCCTCGGCGACCCACTGCTGTCCGCGGGAGGCCTCAGGGATGAGACCGAAGAGCGTGTCGACCATGGTCATGAGCTGACGTCCTCCAGGGCTTCCTCGGCGTCCGCGGCATCCGATCCCGCCAGGCGCTCGGCGGCCGTCTCGCGCAGCCAGTCGCGCAGCTCGGTGAGCTTCTCGGCGCTCAGCACGACCTCGACCAGCGGGCCGATCCGGTAGCGACCGGTGGTCTCCTCACTGATGATTCCGTCGTTCGACAGCTTGCGCATCGCGTCGCGCACCGCCTTCTGGCGGCGCGAGATGTCGCCGTCGGCGTCGGTGAAGTAGCTCAGCACGGTCTGCTCGACGTCCTCGATGTCGATCCGGGGCGCGGCCTCGCCCGCGACGCTCTCGCGCTCGTACACGGTGCGCAGGTGCACGAGCACGAGGGTCTCGGAGCGGGTATAGGGCGTGTCGCGCAACAGGATCGGGATGTCGAGCTCCTCGATGCGGATCTGCTGCTTGTACGCCAGCCCGTGCTCGTGGTCGACGACGAGCCGGATGTAGAGGTCGTTCAGGCGCGACTCGATCACCGTCTGGTTGTCGAGCAGGGTGCGCCACTCGGTGCGGTTGCGCTCGGCGAGAAGGAACCTCCGGTGCAGGATCAGCGCGAGCGTGCGGCGCACCTCGGGGTCGAGCACCCCGCGGTCGCCGGGGAACAGCTCGGCGAGGTCGTCCTCCATGGCGACGGGGGCGATGAAGCCTCCTGTCGTGGCATCCTCGATCATTCCGATTCCTTCCTCGCGTGTGCGGTCACGGCCTCGAAGGCGAACCGGCGCGCGGTGCCGTCGGGACGCACGGCCTCGACGATCGAGACTCCGTCGCCGCTCTCGAGCGCGCCGCGGTGCGCGATCTCGAGCAGGCCGAGCAGGTCGACCGGGCGGCGGGTGATGTCGGCGGCGCCCTCGAAGGCCTCACCGAGGTCGAACGTGTCGCCGAGACCGGCGACGTAGGCCTCGAGCTCGGCGTAGTGCGGACCGCCCCAGGCGCGGGTGTCGGCGTCGAGGAACTCGACGTCCTGCCCCTGCGACGCGAGCGCCGCGGGTGCCCCGGGCGGGCGGATGTCGCCGAGCGACTGCCGCAGGTGCCCGATGCTCGCGACAGGCAGCCGGCGCAGCGGCTCCACCGGTGTCTCCGGGGTGCGCGTCTGCGTCCAGGCCTGCAACCCCGAGATCACGTCGCGCAGCAGCTCGTCGACCTGACGGTCGCGGACCGGGTCGTGGGTGCGAACCTGCCCCGCGATCACGTGCGAGGCGCGGCGCTGCGCGGTGAGCACCTCCTGCACGCCGAGCTCCATGCGACGTCCGATCATGTCGAGCTCGGTGCGTTGGGTGGCGTCCAGCATCTCGGCGAAGGGGCGCGAGAGCAGGCCGTGCAGCTGTTCGGTGAGCTCGTCGATGCGCTCCGGGTCGCCGATCAGGCGCAGGGCGCCGGCGAACGCCTGCCCCTCACGAGTGGACTGCATGACCTGCTGTCCGCGCAGCAGGTACTCGCGCAACACCTCGCCGGTCGGGCGCTCGTCGCGACGCAAGTCGCGGATGACATCGCGCTGCATCGCCTTGATCGACTCCGCGACGCGGGTGAAGTCGGCGGGCAGGCCGCGGGAGAGGTGCAGGACGTTCTCGGCCTCTTCGAGCAACTCGTCGTCGGGGACGGGATCGGCGGGGCCGTTCTCGAGCGCCTCGATCTGGGCGTCGAGCGCATCGCGCTCGGCCTTCAGTCGCTTCAGACGGCGTGCGGGGTCGCCGTCGGCGTTGCCGGCGAGGCGCTCGACGGCCTCGAGCAGGGTCCGCACGCGGGAGTTGGAGACGCGGGAGCCGCCGCCGGTGAGATCCGCGATCTCCAGCGCGCGCACGGCATGCGCAGTGAGGCGGTACACCTCGGTCTCGCCGTCGATCTGCTGGCCGAGCCAACCGACCTTCACCCAGTACCGGCACACCTCACGACCGGATGCCGCCGGGAGGCGCCTGCGGTCGTCCTCGTAGCCGTCGGCACGGAGCTGGTCGAGCATCTCCCCCACCTCGACGTGCGCGTCGGCGACCGCCACGGTCGGGCGGTCCGCCGAGAACATCAGGCTGAGCGCCGAGACGACGAAGGGCGCATAGCGGCCGTGCAGCAGGTCGAGGGTCGGGGTCTTGAAGGCCGCGAGTGCGCGCAGATAGGCGACCTCTGCTCGACTACCCGTCACGCTGCTCCCGAAGATCCCTGAAAACCGTGCCGATCCCGCATGGTTCCGCGCAGAGCAGCATCCTCCAGCCTAGTGCGGAGGCGCAGCCGCGACGATCTCACACGAACCCCTCCTCGACCAGCACGCATCCGTCCTCGGTGATGACGTGCGCCTGGCCGGAACCGCCGACCACGCGCGACCAGCTCTCCACGAAGACCCGGCCCCGGTGGATCGACATGCCGAAGCCTCCGTACATACCGGGATAGCCGAACCACAGTGTCTCGAACCGCTCGAGGGCGATGACCTCCGTCGGCACCGGCCGGAACCTCACGGGATCGAGCCTCGCGATGCGCTCCGCGATCAGAGCGAGCAGGTGCCGATCCCACGCCGCGAAGCGTCGCCGCTCGCGATCATCGGGCGTGTGCACGGCGAGCGCGTCGAGCAGATGACGGTGGCCCCTCTTCTCGGCGAGGTCGATCGGGCGATCACCGTCGGCGTTCCGGAGCGAGCGCCACGCGCCACGCCGCAGGAGATCCTCGACCACCCCGGCCGGCGCGCCGAGGAAGGCGGCCTGATGCAGCGGGGCGAACCAGGACGACCCGCCGATCCGCCACTGATTGACGTCTGCACGGGTCGGGACGTCCAAGAGAGCGAACACCGCCTGCCAGTCGTTGGCCTTCGCTGCGTCCGCGAGGCGATCGGCAGCGTCGACGCGCTCCGGATTCAGTGCATCCGGATCGAGAATGCCCGGCCAATCCGCGTCGGTCATCGGCCTCTCCTTCGTCACCGGACGAAGAAAGCCCCCGGCGAACCGGGGGCTTTCGTTGGTGGACCTGAGGGGACTCGAACCCCTGACCCCCTGCATGCCATGCAGGTGCGCTACCAGCTGCGCCACAGGCCCATCTTCGCCGTGGATTCCTCCGCGGCAACCCGTTCAGCTTACAACACGATTCCGGGCGTTCGCGAATCGTGCTCGCATCCCGGGTGTTTCGCCCTCACGCGCCCGGCCGCACGGTGAGGTCGGTGATCTCCGCGTCGCGCGGAAGGTCGAGAGCGGTGAGGATGCTCGTCACGACGGACTCCGGATCGATGAACCGCTCCGGACGGTACTCCTGCCCCTCCTGCTGGTGCACCCGCTCCTGCATCGGCGTCGCGGTCCGCCCCGGATACACCGAAGTGACGCGGACACCGTTCTGGCGCTCCTCGGCACGGAGCGCATCAGCGAGAGCCTTCAGCCCGTGCTTCGAGGCGGCATAGGCCGACCATCCGGCGTGGGCGTTCAGCCCGGCGCCCGAGTTCACGAACACGATCTGCCCGCGCGAGACGCGCAGCACCGGCAGCAGCAGCCGGGTGAGCTCGGCAGGACCCATGAGATTCACGGCGAGCTGGTGCTCCCAGAGCGCGACCGGCAGATCGGCGACCGACCCCAGGTCCACGACGCCCGCCGCATGCACGACGGAGTCGATCCGCTCCGGGATCGGCTGCTTCGACAGCGCCCACGACAGTCTGCCCGGCTGCGCGAGGTCGCCGACGAGCGTCGACGCGCCGGGGAACTCCGCGGCGATCTGACGTGCTCGTCCGGCATCCCGTGCCAGCAGCACGAGCTCGTCGCCACGCTGCAGCAGCCGCCGCGCGAGAGCCGCGCCGATGCCCGAGCCCGCGCCGGTGACGAGGTGAACCGCCATCGTCAGGCGCGCTCGGCCGGCTCCGCGACACCGACCGGCACGGTCGGGCAGTCCTTCCAGAGCCGCTCCAGCCCGTAGTACTCGCGCTCCTCGGAGTGGAACACGTGCACGATCAGGTCGCCGAAGTCCAGCAGCACCCAGCGCGACTCGGCACGGCCCTCGCGGCGCACACGCCGATGGCCGGCCTCGAGCAGGCGGTCCTCGACCTCGTCGGCGATCGCGGCGACGTTGCGCTCGCTGTTACCGGTGACGAGCAGGAAGATGTCGACCAGCGGCAGCGGCTGCGACACGTCGAGCGCGACCAGGTCCTCCCCGCCCTTGTCGACAGCAGCCTGGGCTGCGACCTGCAGCATCTGGACGGAGTTCTCAAAAGCCTGCATCAAAACACATTCGTACTGAAGGCGATGACCAGCGCGGTTCCCAGCAGGAGCGCGAGGCCACCGGCGACGATCGCCAGAGTCATCATCAGGCGGTTGCCCTTTTCGGGCGCCGGGGGTCGGATGACCTCACCGGCGGGCTTGGACGTGCTGACCGCGGCACTCGCGGCGATCGGCGTCGGAGACGAGGTCGGCGGCAGCTCGCCGTCGATCAGGACGACGTCGACCTCCTTGCCGTCAGCGGTGCCGGCGTGCCCCTGCGAGCCGAGACCGCGAGGCAGCTCGTAGGTGCCGGTCACGAGCACCTCGCCCGTCGCGGCCACCGGGCCCGAGAGCGAGGCCTCGGTCGGCTGGGTGTAGATGAGAGCGCTGGGCGCGGAGTGCTGCGATCCCGTGGAGTCGCCGACGATGTCGTCGAACGTGCCCGAGAACGCCGGGATCTCGGATGCCTGCTCCGAGACGGAGCGGCCGAAGTCGGGACTGACCTGCGGACGGGGCGCCTGGACGGGCGCGGCCTGCGGCGCGGGCGCGCTCTCCACGAGAGGGGTCTTCTGCACCGGCGCGGCGGGCTCCGCGTACTCCTGGACCGGGGTCGGCGCGATCGGAGACGGCGCGATCGGGGCCGGTGCGATCGGCGCCTTGGCGACCGGCGTCTCGAACATCGCGGCCAGTGCGTCCTGGTCTCCCGACCGGGAGGGCGCCTGGACGGGAGCGACCGAGGTCTCTGCCACCGGGAACAACGGCACGTCGGAAACCATCTCGGGCTGCGGCTCGCGCACCGGCACGACCGGAATCGGGGCGATGGGCGTCGGAGCGATGGGTGCCGGTGCTGCAGGAGCACCGCCGACGCTGACGGTCTCGGGCACCTGCGCGACGACAGGATCACTCTGCATCTGGACCGAAGAGATCACCGGAACGGATGCCGTGCGGATGCGCTCCTGCTCACGGACCTGACGGCGGGTCAGCGGCGTCGTGCCGAGATCGACGGCGGCATCGGGAACAGGTGCAGGGGGCAGCGGCACCGGATCCGCTGCGCGGGGCATCACGGGCGCGGGCGCCACAGGCGCGATGGTCGCGACAGGCGCCGCGGTCGCCACAGGCGCCACGGTCGCGGCGGGAGCCGCGGGCGCGACGGCCACCTCTTCGATGACCGGCGTCGAGCCGGTCAGCCGGAGCTCCCGCATCTGCTTGCGCGTCAGCGGTGCCCCTCCGTTCTGATCCGATGTACTCATGCCCTGCTCCGATACAGATGATGCTTCGCGATGTATTGGACGACTCCGTCGGGAACGAGGTACCAGACGGGCTCGCCGGAGCGCACCCGTTCCCGGCAGTCCGTCGACGAGATCGACAGCGCCGGAACCTCGAGCTGGCTCACATCGTCACTCGGGAGTCCGTCCGTGCTCAGGATGTGCCCTGGGCGCGAGACGGCGACGAAATGAGCCAAGTCCCACAACTCATCATGGTCTCTCCAACTGAGAATTTGCGCTACGGCATCTGCGCCCGTGATGAAAAAAAGCTCTGCATCAGGTCTTTCGCGCTGGAGATCCTTCAGAGTGTCGATCGTGTACGTCGGTCCGTCGCGGTCGATATCGACCCTGCTGACGGTGAAACCAGGGTTTGAGGCCGTCGCGATGACGGTCATCAGGTATCGGTGCTCGCTGTGCGAGACATCCTTCTTCTGCCACGGCTGCCCGGTCGGCACGAAGACCACCTCGTCCAGATCGAACGAGTGCGCGACCTCGCTGGCCGCGACAAGGTGGCCATGATGGATCGGATCGAATGTTCCGCCCATCACTCCGATACGCGGAGCGCGCCGTGTGGATGTCTCCATGCGGAAGGTGGCCTCAGTGGCCGTGCCCCGCCTTGTGACCATCCTTGCCGTGGCGCTGCGCGTAGGCCTCGGCCTTGGCCGAGTGGCGGTTCGCGACGTTCTTGTACGAGAGCGTCACGAGGGCGAGCGCGGCGAACACGCACGCCGCGATGATGCCGAAGATGACGGTCTCTGCGGCGATATTGCCGTGGTGCTCCGTCTCGGCTGCTGCCATCGCGACCTGTGCGACGAGATTCATCGTGACTCCGTTTCTGACCGGGTTCCCCACCTCGGGGAGAAAGACCACCCCAGTCTAGTGCTCAGGCGCGGATCTGACCTGTCCCACGTGCCAGCCATTTCGTGCTGGTCAGCTCCGCCAGCCCCATCGGCCCCCTGGTGTGCAGCTTCTGCGTGGAGATGCCGACTTCGGCACCGAAGCCGAACTCCGCGCCGTCGGTGAACCGAGTCGACGCGTTCGCCATGACGACGGCCGAGTCGACCTCGGCGAGGAACCGCTCGGCGTTGCGGGCGTCGGTGGTGATGATCGACTCGGTGTGCCCGGTGCTGTACTGCCGGATGTGCTCCAGCGCGCTGTCGAGATCGTCGACGACGCGCATCGAGACATCGAGGCTGAGGTACTCCGTCGCCCAGTCCTCCTCTGTGGCCGGCACGACGTCGGCGGCGAGGGCGGCGACCGGACCGTCGCCGTGCACGGTCACGCCCTGCTCCTGGAGGGCGGCGACGACCAGGGGCACCAGGCGATCCGCCGCGTCCCTCAGTACCAGGACCGTCTCGACGGCGTTGCACACGCTGGGGCGCTGCACCTTGGCGTTGACGACGATGTCGCGCGCCCAGTCCTCCGGCGCCGTGCTGTCCAGCACGATGTGCACCACGCCGGCACCGGTCTCGATCACCGGCACGGTCGACTCGGTGACCACCGTCTGGATGAGCGCGGCGGAGCCGCGGGGTACGAGGACGTCGATGAAGCCGCGCCCGTGCATGAGCGCCTTCGCACCGTCACGACCGAAGTCGTCGACCGTCTGGATCGCCTCCGGTGTCACGCCCGCGGCTTCGAGCGCATCGCGCATGACCTCGACGAGCACGGTGTTCGAGCTGCGAGCGGCGCTGCCGCCGCGCAGCACGACCGCGTTGCCCGCGCGCAGCGCGAGCGCCGCGATGTCGACCGTGACGTTCGGGCGGGCCTCGTAGATCGCGCCGATCACGCCGAACGGCACGCGCACCTGCTCCAGCGCGACGCCGTTCGGCATCCGGTGGCCGCCGACGACCTGCCCGATCGGATCGGGCAGGGTGGCGACGTCACGGACGGCGGATGCCAGGGCCGCGACACGCCTCTCGTCCAGGCGCAGCCGGTCGATGAGGGCGTCGCCGATCCCGGATTCCTCGCCACGGGTGATGTCCTCGCCGTTGGCGGCGATGATCCGCGCCGCCTGAGCCTCTATCGCGTCGGCGATCGCATGCAGGATGTGCGCCTTGTCGGCACTGGTGAGCCGGGCGACCTCGCGGGAGGCGTCCTTCGCGCGCGCGAGACGGTCCTGCGCGGTGTCGGTGAGGGTGTCGGCACTCATCCGGTCAGTCTAGGACGCGGCGGATGCCGCAGATGCCGGTGTGACGCCCTTCTCCGTCCCCGGGTCCTGAGCGAGCGAAGCGAGACGAAGGACGCTCAGGAGCCGGTGACGGCGGGCTCGAACCAGGTGCCGATCTCGTCGCCCTGCAGCGCCTGCGCCACGAGGTCCGCGCTGGTCACCAGCACGCCGATGCCGGATGCCGCGGCGAGCCTCGCCGCCGACACCTTGGTCGCGGCTCCCCCCGTGCCCACGCTGTTCACCACGGTGGCGCCGAACTGCAGTCCGGAGAGGTCGGCCCCGGCTGCGATGACGTCGATCGGCTCGGCCGACGGGTCCGTGGGGGGCTTCGTGTACAGCGACTCGATGTCGCTGAGCAGCACGAGCGCATCGGCCTGCACCAGCTGAGCGACGAGGGCCGCGAGGCGGTCGTTGTCACCGAACCGGATCTCCTGGGTCGCGACGGTGTCGTTCTCGTTCACGATCGGCAGCACCCGCAGGCCCAGCATCCGCTCGACCGCGCGTCGCGCGTTGCTGCGCGAGGTGGGGTTGTCGAGGTCGCCGGTGGTGAGCAGCACCTGGCCGGCGACGATCCCGAACGGGCGCAGCGCCTCCTGGTAGCGGTACACCAGGATGTTCTGCCCTACGGCCGCCGCCGCCTGCTGGGTGGCGAGGTCGGTCGGGCGGGCGTCGAGGGAGAGGAACGGGATGCCGCTCGCGATCGCACCGGACGAGACCAGTACGATCTCCGCGCCGCGCGCGTGCGCGGCTGCGAGAGCGTCGACGAGCATCGGGATGCGCCAGGCCGCCTCACCGCTGATCGACGAGGAGCCGACCTTGACGACGATGCGCTCGGCCGTGGCCAGTCCGTCGCGGGTGCGGACGGTCATTCGTCGTCGCTGCCGGACTGTACGGCGTTGTCCTTCAGGGCGATGCGCTCGGCCTCGAGCTCGGCGCGGGCGGCCGCCTTGGCGTCCATCCGCTCGTGATAGCGCTCGCGGCGCTCGTTCGTGGTGCGGCGCGTGTTCGGGTCGAGGCGGGCGTCCAGGCCGCGCGGAGTCGTGAGCAGCTCCGCCGTCGAGGCGATCGACGGCTCCCAGTCGAAGACGACGCCGTCGCCTTCGCCGATGACGACCGTCGCTCCGGCGGTGGCGCCGGCCTTCAGCAGAGCATCCTCGACGCCGAGGCGCTCGAGGCGGTCCGCGAGGTAGCCGACGGCCTCCTCGTTCTGGAAGTCGGTCTGCTGCACCCAGCGCCACGGCTTCTCGCCGATGATGCGGTACAGGTTGCCGTAGGTGCCGCCCTCGACGCGCACCTGGAACGCGGCCTCGGAGCCCTTCGGGCGGATGACGATACGCTCGGCGGGGACCTCGACCGCCTGCTCGGCGCGGTGCTTCTCGACGATGTCGGCGAGCGCGAAGGTCAGCGGCCGCAGGCCCTCGTGCGAGACCGTGGAGATCTCGAACACGCGGAAGCCGCGCTCCTCGAGGTCGGGGCGCACCATCTCTGCCAGGTCGCGGGCCTCGGGCACGTCGACCTTGTTCAGAGCGACCAGCTGCGGACGCTCCAGCAGCGGGATCTGCCCCTCGGGCACCTCGTAGGCGGCGAGCTCGGCCAGGATCACCTCGAGGTCGCTGAGCGGGTCTCGACCCGGCTCGAGAGTGGCGCAGTCGAGCACGTGCAGCAGAGCCGAGCAGCGCTCGACGTGGCGCAGGAACTCCAGTCCGAGGCCCTTGCCCTCGCTGGCGCCCTCGATCAGGCCGGGCACGTCGGCGACCGTGAAGCGGCTCTCGCCGGCCTGCACGACGCCGAGGTTCGGGTGCAGCGTGGTGAACGGGTAGTCCGCGATCTTGGGCCGGGCGGCGGAGATCGCCGCGATCAGGCTGGACTTGCCGGCGGAGGGGTAGCCGACCAGTGCGACATCGGCGACGGTCTTCAGTTCGAGGATGACGTCGCCCTCGTAGCCGGGGGTGCCGAGCAGCGCGAAGCCGGGTGCCTTGCGCTTAGGCGAGGCGAGGGCCGCGTTGCCGAGGCCACCACGGCCGCCCTCGGCGACGACGTAACGCTCGCCCGGCACGATCATGTCGTGCAGCACCTCGCCGGAGGGGTCCTTGACGACCGTGCCGACCGGCACCGGGAGCTCCATGTGCTCCCCCGCCGCGCCGGAGCGCATGTCCCCCATGCCGAAGCCGCCGTTGCCGCCGTGGCGGTGCGGGGCATGGTGGTACGACAGCAGTGTCGTGGTCTGCGGGTCGGCGATCAGGACGACGTCGCCACCGTCGCCGCCGTTCGCGCCGTCGGGGCCGGCGAGCGGCTTGAACTTCTCGCGGCGCACCGACACGCAGCCGTTGCCGCCCTTGCCGCCCTTTACGTGCAGCGTGACGGTGTCGACGAACGTGACCATGAGGACTCCTCTGCCTGAATACGCGGAAGGGGCGAGCCGAAGCCCGCCCCGTCCGTAATGCCTGCTGTGATTACTCGGCAGCGGCGACGATGTTGACGACCTTGCGGCCGCCCTTCGCACCGAACTCCACCGAACCGGCGGCGAGGGCGAACAGAGTGTCGTCCCCACCACGGCCGACGTTGACGCCGGGGTGGAAGTGCGTGCCGCGCTGGCGGACGATGATCTCGCCGGCGTTGACGGCCTGGCCGCCGAAGCGCTTCACGCCGAGGCGCTGTGCATTGGAGTCACGACCGTTGCGGGTCGAGCTCGCACCCTTTTTGTGTGCCATTTGTCAGCTCCTCTTGGTGCTTACTTGATGCCGGTGATCTTGACGCGCGTGAGCTCCTGACGGTGGCCCTGGCGCTTCTTGTAACCGGTCTTGTTCTTGTACTTCTGGATGACGATCTTCGGGCCGCGCAGGTTGCCGATGACCTCAGCGGTCACCTTGACCTTCGCCAGCTTGTCGGCGTCGGTGGTCACCGCTGCGCCGTCGACGAGCAGCACTGCGGGCAGCTCGATCTTCTCGCCCTGGGCAGCCTGAACACGGTCGAGCTGAACGATCGTGCCGACCTCGACCTTCTCCTGCCGCCCACCGGCGCGCACAACTGCGTAAACCACTTCGTACCTGTTTCGTCAGGGAGCCCAACGGGCTCCGGAATCTCTCACGGGAAGACTGTTGCCTGCGAACGTCGCGCTGGCGACGGATGCGGATGCAGGACTTGCCCCTGCCCTGCGTGAACGCAGACAGGGATCGCGCACCAAGGGACTACTTTACCGGATGCCGCATCCTGTCGCAAAGCGAGCCGGGAGGTGTGTCTCGTGACGCACCCCTCCCCCGGCATCCGGTCCTAGGATCGCGACATGGCTGTACTCGTCGACGACCCCCGCTGGCCCGCGCACGGACGGCTGTGGGCGCACCTGGTCAGCGACAGCAGCCTGGACGAGCTGCATGCCTTCGCACTCGCGCAGGGCGTGCCCGCGCGCGCGTTCGACCGCGATCACTACGACGTCCCCGAGGATCTCGTGCCGAAGCTCCTTGCCGCCGGTGCGGTGCACGTCGGCGGCAAGGAGCTCGTCAGGAGGCTGATCGCGTCAGGACTGCGCATCCCCGCCCGCGACCGGCGCTGACGCGTCTGCGACCGGCTCGGGGCGCACCACAGGCGTGCCGGAGAGCGCGGCGGTCGTCACGCGACGACGGTTGCGGCCCTGGCCGGGAGCCTTCGGCTCGGGCAATGCGTCGAGCACCGAGTCGAGCAGCTGCTCGGCCTCGCTGCGGGGTCCCTTGCGCTCGGAGCGCTTCTTGCGCTTCTTCGGACGCTCGGGCGCCGGCTCCGCAGGCTGCTCGACCTCGATGTGGACGCCCTCGGCGTTCGGGACGATCGTGGAGGCGGCGATCGCGGCGAGGGCCGACTTCGCCCCTTCGGTGATGCTGTGCGTGCCGCCGTTCGCGGCCGCGGGAGCCTGAGAGGGCTGGCCGCCGTTGTTGTTGCCGCCGCTGTTGCCGCCACCGCCGTTGCTGTTGCCGCCGCGCGAGCGACGGCCCTGGCCGCCACCGGACGTGCTGCCCGCCGAGCGGTGCTTCACGACCGGGTCGTGGTGCACGATCACGCCGCGGCCGGCGCAGACCTCGCAGGGCTCGCTGAACGTCTCGAGCAGGCCGAGGCCCAGCTTCTTGCGGGTCATCTGCACAAGGCCGAGCGAGGTGACCTCGGCGACCTGGTGCTTCGTGCGGTCACGGCTCAGGCACTCCACCAGGCGGCGCAGCACGAGGTCGCGGTTGGACTCGAGCACCATGTCGATGAAGTCGACGACGATGATGCCGCCGATGTCGCGCAGACGCAGCTGGCGGACGATCTCCTCCGCCGCCTCGAGGTTGTTCTTGGTGACGGTCTCCTCGAGGTTGCCGCCGGAGCCGACGAACTTGCCGGTGTTCACGTCGACGACCGTCATGGCCTCGGTGCGGTCGATCACGAGCGAGCCGCCGGAGGGCAGCCAGACCTTGCGGTCCAGCGCCTTCTCGATCTGCTCGGTCACGCGGAAGGCGTCGAACGGGTCGACCTCGTCCTCGTATGCCTCGACGCGCTCGAGCAGGTCGGGCGCGACACTCTCGAGGTAGGCGCGGATGGTGCGCTGCGCGTCCTCGCCCTGGATGAGCATCTTCGTGAAGTCCTCGTTGAAGACGTCACGGACGATCTTGACCAGCAGGTCGGGCTCTGCGTGCAGCAGCGACGGCGCCGACTGCGACTCGACCAGCTTCTGGATGTGCTCCCACTGCGAGGTGAGTCGCTGCACGTCGCGGGTGAGCTGTTCCTCGGTCGCGCCCTCGGCCGCGGTGCGGACGATCACGCCGGACGACTCGGGCAGCACCTCCTTGAGGATGCGCTTCAGACGAGCACGCTCGTTGTCGGGCAGCTTGCGCGAGATGCCGTTCATCGACCCGCCCGGCACGTACACCAGGTAGCGGCCGGGCAGCGAGATCTGACTGGTCAGGCGGGCGCCCTTGTGGCCCACCGGATCCTTGGTGACCTGGACGAGCACTCGATCGCCCGGCTTGAGCGCGAGCTCGATGCGACGCGGCTGGTTGCCGGTCTCGACGCCGTCCCAGTCCACCTCGCCGGAGTACAGCACGGCGTTGCGGCCGCGGCCGATGTCGACGAACGCGGCCTCCATGCTGGGCAGCACGTTCTGCACGCGACCGAGGTACACGTTGCCGATCAGCGACGCGTCCTGGTTGCGGGCGACGTAGTGCTCGACGAGCACGTTGTCCTCGAGCACGCCGATCTGGGTGCGGCCGTTCTTGGCGCGCACGACCATCATGCGGTCGACGGCCTCGCGGCGGGCGAGGAACTCGGCCTCGGTCACGACGGGGCGGCGGCGACCGGCGTCGCGGCCGTCGCGGCGACGCTGCTTCTTCGCCTCGAGACGGGTCGAACCCTTGATCGCCTTCGGCTCGGTGATGTACTCGACGACGCGCTGGCGCTGACGCGGCTCGGAGCGCTCCTCGTCACCCTCGCCCCGCCGACGGCGGCCACGACGGTTGCCGCTCTCGGCATCCTGCTCGTCGTCGCGGCGCGCGGGCAGCGGGACGATCTCGGGCGCGTAGAAGTGCAGCTGGGTGGAGACCTTCGACACGAAGACCTCGGGCAGCAGTCCGAGGGTCACCGCCGTGACGGGCACCGGCTCGGATGCCGGCGCTGCGGGCTCCTCTGCGGGCACCTCAGCCTCGACGGGTGCCTCAGTCTCAGCAGGTGCCTCAGCCTCAGCAGGTGCCTCAGCCTCGACGATGGTGTCGGGCTCGGCGGAAGGCGCTTCCTCGACCACCGCGGCCTCGGCCGGGGTCTCCTCGGCCGCTGCCTCGGCGACGGTCTCCGGCTCCGCGGAATCCGCTTCGGCCTCCGCGGCATCCGCCGGGGGTGCCGGCTCGGCCGCTACCGGCTGCTCCAGCAGCGCATCGAGGTCAAGGGTCTGGTTGTCATCGTTCTGATCGGCCATCTCTGGCGTACTCCCTGCGCAGGGCACTGTGTGCTCCGCGAAAACTCGTGCGGCACGTACTGCCGCGAACTCACAGACGGTCGGCGTGTGCTCGGACCGCGTTGGGGCTGTACCCCGAAGTCTCTTCGATGCGAGTGTGTCGCATCTGCATGCCATTATCGCACTTCGGCGCGCCGCCCGCGGCATCGAGCCGATTCGCGCGTCATCGACGATTCACGTCCCGGGCATAGCCGGCACTGGGATAATCCCGACATGACCGCACAGCGCACACGGCACATCGGGTACGGCATCTGGCTCATCTTCGCGAGCGTGGTGGGCTGGTGGGCCGCCTTCCAGCTCACGATGGACAAGTTCATCAGCCTCGAGAATCCGAAGGCCGCGCTGAGCTGCGATGTCAGCTTCTTCGTGCAGTGCGGGAAGAACCTCGACTCCTGGCAGGGTTCGGTGTTCGGCTTCCCGAACCCGATCATCGGTCTCACCGGCTGGATGGCCGTGCTCGTCATGGGTGTCGCGGTCCTCGCCGGCGTGCGCTTCCCGCGCTGGTTCTGGGCCCTGTTCGGGCTCGGCGTCACGGCCGCGTTCGTGTTCATCGCCTGGCTCATCTGGCAGACCTTCTTCTCGCTGCACACCCTGTGCCCGTGGTGCGGCCTGACCTACCTGGTCATGATCCCGACATTCCTCACCACCGTGGTCGAGCTCGGGCGCAACGGCACGCTCTCCCAGAAGGCGTCGACGCAGGAGGCCTTCGGCCGTCTGATGGTGTGGACGCCCCTCGCATCGATCCTGTGCTTCGCCGTCATCATCGTGATGTCGTACATGGCCGGCGGAGATCTGCTGGGCGAGTTCATGCGCCTGTTCTGACGCGAGTCCGAACGCGAAGAAGGGGACGTCCCTCAGGACGTCCCCTTCTTCGGTTGCGCGTGATTCAGCTGAACCAGATGCCCAGCTCACGGGCCGCCGACTCGGGGCTGTCCGAGCCGTGCACGAGGTTCTGCTGCACCTTCAGACCCCAGTCGCGGCCGAAGTCGCCGCGGATCGTGCCGGGCGCGGCCGTGGTCGGGTCGGTGGTGCCGGCGAGCGATCGGAAGCCCTCGATGACGCGGTTGCCCGCGAGGCGGATCGCCACGGACGGACCGGACATCATGAACTCGATCAGCGGCTCGTAGAAGGGCTTGCCCTCGTGCTCGGCGTAGTGCGCGGCGAGCACGTCGCGGTCGGGCTCGACCAGACGGAGGTCGACGAGCGCGTAGCCCTTCGCCTCGATGCGGGCCAGGATCGCACCGGTCAGACCGCGGGCGACGCCGTCGGGCTTGACCAGGACGAGGGTTTCTTCGGTAGCCATGTCATTCGCTCTCTGTCGGAGTCTCAGCTTCGGCCCGCGGCGCACGGGCGTCGATGCGGGCCCCCATGATCGTCGCATACGCCCACATGCCGCCGAAAATCAGCACCACGAACGCGATGGCGGGCACGAGGATCGCCGAAAGCGCGACGATCGCCTGCAGCACCCAGCCGGCGGCGATCGCCCAGGGCTTGGTGATCATGCCGGCGACGGCCCACATCAGCAGGGCCATCACCACGCCGAAGACGATCCCCCACCAGGACGGGATGCCGGCCGGCAGCACGTTCAGTCCGAAGATCGTGAGCCCCGCGAGGAACACCACGATCGCCTCGAAGCCGAGCACGATCGGCGCGAGCTTCTGGACGAGAGTCCGCGGCGGTCGCGGCGCCCGCTGCGGGCGGGAAGCGCGTGCGCTCACGCGGTCCACCCCGACTTCCAGTCCTCCTCCTCGGAGAGAGCGATCGCTTCCCCTGCCAGCACGACGGAGCCCGCGATGATCACGGCACGGCGGTCCGAGGACGCGGCCCACTCGCGCGCGGCATCCGCTGCCTCGGCCAAGGTCGGATGCACGCTCGCGCGGCGCCCGTGCTCCTCGACGAGATCGGCGATCGCGTCGGCATCGTTGGCGCGCGCCGAGTCCGGCGCGGTCGCGAACACCTCGGCGACGGAGGGCAGCAGCACGTCGACGATGCCGGCGGCGTCCTTGTCGGCGAGCACACCGAGCACGAGGCCCCACTCGTCGAAGTCGAAGCTGTCCGCCAGCGCCTGCGCGAGCGCGCGAGCGCCGTGCGGGTTGTGCGCGGCGTCGACCACGACGGTCGGGGCGATGCCGAGCAGCTGCAGGCGACCGGGCGAGGTCGCGTTCTGCAGCCCCTCCACGAGGATGTCGCCGGCGATCGGCTGCGTCGCGTCGCCGATCAGCGCCTCCACTGCGGCGATCGCGAGGGCGGCGTTGTGTCCCTGGTGCGCGCCGTACAGCGGCAGGTACTCGTCGGCGTACTGACCGGCGAGGCCGCGCACGGTGAGCAGCTGACCGCCGACGGCGAGCTTCTGCTCGGCGAGACCGAAGTCGGCTCCGGCGAACGAGATGCGGGCGCCGCGCTCGGCGGCGACGCGGCGCAGCACGGCCTCGGCCTCGGCGGGCTGCTCGGCCGACACCACGGACGCGCCGTCCTTGATGATCCCGGCCTTGACCTCGGCGATGGCCGCGATGGTGTCGCCCAGGCGGTCGGCGTGGTCGATGTCGATCGGACTGAACACCGCGACGTCGCCGTCGGCGTTGTTCGTGGAGTCCCACTCC
Source organism: Microbacterium sp. NPDC057659 (assembly GCF_042799915.1). Taxonomy (NCBI): domain Bacteria; kingdom Bacillati; phylum Actinomycetota; class Actinomycetes; order Micrococcales; family Microbacteriaceae; genus Microbacterium; species Microbacterium sp. NPDC057659. Next base: position 189,316 of record NZ_JBHVHU010000001.1, on the reverse strand, counting down.
CCGCCCATGCCGACCTCGAGCACGAGCACGTCGACCGGTGCATCCGATGCCGCGACGAACGCGAGCACGGTGAGCAGCTCGAAGAACGTCAGCGGCGCGTCGCCCGCCGCCTCCAGCTCGGCGTCGACCAGGCCGATGAAGGGCAGGGTCTCGTCCCAGGCGTCGGCGATCGCGGCATCCGCGATCGGCTCGCCGTCGATCATGATCCGCTCGGTGAACCGCTCCAGGTGCGGGCTGGTGAACAGCCCGGTGCGAAGCCCGTGCGCGCGCAGCAGACTCTCGATCATCCGCGCCGTCGACGTCTTGCCGTTCGTGCCGGTGATGTGCACGACCCGGTAGTTGCGCTGAGGGTCGTCGAGCAGCTCGAGGATGCGCGCGACGCGCTCCCTGCGGGGCTGCACCCAGCGCTCTCCGGCGCGCTCAAGCAGCTGCTCGTAGACCTTGTCGGCCCTGCTGCGATCGCTCATGCACCCTCTCCGATCCTGGTCACCGCGACGGTGAAGTCGGCGGTGTTCGCGTAGGTGCCCTTCGGCACGGTGGTCTCGAACTCCGATTCGCCGGGGAGGATCCCCGCTTCGGTGTACACCGCGCCCGCCGCGCGCACCTCGTAGGCCAGCGCGAGGGTCTCCCCCGCGACATCCGCGATGTCGAAGGCGGATGCCACAGCCTCGGCCTCGTCCGCGGCGGAGAAGTCCAGCACCAGGCTGATCCGGTCGCTGACGTCGAAGTCGGCCTTCTTGCGGGTGTCCTGCACGGCACGGATCACATCGCGCGCCAGGCCCTCGGCCTCCAGCTCAGGCGTGGTCGCGGTGTCCAGCAGCACGAAGCCCCCGGTGGGGACGACCGCGAGCGCCTCGCCCTCAGGGCGACCGGTGGTCTCCAGCGCCAGGTCGTACTCGTGCGCCTGAAGCTCGATGCCGTCGGCGGTCACCACGCCGTTCTCCTCGGTCCAGAACCCGTCCTTCGCGGCACGGATCACGCGCTGCACCTCCTTGCCCAGGCGCGGGCCTGCGGCACGGGCGTTCACGCTCAACCGGTGGCTGATGCCGTACTCGGCGGCTGTGCCCTCGCCCTGCGCGACCAGTTCGACGCTCTTCACGTTGAGCTCCTCGCGCAGGATGTCCTCGAAGGGCGCCAGCGCGGCGGCATCCGGCGTGACGACCGTGAAGCGGGCCAGCGGCAGGCGCACGCGGAGCTTCTCCTTCTTGCGCAGCGCGTTGCCGACGCTGGAGAGCTCGCGGACGGCATCCATCGCGTCGCGCACGTCGTCGGCGTGCGGGAACGCATCGGCGTCCGGCCAGTCGGTCAGGTGCACACTGCGGTCTCCGGTGAGGCCCTGCCAGACGCGCTCGGTGATCAGCGGAACGAGCGGAGCCGCGACCCGGCAGAGGGTCTCGAGCACCGTGTACAGCGTGTCGAACGCCTCGGTCGCCGTGCCCTCCCAGAACCGGTCGCGCGAGCGGCGGATGTACCAGTTCGTGAGCACCTCGGCGAAGTCGCGCAGGCGCGACGCCGCCGTCGTCGAGTCCAGACCCTCCAGGTCCTGCTTGACGTCGCGGACGAGGTCGCCGGTGCGGGCGAGGATGTAGCGATCGAGCACGTCCTGCGAGTCGGTGCGCCAGGTGGCCTCGTAACCGGTCCCTGAGCCCGACGAAGGGTCGGCCGCCGCATTCGCGTAGGTCGCGAAGAAGTACCACGAGTTCCACAGCGGCAGGATGAACTCCCGCACGCCGGCGCGGATCCCCTCCTCGGTGACCGACAGGTTGCCGCCGCGGAGCACCGAGCTGGACATCAGGAACCAGCGCATCGCGTCGGAGCCGTCCCGGTCGAACACCTCGGACACGTCCGGGTAGTTCCGCAGCGACTTCGACATCTTGTAGCCGTCGGAGCCCAGCACGATGCCGTGGCAGCTCACCCCGGTGAACGCCGGCCGGTCGAACAGCGCGGTGGACAGCACGTGCATCACGTAGAACCATCCGCGGGTCTGACCGATGTACTCAACGATGAAGTCGGCCGGGGCGTGCGAGTCGAACCACTCCTGGTTCTCGAACGGGTAGTGCACCTGTGCGTAGGGCATCGACCCCGAGTCGAACCACACGTCGAAGACGTCCTCGATGCGGCGCATCGTGCTCTTGCCGGTCGGGTCGTCCGGGTTCGGACGGGTCAGGTCGTCGATGTACGGACGGTGCAGGTCGATCTCGCCGCTCTCGTTGCGCGGCAGAGTGCCGAAGTCGCGCTCCAGCGCCTCCAGCGAGCCGTAGGAGTCGACGCGCGGATACTCCGGGTCGTCGCTCTTCCAGATCGGGATCGGCGATCCCCAGTACCGGTTGCGGCTGATCGACCAGTCGCGCGCCCCCTCGAGCCACTTGCCGAACTGGCCGTGCTTGACGTTCTCGGGCACCCAGGTGATCTGCTCGTTGTTCGCGAGCATCTTGTCCTTGAGGTCGGTGACGCGGATGAACCAGCTCGACACCGCCTTGTAGATCAGCGGGTTCCGGCAGCGCCAGCAGTGCGGGTAGGAGTGCACATAGCTCTGCTCGCGCAGCATCCGTCCCTGAGCGCGGAGCAAGCGGATGAGCGGGGTGTTCGCGTCCATCCAGAGCTCGCCAGCGACATCGGTGACCTGCGGCAGGAACCTGCCGCCGTCGTCGAGCGACAGGATGGTCGGGATGCCGGCGGCGTTGCTGACGCGCTGGTCGTCCTCACCGTAGGCGGGCGCCTGGTGCACGATGCCCGTGCCGTCGGTGGTGGTGACGTAGTCGTCGACGAGGATGCGCCAGGCGTTCTGCGTGCCCCAGGTCTCGGTGTCGGCGTAGTAGTCGAACAGCCGGTCGTAGTGCACGTCGGCGAGGTCGGCGCCGCGAAGGGTTCGCTCGACCGCGGCGAGCGCGTCATCGGCCGACTCGTAGCCGAGGTCCTTGGCGTAGCCGCCGAGGAGGTCCCGCGCGAGCAGGTAGCGGTGCGCGGACGCCTCGACACGGTCGTCCCCGTCGTGCACGTCGGCTGCACCCTCGGGGCCCGCGGGCAGCACGACGTACTCGATCTCCGGCCCCACCACGAGTGCGAGGTTGGTCGGCAGCGTCCACGGCGTGGTCGTCCAGGCGAGCGCGCGCACGGCGGTGAGTCCGAGCGACTCGGCCTTGACGCCGGTGAGCGGGAAGGTGACGGTGACGGACGGGTCCTGACGGTCCTTGTAGACGTCGTCGTCCATGCGCAGCTCGTGGTTGGACAGCGGGGTCTCGTCGCGCCAGCAGTACGGCAGCACGCGGTAGCCCTCATAGGCGAGGCCCTTGTCGTAGAGCTGGTCGAACGCCCAGAGCACGCTCTCCATGTAGCTCAGATCGAGGGTCTTGTAGCCGCGCTCGAAGTCCACCCAGCGCGCCTGACGGGTGACGTAGTCCTCCCAGTCGCGGGTGTACTTGAGCACCGATGCCTTCGCCTTCCCGTTGAAGACGCCGATGCCCATGTCCTCGATCTCGCTCTTCTCGGTCAGGCCGAGCTGCTTCATCGCCTCGAGCTCGGCGGGCAGACCGTGGGTGTCCCAGCCGAACACGCGGTCGACCTTCTTGCCGAGCATGGTCTGGAAGCGCGGGAACACGTCCTTGGCGTACCCGGTCAGCAGGTGGCCGTAGTGCGGAAGGCCGTTGGCGAACGGCGGGCCGTCGTAGAACACCCACTCGTCGGCGCCCTCGCGCTGAGCGATGGAGGCGCGGAAGGTGTCGTCGGCCTTCCAGAACTCGAGCACCTCGCGCTCGATCTCGGGGAAGCGCGGGCTCGGAGTGACGTCGGCGGCGGGGCCGAAGGAGGAGGTGCGCGGGTAGCTCATGTCGTCTCGCAGTGATCGTGTCGGATGCTGCTGCGAGGACGACCTGTCCGGATTGTGACCTGACGGGCCGCGGTACCACCCCACTTGCCTCTTGCGAGGCCTCTCTCACTGCGGCGATGACGGGCCTGCCCCGCTCGGTTCTACTTGCTTCGCTCGCTGAGCTTGACGAAGCGTTCTTCCGAGAGCTCCCCGGTGATGGCCGGATCAAAGCTGGTCAGGTCATTCTACGCGGTCTCGGCCGATGCCGGCATCCGGTCGGGTCAGGACGCGCGGTGGTACCCGTAGAGGTCGGTCTGCGCGCCGTTGATCCACACGTCGGGGTCGGTGATGCGGATGGTGCGGCCGTATGACTCATCGATCACGGATGCCTCGAACCCGGCATCCCTCAGACGCGCGACGAGCACGTCCTCGTCGCCGCGGGCCTCGAACGAGAGACCGAAGCCCTGCCCCTCGCCCTCGGAGCGCCCCGCCGCGGAGTGCACGCCGACGGATCCTCCGCCCGGAGCGCGCAATTCGGCCCAGCCACCACCGTCGGACAGGATGGATGCCCGCAGACCGAGTGCCTCCAGAATGCCGCGGGCCTCATCGACGTCGTCCTGGAACCAGATCGGCTGCACGGCGATGTCTCCTGCCCCGGCCGCCCTCGCTCCGGCGAACACCGTGATGGAGAGCCCTGAGGCGGCACGCACAGTGAGCATCTCCCCCACGCCGTCCATCTCACGGCGGGTCACGTCGCGGCCTTCCAGTGCGCGCTCCGCGGCATCGAGGTCGGCGACCAGCACGTTCAGGTCCATCCCGCCGGACGGATATGCCGCGGTCGCATGATGCACGGAGAGCACACCGTCGCCGTCGAACTCGGCCCATTCCGGTGTCGGAGGATACGGAGCCACGAATCCGAGCGCTGCCGCGAGCGCGTGCCAGCGCTCAGGAGCATCCGTGTAGACGATCTGCTGGACGGTGGTCATCGCTTCTCCTCCACCAGGGTGCGCAGCGCTGCTTCGACCAGAGCGGAAAGGCTGAGGCCGTCGTCGATCGCCCGGTGCTTGACCGCGCGCACCAGGTCGGGCGGCAGGTACACATTGAACTGCACCTTGGACTCGCTTGCTTGCATGCTAGCAACGTAGCACACACCGGATGTCCGCGGCATCCCGTAGTCTCGCGGAATGCCCGCCATCCGCCCTGTGCCTCCCCGCGTCTCCGCTCCCGACCTGCCCGACCACCTGACGCCTGCCCGCGCGCAGCGCCGGGCCGATCTGCTCGCGGCATCCGTCGAGTGCGCGGGCGAGACCGACCTCGCGCACGGCAGCCTCGAGCAGTGCGTGCTCACCGGCGCCGCCGATCGCGTGGACCTCACGGGGGCGACGCTCCTCGACGTGCGCATCGAGGATCTGCGGGCCCCCGTGGTCTCGCTGCGCGACGCGTCGATCCGGCGCCTGCGGATCGACCGGGGCCGGATCGGCACGCTCGACCTCTCGACGGCCCGCATCGGCGAGCTCGAGATCCGAGGCGCGCGTATCGACTACCTGTCGCTCGGCGGCGCCCGCGCTGAGGACGTCCTGATCGCCGACACGACGCTGCACACGCTCGACGTGCCGCAGGCGACTCTGACCCGGGTGCGGTTCGACGGCACGCGCGCCGACGAGGTCGATCCCCGCGGGCTCACGTCGAAGGACGTCGACCTGCGCGGGCTCGATGCCCTCGCCTATCTCGACGTACTGTCGCTGCGCGGCGCGACCCTGGCCTCCCGCCAGGTGGAGCTGCTCGCCCCCGCCTTCGCGACCGCCGCCGGCATCGACGTGCAGGACTGATCAGGCTCAGCGCGCCGCCAGCAGCTCCCGGGTGAACGGATGCTGCGGGGCGTGGAACACCTCGGTCACCGATCCCTGCTCGACGATCGCGCCGTCCTGCATGACCAGCACCTCGTCGCAGATCGCTCCGACCACGCCGAGGTCGTGCGAGACGAAGACCACCGTCAGTCCGTGCTCGCGCTGCACCCGCCGCAGCAGCGCGAGCACGCGCTCCCGGATCGTCGGGTCGAGCGCCGACACCGGTTCGTCGAGTACGAGCACCTGCGGGTCACCGGCGAGTGCCCTCGCGATGGCTGCGCGCTGGCGCTGCCCGCCGGAGAGCTCCCGCGGCCGCCGCGCCCCCAGTTCCTCGGCGAGGCCCACCTCGGCGAGAAGTTCCGCGATCCGGGCCCGGCGTCGCGAGCGCGGCGTCCCCGCGGCCTCCAGCGCCTCACCGAGAGAACGGGCGATGGTCCAGCGCGGATCGAACGCCCCGAGGGGGTCCTGATGCACGAGCCGCACCCGCTGCGGCGTCGCCCAGTCCAGCGTCCCGGCATCCTGCTTCGTGACGCCGACGATCATGCGCGCGAGCGTCGTCTTGCCGGAGCCGGACTCGCCGACGATGCCGAGGGTCCGCCCCGTCCGCAGCACGAAGGATGCGTCCCGCACCGCGGGGCGGTCGAAGCTCTTCGAGACGCCTGACGCGCGAAGCAGCACCGTTCCGGGGGCAGCGGCATCCGCGCGCACCACGTGCCGGGATGCCGCGACGAGGTCCTTGGTGTACGGCTCCTGCGGCTGCTCCATGACCTGCGCCGTCGTGCCCTGCTCGACGATCCGCCCTTCGCGCATCACGATCACCCGGTCGGCGACACGACGCACGGCGGCGAAGTCATGGCTGATGAACACGACCGCCGTGCCCGCATCGGCGATCCGCCGCAGCAGTGCGAGGACGCGCGCCTGCACCGTCGCATCCAGCGCGGTCGTCGCCTCGTCGGCGACCAGCACGGCGGGACCCGTCGAGAGCGCCGAAGCGATCAGCGCCCGCTGCCGCAGACCGCCGGAGAGCTCGTGCGGGTACTGCCGGGATCGGCGCGCGGGCTCCGGCACCGAGACCTCCCGAAGCAGCTCGAGCACCTGCTCCTCCTCGGCGGGCATCCCGTGGATCTGCAGGGGTTCGGCCACCTCGGCTCCGATCCGCCGCAGCGGATCCAGTGCGGCGAGCGCGTCCTGCGAGACCAGGGCGATGCGCCGGCCCCGCAGCGACCGCCATCCGTGCTCGCTCAGCGCCGTGGCATCCGTGCCGTCGATCACCAGCTCTGACGCCGACACCTGTCCGGGAGCCAGGCCGAGCAGCGCCCGTGCAGTCAGCGACTTGCCCGCCCCCGATTCGCCGACGATCGCGAGGCACTCCCCCTGCTCGACGGCGAACGACACGTCGTCCACGGCGATCCGCGCGCCGAACGCGACCCGCAGTCCGCGCACCTCGACCGTGCTCACGACCGCACCCCGTCCGCCCGCGCGCGCATCGCGCGCCCGATCACCGTCGCGCTGATCACCGTGAGCGTGATCGCGAGTCCGGGGAACACCGAGATCCACCAGGCACGGCCCAGCACATTGCGCCCGCCCGAGAGCATGAGCCCCCACTCCGGCTGCGGCTCGATCGGCCCGAGACCGAGGAAGCTGAGGCCTGCGGCGGCGAGGATGCTCGATCCGATGCCGATCGTCGCGAGTACGCTCAGCGACCCGAGCACGCCCGGCAGCACGTGTCGCAGGAACGCGCGCGCAGACCCGACGCCGAGGATGCGGGCCGCCTCGACGTGCTCCGCACCGCGCAGCGTCCGCGTCTGCGTGCGTGCCAGCCGGATGTACACCGGCACGGCGGCGATCGTCACCGCGATCGCGACGTTCACCGGCCCGGGGCCCAGCACCGCCACCACGATGAGCGCGATGAGGAACTCGGGGAACGCCAGCAGGATGTCGGTGAGCCGCATCGCGACCGTGTCCACCGGCCGCGGGGCCACACCCGACAGTGCGCCGACCGCGAGACCGACGACGAGGGCGAGCGTGGTCGCGAGCAGGCCGATGCCGGCCGAGCGCGCAGCTCCGTACACGACCCGGGAATACACGTCGCGGCCGGACTGATCGGTGCCGAACAGATGCTCCGGCCCCGGGGGCACCAGCGCGGAGCGCACATCGGTCTGCAGCGGGTCGTGCGTGGCGATCAGCCCCGGCAGGAACGCCGCGAGCGCGACCAGCACCAGGAAGGCGACGGCGATCCACATCCCCAGCGTCCGGCCCTTCATCGCCGTTCCCCGATCTCGGGTACCGCGATCGCGGCGGGACCCTCCCGCAGCCGCGGATCGATCAGCGGCTGCAGCAGCTCGACGACCACGTTCACGATCACGAACACCAGGGCGCTGAGCATGATCACGCCGGCGACCACGGGCACGTCCCGGTCGACGATCGCGGCGAGCGTCACCCTGCCCAGCCCGGGGCGGGCGAACACCGTCTCGACGAGCACCGCGCCGCCCAGCAGGGATCCGACCAGGTAGGCGGCCAGGGTCATGGTGCTGGATGCGGCGTGACGCAGCGAGTGGTGCAGCGTGAGCCGCGCGGGTCCCGCGCCGCGCGCCCGCACGGTCTCGGCGAACGGCTGCCGCTCGGCGTGGTCCATGCCGTCGCGCAGCACCTGACCGATCAGCGCCGCGATCGGCAGCGCGAGGGTCACGGCGGGCAGCACGATCGTCGCGGGGCTGCGCGTGCCCGCCACCGGGAACCAGCCCAGCCCGAACGCGAACACCCCGAGCAGCACCAGCCCGATCCAGAACACCGGTGAGGACAGCACGATCAGCTCGGCCGTCACGACGATCCCCCTGACCACCCCGCGGCGTGCGAACAGCGCGATGGCGAAGGCCAGCACCAGCGCGATCAGCAGCGCGACCGCGGTGAGCTGGACGGTCGGCCCGAGCTGCCGGCCGATCACCTCGGCCACCGGCAGCCGCAGCTGGTACGAGGTGCCGAGGTCACCGCGCAGCAGCCCGCCCAGGTACGAGAAGTACTGCTCGAGGGGCGGGCGGTCCAGGCCGAGTTCGGTGCGGATGCCCGCCTTGACCTCTTCGCTCACCTGGGCCTGCGGCCCGAGCATCACCGACACCGCATCGCCCGGGATGATCCGGAACGCGACGAACGCCAGCGTCGCGGCGCCCCACAGGACGACGAGGACGGATGCCGCGAGCCCGGCGATCCTGGTCAGCGCGCGACGGGTCACGTCAGTGAGCGTACGTCAGCCTGCGAGGCTCACGCCGTAGAACAGCGGGCGGCCGTAGAGGTCGTAGGCGAGCCCCTTCACGTCCTTGTTCTGCGCGGTGATCGCGGAGTTCACGTACAGCGGCACGATCGCGACGTGCTCCGCGTTCCACTCCTGCACGTCCTGGTAGATGCCGTTGCGCTCGGCCTGGTCCGACGAGGCGAGCCCGTCGGCCAGCAGCTTGTCGACCGCGGGATCACTCACCTGCGACGCGTTCTGGAAGCCGTCGGTGCCCAGGTGGCTGCGCAGCAGGTCGGCGTCGACGCCGGAGAAGTCCCAATCGGTGATGTCGTAGGTCTTCGGACCGTACTGCTCGTTGTAGGCGGCAGGCTCGAGCGCCTCACGCGTGATCTCGAAGCCGACCTTCTTCAGGTCGGACTGCACGGCGTTCGCCAGGGCGGCCTTGTCATCCGAGATCGGCGTCCACGCGATCCAGCGGGCGGAGAGGCGCTTGCCGTCCTTCATCCGGATGCCGTCCTTGTCGCGCCCGGTCCAGCCGGCCTCGTCCAGCAGGGCGTTCGCCTTGTCGGCGTCGAAGGGCCAGCTGCCTTCGAGGCTCTTGTCGTAGCCGGGGGTGGTCGGACCGAGGATGCTCCACGCCCGCGGGAACTCACCGAAGAAGATCTGCTTCACCGCGGCATCCACGTCGATCGCGCGCTCGAACGCCTGGCGCACCTTCTGATCGGCGAACACGCCGTACCTCTCGTTCAGGAACAGCGAGTACGGCAGGCCCGGATACTCCTTGGCGTCGACGGTCACGTCGCCGCCGAGGTCGCCGACGACGTTCGGCGGCAGCTGGCTCGCGACATCCGCTTCACCGGAGGACACCACACCGGCGCGCACGGATGCCTCGGGCAGGATGTCGACGCGCAGCGTCTTGATCGCTGGCTTCTTCGCGCCGTCCGGGCCCCACGCGTAGTCGTCGTTGCGGGTGTAGACGATCTCCTGGTCGGCCGTGTACTCGCTGAGCACGAACGGCCCGGTGCCGACGTTCACGTCTGGACCGCCCGCAGCGAGCTTGTCAGCGGAGCTCTTCAGCACCTTCGGCGACCAGAAGCCCAGCTGCGCGGTGCTCGCGGCCTGCAGGAACGGCGCGTAGGGCTGGGTGAAGCTGACCTCGACGGTGTGGGCGTCGACCACCTTCGTGCCGGCGTACAGCTCACCGCCGAGCATGCTCGCGGCCTGCGCCGACTTCGTGGCCGGGTCGACGATGCGGTCGAAGTTCGCCTTCACGGCATCCGCGTCGAACGGCGTGCCGTCGGTGAAGGTGACGTCGTCGCGCAGCTCGAACGTGTAGGTCTTCCCGTCATCGGACACGGCCCACTTCTTCGCCAGCCACGGCGAGAACGAGCCGTCGGCCTCCTGGAACACCAGCGAGTCGAGCACCTGGCGCTGCACCATGGCAGTGACGTCGAGCTGGCTCACCTGCGGGTCCATCTTTCCGGCCGACAGGTTCGCGCCCTCGATCGCCCAGACCAGTTCGGCGTCGGACGCCCCGGCGTCGCCGCCGGACGGCGCGGAGCACGCGCTCAGCACCAGAGCGGATGCCGCGGCGAGGGCGGCGAGCGGAAGAAGACGGCGCGCGGGGCGAGAAGGCATGCGTGACCTCGGAAGAGTGCGGAGACGGGACGTTCCAGCTTACCCGGTATTGATGGACGGGGTCGAAGAACCCGACATCCGGTGCCCACCGATAGACTGGCCCGACAACCCACACTCAGGCACGCTCACACAGTGCCGCATACATCGCTCAAGGAGACCCTCTATGTCCGAGCACGCCGCGTCCGCGATTCCCGACAAGCCCGCCCTCGAAGGTCTCGAAGCGAAGTGGGGTGAGACCTGGGCCGCGAACGGCACCTATCTGTTCGACCGCGTCCGTGCCGCCGAGGCGGGTCGCGCCGGGGTCTACTCGATCGACACTCCCCCGCCCACAGCGTCGGGAAGCCTGCACATCGGCCACGTGTTCTCGTACACGCACACCGACATCAAGGCGCGGTTCGAGCGGATGCACGGCAAGAAGGTCTTCTACCCGATGGGCTGGGACGACAACGGCCTGCCTACCGAGCGCCGAGTGCAGAACTACTACGGAGTGCGCTGCGACCCGTCGCTGCCCTACGACCCCGACTTCACGCCCCCGTTCGAGGGCGGCGACAACAAGTCGTCCCGCGCCGCAGACCAGCACCCGATCAGCCGTCGCAACTTCATCGAGCTCTGCGAGCGCCTGACCGAGGAGGACGAGAAGCACTTCGAGGCGCTGTTCCGCCAGCTCGGTCTGAGCGTCGACTGGACCCAGACCTACCGCACCATCTCGTCGGAGACGATTCGGCAGAGCCAGCTCGCGTTCCTGCGCGGACTGGAGCGCGGCGAGGCCTACCAGTCGCTCGCGCCGACCCTGTGGGACATCGACTTCCGCTCCGCGATCGCGCAGGCCGAGCTCGAGGACCGCGAGCAGCAGGCCTCATACCACCGCATCGCGTTCCACAAGACCGACGGCTCCGGCGACATCGAGATCCAGACCACCCGCCCCGAGCTGCTCGCGGCCTGCGTGGGCCTCGTGGCGCACCCCGATGATGAGCGCTACCAGCCGTACTTCGGCAAGACCGTGCGCACACCGCTGTTCGACGTCGAGGTGCCGGTGCTCGCGCACCACCTCGCCCAGCCCGACAAGGGCTCCGGCATCGCGATGATCTGCACCTTCGGCGATGTGACCGACATCGTCTGGTGGCGCGAGCTCGACCTGCCGGTGCGCACCATCCTCGGCATGGACGGCCGCGTGCTGCCCGACGCCCCCGAGGCCATCGTCTCGGATGCCGGCAGGGCCGCCTACGCCGAGCTGGCGGGCAAGACCGTGTTCAGCGCCCGCAAGCAGATGGTGGAGCTGCTCCAGGGCACCGGGGAGCTGCTCGAGGTGGGCAAGCCCTTCAACCACGCCGTGAAGTTCTTCGAGAAGGGCGACCGCCCGCTCGAGATCGTCTCGACCCGGCAGTGGTACCTGCGCAACGGCGCCCGCGACGAGGCGCTGCGCGAGCAGCTCATCGCCAACGGACGCGAACTGGCGTGGCACCCGGACTTCATGCGCGTGCGCTACGAGAACTGGGTCGGCGGCCTGACCGGCGACTGGCTGATCTCGCGGCAGCGCTTCTTCGGCGTGCCGATCCCGGTCTGGTACGCCCTCGACGCGAACGGCGAGCGCGACTACGACCGCGTGCTGACCCCGTCGCTGGACAGCCTGCCGATCGACCCGACCACCGATCTGCCCGCGGGCTACACCGAGGAGCAGCGCGGCGTTCCGGGCGGATTCGACGCCGAGAAGGACATCTTCGACACCTGGGCGACCTCCTCGCTCACCCCGCAGCTGGCCGGCGGCTGGCAGCGCGACGAGGAGCTCTGGAACCTCGTGGCGCCGTTCGATCTGCGCCCGCAGGGTCAGGACATCATCCGCACCTGGCTGTTCTCCACCATGCTGCGCTCGACCCTCGAGGACCAGCGCTCGCCGTGGGCCAATGCGGCGATCTCGGGCTTCATCGTCGACCCCGACCGCAAGAAGATGTCGAAGTCGAAGGGCAACGTGGTCACCCCGGCCGACATCCTCGACAAGCACGGCTCCGACGCGGTGCGGTACTGGTCGGCCTCGAGCCGCCTGGGCATGGATGCCGCGTTCGACCCGCAGAACCCGACGCAGGTGAAGATCGGCCGCCGCCTGGCGATCAAGATCCTCAACGCGGCGAAGTTCGTGCTGTCGTTCCCGGTTCCCGAAGGCGCGCAGATCACGCACGCGCTGGATGCCTCGATGCTGACGGCGCTCGACCAGGTGGTGCAGGGCGCCACGGCGGCATACGAGAACTACGACCAGGCGAAGGCGCTCGAGATCACCGAGGCGTTCTTCTGGACGTTCTGCGACGACTACCTCGAGCTGGTGAAGGAGCGCGCCTACGACCAGACGAACGTCGGTCAGGCATCCGCCGCCCTCGCGCTGCGTCTGGCGCTGTCGACGCTGCTGCGTCTGCTGGCCCCGATCGTGTCCTTCGCGACCGAGGAGGCGTGGTCGTGGTTCGAGGAGGGCTCGATCCACACCGCCGCCTGGCCGGAGCCGCTGGGCACCGACGGTGACGCCTCGGTGCTCGCCACCGCGAGCGAGGCGCTGATCGGCATCCGTCGCGCGAAGACCGAGGCGAAGGCCTCGCAGAAGACGCCGGTCGCCTCGGCGACGATCGCGGCTCCCGCGGCGAAGGTCGCGGCGCTCGAGGCGGCAGCCGACGACCTGCGCGCGGTGGGCCGCATCGCCGAACTCTCCTTCACCGAGGCGGACGAGCTCGCCGTCACGGCGATCGAGCTGGCACCGGCCGAGGAGGCGTGATGCAGCTCGGCACGCGCTGGGCTGCGGGCGCCGAGCCGCCGGCATCCGTCCCTGCCGTCCTGCGACCCGGGATCGCGGAGGTCGAGGCCAAGGGACTGAGCGGACACTGGACGCTCACCTGGCTCGAGGGCCGGCCGATCGCCGAGCTGGATGCCGGGTGGGAGGTCCTGGTCACGGCGTCCGGCGATCTGGTCGCCCGTCCGTTCCAGGACTGACTCCATCACAGGAGAGGGCCCCTGTCGCGTTCGCGACAGGGGCCCTCCTCGTCCCAGTCCTCAGCGGCGGTTCACGCCCTGCATCGCCAGCGCATAGTCCACGGCGCGCGGGTCGCGCTTGCGGGACTGCTGCTCGCGCAGCAGGTCGAGCGCGAGTTCGCGGCGCTCGATGCGGCGCTCGCGGCGGTGGGCGACGTAGGCGGTGAGGCCGTCGGCGACCCGCAGCAGGGTGCGCTCGGTGGCAGTGGGAGTGGCGATGTGCAGCGTTGCGGCGGTCATGATTCCTCCTCGATGGTCAGGTGACGATCCGGCCCGTCCGCCAGATCGAAGATCTCTGTTCGCATGGACACCCGGCGGGTGCCCGGCTTGCCCTCCTGGTCGCGGAAGCGCTCCACCGCTCCGTCCAGCACGGCCTTCAGCTGGTCACGCACCTCGGCCATCTGCTCGGGCGTCATGTCCAGGCGCGAGGTGAGCACGAGTCCGAGGTCGCGCCATTCCTCCGGCTGATCGGCGGTGGACCGGTTCAGGTAGTCGAGAAGGGAGTCGTTGCGCAGCCGGAAGAACTCCGACATGACGACCTGCGACGCGGCCCGTGCCGCCGGCGTCGAGGTCTCGTCCGGTCCCGGCACGTTCACGCTGCCACGGTGCAGCTCCCACCACCGCTCCCGGCCGGTGCCCCGCCCGACCACCTCGTGGATGAGGTCGTGGCTCGCGAGCGCACGCAGATGGTAGCTCGTCGCGCCGGAGGTCTCGCCGATCAGCGCCGCCAGCGTGCTGGCCGTCTGCGGGCCGCGCTCGCCGAGCAGGTTGTAGATGCGCACCCGCAGCGGGTGCGCGAGCGCCTTCAGCGCTCCGGCATCCAGCGTGCGATCCTCGGTCGGGATGCTCTGCGGTTCTGTGCTCATGCATGCAAAGATACCTATGCAAAGCCTTCTTTGCAAGTGTTTCTTTGCACGACTTCTTCGGGATTCTCAGTCCGGCGCCGCGATCGCGCCCTCCGGCGCGGAATCACGCGGAGCGCGCACCGGCACCCGCATGCCGTACACGATGCCGGCGGCGATCAGCGCCGCACCCAGCGCCTCCGCAACGCCGACCGGCGCGATGGCGAGGAGCACCGTGGTCGCGAGTGCACCGACCGGCACCAGGCCGGCGAACAGTCCGGCCCGATCAGGCCCCAGCCTGCTCAGGGCGCTGTACCAGAGCAGGAACGCGACGGCGGTGACGACCACCCCGAGATAGACGAATGCGGCGGTCTCCACACCGGTCGGAGCACGTAGAGCAGTCGCCTCGCCCGTCAGCCATCCGGCGAGCAGCAGCAGGGGCACGGCGGTCGTCGCGGCATACGCCGACACCCTGGTCGCACCGAGCCGCGGCAACAGCGGAACGGCCAGCAGTGAGAACAGCACCTCGCACAGCATCGCACCGAGGGCGAGCACGAGCCCGAGCGGGTCCCCACTCCCCCAGCCCGCGGCGACGGCGGTGCCCGCGGCCACGACGATCGCTGCGATCACCACCCGGCGGCTCGGCGCGCGCCGCTGCATCAGCGGGCCGGCGAGGGCGAGAACGATCGGCACCGCGCCGACGACCGAACCGATCAGCGCCGGGCTGGCATGCCTGGTCGCCTCGATGAGGAAGAGGTTGAACCCGACCAGCCCCGTCGCGGCGAGAGCGACGAGCAGCAGGACGTCGCGCGGCGAGAGGCGGATGCGGGGCGCACGCTGCGCAGCGATGACGACCAGCAGGATCGCCGCAGCGATCGCGAAGCGCATCGCCTGGCCGAACAGGATCGGGAAATCGGCGATCAGCGCCGCGACGGCCGCCGACGTGCCCACGAGGAGCATCGCCGCGGCTGCGCTGAGGATGGACACCACCGGTCGCGTCATGATCACCGTTCCGTCCCCGCCGCCCCGACCTCCGATGATAGGGGTGACAGCCGCCGGCGCCCGGAGTGTGACGGCTCATCCCTCCCAGGACAGCCGGAACTCCCAGGATCCGCGGCGGAACACACGAACGCCGTCCGGTGCCGGCTCGCGCACCTCGGAGATCGGGATCGCCTCGAAGCGCGGCCCTCCGATCCCCTCCTGCCACGTGCGCACCCGATCCGCCATCCGTTCGGCGAGCGCCGGGCCGTCAGAGCCGAAGGACCGCACGAAGACATCGACGCCGTCGCCCGCCAGGCGATGGTCGATCACCGCGATACCGTCATCCGCGAGCCAGACCGGGGTCCGCATCCAGGACGCCCCCGGAAACGCGTCGGTCTTGCTCCGCGATGCGCTGCGGATCGATCCGGCGCGTTCCGAACCGCACAGAATCCGCAGGAAGAGCGGAAGGTACATCGATCCCAGGACGCGGTGGGTCACGATGCCAGTCGACTCGTTCTCTCGAGACAGCACCGAAGCGAGCCATCCGGCCTCCGCCGCCCGATCGGGAGCGAGAACGACGTCGCCGCTCTGGATCTCCTCCGGCTCGTCGCCCTCGGCTCCCGCGCCCCGCGCTCCGACGAAGCCACCGGGGAACGGCGTCCGGCTGACCAGCCGGGAACCGTCGTGCTCGAGAGACCACCCGCATCCGACGCCGCACACGCTCATCGGCGCAGCGACTCTGGCTCCGGACGGCAGCACGGCAGGCAGCCATTCGGGGAACGTCCACGTGTCGACCGTGAACTCGACCAGATCGAACGACGCCTCACTGATCGCCGTTCCCGGCGCCCACGCATCGACCCGATCCACCCGCACCGGCACGGGAGTGGGATGCTGCGCCAATGACGCACGAGCACGCTCGACCACCCGCTCATCGATGTCGACGGTCCACACCGAGCCGCCCGGGGCGACCATCTCGGCGAGCAGGGCGGCGTTCGTGCCGCCGGAGCCGATCTCGAGCACGTCCTCGCCCGGCCGCGGAGCGGCGACCTCCAGCATCGTCGCCTGCATCGACGGAGCCGACACCGTGCTGACCTTGATCCCGTCGTCCTCCGCGACCGTGTGAGTGCGATCCGCGTACACCTGGTCCAGTGGCGCATCGGGGATGAACGCCGAGCGTCTCACGCGTTCGAACGCACCCCGCACCCGATCCGATCGGATGCTCCCCTGCTTGGTCAGCTGGTCGATCAGTCCTCGTCGCGCGGTGAGTTCGGCATCCATGCCCCGATACTGCCCCCGGCATCCGACATCCGCCGCCGGCCGCGCCGGTCAGGCCGTGGCAACCGCATCCCGTGCGGCGACGAACGCCGCCACGCACCGCTCGACCTGCTCGGGAGTGTGCGCGGCGGAGAGCTGCACGCGGATGCGCGCCTTCTCGCGCGGCACCACCGGGAAGCTGAACGCCGTCACGTACACGCCCTGGCGCTGCATCTCGGCAGCGATCCGCGCGGTCAGCGCGGCGTCGCCGAACATCACCGGCACGATGGGGTGCTCGCCGGGCAGCAGGTCGAAGCCCTCCTCGGTCATGCGACGACGGAACAGCTCGGCGTTCTCGCGCAGCTGCGCGCGCAGCGCCGCTGATCCCTCCACCAGATCGAGGGCGGTCAGGGTGCCCGCCACGATCGACGGCGCGAGCGTGTTCGAGAACAGGTACGGGCGCGAGCGCTGACGCAGCAGGGCGACGATGTCGCGGTGCGCTGCGACGTATCCGCCGGACGCTCCGCCGAGCGCCTTGCCGAACGTGCCGGTGTAGATGTCGACGCGGTCCGAGACGCCGCACAGTTCGGGAGTGCCCCGTCCGTTCTCGCCGATGAAGCCGACCGCATGCGAGTCGTCCACGAACACCAGCGCGTCGTACTTCTCGGCCAGGTCGCAGATCTCGGGGAGCTTGGCGATGTAGCCGTCCATCGAGAACACGCCGTCGGTCACGATCACGCGGAAGCGCGCGTCAGCGGCATCCTTCAGCTGCTGCTCGAGATCTGCCATGTCGCTGTTGCGGTACCGCAGGCGGCGGGCCTTCGACAACCGGATCCCGTCGATGATCGACGCGTGGTTCAGCTCGTCCGAGATGATGGCGTCCTCGGCCGAGAACAGCGTCTCGAAGACGCCGCCGTTCGCGTCGAAGCAGGACGAGAACAGGATCGCGTCGTCGGTGCCGAGGAACGCGGCCAGGCGGCGCTCCAGCTCGAGGTGCTGCTCCTGCGTGCCGCAGATGAACCGCACGCTGGCCAGCCCGTAGCCCCACTCGTCCAGCGCACCCTTCGCCGCAGCGAGGATGCGTGGGTCATCGGCGAGACCGAGGTAGTTGTTCGCGCAGAAGTTCAGCACCTCCGCGCCGTCGGCGACGATCTGCGCGCTCTGCGGACCGCGGATGCCGCGCTCGTGCTTGGTGAGCCCTGCCTGCTCGATGCCGTCGAGCTCTGCCGCGAGGTGCTGCTGGAAGTTCCCGTACATGTGCGTCTCTCTCCTGCGGCTCAGAGCCGCGTCCAGTCCAGGATGATCTTGCCGGTGCCGGCGGAGGCCGCGGCCGCGAAGCCCTTCTCCCAGTCGGATGCCGGGATGACGTCGGCGATGATCCGGCCGATGGCCTCGCGCAGCGCCGGGCTGGTCTGCAGCATGGCACCCATCGCGTTCCAGGTCTCGAACATCTCGCGCCCGTAGATGCCCTTGATCGTGAGCATGTGGGTGACGATCTTGCCCCAGTCCACGCCGAACGGGGCGCTGGGCAGACCCAGCATGGCGATGCGGCCGCCATGGTTCATGTTCTCGATCATCGTCGGCAGAGCGGACGGTGCGCCGCTCATCTCGAAGCCGACGTCGAAGCCCTCACGCATGCCGAGCGCCTTCTGCGCATCGCGGACGTCCGCCTTCGACACGTCGACCACCTGATCCGCGCCCATCAGCGCCGCCAGCTCGAGGCGAGGTGCGCTGATGTCGGTGGCGGTGATGAACCGGGCACCGGCATGCCGGGCCACCGCGATGGCCATCAGGCCGATCGGTCCGCATCCCGTGACCAGCACATCCTCCCCGATGACGGGGAACGCGAGGGCGGTGTGCACGGCGTTGCCGAGCGGGTCGAAGATCGCCCCGACCTCGGGCTCGATGTCGGAGTGGTGCACCCAGACGTTGGTCGCGGGCAGAGAGAGGTACTCGGCGAAGGCGCCGTCGCGGTGCAGGCCGAGGCCGATGGTGCGGATGCACATCTGACGGCGCCCTGCACGGCAGTTGCGGCACATGCCGCAGACGATGTGCCCCTCGCCGGAGACGCGGTCGCCGACCTTGATGTCGTGCGCCAGCGGGCCGACCTCGACGACCTCGCCGTAGAACTCATGCCCGGGGATCAGCGGGGTGCGCACCTCGGAGTCGGCCCAGTCGTCCCAGCGCTCGATGTGCAGGTCGGTGCCGCAGATGCCGGTGCGGAGCACCCGGATGACGACCTCGTCGGGTCCGGCGACAGGATCGGGACGATCCACGAGTGCGAGCCCGGCGTGCGGGCCGTCCTTGAACAGAGCCTTCATACCTCGATCCCACTCCCCCTGACCATGAAGATCAATGGGCACTTCCTGGACTGATCTTTCAGATTACCTTCATGGTTGGATGGAGACATGCATCTTCAGCAGCTGCAGGTCCTTCGCGAGCTCGGCGCGCTCGGCAGCGTCACCGCAGTCGCCGAGGCACTGCACGTCTCACCGTCCGCCGTGTCGCAGCAGCTTGCCGCGCTGCAGCGCGGCATCGCCACCCCGCTCACCCGCAAACAGGGCAGGACCCTCGCGCTCACGCCGGCCGGCGAGGTGCTCGCCGAGGCCGGTGCCACCGCACTGGACGCGATGGCGGCGGCCCGCACGGCCGTCGACCGCTTCGAGGCTGCCCCGTCCGGCGTGGTCACCGTGAGCGGCTTCCTCAGCGCCGCGCAGGCGCTGTTCGGCCCGCTCGTGCGCGAGCTCGGCACGGGTGACGACGCACCCACCATCCGGTTCACCGACGAGGATGTGGCGCAGAGCGAGTTCCCCGCGCTCACCGCGAGATACGACCTCGTGCTCGCGCACCGCATGGAGCACAGCGACCCCTGGCCGCGCAGCGGCATCCGCTCCGTGCCCCTCGCGACCGAACCGCTCGACGTCGCGCTCGCCGCGTCGCATCCGCTCGCCGACCGTGCGACGCTCACGCCGGAGCAGGTCGTCGGCGAGCGCTGGGTCACCAGCCGCACCGGGTACTCCCCCGACGACGTGCTGCGCACCATCTC
Source organism: Microbacterium sp. NPDC057659 (assembly GCF_042799915.1). Taxonomy (NCBI): domain Bacteria; kingdom Bacillati; phylum Actinomycetota; class Actinomycetes; order Micrococcales; family Microbacteriaceae; genus Microbacterium; species Microbacterium sp. NPDC057659. The sequence continues at coordinate 169,665 of NZ_JBHVHU010000001.1, read as the reverse complement.
GGCTGTCACCAACAGACCGGTCGAGATCGTGCACCGCATCAACGACTACGGCGTCGTGGCCGCGGTGGTCGCCGCGGGCGGTGTCGTCGGTATGCTTCCGCGGTACACCTCACTGGCGGCGGGCGTCACCGGCGTGGTCCGCAAGCCCCTTCGCGGGGTGAGCACGAACCGCATGATCGACGTGCTGGCGCGTCCGGAGAATCTGCGCCGCCGCTCGGTGCGGCGGGTCGCCGATGCGTTGGAGCGGGTGATGTCCGCGTTGACGAGCTGAGGACGGGCCGGGACGGAGAGGATTCCGTCCCGGCCCGCCGATCAGTGCCTCACTTGCTGCAGGTGACCTGCGTGCGGTAGATCTGCATGTCACCGCCGGCTGCGTGCGGCGTCATGCACTCGGTGTGGGCGATGTACATCACCTGCTGGTACAGCGGCTGGATGACCTGGTCGGCGAGGATGCGGTCCTCGGCCTTCTGCCAGAGCGCGTCAGCCTCTTCCTGCGTCGGCGCCGCGAGTGCGGCGTCCACGGCGGCCTGGCCCTCCGGATCGGTGTACTGCAGGCGGTAGTTCGCGTCGACGTACACCGACGCGATCCACTCCGACGCGGCGGGGAAGGACGAGCCCCAGAGCTGGATGACCGGGCCGTCCAGCTTGTAGGAGTTGATCGTCTCCGACAGGGCGGCGGCCGGCACCGGCTTGGGCTCGATGTCGAGGCCGATCTCCTTGGCGGAGTTCGAGACGGCCAGCGCGGTCGCGGCATCCGTCGTGTTCTCCGAGGAGTAGTTCAGCGGGATCGACCCGGTGAAGCCGGACTTCGCGATCAGCGCCTTCGCAGCATCCGGGTCGAAGGTGCAGTACTGGCCGCAGGCGCCCTCGCGGTAGGCCGACACCGAGTTCGGCATCATCGAGGTCGCGGGGACCGTGGCGTCCTTGAACAGATCCTTCGAGATGCTCTCGCGGTTGACGATCATCGAGAACGCCTGACGCACCTCGATCGGGTACGTCTTGTCGAGGTACGTCGGCCAGGTGAAGTAGGTCTGCAGCGTGTTGCGGTCGATCGCGGTGAGGCCCTTGTCGCCGAGCGAGTTGCGCCCCTGAGCGATCAGCCCCGGCGGCAGGCTGCGCAGCACGTCGGCGTTGCCCGCCACCACGTCCTGGTAGGCCGTGTTCGTGTCGGTGTAGACGCGGAAGGTGATCTGATCCGCGGCCCCCTTCGGCACCCAGCCCTTGTACTTCGGATCCTTCTTCAGCACGGCCTCGACCTGGGGATCGAGCTTCTCCAGAGTGTAGACACCGTTGCCGATCGGCTTCTTGTCATAGGCCACCGGGTCGGCGAACGCGCTCTCCGGCATCGGGCAGAACGCCAGCTGCGACAGGATGAACGGCATGTCGTTGTTCGGCGTCTTGGTCTCGATCGTGAACGTGTTCTCGTCCACGAGCTTGATGCCGGAGAACTCCGTAGCGGTCGCCTCGCCCTCGGCGGGATTCAGCTCGTCGTACCCCTTGATCGGGCCGTAGGCGTAGTTGGAGGGCATCGCGTTCTTGCCGGCGCCGACGAAGTTGAAGGTGTCGACGTAGGTCTTCGCGGTGATCGGAGTGCCGTCCGAGAAGGTGTGGCCGTCGGCGACCTTCACCGTCCAGTGCACCTGGTCGTCGCTCTCGAGCGATTCGGCGCCGCGCATGAAGACCTTGCCGTCCTCCTCGATGCCGGTCAGGGGCTCGCAGAGCGCCATGGCGATCTGGCTGCCGGGGTTCTGCGCGCCGGTGATGCGCCCGATCTCGCCGTTGTTCACGGCGACGAAGGACGTCTTGCCCTCGCCGGCGTCGGAGGGCTGGCCGAGACATCCGGTCAGCATCGTCGCGCACGCCGCGACGGCGACGATGCCGATCGCGAGGCGGCTGGTGGTGCTTTTCATCAGGTGTTCCTTTCGGATGGGGAGGAGGAGGAAGGGATCGTGGAGACCATGCCGACACGGGACAGGGTGATCTGCGCGGCGAGGTGGCAGGACGCCCGGTGCTCTGGCCGTCCGCCGGGGACGGCGGCGAGCGCCGGAACATCCGTGGCGCACCGCTCGATCGCCGCGTAGCAGCGGGTGTGGAACGGGCATCCGGACGGAGGGTCGATCGGCGAGGGCGGGTCGCCCTCGAGGACGACGCGCTCCAGGCGCTCGTTCGGCGCCAGCTTGCGGGGAATGGCGGAGAGCAGCGCGCGGGTGTAGGGATGCGCCGTCGCACCGTACACGTCGTCACAGTCGCCCTGCTCGACCACCTTGCCGAGGTACATCGTCACGATCCGGTCGGACATGTGCTGAACCACGTCGAGGTCGTGCGCGATGAAGATGATCGAGAGCCCGAGCTCGCGCTTGAGCCGGTTCAGCAGGTTGAGCACCTGCGCCCGCACCGAGATGTCCAGCGCCGAGACCGGCTCATCGCATACCAGCAGCTTCGGCTCCACCGCCAGCGCCCTGGCGATGCCGATGCGCTGGAGCTGTCCGCCGGAGAACTCGTGCGGATAGCGATGCGCGTGGTCGGGGTTCAGCCCGACCTGGGTGAGCAGCTCACCCACGCGCGCCTCCACCTTCGAGGCCGGCAGCAGCCTGTGCGTGGTGATGCCCTCCGCGATGGACTGGCCGACCGACCGACGCGGGTCGAGCGACGCATGCGGGTCCTGGAACACCATCTGCACCTCGCGGTGCAGCAGCCTCTTGCGCTCCGCGTGCGACATGCCTCCGACATCTGCGCCGTTCCAGCGCACCGTGCCCTCACTCGGCGGCTCCAGGCCGCAGATGATGCGGGCGAGGGTGGACTTGCCGCAGCCTGACTCCCCCACCAGGCCGACGGTCTCGCCCTCTTCCACGGTGAAGTCGACGCCGTCGACGGCGCGAACCTGACCGTGCTCGCCGCGCGAGAACATGGTGTGCTTCTGCTTGTAGAAGCGGCGCACCGAGTCAAGCTCCAACAGCGACATCGGCGATCACCTCCTGCTTGTGGTGGCAGGCGGCGGCCCGCTCAGGCGTGAAGAGATCCAGTGGCGGCAGCACGGTGCGGCACTCGGACGTGGCGTACCCGCAGCGCGGGTTGAAGCTGCATCCGGGCGGGCGCTGCGCGATGTCCGGCGGCAGCCCCTGGATCGTGGGCAGATCGCCACCCCGATGCGCGGCACTCGGGATCGAGCCGAGCAGACCCTTGGTGTACGGGTGAGCGGGATTGTCGAACATGGGCCCGATCGGGCCGGACTCGGCGACGCGACCCGCGTACATCACCAGTGCACGATCGGCCAGCTGACCGGCGACTCCGAGGTCGTGCGTGATCATCAGCAGCGCCATCTTCCGCTCCTGCGTGATCTCGCCGAGCAGCTCCAGGATCTGCGCCTGCACCGTCGCATCCAGTGCGGTGGTCGGCTCGTCGGCGATGAGGATGTCGGGATCGAGCGCCAGAGCCATCGCGATCATGATGCGCTGACGCATGCCTCCGGAGAACTGGAACGGGTAGTCGTCCGCCCTGTTCGCGGCATCCGGGATGCGCACGGCGCGCATCATCTCGACGGCCGCTTCCCGCGCCTGCTTCTTCGGCATGCCCCGGTGCACGCGGTACAGTTCCGCGATCTGCGTGGACACCGTCTGCACGGGGTTGAGCGCGCTCAGTGCGTCCTGGAACACCATGGCGATCCGTGCGCCCTGCACCTTGCGGAGCTTCGACGCGGGCAGAGTGAGCAGGTCGTCGCCGTCGAACAGGATGCGACCGTCGGTGACCGTCGAGGCGGGCTTGGGCAGGATTCCCATGATCGCCTTCGCGGTGATGCTCTTGCCCGAGCCCGATTCGCCGAGCACGGCAAGGGTCTCGCCGCGGTCGAGGGTGAAGCTGACATCCTGCAGCGCGGCGATGGGCGGGTTCCCGGGCGATCGGAACTCGAGGGACAGGTTCTGGACGTCCAGCAGCGCGGTCATCGGCGGGCCTTCGGGTCGAGCGCGTCGCGCAGGCTCTCACCCAGCACGACGAAGGCGAGCGTGGTCAGGCCCAGCATCAGCGTGGGGAAGAACATCAGGAGCGGGGCGATCTGCCAGTTGCCGTCCTGGCTCGCGAGGGCGATCTGGATGCCCCAGGAGAAGGCGGGCAGTTTGAGGCCGACGCCGAGGATCGAGAAGCCCGCTTCCGCGGCCATGCCGGCACCGACCGACAGTGTCGTCATCACGATCAGCGGGGTCACAGCGTTGGGGATCACGTGCGAGCGCAGGATGCGCCACGGGCCGACGCCCAGTCCGCGGGCGGCCTGGATGTATTCCAGATTGCGCACCTGCATCACCGAGCTGCGCATGTATCGCATGGTCGCCGCCCAGCTGAACAGCACCAGCACGAACACGATGGTCCACACCGTGCGGGATCGGAACTGGTAGAGGATGACGAGGCTGGCGATGCCGACCGGGATGCCGAGGATGACGTTCGAGGTCCAGGAGATGATCGAGTCGGTCACGCCGCCGAAGTAGCCGGCGAGCGAGCCCGCGATCAGGGCGATCACGAACGAGATCGCGGCGGTGTAGACGCCGACCTCCAGAGACGTGCGTGCGCCGTAGACGATGTTCGACCAGTAGTCGCAGCCCTGGATGTCGAAGCCCATCGGATGCCCTGCCTCGGGCCCCACGCGGGACATCGACAGATCGCAGTCGCGCGGATCGATGTTCGTGAACAGGGTCGGGAACAGGGCCATCAGCGTGACGACGATGATGATGAGCGCGGCGATGTCGAAGAACGGGCTCTTCCAGAGGCTGCGCAGCCCGCTGCGGGGACGACCCCGCCGGCGCCGGGCGGTGATGAGGGAGGTGGTGGACTCAGACATGGCGCACCCTCGGGTCGATGATCGGGTAGAGCAGGTCGACGACCAGCGCCGCGACCAGGTAGAACAGCAGCAGGAACACCGAGACGCCCACGACCACCGGGCCGTTCTGCAGGTCGATCGCCCTGGCGAGGGTTCCGCCGAGGCCGGGCAGGTTGAAGATCGTCTCGATGAGCACCGATCCGCCCAGCAGCGCGGCCATGCTCAGACCGAGGTAGGTGACCACCGGCATGAACGCGTTCCGAAGGGCGTGCACCCACATGATGCGCTGCGGGCCGATGCCCTTCGCCGTCGCGGTGACGATGTAGTCCGACCGCAGCACGTCGACGAGACTGGTGCGGCTGAGTCGCGCCAAGGGCGAAGCGGTCTCGAGCGCGAGGACCATCGCCGGCATGATGAACGCCAGCGGGAACCCTGCTCTCACCCCGGATATCGGCAGCCAGTGCAGTTTGATGCCGAACAGGTACTGCGAGAAGTACGCGATGATGAAGCCCGGCACGGCCAGGAAGAAGATCGTGAAGATCAGGTTGAACTTGTCCGGGAACTTCCCCTGCCGCAGGCCCGCCCACACGCCGAGGCACACGCCGATGATGAGCTTCAGCACGAACGCGGACAGCGCGAGCACCACGGTGTAGGGCAGCGCTGTCGCGATCAGCGTCGAGACGGAGTTGCCGTTGAAGTCGTAGCCGAAGTCGCCGTGCAGCACGCCCCAGAGATACTTCGCGTACTGCACGAAGAACGGATCGTCCAGGTTGTACTGCGCTCGGATCGCCGCGATGGTCGAGTCCGAGAGCCGCTTCTCTCCCCCGGCGAGCCGGGTGACGGGGTCGCCGGGGATGAGGAAGACGAGCAGATAGACGAGCAGCGTCGACCCGATCAGAGTCGGCACCATCATCAGGATGCGCCGCAGCGCGTAGCGAAGCATCAGTCCCCGGCCGGCTGGCGGGCCGGCTGGTGCGCCGCGTAGTAGTCGAGCATCTCGTCGCTCAGGCGCGGGATCTCGTAGGGCTCGGAGTTCGATCGGATCGAGAGGGCGCCGGCGATGCCCGCGGCCACCGCATCGCGGGCCGCGACGGGGCTGGTGTCGGTCGGCGCACCGGTGCGGACGAACTCCACGAACTCGGCGACCGTGAGCGGGTCGGCGCCGCCGTGGCCGCCGTCGCCGCCGTCCTCGATCGGGTAGCGCACGTGGCCCTTCTCGAGGTAGTCGCTGCGGGCGTTCCAGAGCCGGATCTCGCCACCTGCGTCGTCATCGAAATTCTCGATGCGCCCCTCCGTGCCGATCACCGTGTAGTTGCGCCAGTAGTCCGGGGTGAAGTGGCACTGCTGGTAGCTCATCAGCACGCCGGAGTCGGTGCGCATCATGATCATCGAGATGTCCTCGACGTCGATCACCGGGTTGAGGTCCTGCTGGGATGCCGGGGGCCAGTTCTGCATCGAGAACCAGTCGCCCATGCGGCGGTCCGAGTTGTCGCGACGGGACTCGACGTCGCCGTAGATGGCCAGATCCCCCATGCCCACCACCGAGCGGGTGGAGGTTCCGGCGATCCAGTGCATCACGTCGATGTCGTGGGCGCCCTTCTGCAGCAGCAGGCTCATCGCCTTGTCCCGCTCGGCGTGCCAGTCCTTGAAGTAGTAGTCGCCGCCGTGGCCGACGAAGTGCCGGCACCAGATCGCCTTGACCTCGCCGATCTCGCCACGGTCGACGATGTCCTTCATCATGCGCACGACCTGCATGTGCCGCATGTTGTGGCCGACGTAGACCTTGGTGCCGGTGCGGTACGCGGTCTCGAGGATGCGGTCGGCATCCTCGATGGAGATCGCGAGGGGCTTCTCGATGTACGAGGGGATGCCCGCTTCGAGTAGTTCGATCGCCACCTCGGCGTGGGTGAAGTCGGGGGTCGTGACGAAGGCGCCGTCGATCTCGATGCCGGATGCCAGGACCTCGGCCACCGAGGCGAACACCGGGATGTCGCCGAACAGTCGCGCCGCGCGCTCGTGCGTGCGCGGGTCGGGGTCGACCGCCGCGACGACGGTGCCGCCCACCTCCTTGACGTGCAGCGCGAGGCCGACGCGTGCGCCGACTCCGATCGCTGCGGCACGGAAGGGAGCCTGCTCCGAGGCGGTGTCGGTGGTCATCTGTTCGTTCTCCGGGTCGATGGTGATGACGGGTGCCGGGACGTCCGGCACCCCGTAGATGCGGATTGAGTGCTTCTCGAAGGCGAGACCGAGCGCGCCGAGCGCTGCGGCATCCGCGCCGAGCTCGCCCCCGCGGATGATCCGCGTGCCGGTGTCGATACCCGTCACGGCGGTGCGGATGCCCTCGGCCAGCGGGCCGGCGATCAGATCGGCGAACTCGCCGAGCTCTCCGCCGAGCACGATGACGTCGGGATCGGCGGTCAGCAGCAGAGCCGCCATTGCGGGCGTCATCGCCGCGCTGAGGGACTCGAGCGCGGCCAGACCGCGCAGGTCGGCGGGGTCGTCGCGCAGCAGGCGCAGGTCTGCGGCCACCCGGGGAACCGCCTCGAGAAGCGACCCTTCGGGTACGGCCACATCGCTGAACGCACGGAGCAGGCCGACCTCTCCCGCCCGTCCCCTGCGACCACGCAGGACGTGCCCCGACGCGGTCACTCGCGCGGACACGTGGTGCCAGGTCAGCGCGTAGACACCGGTCTCGGCGTCGGCGAGTGCGCCGCCGCGGGACTCCGCCTCGGCGGCCAGGGACAGGTCGTTGTCGACGACGACCGGCGCTCCGAGTGCGTCGGTGAACATGGCGGCGAGGTCGCGCCCGTTCCAGCTGCTCACCTGGGGCGCGGAGATGAGGATGCCGTCCTCGTCGATCAATCCGGCCGCGGCGATCCCGATCGCCGCCACATCGGACTGCCGGTGGCCGATGCGCTCCATGGTCTGCTGCAGCAGTGATCGCATCGGCGCAAGCGACGGCTGTGCGGTCGTGGGCGGTGCGACCTCGGACTCCTGCCGAGCGAGCACCCGTCCGGTGCGATCGGCGATGACGAGGCGGATGGTGCTGCGGGTCAGGTCGATGCCGACGATGACGGGCGACCCGGCGACCGCCGAGAACGTGCGGGCGGGACGGCCGGTCGCCGCGCGCGCCTCATGCTCGACCGCGAGACCGGACTCCGTCAGCGATCCGAGCGCGGCGGTGACGGTCGGGCGGGACAGCCCCGTGCTCTCCGCGAGATCGGAGATCGTGGCGCGGCCGAGGTCGCGCAGGCTCGCCAGGCACTCGGCGATCAGCTTCACATCGATGGTCGACATCGGTGTCCCGTTCCTCTTCGAAGGGTCTTTTTAAGCATCTTTCATAACCATTCCGAAAGTGCTTTCATCATTGTGAGTGCCCGAGCGAGCCCTGTCAACTCCGGGCCGCGATGGCCCTAGGCTCGGAGGATGACCGACGACGCCAACCCGCTTCTCGTTCCGTCCGCTCTGCCCTACGGCCTGCCCGACTACGGCACCGTCCGGCCCGAGCACTACCTGCCCGCGTTCGACGTCGCGTTCCGCGAGCACCTCGCCGAGGTGCAGCGCATCACGATGGTGCGCTCGATGCCGACGTTCGAGAACACGATCGAGGCCCTGGAGCGTTCCGGAGAGCTGCTGCACCGCGTCGCCCAGGCGTTCTACACCGTGAGCTCGGCGGATGCCACGACCGAGATCCAGGAGATCGAGGAGCGGCTGGCTCCGCTGATGTCCGCTCATGAGGACGCGATCGCCCTCGACTCCGCGCTGTACTGGCGCATCTCGCAGTTGCACGACCAGCTCGACGGGCTCGACCTGAACGCCGAGCAGCGCTACCTCGTCGAGCGCCGCCACCGCGAGATGACCCTCGCCGGGGCCGGGCTCGACGACGAGGCGAAGGCACGGCTCACCGACCTGAACCAGCGCCTGTCCACGTTGAGCACGACGTTCGAGAAGAACCTGCTCACCGACACGAACGAGCTCGCCGTGCACTTCGCCGATGCTGCCGAGCTGGACGGCCTGACCGAGGGCGAGCTCTCCGCGACGCGGCGTGCGGCCGCCGACCGCGACCTCGATGGCCACCTGGTCACACTGCCGCTGTTCACCGGGCATCCGTACCTCGCCTCGCTCCGCGTGCGGGAGAGCCGCCGCCGCATCATGGACGCCTCGCGCTCACGCGCGTCCCGCGGCAACGCCAACGACAACGGCGCCGTACTGACCGAGATCACGGCGCTGCGCGCCGAGCGCGCCGAGTTGCTCGGATACCCGACGCACGCGGCGGCGATCACCGCGGACGAGACCGCCCACGACCCCGAGGCCGTGGAGCGGATGCTGCGCCAGCTGGCTGCCCCTGCGGCCCGTAATGCCGCAGCCGAGCGCGCGCGACTGCAGGCGATCGTCGACGAGACCGAGGATGTCCCCTTCGCCGTCGAAGCGCACGACTGGGCGTACTACACCGAGAAGGTGCGGCAGGCCGAGTACGACATCGACTCGGCGGCGCTGCGGCCCTGGTTCGAGGCCGAGCGCGTGCTGCAGGACGGCGTCTTCGCCGCGGCGACCAAGCTCTACGGCGTCACGTTCACCGAGCGCACCGATCTGTCGTCGTACCACCCGGATGCGCGGGTGTTCGAGGTCTTCAACGAGGACGGCTCCGCGCAGGGGCTGTACATCCTGGACCTGTACACGCGCGACTCGAAGCGCGGCGGCGCCTGGATGAACTCGATCGTCGATCAGTCCCGGCTGCGGGGCACGGCGGCCGTGGTGGTCAACAACCTCAACGTCGCCAAGCCCGGCGAAGGGCAGCCCACTCTGCTCACGCTGGACGAGGTCACGACGCTGTTCCACGAGTTCGGGCACGCGCTGCACGGCCTGTTCGCCACGGTGACGTACCCGCACTTCTCCGGCACCAACGTGTTCCGCGACTTCGTGGAGTTCCCCAGCCAGGTCAACGAGATGTGGATCCTCTGGCCCGAGGTGCTCGACTCCTACGCCCGACACCACGAGACCGGTGAGCCGCTGGATGCCGCGATCGTGCAGCGACTGCAGGCATCCGAGACCTTCGACCAGGGCTTCGCCACCAGCACGTACCTCGCCGCTGCGTGGCTCGACCAGGCCTGGCACCTGCTGCCGGTCGGCACGACGGTCGACGATGTGGCCGCTTTCGAGGCCGCAGCGCTCGCCGACATCGGCCTGAACGACCCTGCGGTGCCCACTCGCTATTCGTCGACGTACTTCGCACACGTGTTCTCCGGCGGCTACAGCGCCGGCTACTACTCGTACATCTGGAGCGAGGTGCTCGACGCCGACACGGTGGAGTGGTTCCGCACCAACGGCGGGCTCACCAGAGAGAACGGCGACCGCTTCCGCAGTCGGCTGCTCGGCGTCGGCGGCTCGAAGGATCCGCTCGAGGCCTACCGCGACTTCCGCGGTCGCGACGCCGAGATCGCGCCGCTCCTGAAGCGCCGCGGACTCGATGGCTGAGGAAGGCGGCATCGGCGCGGCCTCCGCGCGGAGAGCTGCAGGATCTCGGAGCGCACCGGGGGACTCCTCCGGGACTCCGCAGATCTCCGACGACCTGGCCGCGATTCGCGAGGCCTTCGATCTGCGTGCGCCGGTGTACGACGAGAGCGAGATGCACCGCGAACTCGCGGAAGCCGTGGCGTCCTTCGCCGCGACCTCGGATGCCGGGACGGTGCTCGACGTCGCGACAGGGACGGCGCTGGTGTTGCGCGCGCTGCGCGTGCATCTCCCACGGGCGCGACTGATCGGCGCGGACATCTCCCCCGGCATGCTCGCAGTCGCGCGGAAGGCGCTGCCCGATGCCGAGTGGCTCGAGGCGGATGCTGCGTCGCTGCCGTTTCCCGACGCGTCGGTCGATCTCATCACCTGCGCGACGGCGCTGCATGTCATTCCCGACACGCGCGGCACGATCGGCGAGTGGCGGAGACTGCTCCGCCCGGGCGGTCGCGTGGTGACGGCGACGTTCATGGCAGGGAGCCGTCGTCCCGGACCGGCGAAGTACCGCACGCTCAGCACAGATCACGAGTCCTTCGAGTCGCCGGCAGCGCTGGAGTCCAGAGTCGCCGGCGCGGGTTTCGCAGTCGCGCGGCACGCGGAGTCGCGCTTCGGCCAAGACGTCATCCTCATCGCCGAGCTCGTCCCGGAGGGGTGATCGATCACGGCTGAGAGTATCTGGGACGGGCATCCGCGCGGTACCGCGCCATACCGCCGGATCTCCGTCGCGCTGCTCGGCGCGGGCATCGCGACCTTCGCCCAGCTGTATTCGCCACAGGGCATCCTGCCGCTGCTCGCGACCGACCTGCGCGTGGACGCCTCGCAGGCGAGCCTGTCGATCTCGGCGGCCACGACCGGGCTGGCGCTCTCAGTGCTCCCCTGGTCGCTGGTCGCCGACCGCATAGGGCGGGTCCGGGCGATGCGGATCGCCCTGGTCTCCGCGACCGTTCTCGGCCTGCTGATGCCGTGGTGCCCGTGGTTCGAAGCGCTCCTCGTGATCCGAGTGCTGGAGGGCGTCGCGCTCGGCGGCATCCCCGGCATCGCCGTCGTGTACCTGAGCGAGGAGGTCGACCGACGCCACACGGCGATCGCTGCCGGCACCTACGTGTCCGGCACCACCATCGGCGGGCTCGCCGGCCGGCTGATCGCCGCGCCGATCGCGGACCTCACCGACTGGCGCTGGGGCACGTTCGCGGTGGCCCTGCTCGCAGCGCTGGCGACGGCGGTCTTCTTCGTGATCGCTCCCCCACCGCAGGGATTCCGGCCGCATGCAGCATCCGTGTCGTCGGTGCTGCGCTCCGCAGGACGGCACATGCGCGACCCGCGCCTGCTGGTGCTCTACGGGCAGGGCTTCCTGCTCATGGGCGGGTTCGTCGCCACGTACAACTACCTGACCTTCAGACTGGAGGCTCCGCCGTTCCTCCTGCCCGTCGGCGTCGCGAGCCTGCTCTTCCTCGCGTACCTGGCGGGGACGGTGTCGTCACGGATGGTCGGCGGCCTGGTCGGCAGACTCGGGCGCGAACGGCTGCTGCTGACGTCGATCGGCGTGATGGTCGCCGGCATGCTTCTCACCCTTTCCGATGCGCTCGTGGTCATCATCGCCGGTCTCGTGGTGATGACCGCAGGCTTCTTCGGGGCGCACGCGATCGCCTCCGGCTGGTCGGGCACGCGGGCCCTGCACGGAAGGTCGCAGTCCACCTCGCTGTACAACCTCTGGTACTACGCGGGCTCGAGCGTCTTCGGATACCTGGGCGGGTTCGCCTGGATCGCCTTCGGCTGGGGCGGCGTCGTGACGATGGTGGTCATGCTCGCCGTGCTCGCAGCCGTCTGGGCCCTGGTCGCCGCGCGCGGCGACTGATCACGGCGGGGCCGGGCGCGCGTTCAGAGCACGCCGATCTCCCGGGCGAAGGCGCGGACGCGCGCGGCCATCGCCGCCGGCACCTCGGCGACGGCGAAGTGGCCGCCCTCCTCCAGCCGCTCGAAGGTGCGCAGGTCGCGATAGAACCGCCGCGCCAGCGTCTCCGGGTAGTCCCACTCGTGCCTCTGGATGTGCACGGATGCCGGCACCTCCACCGGCGGGATCCCCTCCCCGCTGTCGACGTCCTCGTAGTAGCTGCGGAAGGACGTGCCGATGCTCTGCGTCACCCAGTAGATCATCGCCTCGGTCAGGATGCGCTCGCGGGAGATGCGCCGTTCGAGGGCGCGGGGATCCCCCTCCGGCGTGTCGCTCCACTCGATCAGCTTCTCCGCGATCCAGGCGAGCAACCCCGCGGGCGAGTCGTTCAGGGCGGCGGCCAGCGTGTCGGGGCGGGTGCCCTGCACGTGTCCGTAGGCGCCGTTCGGCCCGCCCCACGCATCGAGGCGCCCGAAGAACGCCGTCGCATCGGGCTCCGTCAGCTCTCGCCTCCCGGCCGGCGTCGGGAAGTGCGCGTGCGTGACGAGGATCCCCGCCACCGATTCCGGATGGCTCGCCGCGATGAGGTCGTTGACGTTGGCCGTCATGTCCTCGCCGTAGGTGAGGTACCGCGTGTACCCGAGCACGTCGGTCATCAGCGCATGCATCGTCGCGACGAGGCGCGGTTCCGTGATCGGACCGTTCTCGTACGCGGTGGAGAACCCGAAACCCGGGAGGCTCGGCACGACGACGTCGAAGTCGGGCAGCAGATCAGCGAACTCCAGCTGCAGCCCGAACGTGTGCGGCCAGCCGTGCATCACCAGCAGCGCCGGTGCATCGGGCCGCTCGGATCTCAGGTGCACGAAGTGCAGTGTCGTGTCGTCGACGTCGACCAGGTACTGCGGGTGCCGGTTGAGCCAGGCCTCACGGGAGCGCCAGTCCCATTCCCGCCAGCTCCCGACGAGTTCACCGAGGTATTCCGCGGTCATCCCCGCCGGAGGCCGGCGTGGCGAGTCGGGCAGCGGCCGGAATCGCTCCAGCCGCTCACGCAGCTCGCTGAGCTCATGGTCGGGGACGGAGATCGAGAAGGGCCGCGGGGAGGACATGCACCGACGCTACGCGCGGGCACCGACATCCCGTCGGCCGCTGGATCAGGCGCTCTTGCGCTTGCGCGAGAGCACGACCGTGGGCGCCGCGCCCTCCTCGACGGCCGCCTTGGTCACGACGACCTTGGTGACGTCCTGCGCCGAGGGGATCTCGAACATGATCGGGCCGAGCACGTCCTCGAGGATCGCACGCAGCCCGCGAGCGCCGGTCTTGCGCAGCACAGCGAGGTCGGCGATCGAGGCGAGCGCGTCATCGTCGAACTCGAGCTGCACGCCGTCGAGCTCGAACATGCGCTGGTACTGCTTGACCAGTGCGTTGCGCGGACCGGTGAGGATGTCGATCAGGGCCTCCTGATCGAGCGGCGAGACCGAGGTGACGACCGGCAGACGGCCGATGAACTCGGGGATCAGACCGAACTTGTGCAGGTCCTCGGGAAGAACTTCGCTGAACAGGTCGAGGTCCTTGCCCTTGTCGTGCAGCGGAGCGCCGAAGCCGACCCCGTGCTTGCCGACGCGCGCCGAGATGATGTCCTCCAGCCCGGCGAAGGCACCGGCCACGATGAACAGCACGTTGGTCGTGTCGATCTGCAGGAACTCCTGGTGCGGATGCTTGCGGCCGCCCTGCGGCGGCACCGAGGCGACCGTGCCCTCGAGGATCTTCAGCAGGGCCTGCTGCACGCCCTCGCCCGAGACGTCGCGGGTGATGGAGGGGTTCTCGGCCTTGCGGGCGATCTTGTCGATCTCGTCGATGTAGATGATGCCGGTCTCGGCGCGCTTCGTGTCGTAGTCGGCGGCCTGCAGCAGCTTCAGCAGAATGTTCTCGACATCCTCGCCGACGTAGCCCGCCTCGGTGAGCGCCGTGGCGTCGGCCACCGCGAACGGGACGTTCAGTCGCTTGGCCAGGGTCTGCGCGAGGTAGGTCTTTCCGCAGCCGGTGGGGCCGAGCATGAGGATGTTGCTCTTGGCGACCTCGACCTCTTCGGCCTTCTGCTCGGCGGGCTGCAGGGTGCTGCGGGCGCGGACGCGCTTGTAGTGGTTGTAGACGGCGACCGCGAGCGATCGTTTCGCGGCATCCTGCCCGACCACGTACTCCTCGAGGAAGGAGAAGATCTCGCGCGGCTTGGGAAGGTCGAAGTCGGCGACCGCTCCCCCGGCGGATTCCGCCATCCGCTCCTCGATGATCTCGTTGCACAGCTCGACGCATTCATCGCAGATGTACACGCCGGGGCCGGCGATCAGCTGCTGGACCTGCTTCTGACTCTTTCCGCAGAACGAGCACTTGAACAGGTCGGCGCTCTCACCGATACGAGCCATGCGCTTCCTCCTCGAGGCGTTTCAGTCGGGGGGCTCCCGAAAGCCACAGCACGAGCCTAACCGCCGCCGGCGACACCGGGCCGCATTGGAACGACCCGGTGTCGCGGACAGATCCTCACACCATCGACTTGGTGTGCCAGACCGTCTTCGTCTCGACGAACGCCGTGATCCGCTCGAGCGACGCGCCCACCGCATCCGTGTTCGGCACCGGCGAGAGCACGCGCTTGAGCGTCTCGGCCGCATCGATCTCGAGATCGATCCAGTTCAGCTCGCCGGCGCCGGCAAGGTCGAGGGCGTTCACGTCGGCGTGCGAGGCCAGCCACGGGGCCATCTCGGCCGGTGAACCGGTGAGCACGTTGACCACGCCGCCCGGCACGTCACTCGTCGCGAGCACCTCGGCGAGGCTGATCGCCGAGAGCGGGTGCCGCTCGCTGGCGATCACGACGACGCTGTTCCCGGTGACCAGTGCGGGCGCGAGCACCGACACCAGCCC
Organism: Microbacterium sp. NPDC057659; assembly: GCF_042799915.1. Taxonomy (NCBI): domain Bacteria; kingdom Bacillati; phylum Actinomycetota; class Actinomycetes; order Micrococcales; family Microbacteriaceae; genus Microbacterium; species Microbacterium sp. NPDC057659. The sequence continues at coordinate 154,543 of NZ_JBHVHU010000001.1, read as the reverse complement.
GAGCAGCGCGGTGTCCTGGGGCGCGACGACCGCCACGACTCCGGTCGGCTCGGGCACCGAGATGTTGAAGTACGGCCCTGCGACGGGGTTGGCGTTGCCGGCCACCTGCGCGTACTTGTCGCACCAGCCCGCGTACCAGACCCAGAGGTCGATCGCGGCATCCACCTGGGCGCCGGCGGCGGCGGCGGTGACGCCCTCCTGCGCGGCGATCTCGTCCACGAACTGGGCGCGACGCCCCTCGAGGATCTCGGCCACCCGGTACAGCACCTGACCGCGGTTGTAGGCGGTCGCGCCCGACCATCCCTTCACCGCCGCGCGCGCGGCGACGACGGCATCCCTGGCGTCCTTGCGCGACGCCTTCGCGGCGTTCGCGAGGAAGTCGCCCTTCGCCGAGAGCACCTCGTAGGTGCGGCCGGACTCGCTGCGCGGGAACGCACCGCCGATGGCCAGCTTGTAGGTCTTCGGAATCGTCAGCCGCTTGCTCATGCCGCTGCTCCCTTCAGGTACGCGGTCAGTCCGTGCCGGCCGCCCTCGCGGCCGTATCCCGACTCCTTGTAGCCGCCGAACGGGCTGGCCGGGTCGAAGCGGTTGAAGGTGTTCGCCCACACCACACCGGCGCGCAGGCGGTCGGCCACGGCGAGGATGCGGGATCCCTTGTCGCTCCAGATGCCGGCGGAGAGTCCGTATGGCGTGTTGTTGGCCTTGGCGATCGCCTCGGCAGGAGTGCGGAAGGTCAGCACCGACAGCACGGGGCCGAAGACCTCGTCACGGGCGATCCGGTGCGAGGCCTCGACGCCGGTGAAGATCGTCGGCGCGAACCAGAATCCCTTCTCGGGGATCGCGCAGTCCGCGGTCCAGCGCTCGGCTCCCTCGGCCTCGCCGATGTCGCTCAGCTCGCGGATGCGGGCCAGCTGGGCGGCGGAGTTGATCGCACCGATGTCGGTGTTCTTGTCCAGAGGGTCACCGAGCCGCAGCGTGGACAGCCGATGCTTGAGCCGGTCGATGACCTCGTCGTGGATGGACTCCTGCACGAGCAGACGGCTGCCGGCGCAGCACACGTGGCCCTGATTGAAGAAGATGCCGTTGACGATGCCCTCGACGGCCTGGTCGATCGGCGCGTCGTCGAACACGATGTTGGCGGCCTTGCCGCCGAGCTCCAGCGTCACCTTCTTGTGCGTGCCGGCGACGGCCTTCGCGATGTCGCGGCCGACCCCGGTCGACCCGGTGAAGGCCACCTTGTCGACGTCCGGATGCCGCACCAGCGTCGCGCCGGTCGCACCGGCGCCGGTGACGATGTTCACCACGCCGGCGGGTAGGTCCGCCTGCTGCAGGATCTCGGCGAAGATCAGCGCCGTCAGAGGGGTCGTCTCGGCGGGCTTCAGCACGACGGTGTTGCCCGCGGCCAGGGCCGGAGCGAGCTTCCACGCCAGCATCAGCAGCGGGAAGTTCCACGGGATGATCTGCCCCGCGACGCCGAGCGCCTTCGGGTTCGCGCCCAGGCCCGCGTAGTCGAGCTTGTCGGCCCAGCCGGCGTAGTAGAAGAACCAGGAGGCGACCAGCGGCACGTCGACGTCGCGGCTCTCCTTGATCGGCTTGCCGTTGTCGAGGCTCTCAGCCACGGCGAGCTCGCGGGCGCGCTCCTGCACGAGACGGGCGATGCGGAACAGGTATTTGCCCCTGTCGCGACCGCTCATCCGCGACCAGGTCTTCTCGTAGGCACGGCGAGCAGCGGCGACGGCACGGTCGATGTCGTGCTCGTCCGCGGAGGCGATCTCGGCGATGCGGCTCTCGTCGGCGGGTGAGATCGTGGTGAAGCTCTTGCCCCCGCCGTCGGCGAACTCGCCGTCGATGAACAGCCCGTAGCTATCGCGCAGGTTCAGGATCGCCTTCGACTCGGGTGCCGGAGCGTATTCCAGGAATGACATATTCAGATCCTCGGTCAGTCGATGGTGACGTAGTCGGGGCCGGAGTAATGGCCGGTGGTGAGCTTCTGACGCTGCAGCAGCACGTCGTTGAGCAGGCTGGACGCACCGAACCGGAACAGGTGCGGCTGCAGCCATTCCTCGCCCGCCGTCTCGGCGACGGTGACGAGGTAGCGCACGGCGTCCTTCGACGAGCGGATGCCGCCGGCCGGCTTCACGCCGATCTTCTCGCCGGTCGCACGGTGCCAGTCGCGCACGGTCTCGAGCATCAGCAGCGTGGTGGGCAGCGTGGCCGCCGGCTGCACCTTGCCGGTGGAGGTCTTGATGAAGTCGCCGCCGGCGAGGATCGACAGCCACGACGCGCGCTTGATGTTGTCGTAGGTGTTCAGCTCGCCGGTCTCCATGATGACCTTCAGCGAGGCGTAGCTCCCGTCGGGGCGACGGCAGGCCTCCTTGACGCGAGCGATCTGGTCGAAGACCAGACCGTACTGGCCGGACAGGAACGCACCGCGGTCGATCACCATGTCGATCTCGTCGGCGCCGTTCGCGACCGCGTCGGCGGTGTCGGCCAGCTTCACGTCCATCGAGGCGCGCCCGGAGGGGAACGCGGTGGCGACGGCCGCGACCGAGATCAGTCCGTCATCGGGGTCACCGTGCGCACTGCCGAGGGCCTCGATCGCGTGCGGCACCATGTCGCCGTACACGCAGACCGCAGCCACACGCGGCGTGCTCGGGTCCGCGGCATCCGGCGTCTTGGCCTTGGCGACCAGTGAGCGCACCTTGCCCGCGGTGTCGGCGCCCTCGAGGGTGGTCAGGTCGATCAGCGAGATGATCTTGTCGAGCGCCCACGCCTTCGACGTGGTCTTGATCGAGCGGGTCGCGAGGCCCGCGGCGCGCTGCTCGAGGCCGACGGCGTCGACGCCAGGCAGGCCGTGCAGGAAGCGCCGCAGTGTGGCGTCGTCGGGCTCGGCGCCCAGCACGTCGACAGCCGTGCGGCGGCTGATTTCGGTCGTGGTCACTTTTCCTCCAAGAGGGCTCGGGCAGTGGTCTCATCGGTCACCAGCACGGTGCACAGCCCGGTGCTGACGACTGTACGCGCGATGTCGTGCTTCGTCGCTCCCGCCGTTACGAAGATCGCCCGGTCAGCCTCGCGCAGGCTGTCCAGTCCGATCCCGACGGTCCGCGCGTCCAGTCGCGCGTCGACGATGTTCCCGTCGGCATCGATGTAGCGCCCCAGCACGTCGCCGACGGCGCCGCGCCTGGCGAGCTCGGCGATGTCCTCCTCGGACAGGTAGCCGTTCTCGACATGCGCGGATGCAGGATCGCACGCGCCGGCGGTGAAGAGGTAGGTATGCGCGTGCGCGGCCTGCTCGAGGATGCCGCCGACGATGCGGTCGGCCTCGATCGCCTGCTTGGTCTCGACGCGCTCGAGGATGGCGGGGCTCGGCAGCAGTACGGCGTGGCCGCCGCCCCGCTGGGCGATGGTGGATGCCAGGGACGCCGCGTTGCCTGAGCGACGATTGACGGTCACTCCCCCGTTGGTCTGGACGACGGTGACGCCGCGGGTCCAGCCCTCTGGCAGGGCTTCGGCGACGGCGGTCAGGGTGCGACCCCAGCTGACGGCGAGGGTGCGCGGCACCGGCCGGAGTGCGGTGAGGTAGTCGGCGGCGGCCTGCGCCACCCGCTCGAGCTCCTGCCCGTCGGACGCCGGGGCGACGATCGCGTCGGTCAGGCCGAACCGCTCGCACAGCTCCCGCTCCAGGCCGAGGCGCCTGGCGCGCGGATGCACGATCTCGATGCGCACGATGCCGCGCTCGCGGGCCTGCACGAGCAGACGCCCCGCCTTCCAGCGGGAGATGCCCAGCAGCGCACCGACCTCGTCCTGCGTCTTGCCCTCGTCGTAGGTGAGTTCGGCGACACGGACCATGAGCAGCTCGTCGTCCACGGCACCCTCCCTTCCCTGTCCCAGAATACGCAGGATGCGCGGGATGCGCATGCGCTTGCTCATATGCGCAGCCAGCGCCGCGGACATGCGCATCCGAGGAACGCAGACGACCTGCGCGCCCTCGCTGCGATCGCGGGTTGCCCGCGGATGGAAAGCGCTGCTCCCCCGACACCCCGCGATGCGTTCTCCATCCGCCGCGCGTAGGCACGGATGGAGAACGCATCGCAATCGTCAAGCGCGGCTGCGAAATCCATCCGCGCCCGGTACGACGAAGGGCGGCCCGGGAAACCCCGAACCGCCCTTGCGAACGGATGCCTCAGGCGCGCTTGCGGCTGGTGAGCACCTGATCGACGATGCCGTACTCCTTGGCCTGCTCGGCCGAGAGGATGTTGTCGCGGTCGATGTCGCGGTTGACCTTCGCGACCTCCTGGCCGGTGTGCTTGGCCATGGTCTCCTCGAGCCAAGTGCGCATGCGCAGGATCTCGGCGGCCTGGATCTCGATGTCGGAGGCCTGCCCCTGACCGGCCTCGCCCATCGCCGGCTGGTGCATGAGCACGCGGGCGTTGGGCAGCGCGAGGCGCTTGCCGGGGGCGCCCGCTGCCAGCAGCACGGATGCCGCCGACGCCGCCTGCCCCAGGACCACGGTCTGGATCTGCGGCGCCACGTACTGCATGGTGTCGTAGATCGCCGTCATCGCGGTGAACGATCCACCGGGCGAGTTGATGTACATGGTGATGTCGCGCTCGGAGTCCTGGCTCTCCAGGACGAGCAGCTGCGCCATCACGTCGTCGGCCGAGGCGTCGTCGACCTGCACGCCGAGGAAGATCACGCGATCTTCGAACAGCTTGTTGTACGGGTCCTGGCGCTTGAAGCCGTAGGCGGTGCGCTCCTCGAACTGCGGGAGCACGTAGCGGCTGGACGGCAGGTTGCCCGCGGAGCGGAACGTGGGTGTGTACATGTGTGTCGTCCTGCCTTACTTGTCCGCGCTGTCTGCGCCGGTGCCGCCACCGCCGTGCACGTCACTGGCGTGCTCACGGATGTGGTCCACGAAGCCGTATTCGAGCGCCTCATCGGCGGTGAACCAGCGATCGCGGTCGCCGTCCTCGTTGATCTGCTCGACGGACTTGCCGGTCTGGCCGGCGGTGATCTCCGCGAGACGCTGCTTCATCGACAGGATCAGCTGCGCCTGCGTCTGGATGTCGCTCGCTGTGCCGCCGAAGCCGCCGTGCGGCTGGTGCAGCAGCACGCGGGCGTTCGGCGTGATGTAGCGCTTGCCCTTGGTGCCGCTGGTGAGCAGCAGCTGGCCCATCGACGCGGCCATGCCGATGCCGACGGTGACGATGTCGTTCGGCACGAACTGCATGGTGTCGTAGATCGCCATGCCCGCGGTGATCGAGCCGCCGGGCGAGTTGATGTAGAGGTAGATGTCCTTCTCGGGGTCCTCGGCGGCGAGAAGGAGGATCTTCGCGCAGATCTCATTCGCGTTCTCGTCGCGCACCTCCGAGCCCAGCCAGATGATGCGGTCCTTCAGCAGCCTGTCGAAGACACTCGTCGCGACCAGGGGTTCAGCCATTTCAGCTCCTGTTTCCGTGTTTCGGTGATTCGAATCTACCGGCGTCAACGTTGCGCGAAGGCGCTGTTCGCCGTCGGCATATCAACGCGCCGGATACGCGAGAGGCGGATGCCGCAGCATCCGCCTCTCGTCACGATCCGTGTGAGATCACTCGGCCTTCTCGGCCTCGTCCTTCTTCTCCGCGGCCTTCTTGGCGGCGCGGGTCTTCGGGGCGGGCTTCTCGGCGGCCTCGGCCTCGTCGGCCTTCTTCGCGGGCGCCTTCTTCGCGGGCGCCTTCTTGGCGGGCGCCTCTGCGTCGTCCGACTTCTCCGCGGCCTTCTTGGCCGGAGCCTTCTTGGCCGGGGCCTTCTTGGCCGGCTTCTCCTCGGCGGGGGCCTCGTCAGCCGCCTCCTCGTCGGAGTCGTCCCCGATGACCGGGGTCAGGTCAACGGCCTTGCCGTTGCTGTCCACGACCGAGACCTTGCCCAGCGCGATGGCCAGGGCCTTGTTGCGGGCGACCTCGCCGACCAGGGCGGGGAGCTGGTTGCCGGCCTGCAGCGCCTCGACGAACTCCTGCGGAGCCATGCCGTACTGCGCGGCGGACTGGATGAGGTACTGGCTGAGCTCCTCCTGGGAGACCTGCACGTTCGAGCCCTCGGCGATGGTGTCCAGCAGCACCTGCGTACGGAACTGCTTCTCGCTGGCCTCGGCGACCTCGGCGCGGTGCTCGTCGTCCTCGAGGCGGCCCTCGGACTCGAGGTGGTTGTGCACCTCGTCCTCGATGAGCTGAGCCGGGACCGGGATCTCGATCTGCTCGAGCAGGGTCTCGATGAGCTGGTCGCGAGCGGCGGAGCCCTGCGTGAACAGACCCTGCTCGGAGACGCGCTCGACGAGGCTGTCGCGCAGCTCGGCGATGGTGTCGAACTCGCTCGCCATCTGGGCGAAGTCGTCGTCGGCCTCGGGCAGCTCGCGCTCCTTGACAGCCTTGACGCTGACGGAGACCTCGGCCTCCTCACCGGCGCGGTCGCCGCCGACCAGCTTCGAGCGGAACGTGGTGTCCTCACCGGCGGTCAGCGAGTCGATGGCCTCGTCGATGCCCTCGAGCAGCTCGCCGGAGCCGATCTCGTAGGAGACGCCGTCGGCGCGGTCGATCTCGGTGCCGTCGATCGTCGCGACCAGGTCGAGGTCGACGAAGTCGCCGTTCGCGGCCGGACGGTCGACGGGGATCAGCGTGCCGAAGCGGCTGCGCAGGCGGTCGAGCTCGGCGTCGACGGCGGCGTCATCGGTCTCGACGGCGTCGACGGTCACGGTGATGCCGGACAGGTCGGGCAGCTCGATCTCGGGGCGCACGTCGACCTCGACGTCGACCAGCAGGTCGCCGGAGAAGTCCTTCTCGTTCGGCCACTGGGTGATGTCGGCCGACGGGCGACCCACGACACGGACCTCGTGCTCGGCCGCGGCCTCGCGGAAGAAGCGGTCGAGTGCCTCGTTCACGGCGTGCTCGATGACCGCGCCGCGGCCGATGCGCTGGTCGATGATCGGCGCGGGGACCTTGCCCTTGCGGAAGCCGGGGATCTGAACGTCCTGAGCGATGTGCTCGTAGGCGTGCTCGATGCTGGGCTTGAGGTCCTCGGGGGTGACCGTGATCGTGAGCTTGACCCGGGTCGGGGACAGCTTCTCGACGGTGCTGTTGGCCATGCTGGTTCGTTCTCCTTGTGATTTCCGCGCCCAGGGCGCGGCCGTGAGGTATCGGGGGCCGTGGTCGGGGCGACAGGATTTGAACCTGCGACCTCCCGCTCCCAAAGCGGGCGCTCTACCAAGCTGAGCTACGCCCCGGTAACACCCGCACACGCGGGAACGGCCTTCACGAGTCTAACGGACAGGAGCACTCGATCCGTCCGCTATGCTTGTGAAGCCGGTCCGGGGATGTAGCTCAATGGTAGAGCCTCAGTCTTCCAAACTGATTACGCGGGTTCGATTCCCGTCATCCCCTCCAAGTGCGAAAGGCCCCCACGCCCGTGGGGGCCTTTCGCTTCTGTGCGTGGGATGATCTCGCCATGGACGAGTTCGCGCCGGATGCCGCGGAACCGGGGCCGCTGGAGTCGCCGCCGCCTCCCGCGGCGGAGCCCGCCGCTCCGGTGCGACGGCGCACCTGGCTGTGGATCTCCGGCGCCGTGGTCCTCATCGGCCTGGTCATCGCAGGGGTTCAGCTGTGGGCGAATCTCGCCTACGACGACGCGGACGAGGCATTCCTTCACGCACGCGTCGCCGCCGCCCCGCCGACGGCGACCCTGATCGCCGCCCTGCACGGTGCCGACACGCGCACCGCGGCCGCACAGGCACTGGACGGCGTCAGCACTCCCGAACTCCTCGGTCCCGAGAACAGGGCCGCGCTGGCTGCGGCGGCCGAGGGACTCGCGAAGGATCGCGCGGATGCCGAGCACGTGGGGCTCGCCCTCCCGGGTGAGCCCGCGAAGAAGCCGCCGGTGCCCTGGGAGCTGTTCGTGCAGGCATCCGATCTGCGCGACCGCACGACGGCCCTCGAAGACCGCACCGCCGACCAGGTCGATGCCGCGCAGTCGCTGAACGACGCCATCGGCGGGATCGACGCCCTCGGCGGGAGCATCCTCGACGCCGCGCATGCCGCGGTGCCCACGATCGAGAAGGCGTCGGTCGACTCCCGTTTCGCCCCCATCGTCGAGATGCGCAAGGCCGACGATGAGGTCGAGTCCTCCGACAAACGCCTCGACGAGAACGCCACCGCCAGCCTGCTACGCCTCGACAGAGCGGTCGTCGCGGTCCGGGCATCCGCGAAGTCCGAGCTGGCCGCCAAGGCCGGCCCGCTGTACGGGACACGCCGCAAGATCGAGGCCTACGCGCGGTCGATCTCGGGTGGCGTACTGCTCGAGTTCGTCTGGACCGATCGGCTGCTCGGGCAGGGCGCCGGCCAGTCCGGCGCGGGAACCGCGACCTGGGACGCGAACGACGGCGGCACCTCCCACATCACGCTCACGAACTCCATCGCACGCTACTGGCCTGCGGAGTGGACCCGCGCACTCGTCGCACACGAGGTCGGCCACTCGATCTCGGCGAAGTGCTATGAGAAGTTCGACTGGGAGAACGAGCATGCGAACGAGCTGTGGGCGACCGCCTGGGCGATGAGCTGGGGCTACGACCCGTACCCGGCCGGCGCGGACAACTACGGCATGCCGCCGAAGAGCATGCAGGAGGCCGCCAAGACCTGCCGCTGAGGGGCTCAGGATGGGATACCAAACCATTGGCATTCGGCCGTTGCGCCACTAGGCTTCAGCTGTTCGGACGTCGTCGTCCGGGCCCGCGAGGGAGGTCGCGGATCACCGAGAGGGGTGGATGATGAAGAATCTGACATCCGGTGCGTTGTCGACGGACCGGCGCAGGAAGATCACGGCAGTACTCGCGGGAGGGCTGGTGCTGGGAGTCGGCGCCGCCGTCACGCTCGCCGCCTGGAACGACTCCGAGTTCGCCAAGTCGACGTTCACCGCCGGCTCATTCGTGTTCCAGGGCTCGACGAACGGCACCGACTTCGCCGACCATGCCTCGGAGGCCGGTGCTGCGGCGCTGACCTTCTCGACGGGCTTCGACAATCTCAGCCCGGACGATGTCGTGTACGCACCCTTCGCGCTCAAGCTGACCGGTTCCTCGGCGGCGGACATCTCCGCGACGGCACCGGTGGTCCCCGCCGCCCTCGACGGTGCACTCACCTTCGCCTCCGTGGCGACCACGACGTTCGGATGCGACGCTGCGGCGTTCGCGGCCGGCACGGCGGTACCCACGACGATGCAGCCCGGTGACACGGTCAACCTCTGCCTGCAGGTCACGGCAGGAGCCCTGACGCAGGGTGCGACGGGCGACGTCGTGTGGCAATGGAACGCCGTGTCGCAGTAGAGGCACGGGCCCGACGCGGGGCGCACGATCGACGACGCATGCGGCTGATGCGGATCCGTGCGATCCTCGCCGGCGGACTCGTGCTCGGAATCGGCATGACCGCGACGCTGGCGGCGTGGACGGATGAGGAGAACGCCGCATCCACGGTGCAGGCAGGGACGTTCTCACTCGTCTCGCAGACAAGGGACGATGCGTTCGCGTCGCACGGCAGCGGCAACGCCGCCCGGCTCGGGCTGGACGCGACAGGGCTCTACCCCGGCGTGAGCAAAGCGGGCTGGATCCAGATCAAGACGTCGGGCACGCTCGGCGGTACGGTGACGCTCTCGGGGATCACGCTCGCGCCGCCGGCGACGGCGACAGCGGATCAGGCCCTGCGCGATGCTCTGACAGCGCGAATCGTCCCGGTCGCGCAGACGACGGACTGCACGCCGGCGACGACCGGGGGCACGGCCCTGCCGCTGCTCACCGTGCCGACGGCGGCGCAGCTGCCCCCGGCCGCACTGACGGGAGGTGGCGCGAACACCGTGACGTACTGCGTGATCCTGACGCTGCCGAGCACCGCCCCCGCGACCGCGCAGGGTGGCGCCGTCAACCCGATGTGGACGTTCACCGGAACGACGGGCTGAGCCGTGGGCACCGCTGCACGAGGCCTCGCCCGCACGGGGCGCTGGATCCGTGAGATCCTGCTGACTCTCGCCGCCCTCGGCGGCATCGTCTGCATCGTGCTGACCCTGCTCGCGTTCACCGGCGGCTACTCGCTCATCATGTTCAAGACAGGGTCGATGTCCCCGACGATCCCGGCCGGGTCGGTGGCGCTGGTGCAGAAGGCGCCGGCATCCGACCTGCGGATCGGCGACGTCGTCACCGTCGACCGCGCGGGCGCCCTGCCGGTGACCCATCGCATCACGAGCGTCTCCCCCGGGCCGTCGCACGCGCAGCGCGTCGTCACGCTGCGCGGTGACGCGAACGAGACCGACGATCCCGCCCCGTACACGATCACGGATGCCCGGATCGTGCGCGGTTCCCTGCCTCATCTCGCCCATGTCATCGTCTGGTTCGGCAGTCCATGGGTGCTCGGCACGATCACCGTGGCCGCCGCGGCGCTGGTCACCTGGGCGTTCTGGCCGCGCCGCCCGCGTGGCGCGGCCACAGCTGAGACCGCGCCGACCGACTCCGAGGAGCCGACCACCCGCCGAGGGCGGCGTGCGGCGGGACTGCTCACCGCCGTGGCCATCCTCGCCGCCGCTGGGACGGCGTTCGCACCTGTACCGCCGGCATCCGCCACAGGGATCGTCAGCATCCGCTCGAGTCTGTCTCCAGGAAGCACGCATCTGCTGGATGCCACCGACCCTCTGATCTGGGATCTCGACGTCGACGCCCAGGCCGCTCCCGACGACGGCGCTCTGACCGTCGACCTCAGTGGCCAGGGAGACCCGCACCTGCAGCTCAACGCTGAGGTGCGCAGCTGCGACGTACCCTGGACCGCGTCCGGTTGCGCGGGGACGACGCGCGTGCTGGCCGCCTCCGCGGCGCTCGCTCTGGGCGGCGCGAGGCAACGACTCCTGCACTCCCCCACGCCGGACACCGTGCATCTGCGCGTCTTCCTCACAGCCACAGTCCACGATGCGCCGTCGGCCACCGCCACCCTGACCGTCCGGGCCACTGCGGCGCAGACCGCGACCGAGGAGACCCTGGGGGGATCCGCAGGGCTGCCCGCCACAGGCGGGACGTCCTTCGCATTCCTGCTCGCCCCCGCCGCGGTGCTCATCGGCCTCGGCGTCGCGCTGGTCGCACGTCGGCGGAGGGAGGCGCAATGAGACGACGCGGAGCACTCGCTGCACTGGGCGCACTCTGCCTGTTGGGCGCGCTGCCCTTCGCCGCGCCGGTCGAGGCAGCGTGGACCCAGGCTCAGGCGAGTACAGCGACGGCCACGACCGTCTCCGCACCGACGACGCCGACGAGCGCGACCTGCGTGCCCACCAGCGTCATCATCGTCGGGCTGCAGAACTTCAAGCTCACCTGGTCGTCGACACTCCCGCTCGCGTTCCAGCGGGTCGACATCACCAAGAACGGGACCACCGCCCGCGACACCGGCCAGATCCAACTCGCGAGCCAGACCGGCGGCGTGTACACGTACACCGCGACGTACGACACCGCCAAGCTGCTCAGCCTGCTGAACCTCACCGACCTGCTCGGCGGCACCTACGCGATCAGCATCCAGACCGGCTACCCGGGCAGCTCCTGGTACGCGACGCCACGGTCGTTCACGCTGAACGTCATCCTGCTCGGTCTGGGCAGCACCTGCACGTGAGACGACGCGACCCCCGGGACTCGAGGTCCCGGGGGTCGCGTGCCGTCAGTTCGTCCGTCTCACTGGCCGCGGCGCTCGCGCAGCTGGGTCAGCGCGTCGTCGAGAAGCTGCTCGGCCTCTTCGTCTGTACGGCGCTCCTTCACGTAGGCGAGGTGCGTCTTGTACGGCTCGGCCTTGGCGAGCTCCGGCGGGTTCTGCTTGTCGCGCCCGGCCGGAAGCCCGGTGTGCGGGTGATCGATGATGTCCGGGATCTCCTCCTCGGGCAGACCCGCCGCGAAGTACCGCACAGTCTCGTTGCCGAGGCCGTCCCAGTACGAGACCGCGATGCGGTCTGCGTGGTAGCCGTGGTCCTGCTCCCCCATGGGGCCGGAGCCGACGCGGGTGCCGCGGATCGCGTTGCCGCCGGTGGCCATCAGACCACCCCGACCTTCGTGATGAGGCCGAGCCCCACGATCGAGACGAACCACACCAGGGCCAGCACGATCGTGAACCGGTTGAGGTTGCGCTCCGCGAGGCCCGACGAGCCGACGGCCGCGGTCATGCCGCCGCCGAACATGTCGGACAGGCCGCCACCGCGGCCTTTGTGGAGAAGGATGAGAAGAGTCAGCAGAACGCTGCTGATGCCCAGCAGCACCTGCAGCACGAACTCGAGAACCTGCACGGGTAGAAGCCTTTCACCGGGGCCGAACGGCCCGCATGACTGTCGATTATACGGGGTCGCCGGTTCCGGGCCCCGTTGCGCCGCTCAGACGCCGACGTGCTTCTCGAACCGGATGATCGCCGCGAACTCGTCGACGACGAGGCTCGCGCCGCCCACCAGGGCACCGTCGACATCGGGCTCGCGCATGAAACTCGCGATGTTGCCGGACTTCACGCTGCCGCCGTACAGCACGCGAGTGCGTGCCGCGGCATCCTCGTCGAGAACACGCGCGATCACCTGGCGGAGCGCCTGGCAGACCTCCTGCGCCTGTGCCGGCGTCGCCGCCTGGCCGGAGCCGATCGCCCAGACCGGCTCGTACGCCACGACGATGTCGGCGGATGCCGGCACGCCGGCCAGCGCCGCCTCGAGCTGCCCGGCGGGCACGGCGCTTGCGCCGTGCGTCTCCAGGTCCTCGGCCGTCTCGCCCACGCAGATGACCGGCACCAGACCGTGCTTCAGCGCGGCGAGCACCTTGGCGTTCACGATCTCGTCCGACTCCGCGTGGTACTCGCGACGCTCGGAATGTCCGATGATCACGTAGCCCACACCGAGCTTCGACAGGAACGCGCCGGACACCTCTCCGGTGTACGCGCCGGAGTCGTGCGCCGAGACGTCCTGCGCACCGAGACCGAAGGCGATCTTGTCGGCATCGATCAGGGTCTGCACGCTGCGGATGTCGGTGAACGGCGGGAAGACCGCCACCTCGACCGAACCGTTCTCGTGTCCGGCGTCCTTCAGCGTCCAATGCAGCTTCTGCACCGTGGCGACCGCCTGCAGGTGGTCCAGGTTCATCTTCCAGTTGCCCGCGATCAGCGGGGTCCTCTTGCTCACGCCCATCCGAGTACCTCCAAGCCGGGGAGCTTCTTGCCTTCGAGGAACTCGAGGCTGGCGCCTCCGCCCGTCGAGATGTGTCCGAACTGGTCGTCCGCGAAACCGAGCTGCCGCACGGCGGCTGCCGAATCGCCACCGCCCACCACACCGAGACCGTCGATCTCGGTGAGTGCCTGCGCGACGGCCTTGGTTCCGGCCGCGAAGGCCGGGAACTCGAACACGCCCATCGGGCCGTTCCAGAACACCGTCTTCGAATCGCGGATCGCCGCGGCGAAGGCCGCAGCGGTGTCCGGCCCGATGTCGAGACCGATGCCGGATGCGCCGAACGAGCTCTGCTCGATCGCGTCTGCCGAGACCACCTCGTGCGCCGCATCGGCCGCGAAGCCGGATGCCACGACGACGTCGGTCGGCAGCACGAGCTCGACCCCGCGCTCCTTCGCCTCGGCGATGTAGCCGCGGACGGTGTCGAGCTGGTCCTTCTCGAGCAGGCTCGAAGCCACGGCGTGTCCCTCGGCCGCGAGGAAGGTGAACAGCATGCCGCCACCGACGAGCAGACGGTCGACGCGCGGCAGCAGGTGCGAGATGACGCCCAGCTTGTCGCTCACCTTCGAGCCGCCGAGGACGACCGTGTACGGGCGCTCGGGATTCTCGGTGAGGCGGTCCAGCACGTCGAGCTCGGTCGCGATCAGCAGTCCTGCCGCGGAGGGCAGCTGCTGGGCGAGTTCGTACACGCTCGCCTGCTTGCGGTGCACGACGCCGAAGCCGTCGGACACCATGGCGTCGCCGAGTGCGGCCAGACGAGCGGCGAAGGCGGCGCGCTCGGCGTCGTCCTTCGAGGTCTCACCCGGGTTGAACCGCAGGTTCTCCAGCACGACGACATCGCCGTCCTGAAGCGAGGCGACCGCCTGCTGGGCCGACTCGTCCACGGTGTCCGACGCGAACGCGACCGGCTTGCCGAGCAGCTCGGACAGACGCTGCGCCACCGGCGCGAGGCTGTACTGCGGGTCGGGCGCGCCGTCGGGGCGGCCCAGGTGGGAGCAGACGACGACGCGGGCGCCGGCGCTGATCAGGGCGTTGAGGGTCGGCAGGGAGGCCCGAACGCGGCCATCGTCCGTGATGACCCCGTCCCGCAGGGGGACGTTGAGGTCACAACGGACGATGACGCGCTTGCCTTCCAGCGAACCTACGGAATCCGCGAGGGAGTCGAGGGTGCGCAGTGTCATGGAAGAGAGTTTAGAGACGCTCGGCCACGTACTCGGTCAGGTCGACGAGACGGTTGGAGTAGCCCCACTCGTTGTCGTACCAGCTCGAGACCTTGACGAGGTTGCCGTCGACGTTGGTCAGGCCGGCGTCGAAGACCGACGAGTGCGAGTCGAGCTGGATGTCGCTCGACACGATCGGGTCCTCGTTGTACTTCAGGATGCCCTGCAGGCGTCCCTCGGCCGCCGCCTCACGGTACGCGGCGTTGATCTCGTCGATCGTCAGGTCGTCGCGATCGGTCACCAGGGTGAGGTCGACGATCGAGCCGGTGGGCACCGGGACGCGGTACGACGAGCCGCTGAGCTTGCCGTTCAGCTCGGGCAGCACGAGGCCGATCGCCTTGGCGGCGCCGGTCGAGGCCGGGACGATGTTGATCGCCGCGGCGCGAGCGCGGTGCAGGTCGCCGTGCGGGCCGTCCTGCAGGTTCTGGTCTGCGGTGTAAGCGTGCGCGGTCATCATGAAGCCGCGCTGGATGCCGAACTTGTCGTTGAACACCTTGGCGAGCGGCGCGAGGCAGTTCGTGGTGCAGGACGCGTTCGAGATGATGTTGTGGCTCGCCGGGTCGTAGGTCTCCTCGTTCACGCCGATGACGAACGTGCCGTCCGCGCCGGTGGCGGGAGCGGAGATGATGACCTTCTTTGCGCCGCCGGCGATGTGCTTGGCAGCGTCCTCGGCCTTGGTGAAGCGGCCGGTCGACTCGATGACGATGTCGACGCCCAGCTCGCCCCAGGGGAGGTTCGCGGGGTCGCGCTCCTCGAAGACCTTGATGTCCTTGCCGCCGACGGTGATCACGTCACCCTCGTAGGAGACGTCCACACCGAGGCGTCCGCCGACCGAGTCGTACTTCAGCAGGTGCGCGAGGGCCTTGTTGTCAGTGAGGTCGTTGACAGCGACGATCTCCAGGTCAGCGTTCTGCGCGAGCGCTGCGCGGAGGAAATTACGCCCGATACGACCGAAGCCGTTGATACCGATCTTGACAGACACGAAAGTCTCCTGGTTCTTACTCGAGGAATTGCGTGATTCTTGCGGATTGCACGGACAACGGCGTCCTGATGGGCTTGAACGCCCATCAGGACGCCCATCTTTTACGACAGTACCAGCAGACCCGAGGTGTTCTCGCGCGCCGTTACGAACCGCTGGGACACGTTCTCCCAGTTGGCGATGTTCCAGGCCGCCTTCACGTAGTCGGCCTTGACGTTCAGGTAGTCCAGGTAGAAGGCGTGCTCCCACATGTCCAGCTGGAACAGCGGGATCGTGCCCTGGGCGGTGTTGCCCTGCTGGTCGAAGAGCTGCTGGATGATCAGGCGCTTGCCGATCGGATCCCAGCTCAGCACGGCCCACCCCGAGCCCTGGATGCCCATGGCCGCGGCGGTGAAGTGCGCCTGGAACTTCTCGAAGGAGCCGAAGAACTCCTCGATGGCGGCCTTCAGCTCGCCCTCCGGCTGGCCCCCGCCGTTCGGCGACAGGTTCGTCCAGAAGATCGAGTGGTTGACGTGCCCGCCGAGGTGGAACGCGAGGTCCTTCTCGAGACGGTTGACGTTCGCGAAGTTGCCGGTCTCCCGGGCCTCGGCCAGCTGCTCCAGCGCAGCGTTCGCGCCGGCGACGTACGCCGCGTGGTGCTTGTCGTGGTGCAGCTCCATGATCTTGGCGCTGATGTGCGGCTCGAGTGCCGCGTAGTCGTACGGAAGGTCGGGGAGCGTGTAAGTCGCCATGTCGATTTCATCCAATCCGCGCCGCGCCGCGGCGCTTGTCGTTCCCCTGCGCCGCCGTGTGCGGGGCAGAGCGGACGAGTCTCATCCTACTGACGACAACGCCGCCATGGACCGGATGCTTCCGCAGATGACCCCCGGAAACACGCACGTGGGCGCCTCCATTCCGGAAGCGCCCACGATGCGGATAAAACTGTCGGTGTCAGCCGTCGAGACCGGCCGGAACGGCCGCCTCGGTGCCCGGGATGCCCTCCTGCTGCGCACGCTTGTCCGCCATCGCCAGCAGGCGGCGGATGCGGCCGGCGACGGCGTCCTTGGTGAGCGGCGGCTCGGCGTGGTGGCCGAGTTCGTCGAGGCTGGCCTCACGGTGCTCCAGACGCAAACGCCCGGCGAGGCGCAGGTGGTCGGGAACCTCGTCACCGAGGATCTCCAGTGCACGCTCCACTCGGGCGCAGGCGGCGACGGCGGCCTGCGCGGATCGCCGCAGGTTGGCGTCGTCGAAGTTCACCAGGCGGTTCACGCCGGCGCGCACCTCGCGGCGCTGACGCATCTCCTCCCAGGCGGCGGCGGTGCGCTGCGCACCCATCACCGCGAGGATGCCGCGGATCGACTCGCCCTCACGCACGACGACGCGCGGCATGCCGCGCACCTCGCGGGCCTTGGAGGCGATGCCGAGGCGGTGCGCGGCGCCGACCAGCGCCATCGCTGCCTCGGAGGACGGGCAGGCGATCTCCAGCATGGCCGAACGACCGGGCTCGCTGAGCGAGCCGGCGGCGAGGAAAGCACCACGCCAGATGCCGGCGAGCTCCTCGCGGGAGCCGGTGGTGAGGCGGTTCGGCAGGCCGCGCACCGGGCGGCGACGCGGGTCGAGCAGACCGGTCTGCCTTGCGAGCGTCTCACCGGCGGCGATCACGCGAACGGCCCAGCGCGGGCTCTCGGCGGCGCCACCGGTCTGGGCGGTGCTGGACTTGACCTGAGCGATCTCGGGACGGACGCCGTAGATCTCGGCGAGGTCGCGGGCGACGCGGCGCGCCAGCGTCTCAGCATCCACCTCGGCCTCGACGGCGACGCGACCCGCGATGGAGTGCAGTCCGCCGGCGAACCGGAGGATGGTGGTCACCTCCGCGACGCGCACCGAAGGGGGTGCGTTCCGAATGCTGACCAGTTCCGCCTTGACGTCGGTGGTTAGTGCCACGGGACTCCTCTTGCTCCGCGCGCCGGATCGCGGCGCAAGGGACCAGCTTACTAGGAACCGGACCCTGCCGACGATCCGCCCACCCTACTCCCGACCGAGATCGCGGTGTCGGATGTTGATCGCGACGCCCGGGATCTGACCGAGTCGGCGGCCGAGCTCCTCGGCCATCGCCACCGAGCGGTGCTTGCCGCCGGTGCATCCGATCGCGACCGTGGAATGACTCTTGTTCTCGCGCTGATACCCCTCGAGCACCGGCACGAGCGCAGCCGCGTAGGCCTCGAGGAACTCCTGTGCGCCGTCCCGCGAGAGCACGTACTCGCGCACCGGCTCGTCCTGCCCGGTGAGACCGCGCAGGTCGTCGTTCCAGAACGGGTTAGGCAGGAATCGCATGTCGGCCACGAGATCGACGTCGGTGGGCAGACCGTACTTGAACCCGAAGCTCAGCAGCGTCAGGCGATGGCGCGCCGCCCCCTCCTCGGAGAACATCTCGGTCACCTGCGTCGCGAGCTGATGGATGTTCAGGCTCGAGGTGTCGATCACCAGGTCGGCAGCCTCGCGGACCATCGCCAGACGCGAGCGTTCCGTACGGATGCCGTCCAGCAGCGTCCCGTCGCCCTGCAGCGGGTGCGGCCGGCGCACCGATTCGAACCGGCGGACCAGCACGTCGTCGGAGGCGTCGAGGAAGAGCACCTTCACACCCGAGCCGCGCGAGCGCAGCGCCCGAGCGACACCGGGGAAGTCGTCGAAGAGGCTGCGACCTCGCACGTCGACGACGGCGGCGACCTTCGGCAGGTTCGCACCGCCCATGCCCGTGAGGTCGAGCAGCGGACGCAGGATCTGCGGCGGAAGGTTGTCGACCACGTACCAGCCGAGGTCCTCGAGTGCATTGGCCGCCGTTGTGCGGCCGGCTCCAGACATGCCGGTGACGATCAGGAACTCGCCCTGCTCCTCGACAGTGGCCTCTTCCGCAGTCTCCCCCGCAGTCATGCCGTCCCTTCCTTCGGGATCCAGCTTAGGCGTTTTCCACGGCTCCCTTCGAGAGCCGCGCCTGGATGCTGCGCGCGAGCGCGGGACCGATGCCCGAGACCTCCTGGATCTGCTCGGCGTCGGCGGCACGCAGCTTCGCGACCGAGCCGAAGTGCTTCAGCAGTGCCTTGATCCTGGCATCACCCAGCCCCGGCACCTCGGACAGCACCGTCGTGATGTCGCGACGGCGCCTGCGGCGCTGATGAGTGATCGCGAACCGGTGTGCCTCGTCACGGAGCCGCTGCACGAGATACAGCGCCTCGCTGGTGCGCGGCAGGATGACCGGGAAGTCGTCGCCGGGCAGCCAGATCTCCTCGAGTCGCTTCGCGATGCCGCACAGCGCGATCCCGGTCGCACCGCTGTCCCGAAGCGCCCTCTCCGCAGCCGCGACCTGCGGCTGCCCGCCGTCGACGATCAGCAGCTGCGGACGGTAGGCGAAGCGGGGACGCCTGGATCCGGCCCCTGAGCCCGACGAAGGGTCGACGACCTCGGCCGTCGGATCCGGGAGCGTCTCGGGGGCACTGTCGATGTGCGCGAGCCGGCGCATCAGCACCTGGTACATCGAGTCCGTGTCATCCGTCGTCTCGGCGATGTTGAACGACCGGTACTGGTCTTTGCGGGGCAGACCGTCCTCGAAGACCACCATCGAGGCAACCACGTTCGTGCCGCTCAGATGCGAGATGTCGTAGCACTCGATGCGCAGCGGCGCCTCGTCCATGCCGAGTGCTTCCTGCAGGTCGGTGAGGGCCTGCGTGCGCGCGACGTAGTCACTGGTGCGCTTGGTCTTGTGCCGGATCAGCGCCTGCGTGGCGTTCAGCGTCGCCGTGCGCATCAACTCGGCGCGCTGCCCGCGCTGGGCGACGGCGATCTCGACCTTCCGCCCGCGCTTCTCTCGCAGCCACTCCTCCAGCTCGACGGCGTCCTCGGGCAGCCAGGGCACCAGGATGCGACGCGGGATGTCGGTCGACTCGCCGTAGGCGCGCTGCAGCACCTGATCGACGAGCTCGGGGCCGGAGATGTCGATCTCCTTGTCGATCGCCGTGGCGCGCACACCGCGCACTCGGCCGCCACGGATCACGAAATGCTGCACGGCCGCGGAGAGCTCGTCCTCGGCGATGCCGAACAGGTCGGCGTCCTCGTCGGCCGCGAGCACCAGTGCGCTCTTGCCGAGCACGGCGTCGATCGAGGCGAGCTTGTCGCGGTACTTCGCCGCGGCCTCGTAGTCCATCGCGGCAGAGGCCTCCCGCATCCGCTTCGTGAGCTCGCGGGTGAAGCGCTCGTCACCGCCCTCCATGAACGCGATGAAGTCGTCGACCATCGCGCGGTGCTCCTCGATGGTGCACGTCATCGAGCACGGACCGCCGCACCGGCCGATCTGGCCGGGGAAGCACGGTCTGCCGGTCTGCATCGCCTTGCGATAGCTCGCGTCACTGCAGGTGCGGATCGGGAACGCCCTGATCATCAGCTCGATCGTGTCGTGCACCGCCCACACCTTGGGGAACGGACCGAAGTACTTCGCCCCCGGGATGCGCCGGTTGCGGGTCACGATCACACGTGGCGCCTCGTCGGCGAGCGTGATCGCCATGAACGGGTAGGACTTGTCGTCCTTGTAGCGCACGTTGAACGGCGGATCGAACTCCTTGATCCACATGTACTCCAGCTGGAGCGAGTCGACGTCGGTCGCGACGACGGTCCATTCCACGGATGCCGCCGTCGTGACCATCCGCCGCGTGCGCTCGTGCAGCGTGCGCAGCGGCGCGAAGTAGTTCGACAGCCGCTGACGCAGGTTCTTCGCCTTGCCGACGTAGAGCACCCGCCCGTCCGCGTCGCGGAACCGGTACACCCCGGGATCGGTCGGGATCTCGCCCGTGCGCGGCTTGTACGGAAGGACGTCCGCCATCAGCCGGCCTTGCGCGCGGCGCCCCCGAGACCGAGGACCTCGGCGAGGAACTGGCCGGTGTGGCTGCCCTCGACGCGTGCGATCTGCTCTGGTGTGCCCGTCGCGATGATCTCACCGCCACCGGAACCGCCCTCGGGGCCGAGGTCGATCACCCAGTCGGCGGACTTGATCACGTCGAGGTTGTGCTCGATCACGATGACGGTGTTGCCCTTGTCGACCAGGCCGTTCAGCACCTCGAGCAGCTTGCGCACGTCTTCGAAGTGCAGACCGGTGGTCGGCTCGTCGAGCACGTAGATCGACCGGCCGTTCGAGCGGCGCTGCAGCTCGGTGGCGAGCTTGACGCGCTGCGCCTCGCCGCCGGAGAGTGTGGTCGCCGACTGCCCGAGCCGCACGTAGCCGAGCCCCACGTCGACCAGGGTCTTCATGTAGCGGTGGATCGCCGGGATCGCCTCGAAGAACGACGCGGCCTCCTCGATCGGCATCTCGAGCACCTCGGCGATGTTCTTGCCCTTGTAGTGCACCGAGAGCGTGTCGCGGTTGTAGCGCTTGCCGTGGCAGACCTCGCAGTCGACGTACACGTCGGGCAGGAAGTTCATCTCGATCTTGATCGTGCCGTCTCCGGAGCACGCGTCGCAGCGGCCGCCCTTGACGTTGAAGCTGAACCGCCCGGGGAGGTAGCCGCGCACCTTGGCCTCGGGCGTCTCGCTGAACAGGGTGCGGATGCGGTCGAACACACCCGTGTAGGTGGCGGGGTTCGATCGCGGGGTGCGTCCGATCGGCGCCTGGTCGACATGCACGACCTTGTCGAGGTTGTCGAGACCGGTGACCCTGGTGTGCTTGCCCGGAACGGTGCGCGCACCGTTCAGCTTCGAGGCGAGCACCTGATACAGGATGTCATTGACCAGCGAGGACTTGCCCGAGCCGCTCACGCCGGTGACGGCGGTGAGCACGCCCAGCGGGAAGTCCGCGGACACGTTCTTCAGGTTGTTCTCGCGCGCGCCCACGACCCCGAGCATCCGCTTGCGATCGATGCGGCGGCGCTTGGCAGGCGTCGTGATCTCGCGGCGGCCGGCGAGGTAGTCGCCCGTGATCGAGTCCGTGTCGGCCAGCAGCGAGGTGTAAGGGCCCGAGTGCACGACCTCTCCCCCGCCGACGCCGGCACCGGGGCCGATGTCGACGACCCAGTCGGCGGCCTGGATGGTCTCCTCGTCGTGCTCGACCACGATCAGGGTGTTGCCCAGGTCTCGCAGCGTCTCGAGCGTCTCGATCAGGCGCCGGTTGTCGCGCTGGTGCAGACCGATCGACGGCTCGTCCAGCACGTACAGCACTCCGGTCAGCCCGGAGCCGATCTGCGTCGCCAGGCGGATGCGCTGCGCCTCACCGCCGGACAGAGAACCCGCAGAACGGCTCAGGTTGAGGTAGGCCAGGCCGACCTGCAGCAGGAAGTCGAGCCGCAGCCGGATCTCGCGCAGCACCTGCGCGGCGATCTTGGCCTCCCGGTCGGAGAGCACCAGGGTCTCCATGAAGTCGCGGGCGTCAGCAAGGCTGAGGTGAGAGACCTCCGAGATCGAGTGCCCGTGCACGAGCACGGCGAGCACCTCGGGGCGCAGACGATCGCCCTTGCAGACCGGGCACGGCACCTCGCGCAGGTATTCCGCCCAGCGCTGGCGCTGACTGTCGGACTCGGCCTGCATGTACTGCCGCTCGATGTAGGGCACCACGCCCTCGAAGCCCGACGTGTAGCGCATCTCGCGCCCGTACCGGTTCTTCCACTTGACGGTGACCTTGTAGTTGTCACCGCGCAGCACGGCCTCGCGCACATCGGAGTGCAGCTTATGCCAGGGGGTGTCGAGCGAGAAGTCCAGATCGTTCGAGAGACCCTCGAGCAGTCGCTCGTAGTACTGGAACAGGCCCTTGCCCTGCGTGGTCCAGGGGATGATGACGCCCTCGCGGATCGACAGCTCCTCGTCCCCCAGCATGAGGTCGACGTCGACGGACATCCGGGTGCCGAGACCCGAGCAGGCTGGGCACGCGCCGAACGGCGCGTTGAACGAGAACGTGCGCGGCTCGATCTCGGTGAGGGTGATCGGATGCCCGTTCGGGCAGGCCAGCTTCTCGGAGAAGGACTGCCAGGCGGCATCTCCCTCCTCGTCGACGAAGTTGACCTGCATGACGCCACCGGCGAGGCCGAGCGCGGTCTCGACCGAGTCGGTCACACGGCCGAGGATGTCACCGGCCGCCACGAGGCGGTCGACGACCACGGCGATGTCGTGCTTGTAGCTCTTCTTCAGCTTCGGCGGTTCGGCCAGCTGGATGAGGTCGCCGTCCACGATCGCACGCGAATAGCCCTTCGCGCCCAGCTCGCGGAACAGGTCGACGAACTCGCCCTTCTTCTGCGAGACCACAGGGGCGACGATCTGGTAGCGGGTGCGCTCCGGCAGCTCCATGAGCTGGTCGGCGATCTGCTGCACCGTCTGCCGCTGGATGCGCTCACCGCACTCGGGACAGTGCGGCACGCCGATGCGCGCCCAGAGCAGACGCATGTAGTCGTAGATCTCGGTGATCGTGCCGACCGTCGAGCGCGGGTTGCGGTTGGTGGACTTCTGGTCGATCGACACCGCAGGGCTGAGTCCCTCGATGAAGTCGACGTCCGGGCGATCGACCTGGCCGAGGAACTGGCGCGCGTAGGCGCTCAGCGACTCGACGTAACGACGCTGCCCCTCGGCGAAGATCGTGTCGAACGCGAGGCTGGACTTGCCGGAACCGGAGAGTCCGGTGAAGACGACCAGCGAGTCGCGGGGGATCTCGATGTCGACGTTCTTGAGATTGTGCACGCGGGCACCACGGACACTGAGTTTTCCTGAGCTGGCGACGGGAACAATGGGCACCAGACAAGTCTAGGAGGGGCCACCGACATCGGGCCCGGACGCCCTCTCAGGTGGCGCCGCCGGCATCCGCTCTGCGCAGCGCGCGCAGGGCGAACATGACACCTGCGAGCAGCATCACGGCGCCCAACGGCGCCAGCCATGCGATCGCCGTGCCCGCCGCGCCGGCGACCAGCACCGATCCGCCGAATGCGATCGGCTGCGCGATCAGCTGGATCACCGCGAACCTGCGCGCGCTGGGCAGCAGCGCCCGCAGCGCGACCTGCGAGCGCAGCGAAATGGTCAGGCCGATGCCGGCCAGCACGTGGATCGCGTGCACGAACAGCACCGCCAGCGCGGTGCGTGTCGGAGAAGGCTCAGTCACGAACAGACCGATCGGGACGCCGGCGGCGGCGACCCAGCCCACCATCGTGCGCGGCACCAAGACACTCGCGACGGCCGCCAGGATCGCGATCCCCCGCCACATCGGCAGTGGGATCACCGTGAACGCGGCCGCCACCGTCACGGCCACGAGGGCGAGGCGCACGATCGTCCCGGGTACGGATGCCGGCACCTGGAACATGTGCGGCCGGCGTCCGCGCAGCGAGAATCCGCTCATCGTCGCACCACCGTCCCGGTCGGCCGGCGGCCGCGCTGCAGCATCCGCAGCACGGCATCGGCATCGCCGCCGCGCCAGCTCAGCACGTCGACGCCGGCGCGGCGCAGCTCGCTGAGGATGTCGCTCTGTTCGGCGAGCAGGGTGCGGATGGCCAGCCGCTGCTCGCGGCTCAGCCGGGAGTCATCGGGCTCCGGCAGCACGTCGATCGCGACCACCGCATGGCCGGTCGCCCGCCACCGCGTCGCGAGCTCGGCTGCGGCGCCGTCGAAGAAGGTGGAGAGGACGAACACGATCGACCCCTGCGGCACCGGCGGCGTGCGGCGGTACCGGGAGCCGTCACCGCTGACCCCGGTGGCCGCGATCACGTCGCGCAGCCTGGCCAGGTACCGCGCACCCGCACCGCTGCGCAACGTGCGCCCGCCGGGCGCGAGCTCGTGGAACGCCACCCGGTCACCGGTCTCGATCGCCGCGGTGGCGATCGAGAGGGCGGCCTCCCGGGCGAGATCCAAGGAGGTCGTGCCGCTGTGCTCGATGCCGGCGGTGCCCCAGGTCGCGACCACCTCGCCGAGGTCGTCAGCGGTGTCGACCGCGATCACGACCGAGCTGTCGCTCAGCGCGTTGACCCGGCGGACGTAGAGCTCGCCAGGGGTGCGCGCCAGTCGCGCGGTCGCGCGCCAGTCCACCCGCCGCAACTCGTCACCCGGGGCGAAGGGATGGATGTCGCGGAAGTCGCCGCCCTGCCCTGGCTTGGCGCCCTCGTGGCCGCCATGCAGTCCCGTCAGTCGCGGTGCCACGGGGATCTCACGGAGCCTGCGCAGAGCGGGTGCGGCGTTCCATGTCAGCCGCACGTGCGGCGACGGTGCCGACACCCAGGCGCCGTCCATCGCGACACCCCGCGCCGTCACTTCGAGCAGCTCGATCGGCCCCGAATGACGCAGCCGGCTGCGCGTCCGCAGCGCACCGGCCGTGGGGGCGACCTCCGCCATCCCGGTCCGGCGCCCGGCCTGATCCACGGCGATCTGCACCCAGTCCGCGTCCGCCGCGATGTCGACTCGCGCGGTGACCTCGCCGGCGCGCTCGCCCGCGGCAGCCTCGAGCCCGACCGTCAGTTCTCCCTTCGACGGTCGACGCAGCAGCGCCCAGACGAACGCCAGTGCAAGCGGCAGCCCGACGGCGACCAGGTCGGGGCGGGAGGTGGCGAGCCCGGCCCCGGCCAGCAGCACAGCCCCTGCGAGCGCCACCGCGACCACAGGGGTGCGATGCCACGCCGGTGCGACGTGTGTGCCGGCCCGATCGCCGGTGCCCATCGCGATCCCGGCATCCTGCTCGCTCATGAGCGCATCATCGCGCCGGCGTTCCGGCGGATGCCGCGCTCGGCGTGCCGGCGATGGTCGGCGGAACGGGGGTCTGTGCGACCACCGCCGCCACGATCGAGGCCGGATCAACTCCCTGCGCCCATGCCTGCGGTGTCAGGGTCAGGCGATGGGCCAGCACCGGCTCGGCGATGCGCTTGATGTCGTCGGGACGCACGTACGAACGCCCGTCCAGAGCCGCGAGCGCGCGGCCGACGAGTACCAGCGCCTGCGAGCCGCGCGGCGAGGCGCCGACGGCGACGTTCGTCGCTGCGCGGGTGGCGCGCACGAGGTCGACGCAGTACCGCGCGACGTCGGGATCGACGTGGATGCGCTCGACGGCGGCCTGCAGGGCGAGCAGACCCTCCGCGTCGATCACGGTCTCGACCGGCGCATCCGGCGTCTGCCGCTGCACGCGATCGAGGATGATCCGAGTCTCACCCTCCGCGCTCGGGTAGCCCACCGACAGCCGGACCATGAAGCGGTCCAGCTGGGCCTCCGGCAGAGCGTATGTGCCCTCGTACTCGATCGGGTTCGAAGTGGCGATCACGTGGAACGGCGCGGGCAGCGGGAACCTGTCGCCTTCGACGGTGACCTGCCGCTCGGCCATGGCCTCGAGCATCGCGGACTGGGTCTTGGGCGTCGTGCGGTTGATCTCGTCTGCGAGCAGCAGTCCGGTGAAGATCGGTCCGGGGCGGAATCGGAACTCTCCCGTCGCGGGCGCGTAGACGTAAGACCCCGTGACGTCGCCGGGAAGCATGTCCGGCGTGCACTGCAGGCGGCGGAAGTCCAGGCCGAGGGCGGTGGCGATGCTGCGCGCGGCGAGTGTCTTGCCGAGGCCGGGCACGTCTTCGAAGAGCACGTGCCCGCCCGCCAGGATCGCGGCGAGGGCGACAGTGAGCGGGCCGTCCATACCCACCACCGCGCCGCGGATGCTGTCCAGCACACGGCGGCCGATGTCCTCGATCCGGGTGATCTCGTCGGTGTCCATCTATCTCTCCTGACTCGCCGTGCCGGCGCTGGACGTGGGAATACGGTCGACGGCGTCGAGGACCAGCTCGATGTCCCTGCGGCGCACCTCACGGCGGCCGAACACCTCCCGGACATCGCGACCGACGAGGGCGTCGATCCGTTCGAAGTCGGCCTGGTCGTCGAGGTCGAGACCGTGGCGCGCGAGGCGCCGGCGCAGCACCTGCTGCACCCGTGCGACGAGGACATGACCCACGATTCCGGTCCGCGGGTTGACCGACCACGCCAGCCGTGAGACGTCCGAGCCGCGCTGAAGCACCGTCCGCTGCTCGGGCGGCCACATCCCGCCATCGTCGACGAACGGCTGCTGGAAGGCCAGCACGACGACACCGACGATCAGCAGCCAGGCGAGCGTGAACTCCACCGGGCTCCCGAGCCAGGTCATGATCGTCAGCACGATGCTGGCGGCGACGAGCACGCCGATCGTGCCGAGGATGATCCGTCCCCTCATCGCCACTCCTCGTCGAGACGCTCGAGCAGGTCGCGGGCGGCCCGGCGATCCGCGTCGTCGGCGACGTGGCCGCCGTATCGCACCCGCTCGTAGAGGTCGACGAGTGCGCTGACGTCGCGCTCCGTGGACGCACGCCGGGCGATGATGCGCAGGGTGTACTCGCGCGGCGTCTCGCTGGCCGCACGCGCGACGCCGGAGTCTGCGGCCGTCTGCTCGAGCCCCACCCAGGCGGCGATGATCGCGTCGCCCGGGTCTCGGGACTCGCCGATGACGTCGATCGCAGCGGCGATGCCGCGGCGGATCGCGGCAGCGGCGGCGACGGGTGCTTCGGCTCCGGCTGCCGGAACGCCGTCGATCTCGGTACCGTCCCTGCGCCGCAGCGGCCGATCCCGCCACAGCTCGCGAAGCCTCCGGACGACGATCACGATCACCAGCACGACGAGCGCGAGCACCGCCAGACAGACGATGACCGTCAGGATGATGACGATGATCCTCCCCAGCAGATCGTCGCGCTCTGGCATCTTGATCGGTCCGTCCGTGACCGTGGGCTCCGGCTCGGGCGTCTGCTCGACCGCGTCGCCGGTCCCGAAGTCGACGGCCCGGAACCTCGGCAGCCCCTGCAGCCCGGCGACCAGCATGATGACCACGAGCAGACCGGACGCCAGCGCGCCGGCGATCACCGTTCGCGTCGCTCCCGTGCGCCCTTCAGGACGACGGGAGCCACGGTGCATGTCTCCACCCTAGGGCTCCCGCAACGGGCCCCCGACCGTCTGTGGAGAACTCAGAGCTCGTCCGGACGGCGCCCGGCGAACGGTGCGAGGCCGTCGCGGAGCGCCACGACCTGCTCGACGTCCATGCCCACGCGCGCCATCACCTGGCGAGGTACGTCGAGGGCCCGCTCCCGGAGCGCCCTCCCCTCCTCGGTGAGATCGATGTCGAGCCGACGCTCGTCCTCGACGCTGCGCGCCCTGTGCACCAGCCCGTCCTTCTCCAGTCGTTTGATCAGCGGCGAAGCCGTCGCCGGATCGAGGGCGAGGTCGGCGGCGAGGTCCTGCAGCGAGCGGGGCGAGCGCTCCCAGAGCGCCAGCATCGCCAGATACTGCGGATGCGTCAGGCCGAGAGGCTCGAGGATGGGTCGATACACCGAGACCACATTGCGCGCGGCTGTCACCAGCGCGAAGCAGAGCTGGTTCTCGAGGCGCAACAGGTCATCGGTCTCGGACATGCCCCGATTCTACACTTCACGCAAATAGTTAGTACACTAAGAAACATGACGAAGGATTCTGACCACGTCCCGCTGCGCGCCCGGATCAAGGAGGCGGGCGGCCTGTACGCGTGGTTCAACAGCAGGCTGATCAAGCTCGCAGGTCCCGCATCCGTCGGTCCCTATGAGCCGACGCCCCCGCCGAGCGCCGCCGAGCGTGCGGAGCGCGGATGCCCGCTGTGCGGCGCGCCGATGAATCAGCACGAGATCGACAGGAGCGGGCCGAAGCCGCTCATGCACTGCCCCTGAGCGCTCCCGCGCTCAGAGCTCCGCGGCGCCGTCGCTGTGGCGCTCACGGCGGCGTAGGACCAGCAGGATGCCCGTGACGAGAAGCCCGAGAGCGATCAGACCCAGCGGCCCGGCCACGTAGCCCGTCGCGGGAAGCCCACCGTCCCCACCGGCGGCAGGAGGCGACGTCGGCCCCGGTGAGGGCGGTCCCGACGTGGGCATCACCGGCGAGGTGGGCGTCGGTGTCGGCCCCGGTCCTTCGTTCTGCACGTTCGTGAACGTGCAGAACACCGTCTCGCCGAGGTCGAGCGCGATCACGGCGCTTGCCCCGTCAACGTGCACCGGTGTCTCCGCACCCGTGCAGGCGATGCCCTGGAGTTCCCAGCCGTCCTTGCCCGCTTCGGTCACGCGGTAGGCGCCTGGCTTCAGAGGATCGGTCCGGAAAGGGGTCGACGCATCCGTCAGGGCGAAGGTGTCGGACGGGCCGCTGTCCGGCCCCCACTCGAAGTCGAAGCTGTCGTCGGCGCCCGCCGGGATCGTCGACTTGTCCACCACGATCATGCCCCAGGCACCGTTGGTGAACGTGCACGTGACAGTCTCTCCAGGATCGAGCACGATCGACCCGACCAGGTCGTCCACCGTCGACGGCATGCCATCCGCATCACTGTCCACGCAGACCAGGTCGGTCGTGTCGTAGCCGCCCTCCTGGAGCTCGGAGACCGTGTAGTCACCGGGCTCGATGTGATCGAACACCTTCAGTCCGGTGCCGTCGGTCGTCTTGATCGAGAACTCTGGCGAGTCCAGCCAGTCACCGCGGAAGGAGAACCTGCCGTCGGGTCCGCCGACCGCCTTGGCGATGACGATGCTGCCGTATGCCGTGTTCGCTGCGGTGCAGGCACCGACATCGCCCGGCTTCACGGAGAAGTCGCTGAGATCCTCGATGTCGTACGCGGCGCTGCCGTCCCCCGGCGTGATCCTGCAGGTCAGCGGCCCTTCGACCCAGTCCGGGCCGTCCGTCTCCACCAGCGAGTACCGGACACCGGGGATGATCGGCGGGAGCGCCACGACGCCCTTGCCGCCCTCAGTCGTGACCGCAGTCAAGATCGGGTCGATCGCGTGATCGAGGTCGGTGAGCACGAACTCGAAATTGCCGTCGCCCCCTGCCGCGGTCTTGGTCAAGGTGCCGGTGCCCGCGGTCGCCTGATTGGTGAACGTGCAGTCGAGCTGCGCGCCGACCGGCGCGGTGAACTGAAGCCCAGCCGCATCCGGGTTCTCGTCCGTGGTCCCGGTGCAGGCGACGCCGACGGTCCATCCGCCGCTCACGGCCTCGGTGATCGAGTAGGTGCGGCCCGGGATCAGGCCCGCCCAGCTGACTGTTTCACCGGACTGCCCTGTGCCGGACACGGTCTTCGTGCCACCCTGGCCAGTAGGGACGGGGCTGATGCTGAGGTCGAACGACCAGTCGTAGTCGGCGCCGATGCCGGCCGCCACTTTCGCGACACTGATCGAGGATGTCTCAGCCGTGTTCTGGACGGAGCAGGCGATGCTCTGACCGGGGGCCGCGGCGAACTGGAATCCGGCTCGCAAAGGGTCGGCGTCTTCCAGACCGTCGCACACGATGTCTCCCCTGGTCCACCCGGCTGGTGCGCTGCCGGTCTCTCGAAGGGTGTACGTGGTTCCCGGCACCAGTTCGCCCCAGCCCGCCGTCGGCGCGGCTGTCGTCACGGTGCGCGCCATCACGCTGCCGTCCGGGGCGACGAGGTCGAAGCCGAACGCCCAGTCGAATGCGGGGTCGGCGCCCTGCACCGACTTCGTGACGGCCAGGCTCGCCGGATCCGCCCGGTTGGTGAAGAAGCAGACCACGGCCTCGGTGAAGTCGAGATCGATCACAGCACCGCGTCCGTCCGCGCTCTCGGTCCAGTCGGCACCGTTGCAGTCGACCCCGTCGAGGGCCCAGCCGTCGACGTCCGCCGGCTCGCTGACCGTGTACCTCCCCGGTGTGAGCCCCGTGAACGACCGCAGCGCGACGTTCGGCGGCGTCGAGTTCCCGTTCAGCCTGAACGGGATCGCGTCGCCTTCCGGCGGAGTGAATTCGAAGTCGAACAGCTGATCCTGCTCGACCGGGAGGGTGCGCTTGATCACGGCGATCGAGCCGGGGGTGCTGTTCGTGAAGAAGCAGTTCACCGTCTCGCCCGGTTTCACGGACAGGCCGATGGTGCGCGTTGCGGTGTCTCCCGTGTGGTCGGCACCGCCGTATGTGCACGACAGGTCGGCGAGCAGAGTCGGCGGGGTCGCGGCATCCGTCTTCTCGGTGATGCTGTAGTCGCCGGGCGGAACGTTCCCGAACGTCTTCTCGTAGAGCGTGCCATCACCGTTCGGGACGGCGATGTCGAAGGCCTCGCCCCCTGGCAGATCGCTGGTGAACGAGAAGGTGCGCCCGTCGACTCCGTGCGCCTCCTTCGAGATCACCACGGTGCCGAGCTGGGTGTTGGTGTACGTGCAGGTGATGTTCTGGCCGGCGGTCGGCGTCACCGTCGTCGACCGCCCGTCGACCGTCGACGGCGCATCGCAGGAGATCTCCGGTGTCTGCCAGCCGGGCGACTCCGCCTCAGTGATGGTGGTCGCCTGGCCGACGGGAACGGCGAACGACTGCCGCTGACCGTTGCCCAGCGAGAACGTGTCCTGTCCTGTGACGTCGAACCCGAACGTCTGGGACGAGTCGGCGGGCAGCGTGCGCTTCTCCACGGTGACGACAGCCGCTTCGTTCGTGATCACGCACTCCGTGGTGTTCTGCGCCGACACGGGGAAGGCATCGTCGGGCCCTCTGATCACGAACTCCTGCGCTGCCCCGCCCTCGAGCGGGATCGCCGTGCAGACCAGCGACTGCAGGGCCCATGGCGGCGGGATCGATGTCTCGTCGATGTGGTACGACGAACTCGCGAGCACCCCGGTGTAGGTCTTCGTCTGCTCCGCCGTGAGCGTGTCGGTGATCGTGTCGACCACGGGCGGACCAGGGATCACCGGCCCGCCGTCGCGCGTCACGGTGAAACCGAACTGGTCGTCAGGGGCGATCTGACCGGGGACCGTGGCCTTGGTGACCTTGAGCGTTCCGCAGTTCGCCAGGGTCATCCGGTCGTCGCCGTGGTCGGCGAAGTCCTGGATGTTCGCCTGCGGCGAGTTACCCGTGCGTGTGAACATCTCCGAGACGCCGAACGAGATGCACTCGTCCGGCGTGAACACCCCGGCGCTGTTGAGATCGATCGCGAACTCGCCGAACGTCTCCGCCCTCTGATTCGTGTAGGCGGGCCAGCCGCCGCTGTTCGGGCGGACGCCGACGGCCCAGTCGAAGTCGACGACGGGCCCGTTCGCGACCCATGTACCGGGGCCGACCTCGTTGGCGCAGCGGTCGTTCGCCGTGGGCTGCCACCGCAGCACGCGCGCGGTGGTCGGTGAGCCGGACTCGTAGTCGAACTCGAGCAGCACGTCATCGCATCGTCCGGGCCCGGGGCCCTCGAGGTGCTGGAAGATGCTGACCTGGCCCGCCCCGTCGTACCGGGTCCAGGCGCCGTAGAGCACGAAGTGCCGGCTGCCGTCCGGTTGGGTGACGAGTTCGAGGCCGTAGGTGGAGCTGCAGAGGTCGCCCTGTCCGTTCGGCTTCGCCGTACCGGGCAGCCACGGGTTGGTGTTCGGGTTCTGGCTGGGCGGGGCGCCGCTTGCCTCGGCGCCGACGTTGCAGGCTTTGTCGGACTGACCGTTGTCCCAGGCGAACGCCCCTTGGAAAACCCCCGTAGACCGTCCGCCCTGTGCTGTCGTGTAGCCGCCGGTCGGCACGAAGGTGAAGTCGCCGTTCGGCTGGATGTCGGTGATGAAGTTGGCCCAGTTGAACGTCTCGGGCGGATTCCCCGGTGTGAAGGTTCCGTCGATGATCATGCCGGTCTTCAGCCCGGACGGCTGGAGGGTGGCGGCGCTGGCGGGCGCGGCGAGTCCGAGAGGCACGATGAGGGCGGCGATCACGGTGGCGACGGTGACGAGTGCCTTTTCGCGCATCCGTCGACAGCGCGGCGATCTCGCCGTGCCGCCATCGAGCCGTCTCCCCCGACCGTGGATGCGCACGAGGCTCACCGTATCGAAGTCCTCGATCGCGCGACACCCCTCTTTCCGGGTGCCCGCTCAGTCGCGGGGCAGCTCCTCCCGCGCGATGTCGAGCCACGCGACCAGTTCGGCATCGTCGGCGAGTGCTTCGGATGCGACGTCGAGCCAGTTCGCACTCATGGTCCGTCCGCCCATCCGAGCCCTTGACACACCTGGACGCAGGAGCAGTTCCGCGCTGTGCTCCGATTCGACGCGCAGCAGCAGGATGCCGCCCTTGCGCGCCCCGACGAGGATCCTGCCGCCCTGCAGAAAGGCCCTGCTGCCGAACATCCGCCGTTCTTCGAGGCCCTCGGCGCCGAGGAGCGCACGGATCCGATCGGCGAGTTCGGTGCCGGCAGCATCCATCAGGCGTGCCCGGCCCGCTCCATGGCACGGAGCTCCTTCTTGAGGTCCTGCACCTCGTCGCGCAACCGCGCGGCGAGCTCGAACTTGAGCTCTTCGGCGGCGGCGAGCATCTGCCCTGAGAGGTCTTCGATCGTGGCCTCGAGCTGTTCGGCACCCTCGGCGGCGATACCCTCGCGACGCAGGTTCGGCGTCGGGGACTTGCCCTTACCGCTCTTGGCGCTCTTGCCGCGGCCGGCCTTCATGCTGGCCGTGTCGGCTGCTTCGCGGGCGAGCACCTCGGTGATGTCGGCGATGCGCTTGCGCAGCGGTTGCGGGTCGATGCCGTTGGCCTTGTTGTAGGCGACCTGCTTCTCGCGGCGGCGCTCGGTCTCCTCAATCGCGTTGCGCATCGAGTCGGTCATGTTGTCGGCGTACATGTGCACCTCACCCGACACGTTTCGGGCTGCACGACCGATGGTCTGGATGAGCGAGGTGCCGGAGCGCAGGAAGCCCTCCTTGTCGGCGTCGAGGATGGCGACGAGCGAGACCTCGGGCAGGTCGAGCCCCTCGCGCAGCAGGTTGATGCCGACCAGCACGTCGTACACACCGGCACGCAGTTCGGTGAGCAGCTCGACGCGGCGCAGGGTGTCGACGTCGGAGTGCAGGTAGCGCACCTTGACGCCGTGCTCGCCGAGGAAGTCGGTGAGCTCCTCCGCCATCTTCTTGGTCAGGGTGGTGACGAGCACGCGCTCGTCGCGCTCGACGCGGATGCGGATCTCCTCGAGCAGATCGTCGATCTGCCCCTTGGACGGCTTGACGACGATCTCGGGATCGACGAGGCCGGTCGGACGGATGATCTGCTCGACCACGCCGTCGGCGATGCCCATCTCGTACTTGCCGGGCGTGGCGGAGAGATACACGGTCTGCCCGATGCGGTTTTTGAACTCGTCGAAGCGCAGCGGCCTGTTGTCCATCGCGCTCGGCAGCCGGAAGCCGTGCTCGACGAGGGTGCGCTTGCGCGAGGCGTCTCCCTCGTACATCGCACCGATCTGCGGCACGGTGACGTGCGACTCGTCGATGACGAGCAGGAAGTCGTCGGGGAAGAAGTCGAGCAGGGTGTGCGGCGGCTCGCCGGCCTCGCGTCCATCGAGGTGCCGCGAGTAGTTCTCGATGCCGCTGCAGAACCCGAGCTGCTGCAGCATCTCGAGGTCGAAGGTCGTGCGCATGCGCAGCCGCTGGGCCTCGAGCAGCTTGCCCTGGCGCTCGAGCTCGGCGAGCCGGTCTGCGAGCTCGGCCTCGATCGTGCCGATGGCGCGCTGCACGACGTCGGTGCCGGCCACGTAGTGCGACGCAGGGAAGATCGGCACGGCGTCGAGCTTGGAGACGACCTCGCCGGTGAGCGGATGCAGCGAGTACAGCGCCTCGATCTCGTCGCCGAACAGCTCGATGCGGATCGCGTGCTCCTCATAGACCGGGATGATCTCGATCGTGTCGCCGCGGACGCGGAAGTTGCCGCGCGAGAAGTCGACGTCGTTGCGGTTGTACTGCATCGAGATGAACTGCCGGATGAGGGCGTCGCGGTCATACCGCTCCCCCACCTGCAGGGCGACCATCGCGCGCAGGTACTCCTCCGGCGCGCCCAGGCCGTAGATGCAGGAGACCGTGGAGACCACGACCACGTCGCGCCGGCTGAGCAGCGAGTTGGTCGTGGAGTGCCGCAGCCGCTCGACCTCGGCGTTGATCGAGGAGTCCTTCTCGATGAAGGTGTCCGTCTGCGGGACGTACGCCTCCGGCTGGTAGTAGTCGTAGTAGCTGACGAAGTACTCGATCGCGTTGTTGGGCATGAGCTCGCGGAACTCGTTGGCCAGCTGCGCGGCGAGCGTCTTGTTGTGCGCCATGACCAGTGTCGGACGCTGCACCTGCTCGATGAGCCAGGCCGTTGTCGCCGACTTTCCGGTACCGGTCGCGCCGAGCAGCACGACGTCTGTCTCACCGGCGTTGATGCGCGCGGCGAGCTCGGCGATCGCCTGCGGCTGATCGCCCGCGGGCGCGTACTCGCTGATGACCTCGAACGGGCGGACCGAACGCGTGGGTTGCATACCTCAAGCCTACGAGGGGCCACCGACGTCGGCGTCGGTGGCCCCTCGATCGTCGGCCCCGCTCAGGCCGAGGGACCGACCCAGGGACCGGCGCCGCCTGGCTGGGCGTCGTTGATCAGGCCCTCGATCTCGAAGCGTCCGTCTGCCGAGACGGCCGTGGCCGTGATGCTGATCGTGTTCGCGGCGGGCTGTGCGGTGCCTGCGTTGTACAGCAGGTTCCAGCCCTTGAGGAACTGGCCACCGCCGCAACCCACGAAGGTCTGCACCGAGGTCAGCACGACAGTGCTCGACGATGTGCTCGCGCTCCACACCGCGTCGGTGCCGAACAGCGTCGAGTTCGCGAGCGAGAAGTCCGGTGTCCCTGTGTAACTGACTGTGACAGTGATCGTGAAAGGCAGCCCGGTGTACTCGTTCGAGTTCGTCTCCCCGTTGCAGTCGACCCACATCGAGGAGGCGTTGATGGTCTGCGACGAGATGAAGCCGGAGCTCTCATGGAATCCGCCGATCACCGTGGGTTCCCCGCTGGCGGCATGGGCGGGGACGGCCGTGGCGACGGCGATCACGGGCAGCGACCATGCCGCTCCCTTGAGTACGGTGCGGCGCGAAAGGGCGGACTTCTGCTTCGGCATTGCGGCTCCTGCTTGTCGGGTGGCACGCGGAACCGGGTCGGACCCGCGCAACTGGCGCAGGGCACGCGAAAACGACCGGCGGCTGCCGATCGCGAAGATCCCCAGAATCACTTCCCCAAGATCCCCAAGACATGCGGCTCCCCCCGAGCGCACACATCTCCCCTCCCTCGAAGCTAACAAGGAAGGGCCCAATCAGGCAAATCTCACGAGCGAGTCAGCCTCTACCCGAGATCGACGTCACAAGCCGCGTCGTCTCAGGCGTGATCTCAGCAGTTCGGCGGAATCTCTCGCGGCCCGACGATCGGAGACTGACCGAAGGTGGGCGAGCAGGGCGTCTGGTCCACCAACGGCGAGATCACGTACTGGCCGTCCTCGCTGACGGCCACGCCTTGGATCGAGATGGAATCCGGTCCGGGATCTGCCTGACTCTGGTTGAACGAGAGAGCGATCGGCGGAAACTGCGCAGATCCTTCCCCACAGCCGTTCGGCGTCTGGGTCGCTGTGAGGACGATCTGGTCGTCCGTGACAGTCATCGCCCACCCTGGGCTCTGGTTCACCGTCGGGACGAAGGTGAAGTCGGGGTTCGACCCGGTGTACGAGATGGTGACCGTGGCAGTGTACGGCTGCTGCATCGGCGACGTCTGCCCGTCGGTGCAGTCCACGTACATTCCCGACATGCTGACGGTCTGGTTCGTGATGTTCGCGGAGGATTCATTGAACTGACCGACGTTCACGTCACCGCTGGCCGCCTGCGCGGGCACCGCCGTCGTCACTGCAACGACGGGTACCGACCATGCGGCCCCCTTCAGCACGGTACGCCGAGAGACTCCGCTTTTCGGATCCGTCATCCGGTCGATCCCCTCTACATTCACAAGGTCTGAGCGCACTCACCCGGGTGTAGCACAGTCCATCAGACTACCAGCGGCCCGACGGGCTCTCGGCAGGAGCGATGACTTCGATGCCGTCACGGTCGGCAGATCAGATACCAGATCGCCTTGCGATCAGTCCGGGACCGCCACCCGCTCCCACGCCAGATCGACCTGCTGCTGGGTCTGCTCAAGTGTCCCGGACGTGTCGATCACGACATCCGCGATCGCTCGTCGCTCGTCATCCGACACCTGCGAGGCGACGCGCGCGCGGGCGGCCTCCTCCGTCATGCCCCGCAGCTCCACCAGCCGGCGGATGCGCAGCTCGGCCGGGGCATCGGCGACGATGATGAGGTCCCACGGATCGTCCACGCGGGCCTCGACGAGCAGCGGCACGTCGTAGACGACCACCGCGCTGGGATCAGCCGCGAACGCGGCGGCGAACCGGCGGGCCGACTCCTGCTTGACCGCGGGATGCACGATGTCGTTCAGCCTCGCCAGCGCGGCGTCGTCGCCGAACACGCGGCCGCCGAGGGCCGCCCGGTCCAGGGAGCCGTCAGCCAGCAGCATCCGGTCGCCGAACTCGGCCGCGATCGCGTGCAGCACCGGAGATCCGGCCGACTGCACGTCACGCACGATCTGGTCGGCGTCGACGACGACCGCGCCGAGCTCGGCGAGACGGGATGCGATGGTCGACTTGCCTGAGGCGATGCCTCCGGTCAGAGCGATGAGCGGCATGGGAACCATCCTCGCATCTGAGGACGCTCGTCTCGTTTCACGCACTCGATGACCCGAGCGCGGAAACGCGGAACGGGCCGCCCCTCTCCATCGTGAGAGGTGACGACCCGTTCCGTCGTGATCAGTGATCAGCTGTTGCCGCCGGAGAGCTTCTCGCGCAGAGCGGCGAGAGCCTCGTCGTCGGCGAGCGTGCCGGCACCGGCCGACTCGCTCGAGAAGGTCGAACCACCGAAGTCGTCGCCCGCGGCGGCCTCGGCCTCTGCGGCCTTGAGGACCTGAGCCTTGTGCGCCTCCCAGCGAGCCTGGGCAGCGGCGTACTCCTGCTCCCATGCCTCGCGCTGGGCGTCGAAGCCTTCCTTCCACGCACCGGTCTCGGCGTCGAAGCCCTCGGGGTACTTGTACTCGCCGTTCTCGTCGTACTCGGCGAGCATGCCGTACAGGGCCGGGTCGAACTCGGTGCCGTAGGGGTCGACCGACTCGTTGGCCTGCTTCAGCGACAGCGAGATGCGACGACGCTCGAGGTCGATGTCGATGACCTTGACGAAGACCTCTTCGCCCACCGAGACGACCTGCTCGGCCAGCTCGACGTGCTTGCTGGACAGCTCCGAGATGTGCACGAGGCCCTCGATGCCGTCGGCGACGCGAACGAACGCACCGAACGGAACGAGCTTCGTGACCTTGCCCGGGGTGACCTGGCCGATGGCGTGGGTGCGGGCGAAGACCTGCCACGGGTCCTCCTGGGTCGCCTTCAGCGACAGCGAGACGCGCTCGCGGTCCAGGTCGACCTCGAGGATCTCGACGGTGACCTCCTGGCCGACCTCGACGACCTCGGAGGCGTGCTCGATGTGCTTCCACGACAGCTCGGAGACGTGCACGAGGCCGTCCACACCGCCGAGGTCGACGAACGCACCGAAGTTGACGATCGACGACACGACGCCCTTGCGGACCTGGCCCTTGTGCAGGTTGTTGAGGAACGTGGTGCGCGACTCGGACTGCGTCTGCTCGAGCAGAGCGCGGCGCGAGAGCACGACGTTGTTGCGGTTCTTGTCCAGCTCGAGGATCTTGGCCTCGAGCTCCTGGCCCAGGTACGGGGTCAGGTCGCGGACCCGACGCAGCTCGATGAGCGACGCCGGGAGGAAGCCACGCAGGCCGATGTCGACGATGAGGCCGCCCTTGACGACCTCGATGACGGTGCCGGTGACGACGCCGTCGTTCTCCTTGATCTTCTCGACGTCGCCCCAGGCGCGCTCGTACTGCGCACGCTTCTTGGAGAGGATCAGACGGCCTTCCTTGTCCTCCTTCTGGAGAACGAGGGCCTCGACCTTGTCGCCGACGGAGACGACCTCGTTGGGGTCGACGTCGTGCTTGATGGAGAGCTCGCGGGAGGGGATGACGCCCTCGGTCTTGTAGCCGACGTCGAGCAGAACCTCATCGCGGTCGATCTTGACGATCGTGCCCTCGATGATGTCGCCGTCGTTGAAGAACTTCAGAGTCTTCTCGACCGCGGCCAGGAAGTCCTCGGCAGATCCGATGTCGTTGATCGCGACCTGCTTGGTGGCCGGGGCGGTCGTTGCGCTAGTCATGTAGTGGGTTGTCCTTGTTGATGGATGATCGGGCCTCGGAGCACGGCCGTGCACGGCCGGTTGATCGCTGCGAGGCGAATGAGTGGTGATTTCTGCCACGAGGGCACACAGACGCGTGCCACGAGTGACGCTTCAGGTTACCAGATCCGTGAGTGGGTCTCCATCCGCACTCCTCCTCTCCTGTGGGATGCTGATCCGATGACCGACCGCCTCATGCTGCTCGACACCGCTTCGCTCTACTTCCGGGCGTTCTACGGCGTGCCAGACACCGTCAAGGCACCGGACGGCCGGTCGGTGAACGCCGCACGAGGACTGCTCGACATGATCGCGAAGCTCGTCTCCACCTACCGCCCGACCCAGCTCGTCGCGTGCTGGGACGACGACTGGCGCCCGCAGTGGCGTGTCGATCTGATCCCCAGTTACAAGACGCACCGCGTCGTGGAGGTGGTCACCGGCGGTCCCGATGTGGAAGAGGTTCCGGACCCGCTCGAGCAGCAGATCCCCGTCATCCGCGCGACGCTCGCCGCACTGGGCATCCCGATCGTCGGCGTGGCCGCGCACGAGGCCGACGACGTGATCGGCACGCTCGCCACGCGTGCCGACGTGCCGGTCGACATCGTCACCGGCGACCGCGACCTGTTCCAGCTCATCGACGACGCGTCCGGCGTCCGCATCATCTACACCGCGCGCGGCATGAGCAACCTCGAGATCCTCACCGATGCGTCGGTCGTCGCCAAGTACGGTGTGCTCCCCACGCAGTACGCCGACTTCGCCACGATGCGCGGGGACGCCTCCGACGGGCTCCCCGGCGTGAAGGGCGTCGGCGAGAAGACCGCCGCCACCCTGCTGCAGAACCACGGCGATCTCGCGGGCATCCGCTCAGCGGCGGATGCCGGTGCGGGCATGAGCGCTTCGGTCGCCGCCAAGATCAGGGATGCCGCGGACTACCTCGACGTCGCGCCGACAGTGGTCGAGGTGGCGAAGACCCTCGACATCGAGGTGCCCACGGCGCGGCTTCATCCGCTCGACGTCGCTGAGCAGGATGCCGCGACCGCCCTCGCCGAGCAGTGGAATCTGGGTACCTCGATGACCCGTGCGCTCACGGCGCTGGTCGGGACAGCCTGAGTCACTCCGCCCAGGCGCGCAGCCGTTCCAGGCCCCAGGTCGTCACGATGCGGGCTGCCGGCACGCCGGCGCGCTCGGCGCGCTCCGCGCCGTGGTCGAGCAGCGAGAGCTGCCCGGGGGCATGCGCGTCGGAGTCGATGGAGAACAGGCATCCCTCTTCGAGCGCGATCGCGATCAGTTCGTCGGGCGGGTCCTGCCGCTCCGGGCGGGAGTTGATCTCGACGGCGACACCGTGCTCTGCGCATGCTGCGAACACGGCGCGCGCATCGAACTCCGACGGCGGACGCGTTCCGCGTTCCCCCTGCACCAGCCGGCCCGTGCAGTGCCCGAGCACGTTCACGTGCGGGTTCGAGACAGCGGCGATCATCCGCCTGGTCATCGGCCCGGCCTCCATGCGCAGGCCGGAATGCACGGATGCCACGACGATGTCGAGCTCGCCCAGGAGCTCGGGCTGCTGGTCGAGCGACCCGTCGTCGAGGATGTCGACCTCGATGCCGGCCAGCACCGTCAGCCCGTCCTCGGACTGCGCGCGCACGAGCGGGATCTGCTCGCGGAGCCTCTCGGCCGAGAGTCCGCGCGCGACGCGCAGCCGCGGCGAGTGATCGGTGATCGCGTAGTACCGATGGCCGAGCGCCCTTGCGGCCGCGACCATCGACTCGATCGGAGTCGTGCCGTCCGACCAGTCCGTGTGCGAGTGCAGGTCGCCGCGCAGCAGCGCCCGCAGCTCTGAGCGCCGTTCGGGCTCGACGACGCCGCGCAGCTCCACCAGATCGTCGGGCACCTGCCCGGCATCGGCCTGCCGGATGACGGCGAACGTCGACTCGCCGATCCCCTTGACGGCCCGCAGGCGGGTCGGATCGGCGCGCACATCATCAGGGATGTCCGCCAGCACTGCGGCGGCCTGACGGAACGCCTTCGCACGGTACCGCGACGCCCGTTCGCGCTCCAGCAGAGCGGCGATCTCGAGCAGCGCGGCTACGGCGTCCACGGCATGGTCCGATCAGGCGGCGAGCTCGCGCGTCGACCGCACCCACTCTTCCAGCTTCGCGGAGGCCCGGCCGTCGTCGACCGCGGCTGCTGCGCGCTCGTATGCGTCGCGCAGTCGCTGCACGATCGGCACCTGGGTGAGGCTCGCGTCGTGCGAGAGCTCGTAGGCGACGATGCCCGCGGCTGCGTTCAGCAGCACGATGTCGCGCACCGGGCCGCTCTCGCCCTCCAGCGTGCGGCGCAGCACGCCGGCGTTGTGCTCAGGAGAGCCGCCGATCAGATCCGAAAGATCGGCCAGCGGGATGCCGAGGTCGCGCGGATCGAGGTCGTGCTCGTGGATGTCGCCGCGGGCGACCTCCCAGATGCGGCTGTGGCCGGTGGTGGTGAGCTCGTCCAGCCCGTCGTCGCCGCGGAACACCAGCGCGGTGGCGCCTCGGGTTCGGAACACCCCGGTGATCAGCGGCACGCGATCGAGCTGGGCGACGCCGACCGCGTTCGCCTCGGCGCGCGCCGGGTTGCAGAGCGGGCCGAGCATGTTGAAGACCGTGGGAACGCCGAGCTGCGCCCGGGTCGGTCCGGCGTTCTTGAAGCCGGGGTGGAACGCGCCGGCCCAGGCGAAGGTGATACCCGTGCGGTCGAGGACCGCCGCCACTGCTTCCGGGGAGAGCGTGAGGTCGAGACCGAGGGCGGACAGCACGTCCGAGGAACCGGATGCCGAGCTGGCGGCCTTGTTGCCGTGCTTGACGACCGGCACGCCGAGCGCGCCGATGATGATCGCCGCGGTGGTGGAGACGTTGACGGTGCCGATGCGGTCTCCGCCCGTGCCGACGATGTCGAGGACGTCGGAGGACACCGGCAGCGGGACGGCGGCCTCGAGGATCGCGTCGCGGAAGCCGACCACCTCGTCGATGGTCTCGCCCTTCGCCCTCAGCGCGATCAGGAACCCGGCCAGCTGCGCCTCGGAGATCCTGCCCTGCATCACCTGGCGCATCGCCCAGGTGGACTCCCAGACGCTCAGATCGCGCCGTTCCAGCAGCGTGGTGAGCAGGTCGGACCAGGTCAGGGAGTCAGCCATAGCAAGGATCTTATAGAGCGAGATGCTGCAGGGCAGGCGAGATGACGGATGATGCCGGATCGATGCATCCGCTGCGGCCACCGCGCGATTGCGCGGATTCCGGGTGGATTCGCAGGTGGTTCTTAGGTTCCCCTAAGTGCGATTCGGGCGAAACGGGCGACCATGGTGCAAGAATCGGCGGCGCGGATCGGCCATAATGGAACCGTGACCACCTCAGCGACGTATGCCCCGGCGGCAAGAACCATCAAGCGGCCAAATCCGGTAGCTGTCGGCACCATCGTGTGGCTCGGCAGTGAAGTCATGTTCTTCGCGGGACTCTTCGCGATCTACTTCACCATCCGCAGCACCTCGCCCGAACTGTGGGGCGAGCGAACCGAGATGCTGAACGTGCCCTACGCGTTCGTGAACACCCTCATCCTGGTGTTCTCCTCGTTCACCTGCCAGATGGGTGTCTTCGCGGCTGAGGACCTGCAGCCCTACAAGCTCCCGAAGGGCCAGCTCAACGCCGCCGGTCGTCGTCGCCTGTTCGGCTGGGGCATGGTCGAGTGGTTCTGGGTCACCTTCATCCTCGGCGCGATCTTCGTCTCGGGCCAGGTCTGGGAGTACGCGCAGCTGACCATGGAGGGCATGCCGATCTCGGCCGACTCCTACGGCTCCGCCTTCTACCTCACCACCGGTTTCCACGCCCTGCACGTCACCGGCGGT
This sequence comes from Microbacterium sp. NPDC057659, assembly GCF_042799915.1. NCBI lineage: Bacteria > Bacillati > Actinomycetota > Actinomycetes > Micrococcales > Microbacteriaceae > Microbacterium > Microbacterium sp. NPDC057659. The sequence continues at coordinate 112,178 of NZ_JBHVHU010000001.1, read as the reverse complement.
CTCATCGCGTTCCTGCTCGTCATCGGACGTGCGTACGCGGTCAAGAACTTCGGGCACAAGGAGGCGACCTCCTCGATCGTCGTGTCGTACTACTGGCACTTCGTCGACGTCGTCTGGATCGTGCTGTTCATCGTCATCTACTTCCTGAAGTGAGAGCGGAGCGAATCCCCGACATGGTACGAGAGAAGAAGCGCCGCTCACGCGGCCGTCGCAGCCCGTTCGCAGCCATCGCGCTGATCGGTGCCGGCCTGCTGATCACCGGCGGCGTGTACGCCGGTGCCACGGCGGCCATGGCCGCGACCGACGCCAAGACGCAGGCCTCCGCGGAACTCACCGTCGACGACGGCCAGAAGCTGTTCCAGGCCAACTGCGCCACCTGCCACGGCATGAACCTCGAGGGCACCGGCGACGGCCCGACGCTGATCGGCGTCGGCGAGCTGGCCGTCGAATTCCAGATGTCCACCGGCCGCATGCCGCTGCAGATGCAGGGACCACAGGCGCCGCAGAAGCACCCGCAGTTCACTGAGGAGCAGATCCGCGCGGTCGCCGCCTACGTGCAGTCTGTCGCCCCCGGCCCGACCTTCCCGAAGGACGAGATCCTCGACGGCAAGGGCGACGTCGCTCACGGTGCAGAGCTGTTCCGCATCAACTGCGCGATGTGCCACAACGTCGCCGCTGCCGGTGGAGCGCTCACCGAGGGCAAGTACGCCCCCGCACTGACGTCCACCAGCGCACTGCACATGTACGCGGCCATGGTCACCGGTCCGCAGAACATGCCCGTGTTCGGCGACATGAACCTCTCGGACGACGACAAGCGCGACATCATCTCGGCCCTGCTGTTCCAGCAGAACGCCGTGCAGATCGGTGGCTTCACGCTCGGCTCGCTCGGTCCTGTGTCCGAGGGCCTGTTCATCTGGATCTTCGGCATCGGCGCCCTCGTCGCGCTGACCGTGTGGATCACGGCGAAGTCGAACTGACGCATTTCTTCTGAAGAGGAACGTACGAGGAGCACCATGGCACACGACGACGACACGCAGGCTCTCGACAGGGCCTACCAGCCCTCGCCGGGGCTGGGCGTCGCAGTCAGCGATCCCGCGCAGAACCCCGGTCTTCCGGAGCATCGTCAGCGCATGACGGACAAGGACCCGAAGGCTGAGAAGGCCGCGGTCCGCACCGTCTACACCCTCTTCTACCTCTCGCTCGCGGGCAGCATCTGGGCGGTCGCCGCCTACATGCTGTTCCCGATCGAGAGCGGCGCGCTGATCGACATCAGGTACAACAACCTGTTCATCGGTCTCGGCATCGCGCTGGCCCTGCTCGCCATCGGTCTCGGAGCCATCCACTGGTCCAAGGCGCTGATGAGCGACAAGGAGTTCGTCGAGTACCGCCACCCCACCCGTGGCCGCGACTCGACCCGTGAGGCATCGATCAAGGCGTTCGCCGACGCCAACGAGGAGTCCGGCTTCGGCCGCCGCGTGATGATCCGCAACTCGATGATCGCCGCCGTCGTGGCATCGATCATCCCGGGGGTCACGCTGTTCCGTGGTCTGGCTCCGTTCAACACCCCGGACGACCCCGAAGCGGGCGACCCGGTCGCTCTGCTCGAGCAGACGATGTGGAAGAAGGGCGTCAAGCTGGTCCGCGACCCCGACGGCACCCCCATCCGCGCCGCCGACGTCACCCTCGGCTCCGCCGTGCACGTCATCCCCGAAGGGCTCAACGAGCTCGGTCACGAAGGCGGGATGCTCGAGCAGAAGGCCAAGGCGATCGTGCTGCTCATGCGGCTGCGCCCCGAGCAGCTCATCGAGGCCGAGGACCGCAAGGACTGGTCCTACGACGGCATCGTCGCCTACTCCAAGGTCTGCACCCACGTCGGCTGCCCCGTCGCCCTGTACGAGCAGCAGACCCACCACCTGCTCTGCCCCTGCCACCAGTCGCAGTTCGACGTGACCGAGCACGCCAAGGTCATCTTCGGACCCGCTGCCCGGCCGCTTCCCCAGCTGCCGATCATGGTCGACGATGAGGGCTACCTCGTCGCGCAGAGCGATTTCCACGAACCCGTCGGACCGAGCTTCTGGGAGCGTCATTGAGCACCGCAACCGTTACCGAAAAGCCCTCGTCCGAGAAGGCTGAGAAGCCTCTCGGCGGCCGCTTCCTCGGCGCCACCGCGAACTACCTCGATGAGCGCACCAGTCTCTCGGGCTTCGTCAAGGAGCTGGGTCGCAAGATCTTCCCCGACCACTGGTCGTTCATGCTGGGTGAGATCGCGCTGTGGAGCTTCGTCGTCGTGTTCCTCTCGGGCACGTTCCTGACGTTCTTCTTCCAGGCCTCGATGGTGCCGACGCACTACACCGGCGCCTACGCACCCATGCGCGGCATCGAGATGTCGGCTGCGCTCGAGTCGACCCTGCGGATCTCGTTCGATCTCCGCGGTGGTCTGCTGGTCCGCCAGATCCACCACTGGGCCGCTCTGGTGTTCGTGGCCGGCATCGGCGTGCACATGCTGCGCGTCTTCTTCACCGGCGCTTTCCGCAAGCCCCGCGAGCTGAACTGGGTGATCGGCTTCGTGCTGTTCATCCTCGCGATGGCCGAGGGCTTCACCGGTTACTCGCTCCCCGACGACCTGCTCTCGGGCAACGGTCTCCGCATCATCGACGGCATGGTCAAGGGTCTCCCCCTGATCGGCACCTGGACCTCGTTCCTGCTCTTCGGCGGCGAGTTCCCCGGTGACCAGATCGTCGGCCGTCTGTACACCCTGCACATCCTGCTGCTGCCGCTGCTGGTGATCGCGTTCGTCGGCCTGCACCTGATGCTGATGGTGATCAACAAGCACACGCAGTTCGCGGGCCCCGCCCGCACGAACGAGAACGTCGTCGGCTACCCGATGATGCCGGTCTACATGTCGAAGATGGGCGGCTTCCTGTTCATCGTGTTCGGCACGATCGTGCTGATCGCCTCGCTGTTCCAGATCAACCCGATCTGGAACTACGGTCCGTACGACCCGTCGCCGGTGTCTGCGGGTACGCAGCCCGACTGGTACATCGGATTCGCCGACGGTGCGCTACGTCTGGCACCGTCCAACCTCGACGTGGTCTTCCTGAACCACACCTGGTCGTTCGGCATCCTGATCCCGGTCGCCGTGCTGGGTCTGTTCATCGTGCTCGTCGCGATCTACCCCTTCATCGAGGCGTGGCTCACCGGCGACAAGCGCGAGCACCACATCGCAGACCGTCCGCGCAACGCGGCCACCCGCACCGCCATCGGCGTCGCCGGCGTGATCTTCTACGCCGTGCTGTGGGCCGCCGCATCGTCCGACCTCATCGCGACGCACTTCATGCTCACGATGGAGGGTGTCATCCACACCCTGCAGGCGCTGCTCTTCCTCGGGCCGATCATCGGATACTTCGTCACGAAGCGCATCTGCATCGCCCTGCAGAAGAAGGACCGTGAGATCGTGCTGCACGGTTACGAGTCGGGTCGCATCGTCCGCCTCCCCGGTGGCGAGTTCATCGAGGTGCACGAGCCTGTCGACGTGTACGACCGCTGGAAGCTCATCGACTACGAGACCTACGAGCCGCTGGTCGTTCGCCCGAACGCCAAGGGTCGTATCCCGTGGACGCAGAACCTGCGTTCGGCGATGTCGCGCTGGTTCTTCGAGGACCGTCTGCAGCCGCTCACTCAGACCGAGATCGAGGCCGCGGACGCTCACCAGCACCACGCTCTGGCCGAGATGGACGCCACGGAGGCCGCCGAGATCGCGGGGGCGCACGAGCGCGCCGGTGTCACGGACGAGTCGGCCGTCGCCGAGACGGCTGCCGCTCCGATCGGTGAGACCCCGAACACGCCGAGCTCCGTCATCGCGACCGAGCCGGTGAAGAAGCCCCGCAAGAAGAAGGAGGACGGCGAGTAACACCGCCGCTCCCCTGAGAAGGAGGGCCCCGTCTTCGGACGGGGCCCTCCTTCTTTCGTCCGCGCCCGACTCGGTAGGCTGTTCGGATGTCCCTGATCGTCCGGCCCGCACGCACCGAGGACCTCCCTCTGATCGAGGAGATCGAAGCGGAGGCCGACAGTCTCCTCGTGGAGCGCTTCGGAGCCGTCGACTGGCCCGCGCCGGATGCTGCCGTGGAGCGAGCCGCAGAGCCCGGCTTCCTACTCGTCGGAGAGGTCTCCGGGCGGGTCGTGGGGTTCGTGCATGTGCTGGAGCCCGACAGCGCGGTGCATCTCGAGCAGGTGGCGGTCCTCCCCCGCTTCGGGCGCCGTGGATTCGGCCGACGGCTGGTGGACGAGGCGCTCCGCGTCGCGGCTGACCGCGGGCATGAGGAGATCACGCTCCGCACGTACGCGGATGTGCCCTGGAACGCCCCGTTCTACGCATCCTGCGGGTTCCGCGTCTCCGAGCCTTCGACGGACTTCCAATGCGGTCTCGTCGCGGTCGAGGACGCGCTCGGCCTGACTCGATATGGCTCACGCGTCCAGATGACCGCTGCGCTCTAACGCGTCGCGAGCCCATGAGTAGTGCTATGGTCTTTCGCATGCGAATGCTTCAGGTCACCACGACGCCGGACTCTCTCCGGCGCTGCCTGTAGCGGATCACGCACACACCAGAGCTCGGGGAAACACCCCGGGCTCTCGTCGTCTCTCGGTGTCTCCTCGGCTCAACACGAAGGAGAACATCATGGAGAACGAAGACCACCGCTCACTCGGCCGTCGCCTGCGCCTGTTCGACACCGTCCCTGTGATCGGGGCGGGTCTGCCCATCTGGCTGCCCGACGGCGCCGTCATCCGTGGCGAGCTCGAACGGATGGCAGCGGAGATCGCCGAGCGCACCGGCTGTGTACGCGTGCACACCCCGGTGCTCGCGAAGCGCGCCCTGTTCGAGCAGAGCGGGCACTGGGACAAGTTCGCAGAGGACATGTTCCCGGCGATGAAGGTCGGCGAAGACGAACTGGTCCTTCGACCGGCGAACTGTCCCAGCCATGTGCAGGTGTACGCCGCGGAGGCGCACAGCTGGCGCGATCTGCCGGTGCGCCTCATCGAGTCGGCATCCATGTTCCGCAGCGAGCTCTCCGGTGTTCTCGGCGGGCTCAGCCGGGTCCGGCAGATCAGCCTGGACGATGCCCACGTGTTCTGCATGCCGGTGCAGGTCGTCGATGAGGTGGTTCTCGCGCTCGACGCGATAGCCGACGCCTATGCGGTGCTGGGCATCGATGTCGACCACTACCGACTCTCCGGCCGGGGCCAGGCCGGTGCAGGCAGTGATGAGGACTGGGACGCCTCGGAGGCGGATCTCCGCGCTGCGCTCGATCGACGCGGCATCCCGTACGTGCATGTGCCGGGCGAAGGCGCGTTCTACGGGCCGAAGATCGACGTGCAGGTGCGCGACGCCGCAGGGCGTGAGGAGACTCTCTCCACCGTGCAGGTCGATCGGGTGCTCCCGGAGCGATTCGGCCTCGTGTATGTCGGGTCCGACGGGGCCAAGCACCGCCCGGTGATGGTCCATCGTGGCCTGCTCAGCTCCATGGAGCGCCTGGTCGCCCTGTTGATCGAGCGGTATCAGGGGCGCTTCCCCACCTGGCTCTCCCCCGTCCAGGTCGCACTGGTCCCGATGGATCCACGTCGGCATGCGGATGCCGCAGAGCTGGTGCAGGCACGTATGTCGGCGGCCGGCATCCGGGTCCGTGTCCTCGATCGGGGCAGCCTGGGCTCCCGTATCGCGCGGGCGCATGCGCTTCAGGCACCGTACATCGCCGTACTCGGCGATCGCGAGGCGGCGGACGGAACCCTGACCGTCGACGCGCGGGCAGTGCCCGTGCACGACCTCATCGCGGCGATCCGGGACGAGATCGACAGCAGGGCCCAGCGCCCCGTCATCCTCGGCGAGGGGGTGTCGGGCGCGGCGTAGGCTGACCTCATGGACCGTACCGAGTACTTCACCGCCAAGCTCACCTTCGAGACGGACGCCAGCGATGTGTACGCGGCGCAGAAGGCCGGTCAAGCGGCGGTGATCGTCGATGTGCGATCCGACGAGGCCTGGGCGCAGGGACGGGTCGCCGGGGCTGTGCACATGCACTACAGCGAGATCGCGGACCGCGCGCCGAAGGAGATCCCCGCCGGCAGCGCCGTCGTCGTGTACTGCTGGAGCCCCGGATGCAACGCGGGCGCGAAGGGCGCCCTAGAGTTCGCCGCGTTGGGTTACGAGGTGCGGGAGATGATCGGCGGCTTCGAGTACTGGGTCCGTGAGGGCTATCCGATCGAGAACGCAGAGGGCGTGCACCGCCGCCCGATCGACCCGAACGTCGGCGTCCCCCGCATCCGCACTCAGGCCTGAGACGGCTACGCCTCTGCGGGCGACCGACGCCTCGCGCACGAGAAAGCCCCCGGCACGAGCCGGGGGCTTTCATCATGGAGATCGCAGTGGAGCGAGTCCTCAGCGGGCGAAGTGCCCGCGGTAGTACTCGTAGACCCAGCCGACGATCGCGACCACGAAGATCCCGAGACCGATCGGGAGCAGGAACTGCCCGACGGCCATTCCGATCAGGAAGATCGCCGCGGAGCCGGCCAGCACCAGCGGCCACCAGGACCACGGGCTGAACTCGCCGAGCTCGGGGTCGCCGTCGTCGATGTCCGAAGTCAGGATGTCCTCGGGCAGCTCGCCGCCCTGCGCCTTGTAGGTGCGGTGCAGGTAGAGGGCGATCATGGCGCCCATGAACGCGACGAACAGCAGCGCCACAGTTCCGACCCACTCGACGTGGCTCTCGGCGACGAGGTTCCATCCCACGTACACACCGGCCGTGATCAGGAAGAAGACGGTGAGGACCCACCAGAGGATGACATTGGAGCGCATGGGTTACTTCGCCTCTCCTGCCGCGGCGGCAACCGGGTGCTCCGCAGCCTCGGGGTGGTTCAGGTCGAACGCGGGACGCTCGCTGCGGATGCGCGGGATCGACGTGAAGTTGTGACGCGGCGGCGGGCAGCTGGTCGCCCACTCGAGCGATGCGCCGTAGCCCCACGGGTCGTTGACCGTGACCTTCGGAGCCTTGCGGGCGGTGATCCAGACGTTCAGGAAGAACGGCAGCATCGAGGCGCCCAGGATGATCGCACCGATGGTCGAGACCTGGTTCTGCCACTCCCAGTTGTCGTAGGCCGAGTAGTCGGCGTAACGACGCGGCATGCCGTCGACGCCCAGCCAGTGCTGCACGAGGAAGGTCATGTGGAAGCCGATGAACAGCATCCAGAAGTGGATGTATCCCAGGCGCTCGTTGAGCATGCGTCCGGTCCACTTCGGCCACCAGAAGTAGAAGCCGGCGAACATCGCGAACACGACGGTTCCGAACACGACGTAGTGGAAGTGCGCCACCACGAAGTAGGAGTCGCTCAGGTGGAAGTCCAGCGGAGGCGCGGCCAGGATGACACCGGTCAGACCACCGAAGACGAACGACACCAGGAAGCCAAGGGCGAACACCATCGGCGTCTCGAAAGTGATCGATCCTCGCCACATCGTGCCGATCCAGTTGAAGATCTTCACACCCGTCGGCACCGCGATGAGCATGGTCATCAGCGCGAAGAACGGCAGCAGGACACCACCGGTGACGTACATGTGGTGCGCCCACACGGCCACCGACAGCGCGGCGATCGAGATGGTCGCGTAGACCAGGGTCTTGTATCCGAAGATCGGCTTGCGGCTGAACACCGGGAAGATCTCCGAGACGATGCCGAAGAACGGCAGCGCGATGATGTACACCTCAGGGTGACCGAAGAACCAGAACAGGTGCTGCCAGAGCAGGACGCCGCCGTTGGCCGGGTCGTAGATGTGCGCACCGAGGATGCGGTCGGCGGCGGCCGCGAACATCGCAGCGGCGAGCACGGGGAACGCCATCAGGATCAGCAGGCTGGTGATGAGGGTGTTCCACGAGAAGATCGGCATGCGCCACATCGTCATACCCGGAGCGCGCATCGTGATGACGGTGGTGATGAAGTTCACCGCACCGAGGATGGTTCCGAAACCGGACATGCCCAGGCCGACCATCCAGAGGTTTCCTCCGGCGCCCGGCGAGAACGACACACTCGCGAGCGGCTGATAGGCGAACCAGCCGAAGGAAGCCGCACCCTGCGGGGTGAGGAAGCCGGCGACCGCGATGATCGAGCCGAAGAGGAAGAGCCAGAAGGCGAAGGCGTTCAGACGCGGGAACGCGACGTCCGGAGCACCGATCTGCAGCGGCAGGATCGCGTTCGCGAAACCGGCGAACAGCGGCGTCGCGAACATCAGCAGCATGATCGTGCCGTGCATCGTGAACAGCTGGTTGTACTGCTCCTTGGTCGGCACGATCTGCATGCCGGGCGCGAACAGCTCGGCACGGATCACCAGTGCCATCACGCCGCCGAGGAGGAAGAACAGCACCGAGGCGATCAGATACATGTACCCGATCGTCTTGTGATCGGTGGAAGTCAGCCACTTGACGACGATGTTGCCCTTCTGCTCCACGCGTGTGGAGGACAGCAGCGCCGCCTGACGCGCCGGGATCGTCGTGGGACGGCCCCTCGGCGTCTCGGTCTGGGGTTCTGCAGTGGTCGTCATCGCTTACTCCTCTTCCTTCGCGCCCGAGTTCGATCCGGTGCCCGGAAGGTTGGACAGACGATCGTAGGCATCGGTGATGTCACCGGTGTTGCCCTTGTCACGCAGTTCGTCGAGGTAGTCCTGGTAGTCGGCCTGGGACACGACCTTGACATTGAACAGCATCATCGAGTGGTACTCGCCGCACAGCTCGGCGCACTTGCCGTCGTACTCGCCGATGCGCGTCGGGATGAAGGACCACGAGTTGTCCTTGCCGATGTACATGTCCTTCTTGTAGAGGAAGTCGATGATCCAGAAGGAGTGGATGACATCGCGCGACTGAAGGTCGATCTTGACCTTCTGGTCGACCGGCAGCACCAGCGTGGGCAGCTTGTCGCGGTCGATGTTGCCGTTGGCGTCGGCTTGGGCCTGAACGCCCATGGTCCAGACGGCGTCGGAGTTGTCCTTCTGCTCGCCGTCGTACTGGAAGTCCCACGCCCACTGCTTGGCGATCGCGGTGACCTCGACGTCGGGGTTCTTCCACTGCGTCTCGATCTCGGTCTGATCACGAGCGGTGAAGAAGAACATGCCCATGATGAAGATGAGCGGGATCACCGTGTAGAGGATCTCGATCGGCATGTTGTAGCGGAGCTGCACGGGCAGACCGGTCTGGCCCTTGCGCCGGCGGTAGACCGCGAGCGCCCAGCCCATCAGACCCCACGTGATGATGCCGACGGCGAGCAGGACAATCCAGGAGTTCACCCACAACGACTCGACTCGCGCGGTCTGGTTCGTGGCGGCGCTGCCGCCCTCTACGAAGCCCGGGAGGAAGCCGTGGGTCTCGAGCGGAGAACATCCCGCCAGAGCCACAGCTGTAGCGATTCCCAGGGGGATCGCTACCCAACGAAGGCGGCGTTTCGAAGGCACGGTGCACCTTTCAGATCTCGGACAGGGGCAACCCCAAGTCTAGGGCAACCTCACACCCGATTCATGCCAACCACGCAGGTTGGCGGCCGGTCAGTGGAAGCTGTCGCCGCAGGCGCAGGAGCCCTGGGCGTTGGGGTTGTCGATGGTGAACCCCTGCTCCGAGATGGTGTCCTTGAAGTCGATCGATGCGCCGTCGAGGTACGGAACGCTCATGTTGTCGACGATGACCTCGACCCCGTCGAAGTCGACGGTCTCGTCGCCTTCCAGGAACCGCTCGTCGAAGTAGAGCTGGTAGATCAGGCCCGAGCATCCGCCGGGCTGGACGGCGACGCGCAGACGCAGGTCGTCGCGGCCCTCCTGCTCGAGCAGGCTCTTCACCTTCAGTGCGGCGGCGTCGGTCAGGCCGACGCCGTGCGCGCGGGTGCTCGTCTCGGTCAGCGTGGTGTCGCTCATGTCACTCCTTGAGTACTCGTGCGGCGCGGACGCCGCCCTCTTCGCAGTCTACCGCCGCGGTGCAGGCGGCGGCCGGTCCGTTCAGCCCTGCGTGGCGCCGTTCATCCGGGCCAGCAGCAGCGCCTCGGCCCGCACCGCGTTGCGGAAGGTGTCCAGGTGCAGCGACTCGTTGGGGCTGTGCGCGCGCGAGTGCGGGTCCTCCACGCCGGTGACCAGGATCTGCGCTCCGGGGAACTCACGGACCAGGTCCGCGATGAACGGGATCGAGCCGCCGACGCCGAGGTCGACCGGCGCAACGCCGTAGCCGTCCTCCATCGCGGCGCGGGTGAGTTCAACCGCCCAGCCTGCGGTGTCGACGAGGAAGCCGTCGCCGAGATCCACATCGGAGAAGGTCAGCTCCGCGCCGAACGGCGCGTGCGCGCGCAGGTGCGCCTCCAGTGCGTCGTAGGCGTCCTTCGCGCTCTGACCGGGGGCGACGCGCGAGCTGATCACGACGCTGACCTCGGGCAGCAGAGTGTTGGAGGCCGCCTCGACGCTGGTCGCGTCGATTCCGGTGATCGTGACGGAGGGCTTGTTCCAGATGCGGCTCAGGATCTCGTCCCGTCCGATCGGCGACACACCGGGAAGCAGCCCGGTCTCGTCGCGCAGCGTGTCCTCGCCGTAGGAGGGCGTCCCCATGTCCCTGGCCTGCAGTCCCTCGACGGCTACTGCACCATCGGCGTCCCACAGGGTGGCAAGCAGTGTGACGGCCGCCATCATCGCGTCCGGAACCGCTCCCCCGAACATGCCGGAGTGAGAGGCGTGCTCGAGCGTGCGGATCTTGAGCGTGAATCGTGCGTTTCCACGCAGGGTGACGGTCAGCCCCGGCGTGCGCTGGTCCCAGTTGCCCGAGTCGGCGACGACGATCGCGTCGGCGCGCAGCGCGTCCGCGTTGTCCGAGAGGAACTGCGCGAACGACCGCGAGCCGTACTCCTCCTCGCCCTCGATGAACATCGAGACGCCGAGGTCGAAGTCGTCGCCGAGAACCTCGGACACCGCGCGCAGCGACGCGATGTGCGACATGATGCCGGCCTTGTCGTCCGCGGCGCCGCGTCCGTACAGGCGGCCGTCGCGCACGGTCGGCTCGAACGGCGGCGTCTCCCAGAGCGCCTCGTCGCCGTGCGGCTGCACGTCGTGGTGGGCGTAGAGCAGGATCGTCGGTCGCCCGTTGCGCGCCTTCTTCGTCGCCAGCACGGCCGGCTGACCCATCTCGTCGGTGCCGGGGATGGCCGCGCGCAGCACGCGCACCTCGTCGAAGACACCTGTTCCGCGGGCGAGATCGGCGACGGCGTCGGCGCTGCGCTCCAACTGGGTCTGATCGAACGCGGGCCAGGCGATGCCGGGGATGCGGACCAGCGTTCCGAGGTCGGACAGGGCTGCGGGGATGCCGGTGGCGACAGCTTCCAGGACGGATGCGTCCTGCTCGGCGGACGACGGGGAGGAGATGGTGGTCATGCGAGTAATCTTAAGGAATATCCCGTTACACGACATGAGGACTGCTGTGCCCGCTTCCACTCCCCCCGCCAACGACGACGCACCCGAGACGCCCGCCGTCGGCAAGGGCCGCGCCACGCCGACGCGCGCCGAGCAGGAGGCCGCACGCCGTCGCCCGCTCGTGGCGGACACCAAGGAGGCCCGCGCCGCGGCGAAGGCCGATCTGCAGGCCCGTCGCGATCGCGCGCGCATCGGCATGGAGCGCGGCGAGGACAAGTATCTGCCGGCCCGGGACAAGGGCCCGCAGCGCCGCTGGGTGCGCGACTACGTCGACGCCGGCTGGCACCTCAGCGAATGGGTGATGGCGATGATGATCGTCGTCATCATCGCGGCGCTCATGCCGATCACGACGATCGCCTACAGCGCGATGATCGCCCTGTGGGTGTTCATGCTGCTCGCCGTGCTCGACATGGTCCTGCTCGCGTGGCGGGTCAAGCGCAAGGCGGCCGTCAAGTTCGGCAAGGACCGCCTCGAGCGCGGCCTCGGATGGTACGCGGCCATGCGCTCCCTGCAGATGCGCTTCATGCGCCTGCCGAAGCCCCAGGTCAAGCGCGGGCAGTACCCCGCCTGACGCGTCCGCAGCGTCGCTCAGCGAGCGGCGCTGCGCAGGCCGCGGTTGATCTGCCGCGCCCAGAACGGCCCACGGTAGAGGAACGCCGTGTAGCCCTGCACCAGCGTGGCTCCGGCATCCAGCCGCTTCTGCACGTCCTCCGCGGTCTCGACTCCGCCGACCGCGATCACGCAGAAGTCGGCCGGGACCGCGGCACGCACGACGGCGAGTACCTCGAGCGAGCGCTGCTTCAGCGGTGCACCGGACAGTCCGCCCGCTCCCGCCGCCTCGACGACCGACGGATCGGTGACCAGGCCCTCGCGGCCGATCGTCGTGTTGTGCGCGATGATGCCCGCGAGTCCCTCTGACACGGCCATCGTCGCGATCGCGGCGATCTCCTCGTCGGGCAGATCAGGCGCGATCTTCACCAGCAGCGGGGTCTCCCCCGCGGCATCCTTCACCGCGCGCAGCAGGGGCGCCAGCGTCTCGACGGCCTGCAGACCGCGCAGGCCGGGAGTGTTCGGCGACGAGACGTTCACGGCAAGGTAGTCGGCGAGCGGCGCGAGCCGCGTCGCGGATGTCACATAGTCGGCGGTCGCGTTCTCGACGTCGACCACCCGGCTCTTGCCGATGTTCACGCCGATGACGGTGTTCGGCCGGCGGCGTCGCAGCTTCGTGAGGCGCTTCGCCGCAGCATCCGCGCCCTCGTTGTTGAAACCCATGCGGTTGATGACCGCGCGATCGGCGACGAGCCGGAACAGCCGGGGCTTGGGATTTCCATCCTGCGGGATCGCGGTGACGGTGCCGATCTCGACGTGTCCGAAGCCGAGCGCGGCGAGGCCGCGCACACCCACGGCGTTCTTGTCGAAACCTGCGGCGACGCCGAAAGGCGAGGGGAAGGACAGACCGAGCGCCTGCACTCGCTGCTCCGCATGCGGCTTGGTCAGCGCGCGAGCCGTCCAGGAGAACGGCGGCACACCGGCCACCCGGATCACGGCCATGCCGGCGTGGTGCGCGAACTCCGGGTCGAAGCGCGACAGGACGAGGCGGAAGAGCAGCGGATACATCCCTGCCAGATTACCGGTCTTCTGCGGTGGCTTTCTCGCGGTCTGCGCGCAGCTCGCCGATCGCGGACTCGAAGTCCTCGAGCGAGTCGAACGCCTGGTAGACGCTGGCGAAGCGCAGGAAGGCGACTTCGTCGAGTTCGCGGAGCGGCCCGAGGATGGCAAGACCGATCTCGTTCGTGTCCAGCTGCGAGACGCCGGTCTGCCGGACCGCCTCCTCCACCCGCTGCGCGAGGACGGCGAGGTCGGCCTCGGTCACCGGGCGGCCCTGGCACGCCTTGCGCACACCGGTGATGACCTTGTCACGGCTGAACGGCTCGCTCACTCCCGACCTCTTGATCACCGCGAGGCTCGCCGTCTCGGTGGTCGTGAACCGGCCGCCGCACTCGGGACACTGCCGTCTGCGACGGATCGACAGACCGTCGTCGCTGGTGCGTGAATCGATCACGCGGGAGTCCGGATGCCGGCAGAAGGGGCAGTGCATGATGCTCCAGGATACTCGCCGGTCAGTCCCGGGCGGCGAATCGCGCCTCGACGGCCTCGCCGTGTGCGGGCAGGCCCTCGACGTCCGCCAGCGCGACGACGCCCTCCCTGGCCTGTGCGAGCGCAGTGCGGTCGTAGGAGATCACCTGCTGCGGACGGAGGAAGGTGTAGGCGCCGAGGCCCGGCGCGTAGCGCGCCTGACCTCCGGTCGGGAGCACATGGTTGCTGCCTGCCATGTAGTCGCCGAGGCTCACCGGCGTCTGATCGCCGACGAACACGGCACCGGCGCTGGTGAAGGCGTCTGCGGCGGTCTCGGCGTCGGCCAGGTGCAGCTCCAGGTGCTCCGGCGCATAGGCGTTGCTGAACGCGACCGCCATCGCGCGGTCGTCGACGAGCACGATGGCGGACTGCGGCCCGCCGAGGGATACGGCCACACGCTCGCTGTGCCGCGTGCGGGCGGCGAGCGTGCCGACCTCCTCGGCCACGCGCTCGGCGAGCTCGGACGAGTCCGTGACCAGCACCGCCGAAGCCTGCTCGTCGTGCTCGGCCTGGCTGATCAGGTCCGCCGCCACGAGCAGCGGGTCTGCCCCGGCATCCGCGACGATGAGGATCTCGGTCGCACCGGCCTCGGAATCGGTGCCGACGATGCCCGCGACGGCGCGCTTGGCCGACGCGACGTAGTTGTTTCCCGGACCGGCGACGACGTCGACGGGGTCGAGACCGAGGCTCTCCACGCCCCAGGCGAGCGCGCCGATCGCGCCGGCGCCGCCCATCGCGTACACCTCGTCGACACCGAGCAGCGCCGCGGCCGCGAGGATGGTCGGATCGATCCGTCCGCCGTGCGCACTCTGCGCCGGCGACGCGAGCGCGATGCGCGCGACACCAGCGACCTGAGCGGGGACGACATTCATCACGACGCTGGATGCCAGTGCCGCCTTGCCGCCGGGGATGTACACGCCGACGCGGTCGACCGGCTGCCAGCGCTGCACGATCCGCGCGCCGGGCCCGATCTCGGTGGTCCGGGAGCCCGGGACCTGTGCAGCGGAACCTCGGCGCACGCGGCCGATGGCAGCCTCGAGAGCCGCGCGGACGCGAGGATCGATGGAGGCGAGCGCCTGTGCCAGATGCTCGGCGGGGACCCGGATGTCGTGGCCCGTCACCCCGTCGAAGCGCTCGGCCTGCTCGCGCAGCGACTCCTCACCGCGGCGGTGCACATCGTCCACGATGCGCGCGGCGGTGTCGAGCGCCTCGGCGCGTGCCTGCACGGCACGGGGAACGGCGGCGAGCATGGCCGCGGCGGAGAGTTCCTGTCCGCGGAGATCGATGGTGCGCAACCCGGTTCAGCCCTTCGTGATGTTCGTGATGTCGTGCAGGAAGCCGATACGGCCGTCGTCATGGCGGATGACGTACGCGCCTCCCCGGTCCTCGATGACGAGCGCCCACGCATGAGGTCCGATGGTGAACAGCTCCCGCCCGTGCTCGTCGAGCACCTCGCGGGCATCGGGGGTCAGGATCCAGAACGGCTGCGCGGCATCCGCGGTCTTGGCCGTGGACACGGGACGGGTCGTGTCGTCGGGCACGTCGTACTCTGCGGCGTCCTCGGTCGGCCCGGCCTCGTCGTCAGCGGCATCCTCGGCATCATCGTCGTCGAGGGGCGAGAGGATCTCCGTCACGGCGTCGGTGTCGGACGCGAACAGGAACTCCGCCTCCGCGTCCGCCGCCTGCGCCGACTCGTCGTCGTGCGCAGCGGCCTCGATCGCGAGGAGCTCCGGCGCAGCGCTCGGCCGGGCGATGACCGGCCTGACCGGGTTCGCGTTACGGTGCGCGAGCGTCTCGAGCCGGCCATGGAAGTCCTCACGCATACCCGGGATGAGCGGTGCGAGCACGGTCAGCACGACGAGCGCGAGCGCGACGACGGTCTCCACGATCGTCGCCCATGCGACCTGGAAGCCGCCGCCGGCGGTCGACGCGGCAGCGAGGTCCCACAGCAGCTGCACCCAGAGCACCGCCGCCACCGAGAATGCGACCGATGCGAACTGGTCGACCCCGAGCGAGCCGACCCTGCGGATGCCCTCCGGCGAGAACCGGCGCAGCACGATGAGGAACACCGCCACGGTGGGCACCGCGACCGGCAGGAGCCAATGCACCCCGCTCTGCCAGAGCGTCGAGGAGCCCTGCCCGCCGACTGGGAAGAACGACACGATGAAACCGATCAGCCACAGGGCCACGATCAGCAGTTCACGCAGCGTCATCCCGAGGATGCCGTGCTCCGGCTCGACCTGCTCCTCATACAGCACGCCGTCGTCCTGGGCCGCAGTGCTCATCGGTACATCCTTTCGTCGCGGCGCACGGATGGGGAGGTCGCGACGCCGGGTACGGCATCCGATCCTACCGGCGAAGGTCGAGCAGCCGCCGCGCGTGTCGGCGCGCTACACGTTTCAGCCCAGGCAGGACGGGCCCAGCAGGGACTTCAGGTCGCCGAACAGATCGGCCGAGACCGACACCGGCATCGGCACCTCGAACACCTTCGCCGTCCCGCCGCGGTGCACACGGAGCACGACCTCGGTCTCGCCTGAGTGCCGCCGGAGCACCTCGGCGAGGTCGGTCATCACCCGCTCGGTGGCGCGCTGCTCAGCCACCACGAGTGACAGCGGACCGGCGGCGTCGAACGCCCCGATGTCGGGCGCGAACGCCGACTGAGCATGCAGGTTCAGTCCGTCGTCACGACGGGACACCCTGCCGCGCACCGCGAGGATCGCATCCTGCTGCAGCACGTGCTGGAACTCGGTGTACGTCTTGCCCATGAACATGACGGTCACCTCGCCGTTGAAGTCCTCGACGGTGATCATGCCGTACGGGTTTCCGCTGGCCTTCGCCACGCGGTGCTGCACGCTGGTGACCAGGCCCGCGACGGTGACCTGGTCTCCGTCCTGCAGGTCCTCGGATGCGAGCAGGTCGTGGATCGAGATCGAGGCGTGCTTGGCGAGCGGCACCTCGAGCCCGGCGAGCGGGTGATCCGAGACGTACAGACCGAGCATCTCCCGCTCGAAGGCGAGCTTGTCCTTCTTGGTCCACTCCGGGCGCTCCGGAACCTGCGGCGGCTGCACCTCGTCGGCCTCGTACAGGCTGTCGAAGTCGAAGCCGATCGCGCCGGTCGCCTCGTTGCGCTTGATGCCCACGGCCGCCTCGACCGCGTCCTCGTGGATCTCCAGCAGGCCCCGGCGGGTGTTCCCCATGGTGTCGAACGCACCCGCCTTGATCAGCGACTCCACCGTGCGCTTGTTGGCCACGTGCAGCGGCACCTTGCTGAGGAAGTCGTGGAACGAGGTGAACGGCTCCTTCTGCCGCGCCTCGACGATGCCCTCCACGACGTTGCTGCCGACGTTGCGCACGGCGCCCAGACCGAAGCGGATGTCGTCGCCGACTGCCGCGAAGAAGTTGATGGACGCGCCGACGTCGGGCGGCAGCACCTTGATGCCCATGCGCCGGCACTCGTTCAGGTACAGGGCCATCTTGTCCTTGGAGTCGCCGACGCTGGTCAGCAGCGCGGCCATGTACTCGGCCGGGTAGTGCGCCTTCAGGTACGCGGTCCAGTACGAGATCACTCCATAGGCGGCGGAGTGGGCTTTGTTGAAGGCGTAGTCCGAGAACGGCAGCAGGATCTCCCAGAGCGCCTGCACCGCGGCATCCGTGTAGCCGTTTGAATGCATGCCGGCCTGGAAGCCCTCGAACTGCTTGTCCAGCTCGGACTTCTTCTTCTTTCCCATCGCGCGGCGCAGGATGTCTGCCTGGCCGAGCGAGAACCCGGCCACCCGCTGCGCGATCGCCATCACCTGCTCCTGGTAGATGATGAGTCCGTAGGACTCCTCCAGGATGTCGGCGAGCGACTCGGTGAACTCGGGATGGATCGGCGTGATCTCCTGCAGCCCGTTCTTGCGCAGCGCGTAGTTGGTGTGCGAGTTGGCGCCCATCGGACCCGGTCGGTACAGCGCGATGAGGGCCGAGATGTCACCGAAGTTGTCGGGCTTCATCAGGCGCATCAGCGAGCGCATCGGCCCGCCGTCGAGCTGGAACACGCCCAGCGAGTCGCCGCGCGCGAGCAGATCGTAGGACGGCCGGTCGTCGAGCGCGAGATCCTCGAGCACGAGCTCCTCGCCACGGTTCATCCGGATGTTCGCGAGAGCGTCCGAGATGATCGTCAGGTTGCGCAGCCCGAGGAAGTCCATCTTGATCAGGCCGAGCGACTCGCAGGACGGGTAGTCGAACTGCGTGACGATCTGGCCGTCCTGCTCGCGCTTCATGATCGGGATGATGTCGATCAGCGGGTGCGACGACATGATCACACCCGCGGCGTGCACGCCCCACTGGCGCTTCAGGTTCTCGATGCCGACGGCGGTGTCGAAGACCGTCTTCGCCTCGGGGTCGGTCTCGATGACCGTGCGGAACTCACTGGCCTCTTTGAAACGCGGGTGGTCCTTGTCGAACATGCCCGTCAGCGGCATGTCCTTGCCCATCACGGGCGGCGGCATCGCCTTGGTGAGGCGCTCGCCCATGCTGAACGGGAAACCGAGCACCCGGCCGGCATCCTTCAGCGCCTGCTTGGCCTTGATCGTGCCGTAGGTGACGATCTGCGCCACGCGCTCGTCACCGTACTTCTCCGTGACGTACTGGATGACCTCGCCGCGGCGACGGTCGTCGAAGTCGACGTCGAAGTCGGGCATCGAGACGCGATCGGGGTTGAGGAAGCGCTCGAAGATCAGACCGTGCTCGATCGGGTCGAGATCGGTGATCTTCATCGCGTAGGCGGCCATCGAACCGGCACCGGAGCCTCGACCAGGGCCGACGCGCACGCCGTTGTTCTTGGCCCAGTTGATGAAGTCGGCG
Organism: Microbacterium sp. NPDC057659; assembly: GCF_042799915.1. Lineage (NCBI taxonomy): Bacteria > Bacillati > Actinomycetota > Actinomycetes > Micrococcales > Microbacteriaceae > Microbacterium > Microbacterium sp. NPDC057659. The sequence goes on along the minus strand of NZ_JBHVHU010000001.1, from coordinate 93,733 downwards.
ACCACCAGGAAGTAGCCGGGGAAGCCCATCTGCGTGATGACGTCGGTCTCGTAGGCGGCGCGCTTGCGCACGTCGTCCGGGATGCCGCCGGGGTAGCGCGCGTGCAGGCCGGTCTCGACCTCCTTGATGAACCAGCTCTCCTCGGTCTCGCCCTGCGGCACGGGGAAGCGCGGCATGTAGTTCGCGCTGGTGTTGAACGACACGTCGCAGCGCTCGGCGATCAGCAGCGTGTTGTCGCAGGCCTCGGGGTGGTCGCGGAACAGCTGCCGCATCTCGGCGGCGGACTTGACGTAGTACCCGTCGCCGTCGAACTTGAACCGGTTCGGGTCGTCCATCGTCGAGCCGGACTGCACGCACAGCAGCGCCTCGTGGCTCTTCGCGTCGTGCTGGTGCGTGTAGTGAAGGTCGTTGGTGCCGACCAGCGGGATGCCGAGGTCCTTGGCGATCTTGAGGAGATCCTCCATGATCCGGCGCTCGATCGAGAGGCCGTGATCCATGATCTCGGCGAAGTAGTTCTCCTTGCCGAACAGATCCTGGAACTCGGCGGCCGCGGCGCGCGCCGCGTCGTACTGGCCCAGGCGCAGCCTGGTCTGGATCTCACCGGAGGGGCATCCGGTCGTCGCGATCAGGCCTTTCGAGTACTTCTGCAGCAGCTCCCGGTCCATGCGCGGCTTGAAGTAGTAGCCCTCGATACTCGCCAGCGAGGACAGCCGGAACAGGTTGTGCATGCCCTCGGTGGTCTCCGAGAGCAGGGTCATGTGGGTGTACGCACCCGAGCCCGATACGTCGTCGCTGCGCTGCTCGGGCGAGCCCCACTGCACCCGGGTGCGGTCTCCGCGGTGCGTGCCCGGCGTGACGTAGGCCTCGATGCCGATGATCGGCTTGATGCCGGCGGCCTGCGCCGTGCGGTAGAACTCGAACGCCGCGAAGGTGTTGCCGTGGTCCGTCACGGCGACCGCGGGCATGCCCTGCTTCACCGCCTCCTGAACGAGCGGACCGACGCGCGCGGCGCCGTCCAGCATCGAGTACTCGCTGTGCACATGGAGGTGGACGAAGGAGTCGGATGCCATGCTTCGAGTCTACGAGGCGGCCCCGACACCGGACGCCGGTGTCGGGGTCGATCCTCACTCCACGATGTACTGGTCGGTGTTCGTGTACGAGATCGAGTCGGCGAGCGTGCCGACCAGGCCCATCGTCACGCGCAGCAGGCCCGGCCTGATGTCATCGAGTGCGGGCGGCGTGTCCAGCCCGAGCGTGAGCGTCTTGCCATCATGGCCCTCGGCGGTGATCGAACCGATGTAGACGGTCACGTTCCCTCGGAGGGACATCGTGTCTGCCTTGGTCACGAGGCCGGGCCCGTCCGGCGGGCGCACGGTCAGTGAGAAGCCGGTGATGGTGATGGCGTCCGCGCTGATCTTCAGCACGCGCACGTCCTTGCCGCTCTTCGTCGGCACGGTGACGATGCCGATCGACTTCAGGCCGCTGAACGACAGCCCCTTGGAGCCCATCTGCGCCGGAGTGTCCGTGAACACCGGGGCCCCGGCGTCGGGCTCGGCGACGACGGGCGTCGGCGACGGCGTGGGAGCCGGAGCCGCTCCCTTCGTCCCGGGGATCACCGGCTTCCCCGGTGCGGGCGTCGCAGCACCCGGCTCGCTCGGCGCCGGTGTGGGACTCGCCGTCGGCTCGGGGTCGGCCGGCTTCGGGCACAGCCAGGGGAACACGTCGCAGAACCCGGCGTGCCGGACCGCCGCGGCGGGAGCCGCCGCAGCACCGACGGTGAGCGGCATGACCAGTGCACCGACCGCCAGCACAGCGGCGGCGAGTCTCATGCGGCGAGCCGTCACGAGGCGACCTCTTCGTCGGCCTCCGCCGCGTGCTTCCGTGGCATCCAGGCGACGACCAGCACGCCGCCGACCGAAGCCAGGATCATGCCGATGAGGAAGCCGCCGAGGTTCACGCCGATCAGCGAATACAGCGCGACGGCGAGTGCCAGCACGCCGTAGAACACGTGGTGCACAGGCATGAATATCGCGAGGATCCCGAGCAGCACCAGCGCGATCGGGATGATGGTCGCCTGCAGCCCCTCGATGCCGAGCTGCACATGCAGGTGGCCGATGTCGAGCTGACCGGAGAAGAACATCTCGAAGCCCGCGATCACGACGAGCAGCCCGCCGATGAACGGCCGGCGCTTCGCCCAGCCGCGGAAGCGCTGCCACCCGTTGGGCTGTGCGCCGGCATCCGGCTGGGCCACTTCCACCTCTGCATCCGCGAGCAGCGAATCGAGCTCCGCAGCATCCTCTTCGGCGCGCGCGGACGCGCGGCGCTCGCGCCGCGACGACATCGTGCCGTCCAAGTCCTCGCTGTCGGTCATCGGGTGGGCTCCGCTCAGAAGCATCCCTTTGATCCGTCCGTCAGCTCCAGGCTCATTCCGGTCAGTGTGAACACCGAGGCCTGCGTGCTCCATGCCGTCTGCTGAAGACCCTTGATCGAGACGGTGTCGGCGTCCTGGGCGAAGTCGCCCGCAGTGCCCTTCTCCTTCGTGCTGACGGTCGAGGCGTCCACGCCGATGCGGATGTTGCCGAACGACGCGTCGCCCTTCAGGCCCGTCATGCCGATCTGCAGGTCCGAGGCGGATGCCGGGGTGTCGCCGCCACCGGCCTTGATCAGCACGCCGACCTTGCCCATCGGCGTTTCGGTGACGACGGCCTGGCAGAGGTTCGCCAGGGTAGCGCTCTTGATGTTCGCGATGGCGACGGTGTGCTTGCCGCCCTCCGAGTCGGTCGCGACTCCGGCGTACTGCGAGAATCCGGTGCCCTCCAGCTGGCTCGCGCTGATCTGGAACTGACTGCCGGACACGGCGAACGAGACCGGGACCTGTCCCTGTGCCACTCCTCCCATCAGGACCGCGGCGGCGATCCCGACCGGGACGGCGGCCAGCGCGATGCGCCCGCCGTGCGTGGTGGTCAGCTTCGAGAACTTCATGGTGGGCTTCTTCATCGATCCTCCTGGGGTGAGCATCCTCGTTGACGCGACTACGAGCATAACCCCCATTGACTCATAGTCAATAACATCCGCCGATAGGATTTCGACATGCCCGTCGAGCGTCGTGTCCGCCTCACACCGGATGAGCGCCGCGCCCAGCTCGTCGCCACCGGCGTGAACTTCCTCAGCGACCATCCGCTGGACGAGCTGACGATCGACGAGCTCGCCGAACGCGCCGGAGTCTCCCGCGCGCTGATCTTCCACTACTTCGAGACGCGACAGGGCATGCACCGGGCGGTCGTCACGACCGCGCGGGATGCGCTGCTGACCGCCACCGAACCGCGGCCGGAACTGCCGCCGCGCGAGCGCGTCCGCGACACACTGGAGCGCATCGCGATGTTCGTGCGCGAGCATCGCGGCACGTTCTTCTCGCTGGTGCGCGGCGTCGCCAGTGGCGATCCGGCCGTGCGCGCGGTCGTCGACCAATCGCGTGAGCGGAACGCTGCACACCTGCTCGAGGCTCTCGTCGAGGCCGGCGAGCCGGACTCCCGTGCACTGCGGATCACGCTTCGGGCCTGGGTGTCGTTCGCCGAGGAGATCTTCGTCACCCTGGCGGTCGACGAGGACGCCGACCGCGATGCCGTGGTCGCCTTCCTGGAGCGTTCCCTCGAGGCGGCGGTCGCCGCAGCCCGGGGAGCGGAGTTCTGAGGCTCAGCTGAGGTCGAGCCGCATCAGCACCCGGGGAAAGCCGTCGAGCACCGATCCGGTGTCCGCGGCCTTGGTGAAGCCCGCGGACTCGAACAGCGACCGCGTGCCGACGTAGGCCATGGTGAGATTCACCCTGTCTCCGCCGTTGTCGACCGGGTATCCCTCGATCGCCGGTGCACCGCGCTCCCGCGCATATGCGACCGCGCCGTCGATCAGCGCGTGCGTGACGCCCTGTCTGCGGTGTCCGGGCCGCACCCGGAAGCACCACAGCGACCACACGTCGAGGTCGTCGATGTGCGGGATGAGACGATTGCGCGCGAAGCTTGTGTCTCGGCGCGGATGCAGCGCCGCCCAGCCCACCGGCTCTCCGTCACCGTAGGCGATCACACCGGGCGGCGGGTCCTGATGGCACAGCTCACGCACGCGCTCGGCGCGCTCGGCGCCGCGCAGCGAGACGTTCTCCTTGTTGCCGATGCGATAGCTCAGGCAGAAGCAGACGTTCGACGTCGGGTTCTTCGGCCCGACCAGCAGGGCGACGTCGTCGAACTCGGTGGCAGGGCGAACATCGATGCGCATGCCGACATCTTGCCAGCGGCATCCGACATCACTCGCCGCGGAGGATGTCCAGTGCGTGCTGGAAGTCGGCCGGGTACGCCGACTCGAACTCGACCCACTCCCCCGTCGTCGGGTGGGTGAACGCGAGCCGGTGCGCATGCAGCCACTGCCGGGTCAGGCCGAGACGCTCCGCCATCTTCGGATCGGCACCGTAGAGCGGATCGCCGACGCATGGATGCCGGTGCGCGGCCATGTGGACGCGGATCTGGTGCGTGCGACCGGTCTCGAGGTGGATCTCGAGCAGCGAGGCACCGGGGAACGCCTCCAGCGTCTCGTAATGCGTCACGGAGGGCTTGCCGTCGGGAACCACGGCGAACTTCCACTGGTGGTGCGGATGCCGTCCGATCGGCGCGTCGATCGTGCCCACCAGCGGGTCGGGATGCCCCTGCACGACGGCGTGGTAGATCTTCTCGACCGTGCGTTCCTTGAAGGCGCGCTTCAGGGCCGTGTAGGCGGTCTCGGTCTTCGCGACGACCATCAGCCCGCTGGTGCCCACGTCGAGGCGGTGCACGACGCCCTGCCGCTCGGCGGCGCCGGTCGTGGCGATGCGGAACCCTGCGGCGGCGAGGGCCCCGACCACGGTCGGGCCCTCCCAGCCCAGCGAAGGGTGCGCGGCGACGCCTGTGGGCTTGTCCACCACGACGATGTCATCGTCGTCGTACACGATGCCCAGCTCGGGTACCGCGATCGGCACGATGCGCGGCTCCTCCTTCGGCTGCCAGCTGATCTCGAGCCATCCCCCGCCGCGCAGACGGTCGGATTTGCCGAGTGTCACGCCGTCGAGGGCGACACCGCCGGCCTCGGCGACTTCGGCCGCGAAGGTCCGGGAGAAGCCCAGCATCTTGGCCAGCGCCGCATCGACCCTGGCGCCGTCCAGCCCGTCCGGAACGGGCAGCGTGCGCGATTCCACGCTCAGCCCTCCGATGAGGCCGGCGCGTCTGTGGCGGCACCGTCAGCCGCCGCCTGCTCGGCCTCGGCCTTCTCGGCGGCCTCGTGGTCGCGCTCGCGGGTTCCGTCGAACCGCAGTCCGAGGAGCACCAGCAGAGCGACCGAGATCATGCCGGTCACGATGAAGATGTCGGCGACGTTGAAGATCGCGGGCATCATCCACGGCATCGAGATCATGTCGACGACGTGCCCCACAGGGAATCCAGGGTCGCGGAACACCCGGTCGGTCAGATTTCCGAGGACACCGCCCAGCAGGCATCCGAGAACCACGGCCCAGAGCCGCGAACGCAGGCCGAAGGCCTTCCAGACGATCACCACGGCCACGATCGCCAGAGCGATCGTGAAGATCCAGGTGGCGCCCTTGCCGATCGAGAACGCCGCCCCGGGGTTGCGCACGTAGATCAGCTGCAGGAACTCGCCCAGCACGGGCACCGGCTCACCGTACGGCAGGTACGTGATGGTCAGGTACTTCACAAACTGATCGGCGGCCAGCACCACCGCCGCGAGAATCGCGACGATCGCACCAGCCGCCGACCGACGAAGGGGACGACGTGCCAACGACTTACAGTCCGATGGCCGAGACCGGGGTCGAGTCGTTCGACGCCGCACGCTGGTCGAGGTCGCGGAGCTGACCCTCGATCAGGCTGCGCAGCTTGGAGCGGTAGTCGCGCTCGAACTCGCGGAGCTCGGTGATGCGACCCTCGAGCGTGTTGCGCTCGCGCTCGAGACGCGCGGACTGCTCACGCTGCTTCGCCTCGGCGTCGCGGCGGATGCGCTCGACCTCGGTCTGAGCGTCGGCGATGAGCTGCTGGCGCTTGGCCTCGCCCTCGGCGACGTGCTCGTCGTGCAGACGCTGCGCGAGCTCGATGATGCCGGCGGTCGCGGTCGCGGAACCCGCGACCTCGTGCGAGATGGGAGCCGCAGCAGGAGCCGATGCAGCAGGAGCCGACGCGGCAGGGGCGGCAGCGCGCTCACCGGATTCGTAAGCCGCCAGCTTGGCCTTCAGCTCGACGTTCTCCTCGAGGGCCTTGCGCCACTCGATGACGATCTCGTCGAGGAAGTCATCGACCTCGTCCGGGTCGAATCCGTCCTTGAAGCGAACGTGCTGGAACTCCTTGTGGACGACGTCATCCGGGGACAGTGCCATGGGTGGCTCCTCTTTCGATGAGTGCGATGCGCCAGATGTCGAGCACTGGCGATGAATATCGTTGGCGCGTACCCGGGGCGCGCGCCTGGGTGCCAGCATAGTCCCCCCGCCTGTGACCTGTGACGGCGGTCACTCAGGGGAAGACGGCACGCACGATCGACATCAGGATGAGCACGCACAGCAGGGTGAGCGTCCACCCGAAGTCGAGCGCGAGCGTCCCGATGCGCAGCGGCGGGATCAGCCGGCGGAACATGCGGATCGGCGGATCCGTAATGGTGTAGATGAACTCCGCGATGACCAGACCGGCGCCCTTCGGGCGCCATTCACGGTTGAACAGCGGGATGTAGTCGAGTATCAGCCGGGCGAACAGCACCAGCATGTACAGCAGCAGAAGCAGGTCGAGGATGCCGCCGACTACGCCCAAGATCTCCAAGGCCGGTCGCGGTCAGGACTGATCGAACCCGGCGGTGTCCGCCTGGGCGATGCCGCCATGTCCGGAGACGGCGATGTTCTCGGGCGACAGCAGGAAGACCTTGCTGGTGACCCGCTCGATCCGTCCGTACAGCCCCAGCGACAGTCCACTCGCGAAGTCGATCAGACGGCGGGCGTCGGCATCGCTCATCTGCGAGAGGTTGATGATCACCGGGATGCCGTCGCGGAAGTTCTCGGCGATCAGCTGGGCATCGCGGTACTGCTTCGGATGCACGGTCAGGATCTCGTTCACGGCGCCTCCAGCGGGCTGACGGACGGCCGTCGGCCGACGCAGGGGGGTGACCGGGGCGGGAGCCTGCTCCTCGCGCTCGCGCTCACGCGGCGGTCGCGCTGCGGGCGCCGCGTGCTGCGGTGCCTCGTCCTCGTAGACCTCTTCCTCATCGGCGAGGCCGAGATACACCATGGTCTTCTTCAGCGGGTTTCCCATCGTGTCCTCCGGTTGATCGTCTGGGCCTGGTTCGAGGTTAACCCCGGTCGGGGTGCAGATCGGTGATTCGCCCGCCGATCATCCGGGCGTGTCGCGCGGTCGCATCACCGGGGGCGATCGCGACCGCGCGACGAGTCGTCACTTCAGGAATTCGGGGATGTCGAGGTCGCTGTCGTCGTCGACGGCGGGCTCGAAGCTCATCGCCGGAACGACGACCTTCTTCTCCTCCACCGGGGCGACGGCCTCGGGCTTCTCGACCTGGACCTCGGGCAGCGGAGCCGCCGGGCGCTCGATGACCATCGGCTCGAGGCGCTGCGTGGGCTCGCCACCGTCGAAGCCGGCAGCGATCACCGTCACGCGCACCTCGTCGCCCAGGGTGTCATCGATGACCGTACCGAAGATGATGTTCGCCTCGGGGTGCGCGGCCTCCTTGACGAGGTCGGCCGCATCGTGGATCTCGAAGATGCCGAGGTTCGATCCACCCTGGATCGACAGCAGCACACCGTGCGCGCCCTCGATGGACGCCTCCAGCAGCGGCGACTCGACGGCCAGCTCGGCGGCCTTGATGGCCCGGTCCGCACCGCGTGCGGAGCCGATGCCCATCAGCGCGGAACCCGCCCCCTGCATCACCGACTTGACGTCGGCGAAGTCGAGGTTGATCAGACCGGGCGTCGTGATCAGGTCGGTGATGCCCTGCACACCGGCGAGGAGCACCTGGTCGGCCGTGGCGAACGCCTCGATCATCGAGATGCCGCGATCGCTGATCTCGAGGAGGCGGTCGTTCGGCACCACGATGAGCGTGTCGACCTCTTCCTTCAGCTTCGCGACGCCGGCCTCGGCCTGGCTCTGGCGGCGACGACCCTCGAACGAGAACGGCTTGGTGACGACGCCGATGGTCAGGGCGCCGATCGACTTCGCGATCCGTGCCACGACGGGCGCACCGCCCGTTCCGGTTCCGCCGCCCTCACCCGCGGTGACGAAGACCATGTCAGCGCCGGTGAGCGCCTGCTCGATCTCCTCCGCGTGGTCCTCGGCGGCGCGACGACCCACCTCGGGATCGGCGCCGGCGCCGAGACCGCGGGTGAGCTCGCGCCCGACGTCGAGCTTGACGTCGGCATCGCTCATCAGCAGTGCCTGTGCGTCGGTGTTCACGGCGATGAACTCGACACCGCGCAGGCCGAGCTCGATCATGCGGTTGACGGCGTTGACACCGCCACCGCCGACGCCGACGACCTTGATCACGGCGAGGTAGTTCTGGTTCTGGCTCATGGCCGGCCTCCGTTATGTAGAGCCTGAAGAATGTGAACCTTAAACCTCAACTAGAGGTATAAAGTATTTCCCGGTATTGCGTTCTCAGGAATGAACGTAAGCGGCGACCGTCGATGCGCGCGCAAGCGACACGGCGTTTCGCCGCTATCGACCGCGCAGATGGTGCGGTGCGGCATCCTGAGGGCTCAGCCGACCACGGGAACGGTCGGAGAGGACACGTCGAATGTCCGTGATTTCGGATTCTTGGCCATCAGTTTCGACAGAATGACGGATTTCGCCGAGGAGTCCTCCGCACTCCCCCACAGGATCGTCTTGCCGTCCTTGAGAACGAGCGTGACGCTGTCGGGTGTCGCCGCGCGCACATCGGTGAGCGCCGCTCGGACCTCGGCCGGAAGCGAACGCACCACGAGCCCGGCGCTCTCGAACGCCGGCGTGCCCGCTCCCCCTGTGATGGCGAGGAGCGGCTGCCCCTCCGGGCGAGCATCCGTCGTGGCGAGGGCGACGCCCGCCGCGTCGACCAGCGTGTATCCCGCTTCCGTGCGGAGCACGCCGATCGGCGTGCGCTCGACGATGCGGACTGTGAGTCCGTGCGGAGGATGCACCTCGAGGGCGTAGGTCTCGATCAGCGGGAACGACATCAGGGCCGACTTCACCGCGCTGTCGTCCACGAGCGCGAGCGGCTTCCCGATCTCACCGGACAGCACCTGCTCGACCTTCTGCGGGTCGAGCGTCTTCGCTCCCTCGACGGAGATGTCCTCGACCGCGAACAGGGGGCTGTACGCCGCGGCGAAGGTGCCCACCACGACCAGCACGACCAGGCTGATCGATGTGAGCCAGATCGTGCGGCGTCGTCGGGACCGCGAGGTGAAGCGCCGGATCTCCGCCCGCAGCGCCCTGCGCCGCGCCCGGGCCGCGCGCCAGACATCGGCTCCGCTGACCTGGGCCGCCTCGGCGGACCCGGTCGGATCGATCGGATCGAGCGGCGCCGTCTCGTCATGGTCGCGGGACTCGGATGCCTCGCCACGCAGCGGCACCGGCTGCCGCACCGGCTCGGACGGGACCGGCTGACGCGCCTGCTCCTCCGAGGCCGGAATCGGTGCCGGGCGTCGCATCAGGCCTCCGGAGTCCGCCGGAGGGAGTCGAGCACCTGCGGGATGATCTGGTAGACGTTGCCGCAGCCGAGCGTCACCACGACATCGCCGTCGCGGGCGAAGTCTGCGGTGTAGTCCGCAGCAGCCTGCCAGTCGGCGACATAGTGCACGTGCGCGGGATCGGCGAAAGCGCCGGAGACCAGCTCACCGGTCACTCCGGGCACCGGATCCTCGCGCGCGCCGTACACATCGAGCATGACCGTGTGGTCGGCGTACTGCTCGAGCACCTCGGCGAACTCCCGGTACATGTGCTGCGTGCGCGAGTAGGTGTGCGGCTGCTGGATCGCGATCAGCCGACCACCGTCGGTGAGCGTGCGCATCGCCTGCAGCGCTGCGCGCACCTCGGTCGGGTGGTGCGAGTAGTCGTCGTAGACCCGCACGCCGCGCTCGGCGCCGTGCAGCTCGAGCCGCCGGACCGTGCCGGCGAAGCCCTCGACCGCCTTGACGGCGTCGGGCAGTGCGTGTCCGAGCGTCAGCAGCACCGCCACTGCGCCGGCGGCGTTGATCGCGTTGTGTGCTCCGGGCACGGCGAGCTGCATCCGCGCGCTGTCCGCGCCGTGCACGATCGTGGCCGCGACGGGCCCCTCGGTCATGATGTCGGCGACGCGCACGTCGGCGTCGTCCGCCTCGCCGAACGTGATGACGTTCGGATGCGTGAGCCCGGCGTGCACACGCAGCGCGCCCGCGTCGTCGCTGGAGATAACCACGGCCTCGGACGCCTCGTTGCCGAACCGCACGAAGGCGTCGTAGAAGGCGTCCTCGGAGCCGAAGAAGTCGAGGTGGTCGGGGTCGACGTTCGTGATCAGCGCGATGGAGGTGTTGTAGAGCAGGAACGTGCCGTCGGACTCGTCGGCCTCGATGACGAACAGGTCATCCGCGCCGGAGGAGCTGGAGATGCCGAGCTGCTCGATGACTCCGCCGTTGACGAAGTTCGGGTCGGCGCCGAGCGCCTGCAGCGCGGTGACGATCATGCCGGTCGAGCTGGTCTTGCCGTGCGCTCCGGCGACCGAGACCAGACGGCGCGCGCCGATCAGCCAGTGCAGCGCCTGGGAGCGGTGGATGACGTGCAGCCCGCGCTCCTTCGCCAGGACGAACTCCGGGTTCTCCGGCCAGATCGCACCGGTGTGCACCACGGTGTCGGCGTCACCGAGGTGTGCGGCGTCGTGGCCGACGTGCACAGTCGCACCGGCAGCGGCGAGAGCGCGCAGGTTGGCACTGTCGGCGCGGTCGGAGCCGGACACGCGGATGCCGGCGTCGAGGAACATGCGGGCCAGCCCGCTCATGCCGGAGCCGCCGATTCCGATGAAGTGCGCGGATTCGATGGTCTCGGGGATCGGGAGGGAGAGGTCGGGTCTGATCATGTCCTGCTCAGTCTACTTTTGCGGTCTGCGGGGAGCGCTCAGCGACCCGCACCGTCGTCCTCGAGGGCACGGTCGATCATCGCCACGACGTTCTCGGCCCCGCTGCGGGTGCCGACCTTCTCGGCGGCGGCCGCCATCGCCGAGATGCGCGCGGGGTCGCGCAGCAGAGGGATCACCCGGTCGCGCACGGTGTCGGCATCGAAGGTCGCGTCGTCCAGCAGGATGGCTGCACCGGCATCCACCGCGGATGCCGCATTCAGACGCTGTTCGCCGTTGCCGACCGCGTACGGCACGTAGACGGCAGGAATGCCGAGTGCTGAGACCTCGCTGACGGTCGCGGCCCCCGCCCTCGAGACGATGACGTCCGCGACGGCGAAGGCGAGGTCCATGCGGTCCAGGTAACGACGCATGGCGTAGCCGGGCACCTCGGGGTCGATCCACTCGCCGCGCTCCCCCGTCGCGTGCAGCAGCTGCCAGTCCGCGGCCAGCACGTCGGCCCAGGATCCGGCCAGAGCCTCGTTCAGGCGCTGCGCGCCGAGCGAGCCGCCGAACACGAGCAGCACCGGCTTCGCCGGGTCGAGTCCGAAGAGCTCGGCGGCCTCGTCACGCGCGGCCGCACGGTCGAGTTCGACGACCTCACGGCGCAGGGGCATGCCGACGACCTCTCCGCGCTTGAGCGGCGTCCCCTCGAAGACGACGCCCACGCCGGCCGCACGGCGGGCGCCGAGCACGTTCGCGAGGCCGGGCTTCGCGTTGGCCTCGTGCACGACGAACGGCACGCCCTCGCGCCGCGCCGCGACGTAGGCGGGAGCCGACGCGTAGCCGCCGAAACCCACGACGACGTCCACACCGTGATCACGGATGTGCGCGCGCACCTGCGCGATCGCCTTGCGGAATCTGCCGGGGAAGGCGGCGGCCTGCCTGTTCGGACGACGCGGGAACGGCACCTTGTCCACGATGAGCAGCTCGTAGCCGCGCTCGGGGACCAGCCGGGCCTCGAGTCCCTCCTTGGTGCCCAGCACCAGGACCGTCGCCTCGTCGCGCTCGCGGAGCAGGTCGGCGACGGCGAGCAGCGGATTGACGTGGCCGGCGGTGCCCCCGCCGGCGAGTAGGTACGTGGTCACCCAGCGATGGTACCCGTGCGCGCCCGAGCCCGCCGCGGAGTACCCTGTGCGCGCTCCGGCGGCGCCTGCGCCGCGCCGGACACCGGGAGCGTGCGGGCGAAGGACAGCAGTACCCCGCACGCGAGCAGCACGGAGAGCAGCGCGGTGCCTCCCTGCGACATGAACGGCAGCGGCACGCCCATCACAGGGAAGATGCGGATGACGACGCCGATGTTGAACAGCGCCTGCCCGACGATCCACAGCGTGATACCGCCGGCCGCGACGCGGATGAACGGGTCGTTCGTCTTGCGGATCACGTGGAACGCGCCCACGGCGAAAGCGGTGAAGAGACCGAGCACGAGCACGCAGCCGATCAGCCCCAGCTCCTCGCCGACGATCGCGAAGATGTAGTCGTTGGCCGCGGCAGGCAGCCAGCCGTACTTCTCCTGCGAGTTGCCGAGTCCGACGCCGAAGACACCGCCCGATGCCATGCCCCACATGCCGTGGGTCGCCTGGTAGCACTCGTTGGAGATGTCGCAGTCCTCGGGGTTGAACGCCGCGAGGATGCGCTTCATCCGGTTGTCGCTGGTGAGCGCGTAGCCGAGGACCGCGACGACGCCGAGCAGCATCGGCAGGATGAACAGCCGCAGCCTCACCCCCGAGAAGAACAGGCAGCCGAGCACGATGAGCACCATCACCATCGCGGTGCCGAGGTCGTTGCCGGCGACCACGGTACCGACGGCGAGTACCGTGACGGGGACGACGGGGATGAACACCTGGTGCCACGTGTTCAGGCGCGTCTGCTTGCGCAGCAGCACGAACGCGACCCAGACGGCCAGGGCGAGCTTGAGGAACTCCGAGGGCTGCACGGTGAAGCCGGCGATTCCGACCCAGTTGCGGTTTCCGCCCGACTCGATGCCGAGCCCCGGCACGAACACCAGCAGCTGCAGCAGGATCGCCAGCACGAGCCCCGGCCAGGCGAGCTTCTTGAGCGTGCTCACCGACATCCGGCTCATGAGGAACATCAGCGGGATTCCGACCACCGCGAACATCCCTTGCTTCATGACCTCGTCCAGCGGACCCTTGGTGGTCGCGCTGGTGGCGGAGAGCACCATGACCAGCCCGAACACCGTCAGCAGCAGCGCCGAGAACGAGATCAGCAGGAACTCCATCGGCACCGGCTGGAACAGCCGGCCGAGCGAGACGCGCGCGGCGAGACCGCTGCGTGAGGGACCTGCCGGAGCGGACTCAGTGCGCCGCGGGTGAGGCGTCTGCGTCATCAGCGCTCCCCCGGTCGATCCAGTCCCGCACCGCCTCGGCGAAGCGGTGGCCGCGATCCGCGTAGCTGCTGAACTGGTCGAAGGATGCTGCCGCGGGAGCCAGCAGAACCGTGCCCCCGTGGTCCGCGATCCCCGTCGCCAGTTCGACGACGCGGGTCATGACCTCTCCAGTGTCCGTGGGGATGACCTCGTAGACCGGCACGCTCGGCGCGTGTCGCCGGAATGCCGTCAGGACCGGATCACGGTCGACGCCGATCACGATCGCCGCGCCGGCGGTGCCGCCGACCTCGGCGACCAGCTCCGAGATGTCGACGCCCTTGAGGTCGCCTCCGACCACCCAGACCGCGCCGGGATAGGCACGAAGGGAGGATGCCGCGGCGTGCGGGTTCGTCGCTTTGGAGTCGTCCACCCAGGTGATGCCCGCGTGCTCGGCCACGACCTGGATCCGGTGCGCGTCGAGGCGGAACGCCTGAAGTGCACGATGGATCGTGTCCGGCTCCGTGCCCAACGAGCGCGCCAGGGCCGAGGCCGCGAGGATGTTCTGCACGATGTGTGGCGCGGACAGACCGACGCGGCGCAGGTCATCGAGCGTGGTCAGCTCGAGCGCACTGTTGCGACGGTCGTCCAGGAAGGCGCGGTCGACGACGATGCCGTCGACGACGCCCAGGTCGCTGGGGCCGGGCGTGCCGAGATCGAACCCGATCGCTCGCGCCCCCTCGACGACATCCGCCTCCTCAACCATCAGCCTGGTCGCCTCATCGGCCTTGTTGTAGACACAAGCGACACGCGTGTTGCGGTACACCAGCGCCTTCGCGTCGCGGTAGGCCTGGGCGCTGCCGTGCCAGACGAGGTGGTCATCGGCGAGGTTCAGGCAGACCGCGGCATGCGGTGAGAGCTGCGCCTCGGGCGAGGCCAGGCCCAGATACCAGAGCTGGTGGCTGGAGAGCTCGACGACGAGCACGTCGAAGCCGCCGGGGTCGCGCACCGCGTCGAGCACCGGCACGCCGATGTTGCCGCACGGCGCCGCGCGCAGCCCGCCCGCGGCAAGCAGCGTCGCGGTGATCTGCGTGGTGGTGGTCTTGCCGTTCGTGCCGGTGATCAGCACCCAGTCCGCCGGAGTGCCGTCCTCGCGCACGACCTTGTCACGCACACGCCAGGCGAGTTCGACGTCGCCCCACAGGGCGATCCCGGCATCCTGCGTCCACCGGATCACCGGATGCGAGGGCGGGAACCCGGGCGAGGCGATCACCACGTCGGGGGCGAACTCGATGAGCGTCGTCGGTGGCTCGGCGAGCGAGCCGAGTTCGAGCCTGGCACCGATGACGGGCAGCAGCCGCTGGTACTCCTCGGATGCCGATTCGGAGAGCACGAGAACCTCGGCGCCGAGCTCGGTGAGAGTGTCGGCGACCGAGAACCCCGTCGTCGACAGGCCCAGCACGGCGACCCGCAGGCCCGCCCAGTCCGCGTTCCAGCTGGTCAGGCCCTCCAGACGCGCGCTCATGAGTGCGTCAGCCAGTCGACGTAGAACAGACCGACGGCGGAGGACGCGAGGAGACCGGCGATGATCCAGAGGCGCACGACGATCGTGACCTCCTGCCAGCCGCGCATCTCGAGATGGTGGTGGAACGGGCTCATCAGGAACAGCCGCTTGCCGCGGGTGATCTTGAAGTACAGCCGCTGCAGGATGACGGAGCCGCTGGAGAGCACGAACACGCCGGCGATGATCAGCAGCAGCAGCTCGGTGCGGGTCAGGATCGCCATCGCGGCGACCACGCCGCCGATCGCCATCGATCCTACGTCGCCCATGAAGACCTTCGCCTTGGGTGCGTTCCACCACAGGAAGCCGATCAGGCTGCCGGTGAACGCCGCTGCCACCCACGCGAGGTTCAGCGGCTCACGCACCTCGTAGCAGCCGGCGACGGCCAGACCGATGCAGGACTGCTTGTACTGCCAGAACGCGATCAGGCCGTACGAGCCGACCACGAACACCCCGGCGCCCGCGGCGAGGCCGTCCAGCCCGTCGGTGAGGTTCACGCTGTTCGAGGTCGCGACGCCGATGAGCGAGATCCAGGCCAGATAGAGGATCCAGCCGAGGATCGTGCCGAAGGCCATCAGGTTCAGCCACGGGATGTCGCGGAACAGCGACACGTAGCTGCTGGCGGGAGTCTGCCCGTAGGAGTTCTGGAACGCCGGCGCGAGAGCGACGATGCCGAACGGGATCAGCACGATCAGCTGGCCGATGATCTTGCGCCATCCGGACAGGCCGAGGCTGCGCTGGCTGCGCACCTTCATGTAGTCGTCGATGAAGCCGACGACGCCGAAGCCGACCATCAGCCAGAGCACCAGGATCGCCGACAGGCCCGGTTCGTTGCCGCCGGCGTAGACGCCGGTGAAGTAGCCGATGACCGTTCCGGCGATGAAGATCAGCCCGCCCATGCTGGGCGTGCCGCGCTTGTGACCGTGGCTCGGGTTCGCGATGTCCTCGGGGGTGCGGATCACCTGCCCCCAGCCGAGCTTCCGGAACAGACGGAGGAAGACGGGGGTCAGGAAGAGCGAGAAGGCGAGCGATATCGCCGCCGCCATAAGCAGGGACCTCACGAGAACGATTCTCCCAGACGATCGCCGAGAAACCTGAGTCCCGCGGAATTGGATGACTTCACGAGCACCAGATCGCCGTCGCGCAACTCACCGGCCAGGTACTCGAATGCGGCGTCCTGATCGGGCAGATGCACGGCCTCGCCGTCCCAGGACCCCTCGCCGACAACAGCCAGGAACAACCGCCGCGCCTCGGTGCCGACGACGACGATGCGCTGGATGTTCAGCCGCACCGCGAGCAGGCCGATGCGGTCGTGTTCCTCACCGTCCGCCTCGCCCAGCTCGCTCATCGCGCCCAGCACTGCGACGGTGCGCTGCCCCGGTGCGGCGATCTGCGCCAGCGTCCGCAGGGCGGCCGCCATGGCATCGGGGCTCGCGTTGTACGCGTCGTTGATGATCCGCACCCGGTCGCCGCCCATCGGCTGCATCCGCCAGCGCTCGGCGATCTCGACCGTCTCGAGACGGGCGATGGCAGTGGACGCCGGCACGCCGAGCGCACCGGTCACCGCGATCGCTGCGAGAGCGTTGGACACGTGGTGCTCGCCGAGCACCTGCATCCGCAGCGGCAGCTCCTCGCCACCGGCGTGGACGACGCAGGTCGTCCCGGTGGCTGAGACCTCGACGTCGGATGCCCGCAGATCCGCGGCGTCCGTCCGGCCGAAGCCGATCACGGTCATGCCGCGCGAGTCGGCGAGCGGCCGCATCGCTGCAACCCGGGGATCGTCCACGTTGAGCACCGCGGTCCCGCCGGAGCGGGCCGCCTCGATGAGCTCGGCCTTCGCCTGCGCGGTCCGCTCGATGCCGCCGAAGCCTCCGGCGTGCGCGAGGCCCACCATAAGCACGACGACGACGTCCGGTTCGACGAGCCCGGCGAGCCTGGCGATGCTGCCGGCGCCGGACGCGCCGAACTCGCTCACCAGGAACTTCGTGGTGTCGGTCACCCGCAGCATCGTGATCGGAGCTCCGACCTCGTTGTTGTACGAGTTGATGGGCGCCACCGTCTCGCCCTCGTCCTGCAGGATGCGGGCGATGAAGTTCTTCGTGGTCGTCTTGCCGTTCGAGCCGGTGATGCCGACGATCCGCAGGTCGCCCTTCGCACGCACGCGCGCCACGACCTCCTTCGCGAGCGCGGCGATCGCCTCGATCACGTCGGAGACGACGATCTGGGTCACGGGCTCGTCGACGGGGTGCTCGACGATCGCGAGCACGGCGCCGGCCTCGACGGCCGAGCCGACGAAGCGGTGCCCGTCGGTGACCTCCCCCGGCTTCGCGACGAAGACGGCGCCGGGCGCCATCTTGCGGGAATCGGTGTCGACGACACCCGACACGACGGTGTCCGGTGTGTCGGAGCCGTACAGCCGCAGTTCACCCCCGATGAAGGAGGTGATCTCGGCGAGGGACAGGGCGATCATGACGAACTCCAGTACCGGCTGCGCGTCCGGCGGCTCATTCGCCGAACTTGGGGAGGGGCGCCTCCATCGGCTTGGACGACGGGGCGACGCGGTAGGTCTTCAGCACCTGGGTGAGCGCCTTCTGCAGAGCGGGCGCGGTTGCTGCTGACGAGGTAATCCTAGTCGGCTCCTCCATCGTGATCATGACCACGTACTGCGGATCCTCGATCGGCGCGACACCCAGGATCGAGGTGTAGTACAGCCCCGACTTGTAGCCGCCCTTGCCGTTCGCGACCTCCGCGGTGCCCGTCTTGATGCCGATCCGGTACCCGGGGACCTTCACCCTCTCGGAGAGCCCGCCCTGCACTGCGACGTTCTCCAGCATGCGGCGCACCTGGGCTGCTGTGTCCGGTGAGACCACTCGATTCTTCTTCACGTCGGTGGTGTGCTCGACGCCGTCACGGTCGGTGCACGACTCGACGAGGCTCAGGTCGATGTGCTCCCCGCCGTTCGCGAGCGTCTGGTAGGCACTGGCCACCTGGATCGGCGTCACCTCGAAGGCCTGACCGAACGTCGTCGCATACAGCGACTGCGCGTCCCAGGGCTTGACGCTCGGGTTGCGCACGCCGCCGGTCTCCTGTCCGGGGAAATCGATCGCGGTCGGCGTCCCGACGCCGAACTTCTTCAGGTAGTCGTAGCGGACCTGCGGCGAGACCTTCGAGCCGAACTTCGACAGCGCCACGTTGGACGAGTCGATCAGCGCCCCCGCGAGCGTGTAATGGTACAGCGGGTGCGGGAAAGCGTCGCCGATGTTCGCACCGTTCGGGAATCGCTCGCGGCTCTTCGCCGTGACGACACTGCTCGGGGTCACTGCACCCTCTTCGATCAGCGTCGCCGCCGTGACCGGCTTGAACGTGGAGCCGGGCTCGTAGGTGTGCGAGAAGATCTGCGAGCGCCAGTAGTTCATCGGGGTGCCGTCGACGTTGTTCGGGTCGAGCGCAGGGTACTGGGCCGCTGCGCGGATCTTGCCCGTCTTCACCTCGACCACGGTCGCCGTGGCGGACTTCGCACCCTGCTGCTTCGCCTCTTCGGCGATCATCTGCGAGAGGTACCACTCCAGATCACTGTCGATGGTGAGCTTCACGGTGCCGCCGTCGACGGCGGGGGTCTCGCGGTCGCTGCCGGGGACGATCACGCCGTTCTTTCCGCGCAGGTAGGTGCGCTCGCCGTTGCGCGGCGCGAGGCACTGCGCTTCCATCTTCTCGACACCGTAGCCCGCGCCGTTGCTGTTCACGAAGCCGACCAGGTTGCCGCCGACCGCGCCGTTGGGGTACACCCGCACGGCCCGCGAGGTCATCGAGAGGCGAGGGGCGATGCCGAGATCCTTCAGCTCGAGGTACTGCTCGGTGGAGAGGCCCTCCTTAAGGGGAGCCCACTGCGACTCCGGGTTCTCGGCGTACTTGTCCGCTGCGATCTTGCGCACCTGCTCCGGCGTCTGGCCGGTGATTGCCGCAATCTTCTCGCTGGCCTCGGACCAGAGCATCTTCGGGGCCTTCTTCGGGTCCTTCTCCATCGTCACGATGAGCTTGGGATCCAGCACCGCGTCGTAGACGAGCTTGCTCGAGGCGAGCACAGTGCCGTTCTCGTCGACGATGTCGCCGCGGTTGCCCGCGACCGGCTGGGTGCTGCCGAGGTTGCCCGTCTTGCGGGAGTCCTCGACGTGCTCGTCGGCGCGCACGACCTGGATATCGACCAGGCGCACGACGAAGGCGCCGAGCACGGCGAGCACCACGGCGAGGGCGACCACCGTGCGGCGACGCGGGCTGCGGGTTGCGCGGGTGGTCATCTACGGCTCCGTCCGGTTGTTTTCTTCAGTGCGTCTGCGGGATGGGCAGGCCGTCGTCCAGGGACGGCGGCAGGTTCGACTCGGGCTTCTTCTCCGCGGCATCCGCGTCCGCGGCATCCTCGCCGGCGGCGCCGGATGCCGCGCCGCCCTTGGTCGTGGGATCCGCCGCCTTCGGTGCATCGATCAGGGCGTTGCCGACCTTGGTGGACCCGTTCGGGTCGACCGTCGAGACCCAGCCCGCACCGTCTTTCACGCCGAGCACGGCTCCGTCGCTGAGCCGGAGGTAGGACGCGCTGCCGGCGACGACCAGACCGAGGGATGCCGCCTTGCTGGCGAGCGACTGCGGCGAGCTGAGCCCGACGAGTTCGTCCTGCATCGCCTGCTTCTCGAGGCTGAGCGCGTGCTGCTTGGCGTTCAGGTCGGCCAGGACGAAGGAATCCTGCGTCGATGCCAGCGAGAGCGCCATCTGCGCGATGCCGATCAGGGCGACGCCGCCGACCGCCAGCAGCGCGTAGGCG
Source organism: Microbacterium sp. NPDC057659 (assembly GCF_042799915.1). NCBI lineage: Bacteria > Bacillati > Actinomycetota > Actinomycetes > Micrococcales > Microbacteriaceae > Microbacterium > Microbacterium sp. NPDC057659. The sequence continues at coordinate 73,900 of NZ_JBHVHU010000001.1, read as the reverse complement.
AGTCGTGGTCGGCGCCTGCGCCCGGGCGCGCTCACGGCGTGCAGGCGGCGTTCGGAAGCGGATTCCGGCTTCTCGCGGGGTTCGGCGCGGAGCGCGTTCAGGCTCATGTCGCCTCCCTGATCTTCTCGGCCGCGCGCAGACGCACGGGGATCGCGCGCGGGTTGCGCGCGCGTTCTTCTTCGGTGGCCTGCTCCGCACCCTTGGTGAGGATGCGGAAGCGCGGCGCGTGTTCGGGCAGCTCCACCGGAAGGCCGGCGGGGGCTGTGGAGGCCGCAGCGGCGGCGAAGGCCTGCTTCACCAGGCGGTCCTCCAGCGATTGGTACGACATGACGGCGATGCGCCCGCCGACGGCAAGGGCGTCCATTGCCGCCGGGATGGCGTCCGCGAGTACGTTCAACTCGGCGTTGACCTCGATGCGCAGCGCCTGGAACACCCGCTTGGCGGGATGCCCCGCGCGTTGGGCGGCCGCCGGGGTCGCCTCGATCAGCAGGTCGACGAGCTCACCGGAGCGGACCAGCGGATGCTGGTCGCGAGAGGCGACGATGAACCGCGCGTAGCGCGCGGCGAGCTTCTCCTCGCCGTAGCGTTCGAAGATGCGGCGCAGATTGCCCTCGCTGTAGGTGGCCAGGACCTCGGCGGCGGTGATGCCCTTGGTCTGGTCCATCCGCATGTCCAGCGGAGCGTCCTTGGAGTAGGCGAAGCCGCGCTCCGCCTCGTCCAGCTGCAGGGAGGAGACGCCGAGGTCGAACAGCATCGCCGATGCGCCCTGCGCGTGCAGGCCGATCTCGTCGTACACGGTGTGCACCAGGGTGACCCGGTCGCCGAACGGGGCGAGCCGCTCCCCCGCGATGCGCAGCGCGTCGGTGTCGCGATCGAGCCCGATCAGGCGGATGTTCGGGAATCGCTCGAGGAACGCCTCGGAGTGACCGCCCATGCCGAGCGTGGCATCGACGAGGACGGCGCCGTCGCGCTCGAGCGCGGGAGCGAGGAGCTCGACGCAGCGGTCGAGCATGACGGGGATGTGGATGTCGCGGAGGCTCATGATCTTTCGGGTCCTGTCGTGTGAGGTGACCTCCGGCTCTGATTCCCCTCCGCTCGACCCGGCACCGGGGAAGTGTGTCGGGGCGGAGCGGCGGGGCATCACAGCCGTGGTCAGAACAGGCCGGGAATCACCTCCTGCTCGAGGTCTGCGTAGCTCTCCTCGTTGGAGGCGAGGTAGTCGTTCCACGCGGCGGCGTCCCAGATCTCGGCGTGGGCGCCGACACCGGTGACGACGAGCTCCTTGCCGAGCCCGGCGTACTGCCGCAGGTGCGCAGGAAGGGTGATGCGGTTCTGGCTGTCCGGCATCTCGGCGCTGGCGCCGGAGAGGAACATGCGCAGGAAGTCGCGGGCCTGCTTGTTGCTGAGCGGAGCCTGACGGATCTTCTCGTGCAACTCCTCGAACTCGGCGGTGCTGAAGACATAGAGGCAGCGCTCCTGTCCACGGGTGACCACGATGCCGCCGGCGAGATCCTCGCGGAACTTCGCAGGAAGGATGACCCTTCCCTTGTCGTCCAGTTTCGGCGTGTGGGTACCCAGAAGCATCGGCCTTCACCCCCTCTGAATCCGGCCAACTCGAGGTGCGCCCCACTTTACTCCACTTCTCTCCACTTTCCTACGACATTCCACCCCGAATCTTGTCCACGCCCGCCGCGCATCGGCTCGCGGGCACGAAAAAACCCCGGAATCTCAAGGATTCCGGGGCAGTGGAGTGGAGTGGAGGGAAGGTGGAGGGTCAGCGCTCTTCCTGGCGGCGATCCCACCGGTCGTTCATGCGATCCATGAACGACGAGGAGTCGGAGCCGCGGGACGGCCGGTCGTCCCGCGCGGGGGTGCCGGTGCGACGCACGGGCGTGAAGGCGAGCATCACGCCGGCGAGCATCGCGAGGAACGCGACGACTCCCACGACGATGCTGAACACGCTGCCCAGCTGTGCGCCGAGCGCGACCGCGGCGATGAGTCCGCCGATGCCTGCCAGCAGCAGTAGAGCGCCGTAGATCAGGTTGCGATAGCTGAGCGATCGGTCTCCCGAGGGCGCGGTGACGACATCGGCGTCGTTCTGGAGGAGATGGCGTTCCATCTCGTCGAGCAGACGCTGCTCCTGTTCGGAAAGAGGCATTTCCATCCCCCTCGGGTTCGTCTTCTCATCTTACTCTTGCGCAGCGCGCTCGGGCCAGCGTTCGCCCATAACCACCTGCGTATCGACTGTGTCTGTATGCACCTTAGGCTGTGAACGTGTCCGCCTCCCCCACAGTTCCTGAAGCCGTCGCCGCACGCCTGGATCTCTTCCTCGCGGAACGCAGGGCGGATGCCGCGGAGTACGGGCCGGACGGGGCTGCCTTCCTCAACGCGGCCGCGGCCACACTGGCGGGCGGCAAGCGGCTGCGCGCGAGCTTCTGCCGCACAGGATGGGCCGCCGTCGCACGACGCAGCGACGCTCGTGCGACGGAGAGCGACGCGCTGTGGGATCTGTGCGCGGCGCTCGAGATCTTCCAGTCCGCGGCACTCGTGCACGACGACCTCATCGACAACTCGGACGTGCGCCGCGGGATGCCCGCCGCGCACCGTGCCCTCGAGCACACCCACCGAGTCGCGGGATGGAGCGGCGACGCCGAGGCGTACGGGCGATCCGCCGCGATTCTGCTCGGCGATCTGCTCGTGGCGTGGAGCGACGATCTGGCGGAGCAGGCCATCGACGGACTCCCCTCCGCGCGTCTCGTGCGAGCCGAGTACGCGAGGATGCGCCGGGACGTCACCGTCGGACAGCTGCTCGACATCGCCGAGGAGTCGGCGTGGAGCGTGCATCCCGCTGACGAGCACGCCGATCGCGCGCTTCGTGTCGCATCGCTGAAGTCCGCCCGCTACAGCGTCGAGCAGCCGCTGGTGCTCGGCGCGGCCTTCGCGGGGGCGGATGACGAGCAGCTCGCGGCGCTGCGCGCCTTCGGGCATCCCGTCGGCATCGCGTTCCAGCTGCGCGACGACGTGCTCGGCGTGTTCGGCGATGCGGCCGTGACCGGCAAGCCCGCGGGCGACGATCTGCGCGAGGGCAAGCGCACTGTGCTGGTCGCCCGCACCCGTGCCGCGCTGTCCTCCTCGGCCAGGACCGTGTTCGACGAGATGCTCGGCGACCCCGAACTGAGCCACGAGCAGATCAGGTCGCTGCAGGCGACGATCACCGACACGGGCGCACTGGCCTCCGTGGAGGAGATGATCGCCGATCACGCGGCGCGCGCGGATCGCGCTCTGAAGGGTGCCCCCTTGGACAACACCGCCGTCGGCGAGCTCCGTGATCTGGCCAGAGCCGCGACGAGTCGCACCCGCTAGGACTCAGGCGAGCGTGCGCGCGATGCGCCGCACCTCGCTCTTGTGACCGGCCAGCAGTGCTGCGATCGGGCTGCGCCCGAGCGTCTCCTCCTCGGCGAGCAGCCAGTCGATCGCCTCGTCGTCGCCGAAGCCGGCATCCTGCAGCGCGATGACCGTGCCGCGCAGCGAAGGCAGCGGATGCCCGTCGACGATGAAGATCGCCGGAACCTGGACCGGACCGTTCCGACGCGAACCGATCAGATAGTGCTCATCGAGCAGGCGCCGCACCCGGCCCGGCGTCTCGTCGAGAGCCTCGGCGAGGTCGGGGATGGTCAGCCAGACAGTGCTCTCAGCGGAATTCTCGGACACCTGCCCACTATCTCACGACCGCGGCCACGGCGCCGAAGCGGGATGTCGGTGAACAGTTTTCACATTCTTCACACCTTTCACTTCTGTTGACAACCGTTACCAACCGTGTCAGCGTGTCAGAAGCCGAAACCAAGGGGGGTCCTTGACAATGCGTACCTTTACCGCACGCGAACGCGGCCTGAGCGTCGGAGTCTCCGCCGCCGCCGTAGGGGCACTCGCCGCGACACTGACCGTCGCTCCCGCATCCGCCGACACCGTCTCCGCGAGGGCTCCCCAGGGCCTGGTCCCGCAGCACTCCGGGACGCACCAGCTGTCGGCCACGCCCATGCACGCACGCGTCGCGCCGGCCGCCGTCGCACCCGCCTCGTACACCGTGCGCGCCGGCGACACCGTCTGGTCGATCGCGAAGAAGCACGGCCTTCGTACCGCCGACGTCCTCGCCTGGAACGGCATGACGGCGCGGTCGGTGATCTATCCCGGGCAGAAGCTGAAACTGAAGAAGCCTGCGGCTGCCGCGCGGCCCGCGGCCACCGCGCCGGCTGCGGTGAAGCCGAAGACGCACACCGTGGCCAAGGGCGACACCGTCTACGGGATCGCCCGGAAGTACGGCACCTCCGTCTCCGCGATCCTCGCCGCGAACCACCTCGGCGCTTCCGCCGTCATCCACCCCGGGCAGCGGCTCATCGTCTCCGGCGCGGCCTCCGCCCGGCCGGCGGCGGCGAAGCCGGCCTCGAAACCGGCCTCCGCCGCGGCCAAGACGCACACCGTCGCCACGGGCGACACCGTCTACAGCATCGCCCGCAAGTACGGCACCTCCGTCTCCGCGATCCTCGCCGCGAACCGCCTCGGTGGGTCGGCGATCATCTACCCCGGGCAGAAGCTCGTGCTGCAGGCCGCGAAGCCGGCACCCGCCTCCGCGGTGCGACCGGCCGCGAAGCCGGCCGCAGCCAAGACGCACACTGTGGCCGCGGGCGACAGTCTGTACACGATCGCGAAGAAGTACCGCACCACTGTCGCGGTGATCCTCGAGGCGAACGACCTCGGTGCGTCGTCGATCATCTACCCCGGGCAGAAGCTGAAGCTCACCCTTCCCGCCGACACGCAGCGCTCCGCGCGACTGGACGCCCAGCAGACCGCGAACGCCAGACTCATCATCCGTGTCGGCCGCCAGCTCGGTGTGCCGGACCGCGGCATCCAGATCGCGCTGGCCACCTCGATGGTCGAGTCCTCGATGCGCAACCTGAACGGCGGCGACCGTGATTCGCTCGGTCTGTTCCAGCAGCGCCCCAGCCAGGGATGGGGCACGAAGGCGCAGATCATGAACGCGGAGCGCAGCGTCCGCGTCTTCTACGGGGGCGCATCCGACCCGAACGGCAAGAAGTCTCGTGGTCTCCTCGACGTGCGCGGATGGCAGAGCAAGAGCTTCGGCGGTGCCGCACAGGCCGTGCAGATCTCGGACTACGCGCACCGCTACGGGCAGTGGGAGCAGCAGGCTCGCCGCTGGCTGTCCGCGCTCGGGTAACAGGACGGCCTCAGGGGTGAGCCGTTGCCGAGTCACACAGGCAGTCCTCCCTAGACTTTCCCTGTGACCAGTCAGCAGGCCGACCCTCTCATCGGGCGGCTTGTCGACGGCAGATACCGGGTCCGTGCGCGTATCGCCCGCGGTGGCATGGCCACCGTGTACGTCGCCACCGACCTGCGCCTCGAGCGGCGCATCGCCCTGAAGGTGATGCACGCGCACCTCAGCGACGACTCGGCGTTCCAGAGCCGTTTCATCCAGGAGGCGCGCGCGGCCGCACGGCTCGCCGACCCGCACGTGGTCAACGTGTTCGACCAGGGCCAGGACGGCGAGCTCGCCTACCTGGTGATGGAATACCTCCCCGGCATCACGCTGCGCGAACTGCTCAAGGAGCAGAAGCGGCTCAGCATCCCGCAGACCATCACGATCATGGATGCCGTGCTCTCCGGTCTCGCCGCCGCGCACCGCGCCGGAATCGTGCACCGCGATGTCAAGCCCGAGAACGTGCTGCTCGCCGAGGACGGCCGCATCAAGATCGGTGACTTCGGTCTGGCGCGCGCCACGACCGCGAACACCGCGACCGGCGCCCAGCTGCTCGGCACCATCGCGTACCTCGCGCCGGAGCTGGTCACCCGCGGCACGGCCGATGCCCGAAGCGACATCTACGCCCTCGGCATCATGCTCTACGAGATGCTGGTCGGCGAGCAGCCCTACAAGGGCGAGCAGCCCATGCAGATCGCGTTCCAGCACGCCACCGAGCAGGTCCCGCGGCCCAGCGCGCGCAATTCCTCCGTGCCCGAGCAGCTCGACGAACTCGTGCTGTGGGCCACCGAGAAGTCACCCGAGGAGCGTCCTGTCGATGCGCAGGAAATGCTCGACCGGCTGCGCGACATCGAGCGCGAGCTCGATGTGAAGCCGATGGTCACCGCGGCGCTGGTGGCTCCGAGAGGCCCCTCCGCCGACACCGGCTCGGTCACCCGTGTCCTCACCGGGCCGACGGCGTCCGCCGAGCCGATCGCCGCTCCCCCGGCGCAGCTCGACAACGCCACCGTGCTGCGACGCCGGGTCTCGCACAGGAAGGCGCGCGGCGCCTTCCTGATGGCGCTCGTCCTGCTCCTTGCGGTGCTGGCCGGCGGCGTCGGATGGTGGTTCGGATCCGGGCCCGGTTCGCTGGTCGCCGTCCCTCAGGTCGCCGGTATGACCTATGACGCTGCCGCGGCGGCGCTGAAGGCGGACGGATTCGTCCCGATCCAGCGCGACGAGAACTCGGTCGACGTCGCCGCGGGGACCGTGATCGACACCAAACCGGGCAAGGGCGAGAGGCTCGATCAGGGTGCGAAGGTGCGCGTCATCGTGTCGATCGGCCCCGCCTCGCACGAGTTGCCCGCCCTCGGCGGGAAGAGCGAGTCCGAGGTGCGCACCGCCCTGACGAGCGCCAACCTCGAGGTCGACGACCAGTCCGAGGAGTACTTCACTCCCGACGCCGCACGGGACAAGGTCATCAACGTGCGGATCACACCGCGCGACGGCGCGAAGCCGTTCGGCTGCGCGGCCGGATGCACGGTGCACGAGGCCGACCAGGCGACTGTGCAGGTGTCGCTGGGAGCCCTGCCCGACGTCATCGGTCAGCCGGACGACAAGGCGGCCAAGACGCTCACGGACGCGGGTCTGACGGTTTCGGACGAGCGCATCCACAAGTGGAGCGACGACGTGAAGAAGGGCAACGTCATCCGGCACTCTGACCGGCAGGGCGGCGGCCTGTGGCGGCCTGGTGACACCATCACCCTGACCGTCTCCGACGGGCCTCAGCCGGTCGAGGTGCCGGACGTCGGCGGCAAGACCCTGGCCGAGGCGAAGAAGGAGCTGGAGGACGTCGGCCTGAGGGCTGAGTACGCGGCATGGGGCGACCTTCCGGGCTTCGGCGACACGGTCGTCGTCACCAAGCAGAATCCGAAGGCCGGAAAGACCCTTCCCAAGGGCAGCACCGTGAAGCTGGACATCCAGCTCAACGGCTGATCGTTCGCCTGTCCCGACCTCGACATGCGGAAGGCTCGACACCGCTGGGCGATGTCGAGCCTTCTCTCGCCGGTCAGCGCTTCTCGAGCTCCTCGGCGACGAGGAACGCCAGCTCGAGGGACTGCATGTGGTTCAGGCGGGGGTCGCACAGCGACTCGTAACGCGTCGCCAGCGCGGCCTCATCGATGTGCTCGGAGCCTCCGAGGCACTCGGTGACGTCGTCGCCGGTGAGCTCCACGTGGATGCCGCCCGGGAACGTGCCCACCGCCCTGTGCGCCTCGAAGAAGCCGCGCACCTCGTCGACCACGTCGTCGAAGCGACGGGTCTTGTACCCCGTGGGGGTGGTGATGCCGTTGCCGTGCATAGGGTCGGTTACCCACAGCGGGGTCGCCCCGGAGTCCTTCACCGCTTCGAGCAGCGGCGGCAGCGCGTCGCGGATCTTGCCTGCCCCCATCCGGGTGATGAAGGTGAGGCGTCCGGGTTCGCGGTTCGGGTCGAGCTTGTCGATCAGCTCCAGCGCCGTCTCGGGCGAAGTGGTCGGACCGAGCTTCACGCCGATCGGGTTGCGGATCTTCGAGAAGTAGTCGACGTGCGCACCGTCGAGGTCTCGGGTGCGCTCACCGATCCAGAGGAAGTGCGCCGAGGTGTTGTACGGCGTGTCCGTGCGCGAGTCGACGCGCGTCATCGGACGCTCGTAGTCCATCAGCAGGCCCTCGTGACCGGTGAAGAACTCCACGCGCTTGAGCTCGTCGAAGTCGGCGCCTGCCGCTTCCATGAACTTGATCGCGCGATCGATCTCGGAGGCCATGCGCTCGTATCGCTGATTGGCGGGGTTCTTCGCGAAACCGGTGTTCCACGAGTGCACCTCGCGCAGATCGGCGAAGCCACCCTGCGTGAACGCGCGGATGAGGTTCAGCGTGGATGCCGCCATGTGGTAGCCCTGCAGCAGGCGGGACGGATCCGCTGTGCGCGATCCCTCGGTGAAGTCGTAGCCGTTCACGATGTCACCGCGGTACGCGGGCAGCGTGACGTCGCCTCGGGTCTCGGTGTCGCTCGAGCGCGGCTTGGCGAACTGGCCCGCCATGCGCCCCATCTTCACCACCGGCATCGAGGCGCCGTACGTGAGCACGACAGCCATCTGCAGGACGGTCTTGATCCGGTTGCGGATCTGATCGGCGGTGGCGCCGGCGAACGTCTCGGCGCAGTCGCCGCCCTGCAGCAGGAACGCGCGGCCGGATGCCGCCCGGGCGAGGCGCTCGCGCAGGTTGTCCACCTCACCGGCGAACACCAGCGGTGGCAGACCGGCGAGCTGGGCGGAGACCTCAGCGACGCGACCCGCATCGGGCCACTGCGGCTGCTGCTTGATCGGCAGCTCGCGCCACTCGTCGAGGACTCGGGTGTCGAACGCGGCGATCGGGGCGTCAGGCAGCGACTGGGGCATCCCCTCAGCCTAGTCGCGGTGAAGGGTGGTCAGGACGACGATGACGACGCGGGTCAGCGCACCGGAGCCGGCATCCGGTCCTTGACCGACGATGCGTAGACGTCGTCGTATCGCTGGGCTCCCAGGCGCTGCAGCGCGACCATGATCTCGTCCGTCACCGATCGCAGGATGTACCGGTCGTTCTCCATGCCCGCGTACCGGGAGAAGTCCAGCGGCTCGCCGATCACCATGCCCACGCGCACCACCCGAGGCATCCGACGTCCGATCGGCATCGCCGTGTCGGTGTCGATCATCACGACGGGGATGACGGGCACCCTGGCCTCGAGCGCCATTCGCGCGATACCGGTGCGCCCGCGGTAGAGCCTGCCGTCCGGGCTGCGAGTGCCCTCCGGGTAGATGCCGAGCAGGTCTCCCCTGCCGAGCACCTGCAGGCCGGTGTTCAAGGATGCCTCGGACGCCTTGCCACCGGAGCGGTCGATCGGCAGCTGGCCGGTCGCGCTCATGAAGAACTTCGTCGCCCAGCCCTTGATGCCGCGTCCCGTGAAGTAGTCGCTCTTCGCGAGGAACGACATCCGCCGGTCCAGCATGAGCGGCAGGAAGATCGAGTCCGCGAAGGAGAGATGGTTGCTGGCCAGAATGGCGGCACCCGTGGTGGGGATGTTGTCGCGCCCCACGATCCAGGGTCGGAAGATCGCTTTGACCAGCGGCCCGATCACGACGTACTTCATCAGCCAGTAGAACATCGCCTCGCAGTCTACTGCGTGCCCTGGCCGGAGCACGGGAACCGCACGAGCAGCCGCGACTGAGTTCCAGCTTGCTCGCGACTGAATCTCATGACGTAGACTCGGAGAAACCCGCCCGCCTGGTACCGAAGGAGCTGCCGTGGTTCAGTTCGAAGCACCCGCGATCGTCCCCGCCGACCCCGAAGCGAACGTCACGGATCTTCTCGAGAAGCGTGTGGAGGCGACTCCCGACCGCGCGCTGTTCTCCGTCCCGGAGGGTGCGGGGTGGCGCGACATCTCCGCAGCCGACTTCCGCACCGCCGTCATCGCGCTGGCCAAGGGCTTCGTCGCCGCCGGCATCCAGCCGGGCGAGAAGGTCGGCTTCATCGCCCGCACCACCTACGAGTGGACGCTGGTCGACTTCGCACTCTTCTACGCCGGCGCGGTCATGGTGCCGATCTACGAGACGAGCTCTCCTGCCCAGATCCAGTGGATCATGGAGGACTCCGGTGCGATCGCGCTCATCGCCGAGTCGCCCGACCACTTCACCCGCATCGATGAGGTCCGCGGCGACCTGCCCCTCGTCCGCGAGGTCTGGCAGCTGCACCTCGGCGCGGTCGACACGCTCACCGCGCAGGGTGCGGTCATCGACGACGCGGAGATCGAGCGCCGTCGCTCGATCGCGAACGGCAGCGACATCGCGACCCTCATCTACACGTCCGGCTCGACCGGCCGCCCGAAGGGGTGCGTGCTCACGCACAGCAACTTCGTCGAGCTGTCGCGCAACGCCTCCGAGTCGCTCAAGGACGTCGTGAACACCCCCGGCGCCTCGACCGTGCTGTTCATCACGCTCGCGCACGTGTTCGCCCGGTTCATGTCGATGCTGTACATCCACGCGGGTGTCCGCGTCGGCCACCAGCCCGACACCAGGCACCTCATCGACTCGCTCGGCTCGTTCCAGCCGTCGCTGCTGCTGGCGGTCCCGCGCGTGTTCGAGAAGGTCTACAACTCGGCCGAGCAGAAGGCGGAGGCCGGCGGCAAGGGCAAGATCTTCCGCGCCGCCGCTGCCGCGGCTGTGGAGCACTCGAAGCTGCTGGAGCGCGGCGAGAAGATCCCCTTCGGCCTGCGCATGCGCTTCGCCATGTTCGACAAGCTCGTCTTCTCGAAGCTGCGCGCGGCCATGGGCGGCAAGGTCGTCTACGCCGTCTCGGGCTCCGCACCGCTCGGCGACCGGCTCGGGCACTTCTTCCGCAGCCTGGGCGTCGTGATCCTCGAGGGCTACGGCCTCACCGAGACCACCGCCCCGGCGACCGTGAACCGTGAGGACCGGTTCAAGATCGGCACCGTCGGTCCCGTGCTCCCCGGCGTCGGCATCCGCCTCGCCGAGGACGGCGAGATCGAGGTGCGCGGCATCTGCGTGTTCAAGGAGTACTGGAACAACCCCGAGGCGACCGCGGCCGCGTTCGACGACGGCTGGTTCCGCACCGGCGACCTCGGCTCGTTCGACAAGGACGGCTTCCTGACGATCACGGGACGCAAGAAGGAGATCATCGTGACCGCCGGCGGCAAGAACGTCGCCCCGGCTGTCCTCGAGGACCCGATCCGCGCGAACCCCATCGTCGGACAGGTGGTCGTGGTCGGCGACCAGAAGCCCTTCATCGCGGCGCTGGTCACCCTCGACACCGAGATGCTGCCGACCTGGCTGGCCAACAACGGTCTGCCTGCGGAGCTCTCGCTCGCGGACGCCGCACGGAACGACGCCGTCCGCGCCGAGGTGCAGCGCGCGATCGACCACGCGAACACCCTGGTCTCGCGCGCCGAGTCGATCCGCAAGTTCACGATCCTGCCGACGGAGTGGACAGAGGACAGCGGGCACCTCACGCCCAAGATGTCCATCAAGCGCAACGTGATCCTGAAGGACTTCGCGGGCGACATCGAGGAGATCTACACCGCGCAGCCGGTGCAGACCACGAACGTCTCGCTCGGCTGAGGCCAGACATCGAAGAAGGGGCTCGCACGATGTGCGAGCCCCTTCTTCGATGTCAGCGGGTCAGAACCATGAGCTCTCGCGCACCTGACGCATCGCGAGCTTGCGGGTCTCGGGGTCCAGGCGACCGAGGTACACCATGCCGTCGAGGTGGTCGGTCTCGTGCTGCAGCGCCTGAGCCAGCAGTCCTTCGCCCTCGAGGACGACGGCCGTCCCGTCGAGATCGATGCCCTCCACACGGGCCCACGGATACCGCGGGGTGTCATGCCACAGCCCGGGGACGGACAGACAACCCTCCCCCGTCGGCTGCGGCTCTCCGCGGACCTCGGTGAGCACCGGGTTGAGCACGTAGCCGATGTCGCCGTCGATGTTGTAACTGAACGCACGCACGGCGACGCCGATCTGCGGCGCGGCCACACCGGCCCGCCCTGGCAGCTCGACGGTGTCGACGAGGTCGTCGACCAGGGCGCGCACGCCGTCGTCGATCTCCTCGATCGGCGCGCATACGGTGCGCAGCACTGGGTCGCCGTACAGCCGGATCTCGCGGACGCTCATCGGACGGGGACCCGCGAGCGCAGACCCTCGACGAGCTCGGCGGCGAGCTCACGCGCGGCCAGGCGCGTCTCCGGTGCCAGGCTCGACCAGACGATCGCCCCGCCGCCCGCGATCTGCGGGTCGTACGGGATGCGGACGACGTGACCGACGCGCGTCGAGAAGTGCGCCTGGAGCTCGTTCAGCCGTACCAGGGGCGTACCGGGCGTGGACTGGTTCAGGACGACGACGGCATCGCGCGCCTTGTCGCCGTATCCGTTGGTCTCCAGCCAGGTGAGGGTCTCGGAGGCGAGTCGCGCCTCGTCGACGCTGAGGCCGGAGACGATCACGATCTGGTCGGCGAGGTCGAGCGTCGCGCCCATGACGTCGTGCACGATCCCCGTGCCCGTGTCGGTGAGCACCAGCGAGTAGTAGTGCGCGGCGACACCGGCGACATCGCGGTAGTCGGCATCGCTGAACGCCTCAGCGACACGGGGATCGCTGTCCGATGCGAGCACGTCGAGACGGGTGTGGTCCCTGGCGACGAGCGCTGAGACGTCGTGGAAGCCCTGCACCTCGTCCTTCGCACGCACGAGATCTCGCACAGAGTGCGAGGTGTCGCCGACGATGCGGTCGGCGAGCGTGCCGCGATCGGGGTTCGCATCCACCGCGATCACGCGGTCATCTCGTGCATCCGCCAGCGCCATGCCGAGCAGGGCCGTCACCGTCGTCTTGCCGACTCCGCCCTTGCGCGACAGCACCGGCACGAATCGCGCGTTGCCCTGCAGCGTGCCGGCGATCCGCCCGGAGAGCTCCTTGCGGGCGCGGGCCTTCTTGCTGTCTCCGAGGTTGATGCGCCGACCGGACACTGTGTACACCAGGTGACTCCAGGTGCCCTCCGGCTCGGGCTTGACCATGCGGCTCGGGTCGAGCAGCCGCTCCGCCGTCAGCAGGTCGGCGCTCTCGCGGGACGAGTCGCGGGACGCGTCGCCGAGCCGCTTCGAGGCCAGAGCGATCTCGGCCGTGCGATGCGCCTCCGCACGAGTGCGCGGCGCACCGGCCGCGGTGCGGGGTGCGAGATCGCGCTTGTCGTCAGTGTCCACAGTCGTCTCCTCCTCAGGAGCGGTGAGCGTGCCGGCGACGGCCGCCGCGACGGATGCCTCGGCTGTCACCTCGTCCTTACGATCCTGCTCGTCGGCGGCTTCGGCGTCCAGGTCTTCACCCTGGTCCGCCTCTGCGGCGGCGAGCTCCTCCTCAGGATGTTCCTCCGCGGGCAGCTCGTCGGAGACGACCTCATCGACCTGCTCGGGCTCGGCGACCGGCGCAAGCTCCTCGGCCGCCTCGTCCTCGAGGTCGTCCACGTCGTCCTCTGCCTCTTCTTCCTCGTCGAGGTCGTCGTCGTCCTCGTCGTCCGCGGGGAGGTCTTCGTCCTCGAGTTCCTCGTCGTCGAACTCGTCGTCCTCGTCGGGCTCGTCAAGGTCGTCGGCCTCGTCGTCGGAGCCGGCGTCCGGCGCGTCGGACTCTTCGTCGGCCCCGTCTTCGACGTCCCCGTCGCGTTCGTCCTCGTCGGTCGCGTGCTCGTCGGCCTCGACTTCAGCCGTGGCGACGTCGTCGGCCTCGACCTCAGCAGTCCCGTCCTCGTCGCTCTCGACCTCGGCGGGCTCGACTTCGGCGACCTCGTCCTCGGCGACCTCGTCCTCGTCGGCCTCGACTTCCGAAGGCTCGACTTCAACTGTCGCGTCCTCATCGATGCCCGCTTCCGGGGTCTCGACGGCGGCGGATTCGAGTTCGGCGCTCCCGGCGTCCGCACTCTCATCGACGAGCTCCTCGTCCTCGAGCTCCTCGTCCTCGAGCTCCTCGTCCTCGCGGACGTTGTCTTCCGCAAGTCCCCGGTCCACGGCGTCGACGTCATCCTCCGCGTCATCCTCGTCCAGGACGACCTCCGCGGTCACGACGTCGGGCTCGTCGACGACGACAGGCTCCTCGATCTCGGCGGGCAGCTCGATGATGATCTCGGTGGTGTCGCGGTCGAGGCGCTCCAGCGTCTCCTCGTCTGCCACGCCCGAGCGGTCGATGACGAGATCGGAGACCAACTCCGTCGTGGAGATCTCGTCGCCGAGGACATCGTCGTCGGCATCCAGATCCTCGTCGTCGCCGCCGGTCGGCATGACCACGCTCACCTGCGCGGTGGCCCCGAGGAACCCGATCCCCGCGTCGTCCAGCGATGCGGAATCGTCGAGGACGCCGAGGGTATCGTCGCCGTCCTGGTCGTCGTTCTTCTTCTGCGGCACGGTTCTCCTCGAAAGCTTGTGCGAGCACGTCGCCCGCACAAGATTACTGGCCTGGACTGATCACGACCAAAAGATCGCCCGCGTCCACCTGCTGGGTGGCGCCGATGGCGAGTCGCTCCACCACGCCTGAGACGGTCGCGGTGATCGCAGCCTCCATCTTCATCGCCTCGATGGATGCGACCGGCTCGCCCATCCGCACGGTGTCGCCCGCGGCGATCTGCAGCGTGACGACTCCGGAGAACGGCGCCGCCACCTGACCCGGTTGGGCCGAGTCGGCCTTCTCTGCCTCATGGGCGTCCACGACCACTGAGCGGTCCCTCACCGACACCGGTCGCAGCTGGCCGTTCAAAGTCGTCATCACGGTGCGCATTCCGCGCTCGTCGGCATCGCCCACCGCTTCGAGCCCCACGTAGAGCTGCACACCGCGATCGATCTCGATGAGGTGCTCCTGCCCCGGCACCAGCCCGTACAGGTAGTCGCCGGTCTCGAGCACGGACAGGTCGCCGTACTGCTCGCGGGTCTGCGCCAGCTCGCGCGTCGGCGCCGGGAACAGCAGCTCGTTCAGCCTGGCGCGCCGCCCGGCGCTGTCACCGGCCAGCACTCGCTCGTCATCGGCGGAGATGTCGGTGATGGACGGCCGCACCGAACGCCCGGCGAGCACCTTGGTGCGGAACGGCTCGGGCCATCCGCCCGGCAGGTCGCCGAGCTCGCCGGCCATGAAGCCGACCACGGAATCGGGCACATCGTAGTTCTGCGGGTTCTGCGCGAAGTCGGCGGGGTCCGCCTTGACCGCGGCCAGGTGCAGCGCGAGGTCGCCGACGACCTTCGACGACGGCGTGACCTTCGGCACCCGACCGAGGATCGCGTTCGCCGCGGCGTACATGTCCTCGATGAGCTCGAAGTCGTCCGCCAGTCCCAGCGCCTTCGCCTGCTGCCGCAGGTTAGACAGCTGCCCGCCGGGGATCTCGTGGTGGTAGACGCGTCCGGTGGGACCGGGCAGGCCGGACTCGAACGGCGCGTACTGGTTTCGCACCGCCTCCCAGTACGGCTCCAGATCCGACACGCCGGCCAGATCGATCCCGCTGTCCCGCTCGGTGTGCGCGAGCGCCGCGACCAGCGCCGACAGCGAGGGCTGACTGGTCGTGCCGGAGAGGGGCGCGGACGCGGCATCCACTGCATCCACGCCGGCGGCGGACGCCGCCAGCAGCGTGGCGAGCTGACCTCCGGCGGTGTCGTGCGTGTGCAGGTGCACCGGCAGATCGAAGCGTTCGCGCAGCGCGGTGACGAGCTTCGCGGCAGCGGCGGGGCGCAGCAGCCCCGCCATGTCCTTGATCGCCAGCACATGCGCACCGGCATCGGCGATCTGCTCGGCCAGTCGCAGGTAGTAATCCAGCGTGTAGAGGTCCTCCGCCGGGTCGAGCAGGTCGCCTGTGTAGCACAGCGCCACCTCCGCGACCGCGGTGCCCGTGGCCCGGACCGCGTCGATCGCCGGGCGCATCTGTGCGACGTCGTTCAGGGCGTCGAAGATGCGGAAGATGTCGATGCCGGATGCCGCGGCCTCCTGCACGAACGCATCGGTGACCGCAGTCGGGTACGGCGTGTATCCGACGGTGTTCCGCCCGCGCAGCAGCATCTGGATCGCGATGTTCGGCAGTGCCGCGCGCAGCTTGTCCAGCCGCTCCCACGGGTCCTCGCCGAGGAACCGGAGCGCGACGTCGTAGGTCGCTCCTCCCCAGGCCTCAACCGAGAACAGCTCCGGCGTGAGCCGCGCCAGGTGCGGTGCGGCCGCGACCAGGTCGCGGGTGCGCACGCGCGTGGCCAGCAGGGACTGATGCGCATCGCGGAACGTCGTGTCGGTGATCGCGAGGGCCGTCTGCGCACGCAGCGATCTGGCGAAGCCCTCAGGGCCGAGCTCGAGCAGCCGCTGCCGGGAGCCCGCCGGCGGTTCCGCGCCGAGGTCGGTCGCAGGGAGCTTCCCGCTCGGATCGGCAGTGCCGGGGTGCGGCCCGTTCGGCCTGTTGACCGTGACGTCCACCAGCCAGTTCAGGATCTTCGAGCCGCGGTCCTTCGAGACCCGGCCCTGCAGCAGCTCGGGCCGCTCGTCGATGAAGGAGGTGCTGACGTCGCCTGCGACGAATGCCGGGTCGTCGAGCAGCGCCTGCAGGAAGGGGATGTTGGTCGACACCCCGCGGATGCGGAACTCGGCCAGTGCGCGTCGCGCTCGGGAGACCGCTGCGGGGAAGTCACGACCGCGGCAGGTCAGCTTCGAGAGCATCGAGTCGAAGTGCGGGCTGATCTGCGCGCCCTGATGCACCGTCCCGCCGTCGAGGCGGATGCCCGCGCCGCCGGGCGAGCGGTAGGTGGTGATCTTGCCGGTGTCGGGACGGAACCCCTGCGCCGGATCCTCCGTCGTGATCCGGCACTGCAGTGCCGCACCACGCGGCCGGATGTCGTCCTGCTCGAGGCCGAGCTCGGCGAGGGTGGCGCCCGATGCGATGCGGATCTGCGCCTGCACCAGGTCGACGTCGGTGATCTCCTCGGTGACGGTGTGCTCCACCTGGATGCGCGGGTTCATCTCGATGAACACCACCTCGCCGGTGCGCTTCCCCGCCGTCTCCAGCAGGAACTCCACCGTTCCGGCGTTCACATAGCCGATGGATCGGGCGAACGCGACCGCGTGCCTGTGCAGCTCGCGCCGCACGTCGTCGTCCAGGTTCGGCGCCGGCGCGATCTCGACCACCTTCTGATGGCGCCGCTGCACCGAGCAGTCCCGCTCGAACAGGTGCACGGTCTCGCCCGTGGCATCCGCCAGCACCTGCACCTCGATGTGCCGGGGGCGCAGGACGGCCTGCTCCAGGAACATCCGCGGATCGCCGAACGCGCTCTGCGCCTCGCGCATGGCCTCGGCCAGAGCGGCGGCGAGCTCGTCCTTCGTCTCGACGCGCCGCATCCCTCGGCCACCGCCTCCGGCGACGGCCTTCGCGAACAGCGGGAAGCCGACCTCGTCCGACTGGTCGAGCAGTTCGTCCACGTCGTCGGATGCTTCGGTCGAGCGCAGCACCGGGACTCCGGCGCCGATCGCATGGCGCTTCGCCTCGACCTTGTTCCCCGCCATTTCCAGCACATGCGCGGGCGGGCCGATGAAGGAGATGCCGGCGGCGGCCGCCTTCTCTGCGAGCTCGGGGTTCTCGGAGAGGAAGCCGTAGCCCGGGTAGATCGCGTCTGCGCCCGATTCCACAGCGACCCGGACGATCTCGTCCACGTCGAGATAGGCGCGCACCGGATGTCCGCGTTCACCGATCTCGTACGCCTCGTCGGCCTTCAGCCGATGGATCGAACCGCGGTCCTCGTACGGGAACACGGCGACGGTGCGCGCTCCCACTTCGAAGGCCGCCCGGAACGCGCGGATCGCGATCTCGCCGCGGTTGGCCACCAGGATCTTCTGGAACATGCACACCTCTGGATCGGTGCGCGCAGACGCGCACAGGAGCGGGGCTGAGTGTTCACTCAGACTAGGGCACTGTAAGTTGGAGGATGTGCACGTACTCAGCGTCAGCTCCCTCAAAGGAGGCGTAGGCAAGACGACCGTGACCCTCGGTCTCGCCAGCGCCGCCTTCGCCCGTGGCATCCGTACCCTCGTGGTCGACCTCGACCCGCAGTCGGACGTCTCCACCGGCATGGACATCCAGATCGCCGGCAGGCTGAACATCGCCGACGTGCTGGCCAACCCGAAGGAGAAGGTCGTCCGTCAGGCGATCACCACGAGCGGGTGGACGAAGGTGCACCCCGGCACGATCGACGTGCTGATCGGGAGCCCCTCCGCGATCAACTTCGACGGCCCGCACCCCAGCGTCCGCGACGTGTGGAAGCTCGAAGAGGCGCTTGCGACCGTCGAGAGCGAGTACGACCTCGTGCTCATCGACTGCGCCCCCTCGCTGAACGCACTCACCCGCACCGCCTGGGCGGCGAGCGACCGCGTCCTCGTCGTGACCGAGCCCGGTCTGTTCTCGGTCGCCGCGGCCGACCGCGCGCTGCGCGCGATCGAGGAGATCCGTCGTGGACTCTCCCCTCGTCTGCAGCCCCTCGGCATCGTCGTGAACCGTGTGCGCCCGCAGTCCATCGAGCACCAGTTCCGCATCAAGGAGCTGCGCGACATGTTCGGCCCGCTGGTGCTCTCGCCGCAGCTGCCCGAGCGCACCTCGCTGCAGCAGGCGCAGGGCGCCGCCAAGCCTCTGCACATCTGGCCTGGCGATTCCGCGCAGGAGCTCGCCGCCGACTTCGACCAGCTGCTCGACCGTATCGTCCGCGCAGGCCGGGTCCCGGTGCCGGAGACCGGCGCACAGGCCTGACGCGCCCCGAAACGACAGAACGCCCGGCTTCGGCCGGGCGTTCTCGTATGTCTGGGTGCTGATCAGGCGGTGCGCTTGGCACGCCGCTGCGCGAGCTCGTCGACCGGGTCGGGAGCAGTCGGGTCGAACTCGACGAGGGTCGACTCGACCTCACGGAGCACCTTTCCGACGGCGATGCCGAACACGCCCTGACCGCGGCTGACCAGATCGATCACCTCGTCGTTCGAGGTGCACAGGTAGACGGAGGCGCCGTCGCTCATGAGTGTGGTGCCCGCCAAGTCACGGATGCCAGCGGCGCGGAGCTGCTCGACCGCGATGCGGATCTGCTGTAGCGAGATGCCGGTGTCGAGTAGCCGCTTGACCAGCTTGAGGACGAGGATGTCGCGGAAACCGTAGAGCCGCTGGGAACCGGAGCCGCTCGCGCCGCGGACCGTGGGGACGACCAGCTCGGTGCGCGCCCAGTAGTCCAGCTGGCGGTACGTGATGCCCGCCGCTCGAGCGGCGATCGCACCGCGGTAGCCGACCTCGTCGTCCATCGCGGGAAGACCGTCCGTGAAGAGGAGTTCGGTCACGAAGCGCGGGTCTCCGGAGAGCTCATCCGCATTCATAGTTGTCTCCTCCTCAGACCGGGTACCACTCCCCCCGGAGCGGCTATCTCCACGGTAGAGCAGGGGTGGTGGTCGGGCAACGACATCCGGTGCACGTCGGAGGTGTGTCGCAACCTGTTCGTTATGAGAGCATCCGCGACAGCGCCGCGGACACCAGGATGCTGCGCGCCTCATCGATGCGGGCGGCCAGCTCCGGAGCCAGTTCACCGGCGCGGCCGCGGGACGCGGCATCGGTGCGGCGCAGCATCGGCTGCAGTGCCGACTCGATCAGCGCCACCTCGCGCTCCGCGCCCTGGCGCAGCGTGCGCAGGTGACGGGGCTCGATGCCGTGGCGGTCGAGGGCGACCAGGCTGCGCAGCAGGGCGACGGTCTGGTCGGTATAGGTGTCGGCGGCGGCGATCAGACCGGTGCTGACCGCGTCGTTCAGCAGCTGCGGCGCGGCACCCGCTGCCAGCAGCAGCTCATCGCGACGGTACCTGCGAGTCGGAGGAGTGATCGACGGAGGGGGCGACACCTGCTGGCCCTCGACGACGTCGTCGAGCTGTTCGCGGATGACGTCCAGTGGCATGTAGTGGTCGCGCTGCAGGGTGAGGGCGGTGCGCAGTCGCTCCACATCGGCGGCGGAGAACTTCCGATAGCCGGACTCGGTGCGCGACGGCGTGACGATCCCCCGCGCCTCGAGGAAGCGCAGCTTGCTGGCCGTGATCTCCGGGAAGTCCGGCGTCAGTCTCGACAGCACCTGACCGATGCTCAGCAGGCCCGCGGGCGCTGCGCGCTCGCGGGCTGGGGAGGAAGCCGCCATCAGGCGTTCGCAGCCGCGACGTCGACCGGAGAGGCGAAGAAGTTGAGCCGGAACTTGCCGACGCGCACCTCATAGCCGTTCTGCAGCAGGCTGCGGTCAGCGCGCTCGCCGTTCACGTAGGTTCCGTTCAGCGAGCGCTGATCGATGATCTCGAACGAGGTGCCCGTGCGAGTGATCTCGGCATGACGACGCGACACGGTCACGTCGTCGAAGAAGATGTCGGCCTCGGGATGGCGACCGATCGTGGTCACATCCGCATCGAGCAGGTATCGCGCGCCGGCCAGCGCACCCGAGCGCACCAGCAGCAGTGCGGACCCCGAGGGCAGCGCGGAGATCGCCGACTGCTCGGCTTCGGTCAATTCGACTCCGAACGGCACGAAGGACAGATCGGAGTCGTGTCCGAAGGTCTGCGTCACATCGTGGCGCTGCTCGCCGTTGCGGTGGATCGCGTCGTCGCCGTATCGGCTCTGGCTGTCAGTCACGGGTCACCCTCCTTCCGTCAAGACTAACGGATCGGAGCAGCGCATCGGGAGGGTCTCAGACGCCGGATGCCGACCTAGGCTGGGGACGTGCAGACAACCTGGCCCTCTCGAAGAATCCCGCTCGCCGTGCTGTTCGCGGCGCTGCTGACCGCCGCCTTCCTGCTGGCCGGCCCGCTGTCCGCCTCGGCGCACGACGAGCTCGTCTCCGCGAGCCCCGCCGCGGACGCCACCGTGGAGACCCTCCCGGCTCAGCTCGTGCTCACCTTCAGCGGTGACGTGCTGGACGCGGAGGGCGCGACCATGATCCAGGTGACCGATCCCTCCGGAGCCCCTGTCACGGACGGCGCGCCGACAGTGGACGGCCCGGCGGTCACGCAGCCCCTCGCGGCGGGAGCCCCCGCGGGGGCCTACCACGTCGCGTGGAAGGTCGTCTCCGCCGACGGACATCCGATCGCCGGTGAGTACGCCTTCACGGTGACCACCGGAACCGAGGTCAGCACACCGACCCCGACGACGGCGCCGACCCCGGCACCGACCGTGACCGAGACCGCCCCCGCTCCCACCGTGACCGTCACGGCCACCCCTGCTCCCGCCGCCGGCTCCGCCTCGGCGGTGTGGCTGTGGGTCCTGCTGATCGTCGCGATCCTGGTCATCGCCGGCATCGCGATCTGGTTGGGCCTGCGCCGCAGACCCGCCGACAGCAAGGATGCGGCGTCATCCGATGACGCCCCCGCCTCCACCGATCCCTCCGACCGATAGGCTGAGAACATGCCACACTACGATGTCGTCATCCTCGGCGCGGGCCCTGGCGGCTACGTCGCCGCAGTCCGCAGCGCACAGCTCGGACTGTCCACCGCCATCATCGAGGAGAAGTACTGGGGAGGGATCTGCCTCAACGTGGGCTGCATCCCCTCGAAGTCGCTCCTGAAGAACGCGGAGATCGCGCACACCTTCACCCACAAGGCCGATTTCTTCGGCATCTCCGGTGACGTGAGCTTCGACTTCGGCGCGGCGTTCGACCGCAGCCGCAAGGTCGCGGACACCCACGTCAAGGGCATCCACTTCCTGATGAAGAAGAACAAGGTCACCGAGTACGACGGTCGAGGCACCTTCACGGGGCCGAAGGCGATCTCGGTAGCCAAGTCGGACGGCACGACCGAAGAGGTCACCTTCGACAACGTCATCATCGCCACCGGCTCCACCGTGCGTCTGCTGCCCGGCGTGCAGCTCAGCGACAACGTCGTGACCTTCGAGGAGCAGATCCTCACGCGCGACCTGCCCGAGTCGATCGTCATCGTCGGCGCCGGCGCGATCGGCATGGAATTCGCCTACGTGCTGACCAACTACGGCGTGAAGGTCACCATCATCGAGTTCCTCGACCGCGCCCTCCCCAACGAGGACGTCGAGGTCTCGAAGGAGATCCAGAAGCAGTACAAGAAGCTCGGTGTCGACATCCTCACCTCCACCGCGGTGAAGACCGTCACCGACAACGGCTCCTCCGTGCACGTCACGTACGAGACCCGCGACGGCCAGCCCGGTGAGATCACCGCAGGCAAGGTGCTCATGTCGGTCGGCTTCGCGCCGAACGTGAACGGCTACGGCCTGGAGAACACCGGCGTCGCGCTCACCGAGCGCGGTGCGATCGACATCGACGACCACATGCGCACCAACGTCGAGGGCATCTACGCGATCGGCGACGTCACCGCGAAGCTGCAGCTCGCGCACGTCGCGGAGGCGCAGGCCGTCGTCGCCGCCGAGACCATCGGCAAGGCCGAGACCATGACGCTGGGCGACTACCGGATGATGCCGCGTGCGACGTTCTGCCAGCCGCAGGTCGCCAGCTTCGGCCTCACCGAGGAGCAGGCGCGCGCCGAGGGTCGCGAGATCAAGGTCGCCAAGTTCCCGTTCAGCGCGAACGGCAAGGCCAACGGCCTTGGCGAGCCGATCGGCTTCGTCAAGCTGATCGCCGACGCCGAGCACCTCGAGCTCATCGGCGGCCACCTGATCGGCCCGGACGTGTCCGAGCTCCTCCCCGAGCTGACGCTGGCCCAGAAGTGGGATCTCACCGCGCTCGAGGCCGCCCGCAACGTGCACACCCACCCGACGCTGTCGGAGGCGTTGCAGGAGGCCTTCCACGGCCTTGCGGGTCACATGATCAACCTCTGATCGATCCTGATCGGAGTGGGGCGGTGCGGGATTCGCACCGCCCCACTCGTTTCTGCGAAGGCGCCGATGACGACCGAACTGCTCCCGCGCTCCACTCCCGCCGACCAAGGGGTCTCGTCGCGTGCGGTCGACGCCCTGCTCGACAGGCTCGCCGCCAAGGGGATCGAGTGCCACTCGCTGATGATCGTGCGCCACGGCCACGTGATCGCCGAGGGATGGTGGGCGCCGTACTCGGCGGAGCGCCCGCACCTGCTCTACTCGCTCACCAAGTCGTTCACGTCGATGGCTGTCGGACTCGCCGTCGAGGACGGAGTGCTGTCCCTCGACGACCGGGTCGCCGACGTCCTGCCCGACCACGTGCCGTCGGATGCGCCGGAGCAGGCCCTCCGGCTCACCGTCCATCACCTGCTGACGATGACCGCAGGACACGAGGATGACACCCTCGTAGAGGGCTGGGAACGAGAGCCGCAGGACCTCGTGAAGGGATTCCTGCGCGTCCCGGCTGTAGCCCCCGAGGGCACTCTGCACACCTACGACAATGCGACGACCTTCATCCTCGCCCGCATGGTGGAGCGGGTCACCGGTCGCCCGCTGGACGATTACCTCGACGACCGTCTCCTCGCCCCGATGGGCATCGCCGATGCGGACTGGGACCGCGTGGGCAGTGGCGCCGTGTTCGGCTTCCACGGCCTGCATCTGCGCACCGAGGCCGTCGCCGCCTTCGGTGAGCTCCTGCGGCGCAGAGGCCTCTGGGGCGAGCAGCGACTGGTGTCCGCGGAATGGGTGGACCTCGCCACGCGATCGCATGTCGAGAGCCGTTACCACCCGGAGATCACGCACGCTCCGGACTTCCGATCCGGCTACGGCTACCAGATCTGGATGTCGCAGCATGGGTTCCATGGCAACGGCGCCTACGGACAGCACTGCATCGTCGTCCCCGCGCACGAGCTGGTGGTGGTCCTCACCTCAGCGCAGACGAGGGTGGAGCACGCTCAGGATGTGCTCGACGCCGTGTGGGACTGCCTGCTCCCCGGCATGGACCGCCCCACGCCGGCCGATGATCGCGGCCTGGAGGAGCGGATGCGGAACCTTCGGCTGCCGATGCCGCAGGCATCCGAGGCCGGATCCGAACGCATCCTCGCCTCGACGATCGACGCATCCATCGCGGATTCGGCGCTGCCGCACGGAACCATGATCCGCGTGAAACCGGCCGACGACGGCTGGATCGTCCGCATCGGCGCTCTCTTCGAAGTGCCGGTGGGACGCGCACGGTGGCACGACAGCGCTCCGCTCGGCCGTCCGGTGTCCGCGTCGGGAGGCTGGCGCGACGACACCTTCATCGCCGACCTGCAGCTGACGACCGCGCCGCACCGGGTGCGGCTCACCGTCGGCTCTCGGACGGCCACGGCCGTCTGGACGACGGTGCCCCTGACGACCTCGAATCTCGTCCTGCACCTCACAGCGCCGCTGATGACGCGGCCCGAGGTCGCCTGAACGAGACCCGGGTCAGCGCCCGAGAGCGCGTGCGAGCTTCGAGCCGGAGGAGGCGTCGCGGGCACCGGTGGCGAAGATCGCCTTCTCGGCCGCGGCGAAGAACGCCTGTCGACCCGCCTCATCGGCGGGTGCTGCGGGGCCGAGCTCGAGCTCCCACTCGCGCCACTCGCGACGGGAGCCGTCGCGCAGATCGGTCGCGCGCACGTGATCGTCCACGAACTCCGCGAGCACACCCCCGGAACCGATCAGGGTGACCGCGGTGCGGGAGTTCTCGATCCGCGCGATCGGCCGCAGAGCGGATGCTGGCACCGGCGCGATCGCATCGGCGACGGCATCCGGGATGACGCCCTCCTCACCCAGCGGCCAGCCGAGCTCGACCCGGCCGTCGCCGGTGCGCGGCCCCTTCAGATGCCATCCGGCATCCGGGCCGCCAGTGCGGCGGCGCAGCGCGTGCCCCGAGGTCGCGAGAGAGAACTCCACGGTGTCGAGATACTGCGCGTCGAGCTCTCGCTGTTCACCCGACGATGCCGAGATCACACCGTCGACCGTCGTCCAGTCCGGAAGCGGCGTGTCCGCGTCGACGTCGTACTTGCGCTCGACCTCGACCGACCGGGACGGCGCGGAATCAGACATCGGCAGGATTGATGTCCTCGAGGGACTCGTCGTACCAGAAGTCGATCTCGGTGGGCCCGTCGGTCGTGCCGGTGTTCTGCGGCGCACCACGACGGTTGTAGACGATCTGCGTCTCGCTGTAGGGGACGATCAGCTTGTCGTCCGCATCGTCTCCGATGGGGATGATCTGCCCGTCCAGCGGGCCACCGTGAAGTCGCGCGAGTGCCATGAGCACACCATAGCGCCTGGCACCCTCATCCGATCGCGATGCCGAGCACCGCGCCGATGATCATCCACGGACCGAAGGCGATGCGTGTGCTGCGATCTGCTCTGCGCAGCGCCATGAGCACGAGCGCGTAGAGCGCACCGAGCACGAAGGCGGATACCGCCCCGATCGCGAGCGCCTGCCAGCCGTGCCAGCCCAGTACGAGCCCGATCAGGGCGGCGAGCTTCACGTCGCCACCGCCGATCCCCTGCCTGCTCGCCATCCGCATGACCGCGTAGAAGCCGGCCAGCAGCAGCATCCCGAGCAGTGCTCGCATCAGCCGCGCCGTGTCGCCGGTGGCCAGCACCTCCACGCCGACGAGCACCAGCAGCGCTCCGAGCGTCGGCAGCACGATGCGGTTCGGCAGCCGGTGCGTACGGGCGTCGACGACGAGCAGCCACACCCCGACGACGGCCAGAGCGACGTGCGCCAGGACGGCGATGAGGTCGTGGAGGGTCACCATCGCAGGTTAGGCGAGGCGCGTCCCGGTTGCGGACGCCCTGTGGACAACGGACGCTCAGAGATCGAGGATCTCGAGCTCGACGAGCACAGTGCCGCCCTCCTCGATCCCCTCAGCAGTGCGCACCTGCTTCTTCAGCGGCAGCATGTAGCCGCCACGACCGGGGAAGATCGAGGTCGCCCATTCGGTGTCGCCGATCCGTGCGCGCACCCGCAGCGAACCGAACCCGCGCGGAGGCGAGGGCAGCTCTCTGATCTCCTGTGAGAGCTCCTCCGGCATGATCGCGAAGAACCAGGCCTCGGTCCGGGCATCCCATCGGACGACGTCGCTCTCGTACTCGATCCGCATGCCCCCAGAGTAGTCCGGCAACGATGTCGGATGTCCTATTTACGATCTGAGATGAACTTGAGTTATTCGAATATCTCTTCGAGGATGGATATATGGGGATCAGTACTCTGCGAGCGCTCTCCCCCGCCGACGAACGGGCGGGCGAGGTCCTGCGCCTGCGTCGCGAGATCGGGCGGATGCAGCGGGTCCGCAGCGATGAGAAGGTGCTGCCGGTGCCGCCCGCGCTGGAGCAGATCCTGCCGGCGGGCGGCCTCGCCGCCGGCACCGTCTACTCGGTCTCGCCGTCGCTGAGCCTGATCTTCGCGCTGCTCAGCGCCTCCTCGCAGCGCGGTTCGTGGTGTGCGGCGGTCGGGCTGCCCGACCTCGGCGTCGAGGCGGCGGCCGCGGCGGGGATCGATCTCGAGCGCCTGGTGCTGGTTCCCGATCCCGGTCCGCGCTGGCTGGCCGTCGTCTCGGCGCTGGCCGAGATCATCCCGCTCATCGCCGTGCATCCGGTGTCCGCGCCGCAGGACGCGGAGGCGGCGCGCCTCGCCGCGCGACTGCGCGACCGCGGCTGCACGGTGCTCGCGACCTCGCCGTGGTCTCAGAGCGAGGGGCTGATCAGCATCCACGACCCGCAGTGGGAAGGGCTGGGCGAGGGATGGGGTCTCCTCGAGGACCGCACGGTGACGGTGACAGCCCAGACCCGCACCCGCCCGCGTCCGCAGAGCGTGCGGGTTCGGCTGCCGGGTCGGTTCGGCGTCGTGGAGCAGGTCGAGCAGGCCGCACCGGCCCCGATCCCCATCGACACGAGATGGGCGGCGGCAGGATGATTCCCGCGAGCAGGATGCACGTGCTGCGCTTTCCGGACTGGCCGCTGCGGGCGGTGCTGGGCGATCCTCCGCCGCATCCGCCGGTCGCCCTGGTGCGGCAGAACACCGTCGTCGCGTGCACCGCCTCGGCCCGCGCACTGGGCGTGAGCGTCGGTCAGCGCCGGCGGCTCGCGCAGGGGCGCGCGCCGACGCTGCGGATGCTGCCGCACGATCCCGCCCAGGACGAGCGCGCCTTCGTGCCGGTGCTGCGCCTGATCGAGCAGCATGCACCAGGAGTGCTGCTGCTGCGACCGGGGGTGGCAGCCCTGCGTTCCCGAGGCGTGTCCCGGTTCCACGGCGGCGAGGCGGAGGCCGCGGACGCCCTGCTCGCCATGCTCGCCGAGGAAGGGTACCCCGAGGCGATGGTCGGCGTCGCCGACGGCGCCTTCACCGCCGAGCTGGCGGCGCTGCGCGCCGAGGGCGAGCCCACGCGCCGGGCGATCGTGCCGACGGGCGGATCGCGCGACTTCCTCGCCCCGGTCCCTGTGCGCTCGCTCGGCGACGAGGAGCTGGCGAGCCTGCTGGCGCGCCTCGGCGTGCACACGCTGGGCGAGTTCGCCGCTCTCGGCGAGGGCGCCGTGCGCGACCGGTTCGGCGAGCACGGCGCCAGGCTGCACGCCCTCGCGCAGGGGGCGGACTCGCGCCCGATCGATGCCAGGCCGCCCGACCCCGAGCTCGCCGGGGAGATCTCCTTCGACACGCCGCTCGGGCAGGCCGATCAGATCGCGTTCGCCGTGCGCCAGACGGCGGATGCCGTGATGCTGGGTCTCGCCGACGCCTCCGTGGTGTGCACCGAGGTGCGCATCGATCTCACCGACGACGACGGCAGGGTCACCTCTCGCACCTGGCTGCATCCGACCTGCTTCGAGGCCACCGATCTCGTCGACCGGGTGCGCTGGCAGCTCGAGGCGCTCGCAGGCGATTCGCGCGGCGACGACCACGACGCCGCGCACGCCTTCCGCGGGATCGTCGGAGTGCGCATCGAACCGGTGGCGGTCGACGACGCCGCACACCATCAGCCCGCGCTGTTCGGCCAGGCGAGCGACGAGCGGCTGCATCACGCGCTCTCCCGGGTGCAGACGATCGTGGGGCACAGCGGTGTCGTCACCGCCGCCGTGGCCGGCGGCCGCTGGCTGTCCGACCGGCAGGTGCTCACGCCCTGGGGCGAGCGCCCCGTGGCACCGCGCGATCCCGCCCGCCCCTGGCCGGGGAGCATGCCGGGGCCGCATCCGGCCGAGGTGTTCGATCCGCCGCGGCCCATCCGGGTGCGTGCCGCCGGTGACGTCGCCATAGAGGTCGACGAGCGCGGCGTGCTCTCCGCCGCGCCCGCCTATGTCGAAGACGCCGCGGTGGCCTCCTGGGCGGGGCCGTGGCCGGTGCGTGAGCACCGCTGGGATGCCGGCCGCACCCGCAGCGGGCACCGCTTCCAACTGGTCGACGAGCGCCAGCGGGCCTGGCTGGTCGTCCTCTCCGAAGGCGGCTGGCTGGCTGAAGGACGGTATCGATGAGCACGGTGTCGATGAGCAGAGGGCGGTACCGCTGATGGGCTGGCACAACCCCGATCTCACCTGGGCCGAGCTGGAGCGCACGCTCAGCGAGCCCACCGCCCCGCCCTCCGCCGAGCCTCTCGGCACCCGGGTCGATCCTGGACCGCTCAGCCGGCATCGGGCTCCCATCCTCCCTCCGCCGGTGATCCGCCCCGACGATGCCGTCCCCTACGCCGAGCTGCACGCGCACTCGTCGTTCTCCTTCCTCGACGGAGCCTCCTCCCCCGATGACCTGCTCGCCGAGGCCGAGCGCCTCGGGCTCTCGGCGCTCGCGATCACCGACCACGACGGGTTCTACGGCGCTGCCCGGTTCGCCGAGGTCGCCGAGCTGACCGGTGTGCAGACGGTGTTCGGCGCCGAGCTCTCCCTCGACCTGCCCACGCCGCAGAACGGCATCCCCGATCCGGTCGGCGATCATCTGCTGGTGCTCGCGCGCGGCAGGGAGGGCTACCGCCGGCTGTCCTGGGCGATCACGCAGGCCCAGCTGCGCGGCGGCGAGAAGGGACGTCCTGTCTACGACCTGGACGAGCTCGCGGCGAGCGCGGATGGTCACTGGACGATCCTCACCGGATGCCGCAAGGGCGGGGTGCGCCGTGGGCTCGCGCGCGGAGATGCGCAGACGCCGCTGGGTCGCCTGGTGGACCTTTTCGGCCGGGATCAGGTGGTCGTCGAGCTCATCGACCACGGCGATCCCCATGACACCAGGCGCAACGACACCCTGGCCGCCCTTGCCGGAGAGCTGCGTCTGCCGATCGTGGCGACCAACAACGTGCACTACGCCGCCCCCGCACAGGCCGGTCTCGCCGAGGCCGTGGCGTCCGTGCGAGCCACCCGCAGCATGGACGACCTGGACGGCTGGCTGCCGGTGCACGGCTCGGCGCATCTGCGCAGTGGGGCGGAGATGACCGAGCGCTTCCGCCGCTATCCGGGTGCGGTCGCGCAGAGCCTGCGGATCGCGGCGGACTGCGCCTTCCCGCTGCGCAAGGCGAAGCCCGACCTTCCCCGGCTGGACATCCCCGGCGGCATCCCTCCGATGCAGCACCTGCGCGAACTCGTGTGGGCGGCTGTGCCGGAGCGGTACCCGCGCCTCGACGCGGAGGGCCGCTCGCGCATCGAACGCGAGCTGAACGTCATCGAGGAGAAGGACTTCCCCGGGTACTTCCTCATCGTGCACGGCATCGTCGAGGAGGCGCGGCGTCGCGGCATCCTCTGCCAGGGGCGGGGCTCGGCCGCGGCGAGCGCGGTCTGCTATCTGCTGGGCATCACCGCCGTCGATCCGATCCTGTACAA
The DNA here is from genome assembly GCF_042799915.1 of Microbacterium sp. NPDC057659. Lineage (NCBI taxonomy): Bacteria > Bacillati > Actinomycetota > Actinomycetes > Micrococcales > Microbacteriaceae > Microbacterium > Microbacterium sp. NPDC057659. Next base: position 44,408 of record NZ_JBHVHU010000001.1, on the reverse strand, counting down.
GCTCCCGTTCGAGCGCTTCCTCGCCACCACGCGCACCGAGGAGCCGGACATCGACGTGGACTTCGACTCCGGCCGCCGCGAGGAGATCATCCAGTGGGTGTTCCAGACCTATGGCCGCGATCGCGCCGCGCAGGTGGCCAACGTCATTCAGTACCGCCCGAAGAACGCGGTGCGCGACATGGCCCGCGCGCTCGGACACTCCCCCGGCCAGCAGGATGCCTGGTCCAAGCAGGTGGACGGCTGGAGCGCAGGCATCGAGGTGCCCGAGGGCACTGACATCCCCGATGACGTGCTCGCCTACGCCGGCGAGCTGCTGAAGGCGCCGCGGCATCTCGGCATCCACTCCGGCGGGATGGTGCTGACCGCGCAGCCGGTCGGCGAGGTGGTGCCCGTCGAGCACGCGCGGATGGAGGACCGCACCGTCATCCAGTGGGACAAGGACGACGCCGCTTCCATGGGGCTGGTGAAATTCGATCTGCTGGGGCTGGGGATGCTGGCCGCGCTGCGACACTGCTTCGACCTCGTCGAGGAGGCCACCGGAGAGGTCTGGACGCTCGCCTCGCTCCCCAAAGAGGAGCCGGCGGTGTACGACATGCTCTGCCGGGCCGACTCGATCGGGGTGTTCCAGGTGGAGTCCCGTGCACAGATGGGGCTGCTCCCCCGGCTGCAGCCCCGGGAGTTCTACGAGCTGGCCGTGCAGATCGCCCTGATCCGGCCGGGCCCCATCCAGGGCGGGGCGGTGCACCCCTTCGTGCGGCGCAAGATGGGGCAGGACGACGTGACCTATGCACACCCGGACCTCGAGCCGGTGCTGAAGCGCACCCTGGGCATCCCGGTGTTCCAGGAGCAGCTGATCCAGATGGCCACCACGCTCGGCGACTGCACCGCCGACGAGGCCGACCTGCTGCGCCGCGCGATGGGATCCAAGCGCGGGATGGAGAAGATCGAGAAGATCAGGGAGTCCCTGTACGCGGGGATGGAACGGCGCGGGCTGAGCAAGGCGGCGTCCGACCGGATCTACGCGCAGATCCAGGCGTTCTCGAACTTCGGCTTCGCCGAGTCGCACTCGCTGTCGTTCGCCCTGCTCGTGTACGCCAGCTCCTGGCTGAAGCTGCACTATCCGGCGGCTTTCCTCGCCGGGCTGCTGCGGTCGCAGCCGATGGGGTTCTACTCTGCCTCGACCCTGACCTCCGACGCCCGCAGGCACGGCGTGAAGGTGCTGCGTCCCGACCTGCATCTCTCCGGCGCGACCGAGACGCTGGAGCGGATCGATGACGGCACCGCTCCCACCGGTCTGGACTCCTGTCTCGCGACCCCGCAGCCCGCGACCACCCCCTTCGAGCGCACCGCCCCCGACCGGTCAGCCGCGCATCGACGCGACGGCAGGTTCGCGGTGCGGCTCGGGCTGTCCGGCGTCCGAGGCATCGGCACGCCCCTGGCTGAGCGGATCGTGGCGTCCCGCGAGCAGGACGGCCCGTTCCGTGATCTGCACGACCTGGTGCGCCGCACCGATGCCACAGCGGCCCAGCTCGAGGCTCTGGCGACCGCCGGGGCGTTCGAGAGCCTGGGGCTGAGCAGGCGCGAGGCGATCTGGACGGCAGGAACGGCCGCCGAGGACCGTGCTCGCTACCTGCCGGGAACGGCGATCGCTGTGCAGCCGCCGCTGTTCCCCGACCAGACCGGGTACGAACGGCTGGCGGCGGATCTCTGGGCGACCGGGATCTCCACCGACGACCATCCGATGGCGCACTTCCGCGCCGCGCTGAGCGAGCGCGGAGTGCTCACCTCCGATCGCCTGCGCACCCACGAGGAGGGGCGCCGCATCGAGGTGGCCGGCATCGTCACGCATCGACAGCGGCCGGCGACCGCGAGCGGCATCACCTTCCTGAACCTCGAGGACGAGCGCGGCCTGGTGAACGTGATCTGCTCCCCCGGGGTGTGGGGGCGCTACCGCCGGATCGCCCGCGACTCCCCCGCGCTCATCGTGCGCGGCATCCTGGAGCGCTCTTCCGAGGGCGTGGCCAATCTGCTGGCCGACGCCTTCGAGGACCTGCGCACCGGGCTGGAGCACCGGTCGAGGGACTTCCGCTGAGCGGAGGTCATCCCCGGCCCGCTCGCGCCGACCAGCGGCCGCGGTGCTTCACCACCTCGATCGGATGCCGGAAGGCGCGTGTGACCGTGTCGGTCGTGAGCACCTCATCGACAGGGCCGGCCGCGACCACCGCCCCGTCGGAGATCACCAGAGCGTGCGTGGTCGTCTCCGGCAGCTCCTCGAGATGATGTGTGACGAGGATGCTGGTCATCCCCGGGTCATGCCGGACGAGTCCGTCCACGGTCTCCAGGAACTGCTCCCTGGCCGCCACGTCGAGTCCGGTCGTCGGCTCGTCGAGCAGCAGCAGGTCGGGCTGGATCACCAGCGCGCGTGCGATCAGCACCCTTCCGCGCTCGCCCTGCGACATGGTGAACCAGTTCGCCTCTTGACGGTCGCCGAGGCCGACCACCCCGAGCATCTCCTGAGCCCGCGCCACCTCGCCGTCCTGCGGCACCCACCTCATCGGCGTCTCCACCGTTCCGGTGATCCCGGTGAGCACCACCTCGGTCGCCGACAGCGGCGAGTCGAGCGGATGCCGCGGATTCACGTGACCGATCCGCCGGCGCAGCGCCTGTAGATCGACCCGGCCGATCCTGTTCCCCAGCACGTCGACGGTCCCCTCGCTCGGATGCGAAACGGCGCCGCAGAAGCCCAGGATCGTGCTCTTCCCCGCACCGTTCGGCCCGAGCAGCGCCCAGCGTTCGCCGGCCCGCACAGTGAGCGTGATGCCGCGGAGGATCGCTCGGCCGCCTCTGCGGAGGTGCACGCCACGCAGCTCGAGGACGGGAGCGCGCCCCGTCATGCGAGCGCCGCCGCGAGTCCGGCGAGGTGCTCGCGGCTGAGTGATGCCGCAGCGACGGCGTCGCCACGTACGACGGCATCGACGAGCTGTTCGTGGGCGGCGTGGTCCTCGGCATCGCCGAAAGCGCCGCGCATCTTCAGCATGTCGACCATCGCCTGGCGCAGACGGGGGGTCAGCGCGTCGAAGAGCTCGGCCAGCACGGTGTTGTGCGCGGCAGCGACGATCGCCCGGTGGAGCGCGAGGTCGGCGTCGACGTGCCCCTCGATCAATGCGCGCGGATCACTTTCGCCCCGTTCCGGGCGGGAGGCGCCCCGTGCCGACAGCGCCCGACGCAGCGCGCGCACATCCGCCGGGGTGCGTCGGCGCGCGGCCAGCGCGGCCGCCTCGCTCTCGATCGCCGTGCGCGTCTCGATCACCGCGAGGATGTCGGCGCGGCGGAGCACCTCGTCCCAGTCGTCGCGCGGCTCGAGCGCTGCCACGAACACGCCTGCTCCCTGCCGGGTCACGAGCACGCCGCGGCCTGCGAGCTGCCGGATCGCCTCACGGACCGTGGAGCGTCCGATGCCGAGCTGTAGGGCCAGGGTCGTCTCGCCGGGCAGCCGTTCACCGAGCGCCCATTCGCCGGCGCCGATCCGATCGAGCAGCAGCTGCGCCGCCCGATCCGCCAGTGTCTCCCGCACCACCTGCACCATGAATTACACCTCTCTGCTTGTCTGAGGAGTTGTGGTACATTCTAGCCATGCTTCCCCAGGGATCCCTTCTTCTTCACCGCCACGGCGGGGCCTGACACGACCGGCTCCCCGCCGTGGGGGTTCGTCGTCGCCGGTCGACAGCACCGACCGAAGAAGAGATCCATGAACACGTTCCCCACCCTGTCCACCCCGTCCGGCCCGATACCGGACAGCGCCCCGCACTGGAATCCGCAGCGGCAGTCGCAGATGCCGTGGCAGCGCTACCGCGACGTGTCCTCCCGCGTCGATGTACCGCGACAGGACCGCCGGTGGCCCTCGAACCGGCTCACCACTGCACCGCTCTGGGTGCCGGTCGATCTGCGTGACGGCAACCAGGCTCTCGCCCAGCCGATGGATCCGGCGCGCAAGCGGCGCTTTTTCGAACTCCTCGTCGCGATGGGATACAAGGAGATCGAGGTCGGCTATCCCTCGGCATCGCAGACGGATTTCGACTTCGTACGTCTGATCGCCGAGACCGACCTCGCGCCCGAAGACGTGACGATCGTCGTCTTCACCCCGGCCCGGCGTGATCTCATCGATCGGACGGTCGCCTCGATCGCCGGCATCCGAAATCCCGTCGTCATCCACCTCTACACCGCGACGGCGCCGATCTGGCGCGATGTCGTGCTCGGACGGAGCAGAGCCGAGCTGCGTGAGCTGATTCTGAGGGGCGGGAGAGATGTGCTGCGTCTCGCCGGAGACCTGCCGAACGTGCGATTCGAGTTCTCCCCCGAGGTGTTCAACCAGACCGAACCGGACTACGCGCTGGAGATCTGCGACGCGATGACGCAGCTCTGGGACGCCTCCCCCGACCGGCCGGTCATCCTCAACCTGCCGGCCACGGTCGAGATCGCGACCCCGAACGTCTACGCCGACCAGATCGAGTACATGCACCGCCATCTCGCGCGGCGCGACTCCGTCATCCTGTCGGTGCATCCGCACAACGACCGCGGGACCGGAGTCGCCTGCGCCGAGCTGGCCGTCCTCGCCGGCGCGCAGCGCGTCGAGGGCTGCGTCTTCGGCAACGGGGAGCGCACCGGCAACGTCGACCTCGCGACGCTCGCTCTGAACTTGCACGCGCAGGGCGTCGATCCGATGATCGACTTCTCGGACATCGACGAGATCCGCCGCACCGTCGAGCACTGCAACCGCATCGAGGTGCACCCGCGGCATCCCTACGTCGGGGCGCTGGTGCACACGGCGTTCAGCGGCACGCATCAGGACGCGATCAGAAAGGGCCTCGCCGAGCACCGTGCCCGCGCCGCCGCCGAGGGCCGCGACGAGCGCGAGATCTCCTGGCAGGTGCCCTACCTGCCCGTGGATCCCGCGGACCTCGGCCGTGGCTACGAGGAGGTGATCCGAGTCAATTCCCAGTCGGGCAAGGGCGGGATCGCACACCTGCTGGAGAGCCGCTACGGCGTGACCCTGAGCCGCGACGAGCAGGTCGCGCTCGCCCACCGGGTGCAGCGGCACACCGATGAGACGGGACGCGAGATCACGGCCGAGGAGGTGCTGCGGATGCTGCGCCCACCAGCCGTCTGAGCCGGCGCGCGGCGACCAGGCTTCGTTCCGTCGCGGAGCCGCCGGCAGCCCCTGTCACCCGCCGAGGATCGCGACGATCTCCGCGAACCCGAGCCGGCGGGCATTGTCCAGGGCCGTCCGCCCCTCGGCGTCCTCGATGCGGGGATCGGCGCCCGCCGCGAGCAGGGCCTTCACGATCCGCTGCGCGTTCCCGTCGCCGCCGCCGAACACGACGGCCTCCTGGATCGCCGTCCAGCCGTTGGTGTTCACGTGGTTCAGATCGATGTCCAGTTGCACGACTCTGTCGATGTAATCGGCGTGGCCGCGCTCGGCGGCCGGGTTCGCGGGCGTCCCGCCGCGGCGGTTCAGAATGGCGAGATCGGGCTGCCCCGGCAGCAGCGCCTCCAGCATCCGCACGCTGCCGGTGACGCCGGTCATCACCCATGGGGTGTCCCTGCGGTGGTCGAAGGCGTCGGGATCGGCGCCGAGTGCGACGAGCAGTTGGGCGACCTCGACACGATCGGCCATCACGGCGTGCATCAGCGGTGTGCGCTGCAACTCCGCATCGCGCGTCTCGAGATCGGCTCCGGCGCGGATGGCCAGCATCGCCGCATCGGCGTCTCCGGCATCCGCGGCCGCCAGCAGCGCGGCATCCGGATTCGAAGGAGCGCTGCCGTCACGAGCCGCCTCGAGGATCGACCGAGTGCCGTCGAATCCGCGCTGCTCGGCCATCTGCAGCGGGGTGCTGCCCTCGCTGCCGGAGCGCCGGTCGAACTCGGCCCCTCCCGCGATGAGGACGCGGACCGTCAGATGGTAGGTCTCATTGTCCTGCCCGAAGATGACGGCCTCGTGGATGGCCTGGTAGCCGATCCGATTCACGTGGTCGCGATCGATGCCGGCCTGCAGCAGCTGCCCCACGATGTATCCGTGGCCGCGCTCGGCGGCCCGGATCAGCCCGGTGCCGTTCCAGCTGTCCCTGTCGTCGACCTTCGCACCGTTCGCCAGCGTGAGGCGCAGCAGGTCGAGATATCCCTCGCTGGTCGCGACCAGATACGCCGACTGCACGGTGTCGTCCTTCGCGTTCACGTCGGCACCGCGCGCGATGAGATCGGCCGCAGCGGGTACGTCGTCCTGCCAGGCGGCGTCACGCAGCTCGGCGTCCAGTCGATCCTGCGCGTTCGGGGTCGGCGGCGCCGACGAGGGCGGCTGCTGGGGTGCGGCGGTCGGCGCGCAAGCGGCGAGCACGGATGCCGCGGCGAGGGCGAGACCGGCGACCGAGAGTGCTCTGCGAGGGATGCGGCGCATGTCGGACTCCAGACGGGAACGGGATCTCAAGTCTCCCGTGGCGCTGCCACCGAGGCATCGCCCGGCCGGTCAGGCCGCGATAGCCGATCGGATGATGCGCCGCCGCGCCGCATCACCCACGACGGCTCACCAGTGCCGGTCTCGAGGCTCGGCCGGACGCTTGTCCGTGCCGCCCCAGCGCTCCGCCTCGGCCTTCGCGGCGGCGACGGCGGCATCGGCCTCACGCAGTGCCTCCTCCGCGTCCGCAGCGCGGTCCGCGTCGCTCCGCTCGTCCTTCATCTCCATGGATCCAGAGTAGGCGTCGCAACCGGGGTTCGGGCCCGTCACCCGAATAGAATGAAAGGCTCGTGCCGAGGGGCCGCGGCACGATAACGTCAACACCAAGACCTCAAACAGGGAGATACAACAATGGGTTTCTGGGATTTCTTCTGGTACATGATCTGGGCGTTCTTCTTCATCGCCTACCTCATGGTGCTGTTCTCGATCATCGGGGACATCTTCCGCGACCGTAAGCTCAACGGCTGGCTGAAGGCGGTCTGGATCATCTTCCTGATCTTCGTGCCGTTCCTCACCGCGCTGGTGTACCTGATCGCCCGCGGCCAGGGCATGGCAGAGCGCAGCGCCGAGCAGGCGCAGCAGGCAAAGGAAGCCACCGACTCGTACATCCGTCAGGCCGCGGGCAAGAGCGCCGCGGACGAGATCGCCGACGCTGCCAAGCTGCTCGCAGCGGGCACCATCACCACCGAGGAGTACGAGAAGCTGAAGGCCAAGGCCCTCGCCTGATCGGCATCCTCCGATAGCAGTGCATCCGAAGGGGGTGTCGGACAATGTCCGGCACCCCCTTCTGTCGAAAGGAAGAACGCGTGACTGAATTCCGCTATGGACCCGTCGAGTACACGCTCGTCGGATTCGAAGGCGACCGACCGGATGCGGGGGTCGTCGATGCGCTCGCCGAGATCCTCGCCACCGGGTACCTGCGCCTGGTCGATTTCCTGCTGATATCGAAATCGGATACCGGCGACGTGACCGTCATCGAGGTCGAGGACGACCCCGAGGGACTGGATCTCGGAGACATCGCCCTTGCGGCGTCGGGACTCACCGGTGAGGAGGACATCGCCGAGTTCGCGGAGCTGGTTCCGCCGGGAGGATCGGCGGCCCTGATCGCGGTGGAACTGACCTACGCCCGTGAGTTGGCGAGCCGTTTCGCATCATCGGGCGGTGTCGTGCTGCGGCACGAGCGCGTCCCCGCCCCCGTGGTCAATGCCCTCATCGACCACCTCGAGAACGAAGGAGTCTGAAATGCCCATGTTCCGCAGAATCGGACGCCCGGGCCTGGTCGGCCTCGCCGCACGCACCGCCGTCGTGGCCGGCACCGCCGGCGCCGTGACCGGCGCGATGTCCAATCACCAGCAGCGCAAGGCGCAGGAGCAGTACGAGCAGGAGCAGTACGCGGCCGCTCAGCAGCAGGCGCAGATCGATGCCGCGGCGCAGGCCGCGGCGGCACAGTACGCCGCCCCGGTTCCCGCAGCACCGGCCGCTGCTCCCGCCGGCGGCACGGATGTCGTCGCCGAACTGCAGCAGCTCGGCGCGCTCAAGCAGCAGGGTCTGCTCAGCGACGCGGAGTTCGAAGCCGCGAAGGCGAAGCTTCTCGCTTGAGATCGATGACGTCCCCCAGGACGGGAGAGCGGTGCAGCCATGGGCCAGTTGATCGTCCAGCTCATCCCGACCGCTCTGGGGGTCGTCCTCAGCCCGCTCGCCATCATGGCGCTCGTCGCCGTGCTGCTGTCGAAGCAGGCCCGCCGCAACGGCGTCGCCTATCTGCTCGGTTGGATCGTCGGCATGGCCGGTCTGCTCCTGCTGTTCGGGTGGATCTTCCGCGCGCTCGACGTGCAGAAGCCGGACGGGGAGTCCCCGCTGTGGGTCGCATTCCTGCGGCTGCTGCTGGGCATCGTGTTCGTGCTCGGGGCGATCTGGGTGTACCGGAAGGGCGCGGATCGCATCCGCAGGATGGCCGCGGCCTCCTCACCGAAGGACGTCGCGAAGGCCGCCACGCTGCCGGGCTGGCTGCAGTCCGTCTCGACGTTCAAGCCCGTGCGCAGCTTCTTCCTCGGTGTCGGCCTCTTCGTGGTCAACCCGGTGGACGCCTCCTGCGCCATCATCGCGGCTCTCGACATCGCGCTCGCCTACGTCACCACGGGGCAGGCGCTGGCCGTCTCGATCGGGTTCATCGTGGTCGGATCCCTGCCCATCGCCGTCCCGGTCTTCTGGCTGCTCATCGCAGGCACCCGCGCCCAGCCCGCCCTCGACGCCGTACGCACCTGGATCTCATCGCACACGCACGTGCTCAACGCCGCGCTGCTGCTGATCATCGGAGTCCTGCAGCTGCAGAAGGCCGTCACGGCGCTGTTCTGACAGACTGACGCCATGCCCGATCTCTCCGCACAGTTCGCCGGCATCCAGTGGTGGCAACTGCTGGTCGCCGTGATCATCGTCATCCTCGGCTGGATCGCCGCCCACTTCGTGCACAAGGGCGCAGCCGCCCTCCTGAACAGGGTGCCGAACATGCCGGAGGGCTACGTGCAGCCGGTGGCCCGCGGCGCCGAGTACCTCACGATCGCCTTCGGCATCGGGTTGGCGCTGGCGATCCTCGGCGCGAACATCCAGCCGCTGCTGGCCGTCGTCATCCTGGTCGGCGTCGTCGTCGTGCTGGTGCTGCGCGGCACCGCCGACAACTTCGCGTCCAGCGTGATGATCCAGTCCCGCGGCACGGTGCAGGTCGGCGACATCGTGCAGGTGGACACCCCGGACGGTGCGATGACCGGCACCGTCACCGAGCTCAACGCCCGCGCGGTGATCCTCGTGAGCTCGGACGGCGCGACCGTGCACGTGCCCAACGTGAAGCTGCTCTCCGACTCGGTGGTCAACCTCTCCTCGCACGGCAGACTGCGCAGTGAGGTGCAGGTGCGGCTCGAGAGGCGCGAAGACGACACCGTCGACGCGCTGCTGTCGCGGCTCACCGGAGTCGCGGGCACCGCGTCACCGTCGATCTCGGATCCTGCCGCGACCGTTCAGGCTGTCTCTCCTGAGCGGGTCATCGCCACCGTCCGGTTCTGGCATCCGCCGGCCGACGGCGTGTCCGCGACATCCGAGGTGGTCCGTGCGCTCAGCGACGCCTTCCACGCCGAGAAGCGCGAGGCCACGGTGAGCAGCGCCGGTGCGCCGGCACCGCTCACCCCACCGGATTCGGTCTGAGGAGCGCTGTCAGGCGTCCTTCGGCTCGTCGTGCTCGTCCGGTGCGGGAATCTCCCCCGGGCGGTAACGCGGCAGTCGGGACGCCGGGATCGCGGCCAGCAGGCTGATGCCGGCGAGGATGAGGAAGCCGAACCGCAGAGTGCGCAGGCGCTGCTCCTCGTTCAGGACGACCGCCGCCTCGACCTGCGCCTCGTCGGCGTCGGTGCGCTCCAATGCCGCACGCAGGTCGTCGTTGCTGATGAAGTTGACATTGTCGAGCGGCACCTGCGCGACGAGCTCGGGCGGCAGTTCCGGATGCTCGGCGACGGCGCTGCCGATGCCGAAGCTCAGCGTGGTCACGAGCACGGCGCCCATCACAGCGGTGCCGACGGCCGAGGCCAGGTTCTGAGTCGTGCCGCGGATCGACCCGACGTCGCCCGCGAGCTCCTTCGGTGCTGCGGTGACCAGCACGTTGAACACCAGCGTCACCAGCGCGCCCTGGCCGATGCCGAACACGATCAGGCCGAGGATGGTCGGCAGCGTCTCCCAGTTGTTCGTGACGACGAATGACAGCCAAACCAACGCGATCGTGGTCAGGGCGAACGAGAACAGAGCGATCGTGCGCGGGGCGTACCGCTTGTAGAACCGCACGATCAGCGTCGCGGTGACGAACACGGTCAGGTTGAACGGCATCATCGCCAGCGAGGTGTCGAACGGAGTTCGTCCCTGCACGACCTGGATGTAGGTCGGCACGGTGAAGTTCACCGCAGCCTCCATCGCGACGATGATGAACATCGCGTACACCGCGGCACGCTCGCGCTTGTGCCCGAGCACGCCGAGGTCGACGAGCGGCACCTGGCCCCGGCGCATCCGCCGCCTGGTCCACAGGAAGAAGCACTGCCCGAAGACGATGCCCAGCACGACGAGGATCGGCGCCGGCGACATCCCGCCGACGCTGAACGGCGCGCCCTCGCGGGCGAACAGGATGCCCCAGCCGTTCAGGTTGTTGAATCCGACGGTGAGCAGCACGATCGCCGCGCCGATCAGCAGCGAGGCCACAAGGTCGATCTTTACCGCGGAGTCGCCCTTGTCCGAGCGCAGCTTGAAGCTCAACAGGAACACCGCCACGGCGATGCCGAGGGTGATCATGAAGATCGGGCGCCAGCCGACGAAGGTGCCCAGCGTGCCGCCGATGAAGAAGGCGGTGACGCCCGAGATGGCGCGCGCCGAGCCGAGCGAGCCGACCGCGGTGGCCTGCTGGTCACCCTTGTAGTTCTCCGCGATCAGCGCGACCAGCGCCGGAACGATGATCGCCGCCGCGGCTCCCGCGAGCACCTGCCCGGCGATCGCCCACCCCATGGTCGGCGCGAGGATCATGATCAGTGAGGATGCCGCGAACACCACGAGCACCGCGCGGAAGATGAGCACCCACCCGATGCGCTGCCCCAGCTTCGCTCCGGTCATCACGAGGGCGGCGACCGCGAGACCGTAGACGACGATGGTCGAGCTCGCGACGGTCGGAGGGACACCGAAGTCCTGGACCATGCCGCCGAGCGAGATCGGCAGCGCCGCCACGTTGAACGACATCAGCACCTGCGCGAGGAACAGGCCGATCATCGGCACCCAGGACTGCCGCTCCGCCGTCCCGGCGGCGGTGTCTGCGGACGTGGTCATCATGCGGCTCCGTTCTGCGATGCGCTCCACCGTGCGGAAGCGAAGAGGTTCAATCCGAGCGCGCGGGAGAGGTAGGCGCACGCGCGCTGTGCGCGGACGCTGTTGCCCGCGCCGTCGAGAAGGGGCGAGAAGGCGCCGACGGCGCCCTTTCCGGGCGAGATCGCGACCATGCCGCCGGACACTCCGGACTTCGCCGGCAGACCGATCTCGAACAGCCACTCCCCCGATCGCTCGTACAGCCCGCAGGATGCCAGCACCGAGAGGGTGTCGCGGCAGACCTCCGCCGAGACGACCTGCTCGCCGGTGAGCGGGTTCACGCCGCCGTCGGCCAGCGTCGCACCCATCACTGCGAGGTCGTGCGCGGTCACCGACAGCGAGCACTGCCTGGTGTAGACGTCGACCGTCTCGGCAGGGTCGCCGTCGAGCCTGTTGTAGCTCTGCAGCAGCTGCGCGATCGCGCGGTTGCGATGGTTCGTCTCGGACTCGGAGAGATAGACCTCGTCGTCGATCTCGAGGCTGCGGCCTGCGAAGCGGGACAGCCCGTCCTGTAGATGCGCCCAGCGCTCGGCGGCGTCCGCTCCCGGCAGCAGCGCGGTCGTGGCGATGGCGCCGGCATTGACCATCGGGTTCATCGGGCTGCCGCCGTTCAGTTCGACGGCGACGACGGAGTTGAAGGCGAGACCTGTGTTGTTCACGCCGACCCGCTCGTGCACCCGCTCATGCCCGACGGCGGCGCAGGCGAGGGCGAAGACGAAGGCCTTCGAGATCGACTGGATGGTGAAGGCGACTTCGGCATCGCCGACCTCGTGCACAGTGCCGGTAACGCCGACGAGACTCAGACCGAACCACTCCGGATTCGCCCTGGCGAGCGCCGGGATGTAGTCGGCCACGGCACCCTCGTCATGGCCTTCATACCGGTCATGCGCCGTACGAAGGAGCTCGTCGACCAGACCGGCAGCGGGCAGGTCTCCTGTCGACGAGCGCTGAGCGATGTCCTGGACGTCGGCTTCGAACACGATTCCTCCTCGGCCGCGGGCTCTCCCAAACCGTCGCGGACAGTCCGAGTCTTCCGCATCCGGTGCCCGCGCCGACACATGACTCGCTCGAAGAGGTGCACCCACGTGAGGATCATGCCGAAGGCGAGGATCTCGAACACGGTGAGGCTGATGCATCCCGTGATCAGCAGCCCCATGCCGACCAGCATCACCGGCGCCGCCACGAGCGTCGCGATCCGCAGCATCCGCGACCTGCGCCACAGGCCGGCGCGATGCACGATCAGCAGCACGGCGAACGAGAGCACGACCCCGTTGGTCGCGCGCTCGTGCGCGACCGGATCCGTCGACAGCGGGAACAGGCCGATGCCACTGAGACTGGCGCCGAGTCCCGCGACGGCGAAGGACAGCAGGGCGGGGAGCCGGCCGGCGAGTGTCGCCGACATGGTCAGCGCGGCGTGAACCGGCATCGCGGACGCCGCGATGATCAGGCCGCTGAGGACGAGTCCGCCGTTGAAGAATCCGCTGGACAGGTCACCGGTCATGCCGAGCCGGCTGAAGTAGAAGTGCCACCACCCATGATCCGATGTCGTCGCCGCAGACACCGCGATCGCGGCACACAGCAGCAGAGCGGCCGTAAGCACCCGCGTCGGCCGCGGCACGCGCTGCAGCGCCTGCCGGGTCGACGTCGTCACGAGGATCACGGCAGTCGTTCGGGATCGTCGTCCGGGCGCGACGCGGAACTGCGCATGACCCCATGATTACCGCATATCGCTGAACGAACAACGAGGGTTGACACATTTCTCCCGGGTGGGTGACGCCGAACAGAATCGCCCGACGTCGGCGGATGCCGGGCGGCCGGGATCACGCTCTGCTGAGCTCAGCGGCGACGCCGCGTTCGCCAGTACTCCGGTGGCCCGCCGCTCGGATGCAGCGGGCGGTACAGGCGCCAGGCCGTGAGGTAACGGCGACCGCCGTATCCCACGGCGATGACGGAGATCCCTGCCCCGGCGATCACGCCTACCACGATGGCGCCGCCGACGGACATCCCGAGAGTCGCGCAGAGACCGCCCGCGAACATCCCGCCGACCGAGGCGGTGACGAGCACGCTCAGCATCAGCGATGAGCCGAGCACCTGTTCCAGCGAGCCGCGCTCTCGGAGGAATGAATAGGTCACCCGCATCCCCAGCTCGTCGTCGTGGACGGAGGCGAGGAAGGCGTCCGCGGCCGCCGGATCGATCTCGGCGTAGGCGCCGCGGATGCGGTTCATGGCGGTGACGTACATGAAGTCCTCCTCCGAGACGGCGAGGACGCGGATGAGGGTGAGGATGCCGACGAGCGAGAGGAACGCGAGGATGCCGAGCGCGGCGATCGGGAACCAGGTCGCGAAGTGCGTGGCCTGGCCGAGGAGGCCGATCGTGACGAGGCCCGCGGAGACGAGGGTGAGGTAGATCGAGATCCTGGTGAGCACCTCGCTCTGGGCTGTGCTGCGCGCGGCGAGGAGACCCCAGTGCTCGGTCGCGAGGATCTGCAGCCTGCGGGCGAGTTCGGCGTCGTCCCCAATCGCCATGATCCATGGTCCCACCGTCGACAGGCGGCGGGAAGTGCTCGTCAGACCTCGACGACGGTCCCGTTGTGCGGGAGGTCTCCGCGGAACGTGATCGGCACGGCGGTGGCACGTTCGACATCCGGCCCGCTGAGCGCCTGCACGTGCACGTGCGGCTCCGTGCTGTTGCCGGAGTTGCCGCAGCGACCGAGCGGGACGCCGGCGCGCACGATGTCTCCCGGGAGCACGCCGACGCTCCCCTGCTGCAGATGGCAGAGGGCGACCACCACACCCGCGGTCTCGAGCAGCACGTGGTTGCCGGCCAGCGCGACCCACCCAGCGGCGATGCGCATCCGCTGTGTCATGGCGTACCCGATCGACGGGAACCCTCGATGGGCGTGGTGGTCGGGCTCGCCGTCGTGCGCGGCGATCACCCGTCCACCGGCCGGCGCGAGGATCAGCCGCCCGAACCCGGAGAACCGCTCCGGCGGCTCCGTCCGGAACAGGGATGCCGCAGTGAACCGCGCGGACCGCCCCGCCGCATCCACGGGCACGAAGTCGATCGCGTAAGACGTCGCGAACTGCGTCGTGCCATGACTCGGCACACGATCGGCGGGGCTGTTCTGCACCAACCACCAGCCGGTGAACGGGTAGGCCAGATCGAGCGTCGCGCGTCCGTCGATCGGTGCCATCCCGTCAGTCTTCCAGCACCGTTCGCCGAGTGACAGGTGCTGCGTCACCGGTTCAGGGCGCGTGAGACAGATAGGTTAGGCTTACCTTTATTCCCGCTCTCTTACCCGAGGATCCCCATGACTTCTCCCCGCCTGCGTCACGGCGTCGCCGTCCTGAGCCTCCTGACCGCAGGGATGCTCGCGCTCTCTGCGTGCTCCTCCGGAGCAACGGACAACAGCGACGCCTCGGCCGACTCCGGCTCCGCCTTCCCTGCGACCATCGAGCACGTGTACGGCAAGACGGTCGTCGAGACCGCGCCGAAGAGCGTCGCGACCGTCGGCTGGGGCAGCTTCGATGCGGCCATCGCCCTCGGCACGATCCCGGTGGCAATCCCGACTTCGGCGTTCGGCGACGCCGACGGCGACGGCTATCTGGAGTGGACCCACGACGCCATCACCGCGGCGAACGCCGACCTGCCTCCACTGCATGACGAGACCGACGGCATCCCCTACGAGGAGATCGATGCGACTGCACCCGATCTGATCCTCGGCACGAACTCCGGCCTGACGAAGCAGGAGTTCGACACCCTCAGCAAGATCGCGCCGACCGTCGCTTACCCCGGCGCAGCCTGGGGCACCTCCTGGCGCGACTCCACCACGATGGTGGGCACCGCCCTGGGCAAGTCGGCGGAGGCCGAGAAGCTGATCGCCGACACCGAGAAGAGCCTCAGCACCGAAATGGCGAAGTACCCGGCTGCCGAGGGCAAGACCGGCATGGTGATGTGGGTGGACGCCAAGGACCTCGGCAAGGTGCAGTACTACACCCCGCAGGACACCCGGGTGCAGTACCTGAACGATCTCGGGTTCGCGACGCCCCAGTCGATCAAGGATCTCGCCGCAGATGAGAAGGGCTTCGTCGCCACGATCTCCGCTGAGGAGGCGGACAAGCTCGACGCCGACGTCGCGGTCATCTATGTGCAGGGCGGAGACCTGTCCACCCTGCAGAACGACCCCCTGCTGAGCCGCATCCCCGCGGTGAAGTCCGGAGCCGTCGCACAGATCGACGACGAGGCCCTGCTGATGGCCATCTCCGCACCGACCGTGCTGTCGATCCCGTGGGCGCTCCCGACCTACGCCAAGATGCTCGGCGAGGCTGCCGCACACGCCGGATGACGATCACCCCCGCACCGACGACGCCCGCGCAGGGCTCGGGTCAGCGCCGCCGCGCGCACCTGAGCCCGGCGTGGGCCGTCGTCGTGTGCCTGGGGGTGCTGATCGCGGCTGCGGCCCTTTCACTGGCACTCGGCGCCCGGGTAGTGCCTCTGGATGCGGTGTGGGGCGCGTTCTTCCGCCCTGACGGCTCGACCGATCAGGTCGCGGTGCTGTCCCGCGTCCCCACGACGGTCACCGGTCTGCTCGTCGGCGGAGCGCTCGGCATGGGCGGCGCGCTCATGCAGGGAATGGCGCGCAATCCACTCGCAGATCCCGGGCTGCTGGGCGTCAACGCCGGCGCCGCGCTCTTCGTCGTACTGGGCATGTCGCTGCTCGGCTGGCAGGCGCCGCTCGCGATCGTGTGGTGCGCCCTCGCGGGTGCCGCAGTCGCGGTCGTCCTCGGCTACGGGGCCGCCGCCGCCAGCCCCGGTGGAGCGACGCCGGTCACCCTGGCGCTCGCCGGCGCCGCGGTGACGGCGATCGCGGGGTCGGTGATCACCGGCATCCTCATCGTCGACCAGTCCACTCTGAACAGCTACCGGTTCTGGCAGCTCGGATCTCTCACGGCGGCGTCGTTCTCGACGCTCGCCCAGTTGAGCGGGTTCCTCGCGGTCGGCGCCCTACTCGCCGTCGCGTGCTCTGGGCGGATGAACGCCCTGGCGCTCGGCGACGACGTCGCCCGCGGACTCGGTGTGCGGGTCGGGACCGCACGTGTCACCGCGGTGATCTCCGTCGTGCTGCTGTGCGGCGCGGCGACGGCCCTCGCCGGACCGATCGGCTTCGTCGGCCTGGCCGTCCCGCATGCCGTACGGTTCCTGGTCGGCTCGGACTACCGCTGGATCGTGCCGCTGTCGGCCGCGGCCGGCGCCGCCTTCCTGCTGATCTGCGACGTGATCGGGCGCATCGTCGCTCGCCCCGGTGTGCTCGAGGTCGGCATCGTCACCGGGCTGATCGGCGCCCCCGTCTTCATCGTGCTGCTGCGCAGGAGGAAGGCGATCGGCCTGTGACCGCACTCGACCTCGGACGCACCGGGCAGCCAGTGCCGGATGCCCCCACCCTGCTGCGCGTCGCACGACGCCGGAGCACCACGCGCGACGGAATCCTGATCGGTGTCTTCAGCATCGTGGTGGTCGTGCTGTTCGTGGTCGCCCTCGTCTTCGGGCCGAAGACCATCCCCCTGCCCGACGTGCTGCGCGCCCTGGGCGGGCAGACGGTGCCGGGCGCGAGCTTCGCGGTCATCGAGCTGCGCCTCCCCCGCGCGATCGGGGCGCTGCTGGTCGGCGCGGCCTTCGGGGTGGGCGGGATGCTGTTCCAGACGCTGCTGCGCAATGTGCTCGCGAGTCCCGATGTCATCGGCATCAGTGCAGGGTCGAGCGTCGCCGCGATCACCGCGATCTCGTTCTTCGGCGCCTCAGGGCTGGTCGTCTCCGGCGCGGCGATCGCCGGCGGCCTGCTGACCGCGCTGCTGATCTGGGCGCTCGCGTACCGCCGCGGACTGTCCGGGCTGCGCTTCGTGCTCGTGGGAATCGCCGTCGCCGCAGCACTGCAGGCCGTGATCAGCTACGTGCTCACACGCTCCGACATCAATGCGGCGGAGCAGGCGACGGTGTGGATGGCCGGCTCGCTCAGCCGCAGCCTCTGGGACCAAGTCGGCCCCACCGCCCCCGTGCTCATCGCCCTGCTCACCGTCTCACTGCTGGCCGCCACGCGATTGCCCGTGCTGCGCCTCGGGGACGACTCAGCGACGGCGCTCGGCGCCCGGCCGCAGCGCACCAGGACGCTGCTGATCCTGTGCGCCGTGCTCCTCGTCGCCGTCGCCACGTCGCTCACCGGGCCGATCGCCTTCGTCGCCTTCCTGGCCGGGCCGATCGTGCTCCGCGTGGTGCGCCGGGACTCGGCTCTGCCGGTGGCATCCGCCCTGATCGGCGCGATCGTCGTGCTCGGCGCTGATGCGGTGGCCCAGCACGCCTTCCCCGCCGACCTTCCGGTCGGGGTGGTCACCGGTGCGATCGGGGCGCCTTTCCTGTTGTGGCTGCTGATGAGAGGACGCACTCGCGCATGACGGATCAGACCACGCCGCACACGTTGGAGGCCCGCGATCTCGTCGTCGGGTACGACGGCGAGCCGGTGATCGACGGCCTCTCCCTCGCCCTGCCCGGCTCCGGGATCACGATGATCGTCGGCGGCAACGGCTGCGGCAAGTCGACACTGCTTCGCGCACTCGCCCGGCTGCTTCGCCCGCGCAGCGGGTCGGTGCTCCTGGACGGCGCGTCGATCGCCCGGCTGCCCACGAAGGAGGTGGCTCGTATCGTCGGGCTGCTCCCCCAGGCGCCGGTGGCGCCGGACGGGATCAGTGTCGCCGATCTCGTCGATCGTGGGCGCACGCCGCACCGGGGCTGGCTCGGTGGCCGCGATCATCGTGACGACGAGGTCGTCGCCGATGCCCTCCAGGTGACAGGCATGGCGGCTTTCGCCGACCGCCCGATCGACGAGCTCTCCGGTGGTCAGCGCCAGCGCGCCTGGGTGGCGATGGCGCTGGCCCAGGAGCCCGACATCCTGCTGCTCGACGAGCCGACCACGTATCTCGACCTCGCCCACCAGGTCGAGCTGCTGCAGCTGCTGGTGCGTCTGTCGCGTGAACGAGGAACGCAGGTGGTCGTGGTGATGCACGAGCTGAACCTCGCGACGCGGTACGCCGACCATCTCGTCGCGATGCGCGAGGGGCGGATCGTCGCCGAGGGCGCACCGGGTGACGTGGTGACGGTGGAGCTGCTGCGCGAGGTGTTCGATCTCGAGGCAGTCGTCGTGCCCGATCCCGTCGCCGGCACGCCGATGATCGTGCCGGTGGACGTGCACCGAGGCTGAGCGGTGGTCAGGTCGCGCGCGCGGTCGGAAGGGTGCGCAGCGCGAGCGCCTGGCTGACGGCGAAGAGCGCGATGTCGATGGCGATCGCGAGGACAGCGACGACGGCGAGGAGTGTGCCCGCGGCGATCGCGCACATCGCGACGAGCACGGCTGCGAGCACGTTCGCGCCCATCACGGTCTGCAGCGCCGTGCGGATGCGCAGCTTCACCAGCATCCAGAGCACGAGGCCCGCCCACAGCACGACCACGGCACCCGCGGAGGCGATGAGCGGCTGTGGGATCGCGACGACCGCGGAGATCTTCGCGGCGGTCAGAGCGACTGCGCCGCCGAGAAGCACACAGTAGATCGCGTCGAGCCGCAGACTCCAGGTTCCGAGTGCACGCCCGTCGATCCGTCGCATGCCCGCCAGTATGCCAGCGTCATGCACGGTCCGACAGGGCGGATGGCCGGGAGCGTAGGCTCACGGCCATGGCCGAGTTCACGACGATCGCGAGCGAGCTGTACGCCCTCGCTCCGTCCGCGTTCATCGCCGCGCGCAACGCGCGCGCATCGGCGGAGGCGGATGCCGCGGTGGCGAAGCGGATCCGGGCGCTTCCGAAGCCGTCGGTCGCCGCCTGGGTGGTGAACGTGTTCGCGCAGGAGCGGACGGACCGGCTCGCCCAGGTGCTGCTGCTGGCCGCCGAGCTGCGCGAGGCGCAGGAGGGTCTCGATGCGGCGGCTCTCGCGGCGCTGGGACGGGATCGGCGTGCGCTGACCGCTCAGCTCGCTCAGGAGGCCACGGCGCTGGCATCCGATCGCGGCGAGCGGGTCACCGCGTCGACGGCGGATGCCGTGCAGCGCACGATCTCGGCGGCCTTCTTCGATCCGGATGCAGCGACCGCGGTGGCATCCGGCCGGTTGGTGCGAGAACTGTCCGGCGAGCCTGTCGATATAGAGGCGGTGGTGGGTGGCGGCGCGCCGGCGCCTGTTGCGGCGCCGGCTGTGCCGGAAGACGAGGTGCGCGCCCGGCGCGAGCGCAAGGAGGCCGAGCGGGTGGTGCGCGAGGCGGAGAAGGAACGGGAGCGTGCGCAGAAGGAGCTCGCGCGGTCGGGTACTGCTCGGGCCGACGCCGAAGCGCGCGCGGAACGGCTCGAGGCGAGGATTTCGGAGCTCGCGGCCGAGCTGGAGCGGGTCCGCGGCGAAGCGGAGACCGCACGGACGCGTATCACTGAGGCCGTCGACGGGGAGGCGGCAGAGGCTGAGCGCGTCAAGGTCGCAGACAAGGCGCTGGAGCGCGCCCGCGACGGGCTGGCGAAGCTGAGCTAGCCGGATTCCACGAGCCGGAACATCCCGGTCATGTCGCCGCCGGAGAATCCGTTCGCGCGGTACAGCGCGTCACCCTCCGGTGTCGCGAACAGGCCGACGAACGCCGTGGACGGTGCCATGCCGGCGATCTGGTCGAGCAGATTCTGCAGAAGGACCGTGCCGAGGCCGGTGCGCTGCTGTCCCGGGGCGACGGCGAGGTCCTGGACATAGAAGTACTTGACGCCGTCACCGACGACACGCCCCATACCGACCGGCAGGTCGTCGATCAGGGCGGTGACACCCAACTGCGAGCCGGCGAGCGAGTCGTCGAGGGTGTCCCAGTCGAAGGCGTGCTCCCAGCCCACCTGCACAGCGATGGCGCGGTGTTCGGCCGCTGTCGGCACGCGGTTGATGATCTGCCAGTCGGTCATCGCGACATCCTCCTCACCCGGGTCTGCTCCGAGCTCCCCGCAGAAGCAGAAAGGCCGATCCTCTCGGATCGGCCTTTCTTCTGTTCGGTCGGGCTGACAGGATTTGAACCTGCGACCCCTTGACCCCCAGTCAAGTGCGCTACCAAGCTGCGCCACAGCCCGTGGACGACCGCGCTTTCGCGCGGGCAACTCCACTATCCTAGCCGACCCGAACGGGCATCGCGAACCACGTCCTGCCCGGGCGTGGTGGCCGATGTCCGCGGCCCGGCGTAGCGTGCTGACATGGTCACGATCAGCACGGAACGCGCGACAGCCGAGCGGTGGCACGATGTGCAGCACTCCCTCACGGGTGGCGGCGACGGCGCATCCTGTCAGTGCATCTGGCCGATGCTGCGCAACAAGGACTGGAATGCGACGAACGTCGACCAGCGCCGCGACATGTTCCATGACGAGGTCGTCGCAGGTCCGCCGCCGGGCATCGTCGCGTACGTCGACGACGAGGCAGCCGGGTGGATCCGCGTCGGGCCCCGTACCCGGCAGGTGCGCCTGCTCAACACGAGAATGATCGTCGCGGCGACATCCGAGCCGCTCGACGATGACAGTGTCTGGGCTGTGAGCTGCTTCGTCGTGCGGCGCGAGCATCGCGGCAAGGGCGTCAACACTGCGCTCCTCGACGCGGCCGTCGAGTACGCCGCGGAGTCCGGTGCGCGCGTCCTGGAGGCCTACCCGATCGACACCGGAGGTGAGAAGGGGCGAAGCAACGATCTCTTCCACGGCGTGCTGACGACATTTCTCGCCGCAGGGTTCCAGCGTGCCGGGGAGCTGAAGCCCGGCCGCCCGCTGGTCACCCGCGAATTCCCGCGCTGACGCCGCGGCAATACGATGGAGGGATGCCGCGACGCGCCGCCGCCCGCCTGCTGATCTGGGTGCCCTACATCGTTCTGTCCGTCATCCACGTGATCGCTCTGGCGACGGAGAGCGACCTCGCTGCCCCGACGAAGATGGCGTTGATGCCGCTTCTCGCTCTGCCCGTGCTGCTCGAGGCGCCGAAGCTGCGTCCGCGCGCGGTGCTCGCCCTGCTGCTCGCGGCCCTGCTGTTCTCCTGGTTCGGGGATGAGGCCGGCACCTTCTTCCCATGGGGGCCGGAACTTCCGCTGATGCTGCTGTTCTTCGGCATCGCCCACATCGCGTACATCGTGCTCTTCGCGAAGTACCTGAAGGTGCGCCGCGTCCCGTGGTGGACGCTCATCTACGCCGTCTGGTGGGTCGGGATGCTCGTCTTCCTCGGCCCGTCGATCGGCGCGCTGATCTTCGCCGTCGCCGCCTACGGACTTGTGCTCGCCGGAACCGCGACGATGGCGGCGCGCTGCCACCCCGTGATCGCGATCGGCGGGGTGTTCTTCCTGATGAGCGACTCGATCCTCGCATTCCGGCTGTTCCTTCCCGACGCCATGCCGCAGTGGACGAGTCCGGCCGTCATGCTCACCTACACGCTGGGCCAGGGCCTGATCGTGGCAGGTGCGCTCATCGCCGCACGTTCTCGGGCGGCGTCATGAGCGAGGGCCCCGCGCGCGTCGACAGCTGGCTCTGGGCCGTTCGCATCTACAAGACCCGCTCGGCGGCGACCACCGCATGCCGCGCGGGGCATGTGCGCGTGAACGGCGACAAGGCCAAGGCCGCGCAGCCGGTGAAACCGGGCGATGAGCTGCGTGTGCGGATCAGTGGATTCGATCGCATCCTCGTGGTGCGGCAGACCCTGACGAAGCGTGTGGGTGCCCCACTCGCCGCCGCGGCGTATGACGATCGCACTCCCCCACGCGAGCCGATGGCGATGAACGCCGTCCGCGACCGCGGTGCCGGACGCCCGACGAAGCGCGAGCGACGTGACATCGACCGGCTGCGCGGGCGGGAGTGACTCGCGCCTGTGGATAACTCCCGCGGCGCTTGCGGGAACTCGGTTACCGTAGCCGGGTGACGTCCTCTCGCACTCTCGCTGCCCTCACCGCCGGCCTCCTCGCCCTCGGACTGCTTGCAGGGTGCGCGCCGACGCCCGAGCCGAAGCCGACGAAGACGGCGGCGTTCGCGTCGGATGAGGAAGCGTTCGCGGCGGCGAAGAAGACGTATGAGGAGTACACGAAGGCGCTGAACGCCGTAGACACCACGGATCCGGAGACATTCGAACCCGTGTTCAGCTGGACAATGGGCGACGCCGACGCAGCAATCCGCAAGGCACTGAGCCAGCTTCACGCGGAAAATGTCACGATGGCTGGCGAGACCAAGATCGCGTCCTTCAAGCAGGTCAGTGTCGACGCAGCTTCCGGGCAGGTCGTCCTGGCAATGTGCGTGGACGTTTCCGAGACCGACACGATCGACAAGGACGGGAAGTCGTTGGTCCCTGAAGGCCGTTCTGACCTCGTGCCAGTCCGTGCTCAGTTCTCGAATGCAGACACGTCAACGAAGTTGAAGATTGCGTCGAGCGACGCCGATACGGAGCACGCATGCTCCTCCTAACCCTCGTCCTAGCGGTAGGTCCCGTTCACTTCAGCTCGGGATGTCCTATCCCAGGCGCAGTATGCACACCCACGACGAACTCCAATTCCAGTCACAGTTGGCTAGACGTGACTGCGCGGCAAAGCTCGCCCGGTGAGTCCGGAGACTCTGGCAACGGAGATGCCGAAGGTGCCGACGGGCGCCCTCGCGCCAAGACCGAGAACGTCGGCTACATCCCGCCTCGCGTGATCTTCGACCCGACCAAGTGCCTCGATGTTTGGGACGACCAGCGCAGCTGTTATCGCCTCAACGCCGAAGAAGACGAGGCGACGCCCGAAGCTCCGGCCACAACCCCTGCACAGGGGATGCCCGCGATCACCATCACCGACCTCGCAAGCTTCGCCCCCAAGGGTGCCGTTCTCACCGGCGAACCCGACAACCTCGGCGTGGCGGGGCTGCCCACCAACATGGTCGCCGACGCCGACGTGCACACCCAGAACGGCACCCTCTTCAACTACCCCATCGCCGTCAGGTTCACCCCGGCCACCTACACGTTCGTCAACGGCGACGACACCACCACGAAGGCCAGCACCGGAGGCGCCACCTGGGACGCCCTGCGCCAGGCGCAGTTCACGCCGACAGACACCAGCCACACCTACAAGGAGCGCGGCACGTATACCGCCCGCGTGGACGTCACGTACACGGCCGAGATCGACCTCGGCACCGGCTGGTTCCCCATTGCCGGAACGCTCAACACGACGGGCCGCGACCAGCAGATCCGCATCTACGAGGCCCACACGGCCCTGGTCGCCCACACCTGCAAGGAAGACCCCACGGCACCCGGTTGCTGAGCACCGTCGGAGAGCACGCCCTTCGTCTCGCTCCGCTCGCTCAGGACCCGAAAGCCAGACACCACGCCCTTCGTCTCGCTCCGCTCGCTCAGGACCCGAAAGCCAGACACCACGCCCTTCGTCTCGCTCCGCTCGCTCAGGACCCGCGAGAGACGGACGCCACGCCCTTCGTCTCGCTTCGCCCGCTCAGGACCCAGAAGAATCGGGAAGCTGATCCAGCAGCCAACCCGCCGACTCGACGCGACCACCGATCGCCTCGACACGCTCGCGCAGACCACGATCGCTCGTCACGACGGTCACCGACATCCCTGAGCCCGCCAGCCGCGCAGCCTCAGCCACGATCGCGTCATCGCCACTGCCGGACGCACGCACCACGGTGACCTCGCCGTCGCCCTCGGCCATCTCCCGAGCCTGTCCCTCGACGACGAACGACACCGACGGATACCAGCGATCCGCCAACAGTCCCAGCGCCGACGCTGCCACGCCTTCCGCCGCCCACGCCGACACGCGCGCATGCAGCCGCTCGGCCGCACCTGCCCGATCCTTCCACCAGCCGTCCGGCACCGAGCCGACGACGTTGGCGGCGTCCACGACGATCGCCGGCCGCACCTCGAGCAGCGCCGACAGCTTCGCCCATGAATTGGCGAAACCCGGATGCAGCTCCCGCTGGGCGACCTCCGAGACCGGAACCCACTCGAGCGCCACGCTCTCCGGGTCGCTGATCACCGGCTCGAACGGTTCCACCACATCAGCGACCACGGTCGTATAGGTCCAGATCGACAGGTCCAAGACGTTCGCGAACCGTGGCCGCAGTGCCCCGGCCGGAATGCCGGCCTCTTCACGAGACTCGCGCAGCGCCCCGTCCAGAGCGGATTCGCCCTGATGCCGCGCACCGCCGGGAATGCCCCACGTGCCGCCGAAATGACTCCAGCCGACCCGATGCTGCAGCAGCACCCCGCGCTCCGCGTCGACGGCGAGCACGCCCGAGGCGCCGAAACGCCCCCAGTACTTCTCCCCCGAGTCCGCCACCACCCAGGCATCCCCGGGGTCGAGCGGGCCCAACGGACGTCGCGGTTCACCGGGCTCAGGAGGAACGATCGTCACCCCTCCACCTTTCCACAGCGGGGCGCACTCATCCGCCCGTGTTGAGCGCGTACAGCCGCCGCTTCTCCTCGTCCGTGAGCGCCGACGCCGCGAGCACCTCCTGCAGCACATCCGACTTCCCCGCGATGTAGCGGTCGATGTCCATCGAGGCATCCGCCGCCAACGCCGTCTTCACCGCCGTGTAGCGGTCACGCAGCGAAACATCCGCCCGCAGCGCGTCCCGGACGGCGACATGCGCGCGCACCTGCAGCGTCCCCTCCACGCACAGGTAGACGTGCCGCGGAGGCCGGTCATCCGGAGGGAAGAACGCCTCGCGGTCGACCAGACCGAGGTTCCCCCGATGCGCATACCCGGCCGCCTCCAGCGCACGGATCGCCGCCGGCACGGCCTCGCGGCGCACGATCACATCGACGTCGATGATCGGCTTCGCCGCCAGCCCGGAGACGGACGTCGAGCCGACATGCTCGATCGAGACGACCGGCACCTCCGAGAGTGCCTCTTCCAGCGAGGCCGCGATCTGCTCGAAGAGACGCGGCCATTCCGCCGAGTACGGCACAACCGTCACCGACACAGTCTTACGCCCCATTCCGCTCGGACATCACCGCGCACGCTCCTGCCAGACCGTCCAGCACGGCGTCCGCGACATCCCGCGGGTACCGCACGCCGGGACCACGCCCCACGCCGCTGCAATGTCTCTGCGGCCTTGCAGACGCTCCGCCATCCGAACACCTCCTCCGTTCCCGCCCGGCTTCACCCCGCGACGCGAGTTCCCCCGCCGCCTGGGCCCGACGGCGCGGCGGCACCTGACCGAGCGTACGCTCCCCGACCCGTCGGCGCCTGCTCTTCCGGCAAGGCCCTCAGCCGGCGTGAGGGCCCGGTCCCTCAGGCACGAAACGCATCAGGTTCGTCTCCCGCCGCACGAATCCGACCGACTCGTACAGCCTCAGTGCTGTCTCTCGAGACGGACGCGACGTGAGGTCGAGCGTCCGCAGTCCGCGCTCCTCGGCGAGCAAGGTCATGCGGGTGAGCAGCATCCGAGCGATCCCGCGTCCTCGCATCGCCTCGTCGACCGCGACGTCCTCAACGTGCCCCCGAAGACCCGAGGGCAGGGGTAGCGAGACGAACGTCGCCATCCCGACGATCCTGCCGTCTGCGCGCGCGACGATCAGATCCGTCGCATCGTGCGAGACGATCGCGTCGAACCGCGCGCGATCGAAGACCGCCGTGCGGGAGAGCTGCGCGAGCAGCGCGGCGAGGTCCTCCGCGTCAGAATCACCGATCGTCGTGAGGATCTCGACCTCGACACCCGCGCCGCCCATCTCAGACCGTCACTCCTGCGCGCAGCCGCGACGCCGCCAGCTCCTCGGCAGCCGCCAGCGGCGTGATGCCCCGCACTTCGGCGTCGTCCAGGATCCTGCTCACCGTGTCGCCGATTCCGGCCACCCGCGCCATGATCTCCTCGCTGGTGCCGAGCTGCTTCGCCTCGAGGTCGAGGTAGATCACGCCGCCCGCGTTGACGACGAAGTCCGGAGCGTAGAGGATGCCGCGGCTCGCCAGCCGGTCCGCACCGGAGCGGTCGGCCAGCGGGTTGTTGGCCGGTCCGCAGACCGCCTTCACGTCGAGCGCATCGATCACGTCGTCGGTGAGGATGCCGCCGATGCCGGCCGGCACGAACACGTCACCGGGCACCAGGTGCTCGGTGCCGGGCTCCGCCCAGGTCGCGCCGATCGACGCGGCGAACTCTCGTCGCGCGGGGTTGATGTCGGTGACGGTCAGCACCGCTCCCTCGTCCGCGAGCCGCTGGGCGAGCCGCCCGCCGACCTGCCCGAGGCCCGAGACAGTGACTCGGCGACCAGACGCCGAGGCGGTGCCGGTGAGCTTGGACAGCACCGCCTGCAGCGACGCGTACACGCCGAGGCTCGTCGGACCGGCGGGTTCGCCCGAGCCGCCCGTCGCCTGCGGCAGGCCTACAACGTGCGCGGTGCGCTCGCTGACCGTCAGCATGTCGTCCGTCGTCGAGCCCACGTCCTCAGCGGTGCGATACGCGCCGCCGAGCAGCTCGACGGCATCGCCCAGATCGAGGAACGCGTCGCGACGGCGGTCCGCATCCAGCGTCTCGCCGGGCTCCAGTCGGATGACGGACTTGCCGCCACCGGCGTCCAGCCCCGCAGCCGCGTTCTTCAGCGTCATCGCCGCCGACAGCCGCAGGGCGTCGCCGAGAGCGTCGCTCCAGTGCGGATAGGTCCACAGCCGAGCGCCGCCGAGGGCGGAACCGAGCACCGAGGAGTGCAGAGCGACGGTGATCATCAGCCCGCTCCGCGGCCCGGTGATCACCTCCACGCGCTCGTGGGTGAAGTCGGGCAGGGGCAGGGTGTGCGTCATCGCATCCTCTTTCGGCGGGCCTCGTGGGCGCAGTCAATCGGATGCCGGGAGTGGTGGCATCCACCTGCCATCGTAGGCGTTCCGTGTCAGCTGCGGTCGCTCGAGAGCGCGTTCCTGATGACCTCGGCGTCGGCCTCGAGCAGCTCCCGCTCACGCTCCGGTGCGCGGTGCCTCAGCTCGGTCCAGCCATCGCCCGCCGTACGTGGGATCACGTGCAGATGGAAGTGGAACACCGTCTGATACGCCGCTTCCCCATCGCAGAGCAGCAGGTTGACGCCCTCGCACGGAACACCCGAGCGGCGCAGCGCTCGGGCGAGCATCCGTCCGACCTCCCAGACACGCGCGCCCGCGTCGGCATCGATGTCCTCGAGGCCGACGACGTGCGCACGCGGGACGACCAGCAGGTGGCCGCGCGTGACGGGGTACCTGTCCAGGAAGGCGACGACGGTCTCGTCCTCGTAGACGATGCTCGCCGTCTCCTGTCCGCGCACGATCGCGCAGAAGACGCAGGTCCCCTCATCCATGGCTACCTCTGCCGGCGCTCCCTGACGCGCATGTTGATCACGATCGGCGTGCCCTCGAACTCATAGAGCTCGCGCAGCCGGCGCTGGATGAACCGGCGGTAGCCCGGGTCGAGGAATCCGGTCGTGAACAGCACGAATGTCGGCGGGCGGGTCGACGCCTGGGTGCCGAACAGGATGCGCGGCTGCTTGCCGCCCCGCAGCGGGTGCGGGTGCGCGGCGACGAGCTCGGTGATGAACGCATTGAACTTGCCGGTCGGGATGCGGCGATCCCAGTTCTCCAGGGCCAGCTCGAGCGCGGGAACGAGCTTGTCGAAGTGCCGGCCGGTCTTCGCCGAGATGTTCACGCGCGGAGCCCACGCGACGTGCGCGAGGTCCTGCTCGATCTCGCGCTCCAAGTACCGGCGACGATCGATGTTCTCCATGTCGTCGTCGAAGAGGCGGTCCCACTTGTTGAACGCGAGCACCAGCGCACGACCGGACTCGAGCACCATGTCGATGATGTTCAGGTCCTGCACGCTGATCGGCTGGCTGACGTCGAGGACGACCACGGCGACCTCGGCCTTCTCCAGCGCAGCAGAGGTGCGCAGCGACGCGTAGAAGTCCGCACCCTGCTGCAGGTGCACGCGACGACGGATGCCGGCGGTATCCACCAGACGCCACAGCTTGCCGCCCAGTTCGACGACCTCGTCCACGGGGTCACGGGTGGTGCCGGCGAGGTCGTTGACGACCACGCGCTCCTCCCCCGCGGCCTTGTTCAGCAGAGAGGACTTGCCCACGTTCGGGCGGCCCAGGATGGCGACGCGGCGCGGGCCGCCGATCTCCGCCTTGGCCACCGCCGACACGTCGGGCAGCTTCTCCATGATCGCGTCGAGCAGGTCGGCCACACCGCGCCCGTGGATCGCGGAGACCGGGTGCGGCTCGCCCAGACCGAGGTTCCACAGCGCGGCGGCCTCGGGCTCCTGGCGTGCGTCATCGATCTTGTTCGCGACGAGGAACACCGGCTTGCCGCTCTTGCGCAGCAGGCGGACGACGTGCTCATCGGTGGAGGTCGCACCCACCATCGCGTCGACGACGAACAGCACGGCGTCGGAGAGATCGATCGCGACCTCGGCCTGCGCGGCGACGGAACGGTCGATGCCGCGGGCATCCGGCTCCCACCCGCCGGTGTCGACGAGCGTGAAGCGGCGGTCGAGCCACTCGGCCTTGTACGTGACGCGGTCGCGGGTGACACCGGGGGTGTCCTCGACGACGGCCTCACGGCGGCCGAGGATGCGGTTCACGAGCGCGGACTTGCCGACGTTCGGCCGCCCCACGATCGCGACCACGGGCAGCGCAGGCAGGAACTCGATGCCGTCCTCGCCGAGCGTGACGCCGGCGAGCAGCGCGTCGTCCTCGTCCTCCAGCTCGTAGTCGGACAGCGAGGCGCGCAGCACCTCGGCCCGCTGGTCGGCGAGCTCCTCGTCCAGCGCCGCCATCTTCTCGGCGAGCTGGTCGGGCGCGCCCTCGTACTCCGTCTGCCCTGAGTCGTTCGTAGGGTCAGCCATTTCGTTCTCCTCGGCGTTCGACGATCACCGCGAGTACGGCATCGACGGTCTGCTGGTAGTCCAGGTCGGTGGAGTCGACGACGTCCACCCCGGGTGCGGCGGTGAGGAAGTCCACCACCGCGCTGTCGCTGCGGTCGCGCTTGTGCAGCGCCTCCGCGACAGCGGCGGCGTTCTCGCCGCCGAGCTCTGCGGCGCGCCGGGCGGCGCGCACTTCGGGTGCCGCGGTCAGCAGGATGCGCACCGGCGCGTCCGGGGCGACCACGGTCGTGATGTCACGGCCCTCGACGACGACGGCCGGGTAGGGCGCCTCGGCGACCATGCGCCGGAAGGCCTCGTTCACCTGCTCGCGCACGGCGGGCACGCGGGCGACGCCGCTCACGGCCGCCGACACGCGGGGGTCGCGGATCGCGTCGGTCACGTCGACGTCTCCGACCGCCACGCGGCGGTCGTCGGCGTCAAGGCCCTGCTGCAGCGGGAAGTCGGATGCCGCGGCCAGCACTGCCTGCTCGTCGGCGGTGTCCGCACCGCGCTCCAGCACGTGCCAGGCCAGCGCCCGATAGGCCGCGCCGGTGTCGAGGTAGCCGTAGCCCTGGCGTCGGGCGATCTCCTTCGAGACGCTCGACTTGCCCGAGCCCGCAGGTCCGTCGATGGCGATGAACTTCGCGGCATCCGTCGTAGGGGTGGTATCAGTCATTCGTGCTCCCTGCGATCCGCCATCCGCGTGCTTCCAATCCCTCGATCGCGCCGCGCAGCGCCGCGGGAGCGACGCTGATCTCGGCGAGACCGAACTGCGCGCCGGGCGAGTGCTCCAGGCGCAGGTCCTCGACGTTGACCTCCAGCTCGCCGAGCTCGCCGAACAGGCGGCCCAGCTGGCCCGCGGTGTCGTCCACCATGACGACGAGCTGCTCGAAGCGTCGGTTCTGGCCGTGCTTTCCTGGTAGCCGCTCGACGCCTTCGTTGCCGTGCCGGATGGCGTCGGCCATCGTGCGGCGCGAGCCTGGTGCATCCGGCTCGCGGAGAGCGGCGGAGACGTGGCGCAGATCCTCTGCGAGGGCGTCCAGGATGTCGACGACCGGAGCGGCGTTCGCACCGAGGATCTGCACCCACAGCTCCGGAGCGGATGCCGCGATGCGTGTGGTATCGCGCACGCCGGGGCCGGCCAGGCGCAGGGCGCCCTCCTCGGCGTCCGCCAGGCGCGCGGCCAGCAGGCTGGCGACGACCTGCGGCACGTGCGAGGTCAGCGCCACCGAGCGGTCGTGCTCCTCGGGGGTCATCTCCAGGGGCATCGCTCCCACGTCCAGGGCGAGCGCCTCGACGAGCGACAGATCGGCCGCGCGGGTCTGCTCGTCGCGGCAGACCACCCAGGGCCGCCCGATGAACAGGTCCGCCCGTGCCGAGATCGCGCCGCCGCGCTCGCGTCCGGCCAGCGGGTGCGAGCCGATGTACCGAGTCAGGTCGACACCGCGATCGCGCAGTGTGCGGTACGGCTCGAGCTTCACGCTCGCGACATCCGTCACCACGGCGTCCGGGAAGCGCGACAGCTCGGCCTCGATCACGTCGGCCGTGACATCCGGCGGCACGGCGACGACGATCAACGCAGGACGGTCGTCGGCGGATGCCGCCCGGCCGGCGCCGTAGTCGATGGCGAGGCGCAGCTGCGCCGGCGATGCGTCGGCGAGCACGACGTCGACGCCCTTCGCACGCAGCGCGTGCCCGATGCTGGCACCGAGCAGGCCGGAGCCGACGATGCGCACGGTGCCCGAGACGCGCGACTGCGTCGCGGCACCATGGCCTGGTTCGGTCACTGCTTCTCCTGCACGTCTCCCGGCGTGGCATCCGCAGGGCTTCCCTCGCGCGACAGAGTCAACAGCGCGCCGAGTTCGATTTTACTCAGTTCGCGGCTCTTCCCGGCAGGGAGCGTTCCCAGGTGCAGCGGGCCGAACTGCCGGCGCACCAGATCGACCACCGGATGCCCCACCTCGGCCATCATCCGGCGCACGATGCGGTTGCGCCCGGAATGCAGCGTGAGCTCGACCATGCTGGAGCCGCTGCCGGCGCGCGAGGTGTCCAGCAGACGAGCCTTGTCGGCCTTGATGAAGCCGTCCTCGAGCTCGAAGCCCTTGGTGAGCTTCGCGATCGTCTGGGCCGTGACGAGACCCTGGACCTTCGCGATGTAGACCTTCGTGACCCCGAAGGACGGGTGTGCGAGGACGTGCGCCAGCTCGCCGTCGTTGGTGAGTATCAGCAGGCCGCTCGTCTCAGCGTCCAGGCGGCCGACGTTGTACAGCCGCTCCTCATAGTCCTTCGTGAAGCGGCGCAGATCGGGACGGCCCTTCTCGTCCTTCATCGAACTCACGACGCCGGTGGGCTTGTTCAGCATCACGTAGCGCTTCGAGACGTCGAGCTGCACCGCAGTGCCGTCCACGTCGATCAGATCTTTCTCGGGATCGATGCGCGTGCCGAGTTCGGTGACGGTCTGACCGTTCACGCGGATGCGGCCCTCCACGATGTACTGCTCGACCACGCGCCGCGAGGCCACGCCCGCGTTCGCCAGGGCCTTCTGCAGGCGGATGCCCTCGGGTGCTTCGTCAGTCATGAGCTGATTCCTTCGTCGAATCCGTCAGCACCGTCGTCGAGCAGCGGCGAGATCGGCGGCAGCTCGTCGAGCGAGTTGATGCCGAGGTTCTGCAGCAGCTGATCGGTGGTGCCGTAGTTGATGGCCCCGGTCTCGGAGTCGGCGAACATCTCTGTGATGAGGCCGCGCGCGAGAAGCGTGCGCACCACGGAATCCACGTTCACCGCACGGATGGACGCGACCTGCCCGCGGGTGACCGGCTGTTTGTAGGCGATGACCGCGAGCGTCTCCAGTGCGGCCTGCGAGAGCCGGGCCGGCGCCTGACCGCCGATGAACTCCGCGATCAGGTCGTCATGGTCGTCGCGGACATACATCCGCCAGCCGCCGCCGACCTCGCGCAGCTCGAACCCGCGCCGGGGTCCGGCGCCGCGACCGTCGTAGTCGTCGACGAGCGTCTCGAGCGCCTGGCGCACGGCCGGCACCGGCGATCCGACGGCGGCCGCGAGGGCGACCAGCCCGATCGGCTCGTCGACGATCAGCAGGATCGCCTCCAGCCGCTCGGTGAGCGGGGTCTCGAGCGTCTGCTCGATCATCGCGATGTCATCGGTCTCGCGCAGTTCATCGGTCATAGTCGGCTCCCAACGTCGCCAGCATCTCGTCGGACCAGCTCTCGGCGGACCAGCGCAGCGTCAGTTCGCCCAGCGGTTCCAGCTGTTCGAAGGACAGCGCGGCGTGACGATAAAGCTCCAGCACCGAGATGAACCTCGCCACGACGACACCCGGCTCCGTCGTGCCCGCGACCAGTTCGCGGAACGTCAGCGACGGCGTCGCGCGCAGCAGCGTCACCACGATCGCCGCCTGCTCGCGGATGCTGACCAGCGGCGCGTGCAGGTGGTCGAGCCCCACCGAGGGGATCTCCTTCGGCGCGAACGCCAACAGTGCGAGCGCCGCGAAGTCGTCCGCGCTGAGCGTCCACACCAGTTCGGGTGTCTTCTTGCGGTGCTTCTCCTCGATGGGCACTGCACGGACGTGCCGGCGTTCCTCGCGCTGCAGGCAGCGCGAGAACCAGGCCGAGACCTCTTTGAAGGCCCGGTACTGCAGCAGGCGCGCGAACAGCAGATCCCGTGCCTCGAGGAGCGCGACCGACTCGGCGTCGACCAGTTCGCCCTGCGGCAGCAGACCCGCGACCTTCATGTCCAGCAGAGTCGCCGCGACGACGAGGAACTCGGATGCCTGATCCAGCTCGTCGTCTCCGTCGAGGTCCTTGAGGTACGAGATGAACTCGTCGGTGACCTTGCTCAGCGACACCTCGGTGATGTCGAGCTGATGCTGGGAGATCAGGTTCAGCAGCAGGTCGAAGGGGCCATCGAAATTGGACAGCGAGACCCGGAAGCCGGGTGCCTCGGCATCCGTTTCGTCTCGCTCCGCTCGCTCAACGACCGGGAGATCAGGTTCTGACTCAGGCGACGGCGCCACGGGACACAAGCTCCCGCGCCAGTCGCAGGTACGCCTGTGCGGCGGGATGCTCGGGCGCGAACTCGGTGATGGGGACGCCCGACACCGACGCGTCGGGGAACTTCACGGTGCGGCCGATCACGGTCTCGAGCACGTCGTCGCCGAACGCCTCCACGACTCGCTCCAGCACCTCACGGGAGTGCAGTGTGCGCGGGTCGTACATGGTAGCGAGCACGCCGTCGAGCTCGATAGCCGGGTTCAGCCGGTCGCGCACCTTGTCGATGGTCTCGATCAGCAGGGCGACGCCGCGCAGCGCGAAGAACTCGCACTCGAGCGGGATGAGCACGCCGTGCGCCGCGGTCAGCGCGTTCACGGTGAGCAGGCCGAGCGAGGGCTGGCAGTCGATGAGGATGACGTCGTACTCCCCCGCGACCTGGCGCAGCACACGCGACAGGATCGTCTCGCGGGCGACCTCGTTGACCAGGTGCACCTCGGCGGCGGACAGGTCGATGTTGGCCGGCAGCACGTCGAGGTTGTCGACGCCGGAGTGCACGATCACCTCGTGCGCGTCGCGCTTGGGATCGAGCAGCAGGTCGTAGATCGTGGGGATGTCGTGCGTCGGGATGCCCAGGCCGGCGGAGAGTGCGCCCTGCGGGTCGAAGTCGACCGCGAGCACCTTGCGTCCGTAGTCCGCCAGTGCCGCCGCGAGGTTGATCGACGTCGTGGTCTTGCCCACCCCGCCCTTCTGGTTGCACAGTGCGATGATGCGCGCGGGACCGTGCGAGGCGAGGGGCGCCGGGATGTCGAAGCCGTGGTAGGGACGACCGGTCGGTCCCATGGGGATGTCGTCCTTGGTCTGCTTCGCCACCGGTTCTCCTGCTCGTCGTGCTCGGTCGATTGTATCGATACGGTTCGGCCCGATCATCCCGGCGCGCCCAGATGGGCGCGCACGGGCTCAGCGCGCTCTCGGATGCGAGGTCGCGTAGACGTCGCGCAGGGTGTCCACCGAGACGTGCGTGTAGATCTGCGTCGTCGCCACCGACGCATGTCCGAGCAGCTCCTGCACGACGCGCACGTCGGCGCCACCCTGCAGGAGGTGAGTGGCGAAGGAGTGACGCAGGGTGTGCGGCGACACCTCGGCCGTGATCTGCGCCCGCTCTGCCGCCGAGCGGATGATCAGCCACGCGCTCTGCCTCGACAGCGGCGCGCCGCGCGCGCCGAGGAACAGCCGAGCGGAGGCCCGTCCCTTGGCCGCCAGCTCAGGGCGGACCCTGGTGAGGTAGGCGTCCACGGCGGAACGCGCGTAGGAGCCGAGCGGCACGATCCGCTCCTTGTCGCCCTTGCCGCGCAGGCGCAGCACGTCACCGTGGGAGAGGTCGTCGACGTCGAGCGAGACCGCCTCTGAGATGCGAGCACCGGTGGCGTAGAGCAGCTCCAGCAGCGCGCGGTCTCTGAGGCCGAGCGACTCCTCCGCACTCGGCGCGCCCAGCAGACGCTCGACCTGATCGATGGTGAGCGCCTTGGGCAGCCGGCGGGGCATCTTCGGCGGGCGGATCCGACCCGTGGGGTCGTCCTGCTCGATCTCCTCTCGGGCGAGGAAGCGGTGCCAGCTGCGCACCGAGGACTGCAGCCGGGCCAGGCTGGTCGCGGCCGGCGGCGGTTCCGCGCCGGCGCGGTCGGCGACGAACGCCTGCACCACGGCGGAGGTGATCTCGGCGGTGTCGCCGATGCCCTGCTCCCCCAGCCATTCCCGGTAGCCCGTGAGGTCGCGCCGGTATGCGGCGACAGTGTGCTCCGACAGCCCGCGCTCGATCGTGACGTGCCGCAGGTACGTGTCGATCGCGCGGTCGAGCTGCACGGCTACTGCCCGGCGGATTCCTGCCGGTGGAGCATCCGCTCCGCCGCGAGCACGCCGATCTGCAGGATGCCGTTGTGCATCCGCCCGGCGAGCACCGCGTCCGCGGCATCCGACAGCGGGACCCAGGCGACGCGGATGTCGGCCTCCTCGTCCTCGCGATCGTGCGTCTGTGCGGCACGCGCGACGCCGGTGGCGAGGAAGACGTGGATCATCTCGTCGTTGCCGCCTGGCGTCGTCCAGGACGACACCAGGTGCTGCCAGTTCTCGGCCGTGAGGTCGGCCTCTTCGGCGAGCTCCCGCTGAGCGGCGGCGAGCGGCTCCTCGCCGGCGACGTCGAGCAGCCCTGCGGGCAGCTCCCAGTCACGGTGCCGGATCGGATGCCGGTACTGCTGGATCAGCAGCACGCGGTCCTCATCATCGAGCGCGACGACGGCCACGGCGCCGGTGTGCGCGACGTACTGCCGAACGATCTCACCGTAGCCGTAACGCACCCGGTCGGAGCGCACGTCCCAGACGCGCCCCTCGTACACGAGGTCGCTCTGCAGCACCTCGGGCGCGAAGGGCTCGTCCCGGAACGACGAAGGATCAGGCCTCGTCATCGCCGAACAGCTCGCTCGAGCGGTGGCGCTCGATGGCCGCGCCGATCAGGCCGCGGAACAGCGGGTGCGGCGAGGTCGGGCGCGAGCGCAGCTCGGGGTGCGCCTGGGTGGCGATGTAGAACGGGTGCACGTCACGGGGCAGCTCGACGTACTCGACGAGGTCGAGCTCGGGGTTGAGGCCCGAGAACACCAGGCCGGCGTCGGACAGACGGCCGCGGTAGGAGTTGTTGACCTCGTAGCGGTGGCGGTGCCGCTCGGACGCCTCGTCGGAGCCGTAGAGCTCGGCGGCCAGCGACCCCTCAGCCAGGGCGGCCTTGTACAGGCCGAGGCGCATGGTGCCGCCCAGGTCGCCGCCGTCGAGGATCTCGACCTGCTCGGCCATCGTCGCGATGACGGGCTCCGCGGTCTCGGGGTCGAACTCGCTCGAGGAGGCACCGGCGATGCCGGCCACGTCACGGGCGTACTCGATGACCATGCACTGCAGGCCGAGGCACAGGCCGAGCGTGGGGATGCCCTGCTCGCGGGCGAACTTCAGCGCGCCCAGCTTGCCCTCGATGCCGCGGATGCCGAAGCCGCCGGGCACGCAGATGCCGTCCAGGTCGGAGAGCGCCTTCGCCGCGCCCTCGGGCGTCTCACAGGAGTCCGAGGGGATCCAGCGGATGTTCACGTGCGCCTCGTGGGCGAAGCCTCCGGCGCGCAGCGCCTCGGTCACCGAGAGGTAGGCGTCGGGCAGGTCGATGTACTTGCCGACCAGGCCGATGGTGACCTCGTGCTTGGGGTTGTGCACCGCCTGCAGCACCTTCTGCCAGCGAGACCAGTCCACGTCTGCGGCGTTCAGGCCGAGGCGGCGGACGATGTACGAGTCCAGGCCCTGGTCGTTCAGCGTGGACGGGATGTCGTAGATGCTCGGCAGGTCGACCGTGTTGATGACGCCGTCGATGTCGACGTCGCACATCAGGGCGATCTTGTTGCGGTTGCTCTCGCTGACGGGACGGTCGCTGCGCAGCACCAGTGCATCGGGCTGCACACCGAGCTGGCGGAGGGCCGCGACCGAGTGCTGGGTCGGCTTGGTCTTCTGCTCGCCGGAGGCGCCCATGAACGGCACCAGCGACACGTGCACGAAGAACACGTTGTCGCGGCCGAGCTCGTGCCGCAGCTGACGTGCGGCCTCGAGGAAGGGCTGCGACTCGATGTCGCCGACCGTGCCGCCCACCTCGGTGATGATCACGTCGGGCTGCGGCTCCTCGGTCGCCTGCAGACGCATGCGGCGCTTGATCTCGTCGGTGATGTGCGGGATGACCTGCACGGTGTCGCCGAGGTACTCGCCGCGGCGCTCACGCGCGATCACCTGGGAGTAGATCTGGCCGGTGGTCACGTTCGCGGCCTGCGACAGGTTGATGTCGAGGAAGCGCTCGTAGTGGCCGATGTCGAGGTCGGTCTCGGCGCCGTCATCCGTCACGAAGACCTCGCCGTGCTGGAACGGGTTCATCGTGCCGGGGTCGACGTTGAGGTAGGGATCGAGCTTCTGCATCACGACGCGCAGACCGCGCGCAGTGAGGAGATTGCCCAGGCTGGCGGCGGTCAGCCCCTTGCCCAATGAGGAAACGACACCGCCCGTCACGAAGATGTGCTTCGTCGTGAAAGTGGTGTCGTCGGACCGCGCGGCTGAGTTCTGCATCACGGGCTTTTATCCTATCAGTTCGGTGCGGCGCTCAGACCGAGAAGTTCCCGAGCGTGAGTGAGTGCGGCATCGGAGTCGGGCAGACCGGACAGCAGCCTGGCCATCTCCCCCTCGCGCTCCGCGCCGTCGAGCCGTCGGACGCTGGACGCGGTGACGGCGCCGCCGGACGCCTTCACGACCGTGAGGTGGTTCGTCGCGAATGCAGCGACCTGGGCCAGGTGCGTGACCGCGATGACCTGTGCGCGCTCGGCGAGCCGTGCCAGCCGGCGACCGACCTCGATCGCGGCCGCGCCGCCGATGCCGGCATCGACCTCGTCGAAGACGAAGGTCGGCACCGGGTCGACCCCGGCGATGACGACCTCGATCGCGAGCATGACGCGGGAGAGCTCACCACCCGACGCGCCCTTCGACACCGGGCGCGGGTCGGCACCCGGGTGCGGAGCGAGCAGGATGCCCACGTCGTCGCGGCCGTGCGTGCTCTCGGTGCCTGGCGTGACCTCGACGACCAGACCGGCGTCGGGCATGGCCAGGGCATGCAGCTCCTCGCTGACCGCGGTGGAGAGGCGTCCGGCGGCAGCAGTGCGCAGTCCGGTCAGTGCGTCGGCCGCGGCATCCACGTCGGCGCGCGCCTGAGCTGCCTCGGCCTGCAGGCGCTCGATCCGGTCACCGTCGTCGTCGAGCTCCGCCAGCCGGGCGGATCCGCTCCCCCACAGCGCGAGAGCCTCGTCGAGCGAGCCATGCTGCCGGATCAGGGCGCCGAGCGCTGCGCGGCGCTCCTCGACAGCGGCGAGCTCGTGCGGCCCGGTCTCGTCGAGGTCGGCGAGGTACTCCGACAACTGCAGCGCGAGGTCAGCAGCACGATAGCCGAGGTCCTCCAGCGCCGTCCCGATCTCACTGAGTCGCGGGTCGGTCACGCGTTCGAGCGCGCGCCGCGCCTCGGAGAGCAGCGCCGAGACATCCGCCTCGCCCTCCTCGCTCGAGATCGCACCGCGGGCGACAGATGCCGCGACCCGCAGCTCCTCGGCGTTCGCGAGGCGCTCTGCACGCTCGTTCAGCTCTCGGTCCTCACCCGGCTGCGGGTCGAGGGCCTCGATCTGTGCGAGGTCCTCTCGCAGTCGGGCGGCCTCCTCGGCGCGGCGATCGCGGTTCTCGGTCAGATCGGAGATCTCCGCGTCCAGCGCGCGCCAGCGCGCGAACACGGCGCCATAGGTGCTCAGCGCGTCGGAGATCGCATCGCCGCCGAAGCGGTCGAGTGCATCGCGCTGGGCGGCCGCTGAACGCAGTCGCAGCTGGTCGGACTGACCGTGCACGACGACGAGCTGCTCCGCGAGCGAGGACAGCACGCCCGCCGGAGCCGCTCGTCCGCCGACGCTCGCGCGGCTGCGCCCCTCGGCGCTCAGGCTGCGAGACACATACAGCTCGGCGGCGTCGCCGGCGGGTTCGAGCTCTCCCCCGGCATCCGCGACGATGTCGGCCACCGCACCGTCCTGCGGCACGATCCAGACGCCGGCGACGGAGGCCTGGTTCGCTCCGGCGCGCACCGCGCCGGAGTCGGCCCTGGCGCCGAGCAGCAGCCCCAGTCCGGTGACGACCATGGTCTTGCCCGCGCCGGTCTCGCCGGTGATCGCGGTGAACCCGGGACCGAGCGGTAGCACGGCGTCGTCGATGACGCCGAGGCCGCGGATGCGCATCTCCTCGATCATCGGCTGCCTCCTCGCCACCCGGCGACCGGCAGCCGGAACTTGCGCACCAGCCGGTCGGTGAACGGGATCGGATGCAGACGGGCCAGACGAACCGGCCGCGACGAGCGGCGCACGACGACGCGCGCGCCCGGCGGCAGCTCGTGCGAGCGACGACCGTCGCACCACAGGATGCCGGTACCCGACGTGGACTCCAGCATTTCGATCGCGACGGATGCCTGCGGGCTGACCACGAGCGCGCGCGCGAACAGCGCATGCGCGGACAGCGGCACGACCGCGATCGCCTCCACACCGGGCCAGATCACGGGGCCGCCCGCGGAGAAGTTGTACGCGGTGGAGCCGGTGGGTGTCGAGACCACCATGCCGTCGCATCCGTAACTGGTCAGAGGGCGGCCGTCGATCTCGACGACCACCTCGATCATCCGCTCGCGGCTGGCCTTCTCGACGGTCGCCTCGTTCAGCGCCCAGGTGTCGTAGACGACCTCGCCCGCGGCATCCTTCACGCGCACCGACAGCGCAAGACGCTCCTCGACCTCGTAATCGCGGTCGATCACGCGGCGCACGGCGTCGTCCATGTCGTCGCGCTCGATCTCGGCAAGGAAGCCGACGTGACCCATGTTGATGCCGAGAACCGGGGCATCCGAGCCGCGCACCAGCTCTGCGGCACGCAGGATCGTCCCGTCGCCGCCGAGCACGATCGCGAGCTCGAGGTCGTTCACATCGATGTCGGCGCCGATGGAGGCCACCTCTGCGAATCGCGGATCGACGGCGATGAGTTCCTCGTGATCCTCCGCGGCGAGAACGGGACGCGCACCGGCGTCGCGCAGGGCCTCGATCACGCGCATCGCCGCGACGACCGTGTCCTCGCGGTGCGCGTGCGCGACGACCAGGATGTTCCGCTCGTTCATCGTCCTCCTGCCAGTTCCGCGATGCGCTTCGTCCATTGTGTCGGATCGTCACCACCCGCGCCGAGGTGCACCAGGTACTCCGCGTTGCCGTGCGTGCCGAGGATCGGCGAGGGCAGGATGCCGCGGATGCCGAGTCCCGCATCCCAGGCATCCCAGGCGGTGCGCTCGACCGCGTCAACCCGCGTCGTCGGGTCGGTGACCAGCCCGCCACGCACGGCGGTGCGCCCCACCTCGAACTGCGGCTTGATGAGCAGCACGATGTCGGCGTCCGGCGCCGCGACCTGCGCGACCGCGGGGAGCACATGCGCGAGGGAGATGAAGGACAGATCGCCCGTGATCAGCTCGGGCGGGTCCTCCTCGCCGGTCGCCTCGGCCAGATTCTCCGGCGTCATGTACCGCACGTTGAACCCCTCGACGGAGGTCACGCCGGGGTCGGAGGCGACGGATGCCGCGAGCTGATCATGCCCGACGTCGACTGCGAGGACGCGGCGTGCGCCGCGCTCGCGGAGCACCTGCGTGAACCCGCCTGTGGAGGCGCCCATGTCGAGCGCGAGCCGGCCGTCCACAGCGATGCCGAAGCCGTCGAGTGCGGCGATGAGCTTGTGGGCTCCGCGGCTCACGTAGTCGTCGGCGCCGTCGACGGAGAGGTCCGCATCATCCGCGACCGGCGTCGATGCCTTCACGACCGGGCGCCCGTCGATCCGCACTCGTCCCTCGCTGATCAGAGTCGCGGCGTGCGAGCGCGAACGCGCCAGTCCCCGCGCGGCAAGCGCCGCGTCGAGGCGCGTCACCGTTCCCCGGCGGGGCTCGGCCGCTGCTCGGACTTCGGAGCGCTGTCGAGTCGCTTCATGAGTTCGCCGTGCAGTGCGGAGTACGCGTCGGCACGGTCTGACAGCGGCTGGCCCTCGATCAGACGGAGTCTGCTCCAGAGCGCGTCGACCGGCTCGTCTGCCCGGTGCTGCTCGGCGGGATCGTGCATGTCCCCACCCTAACGCGGGCGACGGACGCCGAACCGGCGGCGCTCGGAAGTGTGGAGAGTCAGGGGCGGTGGAACGGGTCCGCGTACAGACGCTCGGGCACGTCGAACACGTAGATCGCCGCGCCGCTCCCCCAGATCGCTGCCGCACCCGCGCGAAGCAGATCGATCTGACGCGTGCCCTCCGCGAGGATCTCGACATTGGCACCCACTACCCGCACGGCGGCGCCGTTCACGTGGAAGGCGCCGTCCTTCTGCACGGTGTCGGGATACGGCTCGTGCAGTTCGCGCAGGTCGCTGAGGATGTAGGTCGGCCGCGATCCTTCCGGCGCGGCGAGCACGTGCTTCGGCCGGTCGATGCCGGTGAGCACCAGCGCCGAGTCGATGCCGGCACGGTTCGCACCGAGGATGTCCGTGTCGAGGCGGTCACCGAGGAACAGGGCGTTGCGCGCTCCGAAGCGCGCGAGCGCCTCCTCGAAGATCGGCGTCTCCGGCTTGCCTGCGACCGTCGACAGTCGGCCGATCGCGGTGTGCACCGCGGACACGAGTGTTCCGTTTCCCGGCGCGACACCGCGCTCGCGCGGGATCGTCCAGTCCGTGTTGGTCGAGATCCAGGGGATCCCGCCCTCGTCCTCGGGGACCTTCAGCGCGAAGGCCGCCTCGGCGAGGTCGGTCCAGGCCACCTCGGGGGCGAAGCCCTGCACGACGGCGCTCGGCGCGTCCTCGGCGCTGCGGGTGACCGTGTAGCCGGCCTTCTCGGCCTCGACCACGAGCCCTTCTCCGCCGACGATGAGGATCGTCGCGGGTGCAGGCACCATCGTGGTCAGCAACCGCATCGCGGCCTGGGGGCTCGTCACCACGTCGTTCGGACGCACGTCGAGACCGAGGTCACGAAGGTGCCGAGCGACGTCCGCGTCGGTGCGGGACGCATTGTTCGTGATGTATCCGAGCCTGACGCCGGCCGCGGCGCGGTTCAGGCTGTCGATCGCGTGCGGCAGCGGACCGGGCCCGGCGTACACGACACCGTCCAGGTCGGCCAGCACGGCGTCACGGCCGTCGAGCGGAGCAGCGGATGCGGGAGCGGACCTGCGGAACAGGCCCATCAGGCCTTGCCCTCGTCGGTGGGCTCGTCGACGCCGGCCTCCACGAGGATCTCGGCGACCTCCGCGGCGACGTCGTCGGCTTTGGACTCGGGGGCGGTGGGCGCTGCTGGCTCGGCCTCGGCAACAGCATCGTCGAGATCAGACCCGTCATCCGTGCCGGACCCGTCGTCCGTGCCGGACCCGTCGTCGTCGACGTCCGAGATCGCGTCGTCGGTCTCGCCGACGGCGGCCTCGTCGTACTCGTCGTCGAAGTCCTCGATCAGCCCGTCCTCGACGATGATCTCGTCGTGCTCCGCGGAGGCCGCGTTGATCGCATCGGCCGCGGTCTCGGCGCGCTCGGCCCAGAACTCCGCCTCATCGGTGCGGCCGAGATCCTCGAGCACAGCGGCACGCGCGGCGAACAGCGCAGGGCTCCATTCGAAGGCGCGGTCCGGGTCGAGCTCAGGGATCTCCAGCTCACCGAGAGCGAGCTCGAGCTCACCTCGGTCCATGCGTGCGCCCGACATCGCGATCGCCAGAGCGACACGCACTTCGGTCGGGAGAGCGGAGCGGTCGACGCCGCGGCCCTCCTCCAGGGCACGGTCGGGACGACCGACACCGCGCTCGCTGTCGACGATCAGCGCGATCCCGTCCTCGCGACCGGAGATGCGACGGTATGTGCGCAGCTCGCGGAGCGCCAGGGCGAAGTCGCCGATGGCGTAGGCCGTGATGGCGACGGACTCGCGCACCACCGGGATGCGGCCGGCGCGGCGCGAAGCCGCAAGCGCGTGCTCGTGGGCCAGCTGAGGATCCTCATCGATCAGTCGCGCCGACATCGCGAGGTGGCGCGCCACCCGCTCGGCGTTCTCCATGCTGAGGGTCTTCAGCTCATTGCGCGCCGCAGGGTGCAGGTCGCGCGGGGTGATGTCGTCGGGCAGCTGCGGCTCCGGAACACGCTCGCGCACCGGCGCGTACGGGTTGTACTCGCGATCGGCGCCACCGCGCTGCCTGGTGTCGGAACGTCGCTCACCGTCACGGCCGCGGTCGTCGCGACGACGGTCATCGCGCTGCGGACGGTCGTTGCGGTACGGGCGATCTCCCCCACGGGAGTCGTCGCGCTTGTACGGACGGTCCCCCTGCGGGCGGTCGTTCCGGTACGGACGGTCTCCGCCACGCGAGTCATCGCGCTTGTAGGGTCGGTCGCCACTACGCGAGTCGTCACGCTTGTAGGGTCGGTCGCCCTGCGGGCGGTCGTTCCGGTACGGACGGTCTCCGCCACGCGAGTCATCGCGCTTGTAGGGTCGGTCGCCACTACGCGAGTCGTCACGCTTGTAGGGTCGGTCGCCACCACGCGACTCGTCACGCTTGTAGGGTCGGTCCCCCTGCGGACGATCGTTCCGATACGGACGGTCTCCGCCCTGCCC
Organism: Microbacterium sp. NPDC057659; assembly: GCF_042799915.1. NCBI lineage: Bacteria > Bacillati > Actinomycetota > Actinomycetes > Micrococcales > Microbacteriaceae > Microbacterium > Microbacterium sp. NPDC057659. The sequence continues at coordinate 898 of NZ_JBHVHU010000001.1, read as the reverse complement.
GCGATCCTTCCGATATGGGCGGTCGCCACCTCGCGACTCATCGCGCTTGTACGGACGATCGCCCTGCGGACGCTCACTACTGCGGTACGGACGATCGCCGCCACGCGAGTCATCGCGCTTGTAGGGTCGGTCGCCACCACGCGAGTCGTCACGCTTGTACGGACGGTCGCCCTGCGGACGGTCACTGCTGCGGTACGGACGGTCGCTGCCCTGGCCGCGGTCGTTCCGGTACGGGCGGTCGCCCCCGCGCGACTCATCGCGCTTGTACGGACGGTCGCCCTGCGGACGGTCACTGCTGCGGTACGGACGGCCGCTGCCCTGGCCGCGGTCGTTCCGGTACGAACGATCGCCCCCACGCGAGTCATCGCGTCGATAGGACCGATCGCCCTGCGAGCGATCACCTCGATAGCCGCGGTCGCCGGAGCCGTTGCGGTCATCTCGGCGCGAGCTGCTGCGGTCATTGCCACCCGAGCGAGGTGCGCGGCCGGCGGCGTCGGAGTACGAACGCTTCTTGCCGTTCGAGGAGCCGGAGCGCGACGAATCCCCGTCCTCGCGACGGTGGTGCTGATCTTCCGACATTCTGACTCCCTGTAGAGGCTTGTTAACGCAAGATGGCCACCCAACAATGGGTGGCCATCTTACCTAAGAGGAGTTCGGCGGTGTCCTACTCTCCCACAGGGTCCCCCCTGCAGTACCATCGGCGCTGTGAGGCTTAGCTTCCGGGTTCGGAATGTGACCGGGCGTTTCCCTCACGCTATGGCCGCCGAAACACTATTGACATGTAACCGGGCAACACAACGTTCGTGTGTTGTTTGGTTCCCGACCGTACGTCGAGAACCACAAAGTGGACGCGTTCATCTCGCAGAAGAACAGAGGGTGTTATCAAGTCGTCGGCTTA